>JAXHLI010000007.1:0-136053 GCA_034522365.1 Desulfurivibrio sp. | reverse complement strand
TGCATCTTCACGAACCCGGCCCTGGTTTGTCGGGCCTTTCTCTTTTTCGCCTATCCGGCCCGGATGAGCGGGGACGCGGTCTGGATCGGAGTCGACGGGGTTTCCAGCGCCACGCCGCTGGCCGCCCTGGGCGCGCAGCCGACGCCGGTGAACCGCGCTGGCCTGCGCCTGATGGCCGCCGCGGCGGACGCCTTTGTCGGCACCATCCCCGGTTCCATGGGCGAGACCTCGGCTTTGGCCTGTATCCTGGGGGCGGTACTGCTGCTGTTGACCCGGATCGCCTCCTGGCGGATCATGCTTGCCATGCTGCTGGGGGCTTTTTGTTTAAGCGGTCTTTTCAACCTGCTGCCCGCGGCGGAGAACCCCCTCCATCAGCTCCCCTTTTACTGGCATGTGGTGCTGGGCGGCTTTGCCCTGGGACTGGTCTTTATGGCCACCGACCCGGTCACCGCCCCCCATACCGAGATCGGCAAATGGTGCTACGGCTTTTTTATCGGGGCGATGGCAATGATCATCCGGGTGCTCAATCCGGCCTTTCCGGAAGGGGTGATGCTGGCCATTCTCGTTTCGGGCACAATCTGCGCCCCGCTCTTCGACCACCCGGCGATTCCAGGCCGATAACACGTCCGCCGGCCGGCCCGGTCCGGCCTGCCGCCGAGTGGCGGGGAGGTTGACCATGGCGGCCGCTAAAGAGAGCACCAGCCGGGTACTGGCCACGGTGCTGATCCTGGCCCTGGTCTGCGCCACCCTGGTGGCCGGCGCCGCGGTGGGCTTGCGGGAACGGCAGGAGGCCAACCGGCTGCTCGATCAGCGCAAGAATATCTTGATCGCCGCCGGGCTCTACCGGGAAGGGGCTGATGTCGAGGCCTTGTTTGATAACATCGAAACCCGGCTGGTACGGCTGGCCGATGGCAGTTTGCTGCCACCGGAGGCGCTCGACCCGACGGCCTACGATCAACTTAAGGCCGCCGCCCGCCCCCGAACCAGCCGAGAGTTGAGCCGAGAGGAAGACCTGGCCGGCCTGGGGAGGCTGGAAAAGTACGCGCCGGTCTATTTGGTGCGGCAAAACGGCGAGTTGCAAACCGTGGTGCTGCCCATCCGCGGGCGCGGCCTGTGGTCGCTGATGCACGGTTATGTGGCCCTGACGGCTGATTTCAACACCATTGCCGGGGTCACCTTTTACCGCCACGGGGAAACCCCGGGGCTGGGCGGCGAGATTGAAAACCCCGACTGGCAGCAGGGCTGGCAGGGCAAGCAGGTGTACGACCGCCGGCAGCAGGCGGCCCTGCGGGTGGTCAAGGGCCAGGCCCCGCCCGGTGAAGAGGGAAAACACCGGATTGACGGGATCTCCGGGGCCACTTTGACCCTGGAAGGGGTCAGCGAGTTGTTGGAGTTCTGGTTCGGGCCCCATGGCTTTAAACCTTTTCTGCAACGCCTGCAAAGGGAGGGGGTGACCGAAATGACGATCAGCGGCGAGCAGGTCGATGAGTTGCCACTTGTTGGGCAAGGGAGCGGCACATGAGCGAGGAGAGTAAACGGGCCCTGTTTTTCGGGTCGATTTTCGAGCGCAACCCCATCGCGGTACTGGTGTTGGGGATCTGTTCGGCCCTGGCGGTTACCGCCAGCATGGCCACCGCCCTGGTGATGTCGATCTGCCTGACCCTGGTGGTGGCCGTCGCCAGCACCATTATCAGTCTGCTGCGCCACCAGATTCCCAATACCGTGCGTATCGGGGTGCAGATCACCATTATCGCCACCCTGGTCATCTTGGTCGATCAGGTGCTGCAGGCCTTCTATTTTGAGCTCTCCCGCCAGTTGTCGATTTTTGTCGGGCTGATTATCACCAACTGCATCGTCATGGGCCGGGCCGAAGGCTTTGCCATGAACAACCCGCCCGGGGAAGCGCTGGTTGACGCGCTTGGCAACGGCCTGGGCTACTCCGCTATCCTGATGACCGTCTCCTTTTGCCGGGAACTGTTCGGCGCCGGCTCCCTTTTTGGCTATACCGTGCTGCCGTTGGCCTCCCGGGGGGGATGGTATGAGGCCAACGGCTTGATGCTGCTGCCCCCCAGCGCCTTTTTTATCATCGCCGGGTTGATCTGGCTGTTGCGGGAGATCTACCCCGGCCAGCGGGAGAAAGAGTGATGGGCCACTATTTCGACATCTTTTTTACCGCTCTCTTTGTCGAGAACCTGGTGCTGACCTTTTTCCTGGGGATGTGCACTTTCCTGGCCATCTCCCGGCAGGTTAAAACCGCCCTGGGGCTGGGGCTGGCGGTGATGATCATCCAGGCGATCACCGTGCCGCTGAACAATCTTATCCTGAACCTGATCCTCAAGCCCGGGGCCTTAAGTTGGTTGGGGCTGGGCGAGGTCGACCTGAGCTTTCTGGGGCTGCTGGTCTATATCGGGGTGATCGCCGCCACCGTGCAGATTCTGGAAATGTTTCTGGATCGCTATGTGCCGGCGCTCTACAACACCCTGGGGATCTTTCTGCCGTTGCTCACCGTCAACTGTGCCATCCTGGGCGCCAGCCTCTTTATGGTGGAGCGGGATTACAACCTGGGCGAGAGTTTTGCCTATGGGCTGGGGGCCGGCGGCGGCTTTCTGGTGGCGGTGGTGCTGCTGGCCGGGATCCGCGAGAAGCTGGAATATGCCGATCCGCCGGCCTCGTTGCGCGGCCTGGGGATCACCTTTATCGCCGCCGGCTTGATGGCCCTGGCCTTTATGGGAATTGCGGGGATCTAATGGTTGAAATTCTTGCCGCGATAGTCGCTTTTCTGGCGATCCAACTGGCCCTGGCGGGGTTGATTGTGCTGGCCCGGCGCAAGTTATTGCCGGCCGGCGATATCAACATTACCGTTAACAACGACCGGGAGCTGACCGCCAGGCCCGGCGGCAAGCTGCTTACCGCCCTGGCCGAGCATGAGATCTATATCCCTTCGGCCTGCGGTGGCGGCGGCTCCTGCGGCCAGTGTCGGGTGACGGTCAACAGTGGTGGCGGGGCGATTCTGCCCACCGAGAAATCGCATATCAATAAGGGCGAGGCCAGGGCCGGGGTGCGGCTGTCCTGCCAGGTACCGGTGAAGCGCGATCTTGCTATCACCGTGCCCCGCGAGATGCTCGAGACCAGGAAGTGGCGTTGCGTGGTGGCCTCCAACCACCATATCGCCACCTTCATCAAGGAGTTGGTGCTGCGGCTGCCGGAGGGGGAGGAGATCGAGTTCCAGCCCGGCGGTTATATCCAGATCGAGATCCCGCCACATGTGCTTGATTTCAGCGATTTCGACCTCAACGAGAAATTTCTGGCCGACTGGAGCAAGTTCCGGCTTTTCCAGTATAAATCAAAGGTTCATCAGCCGGTTACTCGGGCCTACTCCATGGCCAACTACCCCGGTGAAAAGGGGATTTTGAAACTCAATGTCCGGCTGGCCACCCCTGAATTGTCGGAAGAGGAGGTCAGTTCAACGCCACCGGGCAAGGCGTCATCGTATATCTTCAATCTCAAGGCCGGCGACGAAGTGACCATTTCCGGGCCCTACGGCGATTTCTTTATCCGGGAAGGGGAGCAGGAGATGGTCTATGTCGGGGCCGGGGCCGGTATGGCGCCGCTGCGCAGCCATATCTTCGAGTTACTCAAGGGACGTGGCAGCCGGCGCCCAATCTCCTTCTGGTATGGCGGCCGCAGCCTGCGGGAGGTTTTTTATCTCGATGAGTTACGGGCCCTGGAACAGGAGTTTGCCAACTTCTCCTTCCATCTCACCCTCTCCCGGCCCCGCCCCGAGGACAACTGGAACGGCCATGTCGGCCATGTCCACAAGGTGTTGTACGAAAATTACCTCAAGGACCACGAGGCCCCTGAGGATATCCACTACTACGCCTGCGGCCCGCCGCCGATGATTGCCTCGTTGATCGCGATGCTCACCGAGCTGGGGGTCGAACGGGAAAATATTTTCTTTGATGATTTCGGTGGTTAAAAGGTAAAACTAATGCAAAACTTTATGTTAACCGTGTTGCTGGCGGGGGTGGTGATGGTCGGCTTTCTGCTGCTGCTTAATTTTTGCCGCCGCCGGCTTCAAAAAACCCCGCACGGTCTCACCGGCATGTGTCATCAGGACGGCGGCCGACTCTGCGCCTCCTGCACTGCCAGGATCGACCGCGACGGCAAAGCGGCGGCCCATGCCAATACGAAGACCCTCTCCCTAATGCTCGGTCTCCCATCTCGTTAATAACGACAGTTACCAGGCCCGGGGTCTGCCAGGCGCTGGCCGCCGCTCGCGGCGCTACCCTGCCGATAACGTGCGGTGCTGCTGAACGGTTACGGCCCGTTAACTCCACGGTTATCCGCCCTGGTGAACGATCACGAAGCGGCTGTTGCTGCCGGCGGCTGCAGGGGTTGAGTGAGCCTTCCCTGGTAGACGGCATAGTGGTGGGTTTCGCAAGCCATCATGGCCTCTCGGCCGGAACAAGTCGCCAGGTCGTACTGGCAGAGAAAAAGTGCTCCGGGGCGCGACAACTGGGTGTTGGTGCTCTCTTCCAGTTGTTTAAGGCGCGCCAGGGGCCACTGCTTTTCCCCGGCCCAGGCCATATCCCCCAGCAGCCGGAAACGCCCTGGAATGGTGGCGGTGATCCGGGCCAGATAGGCCAGCAGCTCGGCCAGGCTCTCCCTCCCTTCATCGCAGTGCAAGCGGTTTTGTTGCAACAGCGTGGCGATCTTCCAGCCGCCCTGGGAGAGGCTTTGCAGGCAGCGCTGGCGGCTGGCCGCCGGGGCGATCAGCAGTACCGTTTCGCCGTTTTCCAACCCCTGCCGGATAAAGGAAACCTGCAGGTGCAGCGCTTCCTCCTGGTTGTCATGGAGGTGGGTCAGGTGGGAGCCGTCGGGCACGTTGATATTGCCCAGCCCCAACGGACGGGTAACCGTCGCCACCTTTTTGGGCGGCACCGTTTCCGGGGCGATAAAGGCTTGCAACTGGCGGGGGTCAAAACGTCGTTCCCGTTTTTTGCCGATCCGGAAACAGGACAGCAGACCGGCGTTGGTCCAGCGCCGGATGGTCATCTCCGAGACATTGAGGAAGGCGGCCGCCTCCTTGACATTCAGCAACTTGTCCATGGCAACTCCTGTAATGCCGGGCTGGGCGATTGTCGCCGCCGCCCGGCCATGCTGGTGGGCGTTCAGCCCTGATCCAGGGGGATCAGGGACATGGCGCCGGTCAGTCGCAATTGCTCGTCGTCGGCGGCCAGACAGGTTTCCTTGACCAGCCGCAGAAGCTGGCTGGCCGCCGTCTGCTGCCAGAACCAGGCGGTAAACGCCGTGGTATCCGCCGCCGGAAAATCCGGCCGGGCCAGGGCGGCCTCGAAATAGCAGGATTTGAGATCCTGGGCGGCAAAACGCAGGGCGCTGGCCGTCGAAGTAATCCCGGCGGGTAATGTCAACGGCTTGCCAAGGACGAAATCGCTTAACAGCTGGCCGGCCTCCTCGGGGGTAAAATAGAGCAGGGCGGTGTAGCCGCGTTGTTTGCGACTCAGATCGTACCAGGAGCGCAGTTCCGTGATTTCCCGCTGGCAGGCGGCCACCACTTGGCCGGTTTCATCGGTAGCGTCCGCGGCCGCCGGGGCGAAATTTACCGGACAGGCGAGATCACTTAAAGCCGCCTGGTCGGTTTTAGTGGGGGCGGCGATCTCTTCCGGAAAGTCTTCCAGCACCGGGCCTTGTTCCCGTGTTAAGAGATCCAGGGCGGCCAGCAGCACCCGCCGCTGAAAGGCGGGATCACCGGGCAGCCCCAACGGACGACCCAGCTCAAAGGGCACCCAGAGGGCCCGCGGTGGTTGGATGGTTTCGGTATGCTCCCGGATCAGGCTGATCTGGGTGGTCGGTATCCCCGCCGCTTCCAGGTAATGGGCCAGCGCGCCCACGGCGCGCGTGCAGAATGGTCAGACGGGCACCAGAAGGGCCGCGTCCACCCCATCGCCCCGCAGCAGCCCGGCGAGTTTGTCGGCCGCCGCCGCCATGGCGGCCGGCTCGGTGGCGCCCATGAAAGAGTAATGAAAGTCGGCCACGCTGCCAATGCGGCCTTCGGCGGCTAGTTCCCGGAGACGCGGCAGGGGGAAGACCACGTTCCAATCCTGCTGGTAACCGGTGCGGTCAAAATTGGTGGAAATATGGCTCATCACCAGATCACCGGGAGCGCAATCGCCGGGGATCACCCGGTAATCCCCGGCCATGCCTTCAAAAGGGCGATCGTCCCGCCGATGGAGGCCAGCGGTGGAGATAATGGCCACCCGCCGCTGCTCCAGAGAAGGGCCGGTGACCCAGGGGGTGGTATTGAAAGTGGGGCAGGGCAGGTCTTTTAAGTGGGAATAAATAGGCTCCGGTATCTCGTTAAGTCTGGCCATAATTGCTACTCCTGTCTTGTGTTTTGTTATACTTTGATATACATTAAACCTCAGCAAGGGGGAGAGCAAGCATAAAAATGGCCGGGAGATTTTTATGGCAGCAGTAATTTTTGTGTTGCGAAGATCGGTTGACCAACTTCGTATTGAATGGTGCCGGTGATAACCTGGAGATGTTGCGGGCCGGGCGAGAGGGCATTTTACGGGGTTACCAGCAAGCGGAAAAAATCTGGGGTGGCCAATTGCCGGAGATTTCAGGAAAAACCCTGGAGAAAGCCCTGGCCGCCATCGACGAGCGGATTCACCAATTGGGTGGATCTGTCATTGACCGCGCCGCCTGATTCCGGTTGTATGTGGAGATTGTCATTGTTGCGGCATTCCTTTTCGGAATAGCGAAACGTTTCTCCTACGGCACTGCACGCCATTTCAACACTTTCATCCTACAAACAGGATATTTGGCGCCCTACGACGGGCCAAATATCCTGTTTTTTGCCGCCTGGCCAATGCTGGCGGTCTGCCTTGCCCTCTACCTGCTGCGGGATCGGGATGTTCTCTTCACCGTGAGCAAATAAACATCAACCGGAAATGAGAAAGGAGCTAATTATGCCTCAAGCGGATATCGGCCTCATTGGCCTGGCGGTCATGGGCCAAAACCTGGTGCTGAATATGAACGACCATGGATTTACCGTCGCCGTATTCAACCGAACCACCTCCAAAGTCGATGAATTCCTGAGCGGTCCGGCCGGCGGCACGGCGATCATTGGCGCCCATTCCCTTGAGGAACTGGTCGGCAGCCTGAAGAAGCCGCGGCGGGTGATGCTGATGGTCAAGGCCGGGGCCGTGGTGGATTCCTTTATTGAGCAACTGGTGCCGCTGCTTTCACCCGGCGATATTATTATCGATGGCGGCAACTCCCTCTACACCGACACCAGCCGCCGCGTCCGCGCCCTGGCGGATAAAGGTATTCTCTTTGTCGGTACCGGAATTTCCGGCGGTGAAGAGGGGGCGCGTAAAGGTCCGTCCATCATGCCCGGCGGCAACCCCGAGGCCTGGCCGCAGGTCAAAGATATTTTTCAGACGATTGCCGCCAAGGTAGATGGCCAGCCCTGCTGTGACTGGGTGGGCGAGGAAGGGGCCGGCCATTTTGTCAAGATGGTGCACAACGGCATCGAATACGGCGACATGCAGCTGATCTGCGAGGCCTATGATTTCATGCGTCGCGGCCTCGGCATGTCCACCGATGCCATCCAGGCGGTATTCTCAACCTGGAACAAAGGGGCGCTCGATTCGTATCTCATGGAGATTTCCGCCGATATCCTCGCCTACCGGGAGGCAGACGGCTCTTATCTGGTGGACAAGATTCTTGACGCCGCCGGCCAGAAAGGCACCGGCAAATGGACCGGCATCAGCGCCCTCGATTTGGGAATTCCGGTCACGCTGATCGGCGAAGCGGTCTTTGCCCGCTGTCTTTCGGCCAGGCAAGAGGAGCGGGTCAAGGCCGCGGAGGTGTTAGAGGGGCCGGGAACAACCTTTGCCGGTAATAGTGAAAGCTTTGTCCAGGCCGTACACGACGCTCTGTATGCCTCGAAGATCATTTCCTATGCCCAGGGGTATATGCTCATGCACGAGGCGGCCAAACATTACGGCTGGAAACTCAACTACGGCGGCATCGCCCTCATGTGGCGCGGCGGCTGCATTATCCGCAGCGCCTTTCTCGGTAATATCAAACAGGCCTTTGAAAAGAATCCGGCCCTTTCGAATCTGCTCTTTGACGACTTTTTCCGGCAGGCGGTGCATTCAGCGCAACCCGGCTGGCGCAAAGTGGTGGCCAAGGCCGTCGAGCTTGGCATTACGACGCCGGCCTTTTCCTCGTCCCTGGCCTATTATGACGGTTACCGCTGCGCCCGGCTTCCCGCTAATCTGCTCCAGGCCCAACGGGATTACTTCGGCGCCCACACCTATGAGCGGATCGATAAGCCGCGCGGCGAATTTTTCCACACCGACTGGACCGGCCAGGGCGGCAAGGTTTCATCAAGTACCTATGAGGTATAAGAAAACATGTTATCGTAAATAAATTTTAAATAATCAGGATAGGCCCTTGCAGGGCAAAATAGCGCAGGTTATACTATGGGTATGAAAACAGCGATTTCGGTACCAGACACTCTGTTCGCCCGCGCCGATCGGTTTGCCCGTCGTGTGAATAAATCCAGGAGCAGCGTCGTTTCAGATGCTCTCCAGGAGTACTTGTCGCGGCACTCCCCGGACGAAGTGACGGAAGCGATGGATCAGGCGATTGATTCACTCGAAGAGTCAGCGGATCAGTTCGTTAAGTCAGCCACGAAGCGCACCTTGAAACAGGTTGAGTGGTGATTTCCCAGGGCGAAATCTGGTGGGCAGAACCGGTATCATCCAGCAATTCCGAGACCATCTTTTCTGGTACGGTCTGGCATTGACCCGGGCTGATTTAACGTCGCCGGAGTATTTGTCAAAGGTTGGTGGAAATTACTCGAACAACTTCAAATATTCACCGTATCCCTCGGCGGCCAGTTTCTCTTTCGGGATAAAGCGCAAAGCCGCCGAGTTGAGGCAGTATCGCAGTCCCGTCGGCGGCGGCCCGTCGTCAAATACATGACCTAAATGGGAGTCGGCATACTTGGAACGGACTTCCGTGCGCTTACTGAAGAGCTTATAGTCGCTGCGCTCTACGATATGTTCCGGTTCCAGCGGTTTCGTGAAGGAAGGCCAGCCCGTGCCGGACTTGAATTTGTCCCGGGAGGAAAATAGAGGTTCACCCGAGACGACGTCCACGTAAATCCCTTCTTCTTTATTGTCCCAATATTCGTTGTCGAAGGCCGGTTCCGTTCCTTCTTTTTGCGTTACTTTATACTCCAGAGGCGATAGCCTGTCGCGCAGGACAGCGTCGCTCGGCTTTTTATAGTTTTGCCAGCGGGAAGAATTTTCGGCGTCTTTTTTCTCTTCTGGCGTTTTTCCCGGCAGGATGTCGGCCTTTTCTCCCCAGTGTTTTTCGATAAAGGAATCCCTGCCCGAAGCCTTGCGGTAGAAAAAATATTTCAGAGAGCTTTTTTTATAATAATCCTGGTGGTATTCCTCGGCCGGCCAAAACTTTTCGCGAGGCAAAACGGGCACGTCCAGGGGTTTGTCAAAAACGCCGCTCTTTTCGATTTCTGCCAAAACCGATTCGGCAATCTCTTTCTCTTTTGCGTTATCGTAGTAAATCGCCGGGGAATATTGCTTTCCCCGGTCGCCGAAAGAGCCTTCTCCGTCCGTCGGGTCGATATGTTTGAGGAAATATTCGAGAAGCTCCCTGTAGGCAACCAGTTCGGGATCGTAGTCGATGCGCACGACTTCTCGATGGCCGCCTTGTGCATAGTTTTCGTAAGTGGGGTTTGCCGAGTTGCCGCCGCTATATCCGGAGACCACTTCCGCTACGCCGGGAACTTTCTCCAGGTCCGACTCGACGCACCAAAAACATCCTCCGGCGACGATCATAGAGGTGCCGTCTTTTTTGTCATCAGTCTGCGCTACAGTCATATCGTTACCCCGCTCTTCATTTCCCGATATGCCGCCAACGAACCACAAAGAACCGAGGACGGCAAAAAGAATGACCCCAATTACCGGCACGTTAGACAGTTTTTCATTCATTGTACCACCTTCTGATTAGATGAGATGATAATAATTCACTTTTTCGTTTTACTGTAATATCATCCCTTTTGCCAGGCCTTGATGCCGCCCGCCAGATTATATACCTCCTTAAACCCCTCTTTATTCAAAAGCCGGGCCGCCGTTTGGCTGCGTTTTCCGGTCGCGCAATAGACCAGGACCGGCTTATCCGGGTCCAACTCCCCCAGGCGATTGGGTAACTCCTTTAAGGGGATCAGTTGAGCGTCGGGCAGATGAGCGGCTTCATATTCTTTGGGCTGGCGGACATCCAACAGCTGAACTTCGCCCGGTGGCCGGGAGGAGAGTAAGGCTTGGCCCTCGGCGACATTCAAACTCTGAATCGGGTGGAAAAGATCTTGCCAGTGCATGCTGGGCCTCCGGGGTTATGGGGTTGGGCGGGTAAAGGGCATGGCCAGCAGCCGAAGCAAACCAAGCCGGCTTAAATCGCGGTGGGAGCCGATCCCGATTACAATACTATCCTGCTCCACTCGGGTACGAAGGGTGCCGAACAGGCGATCCCACAAGGAAAAAATAACTCCGTAGTTGGAATCGCGTTCTTTGATCTTCACCGAATGATGGACGCGGTGGATAAAGGGCGGCACCAGTAACAACACCCAGAATCGTTCAAAGACCGGGTTGACCCGCAGGCTGCTGTGGTGAAACTGGATGGAGAGATTGACCAGCACCTCGAAAAGGAGGTAGGCGGCCAGGGAAATGCCGAAGGTGTAGATTACCGCCAGGCGCACCAGGCCGGAGAGCAGGATCTCCCCCAGATGAAAGCGGCTGGCGGTGGAGACATCCATATTGAGATCGCTGTGATGGACCCGGTGGAAACGCCAGAGCAGGGGCACCACGTGATTGAGCAGATGCCAGAGCCAGATGAAAAAATCGAGAATCAAGACTCCGGCGATGAGTTGCAGCCAGGCGGGCAGGGGCCAGGCGTTGAGCAATCCCAGTTGCTGTTTCGCCGTCTGGTGCAGCAAAAAGGCAATACTACTCCCGAAGAGCAGTAGATAGAGCGAGCCGTTGAGCATCATTAAGGGCAGGTTGGTCAGCCAGCGCCGGGCTTTGGAAACCGAGGGGCGGCGATAGCTAAAAGTCAGTTCCAGACCTAAAAAAATGACCATCCCGGCCAGGTAGAGGGGGAGCTTTAGGGTTTCCAGAAGCTGCCATTCCAGGTTCATTATTTCTCCAAGTTTGGTCGGTCGCTCGGGTTGCCAAGCGAAATTATGGTATTACTCCGCGCAAGCTGTGGCGGCAGGTCTCTTCCAGGCGGACTGACAGGAGTTGGCCGGCTTGCAGATCATCTTCGGAGGGGAAGTGGACGATCCGGTTTTCCCGGGTGCGGCCGCTCCATTGGCCGGGGGTTTTGCCCCGCCCCTCGACCATCACCTCCACCGTGCGGCCCACCAGTGCCTGGCGGATTTCGGCGCTTATTTCGTCCTGGCGGGCCTGGAGCCGGGCCAAACGCGCGCTTTTGAGCTCTTCGGGCACCTTGTCATCGAACCGGGCGGCGGCGGCGTTGGGGCGGTCGGAATACTTAAAGGAAAAGGCCGAATCGTAGCGGACCTGTTCTAAAAGTTCCATGGTCTGCTCGAAATCCGCCTCGTTTTCCCCCGGAAAACCGACGATAATATCGGTGGTGATGGCGATCTCCGGGCAGTGCTGCCGCAGAGCCGCCACTTTTGCCAGATAAGTCTCGCGGTTGTATTTGCGGTTCATCCGGGCCAGCACCCGGTCGGAGCCCGACTGCACCGGCAGGTGGAAGTGGGGGCAGAGCTTGTCGAGCTGGCCAAAGGCGGCCATCAACTCCGCGGAGAGGTCCTTGGGGTGGGAAGTGGTAAAACGGATCCGGTCGATGCCCGCCACTTCCGCCACTTGACGCAGCAGGGCGGGGAAGGGGAGTTTCTCGGCCGGCGGCCGGTCCAGGCCGTAGGAGTTGACGTTCTGTCCCAGCAGGGTGACTTCCCGTACCCCGTGGGCGGCCAGATGGCGGACTTCGGCGACGATATCCTCTGGTTTACGGCTGATTTCACGGCCCCGGGTATGGGGTACCACGCAGTAAGTACAAAAATTGTTACACCCCTGCATAATGGTGACAAAACGGCGGGGATTGACCGCCGCGGGGTCGACGGCGGGCAGGAAGGGGGGGATTTCAAAGGAAGGCGACAGCTCGGTGGCCACTTGTCGGGCGGCCTGCTGGCGGGCCGCGGCCACCAGTTCCGGCAGCCGGTAAATATTCTGCGGCCCGACCACCAGATCCAGATGGGGCATTTTACGTAACAGCGCTTGCCCGTCCTGCTGGGCGACGCAGCCGGTCACCGCAAGGACCAGGTGGGGGTTGCGCTCTTTCAAGCCCTTATAGCCGCCGAGTAAACTGTAGGCCTTCTGGGCGGCCTTACCCCGGATGCTGCAGGTGTTGACCACGATACAGTCGGCATCTTCGGGGTGGCTGGTTTCCAGATAGGAATCCTGGGCCAGCAATTGGACCATGATTTCCGAGTCGCGCTCGTTCATCTGGCAGCCAAAGGTTTCGATATAGAGGTTGTAAGACATCTCAGGCTTCAAATTTGCTGGTTATTGGGTTGGCGGCCGGGCAACTGTTCATTGGTTCCGACAACCGTGAACTTAACGGTGGCGTGGCGCTCAGGGCCAAGGGTTCCTGCAGGGCCGCTAGAAGTTCTTCAACTTCGTCCTGTAAACCGTCGGGATAGCGCAATATTACTTGCCCATGACGCTGGTCGATGGTGGTCAGCATGGCCAGGTTGTCATAGGCCTCCAGGATAAAGCGCAAAAAACCGATGCGCTCGGGGGTAATATAAAAGTTCCGGCTGTTCAATCGTTCAAACATTGAGGCTGCTGTCCACTCCGTGGGCCAGTTGCTCCCGGTAGGCGGTCAAGCGGGGCTGTACCTCCTCGCGCAGGAAATCCTCGGTTTGGGCTTCGGCGCGGCCGGCGAATTCGGCCGGATTGGCTATCAGCTCCTCGAGTTCGGCCAAAGAGAAGGGGACCTGGTCATCGGCAGCCAGTCGGGCCAGCAGATCGTTATCGCCGCCTTCCTCCTTGACCACCTTGCCGGCGGCCACCGCATGGACTTTGATCACTTCATGCATCTGCTGACGGCTGGCCCCCTTGGCGACGGCGGCCATCAGGATCTTCTCGGTGGCCATAAAGGGCAGTTCCTGGCGTAATATTTTCTCAATTTGTTTTGGATAAACAACCATATCAGATGTGATATTAATGTACAATTTCAAGATCGCGTCGGCCAGCAGAAAGGCCTGGGGGATATCCATCCGGCGGATCGCCGAGTCGTCCAGGGTGCGTTCGAACCACTGGTTGGCGTAAGTGGCGTAGAAATCCGGCACCAGGCCAAGCAGTTTGCGGGACAGGCCGGTCATCCGCTCCGAACGCATGGGGTTGCGCTTGTAGGCCATGGCCGAGCTGCCCACCTGGTTTTTCTCAAAAGGCTCTTCCTGGACCTTGAGGTTGGAGAGCAGCCGCAAATCGACGGCGAATTTGTGGGCCGAAGCGGCGATTCCCGCCAGGGTTTCGGCGATCTTGCAATCGAGTTTACGGCTGTAGGTCTGGCCGGTGACCGGCAACACCTGTGCAAAACCCAGCTTCCTGGCCACCAGTTCATCAAGCTGTCGCACTTTCTGATGATCGCCGCCAAACAGCTCCAGGAAAGTGGCCTGGGTGCCCACCGTGCCCTTGGCGCCACGGGCCTTGATCTGGCCTTCCAGCCACTCGATGGCTTCCAGATCCATCAGCAGGTCCTGGAGATACAGGGTATGGCGTTTGCCCACCGTGGTGGGCTGGGCCGGCTGGTAATGGGTGTAGCCCAGAGTGACCAGCCCTTTATGGCGCTGACAAAAGGCGGCCAGATTGGCAATGGTTTGCAACAAAGAGTGCTTGATCAGGGCCAGGGCCTGTTTCTGGAGCAGCAGATCGGTGTTGCAGCCCACAAACTGAGAGGTGGCGCCCAGGTGGATGATCGGTTCGGCGGTGGGGCACTGCCGGCCATAGGCGTACACATGGGCCATGACATCGTGGCGGATTTCCTTTTCCTTCTCGGCCGCCACTTCGAAATCGATATCATCGGTATTCCGGCGCAATTCTTCGATCATGGCCGGGGTAACCAGGTCGTCCAGGCCCAACTCGTGCTGGGCTTCGGCCAGGGCCAGCCAGCAGCGGCGCCAGGTGGAAAATTTACTGCGCTCGGAAAAGAGCCGCTGCATCTCGGGGCTGGTGTAACGGCTGACCAATGGTTCCTGATATACTTCGTGATTCATAAAAAGTTCCTGTTTTTAAAGAGATATTTTTTATTGTTAAACCCGCTTACCAATAAACAAGGCTTGTTTGGCCAGCGGCCATCTATACCAGATTTTTCCCGGAAATGCTCGTGGCCGCTGCTGACCCCACAGCCCAAACCGGCCATAAAATTACCTGGCCGCAGCATAACGAATACCACAATCGAGCACCTCCCGGTTTACCCGGCTCTTGCTCTAGCTTTATCAATGTCGCATAATGTATATTATGTATAATTAAATTAAAAAACAAAAAATCAGTGAGTTATTTGGCGGTATTCAGCTCCGAAACTTTTAATTGCCACGAACTTCTGCCCCGGTAAAAGTTACGCTTAAAGGCAAAAATGAATTCCACCACGCCGTTGGTCAGTGGCAAGCCGGCACCTTGGCCAAAGGCAATGGCGTGGTAATTTTGTTCCGGCTGCGGTAACTGAAAACGCAGATGCTTTTCCCCCACCACCGCCGCCTGGCTCACTGGGCTCCGGATCTTGAAGCGCGGTTCGGGGTTCCCCGGGCCAAACGGTGCCAGACGCTGGTAAGCCGCCACGAATCCTGGTTCGATGCGACCATCGGCAAAAAACCAGTCCACGGTCGTGGACTCCCTGGCGCTGCGCGCTTCCTGGAGAGCAACGGCCAAGCGATCGTTTAAATGTCGGCGAAAGTCAGCCACCGCTTCCCTTGGCAATGATACTCCCAGGGCGGCGGCATGGCCGCCATAACCTGCCAGTAGCCCTTGGCAATCGGTCACCGCGGCCAGCAGATCAAGCCCCGCCACCGACCGCCCCGACCCCTTGGCTACCCCGTTTTCCAGGTTGAGCAGAATGGTTGGCCGATCATATTCCAGGGCCAGCCGGGTGGCCGCAATCCCCAATACGCCGGGGTGCCATTCTTCTCTGGCAAACATTATAATATTTTGTGAATTCGAGTAATTAAGTGCAATATCTTGACATACTTCTTCATATATCCGGTCACTCATGGCCCGTCGCCGCCGGTTGAGTTCAGCCAGTTCCCCGGCCAGGGTGGCGGCCTGGGCGGGATCATCGCTGATCAACAAGCGAAAGGCGATTTCCGGTTCGGCAATGCGACCGGCGGCGTTGAGCCGGGGGGCCAAGGTGTAGGAAATATCCTCGGCGTAACCGGGAATGATGCCGGCCTGGGCGGCCAGGGCCGCCAACCCCGGCCGCCGGTTTTGTTGCAGCACTTCCAGCCCGGCCTTGAGCAAAATCCGATTAACCCCGGTCACCGCCACCATATCGGCCACCGTACCCAGCGCCACCAGATCCAGAAAATCCTTGAGATTGGGGAGTTGGTCCGGGCGGTGGCTGCCCTGCTCCACCAGCCGGCGGCGCAGTCCCATCAAGAGATAAAAAGCGACTCCGACCCCGGCCAGATTGTGGTCGGGGAAGGAACAGCCACCCTGGTGGGGATTGAGAATGGCGGCGGCCGCTGGTAGTTCATCCCGGGGCTGATGATGATCCGTGATGATTACCTGGAAACCCAGCTCGTTGGCGGCCGTTACCGCCTTTAAATCGCTGATCCCGCAGTCAACGGTGAGCAGCAACGGTGGCGGAGCGCCGGTCGCTCGCTCTTGCCATTGAGCCAGCAGGTGGGGATGCAGGCCATAGCCGTCTCTGATCCGGTGCGGCAGCAGGTAGTGCAGCTGGTGGTGCCCCAGACGGCGCAGGAAGAGATACAACAGGGCGCCGGCGGTAAGGCCGTCGGCGTCGTAATCGGCGTAGATCACCACCGGCCCGCCCACTGCCAGTTGGTGAGCCAGCAGCCGGCTGGCCGCCGGCATCCCCTGCAAAAGATCGGGATCGGGCAGGTCGGCCAAGCTGGGTTGCAAAAAACCGCTCAGGGCTTTTTCATCGCGCAAGCCCCGACGCCATAGTACCGCCACCAGGGACTCCGGCAAGTTACAGGCGGCGGCCAACTGTCGGCGGGTGGTCTGGGGAATCAGGTCGTCGGCGGACATCAACCCACCATCTTTTCCAGCACCCGCCGCTGGGCGCGTCGTTCATGATCACGGCGGGCCACGTAAAGGGGTTTACCGTTTTCCGGATCAAGACCGCTGACGTACATGGCGGTGGCCATGGTCCCCGGGGTGGGAGTAAAATCCTGGAATTGCCGGGGGACCAGCCCCAGTTCCTTTAAACGCCCGGCCATTTTTTGCATATCCGGCAGGGTGCAGCCGGGATGGGCGGAAATCAAATAGGGGTTGACCAGTGGCTTCTTGCGGCGATTAGCGGCGGACAGTTGCCGCAATTGTGCTAGGAATTTTGCCAATAACTCGCCTCCGGGCTTGTGCATCAGGCGCAGCACTGCGGGCTCGGTATGTTCCGGGGCGATCTTCAGGGTACCGGGGGTATGATGAGCGACGATGGCCTCCAGCAGGCGTGGGGTCTGTAACAGTAATTCCATCCGCAGGCCCGAGGAGACAAAAAGGTGTTTGACGCCGGGCAAGCCGGCCACCTGCCGCAACAATGAGAGCATCTTCTCCTCTTCTATTTGCAGATGCCGGCAGATTTTGGGGTAGAGGCAGTCGTGGCGCTGGCAGGGGCCGCCGGGGCGGCCGCAAGCGGTGCCGTAAAGGTTGGCCGTGGGGCCCCCCAGGTCACTGATGGTGCCGCGGAAACCGGGTTGGTCGACGAGCCGCCGCGCTTCGGCCAGTACCGATTCCGGGCTGCGACTGGTGATCTCCGCTCCCTGGTGCCGGGAAATGGCACAAAACGAGCAGTTGCCGCAACAACCTCGGACGATGGTCAAGGAATCACGAACCATCCGAAAGGCCGGCACCTCAACGGCGCTGGGATGGGGCTGACGGCTGTAGGGCAAGGCATAAAGCCGATCCAGCTCGGCACTGCTCAAGGGGGGGGCCGGCCGGTTCTGCCAGAGCCAATGGGCCTGCTGGCGCTGTAGTAGAGGAAGAGCGTCGGTGGCCCGGGCCGTTTCCTCAATTATCTTTTCGGCGGCCAGAAATTGGCCGCGATCGGCGGTAATTTCCTGGTATGAGGGTAAAACGAGCGCGGAGTGGGCCTCCGCTTCGGCCTTTTGCCGGGCGGCGGTGGCCGCCCAATCCTGATTCCGGCTTGACTCAGTTGTAAAGGTGGCCTGGCGCGCCGTCAGTTGTCGTTCGGTCAGACGTTCGCAGGTGCCGGCGATGCCGGTTAGCTCCCGGCCGGCCTCCAAGCGGCGGGCGATCTCCAGCACCGCCCGCTCCCCCATCCCGTAGACCAGCAGATCGGCCTTGGCGTCGGTGAGGATCGAGGCCCGCAACTTGCGCTGCTGGTAATCGTAATGGACAAAACGGCGCAACGAGGCCTCCAGGCCGCCCAGCACAATGGGCACGTCGCCATAGGCCCGGCGGGCCTGCTGGGCGTAGACGATGCTGGCCCGGTCGGGCCGGCGGCGCTGTTTACGAGCGGCCACCGAGCCGAAATAGGGATTGCCGTGGGGTGAATAGTCATCACGGTCACGGACCTTGGCGTTGCCGGTGTAATTGGCGACAATGGAATCGAGGTTGCCGGCGCTGATGCCGAAAAAGAGCCGGGGCCGGCCGAAACGATGGAAATCGTCGGGTCGGTCATGGCGTGGTTGGGGCAGAATCGCCACCCGGTAACCATGGGCCTCCAGCCAACGACCGATCAGGGCCAGGCCAAAAGAGGGATGGTCGATATAGGCATCACCGGAAACCAGCACCACATCCACCGTCGACCATCCCCGGGCCGCCATTTCGGTTTCGCTGGCCGGCAGCAAGATGTTTTCCTCCGGATTCATGACTCGCCGCTCACTGGTCTTGATCTTGGAAGGTTTTTACGATAAAGCATAGCGGAAAGTACTCCGGCGCCTTGTGGCGCCCTAAACAAAAAAACCATGGAGGCTACCATGAAAATCGACATCACCTACTGCACCCGCTGAAACTATCTGCCCCGCGCCTCCGGTCTGGAGGCCGAAATCAAAAAACATTTTCCCACCGCCGAGGTGACCCTCAAGGCCGGCGATAACGGGATCTATGACATCAGTGTGGATGGCCGGCAGATCTTTTCCAAGCACCAAAGCGGTCGCTTTCCCGAAGAGGGTGAAATTATCGCCCTGCTCAAAGGGTGACCACCTGGCGAATTAACGGGGGCCGAAGATGGCGCTGCCGACCCGCACCAGGGTGGCGCCCTCCTCCACCGCCACTTCAAAATCGCCGGACATGCCCATGGAGAGTTCCACCGGTCCGTGCTGGCCGAGCAGTCCTTCCTCGACCATGGCGTGGGACAACTGCCGTAACTTGCGGAAAAATGGGCGGCTGGCCTCGGCTTCGTGGCCCCAGGGCGGCATGGTCATCAAGCCCATGACCCGCAGGGCTGGCAGATCGTCCAGGGCCCGCAGCAATTCGCCGCTCTCTTCCGGCCGCACCCCCGCCTTTTGGGCTTCCCCGCCGACATTGACCTGGACCAGTACCGGCAGCACCCGGCCGGCGGCGGCGGCATGCTGGGCCAGCCCTTGGGCCAGCTTTAAACGATCCACGGTTTCCACCATGCCAAAGGAGGTCGCCGCCGTTTTGGCCTTATTGCTTTGCAGATGGCCGATGAAGTGCCACTCCAGCCCATGTTCGGGATCGAGTTGGGCCATCTTGGTTGTCGCCTCCTGCAGATAATTTTCGCCAAAGCGGCGCTGGCCGGCGGCCACTGCCTGGGCCAGCCGCTGAGGCGCCACCTTTTTGCTCACCGCCACCAGCCGTACCGTGGCCGGATCGCGGCCGACCCGCTCGGCGGCGGCGGTGATCCGGACGTTGACGGCTGCCAGCCGCTGGGCGATCTCCTCTCCGGCCACACGTCTTCGCGGTAACCTTCCCAGGTCGACAGCTGTCAATTTAACGTACTGCGTCCGCCTCCGCCGGTGCGCAGTCGATGCAGGTGGGCGCGCCGGGGTCGAAACGCAGGCGGCCCTCGGCGATATCATCGCCGCAGTCCAGGCAGTAACCGTATTCATCCCGCTCCAGGCGCTCCAGGGCGGCCTTCAACCGGTTGTACTCCCGCTGGTTAAGCCGGGAGGTCGCCTGATTCATGGCCTGTTGCTGCAAGGCGTCCATGCGGGAGAGGCGCCCCACCCGGGCCTGGTCGAGTTCCACCGGTTGCCCGTCGCGGTCACGCTCCTGGCGACCGGCCGTCAATTCGGCCAATCTTGCCAGTAGAATCTGTTTGAAATATGTCAGATCCAGATCTTCACGCATGGCGGCCGCTCCCGGTTTTCGTTTGCTGGGCAATCATTTGGTAAGAGTTCTCCAAACCCAATGACCGCTGATTTAACGGGCTGTAAACGTTCAGCAGTGCCGTAAATTGCGGCAAGCAGCCAAGCGCCTCGTACCCCGCGTACTTAAGCTTGGCTGATCGCCGTAAGGTGCGGTGCTGCTGAACGTTTACATCATTGCAGCACTCCCCACTCCACCAGCCGTTGATGGGCATAGCCGCTCCGTCCACTATCCCCCACTTTTTGCAGATAATCCAGGTAATGACGGGCCGCCGCCCGGGTCTGTCCCAGGTTCTCCAGGGACAGGCCCTGGAGAAAAACGGTGTTGGGATTACCGGGCAGAGCCTGTTCATAATCGGTAAAATAGGCGTGGGCGGTGGCGTAATCACCGGTTTCCAGGCGGGCGATACCGGCCAGTTGCAGGGCCTGTGGTTCCCCGGGGTATATCTGGCGGGCCTGCTCGGCGTAGCGCAGGGCCGCCTGTTTTTTACCCAGGCCGTACTGGCAGCGGGACATCAGCAACAGGCCGGGGTAATCCTCGGCAGCCAGTTGCAGGGACTTGCGCAGATGGGGTTCGGCGGCGGCAAATTGTTCGTCGGCCATTTCCTTTTCGGCCACCTGCTGCTCCTTGATGGCCGGTTTGAGCCGGCGCAGGCTGGCGATATGGTCCTGGTAGCGCTCCCGGTGACGGGGCAGCTCGCGCTGTTGCCGGTATTGCTCGGCCAGCCGCTGTTCGGCCCGGCGTCTCCGTTCACTGCTCATCGGGTGGGTGGCGAACATCAATTCGAGGGCGTTGGGTTGGCGCTGGGACTGCTCTTCCAGCATCCGGTGCAGCTCGACCATACCGGCCGGATTCTGCTCGGCCCGGGCGGCGTATTCCATGCCGAGATCGTCGGCTTCCCGTTCGTTCTGGCGGCTGTAGTGGGCCAACAGGGCGCCGGCGCTCAGGCCGCCCAGGGTTTGGACCAGGGGGGCCAGCCCCTGGTGGTCCTCGGAGGAAGAAACCGCCACGGTGGCCCCGGCCACCGCCACCTGGGCGACGATTCCCTTGGTCATCCGCTGGGCGGCGTGGCGGGCGTTGACATGGCCGATCTCATGGCCCAGCAGGGCCGCCAGCTCGGCCTCGTCGTCGAGTTCCAGGATGATGCCCCGGGTAACCCCGATACTGCCGGCCGGGAAGGCGTAGGCGTTGATATGGTTGGCGTTGACCACCCGGCAGGAATAGGGCATGCCGGGGCGATGGGAACGGACCGCCAGCTCGCCGCCCAGGGCATCGACATAGTCGTTGAGGGCGTCATCCCGCCTGATCCCGTAATCGGCGGAAAACTGATGGGGTGATTGTTCGTGATCGATGGCCACTTCCTGGCTCTCGGAGAGCAGCATCAACTGTTGCTCTCCGGTGACCGGGTTGACGGCGCAGCCGCCCAGGCCGGCGGTGGCGGCGGAGACCGTCATCAGGGCCAGAAAATCGCGGCGGGAAAGGGCAACGGCGGTCTTACGGCGATGCGCTGGCTTGGTCATGGCAGGCCTCAGTTAAAAATTATCCGGCAGAAACGGCGCTTGCCCACCTTCAGCAATACCTCGCCATTGGCGGCCACGGTGGCGCCGTCATCGGCCACTTTTTCACCGTTGATACTCACCGCCTGTTGCTTGATCAACCGCCTGGCCTCGCCGGTGCCCTTGACCAGGCCGGCGTCCACCAGTAGGCGCGGCAGCCAGCGGGGCTCGCCGCCGGCGGCCAGGGTCAGCTCCGGCATATCCTCGGGGGCCTGGTGCTGCTTGAAGACCCGCTCGAAATTATCCTCGGCCCGTTGCGCCGCCGCTTCATCGTGGAAGCGGGCCACCAGTTCACGGGCCAGGTGCTGCTTGACCGCTTTGGGGTGCAACTCGCCGCCGTCGAGCCGCCGTCGTAAAGCGGCGATTTCCTCCAGGGAGAGATCGCTCAGCAATTCATAATAGCGGAACATCAGTTCATCGGGCATCGACAGGGTCTTGCCGTAGATATCAGCGGCGCTTTCGGTAATGCCGATATAATTGCCCAGCGACTTGCTCATCTTGTTGACCCCGTCCAACCCCTCCAGCAGCGGCATGGTCAGCACCACCTGGGGTTCCTGGCCCCAGGCCCGTTGCAGGTCGCGCCCAGTCAGCAGGTTGAAGAGCTGATCGGTGCCACCCAATTCGATATCCGCCTCCAGGGCCACCGAATCATAACCCTGGATCAGGGGATAGATGAATTCATGGATACTGATCGCCTTTTCGTTGACGAAACGCTGCTTGAAATCCTCCCGTTCCAGCATCCGGGCGACGGTAAGCTGGGAAGAGAGCCGGATCATATCCCGGGAAGAGAGTTTATCCAGCCAGGCGCTGTTGAAAACCACCCGGGTCTTAGCCGGATCAAGGATCTTGAAGACCTGCTCCTTGTAGGTTTCGGCATTGGCGGTAACCTCCTCGGGGGTCAGCGGCTTCCTGGTTTCCGATTTGCCGGTGGGATCGCCGATCATCCCGGTGAAATCACCGATCAGAAAACAGATCTCATGGCCCAGTTCCTGGAAATGCTTCATCTTCTGGATCAGGACGGTGTGTCCCAGGTGGAGATCGGGGGCGGTGGGATCAAAGCCGGCCTTGACCCGTAACGGCCGGTTTTCCTGGGCCGCCTGGCGCAGTTTGCGCTCCAGATCCGCGGCGGAGACCAGTTGCTCCGCCCCCCGGCGCAGATGGGCCATCTGTTCGGCAATCCGCATTTCCAACCCCGACCCCGTTTTCATTGGTAACTTCACTCCTTATTTGCGTAGCTAGCCAGCTTACCACCCCGGTAACCATTCGGCCGGGCCCTTCTGCTATTTGGCGTATTCCACGGTGCGGCTCTCGCGGATCACCGTGACCCGGATCTGGCCGGGATAGGTCAACTCTTCTTCGACCTTTTTGACGATGTCCTTGGTGACCAGACTGGCCTCGGCATCGCTGAGCTTGGCCGAATCGACGATCACCCGGATCTCCCGGCCGGCCTGGATGGCATAGGATTTATCGACTCCCGTAAAGCTGTTGGCGATCTTTTCCAGGTCTTCCAGGCGCTTGACATAAGATTCCAGCATCTCCTTGCGGGCCCCGGGGCGGGCCCCGGAAAGGGCGTCGGCGGACTGCACCAGGATATCAAGCAGGCTCTCGGGCGTCACATCCTCGTGGTGGGCGGCGATGGCATGGATCACTTCGGCCGTTTCCCCATATTTTTTGGCCAGATCGGCGCCGATAGTGGCGTGTGAGCCCTCCACCTCATGATCCACCGCCTTACCGATGTCATGGAGCAGCCCGGCCCGTTTGGCCCGTTTGACATTGATCCCCAATTCGGCGGCCATAACGCCGCAGAGGAAAGCAACTTCCAGCGAATGCTGCAAACAGTTCTGGCTGTAGCTGGTCCGGTACTTAAGCCGCCCCAGGAGTTTGATCAGTTCGGGGTTGACCCCGTGCACGCCGACATCAAAGGTGGCCTGTTCGCCGGCTTCACGGATTCCCACTTCCAGCTCTTCGGCGACCTTGTCCACCACCTCTTCAATGCGGGCCGGGTGGATGCGGCCGTCGGCGATCAACCGTTCCAGGGCCAGCCGGGCCACTTCCCGACGCACCGGGTTGAAGCCGGAGAGGATTACCGCCTCGGGGGTGTCGTCGATGATCACATCAATCCCGGTGGCCGCTTCGATGGCCCGGATATTGCGCCCTTCCCGCCCGATAATCCGACCTTTCATTTCATCGCCGGGCAGGGGGACCACGGAGACCGTCTTCTCGGCGACATAATCGCCGGCATAGCGGGAAATGGCCAGGGCCAGAATATTCTTGGCCTTGCGGTCGGCCTTCATCTTCATTTCGTTTTCGATCTTGACCACCGATTTGGCCGCTTCCATCCGGGCCTCGCTCTCGATGCTCTCAATCAGCAGACTCTTGGCTTCATCACGTGATATTCCGGCGGTTTTTTCAAGTTGCCGCCGCTGTTCTTCAATCAGTTGATCAACTTCCTGGGCCCGTTGATTGACCTTTTCTTCTTCCTGGGTCAGGGTCTGTTCCTTTTTGAGCAGATCCATTTCCCGCTGGTCAAGGAGATCAATTTTGCGCTCTACCTGGTCGAGCTTCTGGATCAGCCGTTTTTCCTCTTCGGCCACCTCCTTTTTGCGCTCGCCGATCTCTTTTTCCGCCTCCTGCTTGAGCCGCAGGGCCTCGTCCTGGCTCTGCACGGCGGCTTCCTTGCGAAGCCGCTCGGCCTCGGCCAGGGCGTTTTCCACCAATTGGCGCCCCTGGGCTTCGGCGCTTTCGCGACGGCCTTCGATGAATTTACGACGCGCCAGAAAGCCGACCGCTACCCCGACGGCCAGGGCCAGCAAGACGACGCCAATGACAGTAATGTTAAACACGGGAATCCCCCCTTTTATCAGATTATAGCTACGCCAAAAGAGAGGAAAAACAGGAAGGTCGGAAAACAAAAACGCCTTGAATCCGTCCGGGGAGACAACAGCAAACGGCCGACTGGCGCACCCGGTCTTTTATGGTTGAACGGCCCCGACGACACCCCGCCGCTTGCCGACACCAAAATAACTCAGCAAACTACCATTTGAATATACCGGACGCCACGGTCGCCCTGCCCCGGCGAAAAAAGCCCTGAAGCAGGATGAAATATCGCGACGTTTGTTAAAAAACCGCTTCCTCTCTCTAAAAAGAACAACCTCTTACTACTACCATATGTAAAACCCCGCCCCGGTTAACCGGACGTGATTGGTATAACAAAAATCCCCCGCCTGTGCCGTGCCCGAACAGTGACATCGAACCTAACCGAGTTAGGTGGGCGCTACCTGTGTTTCCATGTTAAGGAATTCGCCGCTGGCGACTTCCTTGCAGAAAACAGCGTCAGGTCGCCCTCTTATGTCATGTTGGCTCGAAATTTATCTGCCCGTGCACCAACAAGGCAGGGGAAACTCAACATTACCTATCTGGCCTGCTCCAGTCGCCGGGTCACCTGCTCCAGGCTCTCTTCCACCCGTTGCTGGTATTCCCGAAACTCCCGCCGCAGGCGCACATAACGACTGGCCATATTCAAGCTGGTCAGCACCGCCGCCTTGTTGGCCGGCAGGATATGACCACTGCCCCGGCTGACCTCTTCAAGCTGGGTCTTGACCAGGTCGAGGATCTCTTCAACATCCTCTTCAGGAGCGTCGGTATAGAGCGGATACTCCTGGCCCAGCACTTCAAATTTAACCAGCCGTTCCAAGCCCGTCTCCTTGAGCTACAGGGTTACCAAAAACAACGGTGATTGGCAATATGTTTTAACCGTCCCCTACTCGCTTTCCGTGGGGGCTTGAGCGCCGGTGGTGGCGGCAAAATTACGCTCCCATTGCTCGACGGTCTCGATCAACCCCCCAACCCGTTCGCGTACCTGCTCTTTTTCCTGTCGCAGACGAGTCAACTCCTGTTGCAATTCCTCGTTTTCCTGGTTGGTTCGTTGTAACTGACCGGCCAATTTATCTTTTTCGGCGGCCACCGCATCCAGGTTACCCATCAATTTATTGATTATATTTTCCAGCCGGTTAAGGCTTTCGTCTTGCTCCATGGTAGCTTGCCTCCGTGCTCACCCAAACAATGATCAGTTTTCTTGTTAATTGCCGTTAAAGATGAAATAACAGCTAGATAAGTAAAATTTCTAACAAAAACCTGTAAGTGAATCTACCCGGCGCATTCCGACCGGTCAAGGTTTTTCCCCAAGTATTCACCGGGGATAATGGGGTCGCTGGTTACCCGCCGAAAGCAGCCAACTAAGCGGCCCTGCTGAACGGTTACGGCCCGTTAAGTTCACGGTTATCGGCACTGCTGAACGGGTGCCGTTATGGCAACAAGTTATTTTTGGGTGGACACCCGGATGCCGTGTAAATCACTGAAGGAGGTCACCCTGGCGCCCGCTTCCAGGGTGCAGTCGTGGAGTTTGACAAAGGAGTCGATCCGGCAGCCGGGACCGATGGTGGTGTGGCCGGAGATCTCCACCTGGGGAGCGATCACGGTATCGTCGCCGATGGTGACTTCCCGGCCGATCAGGGTGGTTTCCGGTTGCAACAGGGTAACTCCGGCCGTCATCAGTTCCCGGTTGCGCCGTTGCTGGAGCAAGGCCTGGGCCCGGGCCAGCTCAAGACGGGAGTTAACGCCGATCATCTCATCGGGGTCGGGACAGCACCAGTGCTGTACCCGATGCCCGGCGGCCACCGCGATCTCGACGATATCGGTGAGATACATCTCCCCCTGGCGGTTGTCGCTACCCACTTGTTGCAGGGCGGAGAAAAGAAATTGATTGTCGACGCAGTAAACCCCGGTGTTAACCTCGGTGATCTGTTTTTCCGCCTCGGTGGCGTCCTTTTCCTCGACAATCCGCAACAGCCGCCCCTGGGCGTCGCTGACGATGCGGCCGTAGCCGGCCGGCTCGACCGGCCGGGCGCTCATCACACTGAGGGTGGCGCCGGCGTGCCGGTGACTGGCCAGTAGATCCTCCAGGGTGGGTGAGCGCAGCAACGGCGTGTCGCCACAGAGAATCAGGGTGGTGCCCGGGCGGTAGGCCAGCAGTTCGGTGGCGGCCAGCACCGCGTGGGCGGTGCCGTTCTGTTCCCGCTGGACGGCGAATTGCACTCCGCGTCCGGCCAGCGCCCTTTTCACCTCGTCCTGCTGGTGCCCCACCACCACCACCGTGGCCGCCGGTGTTAGAGGTTCTATCGCCGCCAGCACATGGTCGATCATCGGGGCAAAAAAGATTTCATGAAGTACCTTGGCCCTGGCCGAACGCATCCGGGTGCCCTTGCCGGCCGCCAGCACCAGGGTGTACAGTTCCTGTTTGGCCAACTAATTCACTCCCTTTGAAGAATTATCGAGGCATTTTTATGCCTCCAGGGCTGTCAACTTTCCCTCCTATTGGACAAGGCCCGGCGGTTGGAATTGCTGCTCTGTGACTTAAAGTCGTTATTGGCAGCACCTTGTCCATTGACCAGAACAATCAATTCATTCACATAACCTTCCATTTGGGCGGCCATGGCGCTCAATTCTTCGGCCGCGGCGGCCGACTCCTCGGCATTGGCGGCACTGCGCTGTACCACTCCGTCCATATCGCTTACGGCGGTGTTCAACTGGGTAATGCCATTGGCTTGCTCGTTGGAGGCCGCGGCGATCTCTCCTACCAGGCCAGTGGCCTTGCCGGCACTATCGGCGACTTCGCTGAAGGCCTGGTTGGTTTCGTCAACCAAGCGGGAGCCGTTTTGCACCTTTTGCACCGTCTCGTCAATCATCGTCGCCGTGCTGCCGGCCGCTTCCGCCGCCCGTAGGGCCAGATTGCGGACCTCGTCCGCCACCACCGCGAAGCCGGCTCCGGCTTCCCCGGCCCGGGCCGCTTCCACCGCCGCGTTCAAGGCCAGTAAGTTGGTTTGGAAGGCGATTTCATCGATGGTCTTGATGATTTTACTGGTTTCTTCGCTGGCTTTGGTGATCTCTGTCATCGAAGCAGTAAGAGACGCCATTGAATCAGAGGCCCGTTTGACGATTTCGTTAACCTCCCGCACCCGGGTGTCAGCCTGACTGGAGTTATCAGCATTCTGCTTGGTCATTGCCGATATCTCTTCCAGAGAAGCGGAAGTCTCTTCCAGGGAAGCGGCCTGTTGTGAGGAACCATCGGCAAGCTCTTGACTACCGGAGGCAATTTGCTCGGAAGAAGAAGTAACCTGCGCCGCGCCGCTGGACAATCCCGCGATAACCCGCTCCTCCAACGGCTTGCTGACAGTATAATGCAACAACATCAACATCAGCACGGTAAGAAGAACGGTCAAACCAAGGGCCAGAGCCATGATCAGGTAAACCGTATGCAAAGTGGCCGCGTTGGCCTGATTGTCCATGACCAATTCGATCACCCCGATGGGATTGCCCAGATTGTCGCGGATCTGATCGGCATAGACCAACACCGGTTGGTCGTTTCGTTCGGTCTGCCGCATTAGGGGTTTTCCCTGAAAAACCCGGTCAAGCTCGGCGGCGGTCAGCAGAGAATCGGTGGTACGGCTGTAGAGTTCAAAACCATCGGAGCGACGCAAGTGAAAAATGGTGTCCACCCCATAGTTCTCCTTGAACTCCTTGACAAAATCTTCATCGAAGCCCCGGCCCAGTTCCACCGCCCCAATGTGTTTCCCTTGCTGGATAGCCGGTACCACGCCCCGGATCCCCAATCCGGAAACTCCCAGGGCCAGCCCCATCTGGGGCTTTTTCTCCTGGTTTACCTTGGCCACGTCGGGACGACGGGTGGTCAAGTTGTCGCTGTGTTTGCTGGGTTTGTGGGCTCGAAAAATAGTGACATTGTTGGGGCCATGGAAATGCATCTGGGTGAAACCATAAGATTCCTCAAGGGCGTTGAAGGCCTCGAGATACATTTCACCCAGCCGCTGGCGGTCTCTGTTTTGCATGGCCTCCAACACTTCGTTGGTATTAGCCAGCAACAGCGCCATATCGGCGGCGGACTGAGCCCGGGCATCAAGACTGGTCAGAATATTATGATAGTGAGATTTGGCCCGTTGCCGTTCTTCCTCATTCATGGTGGCTTGCAGTTGAGCCATAAACACCACGGTGATTATCCCGGCCACGCCCAGGATGGAGAAAACAAATGATAATCCAATTCTGGTTTTTAATTTAAATTTTGTTGCTAATTCCATTAACATGGCGGCCTCTCCGGGGTTATGGGGAATATTTGCGGTTCAGCGCCACTGTGTAATATATCAGTGCTCGATAAGCAAATAAAAAAGCCGGAAAAAGCCCTTGCTCATGGCTGATCGTATTGTTATATTGTTATTCAACGATATGAAAGCCACATTAAGGTATAAGCATGAAAGATCTGCTGAAAGTCACCAAGGCCCTGGCCGACCCGGGCCGCCTCAAAATCGTCAAGTTGCTGCAACACCGCGAGCTCTGTGTCTGCGAATTGCAAACAGCCCTGGGCCTGGCGCAGCCCACCGTGTCCAGGCATCTGGTGGTTCTTGAGGAAGCCGGTCTGATTCGGCGCCGCAAGGATGGGCTGTGGGTGAATTACTCCCTGGCCGGCGACGATTCGCCTTACGCCGCCGCCCTGCTTGATCTGCTGCGGGGCTGGCTCAACGATGACCCGGAACTTAGCCCCTTGCTGGCGGAGCTGCCGGGCATTGATCGGCGGACGATCTGCGAGGCCAGGAAACAAAAAAGTAAAAGCAGTCCACGGGGTATCGAACACCGACCCCCAGATACAATTTAACCGGGAGACAAGCAATGGAAATCAAAGTAATGGGACCAGGATGCGCCAAGTGCAACGAGGTAATGCAAGCCGTCGAAGAGATAATCGCCGAGAGCGGAGTAGCGGCCAGCGTGCAAAAAGTGAGTGATTTTCAAGAAATGGCCAAACACGGGGTTTTTGCTACTCCGTCGCTGGTCATCGACGGCCAGGTCAAGAGCACGGGCAAGGTGCCGCGCAAGGATGAGATCCGGGGCTGGATGGGCGTATAAGAGGAGAGTATCACCATGGAATGGAGAAAAGAGTGGCAGCCGCTGGCGGTCATCGTCACCGGCTTTATTTTGCTTTATTACCTGCCGGTGGGAGCGCCTCGTTTTGACCAGGCGGTGCTGGAATCGCTTTATCTGGTCAGATGGTATGCCCAGGAGCATGTCCTGCTGTGCCTGATTCCGGCCTTTTTTATCGCCGGCGCCATCGGCACCTTTATCAGCCAGGGCTCGGTGCTGAAATATTTCGGTGCCCAGGCCCACAAGGCGCTTTCCTATGGGGTGGCGTCGGTTTCCGGGACGGTGCTGGCGGTCTGTTCCTGCACCATCCTGCCGCTGTTTGCCGGCGTCTACAATATGGGCGCCGGGTTGGGGCCGGCCACCGCCTTTCTTTATGCCGGTCCGGCCCTCAACGTCCTGGCCATCGTCCTCACCGCCCGGATCCTGGGGCCGGAGATGGGATTGGCCCGGGCCCTGGCGGCCATCGTCTTCAGTATCGTCATCGGCCTGCTTATGCACTTTATCTTCTTAAAGGAAGAAAGGGAGAAGGCCAGGCTCCAGGCTAACATGCCGGAACCGGAGGTTAACCGGCCGTTGTGGCAGAACGCCCTTTTTTTGGCAGCCATGATCGGTATTCTGGTCTTTGCCAACTGGGGTGAACCGGCCGCCGCCCACGGCCTCTGGTACCAGGTTTACCTCCAGAAATGGCTGCTCACCGGTCTCTTCGCGGCCGGCATGGCGGTGATGCTGAGCCTCTGGTTCGCCCTGCCGGCCTGGCAGGTCGGACTGGCCGCCCTGCCCCCGCTGCTTTTTGCCTTTGCCGGCCATGGTTACCCCACCCTGGCCTTTATCGCCGGGGTGGTTGGTCTCTCCGTGCTCCTCAGTCGCCGTAACGATGAGTCCAGCGACTGGTTCAGGGAGTCATGGAGCTTTGCCAAGCAGATCCTGCCGTTGCTGCTGGTCGGCATTCTGATCGCCGGAATGCTGCTGGGACGACCCGGCCACGAGGGGTTGATCCCCGGGGAATGGGTAAGCATGGCAGTGGGCGGCAATTCGCTGGCGGCCAACTTCGCCGCCTCTTTTGTCGGCGCCTTTATGTATTTCGCCACCCTTACCGAAGTCCCCATCCTGCAGGGCCTGATCGGCAACGGCATGGGCAAGGGACCGGCCCTGGCCCTGCTGCTCGCCGGCCCGGCCCTTTCCCTGCCCAATATGCTGGTGATCCGCAGCATCATCGGTACCCAGAAAACCGTGGTTTTCGTCGCCCTGGTGGTAGTTATGGCCACCACCAGCGGGATGATCTACGGACATTATTTCTAGACTGAGAGGAGATTTATCATGGCAAAAGTGATGCCGGGCCTGCTGCTGGTTTTAATGTTCCTGTTGGCCGCCTGTGACAACTCGGCGGAAAACGACAAAGGTGGCCAGGTTGGAGCGCCATCCCGGCTGCCGGTCCCGGATACGGTCACCATGGTTGATCTCGGAGCCAAGGAGTGTGTCCCCTGCAAGATGATGGCCCCCATTCTGGTGGAGCTGGAAGAGGAGTACCGGGGTCGGGCGGCGGTGGTCTTTATCGATGTCTGGGAGAATCCGGAGAAAGCCAGAGATTTCAATATCAAAACGATTCCCACCCAGATTTTCTATGATCGTCAGGGCCAGGAGAGATACCGCCATGTCGGTTTTCTGGACAAGGAGAGCATCGCCACCCAACTCGATCAACTTCTGGACCAGTCATGATCGAGGGAGTTGTTGCTCGGCATAAACCAGTGGCTGCAAGCCGACTCCGGGGTCGCCCTGCCCGCCGCTTTTGCCTGGGGGGTGGTCAGCATCCTGTTAAGCCCCTGTCATCTGGCTTCCATCCCGTTGCTGATTGCCTATGTGGCCGGCCAGCTGATGATCCCCTCGCCGCGCCAGGCGGCCGGTTACGCGGTGCTGTTCGCCCTGGGCCTTTTTATTACCATAATGGCGGTGGGTTTGGTCTGCGCGGCGGCCGGCCGGATGCTGGGCGATGTCGGCCCCTGGTGGCAGGTGCCGGTGGGCTTGCTGTTGCTCTGGGTGGCCTGGACCCTGTTTAAACCGCCGCAATGCGCCACCGGCGGCAACCTGCTCAGCCGTTTTCAGATCCAGGGGGCCAAAGGCGCCCTGGTGCTGGGTTTGGCCTACGGGGTGCTCTCCGGGGTCTGCACTTTCGGGTTTATCGCGCCGATTCTGGGTATTATCATCCTGCAGCAGGAAATCGCCGCCGGGGTGGCCATGCTGGCCCTTTTTGGCCTCGGCCACTGTCTGCCGCTGGTCTTCTTCGGTATCTTCAGCGCCCGCACCATGGAGATGCTGCACAGCCGGGCCGGTCAACAAGTGGTGGTCGGCGCCCGCAAGGTGGCGGCGGCGGTCATCGCCCTCCTCGGCGGTTATTTCCTGGTTCTGCCCTTCATATAGCGCCGTTTTGAGTATCAGCCAACCTCGATGGAGTCCTTATGAAACGCAATTTGCGGATTTCCTTGGTGGTTGGTGTATTGTTGTCGTTGCTGGGGTTTTATTTTGTCTTTAAAAACGTACCCTTCGCCAACCTGGCGGCCAGCCTGAGCGGGCTTCATTATCGCTGGCTGGCGGCCGGCGGTGCCGTCGGTCTGTTTTCCTTTGTGGTGCGGGCCTTTCGCTGGCAGTTGATTCTGGGCTCCTCCTGGCAACTGCCCTTTGCCGCCGCCTACCATCCCCTGATGATCGCCTTTATGCTCAACACCATACTGCCCGGCCGCCTCGGAGAGTTGGCCCGGCCGGTTATCATTAAAAAACGGCACGGCGTGCCTTTTACCCTGGGCATGACCACGGTGGTCACCGAGCGGCTGTTTGATATAATCATGCTGGTGGTGTTGTTTGCCGGGCTCCTGACCCTGGTGCCCATCGACCCGGAGTTGGAGATCTCCTTTCGCCACTGGCAATTGGATCGGCAGCTGCTGGAAACTTTGTTTCAGGGGGTTAGCAGGGCCTGTATGGGCATCGCCGTGGTCCTGGTAATCGTCAGCGTACCCGCCGTCCAGCGGGGCTTGAAGTCCCTGGTGTTGGCCGCTCCGGGTCGTATTTTAGGCCGACGCCCGGCGTTGGCGGACCGGTTGGCAGCAAGAGTGGCCCGTCCCCTCGCCACCATGATTGATCATATCGGCGCCGGCTTGTCGATGATCCACCGGCCGTTGCACCTGGCGCTTTGCCTGGGGTATTCCCTGGTGATCTGGCTGCTGCAGGGGCTGGCCATCTATCTGGCCACCTTTGCCTTCCCCGCCGTGCAATTGGGTTTTTTGCCGAGTCTGACGGTGTTTATCATCGTCTGTTTTTTTATTATGCTGCCGTCGGTGCCTGGTTTCTGGGGGATCTGGGAGGCGGGCAGCGTTTTTGGGCTGGCCCTTTTCGGCATTCCCAAAGATGCCGCCGTGGCCTTTTCCCTGGCCTCCCACGCCATGTTATTGTTGCCGGTGCTTATTGCCGGCCTGGTTTCGGCGGCGGTAACCGGGGTGAAACTGTCGTCCCTGGGTCGGAGTACCATTGACAAGCCGATGGGTAATTGCTAATGGCGTTAACTATGTTTACTAACACACCAACTACCCCCCGCCCCCTGCCGGCCCGGGCCATGGATCCGGCGGGACTGGAGACCCTGATTACCGTGCTTCGGGGTGAAGGTTATGAAGTACTGGGCCCCACCCCCGCCGAAGGCGCCATTGTCTATGATCGCCTGGCTTCGGCGGCCGATTTGCCGGTGGGTTGGGCCGACGAACAGGCCCCCGGCCACTACCGCCTTTACCGCCGGCAGGATGCCGCTTATTTCGGTTATGTGGTGGGGCCCCACAGCTGGAAGAAATACCTGTTTCCTCCCCGGGAAACCCTCTTTTATATCCATCGCCGGCCCGACACCTCTTTTCGCCACGAACCCGCCGGCGAGCCACCGCTTCCCCGCGCCTTTCTCGGCGTCCGGCCCTGTGAACTGGCGGCCATTGCCAGCCAGGATATCATCTTCAACGGCCAGCCGGTGGTCGATCGCGGCTACGCCGCCCGACGAGGGGCGGTCTTTACCGTGGCGGTGGACTGTGCCGCGCCGGGCGGGACCTGCTTTTGCACCAGTGCCGGCGGCGGCCCTACCGCCACCGGTGATTTCGACCTGGCGCTCAGCGAGATTTGCCACCCGGCGGCGCATTTCTTTGCCGTTGCGGCCGGCAGCGCCGCCGGCGAAGGGATACTGGCGCAACTGGAGACCCGGGCCATTACCAGCGCCGAGCAAGCCGCGGTACAGGCGCAGTGGGAGTCGGCGCCGCAACAGATGGGGCGTGAACTGCCACCCCGGGCGGCGCCGCTGCTCAAGTCTTCCCTGGAGCACCCCCGCTGGGAAGCGGTGGCCAAGCGCTGCCTCTCCTGCGCCAACTGCACCCTGGTCTGCCCCACCTGTTTCTGCTCCAACATGGAGGACACGGCCGAATTGGACGGCTCCACGGCAGCCCGGGTCCGCACCTGGGGCTCCTGCTTTGAGGCCGAACACTCCTACCTGGTCGGCGGCCCTCACCACGCCTCGGTGGCCTCCCGCTACCGCCAATGGTTGACCCACAAGCTGGCCCACTGGCACGACCAGTTCGGCCATTCGGGTTGTACCGGCTGCGGCCGCTGCATCACCTGGTGCCCGGTGGGGATTGACCTCACCGAGGAGGTGGCGGCCCTGGCGGAGCCGGCACCGGAGGGAAACCCATGAAGCGCCAGGGACAGCATGCAGCTGATAGCGCCGCGCGGCGGCCGGAATCCGACAGTTACGCCAGACAATACCAGCGCGAAACGGGAGGTAATTATGCCTGATGCCGCCGCCGTCGGTTACGAGGCCATGGCGCCGACGCCGTGGCGGATCGCCTCGGTGCACCGGGAGATGGCCAGTGGTGAGGTCTTTAGCTGGCAATTACGCCCGGAGGAGAGTACCGTCCCGGCACTGCTGCCGGGCCAGTTCAATATGCTCTACCTCTTCGGGGTCGGCGAATCGGCCATCTCGATAAGCGGGATCCCGGCGGCGGCGGACGGCGTTATCCACACCATCCGCGCCGTGGGTAGCGTTACCCGCGCCATGCAGACCCTGACCACCGGCGACATAGTCGGGGTGCGCGGCCCCTTCGGCACCCCGTGGCCGGTGGCGGCGGCGCGGGGGCGGGACCTTATCCTGGTGGCCGGCGGCATCGGTCTGGCGCCGTTGCGCCCGGTGCTCCACGCGGTAATGGCCGAGCGCTCCGCCTTCGGCCGGGTGCTGCTCTGCTACGGGGCACGTTCACCCGGGGATATCATCTTCCGCGAGGAAATGGCCCAATGGGAGGCGGCGGACATCGAGGTACGCCTCACCGTGGATCGCGGCACCGATGCCTGGCAGGGGGAGGTCGGGGTGGTCACCAACCTGATCGATCGCGGCGGCTTCAGCGGTCGCAATGCCGTGGCCATGGTCTGCGGCCCGGAGGTGATGATGCACTTCTCGGTACTCTCCCTGCGGCGCCGGGGGGTGGACGAAAACCACATCTATCTCTCCATGGAGCGCAGTATGCGCTGTGCCGTGGGGTTTTGCGGCCACTGCCAACTGGGGCCCGACTTCGTCTGCCGGGATGGCCCGGTATTCCCCTACCCGCGGGTGGAACCCGCTTTCCGCGTCCGGGAGTTGTGATTATGGCCCAGACACCGCCAACCCTCGCCGTATGGAAGTTCGCCTCCTGCGACGGCTGCCAGCTTTCCCTGCTCGATTGCGAAGATGAGCTGCTCGCCGTGGCCGAGGCGGTACGGATCGCCTATTTTCCCGAGGCGACCCGCACCGTCATTGATGGCCCCTACGACCTCTCCCTGGTGGAAGGCTCGATCACCACCCCCCACGACGCCGAACGTATTCGCGAGATCCGGCGCACCTCGAAGACCCTGGTCACCATCGGTGCCTGCGCCACCGCCGGAGGGATCCAGGCCCTGCGTAATTTCGGCGAGGTGGCCGAGTTCAGCCGCACGGTTTACGCCCGCCCCGACTGGATCGCTACCCTGGCCACCTCCGATCCCATATCCGCCCATGTGGCGGTGGATTACGAGCTGCGTGGCTGTCCTATCAACAAGGGGCAGTTGCTGGAGGTGCTGGCGGCCTGGCTCAGCGGGCGGCGGCCACAGATCCCCGATGCCAGTGTTTGCCAGGAGTGCAAGCGCGCCGGAACGGTCTGCGTCATGGTAGCCCGTGGCACCCCCTGCCTGGGGCCGGTGACCCATGCCGGCTGTGGGGCCATCTGTCCGCGCTACTATCGCGGCTGTTACGGGTGTTACGGGCCCAAGGAGAACGCCAACCCACCGGCGCTCTCCGGCCAACTGGCGGCGCTTGGCATGAGTCCCGACCATGTCAGCCGTTTCTACCGTACCTTCAATGCCACCGCCGAACCCTTCCGGCAGGAGAGCGAACGCCATGACTGAAACCCGCACCATTGAGGTGGGCTACCTCGCCCGGGTCGAGGGTGAGGGTTCCCTGCAACTGACCACCCGGGACGGCAAGGTGGAGACCGCCCACCTCTCCATCTTCGAGCCACCGCGCTTCTTCGAGGCCTTTCTGCGCGGCCGCGACTTTCGCGAGGCCCCCGATATCACCGCCCGGATCTGCGGGATCTGCCCCGTCGCCTACCAGATGAGCGCCTGCCAGGCCATGGAGTCCATCGTCGGCGCCCGGGTGGAAGGGGCCCTGCGCGAGTTGCGGCGGCTGCTTTACTGCGGCGAGTGGCTCGAAAGCCACGGCCTGCATCTGTTTATGCTCCACCTCCCCGATTTCCTGGGCTACCCCGATGCGGTGACGATGGCCAGGGACTATCCGGAGCTGGTCAAAAAGGGGCTGCGCCTCAAAAAGCTCGGCAACCGGATCATGACCGTGCTGGGCGGCCGCGAGATCCATCCGGTCAATGTCAAGGTGGGCGGTTTCTACCGCGCTCCCGCCGGGGACGAACTGGAGGAGCTGCGTTTGGAGCTGGCATGGGGGCTGGGCGCCATGGAGGAGGTGCTGGAGTATCTGGCCACCCTGCAGTTTCCGAGTTTTGAACGCGACTACGAGTTCCTTGCTCTGAGCCATCCCGACGAGTACCCCATCACCGAGGGGCGGCTCACCTCCAGCAGCGGCATTGATGCGGCGGTGGCGGAGTATGACACCATCCTCAGCGAGGAGCACGTCTTCCACTCCACCGCCCTGCAATCGCGCCTGGCCAGCGGTGGGAAGCCCGCCCACCTGGGGCCCCTGGCCCGTTTTGCCCTGAACCGTCAGCGGCTGACCCCGCGGGCGGCGGCGGCGGCGGATCGGGCCGGGCTGGCGGCGGTCTGCCGCAACCCCTTCCAGAGCCTGCTGGTACGTGGTGTGGAGATCGTCTTTGCCTGCGAAGAGGCCTTGCGCCTGCTGGCGGCTTACCGGCACCCGGCAACCTCCGAGGTGCCGATCACCCCACGGGCCGGGACCGGCTACGGGGCCACCGAGGCGCCGCGCGGCATCTGTTACCACCGCTACACCATCGACGACGAGGGCCTGATCACCGACGCCAAAATCGTCGCCCCCACCTCGGTCAACCAGCGGGTCATCGAGGACGATCTGCGCGCCTTCGCCGAGGCCAACCTGGCGCTTGGCGATGACGAACTGCGCCACCGACTGGAACAGGCCATCCGCAACTACGACCCCTGCATCTCCTGCTCCACCCATTTTCTCGATCTCACCGTGGAGCGCCGCTGAAGTGAGCCGCCCCGCTGTCGACATTCCAGCGACGGGGTTGGTCATCGGGCTCGGCAACCGCTGGCGCCAGGACGACGGCGTTGGCCTTGCCGCCGCCGAGGCGTTGCGCCGGGCCCTGGCCGACCATCCCCAGCCGCCGCCGCTGGAAGTACGTGGCGCCGGCGGCGAGCCCGCCGAACTCATGGCCCTGTGGGCCGGTTACCGCCGCGTCTGGCTTATCGACGCCCTGCTCTGCGGCGCCGCCCCGGGGACGATCCACTGGCTGGCGGGCCACGAGCCATTGCCCCAGCCCGCCGTCCCTTCCTCCCACGGCCTCGGCCTCGCCCAGGCGGTGGAACTGGCCCGCGCCCTGGGCGAACTCCCGCCCCGGCTGACCATCTGCGGCGTCGAACCCGCCCGCCTCGGCGACGGCAACACCCTCTCCCCCGCCGTCGCCGCCGTCATCCCGGCGCTGGTCGATGCCCTCCTGAACACCTCGCAACGGGGCTGGCCTGCCTAGCTAAACCGGTTGAGGTTGATGTTGCCAAGCAATAATCAGCTTTCGCGAGTTGCATGGTCTCTTCGGTCAAATCCAACAGTAGGGGCCATGATACCACTGGCCGCATATGTCTCTTTCTGTCAATCCCGAAATGATCACCGGCTGGGGATCCTTTTCGATATCAAACTGCAGCACCGCCAGGGCCTCGTCGTACCTGTCCAACAGGTCGGCCTGATCGCGGCCGCCGATGAAGAGGTTGGCGATTTCAAAGCTGTACATGTCCTGACCCTGCAACTCCTTCAAATGCTGGCCGGGTTTGACCGGGATCTTGACCTCGGTGCCCGGCTGGCGCTGCTTGAGCCGCTTGATGGCTTCGGCGCTGGGCACCCGCAGCACCCGGCCGCTTTCCACGGTCCGCAGCATGAAATGGCCGGCCACGTTAAAGGGGCCCTGGCGCTCCATGGGCTTTGGTTTGCGTCCCAGGGCCAGATCCACCATCACCGATAAGTGCGAGACCCCATGTACTTTCTCGAAAATATCCGAATGGGCCTGGGAGACCCGGGGGTTGATTTCCAGAAACCAGACCTGGTCCGAAGTCTGGTCGTAGAAAAATTCGGCGTTGAAGGGCGCGTTGTCCAAACCGAACTGCCGAACCGCCAGCCGAGCTAGGTCGATCATCCGGTGCTGAATCTCCATGGGCAGGGAGGATGGATATTCGTAACGGGCAAAGGAAGAGCTATCCTGCTCGCGGATCGAATCTACCACCCCGTAGACCTGCACCTGCCCCTGGTAACTGTAACCTTCCAGGGTGCACTGCCAGCCGCCGATGGGGGTTTCGGCCACGAAACTTTCGGGCATCCCGGCGATTTCCGGCGGGGCCCCGAAGCGGCTCATCAGGTATTGAAAGGGTTGGCACATAAAGTCCACCTTTTCCCGGCATACGGGCATCACCGCCTTGAACTGGCGCTCGTCGTTGATATGAAAGGCCAGAAAGGAGCGGAATGATTTGATCGGCTTGATCCAGAACGGCGGCAACAGCCCCAGTTTGGAGTAGGCCTCTTCGTCGAAAGGGTCGAAGGCCCGGAATTGGGGAATATGCTCGGCGATGACCTTGCGCTGTTCCAGGCGGCTCCAGTACTTGTGCTCGCACTTGAGCACCGCCTCCAGCGACGGCCCCGGCAGCTTGAAATGAGCGGCCAGGATAGGCACCAGCACGGTGCCGGGAAAGTCGAAATAGCTGGCCACCCCATCCACCCCGCCGGGGTGGTTTTCCATATTGGCAATGGCGACGGCCAGCAGCTTCTCGATATCGTATTGCTGGACATTGCGGATATCTTCGATCTTAAGAGCGGCGTGGAAGTCACATTCCGCGGCCTGGGGCAGACGCCGAAGCTTCTCGAGGTTGAAATCGTCCAGGCCGACAATGAAAACATTTTTTTTCTTTGCACTCATGGGAACCACACTCCCGCTTATATCAGCAAAATCGTTAACGTTTACCGAGCATCATACCAGATGACGGGGGATGGTTTCATCCCAGGTCTTGGCAAAGACGCGCACATCGCCTTCGTAGGCGTCCAGGGTGGCCCGCACCAGGAAATGGGTGCGGGTGGAAGTCAGCACGGTGCGGGTGATAACGCTGACCTCCCAATCGCCCCGGCGAAAAGAGCGGTTGTGGACCACCTCGCCGCGCACCGTATCGTAGCGGTCGTTGCGGTAGCTGTAGCGTTCGTTGACCTCGCGGCTGAAACTGAGGTCGCTGTCGTCCAGCTGGATGGTGGGGTCGTTGTTGGTTACATCCAGGCAGACCTGGTTGCTGGCCAGATTGTGGATCACCTGCCATTCCCGGCGGGCCGGGGCCAGCAGGGTGTGGGCCGGAGTTGGGGCGTGGCGCGACGCCCCCAGGGGACGCAGGGTGGCATCGTCGCAAGCCGGCCGCCGCTGGGGCAGGCGCAGGCGGCAGGCGGCCGGATAGATGGTCAGCCGTGCCGGTTTGGGAGCCGGCCAGGCCAACGGCCAATAAGAGCTGGAGATGGCCAACCGGATCCGGTGGCCGGCCTGGAACCGCTGGGCGATTTCGTTTAAGCGCACCGTCACCCGGTAGCGGCGGCCGCAGATCAAGGCCTCGGGGTTTTGGTGGCTGTCCCGGTGGGTGAGGTTGAGAATGCCGAAGGTCACCCGGGTGGCGCGGTCATCGGGGGTCAACTCCGACAGCCGCACCGCCACCATGGCCACCGGCTGGTCGGCGCTCAACTCCAGCTCGACTTCCGGGGCTCCCAGCAGTTGCAATTCCTCGGTCAGCGGCGGGGTGTCAAAGACCAGGGCGCCGCCATCCTCCAGGCGCTGGTCCGAGGGCAGATCGGTGACTTCGGCATAGGAGCACCATTTACCGGCAAAAAGACCGACGCTCAGCGGGCTCTGGATAGTCAACTCGTCGTCGTAGGCGGCGGGCGGCTCGGGCAGCAGCCGGCCGGTGGCGAGATAGAATTGCCGGGCAGTGATGGCCGGACTGGGCCAGCTGGGTTCGGCCACCCAACCGCCGGTGATCTCCGGCAACAGAGGATTACGACGGTCGTGCATCCAGGCCCGCAGCATGGGGTCCTGCTCCACGCCGCGATCAATGCCCTTGAGCCAGTGATCCCACCAGCGCACGCATTCGCCCAGGAAATCGATGGTGGGGCCGGGACCGCCCATATGGGGGTATTTGTGCCCCCATGGCCCCACCAACCCCCGGCGCGGCACCTTAAGATGGCGCAGCAGCCGGAAAACGGCATTGGAATAACCGTCGGCCCAGCCGCTGACCGCCATTACCGGTACCGTGATGGCCTCGTAATTCTCGCAGACCGAGGCGTGGCGCCAGAAATCGTCCCGCTGCTGGTGCTGCAACCAATTGTGGATCCACAGGCCGCTGCCCTCCAGGCGTTCCCGCCACATTTCACGCCAGTGCTCGCCGACGATTTGCGGATCCGGCGGGCAGGCGTTGAAGCCGAACATGGTGGAGGCCCAGGAGAGGTTGTCGGTGAGCAGGCACCCGCCCATGTAGTGGACATCGTCGGCGTAACGGTCGTCGGAGGAGCAGACCGAGATCACCGCCCCCAACTCCGGCGGTTGCAGGGCCGCCAGTTGCAGGCCGTTGAAGCCGCCCCAGGAGATGCCGAAGATCCCTACCCTGCCGCTACACCAGGGCTGAGCGGCGATCCAGCGCAGCACTTCCAGGCCGTCCTCCAACTCCTGCGGCAGATATTCATCGCGCAGAATCCCTGCCGAATCACCGCTGCCGCGTAAATCCACCCGTACTCCGGCGTAGCCGCTGGCGGCGAAAAAACCATGGATTTCGGCATCCCGCAGGGCCTTGTGGTCGCGCTTACGATAGGGGATATATTCCAGCACCGCCGGCACCGGCGCCTGGTGGGCATCAGCCGGCAGCCAGATCTTGGCCGCCAGCCGGCAGCCGTCGGACATGGTGAGCCAGACGTTTTCGATAACCTGCACGGTGGAATCCGTCATCGGTGCTCCTTGCTTTTTGCCGACCCGCGGCAAGAATTTAAATAAAATTAGCTAACAAAGTGGCGATTCCCAGAAAGGAAAAGAACCCCACAATATCGGTAACGGTGGTCAGGATAATGGAAGAGGATTGGGCCGGGTCCTGCCCCAGGCGGGCCAGCGCCACCGGGATCAGCACCCCGGAGAGACCGGCGGCGACCATGGAGATCACCATGGAGGTGGCGATGATCAGACACAACCCCGGGGAACCGCTCCAGACCAAGACCCCCGCCGCCGTGGTCAAGGCGACGGCAAGGCTGTTGAGCAGCGCCGCCCCCACCTCCTTGCCCGCCACCCGCCGCCACTGGCTGGTGCCGAACTCGCGCAACGCCAGGCCGCGCATGGTCACCGCCAGCGCCTGGGCGCCGGTATTTCCGGACTGCCCCGCCACCACCGGCAACAACACCGCCAACGCGGTGAACTGGGCGATGGTGGCTTCGAACACCCCCACCACCGAGGCGGCGAGAAACGCCGTGAGCAGATTGATATGCAGCCAGGGAAGGCGTTTTTTGACCACAAAACCCACCGTGGATAGGGCGCGCTCATCCTTGCTGGCCCCGACCATGGTCATGATATCGACGCTGGCTTCCTCGCGGACCGTTTCCAGTAAGGCGTCGTAATGGATCACGCCGAGCAATTTGCCGCTATTATCCACCACCGGCAGATCCGACAATAATTTATGATTATCCAGTTGTTCCATGACTTCCTGGCGGGTGGCGGTGGGCAGGACCGCCGCGAGCACGGGCCGGGCCAGTGAGGCGAGGGACACAGCCGCCTCGCTCAGCGCCAGGTCATGAATGGTCACCATCCCTTCCAGGACGCCATCGCCGTTAACCAGGAACAGATAATAGGAAAAACGGGGTTTGTAGCGCTTGATCCGCAACAGCGTCTGGCGCACCGTCAGGTCAGTGTGCAACTCGACAAAGCGGATATCCATCAGGGCGCCGGCACTGTCCTCGGGGTAGTCGACCAGCGCCGCCAGTTCCTGGGCCTTGGCCGGCGCCAAGCCGGCCAGTGTCGGCTCACGCCGCCGTTCGGGAAGGCGCGCCAGCAACCGTGCCATGGCGGTGGGATCGGCGTGGGAGAGCAGCGCGACCCGTTGCGTGGCGGGCAAGTCGTCAAGCACCATCGCCGCCACGCTCTGGTCCAGCTGTTGCCAGAAGGGGATGGCCTCCTGGATCGGCAACCCTGCCAGCAGTCGCGCGATCTCCTCCTTAGCCATGAGCCCCGCTGTTTGCGCGGCTTCAGCGGGGAAACGGCGTACATACTCCCGGCTCAGGGCCAGGTTTGCCGGATTTTCCTGAAAGGCGGCGCGGGTTTTCATGGACGACCGCCTTTGGGGTTGTGGTGTGCCAATATCCCCATAAGTTCCGCCAAACCCAGCCAGCACAACTCCAGCGGGGAATACTCCGGCGGCCGGGAGGTCAGAGTCGATGTCGGAGCAACCTCCCCTTCCGGCTGGACAAGATCCCGGTAATGCAGGGCTCCGAGCAGGGTGCCATCCTTCCCCACCACCGGCAGGCTTTGATACTCTTGCCACTCGGCCATTTCCCGCACCGCGGTAAGATCCGCCCGGGCCGGCAGGAGAGGCGTGGAACGCTGGGCCAGACCGGCCAGGCGCTGGTCCTGGCCGGCACGCCACAGATTGACTGCCGGCAGCAGGCCGACCGGTTTGCCCCGGGCATCCACCACATAGAGTTCACAGGTGAGCGGGCCCTGCTCCCGTTTGAGGCGTTTTTGCGCCTCGGCCACGGTGATGTCGGCAGGCAGGGTGCAGACGTTCGGATCCATCACCGCCGCCACGCTGCCCGCCGGATAACGCAGTTGACGGAGCAGTCGCAACCGTTGCCGGGTCTTCACCAGCGCCAACAGCTCGTCCACCCGGGCCGCCGGCAATTTTCGCAACAGGCGCGCTCCGTCGGATAGCGGCATGGCCTCGATAAGGTGGGCGGCAACGGTGGTGGGCAGCAGCAAGATGCTGGCCACCGCCGGAGAAGTGGTCATATGTTCGAATAGAGGGGCCGCCAGGGGGACTCCCAGATCCTCCAGAGCATCGGCGGCCGGTTGTGCCGGCAGGCGTTCCAGAACCCGAGCCGCCTCCAGGGGATGGCGATGGGCAAAGGTTTTCAATAATATATCATGCCGCGTCATGGCTATCCGCTGATGCCGTGGTGATAACCACCTGGCGCATGAAATCGTCGGCCGGCAATCGGGCCCGGCCCTCGTCGGTTTCCACCAGCACCGCAGTGGTGGTGAAGGCGAGAATACGACCCCGCACCTGCCCAATACGGATTTCATCGCCGATTTTGTACAGCTTCCGCAATTGCTGCATACCGAGCAACTGCTCGGCATGGGTCCGCGCTCCCAGGCCGAAAGCCAGGGCGATGCCGCCCAACCCCGTGGCCAGAATGATGGCGGCAAGCGTGGTGAGAAAGCTGATATCGATACCCAGTTGGGTGACCCCGACCATTACCGCCACCGTCACCACTAGGACCTGCCCAGTGCGGCCCAGTTGGTTGGCCCGGGCTATATGCGCGGTACCGGCGGCCGCCGCAAGCAGCGAGCGCACCATGCTGCCCAGCACCACCCCCAGTACGATGATCAACACCCCGGCAAGCATGGATGGCAGGTAGGCGAGGGTGTCGATCATCCAGGCGGTCGCCGCCCCCTCGGTAAGGATCTGGGCCGCCCCGAAGACGGATACCAGGATTACCAACCAGAACAGGACCTCGCCGGTTAGACTGGCCAGCGTCAGGTGTAAATGGAGGTGATCCATCCCGGCGCGGGAGGCCACCCTGGACCATACCTGACCCAGCCCGGCAATAAAGCGGACCACCAGCGCGCGGAGCAGCCGCGCCAGCAACCAGCCCAGCAGGATCACCAACAGCGCCGCCAACAGGCGCGGCAAATGGGCAATCACCTGGTCGGCCGCCTCGGTAAAGGTGTTGCTCAAAGATTTCTCCAGATAAGTCATATCCATAAAAGCTAAGGGTTACCCTACTCCTGCTACCGGGTCGGCTTAACCACCGACTTGATATCGACAATCGGGGTACCGTCGATTACATCCAGGCCGGAGACCTCGATCAGGTTATCCCGCACCCCGAGCACCATCAGCTCGGAGATGGCGACGGGGTTGGGGCGCGCCGGGCTTCTGGTGGTAAAGACCCCGCGCCGTTTCCTGCCGTGGTCTCCCCGGGGGTGTACCTTCAGGATATCACGCCGGGCCCGGGCAAACCAGAAAAGAACCACCAGGGGGCGGCCGGTGACAATGCCCTCCATGGCCTCCAGGTAGGGCGGAAATATCTCCAGGCTGCCGGTTACCGAGGATTCGCTGTAGTTTTTCGGCGTCTCGGCCAGTTCCCGCAGCCCGCAATGAACCACCCCTATCGGCGTCATGGTAATCTTCTCCACATCTTGCATTAAGTTCTCCTTGCGGAATGTAAATATCTGGATTCTATCAGGAGAGCTTGAGCAGAGCCTTTATTTTGGCCTTGATCTCCGCGAGTTCGGCTGGCGTGGCCTGCCCTTTACGTTCAGTCTGGCGGGTTTTCCAGTCAAAGCTTTTAATTTGGTCGGCAAGTGCTGCCCCGGTGCTGCCTCCATAGAAACAAATGTAGATACAAAGTGTAGGCAATTCACCTTATAGGGTCAACAAAAATATCAAGGGCAGCAGTCGCCACTTTCCATACTGATGCTCGTTTTTACTTGTCATTCCTCATTGATTTGGCTAACCTAACTTCAGTCAAAAGGAAAGAATCAAAGGGGGTTAACCGTATGATCAGCTCAACGCAAATCGACAAGATGACACGGATGGAGAAGATCCAAGTAATGGAAACTCTGTGGGAATCCCTTTCGAAGTCTGATACCGAGGTAGAGTCTCCTTCGTGGCACCGGGATCTCTTGCGGGAAACCGAGGGACGATGCGCCGCAGGGCAGGAGCAAACCGTGGATTGGGAGGCGGCCAAACGGGAACTCAGGATACGATCCGGCGGGCCCTTGATCCTGGGCGCATTACCTGAAGGCTCCGGTCTTTAACCCGGTGAACCGCCCTTATCGGGTTTATCCAGGAAGGCAAGGCCGAGCAGGCCCTGGACAGCATCAAGGGCATGCTCTCACCTCGGGCCGTCGTCATCCGGGACGGCGAGCGCTTGGAAGTCGACGCTGCGGATGTGGTGCCGGGCGATATCCTCATCGTTGGCGCCGGTGACCGTGTCGCCGCCGATAGCCGGCTTGTGCAGGCGAGTGGCTTTCGTACCCAGGAGGCCGCCCTGACGGGCGAGTCCGAGCCCGTGGATAAGACGACGCAAGCGGTCGCCGCCGACGCCGAGCTCGCCTACCGTCGGAGCATGGCCTTCGCCGGGACGCTGGCCGTCGAGGGGGAGGCCACGGGGCTCGTGGTCGCTACCGCGACGGACACGGAGATTGGGCGGATCTTCCGTATGCTCGCCGAAGTCGAGACGCTTCAGACCCCGCTGCTGCGCCAGCTCGACCGCTCCGCGCGGGTACTTGCGGGGACCATCATCGCTGCGACAGAAAATCAGCAATTTACAGGTGCACTTATGAGAATCGTGATTACCGGCGGGAGCCGCGGTATTGGCGAGGCCACGGCCCTTGCTGTGGCGGAAAACCATAATGATATCTGCATAACTTACCAGAACGATGCCAAGGCGGCCCGGCAAGTAGCGGAAAAAACGGGAGCCAAAATTGTCAGACTCGACGTGACCGACAACTCCTCCCTGGCAGAATTTAAAGAGGTCCTCAGGGAATGGGCACCGGAGGTACTTGTCAATAATGCCGGTGTAGCCCGTTGGCAGGTGTTCCACCAACACAGTTTTGAGGATATCGAAGCTATCCTGCGGGTTAACACCGAAGGGGCCATAAAAGTTGCCAAGGTGGGAGTAGATCTGGGAATATCCAGGATTATCAATATTGCCAGTGGCGCGGCCAAACACCCTCATGACAATCTCCCGGTCTACTGCGCCAGTAAGGCCGCCCTGCGGATGCTTACCATGGCCGTAGGCGCACCCCTGATCTGCGTCAACCCCGGGATGACCAGGACAAGGATGACCAACTACCAGGGCGGCGACCCGGAGACGGTGGCCGCGGTTATCAGAGATGTCGCCTACGGGACCAAGGGTGAATTTGGCGGTGAGGTTGATGTTGCCAAGCAATGATCAGCTTTCGCCGAGTTCCTTGGCCCTGACCCGGTGGACCACCTCTTCCTGGAGGTCGCGCAGTTGGGCGCTTAATTCAACCGGGTAGGTAGCCGGAGCTTCCAGGGTTTTGAACCTCTCGTCCAGGTGTTGCAATTCCCGCAGGCAGCGTTGGCGGAGATCCTCAAGAGATTCGGCCGCCTGGGTTCTTTGCCCCCTTCCATAACCGGTTCAAGCAGGGGTTCCCCCTCGAGTTCCTCCTCCTGCAGGGCGATGGTGTCTTTAACCGGCTGACCGTTGTCCCTGGTCCGGAAGACCTGTTTTTCGGCAACCAGGGTCTGCTTGCCGGCCAGCCAGGTATCCGGATCTGGCCGCTTTTAAAGCGGCATCAGGCCCTTGGGTACGCCGCAGGGAGAAATCAACCAACCCCCGGCCGCGGGCGGCATAAACGCAGCGGCTGGCCTTGGTTGCCAGAAGAACCTGGAGATTGATGGTATTGATGACGAAACTCTCGATGATCTGGGCCTGGATAATTGGGGCGGTGACCTCCAGCACCGGTTCATCCTTGAAGAACAGGTTCCCTTCGGGTATGGCCCGGACCCGGCCCGTAAACCGCAGGGAGTACAGGTAGTGCAGAAAATCAGGGTTAAAGATTCCGGTGGAGGCCAGGTAGTCCAAATCGTCCTGGGTGAACTGGAAGGATTCCAGGTAGGACAGGACCTCTTCCAGGCCGGCACTGATGAAATACCCTCGATTGGGGGGATATTTCCTGATAAAGAGACTGAAGGTGGCCGGTTCGTGCATCCCTTCCTGAAAATAAGCGGCCGCCATGGTCAATTCATAGAGGTCCGTCAGTAATGCCATATTTGAATTATCCAATTTCTCACCTCTTGCGGATCGCTTACGGTAAGGTCTCCGGCTCGACGATGCTTTCCACGGCGGCGCCGAACACCAGCAGCCAGAAGCTGGTGAACAGGAGGTTGATGCCCACCAGCAGACCGATCGCCCAGTCGGCGCTTTCGGGAAACGAGATCAGGAGTAACAAGGCGATGAGCAGCGAGGCGACGCCGCTGACCATCATCCATACCCAGGCCGACCATTGGCGATGCTGCAGGGACGCCGCGATTTCGGAGATGCCCTGAAACATAAACAGCACCACGAGGATGGCCGTGAGGGCTTCCACTCCGGTTTGCGGCGAGAACACCAGAAACAGGCCGACCAAAGCGGAGATAACACCGAAGATCAGCGAGGCGGTGGCGCCGGGGAAGCCTTTGAACCGGATTCCCCGGTACGCGGTGATGCAGCCGCCCACCACCAGCAGGCCGCCGATGAGCAGGGTGATGGCGAAGGTGGCCAGGACGGGCAGAATAATGGCGATGACGCCGAGGATCAGCATGGCGACGCCTTCGGCTTTGAGCACGCCGCTGTGTTGTTTTATGTAGGTTTGCATAGGTGTGTCCTTACGTCTTTTGTGCAAAGTTTTGAGGTTTTTCCGGATTCCTTAGGCAACTCTATTTGCTAGAGCCAGATTCCTTTTCGGACTTTTCCCAGGCATCCTCAAGGGCCTTATATGCATCAGAGAACCCCTTTTTCATGCGGTTCCACGCATCGGCTGAACTAGTTTTCATGCTGCCATACCATTGGGCAACTTGATTCCGTTGCTTGCGAAGGGCCCTAAGATTTTCACGAGCTTCCTTGCGCGCGGCCTCGTTCATTTCGTCCCAATTTTGATAAACCCTCGCCTCCAGCGCATCAATGCGTTTATCCAGTCTATCCAAGCCCTCTTTTGCTTTTTGCACTGCCTCATCTTTTCTGTCGGCCGTATATGAGTCGATGGTTTGAAGCAAATTCTGAGTTTCTTTCTTAACCTCCTCTATAGAAGTGTTGGTGTCTTTCGTTTGGGAATAGCAAGGCGCGGTAACACCAAGTACGCCGATCAACATCAATGCACAGATATGTGATTTCATTTGTAACCTCCTTAATTGTTTTACTTGAATCTCGAAGCTGCTGATTTAAAGGTTTTTAATGGATGGTATTGTTTTTACCGCTACTGGGCAAGCATCTATTGGGCGGTATATCCCCCGTCAATGACCAGTTCGCTGCCGATAACAAATACGGATTCATCCGAAGCAAGATACAACGCCCCATATGCGATGTCATCCGGCTGTCCTACGTGGCCGACAGGATGCAAGCTGTCCAGCTTTTTTCGAAAGGCTTCCACCCCTTTTCTTCCGAGGCTTTGCCCAGTTCTTCCACAAGGGGGGTCCAGATATATCCGGGATGAATGGAATTCACGCGAATACCCTCTTTTGCATAAATCAGGGCATCTGTCTTGCTCATAACGCGTTATAACCGCCATAATTCCTTATCTCCCTTCTGATTGCGCCGCTTCGCCGGATGGTTCCGTGGTTTCGTTTTCCGATGCCGCCGCCGGCCGGGCCATATCGTCGCCGAGCACGTCTTCGATATAAAGCATCTGTACCAGCACCAGCATGCAGGCCAGCAGCGGCATGGCCAGCAGGATACCCAGAAAGCCGATGAGGGTCATGAGGAGCACCTGGATGGACAGAATCAGCACCGGCGGCACATGGATGAACTTCCGCTGGATCATGGGGGTGAGGAAATTCCCCTCGATATTCTGGACGATGAGGTAGAAAATGGAGACGTAGAACGCCTCCATCATGCCTTCGGACAGGGCCACCAGCAGGGCGGGGATAAAGGCCAGGACCGGTCCCAGGTTGGGGATAAAGGTCATGAACGCGGTGAAAAGTCCCAGCACCGCCGAGTTGGGAATCCCCAGGAGCCATAGACCCGATCCGACCAAGGTTCCCAACACGGTCATGGAAAAGAGCTGCCCCAGAAGCCAGCCCCGAAGCGTGCGCCCCATGCGCTCGAGCACCTCGGAGGCCCGGGAACGCCGGGCGGGCGGAACCAACCGGAGGATGCCGTTGACGTAGACCTGCGGCTGAGCCGCGAAAAAAATCGCAATGACCAGCATGAACAAAATGTTGGTCAGCGCGCCGAATGTGGAAGAAAACACGCCGATAATCCGACTCAACACCTCGGTGTTTTGGAGCGATTCTTCGGGGAATAGGTCCTGGGGGCTTTCGGTACTCTTTATAAGCAGGTCGCCCCAACGGAACTGACTGATGTAATATTTAAGCTGGGCCAGGTAATTTGGCGCTTTGTTGATCAGATCCACGGCCTGTTCCTTCACCACCGGACCAAAGACCATCAGAAACAGACCGACCAGAAAGAAAACCAGGATCAACGTCAGGGCCAGAGCGGCGATGGGCGGCATCCGCGTATATCGGCTGATGAGGTCTTTGATCAACCGCAGGATCAGACTCAACAAAAAACCCGCGAATATCATCAGCAGGACGGTGAGGGATCGCCAGGCGATCAGCCCCAGCAGGATAACGGCGGCGCCGACCCCGACGGCGATCAGCACCCGCCGGGTGAAGGAGTAAATGTCTGGTCCCCGGTTGTCGGATGGGTAGATCATGTGCGAAGTCTAGGCAAATCGCTTTATAGTGTCAACAAGAATATCTTGTTGAAATTATGTAACCTTTCAGCGGTTTGGATCCGGGGCGCGCTGCGGTCGCAAACGGATACCGTTGATGACAGTAATCTGCCGCCGAGTGAAGGTCAGCGGAACAGCCTTGGTTCATTCATGGTTGTTCGGGGACATTTCACGCGTAAGCCAGGCGCCAGCCCCGAGCAGTAACACGCCACCGTAGAGCATGCTTGCTGCCGGAACTTCGTTGAATATCAGAAAGCCCAACAGAGTCGCCGCTGCGGGTGAGACGATAATGTCGATCAGCGAATAAAGGTTAGCGTTAATGGATTTCAACACGATGGAAATGCCGAAATAGGCGAACCCCATGGATACCAGGCCCAACCCCGCTGCCCAGAGTATGACTGGCAGGGACACGCCGATATCCTCATAGCGAATCATGCCGGTGATATCCCCGAGGCCGACAAATACCACGGAGGGAGACATGATCAGCGCCGCAAACAGCAAGGACCAGGCAATATCATTGTCGGTTTCAGTTTTACCCTCATGGCGAATATAGGTAACCATGGCCGCATAGATCGCCCCGACGCCCAATGCCACCATATTGCCGAGCATGTAGCCCTCCTGCAGTGGCTTGGCAATCACAATGCCGGTCAGGGCGATGATAAAAATGAGGATGTAGCTCTTTTTCGCTTTCTCGCCCAGAAATAGCCAGGACAGGATAAACGTGAAAAAAGGCGCAACGCTCCAGAAAATAACCGCATTGGCAATGGGCACCAGGGTCATGGCGTAGTTGAAAAAACCACTTTGAGCTGCGATCAGTGCGCCAATCAGAAACGTGTCTTTCCAGTTACCGCGGGGCAGCTCAAGTGGCTTTTTATTCGCCAGCGGTATGGTCAGCATAAGAAATGCCGTTGCAAAGACAAAGGCATAAAACGTCAGTGTCTGGACCGGAATCCGGTCGTCCGTCAGTTTGACGAAAACACCGATGGTTGCTTCCGAAAGGGTAATCAGAGCCAGCAATAGCCAGGTTTTCATTGGTGTTATCTTTATGTGTTTAGCGATATTTTGTACCGCCATCAAGTTTTTGTACATTTGCCTAAAACAATTTACCTACCCCTTAAGCCTATGTAGTTATTTTGTTTTAAATTTCACGCTCAACTCAATAATGTGATCCTTTCCCGGATTCAGGCTGGTGGTTTCCACACCGACAATACCTGTCTACCCTATCCGAGAGGGCCAAACACCAGGCGTTATATCAAACGGGTTATAGTCAAATCTGGTGTATGGGATAATTGAGCAAAATGGCGTATCATCCGGTTGATTGATCACCACCACGATCACAACCAACATAGGAGGATACGCCATGGTCAAGTCTACCCCAACCGCTCTTTTACAACAAGGAAACTATGCTCTGGACCCACTCACGGACTTGCTGCGTGACGGTGCCCGCCAGTTGATCGCCCAGGCTGTGGAGGCGGAGCTGCAAGTCTTCTTGGCCCAGCATCCGGCAAGCTTGCCTGACGGTCGGGCCGCCTTGGTGCGTAACGGTTATCTGCCTGAACGGACTGTCCAGACCGGTATCGGCGACGTTGCCATCCGGGTGCCCAAGGTACGAGACCGCAGCGGCCAGGGCAACCGATTCAGCAGCGCTCTACTGCCACCTTATCTCAAGCGTGCCCGTAGCATAGAGGAGTTGCTGCCCTGGCTCTATCTCCGGGGGATTTCAACCGGCGATTACCAGGAGGCCCTTGCTGCTTTACTCGGTGATCAGGCCAAGGGGTTGTCGGCCAACACCATTTCCCGGCTCAAGGCTAAATGGCTGGCCGAGCATACCGAATGGCGGCAACGGAAACTGACGGCGAGCCGCTACGTCTACTGGTGGGCGGACGGTATCTACAGCAAGGTCAGGATGGACGACAAGCTTTGTCTGCTGGTGATCATCGGAGTCACCGACCAGGGGCACAAGGAACTGCTGGCGGTGGAAGACGGCTACCGTGAATCACATGACAGTTGGTACGAATTGCTCAGCGGCCTGCGATCCCGTGGCCTTGACGTCGGCCCGGAATTGGCGGTCGGTGACGGCGCCTTGGGGTTTTGGGGCGCGTTGGCCAAGGTCTATCCGCAAACCCGCCAGCAGCGGTGCTGGGTGCATAAGACGGCCAACGTGTTGAACAAGATGCCCAAGCATGTGCAGCCGAAAGCCAAGGCCGATCTGCACGATATCTGGATGGCCGAGACCAGAGAGGACGCACATCGGGCCTTTGACGGCATGCTGGAGCGTTTTAAACCCAAATACTCCAAGGCCATGGAATGCTTGGCCAAGGATCGGGAAGAACTGCTGGCCTTCTACGATTTCCCGGCCGAACATTGGGTGCATATTCGAACCACCAATCCGATCGAGTCGGCTTTTGCCACTGTGCGGCTGCGCAGTCAAAGGTCACGGAACTGCGGTTCCCGGGATACAACCTTGACCATGGTTTTCAAGTTGCTGCAGGTTGCTGAAAAAAGATGGAAAAAAATCAAAGGGTTCCGCCGGTTGGCTGAGGTTATTACCGGCATTCAGTTTAGAAACGGAATCAAGGTGTCAGATCAACCGATGAGGATGGCCGCCTGATGGTCTATACACCAGATTTGACAATAACTCTATCAAACCCCAGATCATCTTTGCCGCCAAGGAAAAAATTGGCGAAAAAATTGGGGTCTGACCCCAATTTCTCCCCCGTGCCAGCTTTTTTCACGTGCGGCCTGAAAAGTTTTAGGAGGTTATGTTATTCATGTGTTAGATTTGGCGCTATCAAGTTGTGTAAGCAAGGGTATCGACTGGTCTATACCGTGATCGCCAACCTTACAAAGGAGTGCCCGTGACCACCCTCTTACGTCGTATCTGGCGCGCCGCGCCTGTCGCCACCGTCATCCTTGGCGTCGCAATTGCGGTTAGCGTCTTCTTCGCTGTGCGGCTGGTCGCCTTCTCGATCTACTGGGCCGATCCGGCGCATCGGGATCAGGCGATCGAGGGCTGGATGACGCCGGGCTATGTCGCCCATTCTTGGGATGTCCCGCGCGAGGTGACGTTCGGCGCCCTGGATCTGCCGCCAAGGCCCGGAGAGCGGGTGACGCTGGCCGATCTTGCACAGGCGCGCGGCATGTCCGTTGAAGCCCTGGCCGCCGAGTTGCGGGCGGAGATCGCGGCGCATCGCAGCAAAGGGGACATGCCATGAGCGCGGACATCTTCGCCCTGGTCTCCGACTGGGGGCCGGTGCTGATCTTTGCCTCGGCCTTTCTTTCTTGCCTCGCGGTGCCGATCCCCACCTCGCTGATGATGCTGGCAGGCGGGGCGTTCGTGGCCTCGGACGATCTCGCGCTCTGGCATGTTGTGGTAGCGGCGCTGACAGGTGCGATCCTTGGCGACCAGACCGGGTATCTGATCGGACGCCGTGGCGGCGCGCCGCTGGTCACGCGCATTGCGCGTAGCCCGAAGCGCCGCGCGGCGCTGGCTCGGGCGCGCACACTGGTTGACCGCTGGGGTGGCCCCGGTGTCTTCTTCTCGACATGGCTGTTCGCGCCGCTGGGGCCTTGGGTCAATTTCATCGCTGGCACCACGGCGCTGTCCTGGCGGCGCTTTTCGATCTGGGATGTGCTTGGTGAAACGATCTGGGTGAGCGTTTATGTCACACTCGGCGTCGTATTCGCGAGCCGGATCGAGGCGGTTGCCGACCTGCTTGGCAATGCCGTCGGGCTGCTGGTGGGGCTTGCCGTGGCCGGGGTCATGGCGGTTTGGATCCGGGGCGCGCTGCGGTCGCAAAAGGCAGGTGGGTGATGCGGCCTCAGATGAAATGTTTGCTGAGTATGTTATCTACAAATTTTCCATAGACAATCATCATTGGAAGTTGAGCAAGAACACCGACCAGAGCAATTGCTGTCACAGACAAGGGGTTTAGCGCAACAATTGCGATTGCCAGGGCCATAGAACGGTTTTTGGTTAAGGAGCTGTAGTTTAGAGCAACTACATCTTGCTTGGAAAATCCTGATTTTATTCCAACCCATGTCATCAAGGCGAATCCCAGTACGTAAAACAGTATCATGGGTAAGACAGTTTCCACGACCAGTAATGGTTTGGAAAGAAGAGTCTGTCCTTCCTTTCCAAAGGCAATGAAAACTATGGCTAAAAGTCCAACAATAGAAATCGTTTTTATATATGGCTTTGCTTCGGCAAACTTCTCTTTACCCTTAAGCTTAATGATGGTGATTCTTGTAAAATAGCCAAGGGTGACTGGTAGAATCAAGAGTATCAAAATAGACTTGATAAAAATGTCTATAGGGATTTCGACGAGATTTCCCACAATGAAGTAGGCTCCAAGAGGGACAACCACTATTGCCAAAATAGTAGAAACCGCAAGAACGACAATTGCAAGCTGGGTTGTGCCTTCTTTGAGGGTAGTCCAGACAACTGCCATCCCAGAGGCAGGCATAATAGCAATAAACAATAATCCAGCAGAAATCGAGGGGTCATTGACCATTAATGTCAAAATCAAAAACAAGAGCAATGGTGAGATAACAAAATGGAATACCAAAGAAAGTGATATAAATTTTTTACTATGAATACTTTCTTTGACGCTTCTTAAGTCTGTGTTGATCATTATTGGGTAAATCATGATGAACGCAGCTATTATTGCGTATTTTCCAAGCTGAGCAAAGATATCTGGATAAAATATGCCCAATACAAAAGCAATGGCAATGTCGATTAGTATCAGTATGGTTGTATTTCCATTTATCCAATTTATAACTTTCATTTTGTGGTCTTTTTTGTGGAAGAGTCTTTCTTTAAGCTATTTGGTTTCTCTTCTCTCTTGGGTATCCTCTAGGGGAATCAAGCCATGGCGGCAGCGGGGCTGGTTGGTGCCGCTGCCGTGCCTGGTCATCACCACCTGCCAGAGTTGAATATTCCGGGCCCGGAAAGCCCCGGCGCAGGAGAGCAGGTAGTACTCCCACATTCGCTTGAAACGGGCATCGTAGCGGGAACTCAATTGGGGCCAGGCCCGTTGGAAGTTGTCGTTCCAGGCCATTAGGGTTGGGTCGTAGTGGGGGCCGAGGTTGTGGACATCTTCGATCACGAAGAGGTTCTCCGCCGCTCGGCCGATCTGGGCCAGGCTGGGCAGCATACTGTTGGGGAAGATGTACTTGTTGATCCAGGGGTCACTGCCGAGCCGGGAAATATTGTTGCCGATGGCGTGGAGGAGAAAAACTCCGTTTTTATCCAGGCAGCGGGCCACCACTTTCATGAAGGTCCGGTAATTTTTGCGGCCCACATGTTCGAACATCCCCACCGAAACGACCTTATCAAAGCAGCCTTCGATCGCCCGATAGTCCCGCTCCTGAAAGTCCACCGGGAGTCCGCGGCAGAGCTGGCGGGCATGGTCAAGTTGCGGCTGGGAGATATTGACGCCGGTGATCCGGCAACCGTATTTGCGAGCCAGATAGGCGGCCAGGCCGCCCCAGCCGCTGCCAATATCCAGCAGGTGGTCGCTTGCTTTCAGTTCCAGTTTGGCGGCGATCAGTTCCAGCTTGCGGATCTGGGCCTGGGCCAAATCGTCACCATCGGCGAAAGTGGCGCAGCTGTACTGGAGGTTGGGGTCAAGAAAGGAGAAAAAGAGATCGTTGCCCAGGTTGTAGTGACGTTCGGCAATGATTCGAGCCCGGAGCCGGGATTGCAGATTGTAGACCACGGCCGGCAGTTGGTAGGCCAGTTCCTTGATCTGGGCACCACCCTCTTCCTGTAAACCGTGGGTCAGCAGCCGGTGGATCATCTGGTCGATCCGGGGGCAATCCCACCAACCATCCATGTAGGACTCGCCCAGACCCAGGTTTCTTTCCCGCCAGACCCGAGCGTACCAGCGTTGATCATGGACCTGGATATCCCAGGGCTGATCGCCGCCCACCGTGATTCCGGCCCGAGCCAGTAACTCGCGCACTTTGTTGGCAATCATCTCTATCCTCCTGTTCTCTCATTCATCTCTAATTTCTCTCCAGAAATGCGTTAAACGGTAAAGATAAACCGCTACCAGTCAAAGCGAAAACGCCCAAGGTAGGCCGCCAGCTTTTCGTGGTTTTACTCCCCTGGATGGATGCTGCTGAACGCTTACCGTCTTAGTGGACGCTTGGCACCAGTAGCACCGGGGCCTCGGCCCGGCGGGCTACTTCGTTGGCCACGCTGCCCAGCAGGGCCTCACGGAAAAAGCCTTTGCCGTGGTTGCCCATGACCACCAGGGAGGCCCCTTCGTTAGCGGTGCGGGCGATGATCTCCTCGGCCGGCTTACCGATCACGCATTCGATGGCAAAGGTGGCCCGGGGGGCGGCCAGTTCCTGTTGCAGGGCCTCCAGCCGCTGGCGGTCCAACTCCTGCTGCTCCTTGAGCCCGTCGGCGGAGAGTCGGGCATAGTCGCCGGCATCACAGACATGCAGCAAATTGACCGCCGTCTGGGGACGCTGCTCCAGAATGTGTTTCAAAAAAACGCCGGCCCGCTGGGCGGTCTGGGAGAAATCGGTGGCAAAGAGAATCTTGTCAAAGGCTTGCGGGCGGACGGAGACCTCGCAGGTATCGCTCTTGCCTTCCACGTTGATCCGGGAGAGGAAAACCGGATGGCTGGTGAGTTGCAGCAGTTTGAAAGAGACGCTGCCCAGGGCCGATTTAGCCAGGCCGCCGCCCCGGGAGCCGATCATGATGGCTTTTACCTGGTGGCTGGTGGCCAGTTCATCGAGCTTATGGGCCGGCAGCCCCATGGTCAGTTCGGCCCGGGCGGTGATTCCCTTCTCCTCCAGCATGGCCAACTGCCGCTCCATTTGGGGCCGGGCCTCCTCCTCAAGAGTCTCCTCCAGGCCGGGGGTGTTGGCCACATAAACGACATGGGCCAGGATCACCTCTTTAAGGCCAATGGCTTGCAGTTCGGTGGCGCACTGCACCAGGCAGTCGGAGGCGGGTGAAAAATCGGTGGCGATCAGGATTTTGCTTAACATTTTATCTCTCCTTAGGCTGTGGCTTGTCCGCCGTAGAAACGGCGCAGGAAATAGAGGCTGACGTGGACCAGGCCGATGAGCACCGGTACCTCGACCAGCGGCCCGATCACTGTGGCGAAGGCCACGGGCGAGGCGATGCCAAAGACGGCGATGGCCACCGCGATGGCCAGCTCAAAGTTGTTGCCCGAGGCGGTGAAGGCCAGGGAAGCGGCGCGGGCGTAATCGGCCCCCATCTTCCAGGCCATGAAAAAGCTGAGCAGGAACATCAGCGCGAAGTAGCAGGAAAGAGGGATGGCGATCCAGAGCACATCCCAGGGCCGCAGCAGAATCTGTTCCCCTTGGGTGCTGAACATCACCACGATGGTAAAGAGCAGGGCGCCCAGGGTGACGGGGGAAATCCGGGGAATAAAGGTTTTGTCGTACCACTCCTCCCCCTTGGCCGGCACCAGCAGCACCCGGCTTAAGATGCCGGCGGCAAAGGGAATGCCCAGATAGATCATCACACTGACAAAGATATCACGGATACTGACATCCACCACCACCCCTTCCAGGCCGAAGAAGGTGGGTAGGAAGGTGACGAAGATCCAGGCATATAAGCTGTAGGTGACAATCTGGAAAATACTGTTGATGGCCACCAGGCCGGCGGCGTACTCGCTGCTGCCCCGGGCCAGTTGGTTCCAGACCAGGACCATGGCGATACAACGGGCGATCCCCACCAGGATCAGGCCCACCATATAGGCGTTCCAGCGCGGGTCGGGGCCGAAGATGGCCGGGGCGATAAAACCGAAGAAGGCCACCGCCAGCACGAACATCAATATCGGGCCGGCAATCCAGTTTTGAAACAGCGACAACCCCATGATCCGGAAATCGGCGAAGACCTTGGGCATCAGGCTGTATTTGACCTTGGCCAGGGGCGGATACATCATCAGAATCAGGCCGATGGCGATCAGCAGGTTGGTATGTTTACCCACCGTCAGGCTGTTGTTGAAGCTTTCCACCGCGGCGGGAAAAAGTGAGCCCAGGGCCACGCCCAGCGCCATGGCGAGAAAAATCCAAAGGGTGAGGAAACGATCCAGCAGGGAGAGGTTGCCGCCCATGCTCGGTTTGGAATCGGTGGGACATTGAGCCATTGAAAAATCCTCCTGAAAATTTGCTTATAAAATGGATTGCAGTTGTTTAATCAGCATCACTGCTGGGCGGCCAGCAGCTCGCGCAGCTGGGTGCTGCCCTTGATCTCCGTCGCCAGCCAGGGCGAGGCCGCAACCGGTCCGGCACTGACCGCCAGCACTTCCCCGATATAGCCCAACTCCTTGAGACCCCGGGCGGCCAGCAAGGGGTCCCGGGTGCCGGAAAGGGCGAAACACTGGTTGACCGCCCAGCCGTAGGGTTCAATCTGAGCCCGCTGCAGATCCTCCTGGAGCCGCCTGGCCTCGTGCACCGGGGTGGCCTCCGGCAGGGTTACCAGTAGAATTTTGGTGTATTGCGGGTCGCGCAGCCGTGGCAACAGCTCCTTGACCGCCTCGCTGACCCCGGCGGCGTTCTTTTCCACCTCTCTATGATAGGATTCGGTGGCGTCCAGCAGCAACAAAGTATGGCCGGTGGGGGCGGTGTCCAGCACCAGGAATTGATCACGGGCGTCGGCCACCTCCCGGGCAAACGCCTGGAAAACGGCGATCTCCTCGATGCAGGGGGAGCGCAGTTCCTCTTTCAGCAATTCCAGGTCAGCGGCCGACAACTCTTTCTCCTTGGCCGCCAGCACCTCGGCCACATACGCCTGGGTTTCCGCCTTGGGGTCGATGCGGCTGACGGTGAGCCGGGCCGGCGGATCGGGCAGCATCTGGGCCACATGGGCCGCCGGATCGGTGGTGGAGAGACGGACCTGGTGGCCGCGGCCGGCCAGCTCCACGGCGATGGCCACGGCGCTGGCGGTCTTGCCCACGCCGCCCTTGCCCATGGTCATGATCAAGCCCTTGCCGGGGGCGGCCAGTTGCGCCACCAGTTCCGGCCAGGGGGTGAGCCTGGTTTTAGTTTGTTCCCAATCCCGGGCCAGTTGTTCTACTTCGCCGCTGTCCACCGGCTCGGTTTGCTGTTCCAGGGCGGTGGCGATGGCTTGCCGGCCCACCAAACCGTGGGGTCGGAAATTGAGTTCGCTGCGGGGCAACCCGGCCAGGGTGGGCGGCAGGTTACGCAAAGCCTCCTCGCCTTTGCCTTCCAGGGCCCGGGCCACCGGATCGGCGGAAGTGGCCTTAAAACGGCCGTTGATCACCAGATGCTGGTTCTTCATCCCCAGTTCGGCCAATTCGAGGGCGGCCCGCTGGGCCTCTTCCAAAGTGAAGGACTCCGGCCGGCTGACCAGCACCAGCAGGGTCAACTCGGGGTTGGTCAGCGAAGCCACCGCCCCCTCATAGATCAGACGCTGTTCCTTGAGCCCGGCCAGCGGCCCCAGGCAGGAGGAGCCGCCCTTGTTTTCCAGCACAAAATCGTTCCAGGCCGCCGGCAGGCTGAGCAGCCGCAGGGTATGGCCGGTGGGGGCGGTGTCCAGCACGATATGGTCGTAAGCGGCCACCGTTTCCGGGTGCCCGATGATCTGGGAAAATTCGTTAAAGGCGGCGATCTCCACGGTACAGGCGCCGGAGAGCTGCTCTTCGATACTCTGCACCGTCTCCTCGGGCAGCACGCCGCGGTAGGGGGCCACCATCCGTTCGCGGTAGGTCGCCGCCGCTTCCTCGGGATCGATGTTCATGGCCCACAAGCCGGAGATCCCGGTGATGGCTTTGGGGGTGCCGGACAATTCGGTCTCCAGGACTTCATCCAGGTTGGAAGCCGGGTCGGTGCTGATCAGCAACACCTTTTTGCCCTGTTTGGCCAGGGCGGCGGCGGTGATACAGGAGATGGTGGTCTTACCCACCCCGCCCTTGCCGGTAAAAAAGAGATAGCGAGGGGCCTGGTCGATTAACAGCATGTTTCACCTCCTCCTGCCAGGGGCAGGCTGGCCAGGGCGGGATCGGCTTCCGGGGTGGCCGGGGGCGCGTCAGTGGCCGGGTCATAGGATACCCCGGCCATGTCGGCCAATTCCTGGCGACTGGGATAGCGGGCGGCACTCTTCTCCACCCCATCCACCAGGATCAAGGGCAGGCAACTGGTGGAATCGGCGGCCAGCCGGTCCCTGACCAGCTGGTTGTCGGCAAAAGGGGCCGGCTCCTGGGAGAGATTGTAGCGCCGCACCTCCACCCCCTTCTTCCGCAGCCACTCCAGATCGGCGGCGAAAGTGATCAGGGCCGGATCGACCGAGGGGCCGCAAACGCCGCTGGAACAACACATGGCCGGATCGAAAATTTCCATTTTTTTCATGATTATGCCTCCTTTGACTCTTCTTGGGCCAGTTCGGCCGGTAGGTTTTTAAGGTAGTCGCGAATCTCATCCCGCACCCGCCGGTAGTGGCCCAGGGCCTCTTCTTCGTTGGTGGCGGCCTGCGCCAGCTTGGGTGGATCGTCAAAGCCGTGATGGATCACTTTGCCGGGAAACCAGGGGCAGGTTTCATTGGCATGGCCGCAGAGGGTTATGACATAGTCGAAGTTCCCCGGCGGCAGTTGCTCAAGGGTCTTGGAATACTGGTCGCTGATATCCACCCCGGCCTCGGCCATCACCTTTACCGCCTGCGGGTTCATGCCGTGCCTGGCGATGCCGGCGGAATATACCGCGAAATCGTCGCCCAGCAATTGTCGGCCCCAGCCTTCGGCCATCTGGCTGCGGCAGGAGTTGCCGGTACATAGGAACAAAACCGTGGTTTTCAGCATGGGTTCTCCTGATTTGGCGGGCAGTGCCGCCGCTTGGCAATCGTCATGGTTGCCGGCCTGCCGACTGCGGCGATACCGGGCCAGCTTGGCGGTATCCCGCCGGGCCTGGTCATTGTTTTTAAATTCCCGGCGCAGGGCCTGTAAGACCTCGGCCTTGAATGGTTGCATGGCTTCGGCCAGCCGGTAATGCATCCAGACCCCCCGGCGGTGGCTCTCCACCCAGCCGTTGTTTTTCAGATAGGCCAGATGGCGGGAAATCGTTGACTGGGGCAGATCCAGGGCGCCAATCAAATCGCAAACGCAAAGCTCCCCGTCGCTGAGCAACAGCAGCAACCGTAAACGGACCTCTTCGGACAGTGCCTTCATGGCTTCGGCGATCTTTTGCATGGCTATTCCTGTTTATCCGTATAGGCGGATATTGTCAAGGGTTGCAATCTCCGACCGTTAAAAAAAATGGCCCGACCTGCGCTACCGGCAGATCGGGCCATGTTGAAGCTTCTGACCAAAAACAGGTCAAAAATTACTGCTGCTGGTAGGCTCCTTTTTGCAGAACGCCATCGCTGAAGTTGCTGATGTGCCCAATTACGAATTGGACGTTGTCAAAACCATTTTCGGTTAACAACCGGTAGGCCATCCACGCCCGGTTGCCGGCCTTGCACATGGTGACGATCTTTTTGTCGCGAGGCACTTCGTTCAGGCGATTCTTCAGGGTGTCGATGGGGATGGTCAAGGCGCCGGGCACCATGCTCGCCATATACTCCTTAGGGCTGCGGACATCGAGGATGACCGTGTCGGCGGGGGTGTCGGCGGCCAGCTTCTCGAATTTCTGGCGGTAGATGGCGCCGGCCGGCGGCTGCCATTTGAAGGTGGGGACCTTCCGGGCCAATTGGTTCTGGGCGGTGGCATAACCCTCCATGCCCCAATCGTGGATACCGCCATCAAGAATACGGGCTTTCTCCCAGCCATTGGCGCGCATAATCCGATGGGCGGTGGTGGCTTCCCGGTCACCGTAAGAGTAGAAGATAATTTTGGTCTGCTTTTTATTGTTGCCGGCCTTCTCCAAAGCCGCGTCCAGTTTTTCCATTTCGGTGACGGGATAGTTGAGCGCCCCGGGGATATGGGCCTTGCGGGCTTCCGAAGCCCGGCGGACATCGACCAGGATATGAGGGGCCCCGGTTTCCTGGGCCATTTTGAGCCACGCCGGCGAGGTCAAAACCGGATTGATCCCATTCCGCCAAGTGGTAATACCTTCGACCATGTATTGAACATCCTGGTAGCCATAAACCTGCTTCGCCAACCTGGCGAAATGCGGGCTCATGCCTCAGCCATAACCCCGGCAATAGGCGACAATCTTGGTGCTTTTGTCTTCGGGCAGGCGATCCTTGAACTCACTGAAGCGATAGTGCGGCAGCAGTACGGCGTTGGGCAGATGACCCTGGATATAGCGGTCGTAACCCCGGGCGTCGATGATCATGTAGTTGCCTTCTTCGGGGGTCTGTTGCAACAACTCGTTGACCTCGCCGATGGTGATGGTGTCCTGCGGGTCTTTGAACTTGTAGTTACCTTTGTATGAAATCTCCTTGGCATAGACCCGGTTGCCGCCCTTTTGCTTAAACCTGATGGTCATTGCCTTCTCATCGCGCAGGTCAAGGACCGAAGCCAGCTTGTTCATCTTGGTGTTATCGTCATAACTGACCTGCCACACCTTGCTTTCGGTGGAGATCTTAAATGAGTCCTCACTCTGGGAGCCGGGCACCAGAGTCCCCCGGATCTGGGTCTCGTCATTCCAGTGGCAACCGGCGCAGATCGGTTTCATCCGTACTTCGATCGGCAAGTTCGCCGCCGCCGCCGCCGGCAGGGCGGTCAGCGCCAAAGCACCGGCCGCCAGCAACGACAGCCATCTCTTACGTGCAATCATTAGAAACTCTCCTTTACAATTCGATTAACGCTCCCCCCGGCCAGGCACCACCACGGCGCGACCCCAACAAGCCCGATACGGAAAACCACTCCCCGCCAGGCTCACAATCGGTCACCGGGAACCACCTTGTGGCAGTGCAAAAGCGGGGCCACCAGCCCACGGTAAACAAGAAAAACAGTCTTGGGCAGGGAAAAGGTGACGAGGTTACGGCAAGAAAAAAATGATCTGCGGGCTGTCAAAATAAGGAGCAAAGCATAAATGAACGCCGGCCGAGCACCAGCCACCGTGGCATTATGCAATTACAGTTTGCATAATGCATTGCCCGAGCCGGGGATAAAGCCGAAGGGTCCGGTGCTGCTGAACGGTTACCCGTTGGCGGCTTTGGTTTCCCATGCTATGTTGGCAGGGCCTTAGCAGGAGGGGAGTGGATGCGTAAGATAATTGTGTTGCTGGCTTTTTTTCTTTTGTTGCCGTTGGCCCCCGGCCGGGTGGCGGCTGAGCCGCCCCTACGTTTTGCCCTGCCGCCTTATGTCAACCCCGCGCGGCTCTACGAGAGCTTCACCCCCCTGGCCCGGTCGCTGGCCGCCGCCACCGGCCGGGAGGTGCGGCTGGTATTGTCGCCCAATTATATTTCCCTGATTCGCAAGCTGGGCAGGGGCGAGGCGGATATCGCCTTTGTCGGCCCCTCGCCCTACGTCAAGGTCAAGGATGCTTATCACTCCATCGAGCTGCTGGCCCGTCTCGATATGCAGGATCAGACCAACGACAAGGTGGTGCTGATCAGCCGCCGGGACAGCGGCATAAACTCCCCGGCCGAGCTGGCCGGCCGTACTTTCGCCTTTGGCGACTATCATTCCTTTGGCAGCCATTTTATGAGCCGTTTTATCTTAAACGAGCACGGGGTGCCGCCGGCCCGGCTGCTGGCCTATGATTATGTGGGCAGCCACGATAACGTAGCCCTGGGTGTTCGCCATGGCGATTTCGAGGCCGGCGGTCTGCGGCTCGATATCTTTAACCGGTATCGGGACGAGGATCTGCGGATAATTCACGGCCCGGTAGCGATTCCACCCCATGCCCTGGTGTGCCGGAGTTCCCTGCCCAAGGAAAGCAAGCGACAGTTGCGCCGGCATTTGCTGGCCCTGGACGATGCCGCGATCCTGCAGGCCGTTGACCCGGCCCTGCTTGGTTTCGCGCCGGTGGCCGACCGGGATTTTGACTCCGCCCGCCGAATAATTGGCCGGATTGAAGCCCATTGATAACAGGTGGAGGATGAGCCAGAGCCTGAAAAAGACCTTCAGCCAGCGCTTAAGTATAATTATTCTGCTGTCGGCGGCGCTGATCAGTGCCGGGCTGATCCTGACCGAACGTTCTCTGCTGAAAGGCGATCTGCAGGAGCGGGGGGCGACCATCGCCCGGATTCTCTCCAACGTCACCCTGGATGCCCTGGTTTCCCACGATTATGCCACCATGCAGCGTTATGTCGGCGAAATCGCCGATGATGAATCGATCCGTTCCATTGCCGTGCTCCGGCAGGACGGTCGGCTGCTGGCCGGTGAGCCACCCGGTTCCGGGCCGGGGATTCTGCTGGCCGAACATCCCATCCGGCTGGGTGACGAAGAACTGGGATTGATTCGGATCGGTTTCTCCACCGACCGTTTGGATGCCATCACCTGGTGGATCATCGGCGCCACCGTGCTGCTGGTGGTGGCCCTGCACCTGTTCGGGCTGTTGTTTACGGATATGGTTTTAAGACGGACGGTGCTGGTGCCGTTGGCCGCCTTGCAGGATGCAATCAAGACGGTGGCGGACGGTAATCTCCAACCGCGAATTAAAGAGCGCGGGCCACGGGAGTTCGATGAGATCGCCAGTACTTTCAACGAGATGGCCTATAAGCTGCAGAGCAGTTTCGAGGTGATCGCCGAGCATCAAATCCGGCTGGACCTGGAGAAACAGAAACTGGCGGCGGTGGTCGGCTGCATGGCCGACGGTCTTTTCGTCACCGACAACGAGGGAACGATCACGATCTTCAACACTTCGGCGGCCGAGATTACCGGCTACGCTGAAGCCGAGGCCCTGGGAGGCAGTTGCAGTGAACTGTTCCGCTCCTCCCTCTGCCATGATGCCTGCGCCCTGTTGCACGATGATGAATCCCGCCACAATATCGAAACCTATCTGCTGACCAAGGCGGGCAAATCGCTTACCGTCGCGGTCAGTTCCGCGATATTACGGGATAACACCGGCCAGCGGGTGGGCGGGGTCCAGACCTTTCGGGATATCAGCGCTGAGAAAAGACGCCATGAGCTGTACTGCCGGGCCGAGAAACTGGCGGCCACCGGCCAGCTGGCGGCCGGGGTGGCCCACGAGATCAATACGCCGCTGGGTAATATCATCGGTTATGCCGGCATGATCAAAGCCGACAGCGAGCCGGCCGCCATCGCCCGGCGGGTGGCGGTGATCATCGAGCAGGCCCGCAAATGTTCGGAGATTGTCCGGGGGTTGTTGGATTATTCCCGCAGTTCGGCGACCACCATGGCGCCGGTGGATCTCAACACCGTGGCCCAGCGGGTCGCCAAGGTATTACAACTGCAACTGGACAAAAAAGAGCTCGCCCTGGAGTTGAACACCGGCGATATTGCCGTATTTACCGCCGATGAACGCAAGGTGGAGCAGGTGGTGATGAACCTGGTGCTCAACGCCATCCAGGCCGTGGAGCCGGGGGGCCGGATCGAGTTGCAAACCTGGTGCACCGATAAAAGGGTGCTGCTGGCGGTCCGCGACTCCGGCCCGGGAGTCTCGGCCGAACTGCAAAGCCGGATTTTTGATCCGTTTTTTACCACCAAACCGGTGGGGGAGGGTACCGGCCTGGGGTTGGCTATCTGCGCCGGGATCATCGCCGAGCTGGGAGGCAGTATAGACCTGGAAAGTGACAGTGCCGGCAGCACCTTCATGGTGAATATCCCGATCAAGGCGGAAGGTGATGATGATGAATAAACCGACGGGCGCATCTTGGCTTGAACTGCTGGTGGTCGATGATGATCGGCGGATGCGGGAGCTGTTGGCGGAGATCCTCCAGGAGCACGGCTTTGGGGTAAGTTCCGCCGCCGATGGCGAAGAGGCGCTGGCGGCCCTGGCGGCAAAGAATTTTGATCTGGTGGTTACCGATCTTAAAATGCCGGGCCCTGACGGCCTGGCCATTCTGCGCCAGGCCCGCGCCGGGAATCCGGAAATGCCGGTGATTATGATCACCGGTCATGGTTCGGTGGATTCGGCCCTGGCGGCTATGAAACAGGGCGCCTACGATTATATCGAAAAACCGTTTGATCCCGAGCAGTTGCTGCTGGTGGTGCAACGGGCCGCCGGTTACGCCCGGCTCTGCCGCCAGAACCGGGAGTTGAACTCCACCCTGCACGATCTGCGGACCGAGGAGTTGATCGGCAGCGGCCCGGCCATGCGTAAAACCAAGGAATTGCTGCTGCGCATCGCCCCTTTCGAGGTGCCGGTACTGCTGCAGGGGGAGACCGGCACCGGCAAGGAACTGGCCGCCCGCCTGATTCACCGCCACAGCCGACGGCAGGAAGCCCCGTTTCTGCCGCTTAACTGCGCGGCGGTGCCGGAAGGCCTATTGGAGTCAGAACTTTTCGGCCACGAAGCCGGGGCCTTTACCGGCGCCGGCCAGCGCAAGCAGGGGCTGGTGGAGGCCGCCGACGGCGGTACGCTGTTTCTCGATGAAATCGATTCGATGAGCCCGGCTTTCCAGGGCAAGATGCTTCGTTTCCTGCAGGACCACAGTTTTATGCGGGTGGGGGGAGAACGTCAGCGGCAGGCGGATGTGCGAATATTGGCCGCTTCCGGCCGGGATCTGGCGGCGGCGGCCGAGGAGGGCAGTTTCCGGGCCGACCTCTTCTATCGCCTCAAGGGCATGCTGGTGACCTTGCCGCCCCTGCGCCGGCGGAGCGAGGATATCGCCGAACTGGCTTACTATTTCCTGCGAAAATTCAACAACCTCTATCAACGCCAAGTGACCCGGATCGGGCGGGATGCGCTGGAGATGCTGCTGGTTTATCCCTGGCCGGGCAATGTCCGGGAACTGGAAAACGTGATCGGTTCGGCGGTGATTATGGCCGAACAGGAGAGCATCACCCCGGCCGCCCTGCCCGGAGAGTTGCACGACGAGCGTAATGATGAAGGGGCTGGCGAATCTCTTAATCTGCAGGTGATGGAGCGCCGCCTGATCCGCCGGGCCCTGGCGCAAACCGACGGTAACAAGGCCCGGGCCGCCCGTCTGCTGGGCATCGACCCGGCCACGCTCTGGCGCAAACTCAAGAAATAGCCCCCCCAGGCGAATAGATTGCTTTCTCCTGCCCTGGCAAAAAAGGCACCAGTGGTAATTCGACGGGTGGTTGATCAACTTGACCACAGGCGGTTGATCGGTGTATAAACACATATCAACCATTTTTCTGGAGGTGTACGCATGAATAACGTTCGTTGGAATGTCGCCGTGTCGGTGGAAACAGATCGGGCCTTGCGAATGTTGCTGGCCGGTCGCGGCGGAGGTCGCAAGGGCGATTTGTCGCGCTTCATCGAAGAAGCGGTGCGGATGCGCGTTTTCGAGGAAACGGCACGGGAGATCAAGGAACAAAACACCATGGCCACTCCAGAAGAGATAGATCAGGCCGTAACAGAAGCGCTTGATTGGGTCAGGGCAACCTGATGCGGGTTGTGCTTGACAGCAATGTCCTGTTCTCCGCCCTGATCTCGCCGCATTCTCCGTCCCATCATATTTTTCAAGCCTGGCGCGAGGCGCGTTTCGAGCTGATTACCTGCCGCCTGCAGATCGACGAAATCCGTCGCGCCAGCCGTTACCCGAGGCTTCAGCGCATCCTGCAAGGCCATCGGGTGGGCGCCTTGCTCAACCACCTGCAAAGAACCAACATCATTGAAATCCTGCCATCCCGCATTCAGGTCGATGACCCCGATGATGCCTTTTTACTGGCCTTGTCGGAGGCCGGCCAAGCCGATATTCTGGTAACCGGTGATCGCCGTGCCGGTCTATTGCAACTTGGCCACCATGAGCGTACCCGCATTGTTACCCCCGCCTTTTTCTGTCGCGAGATCCTGAAAATCAAAAAATAACAGTTCGTTCGTGAACGATTACGCCAACGGCAATCGGCTACCAGCCCGGCCGATTGTGGCCCCGGCACCGGCATGGTATAATTGAGAGATAGTGCTTCACTGTCTGCCTTACCAACCAAGAGTCCCGCCGGGAGGGAAAGATGTCGAGCAAAATTTCGCTTTGCCTGATGCTGGGAGTGTTGCTGACCGCCGGCAGCGCCGCCGCCGAACCACGCCCCCTGACCCTCTGGATTCACCCCTACCTGCCGGCCACCGAACTGATTACCCGCTTCACCCCGCTGGCCGAGTACTTAAGCCAGGAATTGGAACGGGAGATAGAGGTGCGGGTCCAACAGAATTACCAGTCCCATATAGATCTGGTGGGGCGTGATCTGGCCGATATCGCCTATCTGGGGCCGGCCAGCTACGTCCAAATCACTGACCAGTACGGCGCCAAGCCGCTGCTGGCCAAGCTGGAGGTCGACCGCAGTGCTTATTTCCACGGCATGGTCGTGGTGCGCCATGATTCGCCCCTGCGGGAACTGGCCGGGTTGCAGGGTAAAAGTTTCGCCTTCGGGGATCCCAACTCCACCATGAGCCATATCGTGCCCCGGGCCATGCTGAAGAGGGCCGGCATCACCCTGGAGCACCTGGCCCGTTACGATTTTCTGGGTTCCCACCATGATGTCGCCCTGGCGGTATTGGGCGGCTATTTCGAGGCCGGCGCGGTCAAGCAGGAGGTCTTTGCCATGTACCAGAAGCGGGGGCTTCGCATGTTGGCCGAGAGTCCACCGATCGCCAATCACCTCTTGTTGACTCGGGCCGATCTCCCCCCCGAACTGATTGCCAGGATACGCGAGGCCCTGCTGGCCATCAACCAGTTACCCGGTAAAGAAGAACTCCTCACCGCCATTGAAGACGCCACTGGCATGCTGCCGGTCAACGACCAGGAGTACGATGAATTGCGCCGGATGATGGACTTGCAGTCATGAAGCAGGCCAGCGCCCCCGTCCCCGGATTCTCATACAACAGGGTAATCGTGGCCCTGGTCGTGGTGGTACTCGCCAGCCTGATCCTGATCAATTACCTGATCCTGACCCAGCAGCGGCAATACCTGATGCAGGAGGTGCGACAACTGGCCACCGTGGAACTGGCCCAGGCCGCCACCTTTATGACCGAACCCCTGCTCCGTTACCGCTTTGCCGATATCGAGCAGTTTATCCACCAGTGGGGCGCCAACAACCATCAGGTGGTGCGTTTCGAGGCCATTACTCCCGATGGGCACCAACTGACCAGCTTCCAGCGGCCGATCACCTCTCCCCACCGCCTGGTGCTGGAAAAAAGGGTTGCATACGGCGGCCGCCACCTGCTCACCCTGCGCCTGGAAAAGGACTACTCGCAAACGGTAACCATCCTGGGCCAACTGCGGGATCGCTTGCTGCTGGCCTCGCTGTTCATCTCCGTTGCGCTGGGGGTCACCCTGTGGTTTGTCTTTCGCCTGCTTGCCATCCGCCCGTTGGAACGGGAGATCAACCAACGGCGGCGGGCGGAAGAGGAGTTGGCCGCCATCAACCACACCCTGGAAGAGCGGGTGCAAAGTCGAACCAGGGAAATCCGCGGGCTGCTCGAACAGGAGATCTATCTGCGCCAGATCATGCAGACCGTCTCCGAGATCAACAGCTTGCTGATCACCTCGCCGGATCTGGAAACACTGCTCCGGCAGGCCTGTAAACGGCTGGTTGCCCGCGGCCCCTATGAGTTCTGCTGGCTTGGACTGCTGGAGGAAGGGGCCCTGGCCCACGTTTACCACGCCACTCCCGATACCGACACCATCCGGGCCGGGGAGGAAAGCGCCTCCTCGGACCCGGCCACGAGCCTGGAGGCACCGCCATACCAGCCGGCTGACCCTGATTCCCCTTTTTATGCGCACCCGGCGGCGCGCTGCCTGCGGGAGAACAGGGTGCTAATCGAAACCCGGGAGCACTACCCCCGCTCCTCGCCACCCTGGCGGCAGCCGCGTTTTATTGCCGGGTTCTGGCAGATGATCGCCCTGCCCCTGCAATCCGGCAATTCGGAGTCGCCATTGGGAGTAATGGTGGTTTACACCTGGATGGAGGAGGGGTTTGCCGGCGAAGAGGTCGAGATGCTTAAAGAGCTGGCCGGTGATCTGGGCTTTGCCGTCGCCTCCTTCCGCCACCGTGCCGAGGTGGAACGGCTCACCGCCGAACGGACGGCCAATTACGAGCAGACCATCCTGACCTTCGTCAATATGATCGATCAACGGGACACCTATACCGCCGGCCATACCCAGCGGGTCGCCGATTACAGCCGGCTGATCGCCCGCCGGCTGGGTCTGCCGGAACCGGAGATCGAGCGGCTGGCCAGGGCGGCCATTCTGCACGACATCGGGAAGATCGCCACCCCGGACGCGGTGCTGCTGAAACCGGGACAATTCACCCCCCTGGAGCGCGATCTTATCAAGCTGCATACCGTCGCCGGCCATGAGATGCTGGCCGGCATCGAAATGTACCAGGATATCGCCAAAATCGTCCTGCATCACCACGAACGGCATGATGGCAGCGGCTATCCCGACCGGCTGGCGGGAGAGGATATCCCCTTGCCGGCCAGGATTCTGGCCGTGGCCGACACCTTCGACGCCATGACCACCAACCGGATCTATCAACCCCGCAGCGATGTCGCCGCCGCCTTGGCTAAATTACAGGCCTTAAGCGGCACCCAGTTTCACCCGGAGGTGGTGGTGGCGGCGGTGGCCGTGCTGCCCGAAGTAGAACCACCGACGGCTCCGGCCCGGGAACCGGCCGCCGGACGTCTCTGCATGGGACACGAGGCCTTGTGCGATATCACCCAAAGCCCCATTGCCGAGCTGGAAAAGCAGCGGCTGGCCTACTTTTTCAGCGATCCGCTGACCGGCTTGTACAACGAAGACTATCTCAAAAGCGCCCTGCAGAATCAGCGCTACCAGAGCCTCCACCTCTGCCATTTACAGGGACTGGCACAGTTCAACAAGCAACAGGGCTGGAAAAAAGGCAATCAGGTCTTGCGACTTTTCGCCGACGAGCTGCGGGACAAATTCCCCGACGCCCTGCTCTTTCGGATTTACGGCAACGATTTCGCGGTGATAACCCAAGAGTACCAACCACTCAACCCGGAAGAGCTCGCCGCCTTCGACAGCCTGACCGGCACCGGTATCTCGCCGCAGGTACGTTATATCGACCTGACCAGGGAGCATGGCTCATCCATCGACAAGCTGGAAGAAGTGGAGCTTTCCAGCGATTAAGCAAGAGCGGCCAGGCGCCAACCTACCCCCGGCTTACCGGTTATCGGTTATTCTTCAACCTCGATCCGGTTGCGGCCGTTTTCTTTGGCCCGGTACATGGCGGTGTCGGCGCGGTGCAGAACCGGTTCCACCCCTTCATCCTCGGGGCGCAGGACCGCGACCCCGATACTGACCGTAACGGTTAAGATGCCGGCGCTGGTGGGGAAGCGATGACCGCATACTTCCTCTCGCAAGCGCTCACCCACCCCGCAGCGCAACCGCTCGGCGAAATGAAGCGCTCCCTTTAGGTCGGCCCCGGGCAATATCACCGCGAACTCCTCGCCGCCCAAACGGCCAACCAGATCGACATGGCGCAGATTCTGCCGCGTAAGCGCGGCAAACTGCCGGAGCACTTCATCGCCCACGTGATGGCCATGGGTATCGTTGACCTCCTTGAAAAAATCGAGATCAAGCATTAAAAAACCCACCGGATCACCAAAGCGCTTGAAACGCTCCTGCTCCAGGCTCAGGCGATCCATAAAACTGCGCCGATTGGCCAGGTTGGTCAGCGGATCGGTGGTGGCCAGACGCATCATCTCATCACGGCTGCGGGCCAGCAGCACAAAAAGCAGCCCCAGACCGGCGGCCAAGGACCAGGCTATCAGCAGGCCGACCATAAATTCCCTTTTCAGGTCCGCCAGAAAGTCATCCGGGGCATAGGAGAGCAAGTAACCCACCGGTTGTTGTTCGACATCATAGATACGTAGAAGGTTGACCGCCCAGGGCTGGTTATCCACCATCACTTTCCGGGCAAAGGAATGTTCACCCGGTAATCTTTGCTGGAACTGACGATCATCGCGCAACTGCTCATTGATCCTGACCACCTCGGCCGAGGGCGGCGGCAGGCTGCCCGGCAATTCCACCCCGCTGTCTTTCACCAGAAACCCGGGATGAAGCGCGGATTCCCCGTAAAGCGGCAATTGATTACGCAGGGCCGATTGTGCCGTGGCCCGGTCCAGAATATAGCTGAATTCACGCTTGGGCATCAGGGCCGCCAACTCGTCACGCAAGGACTTGAAAGGCACGCTCATTTCGACGCTGCCCAGGTGGCGGCCATTGTCGTCTATCAAGGGAAAAACATTGCGAGAAGCCGAGGCGGTTCTACCTACTTCAAAGCCATGGATCGGCTCCAACCGGGCGTTGGCCTTACGGATGGAAGGTCGCAACTCACCCAGGAAGTCACCATAGCCCTCCGGCCGGTGGAAGCGTAGAAATGAAGTGCAATCAGGAAAATGAAAATGGAGATGGCGCAGGTTACTCTGTCTTAAGCGCTCATAGGTGGGGTACAGCAGGCGGTAGAGGCGCCCTCGGGCCAGGTCGCGCTGGCGGCCCTGGCCCGCAAGGCCGGCGGCCATCAACCGATAAACCTCGGGGCGCTTGATGATCTCATTGAAATAGATCCCGGTGGCCAGGGCGAACATGTTGGTCCCGGCCTGGTAGCCGGTCTGCAGCGTGTCCAGGCCATACTCCAGATGCTGGCGCTCTCTTCCCTGCCAGACCAGATAACGATAACAGGTGCCGGCGATCAGCAGGACCACCAACAGGCCCAGAAAGAGCGGGGTCAAACGGCGCAGACGCAGTGAACTCATAGGCCGGGGATCTCCCGATCCTCCAGCATCCGTCGCAGGGGATCAAAATCTTGATCGGTGGCGGCCACCGCCCCGTGTTGAAACAACCGCCCCCAACCCCGGGTAACGGCGCGGGCGGCGGGCTCATCCCGGGAGTCGGGAGCGGTCAGCAGCCGCCGCAGTTCGGCCAACACTTCCCCGGGCACCGTCTCCCCGTTGGCCACCAGCGGCCGTCCTGGTACTTCCTCGCTCTCGGCCAGGAATTCCAGCCCCAGATGGAGGTACTTGCGGCCGATGCTGGTTTTGATGCCGCCGGCGGCATATTCCCCCCGGGCCACCGCCAGGGCCACCCGGGTGTGGCTGTCCAGGTATTGATAACCGATCTGCTCCAGGCTCAAGCCAAAACGGTTGAGGATATGATCACTTACCAGGTAACCACAGGTGGAATAGGGGTTGGTCAGAGCCAGGGGGTGGGTGGCCAGGGCAGCAGGTTCGCCGATGCCATTCATGGCCTCATCCATGGTCACCAGCAACGAACAGGTGTAGGTGGGTTGGCCATCCTCTTCCAGAAAAATCACCACCGGTTCGGCGGCCGGTTGTTTTTCGCGTAAAACCACGTAGGGCAGCGGCCCCAGAAAAGCCAGATCAATGGCATTGTCCTGGAATTTCGCCAGCAACTCCCCGTAGCTGGCCGCATACTCGATGGTAAACTCAACCTCCAGATGCTTGCCAAGATAATCCAGCAAGGGCCGGACTTCCTTGAAGACCGTTTTCGGAGACTCGGTGGGCAGGGCGGCAAAGACCAGCTCGGGTCGGTTATCGGCCGCTGTAGCTACCTGGTTTGAGCAGCCGGATAATGAAATCAGCAAAAGTATCAGAACCATCGCCAGCCTGTGCATTGCAACCCCCTTGAGTTTTAGTTAGTACCACATCGTTCTGTTTTCAGTATATCATTCAAGGGTGGGTCGCTCCAAGCTTAAAATGATGGCCGGCAATCCGCCACAGGCGCATGCCGTGCAGGATGGCGGCGGTGCTCAAGCCGGCCACCAGGCCGATCCAGAAGCCGGTGGCGCCCAGGTGGAGACCCGGCCAGTCGCCCAAGCCCAGCAGGTAGCCGGTGGGCAGGCCGATAAACCAGAAGGCGAAGAAGGTGATCAGCATTGGCACCCGGGTATCCTTGTAGCCCCGCAGAGCGCCGGTGGCGCTGATCTGGGCGGCATCGGAAATCTGAAAGAGAGCGGCGAAAAAGAGCAGGCCGGCCGCCACCCGCCGGACCTCGGGGTCGGGGGTGTAAATGGCGGCGATGGCCGGGGCCAGCAGCAGGATGGCGCCGGCGAACACCACCGCCACCAGCATGGTAAGGGTGGTGCCGCACAGGGCGCTGAAACGGGCCGCCGCCGGCTCACCGCGTCCCACCGCCTGCCCCACTCGCACGGTGATCGCCATGGAGATACTAAGCGGCACCATGAAAAGCAGCGAGGTGAAATTGAGCGCCACCTGATGGCCGGCCACCACCACCGCCCCCAGCGAACCGACCAGCAGGGCGATCACCGCGAACACGCTGGTTTCGATGAACATCGCAATGCCGATGGGAAACCCCAGCCGGGCCAGCCGCCCCAGTGCCGGCCAGTCGGGCCGGAGCCGGCGCGGCGCGGACGGCAGGAAGCGATAACCGCCGCTGTAGCGGATCAGCGCCGCCAGGGCCAGCATCATCACCCACATCACCAGGGCGCTGGCCCAGCCGCAGCCGACTCCGCCCAGAGCCGGGAAACCAAGCTTGCCGTAGATCAGGATATAATTGGCGGGAATATTGCAAGCCAGCCCCAGAAAACCGATAAGCATGATCGGCCGAGTACGGGAAACCCCTTCGCTGAAGCAGCGCAACGCCTGGAAGATCGCCATGGCCGGCAGCCCCCAGGCGATCGCCCGCAAATACCCCGCCGCCAGCCGTTGCACCTCGGGCTCCAGCCCCAACCAGGCCAGCAGCCACTCCATATTACGTAACAGCAGCAGCCCGGCCAGCCCCAGCCCCAGGGCGATCCAGATCCCCTGGCGCACCACGGCGGGGATTTCCTTATAGTCGCCGGCCCCGAAATGGTGGGCGACCACGGGAGAGACCGCCATCAACACCCCGGTGATAAAGAGCAGGATGGGAAACCAGACACTGCCGCCGATGGCCACCGCCGCCAGATCAACCGGGCTGACCCGGCCAGCCATCACCGTATCGACAAAGCCCATGGCCATCTGGGCGAACTGGGCCAGGACCAGGGGCAGGGCCAAATGGGCCAGTTGCCGCAATTCGGCAAAATATCGCACCCGCAAACTAAAGTTGCCTTAGATGGTATCGATAATCGCGTTCAAGGTGGGGCTGGGACGCATGGCGGCGGTGGTTTTGGCCTTGTCGGGGTGGAAATAGCCGCCGATAGCCATGGGGCTGCCCTGGGCGGCCTTGAGTTCGGCCACGACCTGCTCTTCGTGGTCCGCCAACTCCCGGGCCACCTTGGCAAAGCGCTCCCGCAGCTGATCATCCTGCTGCTGGCCGGCCAGGCTCTGGGCCCAGTAGAGGGCCAGGTAGAAATGGCTGCCCCGGGTGTCGAGTTCGCCCACCTTACGAGAGGGTGACTTGCCGTTTTCCAGAAATCGACCGATGGCCTGATCAAGGGTGGAGGCAATCACCCCGGCTTTGTCGTTGTGGAAGGTCCGCTGAATATGCTCAAAGGAAGGCACCAGGGCGCAGAATTCCCCCAGCGAGTCCCAGCGTAGATGGCCCTCCCGCAGAAACTGCTCGACATGCTTGGGGGCCGAGCCGCCGGCCCCGGTTTCAAAGAGGCCGCCGCCGTTCATCAACGGCACGATGGAGAGCATCTTGGCACTGGTGCCGATCTCCAGGATCGGGAAAAGATCGGTGAGGTAATCACGCAGGACGTTGCCGGTGACGGAAATGGTATCCTCGCCCTTCCTGATTCGCTCCAGGCTCAAGCGCATGGCCGCCACCGGATTCATGATCCGAATATCCAGACCGTCGGTGTCGTGGCTGGCAAGATATTTTTCCACCTTGGCTGTCAGTTGGCGGTCATGGGCGCGGTGCTCGTCGAGCCAGAAAATAGCCGGGGTGTTGGCCGCACTGGCCCGATTGACCGCCAGCTTGACCCAGTCGCCAACCGCCGCGTCCTTGGTCTGGCAACCCCGGAAGATATCGCCGGCGGCCACCGGTTGTTCCAGCAGGATGGCGCCATCCTCGGCCACCAGCCGGATGCTGCCCGCCCCCGGGGCCACAAAGGTCTTGTCGTGGGAGCCGTACTCCTCGGCCTTGCGGGCCATCAGCCCGACATTGGCGACACTGCCCATGGTGGCCGGGTCGAAGGCGCCGTGCTGCTGGCAATCCGCCACCACTTCCTGGTAGATGGTGGCGTAGCTGCGATCCGGGATCATGGCGATGGTGTCGTGGAGTTCATCGTCGGGCCCCCACATGCGGCCGCCATCCCGGATAACGACCGGCATCGAGGCGTCGATGATGACGTTGTTGGGGACATGGAGATTGGTGATCCCCTGGCGGGAGTCGACCATCGCCAGCTGGCAGTTTTGTTGATAACAGGCCTGGATATCGGCCTCGATCGTCGTTTTTTGGGCGGCGGGCAATTTTTCCAGGCGGGCTTCCAGATCGGCCAGCCCGTTGTTGGCGTTGAACCCCAACTCCTTGAGCACTTCGCCATGCCGGGCCAGCGCCTCCTGGTAATAAACGGCGACACAATGACCGAACATGATGGGGTCGGAGACCTTCATCATGGTGGCTTTGAGATGCAGGGAAAGCAGCACCCCTTCCTTTTTGGCCGCCGCCATCTGCTCGGCGTAAAACTCCCGCAGGGCGGCGACTTGCATCACCGCGGTATCGACAATCTCACCGGCCAGCAGCGGCAGCTCCGCCTTGAGCACCGTGGTCCGGCCGTCGCCGTCGACAAATTCGAGCCGCGCCCGCTCATCGTTTTCCATGGTCAGGGACTTTTCACTGCCGTAAAAATCCCCTTCGCTCATATGGGCCACCCGGGAGCGGGAAGCCGCCGGCCAGTCTTTCATCAGCCGGTGGGGATATTGACGCCCGAAACGCTTTACCGCCTCCGGCGGCCGGCGATCGGAATTGCCCTCCCGCAGCACCGGATTAACGGCACTGCCCAGCACCCTGGCGTAACGGGCCTGGATCTCCCGGGCCTCCTCGCTGTCCGGTTCATCGGGATAGTCGGGAATCGCGTAGCCCTGCCCCTGCAGCTCCCGGATGGCCTCTTTAAGCTGGGGCAGCGAGGCGCTGATATTGGGCAATTTGATAATGTTGGTCTGCGGCAGCTGGCAGAGCCGGCCCAACTCGGCCAGATCATCGGCCAGGCGTTGTTCGGGGTGCAGATTTTCGGGAAAGTTGGCGATAATACGGCCGGCCAGGGAAATATCCTTCTTCTCCATCACCACCCCGGACCAGGCGGTGTAAGCCCGCAGGATGGGCAACAGGGAATAGGTGGCCAGGGCCGGGGCTTCGTCTACTTCGGTATAGATTATCTTCTGGGTGGTCATCTTCCGCCTGAATCTTTCTGGGTTAAATATAATGTAAACGTTCAGCCGACAGTTGTCGGTTATGGTGAACGTTTACCCTTCTTGCAGCAATCTGTCCCTATGATAAACGGAAACATGATAGTTTTCCATATCCGAATAACGCTGTGCCAGTAGACGCGCCAAGCTGACCGAGCGATGCCGACCCCCGGTACAACCGAATGCACAGGTCAGGTAAGTCTTGCCTTCGCGCCAGGAGGCCTGAAAAACGTGTTCCAGCAGGGGCAACAGGCAATCTAGAAATTCACGGGTCTCAACCCGCTCGACCACCGCCTGGAAGACCCGATCGTCCATCCCGGTCAGGGGGCGCAACTCCGGATCGAAATGGGGATTGGGCAAAAAGCGAACATCCTGTACCAGATCGGCGCCGCGATAGATGCCGTAGCTGAAGCCAAAAGAAACAAATTGCAGGTGCAACAGAGGTTGCGTGGGGCGCCCCGTGCAGATTTCCAACACTCGGGCGCGCAGCTGATGAACGTTGAGATCCGTGGTGTCGATACAGATATCAAAGTGTTCGACCAGACTCTCGGCCTGGTGAATATCCTGTTTAAGGGCTTCCTCAAGGGTCCCGCGGAAGGGATGCGCCCGCCGTGTTACGGTAAAGCGGCGCTGGATTTCCTCGGCCGTCGCCTGCAGGAAAATGCGGCGCACATCCAGCCGCTCCGCCCCCGGTAATGATCCCAACCGCGCTATGGCCATTAAGTCGATGTCCGGCTGCGAGCCCAGCACCACGCAAATGCGCTCGACCTGCCGCTCCTGCAAATGGCGCAGCAAATCGGGCAACAGCAGTACCGGCATGTTGTCTACTCGATAGTATCCGGCGTCCTCCAGGGCCTCCGCCGCCGTGGTTTTACCGGCGCCGGCCAGACCGGCGATGAACACCAGTTGGGAAGTACTCATGAGCAGATTCCTCGCTCATCTTATGCATTTTGATCAAGCTTCAGGATAAAACCGCCACGGACAGACTATTTACGATTTGGAGTTGTGTCCATAGCAGCCGGTGAACGGTTTGTCAATTCAGAATCCCGGAATCGGGCGCCATGGCGGCCAACATCCATCCGGGGGGGAAATGAGGTCAGATTATCTGAAAGTGATTTTAATTTAACTCTAACCCAGGCTTAACAGTCGCTTTCTATGCTGTTTTGCAGGTTAGCGTTTTAAATCCATTCCCAAAGATATGCAGAGGAGAATTATGGCAGCGATTGTCAAAAAGCTTCCCCAGTGTTCGGATATTTACCCCGCCCAGATACCCGAGGAAATTACCGACAAGGACCGGGATATCTTCCTTAAGGTCATCAAGGCCCGGCTCGAGCCTGAGCAGGAAGAGATCATCCGGAACCCGGAGCAGGTCTTTCCCAGACAGCGGGAAGTCTTAGCCCTGCACTGGCACCCTGAATACATTCCCATGGAGTTGGCCTTAGAGCGGATCAACCGTATGTACCCCAATCCGGACGTCAAGCTGATCATCCCCGACCGAACATAATGAAATCAGGTCCAATGCCGGCTATAGCGGAGTCGAGGTCGACTGTTATTCCAAGGGCTTTAATCAAAAGGTCCAGCTCCTGCTGCACTTCAAAAGCGAAAACATCACCCAGGAAAGCCTGCTTCAGGCCATGCTGGAGCATACCCGCAACTATCGCTCCTCGCAGCTCCTTGACTTTATACACACCATTACCAAGCCATTGCCGGAAAGAATGGAGGCAGCGGCGAAAGCAACGGGGGCCGATCCGGAACTGATGCAATTCTGTCGCATTTACGTCCAGAAGATCAAGCTCCTGGTGGATGAGCACCTGGAACAAATACCGGTCAGCATGTTTAAAAATAAGCTTATCCGTAACTTTTTTGACTATTTGCGCCAAGACTACGACCCGGTGATCATCGACCGCTGCCAGAACTTCCTGAAGGCTATAAAGAAGCTGGTGAAAGAAGATTTCCCCCTGCAGTATTTCTACCGCACTTCCGAGATCATTGAAGAAGCCAGATTGCACGGGGCCGGAATAATCATCCCTCATCCGGAGCAGTATTGGCCGATCCTCCTGGCAGACTACGATGTAGATGGCTATGAGGTCTGGAACCCTCAATCCCAGAGGTATACCGAGTTCTTGATTTCTGTGGTTAACCGCAAGAACCAGGAGCGTGGCAACCAAAAAAGGATCCTTATTTTTATGGGCGATGACACCCACCTGGGCGAAAAAGTCAAGGACAAGGAGTTTCAGGATCAAGACAAGGCGGCAAGAGAGATCGGCTACCAGCCCGCCTGGGAAGATCTGTCCATAAGCAAGAAATTAATCAGAAATCAGGTCAGCCGTACCAGAACCATCCAGGAATATAAAGCCATATTGGATGGCTGAACGAGGCTATTTCAAACAAGGAGGTCAAGATGTCTAAAGAAGGACGTTTTTTTCATGAGTCACTGGAGGATTGCCAGAGCATTAAGCAATTTGTGCAATCCCTGCAGGAGGGGTTGGAAAAGGGTGAGATTCAGTTGGCGACCAATAAGGAAAATTTGGTCCTTAATCTTCCCAGGATCGTCAGGTTTTCTGTTAAAGCCAAAAAAAAGGGCAATAATAACAAGCTGCAGATAAAGCTTTCCTGGGAAGACGGGGAGTATGAATTGGGCGAGAGTTCCAGCCTGTTAAAGCCCGCCGACAGGTCTTAAGCCTTATGACAAAGTTCAAAGGACTAAACGACAATTTCCATTTCCTGGTTTTGGGAATAGAGAGTCAAATATCACACACCTACGCCTTCCTCCGTTCCCCGGAGTCTGAGCTACAAAACAAGATTATTGCTAAAGACGATTATATAGACAACCTGAAAAATATTGTGGAAAATGACTGCTTTGAGAAAATCATCTCTGGAAACGGGGCCAGTCAGCAGGAGCTTAACACCATCAGGGCCATTCAAACCATTGCTGTTAATCTGGAAAGAATCGCGGATTTTTGCGTGAATATAGTCAAGCAGCTCCCGTATCTGGATAACCACAAATTCCTGCACAACTTCGACTATGCAAAAATGATTTCCGAGATCTCCCATGGCATCAAGCTCCTTCCCCAGGCTTTAAAAGAGCATGATCTGACCAAGGCCCTGCAGATCTGTAAGATCGAAAATAAACTGGATGAAATGTACAAAACCCAGTTTGAACGGATCATGCGGGAGCTTAAAGATGAGAGAAGAGCCCCGGGTAACCTGATAACCGTATTGTTTATCATCCGCTACTTTGAAAGGATAGGAGATTCCCTGCTCAACATCGGGGAAGCTGTTATCTTCTCCATTATTGGGGAGAAAATCAAAATAAACCAGTTTCAGGCCCTGCAGAAAAGCCTTGCCAATTCCGGCTTCAGCGCCTCCTTTTCGGACTTTGATTTATCCATGATCTGGGGGACCTGGTCAGGATGCCGGATCGGTAAGGTGGAAGAGAAGGACAACCTCAATAAGAAGTCCCAGAACAGCATCTTCAAGGAAGGACAGCTGAGCAAAATAGCCGAGGAAAAGGAAAGTCTGGATGCCTGGCAAGCTATTTTCCCCTCCCTGGTGCCCAAGGTGTTCGGGTTTGATCAAGACCTGGAGCAAGACAAGGCCTCCATGCTGCTGGAGCTTATCCCGGGCTGTACCCTGGAAGAGATCATCCTGACCGCCGATCAGGAGACCCTGGACAACGCGCTATTCGTCTTCCAGGAGACCCTGGAGGAGGTCTGGAAGGCCACCCAGAACAAGAAGCCGCGCAGGTCGACTTCATCGGGCAGCTTATGGACAGGCAGAACTCTGTGTTCCAGGTCCACCCCTTTTTAAAGACCAAAGCAAGCGAATCAATACCTGCCTCATCTCTTCATTTCAGGAGCTGATCCAACAGGCGGCCCAAAAAGAAAAGCAAATTACCGCACCGTTTAAGGTGTTTATCCACGGAGATTTGAATGTCAACAACATCGTTTACAGCAATACCGAGCAGAAAATACATTTTATAGATCTGCATCGCTCCAGGTATTACGACTATGTGCAGGATGTGTCAGTTTTTTTGATTTCAAACTTCAGGCTTCCGGTATTTGAGCCCGAGATCCCGGGCCAAGATAAAAAACAATATGCTCAGCCTGCTTTCCCGTGGCCGGGAATTTGCCTTTCAGGAAGGAGACGGGACCTTCGAGTTCCGGCTGACGCTGGCTGTTGCCCGCTCCCTGTTTACCTCTACCAGGTTTGAACTGAACAATGAGTTTTCCAAGGAAATGTAACCCTGGCGCTCCAGATATCTGCTGAAAAGGTCCTCTCCGTTGCAAATGAGGATATACATAACTTCCGTTTCCCCGAGGAGGTTCTTTTCTACAAAACCTGACGTAAAGCAAGCCGGGGCGGAAAAATCGGCCCGGGGATTACCCTTGCTCGTTAAAAGCTGTACAAACATATTTTTACAGGTGGATTATGTATAAGATTGGAGTCATCGGAACCCAAGGCGGCTGGTCTTCGGAAAGTTTGGCTGATGCCGTTGAAGCCCAGACCGGATTTAGATTGCTGATTGATATGCGGGAAGTGTGCCTGGATCTGGACCGGGTCGGGTCACTTTTCAGGATTGGGATGTGAGTTCCCGGTACGGCCTGCTGATCAAGAAGATCGGGGCCGAATACTCACCTGACCTCCTGGACAGGTTGGATATCTTGCGTTTCCTTGCCGGCCGGGGCATGCCTATTTTTTCCGCCCCTCTGAACATCATGAATGTCTTAAACCGCCAAGCCGAGTTGCACAATCAGCCTCAGAATGGCCAATCTGCCCATTCCGCCCACGGTGATTACCGAAAGCGTGGACAAGGCTGAAGATGCGGTAGGCGAGTACCAGGAAGCGATTTTCAAACCTCTGTATACCTCCAAGGCCAGGGGTATGGCCCCGATTAAGGACGGACCGACGGCCAGGCAAGAGATCGAGAACTTCAAGCGGCACAATCCGATCATGTATATCCAGAAAAAGATTGACCTCCCGGGCTACGATCTGGGCCTGGCCTTTTTAGGCGGCGAGCATCTGGCCACCTATGCCAGGAGCACAATTCCGACTCTGCAACACCACCACAGCCAACGGCGGCAAATATACCCCTTACGAGCCGACTAAAGAGATCATCGAGCTGGCCAGGCAGGCCCAGGACCTTTTTAAGCTGGACTTTACCACTGTGGACCTGGTTGAAACCAGCGAGGGCCCCATGATCTTTGAAGTTTCCGCCTTCGGGGGCTTCAGGGGGCTGATGCAGGTTAAAAACATTGACGCGGCCAAATTGTTTGCCGAGTATGCCATCCAACACATTAAGGGTTCTTGAGCAAACGGCGAGGACCTTTTTGTTGACCGATAATCAGTCTAAACCATGGGTGCATAATGAAAGCTAAAAACTATTTGGAAATGATTTCTTCCATCAGAGAGTCTCTCCTGGCCTCCTGGGGTCTTACTCTGCAATTTGGCGACTTTAAGCTGGAAGTGATGACCAACAGTCCTGAAGTCCAAAAGGGTCTTCAGGATTATTTTCAGTCCTTTTTGACTGCAAAAGCAGAAGAGCCGCACTGCCGGATCACCGTGCACCAGGCACCGGTACTGCAGTTCCCCGACGAGTTCCAAGCCAAGCCGCCTGATCTCGGGCAAAAGCAAGATCAAAGAGGAGTTCTGCGAGCTTGGACAGGGAAGGATTGCAAGAAAAAGGCTCACCGGCACTGCACTCCACATTCGGCCCGAAGAGCATCTGGCCGTGGGACCATGCCTGGAGAACCTGAATCAGATTATCAATTTTATCAACAATCGTTTTATTGAGTATTTACTCAACCAGGGGGCGTTGCTCGGACACGCCGCCGGAGTGCAACTCAACGGTCGGGGTTTGGCCATCGCCGGCAACTCCGGCAGTGGAAAATCATCGTTGGCCCTGCACCTGCTGAACCACGGCTTTGCCTACACCAGCAATGACCGGCTTCTGGTCAAGGAAAACGGCTCGGGACTCAACACGAACGGGGTTGCCAACGTGCCCAGAATAAACCCGGGTACGGCCCTGCATAGCCCTGCGTCGATGTCCGCCCCAGTCCGGAAGAAAGGCACTCCCTGCTCGCCATGTCTCCAGATGAGCTCTGGCGGCTGGAGCAAAAACATGATGTGCCCATTGAGAAATTCTACGGCCAGGACCGCTTTATCCTGCAAGGCCCCTTTGCACGCTCCCGCTTATCCTGAATTGGGAGCATGGCCATAATCCCTTGGCGTATCCCGGGAGTTTTCCCCGGCGGACCGACCGCAGTTGATCCGAAATGTTTCAAAAAGGCCCCGGACTGTTCTGCTGCCCGAGCCGCGTAGCGGCGTTTCAGCACTCCCATGAGGACTATTGCCGCCTCCTGGAAAAAGCCAGGCTGTTCGAGATCAGTGGCGGAGTTGACTTCGCGCAGGCAACTGAGCGCTGTTTGCAAATAACGACAAGCAATTAGCCGTTTTGGAGAAGAGCTTCTGCAGAAGATACGCACCCGTTTCAGTAAGGTTCTGGAGCTTCCGAACAATTTGCAGATAGAGCGCTACCGGGCTGCCCCACACCTGGGGCCGAAGCTTCTTTTTTTCAGCGGCGGCAGTGCCCTGAAAGGGTTGAGCCAGACTTTGATCGGATACACCCACAACTCTATGCACATCATCACCCCTTTTGACTCAGGGGGCAGCTCGGCAGAGTTGCGAAAAGCCTTCAAAATGCCGGCAGTCGGCGATATCCGCAATCGGCTCATGGCCCTGGCGGATCAGAGCATTACCGGTAACCCGGCCATATATTCCCTGTTTTCCTACCGCCTGCCCAAGGAGGCGCAAAACGACCTTCTTCTGCTTGAACTCTCTCAGATGGCCAGGGGAAAACACGATCTGGTGGCGCAGATCCCAGACCCGATGCGCAAAATAATTAAACATCATCTGGAATCTTTCCTGCAGAACATGCCCCGGGAGTTCGACTTAAATGGTGCCAGCATAGGCAACCTGATCCTGGCCGCGGGATATCTTGAGCACAACCACCATCTGGACCCGGTGATCTACATTTACTCCAAGCTGGTTGAAGTAAGGGGCGTAGTCAGGCCAGTGGTCAGCAACGATCTTCATCTGGTAGCCAGGCTGGAAAACGGGGAGTTGATTTGCGGTCAGCACCTGCTTACCGGCAAGGAATGCCGGCATATCGATTCCAAGGTTGAAGATTTTTACCTGAGCCAAAATCTGACCGACCCGGTCCGGGTGGAAATCCGGGACAAAGTGCAGAGCCTTATCGAGCAGGCAGAGCTGAATCCGCTTATCCCCATGGGCAAGTTTCTTCTCCAGTCTTATCGCCAACCTGCTCCCCCAGGGGGTGGGCACCAGGATTTCCCAAAGCAACTGCCCCAAGGTCTTTGTCCCCAACACCTACCCGGACCCGGAATGCTACAACTTAAGCTTGAACGAACAGGTCCTGTATCTGCTCAACTTCCTGCAAAGAGACGGTTCTTTTAAGTCAGAGCAGGTACTTAACTACCTTATCCTGGACAATGACCTGTCTCGTTATCCCGGGGAGATTGATTTTGATCTCTTAAGGGGCCTGAACATCGAAGTCCTCCAGTTCGAGTTGGTAACTCAAAACTCCAGCCCTGGAATAGAGCCGCAAAATCTTTTAGATATTTTGCTTTTCCCGAACTTGAATAATGAGAATCCATGTTCCGGTTACGGCCCGTTGACCGGGCGGTTGTTGACCCCGTGGTGGACGCCTTACCAGAAACTGGCATCTTTATAAACAGTTTGAGATTTTTTAACGTGGCAGGCAGGCCCTCAATAAATAAACCGAAAAACAGGTCAAAAAGCAAAAGGAGGCGAGCATGGCTGAGTAAAAATTCACTCGGCAGCAAAGTATGGATCGCTGGGACCCTGATTGGCGATCCGGAAGAGCTGATCAAAGTCCCTGAAAGGCGGCAAGGGTGGTGCTGCAGAAGGAAGAGCGTCTCCACCGGCCTCACCCCGAATGAACAGGTCAGTCTGGAGGTCTCGGCCAACAGAAAAGCAGGAGCAAGGAAGAAATCTCCCTGCAGACATATCCTGGCAGACCAAGCAGGTCCAGAGCGACGGCAGCCCAATCTTCCTTTAAGATTTCCGCTTAAAGAGCCGGGAAAGTTCCAGCAGAAGCAGCGGCTCCCGCCGAAACATCGGCAACTGCACCGCCGGCAAAAGCAGCGACTGGAGCCCTGGTCCGACGACTCGCCGCCGGACCCCAGACGCGAAGATAAAAAGACCACCGACAAATAGCCCTATTGACGATCCGGCCTGCCGGGGAGGGACACCCTCCCCCATTCTCTCCATCTTCCGAGCATCAGCCTACCAACACGGTTAGCGGCCGCGGCCGGCCCGCCTTTTTTTGCAAGCTCCTCCTGGCTTCAAGATTGTGTCAACTCGACAGCTGACCACAATCCTGATTTGGTTTTAATCTCGTCTCAATTGTTCACCTCTGTACCCTCAAGGGTAACAACAAGCCGATGGCATACCCAGGGTAAGCCCCATGGCAGGTGTTCCTCACAGAACGTTGCCCAAGAGTACCTCTGTTCGCCGATGCTGCTCTGCACTGTTGCCTGTAGGAGGTGGACTGTGAATTATCCGTGCAGCGAAATTGATATTCCAGTGGATTGGTTGAATGGTTTTTTCCGTCAAGCGCCGGTGATGTTCTATATTACCTGCGGCGATCAGGAACGTTTTGCCACCCTCTGATCAGCTAGCCGAATGCAGCCCGACATTCTTGGCGATGTACCCCGCCGACTTCTGGTCGGCCCATTACTTCCGCTTAGCACCGGACCCATCCCGACCATGCGGCGACCGCGGCTTACAGTATTGAGTCAGGAGGCCGCCGGATTTGCCGTCGAAGATGGCAACACCGTGGACAGCGCCACTCCCCAGACAGCTGGAATACCGCTTTCGCCACCAAAACGGCAGTTACCGGTGGCTCCGGGACGATTACCACTTCGTGCGCCGTTTAGACAGCACCGTGGCGGGTTGCGGCCGGCGGTCCCACGTCACCGACCAAAGAGAGGACCACCGCTCCCTGGACGTCGCCGCATTGCTAGCTGGAAGAAGAACAATTCATTCAACGCATACCTGCGACAACATCCCCCAACAGATCTTCTGGAAAGACCGGGATTCGGTCTTTCGAGGGTGCAACCTGGCGGCGGCCCGCGCTTTGGGCCTTACCAGGCCTGCCGAAATCGAAGGCAAAACCGACCACGACCTCATCTGCCGAACGAAAAACAAGCGGCGTACATATTGGCAACGTCTGGACGAAGGGGCGATGGACGACGGAGAGCCCCAATATCACGTAAACGTTCGCTGAACCGACCGAAAGCGCGGCCCTGAGTTGGCTTGACGTAACCAAGGTGCCACTATTCGACGATCATGACACGGTGAATGGCCTCCTTATCAGTATCGAAGATATCACCGAACGTAAGCATCTGGATGTCAATCTCCGGGTTCTGAATAAAGAACTGGAAAAGCGGGTACGCCATGAAACCGAAGAAAATCTACGCAAAGAACGGCTGCTGATTCAACAAAGCCGGCACGCCGCCATGGGTGAGATGATCGGCAACATCGGCCATCAATGGCGGCAGCCCCTGAGTACCCTGGGCCTGCTTCTTCAGAACCTGGCCTGGTAGCGCGAGAAGCGGTGGTGGATGAGAGCAAACCATCTCTTCCCTTGGTGGAACAAGCGGTGGAAGAGTCAATGCAGATTATCAAGCGGATGAGTGCCACCATCGATGATTTTCGCAACTTTTTTAATCCCTCGACCAAAGAAGAGCTTTTCTGCGTCCGGACCTCCATCGAAGAGAGCATTGAACTGCTGACGGCAAGCTTTCGCCACCACCACATCACCTGCCTGATCAATATGCCGCCGGTTAAGATAAAGGTATGGGGCAATAATGAATGATCTCCCAGGCAATTCTCAATCTGCTGGCCAACGCCAAGGACATTATCAAAGAACATAAACTGAGTGAAGGCAGCATTGAAATTCAGGGAGTGGTCCAAGAGCAGCTTCTGACCCTGCGATTGCGGGATAACGGGGGCGGGGTAAAAAGCCGGACAACCTGGAGCGTATCTTCGACCCCGACTTCACCACCAAGCCCAGCGGCACCGGAATCGGTCTTTACATGACCAGGGCAATCATTGAAAACCGGCTGGGCGGAACCATCTCCTGCCGTAATATCGGAGGGGGGGCGGAATTTGTAATCACCCTGCCCTTAAACAGCAAAAAGCTCATCAGATACCAGGCAGGAGGATCAGCCATGATTGACACCGACTCATTCGCCCTGCTCAAACAACTGACCGTCTTCTTCTACGGCCTGGAGGACGAGGAGGGTATCTCGCAACCAGACTCAGCCGCTTCCTTGACCGGGAGTGGCCGCTCTGGTGCGCGGCCGACGGCGAGCGAGGGTTTTGAGCTGTTTCCGAACCACCTTCCGGCACCGGGTAGTCAGCGACATCATGATGCCGGGATTAGACGGCCTGCAATTGGCCGAGACGATTAAACACTGCTCCCCGGTCACCCCGGTGATTCTGGCCACCGCCTTTAACGACACGGACTATCTGCTCCAGAGCATCACCATAGGGCGGGACTGCTGATTGCGATCGCCAAACCACTTGGATCCCGCGAGCCGACGTCACGGTGCGCTTTGCAAGAACGGTAAGCGGGTATTACATGAGCGGGAACTGGCGGAAAGCCGCCGCCTTCTTCAACAATACCACAGGGCAGCCGAGGAAGAGCGGCGTCTGGTGGCGGAATTAATGGCCTCCATGATGCGCCCCGAACGACTGTCTGATCCCCATATTCAGTTTTCCCTGGAACCATCCGACCTGGTAAGCGGTGACATGGTCGCCATCAACCGTGGTAAAGACGGGCGTCTTTACCTGATGCTGGCCGATTCCACCGGTCACGGTCTGCCCGCGGCCCTCAATCTGTTGACCATCAATTACATCTTCTACCGCTTGAGCGAACGCGGTAAACCGGTCTCCCTGCTGGTCGAGGAGATGAACCGGGCTATAAACGAGCATTCGCCGGCCGATCGTTTTGTGGCCGCGCTGGTGGTGGCCATCGACCACCGTAACCAGGTGATCGAAGTCTGGAACGGGGGCATTCCGAATGCCATGGTAATCAACGAGCAAGGAGAGAGTAACTGGCTCTTCCGCTCCCAGCACCTGCCCTTGGGCGTTAAGGGTTCAGATTACCACACTGTCCAGACCGAAATCCAACAATGGCGAGAGCCCAGCCAGTTATTGCTTTGGTCCGACGGATTAATCGATTCGAAAAACGAGGCCGGTGAACCTCTGGGAACACAACGTTTGATCTCTATGCTTCCCGGCACCAACCCGGCCCAACGTTTTCAAAGCCTGCTGCAGCAGCCAAAAGCCACCCGGCACATCCCCCCCCTTGACCACCGCACCATGATCCTGGTCGATTTGCCGTGCGATGACCCAATCTCAACCTGAAAAGGAGGTCCAACCATGTCTTGCCACCACCTGCGCACTCATAATCCCCAAAAAGCCAACTGGTCGGTTAATATTTGTGGCGCTCACCACTCTCCTTATACTCCCAGCCTGGAGGAACAGGAACGCTACTGTCTCGGCAGCGAGACTCGTGACCGGATGCCCCCTGTTCACCCTTTCAACCGCCCGGAACACTTTCCATTAAAGGGGAGGAGCATGGCCGCTGCAGCTTCGCTCCCCTGCTTCAGGGCGAGCAGAAGAAGGCGACAAAAAGTTGTTTCATAAACCAAAAACCAAGAAGGTAGAAACAATCATGAGCATGACCTGTGAAGTCACCCGACACGGCGCCACCGCCAACGTAGTCATCAAGGGCGGTGTCTGATGAAAATGAGCTGCCAATCAAGAAAAACTTCTCACCATTCCCCTAGGCCAACGGTCACGGAAGTGATAATCGACATGGGTGAGGGTGGAATCTCTCCGGCAGTTCGGCGGTGGGTAAACTGCTCCTTTTGTATAAGCACCTGGCTGAACATAAAGGGACCATTCGCTTGGTCAGGACTCCGGATTTAATGGCCGAACTCTTTAATGAGTTGCGATCAGCCTGATCGAGGTCAGCCGCGTCCGATTATACCTTTTTTAACGTAGCTTAGGAGCAATTGTTACGGTAATGTGAAGTAAGCGAGCATAAATGCGCCCTGTTTTTGACTGCCAGGACTTGCTTGATTCTGGAATCAGCGGTATCTGTGGTAGAAAGTCTTTCCTCCTTTATTCAGGCCAATAGAGCTTACCTTAGCAGCATACAACACTCCCTGCAATGAATCTCGCGACGCTCCGCGCCGCCTGCCACAAGCTTTCCGGCTCTGCTGCTACGGGTCGCGCTCTTTCGGCTTGCCGAGATCAGTGAACATATCCGCACCGCCGCCATCGCGGAAGATTTTGAATCTGCTGACCAGCTTTTCCCTCAACTGCAACAAGCATTGACGACTTTTGTGTGAGGTTGGGCGGAACTCCGGCCTTGTAAAGAGAAGATCGACAACGAGGTGTAACTGTGGCCAACCCGCGAACATACCCTGCTCATCGTGGACGACGACGAGCTTACTCGTTATCCTGGAGTTGGCCTTCGCCGGACTCAACTACCGGATCATCAACTGGACGACCGATAAAGGCATATCAGATCGTGGAAAACGACACGTTGACCTGGCGATCCTTGATGGTGATGATGCCGGAAATGGCAATGGCTTTGAGCTACTCTGAAGAATTAAACTTCAACGGGATGATTCAGGTAATCACGCTGTACTGGGAGTCCATCCACAACGCCTGAAAGGCCTTCTCCCAGGCCATGATATTCTTCAAGCCCTTGGACAGTAACGAAAATCTGCTCTATGCCGTGACCGAGGCCACTGCCAGATTGGAACGAGTCAACGGCTTCTGGCAAGAAGAATCGACAAGCGGGGTGGTTGAGATGCAGGTTGACCACTGAAGCACTGCAGGAGTTCATTGACGAGTCGCTGGAGGCCCCGGAAAGTGCCCGAAGGCAACTTTATCGAGTTGGAAGAAGGACCCCCAAAACGCCGAGCACCATCAACGCAATCTTTCGCCCCATCCACAGTTCTTGAAGGGAAGTAGCGGCTTTTTCGGGCTCACCAATATCAATAAGTTTCTCATCGCCTGGAGTACTGCTGGATCAGGTACGCAAGGGGTGAGCTGAGCCTCAGCGGAGGTTGTCGATCTCCCTGCTTCGAGGGGATCGACTCTCTGGGAAGATGATGCTGCGACTCCGCCAGGACTCCGCCGACACCGCCTTTAAGCCCGAAGAGGAGCAACTGCTGGAGGTAATGAAAACTACCACCCCGCCCTGGTGGGTGGCACCATAAACACCTTGATTGAACTGCAACAGATCTTGCAGCAGGCGGTCGATCAAGGGTGGATATCTACGCCATCTCAACAATCAGCGAGATGCTCAACAAGGTCGAAGTGGTAAGCAGAACAAGCACCTGCTTGAAGAGCTGACCAGCAGCGATGCCGCCGCCCCTGTTGCCGAGGGGGCGGGTCGGTTGGCTAATTGTCGTGGGCCCGAAGAAAATCAGCCCCGATCAGCTCCATAATGCCTTAAGTAAACAGCGGAAAGTCGGCGAGATTAATGGAGGAAATAAACGTTCTCCCGGACAGATTCAAAGGGCAGTGGAGAAGAAAACCGCGAACGTACCTCCCACGGCACAGCCAAACAAACCCGAGGCCGCCGACAAGGGTTATAGTCAAATCTGGTGTATGGGATAATTGAGCAAAATGGCGTATCATCCGGTTGATTGATCACCACCACGATCACAACCAACATAGGAGGATACGCCATGGCCAAGTCTACCCCAACCGCTCTTTTACAACAAGGAAACTATGCTCTGGACCCACTCACGGACTTGCTGCGTGACGGTGCCCGCCAGTTGATCGCCCAGGCTGTGGAGGCGGAGCTGCAAGTCTTCTTGGCCCAGCATCCGGCAAGCTTGCCTGACGGTCGGGCCGCCTTGGTGCGTAACGGTTATCTGCCTGAACGGACTATCCAGACCGGTATCGGCGACGTTGCCATCCGGGTGCCCAAGGTACGAGACCGCAGCGGCCAGGGCAACCGATTCAGCAGCGCTCTACTGCCACCTTATCTCAAGCGTGCCCGTAGCATAGAGGAGTTGCTGCCCTGGCTCTATCTCCGGGGGATTTCAACCGGCGATTACCAGGAGGCCCTTGCTGCTTTACTCGGTGATCAGGCCAAGGGGTTGTCGGCCAACACCATTTCCCGGCTCAAGGCTAAATGGCTGGCCGAGCATACCGAATGGCGGCAACGGAAACTGACGGCGAGCCGCTACGTCTACTGGTGGGCGGACGGTATCTACAGCAAGGTCAGGATGGACGACAAGCTTTGTCTGCTGGTGATCATCGGAGTCACCGACCAGGGGCACAAGGAACTGCTGGCGGTGGAAGACGGCTACCGTGAATCACATGACAGTTGGTACGAATTGCTCAGCGGCCTGCGATCCCGTGGCCTTGACGTCGGCCCGGAATTGGCGGTCGGTGACGGCGCCTTGGGGTTTTGGGGCGCGTTGGCCAAGGTCTATCCGCAAACCCGCCAGCAGCGGTGCTGGGTGCATAAGACGGCCAACGTGTTGAACAAGATGCCCAAGCACGTGCAGCCGAAAGCCAAGGCCGATCTGCACGATATCTGGATGGCCGAGACGACAGGAGGACGCACATCGGGCCTTTGACGGCATGCTGGAGCGTTTTAAGCACAAATACTCCAAGGCCATGGAATGCTTGGCCAAGGATCGGGAAGAACTGCTGGCCTTCTACGATTTCCCGGCCGAACATTGGGTGCATATTCGAACCACCAATCCGATCGAGTCGGCTTTTGCCACTGTGCGGCTGCGCAGTCAAAGGTCACGGAACTGCGGTTCCCGGGATACAACCTTGACCATGGTTTTCAAGTTGCTGCAGGTTGCTGAAAAAAGATGGAAAAAAATCAAAGGGTTCCGCCGGTTGGCTGAGGTTATTACCGGCATTCAGTTTAGAAACGGAATCAAGGTGTCAGATCAACCGATGAGGATGGCCGCCTGATGGTCTATACACCAGATTTGACAATAACTCGCCGACAAAACCATCCGCATCAGCCAATCAAGGATCGATCAGTTTGCCGAATCGATTGCTAGCTTTTTATCAACCTGGAATAGTTGAACTATCTCAAAAAGCTGATGGAGTCTTCCTAGACCTCCTATGATCACCACCAAATTCAACGATACCGTCAGCACCTTCGACGACAAGGTCAGTGAACTGCACGACAGCGTGATGGACAATTCGCAAGTGTCCCCTTCAAACCCCGGGTCCAGCGTTTCCCCAAGGTGGTCCGCCAGCTTGCCGCCTCGGTGGCCAAGGATATCGATCTGCCCCTGGCGGTCGAGGGCCAGGAGACGGTTATCGACAAGGATCTGATCGAGAAGATGGAAATCCACTGGTCCATATCCCTGCGCAACTCCATCGACGATGACATCGAGAGCCCGGAGCGGCGGTCGCGGTGGAAAAATCGCCAGGGGGTTGATCGGAGCCCGGGTGGATGAGGATTTCGTCCATATCACCATCAGCGACGACGGAGCCGGTATCAACCCGGAGAAGATGAAGCAGGTGGCCTTGAAAAAGGGGTTATACCGGCCGAGGACCGAGTACAGCGACAATCAGTTGATCAACGTCGGCCCCCGGCTTCAGGTCGCCGAGAAGGTTAGGCGACGTTCCGGCCGGGGTGGATGACGTGGTGCTTTTCGCCCTGCGGGAGAGCAACGGTGAGATCGATGTTAACTTGACCGTAATCAACAAGGGGACCACCATCACCATCAAAATTCCCCTCACCAAAACCCTGGTGACCAAGGATGCGATGATTGTCAGGGTATGTACATATTTTCGCCATCGACTCCCGGATCTAGATCACCATCGAGGCCAATGTACGGATAAACGTACCTGGCCGGCGGACGGACCATTCAAGTCAACGATAAACCCCATCAGGTGGTAGATCTACACTGTCTTCTTCCCGGGGAACCGCCAAAAGAGAGCCGTGAACAAAGCCCAAGGGTGTTCATCATCTCCAGAGCCTACGTCTGGCTCTGCGGGCCGACCAGGGCAATTCACGATGCAGAGATCGTGGTCAAGGATTTCAGCAGAAGCTACATCAAACTTAGATCTATTCGCGGGGTTAATGGCTACAGCATGCTGGGTAACGAGGATTGGCCTACCACCGACTTGGACGGGGAAAATAATTTCTTACCGGAAACCAACACGGGAGGCAGTATCTGTGCGCGCAAACGCAGGAGAGGGAAAAACGAGAGCAAGACCGACTTCTTCCGCACACTTGCGGGATACCGCCGGAGCCGCAAGAATATGCAAAAGGAGGTAAGCCCATGGCCCAAAAAGACAGAGAAGAACCGGGAAATGGTGGTCGAAGACGAGTGGGATGAGGACGACGAGGATACCCAAGAAAGACAAGTACCTCACCTTCCATCTCCAGGACGAGGATTACGGGATTGAATCCCGCTCCGTCGCCGAGATCATCGGAATACTAAACATCACCAGGGTGCCGGACATGCCCCCTTTCCTCAGAAGGGCGATCAACCTGCGGGGCAAGGTGATTCCGGCCACGGACGTGCGCACCCGGTTCGGTCTGCCGGAGCAGGAGTACAACGAGCGCACCTGTATCATCGGTGGTCAAGTATCGAGGAGACCGCCATCGGCCTGGTGGCGGATAAGGTCCAGGAAGTGGTGGACATCCCTGGAAGACCAGGTGGAACCGGCACCGGAAATTAAACCGGGGGAAAAGCAGTTCCTAGGAACAGGGAATGGGCAAAATCGGCGAAGAGGTGAAAAATCTGCTCAACGTGGAGCATCTGCTCTACGATGAAGAGATTCAGTCCTTTGCCAAAAAATACGACTCGGAAAATTGAAAAAAAACAACGGAGGAGCAGATCAGCGTTGAACGGTCTAAAGCTTGGCACCAAATTGCAACTGGTGGCTTTATCCTGGTGGCGGCGATTGCTCGTAGTGGGGCGGACTTCCTTGGCTGGCGGGGCACCAACCTGTTGAACAGCCATGTGGAAGAGATCGGTGAGGTACGTCTACCCAGCATCGGAAGACCTGCTTTCAGTCGAAGAAAGCCATGGAAGCAGCTTAAGGGCGAGCCAGCGGACCATGATGTCCGAGCACAGATAACCATGGAGCAGCGCCAAGGCTACCTTGAAGAGTTCGACTGCCACCAGGAAGAGACTGGATGACACCTGGGCCCATTTCATGACCCTGCCGGCCACCGCCGAAGGAAGATAACTGAGCAAACAATTCGAGGATCAACTGGCCGACTGGCGCGGGCTGAGCGACCAATGGAGGCAGTTGAACCAGGACTTTGAAGCCTTGCAATTCCTGAACCCCAATGAGTTAGTGCAAGCTCAGACCTTTCCGAGGGGGACCATGACGCCCTTGAGCTTAAGGTTACCGATCATATTACGCGTGAAGAGAGCTTTGAAGGTGGCGATATTCTGATGCTTGCCGTTTTGGTCGCTGGATGGGCACATTCACCACCACCAATCCTGACCTTCAGCGCCTGATCAACGAGATCAAAAACGATCACGATCGCTTCCACCTCTCTATACCCCAAGTGCGAAAGGCCCTGGAAAACGGCGCACGGCCAAAGCCGAGACGATTTTTCACGATGTAATGCAGTCCGCCTCGGCTGGAGTTTTTGCAGGCTTTGACAAAATGATTGATAAGGCGAAAGGGCCAGATGCGGGGTGAATTTACCGAAATGGTTTTGGGCCCATACGCACCAATGCCAGTGAAGCCATGAACACCCCTGGAAGAATTTATCGATATCAACGAAGGCATTGCCCAAGAGTCGGTACAGAGGCCAGGCCGACGGGCCCAGGCCCGGAATGTGGCCATCGCGGGGGGATTATTATCTGTATGGTGTCGCCCTGGTGCTGGGCATTTCTCCACCCGGATCATCACCCAGCCCGTAGCTAAAGCGGTGGCAATGATCAACGAGATGGGCGGGGGCCGACTTGGTACCCGCCTGCGGATGGACAGGAAGATGCAAATCGGCCGACATGGCCCAGACCACGGGACGAGTTTGCCGACACCTTACGAAGTGGTGGCGGCGGCCCTGGAAAACTCTCCAACGGCGATCGACCTCCGAGGTCAAACCCCACGACAACCAGGATGTGATCGGCACCTTCCCCGCCCTAAAAACCCACGATGACTTAAACCGCATCGTGGCCAAGATCATGGCCGCCACCGAGCAGATCGCCGCCGGTTCCAGCCAGGTCTCCAGCTCCAGCCAGTTGTTCTAGGGGGCCACCGAATCCGCCGCCCTCCTTGAGGAGATCACCAGCTCGATGACCCAGATGGCCTCCCAGACCAAGCTCAACGCCGAAAACTTCGTCCACCAGGGCCAACCAGTTGGCCGGGGTGTAGGCCGCCGAGATCGGCAACGAGCAGATGGAGAAAGATGATGGCCGCCATGGGTGAGATCAACCAGGCCGGCCAGGATATCTTGAAAATCATCAAGGTGATCGACCAGATGCCTTCCAGACCAACCTGCTGGCTCGCGACGGTTGGCGGTGGAAGCAGCCAGGGCCGGGCGTCACGGCAAGGGATTTGCCGTGGTGGCCGAAGAAGTACGTAACCTGGCTGCTGGCGCAGCCAAAGCGGCCAAGAAACCGCCGAGTTGACCCAGGGCCGGGTGCAGAAGACCGAAAACGGCACCGAGATCGCCCTCCCGACCGCCACCTCACTGGAGGAAATCGTCACCGCCATCACCAAGACTACCAATTGGTGGGTGAGATTGCGGCTTCCAACGAACAGGCCCAGGGGATAATCAGCGAGGTCAACGAGGGCTTGAGCCAGATCGACCAAGTGACCCAGACCAACACCGCCAACGCCGAAGAGGGCGCGGCGGCGGCGGAAGAACTCTTCAGCCAGGCCGATCACCTCCGGGGCCTGATGAGCACTTTCGTGATAAAGGCGGCATGGGCCTCAAGCAGCACCAGCAGCGCTCCTTGCCGGCTGCCGGCTGAGTTGAAGAAAAACCTGAAGCAGGAGAGCAGCTTCAAGGCCGGACCGAGGAAGAATCCACGCCGGCGAGAAAAGGGCAAGCCAACGAAACAATTGCCCTTGATGACCGTGAATTTGGTAAATACTAAACCGTCAGATAATCGTAAAATCCGGGAAGACTTGGTGATTGATGGCTGCAGCATTAATATTTCGCGTTTTTATAAATTAGCCAAAGGAGCCGCAAAATGATCTGGAGAAGCGCAAAGAAAATTTGGCAACGCCGCAACCTGAAGCAAAAGATCGCCATCGGGGTTGCTGGTGCTGGGGTTGTTTATCATCACCGGGGTCCCGATCCACTTCGGAGTAGGCAGAATAGTCGACAACGCCGAAGTGGTTTGGGGCAATCAACTGGACACCAACCTGTGGCCAAGGTAGGTGGACGATTGAAACTGGGTAAATCAATTAAATGCCCTTGTCTGATGAAGAGGTGGTCACCCTGGATATCTAAACCGGTTAATCATCAATGTGGTTTCGGCGTCTGGCCTGACTACCAGCGACGCCAGGCCGAGGAAGAAGTGCCGGAACTGGCCCGGCTGCTCAAGGCGATTGAAATTCCCCACCAGAAACTCCATCTCTCGGCCATCGCCATCAAAGAAAAATTCCGCCCGGCCGACCCGGCTCTGGGGGCTTTTCTGCAAGAGAAGAAAATAGACCACCTCAGTTGGATGAATCAGATTCTCCTGGCCCTCCACGACCGGGATCAGAGCAACCTGGGAGTGGAGACAGATCCGCGTCAATGCAGCCTGGGCCGTTGGCTGCACGGTTCGGAGCTGGCCGCCAAAATCGGTAGGCAGCCGGAGTTGGCCGCCCTTGTCAAAAGCTTGTCCAGTTTGCCATCAACGGCTACATCAGGGTGCGGCAATGATCAATGAGCTGCTGGCGGATAACCGGCGTATGGAGGCCCTCAACGTTTACAAACAAAAAATCGTCCCCGCCGCCGAAGAGACCCTGGGGGCCTTGGACAAGGTAATTTCATGGCAACAGAGTGAGATGGAGGGCCTCAAGGCGGCTCAAGAGATTTACGCCCGTCAGACTCTGCCCGCCCTGACCGAAGTACAGGAGTTGCTTCAGGAAATCAGGCGCACTGCAAGGGGCGCTATCATGACCGACGAGGTAATGCTGGAAGCAGCAGCCACCACCGAGAAACAGGTTGCCATCCTGCTGCTGGTTACGGTGATGATCGGGGTGTTCATGGCCTGGGTCACTGCCCTGGATTTAAGCAGACTACTGACCAGACTCAGCGACACCCTGCGTGATAACGCGGTTCAGGTGGCAGCGGCAGCCGGTGAGATTGCCTCCGCCAGCACCTCGCTCTCGGAAGACGCCTCGCAACAGGCGGCGGTGGTTGAAGAGACGGCCGCCTCTCTCGCTTCCATGAGCGAAGGAAGCCGGGAAACCGCTGAACTGACCGCCCGGCCAGAGCAGTTAATGCGAGAGAATATAGAAAAATCGGCCCACCACCTAAAGACATCGGTCAACCTGACCGGCAGCACCATGGAAATCGAACATGACAGCGGAACAAGATTTCGCCAGATCATCACCACCATCGACGGCAAAGACAGCCTTCAATACCAGTTCGGCCCCTAACGTGCGGTAGAAGCCGCTCGTGCCGGCAGAGGCCGGGGCAGGTTTTGCGGTGGTGGCCGACGAAGTCCGCAATTTGGCCGGCCGGGCTGGAACCGCGGCGAGGATATGCCGCGTAAACCGCCCTAAGCCACGGTAAAACGGAGTCAGCGAAGTCTCCATGCGATGAAAAACGTTAACCACGATTTTGAGGACTATCGCAAGCGCCACCGCCATTGGCGACAAGAACAGCGCCATCACCAAGGCCAGTGAAGGTTTTGTCCATCAGATCAACCAGGTCAATGAGGCCACCTCGCTGGCCGGTGACTCCGCCCAGCGAATTGCTTGTTCCGAGGAGACCGCGGCCGCCTCGGAAGAGCTGACCGCTCAGGCCGAAGAATTGCGCGGAATGGTAGTTGAACTGGTACGAGCAGTAAAGGGTGAAAGCGCCGTAGCCATGCTTGACCTCGACCAACAAACCGGGACGAATCAACCATTAACAACCAAAGCCGGCCGGATCCTAACATTCTCAGCCCCGAAAAGAAGGAGAAGTAAACCACGAATTCCGCCACTGTTACCACCGAATATCGACCACCAACTCACCACGAAAACGCAGAAAAAAAGAGCGAACAGGTAGAATCATGGCCTGGAATCGGCGTCGAAGATTGGATATTGCCCAATCTTCGCCTGCACCGGCCGGGTCAAAAAAGTGGCATCAACTGGCATCAGGCGTTGCAAACCCTTCGATTTTGCGCTTCAACCCATCGTTAATATCCACACCGGGATGTGCGATGGTTGCGAGGCCTTGCTCCGCAAGTACCAGGATGCCGGCTTTCCCTCAATTCAGGCGGTATTCAATACCGCCCACGACGACCTGCTCCTCCCGGAGGTGGAAATGTTACTGAGGGCCAAGGCGATTTACAAATTCATGGAGATTCCCTCATAATAACATGAAGCTCTTCTACAATATTGACAACCGGCTGCTGACTACCGAAAACGGTGCTTCCAGCAATATCAATCTTGCAGATTTCGTCCGTCATTTTGGCCTCTATCCTGGCTCTTTTGTTTACGAAATATCCGAAAGACACGAAACAAACACGAAAATACTCAACGATTTAAAGGGCCTGGAGATGATCAAGGCCGCACTGGCCCGACTCCGCCAGGAGATGTTCAGGTTTGCCATCAACGATTTTGGCACCGGTCTTCCAGTGTTGCAACGACTCTACCACTCCGAGCCGGATCACAGGAAGATCGACCGCTTTTTTATCGATGGCTTGGCCCGCAACCGCCGCAAGAAGCTCTTTGTCGCCTCCACCGTCAACATGGCCCGCACCCTGGTAACAGCGTTATCGCCGAAGGATTGGAAACCGCAAAGGATTTCTACGCTTGCGCCCAGGTGGGTTGTGACTATGTCCAGGGTTACCTGATCCAGCACCCCACCCTGGACTCTAGCGAAATATGCGAGACCTACCAAATTGTAGCCGACCTACGCCGACGGGATCGACGCAGCACCGGCCACGACAGATACCTGATCAACAACCAGCTTGAAAACATCCGCCCCATTCCCTTATACCAGAGGTGAATTGACCGGTATGGACCAGGTATTTGAGACTTTCCGCCAAAATAACAGATCCACCCTTTTTCCGGTGATCGACGCCAACCACGCGCCACTGGGGGTGGTTCGAGAGAAGGATTTAAAAGAGTATGTCTACTCCCCTCCGGCAAGGATATTCTCCAAAATCGAGCCACGATAACCAGCTGTCTAAACCAATTCATCACCCGGATTACTCACCATGCAATTCGTTCCACGGTGGAGAGTATCCCGGAGCTTTTTCTTCTCAATCCCGACTCCGAGGGATACTGGTCACTGACAACGGCCGCTACCAGGGCTTTCTCAACGCCAACGCCCTGCTTAAACTGCTTTCCGATAAAAATCTGGAAGAAGCTCGTAACCAGAACCCCCTCACCCGTCTGCCGGGCAATTTCCTGATCAACCGCTTTATCTCCGATGCTCTCGGTGACCTGGAAAACGAGTACATTTACGTCTACTTCGACTTCGACAACTTCAAACCCTTTAACGACAAATACGGCTTACGCCAAGGCGACAGGGCGATTCTGATGTTCGCCGATATCCTTGAAGGAAACGGCCAACACCCAAGGATGTTTCGTTGGCCATGTGGGAGGGGATGACTTTTTTGCCGGAATCCGGTCGGATGGTAACATTTCCGACGTTGATATGGCCAAAAATCTGGTCCGCGATATCTGTAATCGCTTCTCCTCAAATGCGGCCAGTATACCAACACGACTGATCGTGAAAAAGGTTTCATTATCACCAAGGACCGGGATGGTCACACCTGCCGTTTCCCGCTGCTGACGGTAAGCGCCGCCCTGCTCCACCTGCCTGTTACAGCCGAACGATTTCACTCCCAGGAAGAGATTTACACTCTGCTGGCCGAATTAAAAAAGCAGGCCAAAATGGCCCAGGACAAACTAGCGATACTCTCCCTCGCCTCTGATCATAAGACACAACCTGAATCCACCGCCATGCTTGCTTGAAGAGATAAAATTTCACACCAGGGTTGGCCAAGAAATGACGAAAAAAGAATACGCTACCGATTCAGAACTGATCACAACTTCCCGGAATATTTGGGATCAGGCCACAAAGGCCATTGTGATCCTGGGTAACCATTCAGGATCTGCACCACCGTATTTGCAGGCCAACGGCAAGGTTTTTACCATTTCCGGCCTGCCCCGGAAGGCGATTTACGGCCGACCCTGCCACCAAATTTTTCATGGTTCGGATCATCCATGTGAAGTGTTTCTGCCGGGAAATTATTGAGGAACCGACCGGGAGTGCCGACGGTGGAGAGGCCAAACATCGGGCGGGAAGTTTTTTACCCTAACTTAAACAAAACGCTCGAAGTTTCCGCATCACCACTCTACGACCAGCAAACCGGGAAAGTTAACTCCATCTGTATCATCGCCCACGACATCACAAGCCGCAAGGCACGGGCAGCGACAACTGCACCAGGCCCGCAAGCTGGAGGCCAGGCACTCTGGCCGGTGGCATTGCCCACGACTTTAACAACATCCTGACACCCATCATCGGCTATTCCGAATTTATATGCCGCAGACTTACCGCCCGAAGAAAGCAACAGTGAAAATGGCACGGCAAATCTATGCAGCCGGGATGCGTGCCCGTGACCTGGTTGCAGATTCTCAGTTTCAGCCGCCAGGGGGATCAGGAGCGTAAGCCCATTGATATTCGTCCGGTGCTTAAGGAGACCCTCAGTTCTTGCGCTCATCCCTGCCCACTACCATCGAAATTCGTCATGATGTCATCAGAAACTGCGGGACTGGTCGAGGCCGACCTGACTCTCCATTCAACAGGTGGATGCCTTCGGACGACGCTCATTATTCGATGCAAGAACATGGGGCGGCGTTCTGATTGTTGCTTTGCAAAAGTTAAAAAAGAGGCCATCGCTTCCACCCGGAGCTGGAAATCTGGCTATATCTAAGGTTGACGGTAAGCGCACGGGTTGTGGATTTATCCAGTTTGACGAAGCAAATTTTTCTACCGTATTTTACCACGAAATCCTCCGGTGCAGGGACCGGCTTGGGGCTGAGTGTTGTGCACGGGATTATTGATAATGATCTGGTGGTGATCAGGGTGTACAGCGAAATCGGCGATGGCACCACCTTCCATATTTATCTCCCGGAATTTCAGGTAATATTTCAAAGTGAAAGTTTAGAAACCGAAGCCGAACCCAACCCGCCCGACTGGCAACGAACGGCTGTTGGTAGTGGATGACGAAGTCGCCATTGCCTCCTTGATTGAGCGGATACTCAGTGAGCTGGGTTATAAGGATGACCGGACCCGACCCCCGCCAGGCACTGGAATGGATAGAGATCACGCCCTGCAACTTCCATCTGGTTCTCAGCGATTCACCATGCCACATCTGAACGGGGCAGAGCTGGCCCGGTTGATCCTGCAGCGTCGCCGATCTGCCGATAATACTCAGTACCGGTTTCAGCGGAATTTTCAGAGGAGAAGAGGCCACCGCCATGGGTATCCGCCTGTTTACTGCAGAAACCAATGACGCTAAATGCTCTTGCCGTGGCAGTAAGGGAGGAGTTGGATCGCAAGGGTAGATGAGGGAAAGCTATAGCCTCACCTCCTGAGACGATAGCCCAGGCCGCGAATCGACTGGATCATGTCTCCGGCGCTGCCTAATTTGCGTCGCAGGCTGCAAACATGGGCATCAACCGTCCGTGGGCTGATATTGCGTTTATGGTCCCGCACCTGTTTGATAATCTGGTGGCGGGAAAAAGACCCAACCAGGTGTTTTGCCAACATCTTAATAATTTTGAATTCGGTCAGGGTCAAGGAAACCGGCTGCCGGTAATCTTAATGTTCGAAACGTTCCAGGTCCGAGATCAAGATTTCCCAACTGGATGGAAGTTGTCGACTCTTCCGAGGATCAATTTCACGACCGTCTTTACGGGTGTAGTTTTGCCATTACCAGGGTCAACAGCATTTTTGGTTAAAAGGCTGGCCATACACCGTCTGCTTTAGGTCCTGTCCAGCCACGATATAGCTTTCCTCGCCCATGTTGGTAAGCATTATCACTGGAATATCTTTAAAGATAGCTGACTGCCGTATCTGCTTGCAGACATCCAATCCGCTGATCCCCGGCAATATCATATCCAGGATTATCAAATCGGCCGGTTCCGCATTCAAATTTTCCAGGGCCTCCTCGCCGGAAAGAGCCAAGATCATCCTGAAACCGGCTTTGCTGATAGATAGCTCAGCAATTGCAGAATATCTTCCTCATCCTCCACCAGTAAAATCCTTTCAGGACGCATTAATCACCTCGCTTCACTGACCGATCGAGTGTAGTGGCAGCCAGTTAAACCACCTATCTCCCAAGAACCCCTCACTTCTAACGTCGTCCTGTTAGTTTTTGACCAGTTTTTGGTTAAGAATTTTTTCATGCTCGCCAATATCTCACTTTTAATCCACTATTCATTATTCCTTAACAAAGGGGCGTTACAAGGATGGGTGCGAGAGGCTAAACCACATTGCTTTTAAGCAAGGAAAAACGCGTCGTAGGAATTCCAGGAGGATGCGGTTATGCAGGAGGAATAATGCTGCTGAAGATCGAGCTCCGAAGCTACCCGGTTTGGTGATACCGCGTGCCTGTCCTTGAAGGGAGCAATTCATGAAAATGAGGCAAAAGCTGCTGAAAAGCCATATCAACAGCCTCCCCCCGTGCCAATTCAGGGAGATCATCATCGATCTCAGTGGCCTGACCTATATCGGCAGTTCAGGAATCGGCAAGTTCCTGCTGCTCTACAAGTCCCTGGCCGGTTGTTACGGCACCATGCGCTTAACCGGTACCCCGATTCCCATTGCCGAACTGTTGCACTCCATGAAGCTTGGCGAGCTTTTTGAGATCGACAGCACCGATGGCCCCCGACTCCAGCACTGCTGAACTATTAAGGCCCGTTATGTCATCAAGTTATTGGCCATGGGGAGACAGTTGCAACAGCTTAAAATCACGTTATTAAGGAGGAAATGTGGCCCCTCGTAAAAGGAAAAGAAAATTTTCGTCCTTGATACCAATGTGTTTAACGTACAGCAACTGTCTTTACCAGTTTGGAGGGCACGATGTCATGCTCCCCATTCGAGTGGTGAAGAGTTGGACCAATCAAGAAGGGGAACGCAATCGGTCAATTTTCACGCCCGGTTTGCCAGGGCTTTGGACGAGCTGAGCGGCAACAAGCTCTTTAACGGCGGGCCAGAGGGCCGGGCCAGGGGCTGATTGGGTAAAACTGGAGAGTAAATGATGGAGGATCTGGCCGCCAATTTCAGCAACAAGGTCGATCACCAGATCCTCAACACCGCCTATCATCTGGCCCACGAAGACGGTAAAGTGGAAGCTGGTGGCTAGCCAGAAGATGTAAATTTGCGCATGAAGGCCCGGGCGGTGGGCATACGGGCCGAGGATTACAAGAGCGATCACGTAAAGGATTTAAATACCTCTACCGGGGCCACCGCTAAGTAAAAGGATGGAAGAGACGATTTTCCCTTCGTAGAATGGCGGCGTGGCTCCGTTGCCGGAAATGCCGGCTTTAAGTGATCTGCAGGCCAACCAATATTTTGATTTTGCGCAACGTAAATCGTTCCGCCTTGGCGGTCTACTAGCAGGAACAACACTTAAGGCGGTGGATAAAGTATCCTCTGATTGGGGCCTCTACCCCCCGCAACGCGGAGCAGACCTTTGCGATTAATGCTCTGCTCAATCGCGATATCCCTTGGTCACTATCAGCGGCAAGGCGGGCACCGGGGTAGACCTCGGCTGGCCCTGGCCGCCGCCCTGCGCGACAGCCACCACTACCGCCAGATATTCATGGCCCCGCCGATCGTACCCTTAAGCAGTAAAGATACGGGCTACCCTCCCCCGGTGATATCAAGCTAGCTTGACCCTTACATTAGAGCGGTCTTTTTACGATAATCTCGGGGGCTACTTATAATATCGAAAACACCCACCGACGCGGCAGTACCGATCAGCGAGCTACTGGCTGACAAAAAGCTGGTGGGCGGCCCCCTTGACCTATATCCGAGGCCGCTCTCTGGTTAAGGTGTTCTTCATCGGTCGACGAGGCCCAGAACCTGACCCATGAGATCAAGACCATTATCACCAGGGCTGGCGAAGGCACCAAAGTGGTTTTAACCGGTGATATCTTCCAGATCGACCACCCTGACCTGGACAGCCATTCCAATGGGCTGAGTTACCTGATCGAGAAGATGCAGAGCCACCGCCTCCACGCCCACGTCAACCTGGAAGGGGTGACGTTCGGACCTGGCCGAGTTGGCAAGCAAGATTTGAACGCCTTCCTCAGATCTTCATCCCGGTGCAGATAAAATTGTAGTTGCACCCCGGTAACCCGGCTCAGCCCGAAGTAGAGGAACAGGGCCAACCAGATCGCTGGAGGAAGAGCACCACTTCCACCTGCCAGGGTGCAAGCCCAGGGAACACCCCACCGTTGTTTCCCCGGAGGGGAGCCACAGAGATAGAGCCAGGACAAAGACCATATTTATCAGGTTAGCCCCCTGGTAGGCGCTGAATCTTCCCCCGCCCCGGTAATCGTCCCGCAGTTGCTCGGAGAGTACCCGCCAGCCCATGGCGAACATCCCTGCCAAGGCAAATGACCAGGCAAAAAAACCTTGCAGGTAGAAAAACATGGCCCCCAGGCCCACATTTGCAGTACACCGTCAGCAGTTGGATGGGAAAGACCGGCACTCCTTCCATACCTCCGGCATAGGATTCTGAGCTGCCGTGAAATGTGCAGCCAGGGATGGAAATAATCCCTCGCCGCTTCCGGTTGAACGTAGTCACCTGGTCCATGCCGCAAGCTCTCCGGTGCCGCCGGTTGCGGTGCTGCCGGAGGGCTTACTCCCGGCGGTGTAAGGGGTTTACCGTAACAGCAGCCGAAACTGAGACAGGCCAGCCGCCCCAGCCCCTCACCGATGATAAATGCCACCGCCAGGGCGGAGAGCACTGGCATCACCGGCATGGCGGTGGCAATGTGGCCTGCCTCCAAGACCTCCCCCCGGCCCGGCAAAGAAGCACCATCAATAAGGTTATAGAGCCAGAGCAACAGGGGCAGCAGATAAAGCCCCACCGTGGCTCCCCCGGCCACGGTAAAGGTGTTCCCCTTCCCCTCCACCAGCCTGGCCACCAGCTTGGAGGCAATGATCGCCCCGCCCAGTACTAGGAAAATTAAACCAAGAACCCGGCCCACCGGCAGAGCCAGGCCCGCCACCAACACCAAGAGGCGGTGGCCAGCAGGGCCGCTCCGGCAACAATAAAACCGTAGAAGGTCAGGTTTACCCCCTCCCAACCACCTTTTGAAGACTCTGCACGGCGCAGGGGCAAGGCGGCGAAAAACTGCCAGCGCTCACCGGGCAGAACAGGTCCCAGCCACCAGAGCAGAGAGTTGATAAATAGGGCGAAAAGAGTACCAAGAGCAGATTTTCCATTAGTTACCTTCGCCGGAGAATTCTAAAGAATCGGCGATTCACCGCTCCCGCGCGGGGGAGCCCGGCAGAAGCAGAGAGCCTGGTGCTCGCCTGGGCTGGCAGGGCCAAGGAGTGAGCGGAGCCGGTAGCATCAATCCTCGGTCAGGCCCGAGGCCCCATCCAGGGCAATAGACGCCGCGCGCTCCGGGGCTCTGCCGGGCTTGCAGCAGGTCCGTGGGCAAACCTCTATCCGCCGGGGTTCAAAGAGGAGGATGATCGGCGCCTGCTCCCCGGCCGGTACCGAGACTTCTGGGGCAGCCCCGCCGCAGGAAGCATCCCCTGCTTCCACGGGGCGTGGATCAGCGTATCCCTCTCCGCCGTAGCACTGCTCCACCCGGCCGATCATCAGGGCGGTTACCTCGATCATGGCCACCAGCCCTACCCCGCTGCCCCCGGGAACGTCGCTGTCGATAATGGTCACTACCCTTTCATTGCTGGAGTAGGGAGTGGCCACCGCCATAACCGCCTCGGGGTGGCAGGAGTGGTGCAGGCCGTCGAGATGGCAGAAATCGACCACTTTTCCTGAAACCGGCAGATGGTTGTAGTGGTACTCGTCCGGGGTCAGGCGAAAGATGGCAAAATCACCCCCGGCAAAGACCCGCTGCCAAGCCACCTTGTCGAAACCCAGCAGTTGGGGATAGGCGAAAAATTTATCCTTGATCAGATAGGGCTGACTCCGTGGCCAGGCTTCCCATGAGCAGACGGGCATCGGCGGGACAGAGCACGGCGTCATCGTTGCCTGGCATGGGACGGCAGCGATTATAATCTATCTTGCGCTCAAAAATTCTCCGGGGGGTGCCGTGAACAACTCCGGCCGACAGTCCCGAGAGATCAATGCCACAGCCGGGCGAGAGAACGGCGGTTACCCAGCAGGGCTGGAGCCAGGGGCAGGTCAAAATTCAAAAAGCCCAACAGGGAGGAGATTCGGTGTCCCAACGCCAACTCAAACAACTTTGGGGCCCGTTCCCGCACCCGGGAGTAGAGGAAACGAACAATGCGGTCAGCAAACAGCTCCTCGGTTATCACCACCCGGCTATCTCTTTGCAAATATTGATGCATCGCCTCTTTCCTCTACCCCTCCCTCTCTTTACGGGCATCGTGTTCTTCACTTAAAATCAGCAATTTTATCAGCCGGGCCGCCTGGTCGGGGGGAAGTGAGTCATTCAGCACTGCCTGGCGCTGGCTGTCCAGCAGCGAGGTTACGCCACTCCCGCCGCAGAGGCTCGCCACTCGCTGGGGGAATCGGGCTTTCTCGTCGCCCCTTCAGTGTTGGCCAGCCCCAGCAGATCGGCGGTGAGAAAGTTCAACCCCTCCCGCAAATAGACGTTGCGCAACTCCCGGCGATAGTAACATTCCGCCACTCCATTGAACTCCGGGGCCGACACCCGCATGGGACTCTTTGCGGGCCGTCCCAGCTGTTCCATTATTCCCGCACCAGGCGTCCTCCGGCCCCACAACTCTCCGGTTCCAGCAGCCGCCGTTCAAGGTCGGACAACAAGGGGGCAAGCCGGTACGCTTCCAGCAAATCGGCGGCATCTTCCCTGATTCGGGCCAACAGGGCCAGCCGATACTCCCGCTGGCCAACCCGCAGGTAGCCGGGGTAGCGGCGACTGACCCGTACCCCGGAGGTGCGGGCAATAATTGAGGCCAAAAAGCGGTTACCCGTTTCCTGGCGCACGTAAAAGGTGGGCAGACCCACAGCAGCCCGAATACAATCTGCCTACGTTCACTCTCCACTTGGGGCGTTGAAGGAATAACCCCGTGGTCAATCAACCCGCCAAGCATGTACTTAAAGGCCAGGGCGTTGAGTAACATTTGCAGATCGGTGGCCGCCCCCATATCACGTTCAATACCGGAGAACAGGGAGTAATAGCGAGACTCAAAACCGGAAAAGCCCATTTTGCTGAATTCACGTAATTTTATAAAACTCATACAGGGACATGCCGCCGTCGATGATTCCCAAAGCGTCAAGATCACGCTTAAGCCGCTCTTCATTACCCAGCAAACCGTCCTGGGCCGAATTACGCTCGGTGGAGAGCAGAGCCACCGGGTAGTCCAGCAGCCGGAAATCCATGACAAAATCTCCCCTCAACCCAAGCAATCGTCCCAACCAGTGACTCAAGCCAGTACCGGGCCGAAAGGGGTCATGGAACGCCCGCAACAACCGGTTGCGGGCCTTGCCCCGCCAGCGCCGCCAGAGCATACGCAACTGGCTGTAGTCTAATTCGTGGGGCAAAAAGCCGAGTACCCGCTCGGGATGAAAATCTTCAAAGGCCAACCGATAGGGGGCGGCACTGTATGTTCCGATGAACAGCGGGAGAAAATGTTCCACTACCTTTACCGCCAGGTCCCCAAGATACTTCTCCCTGCACCGGTCCGAAGCCGCCTCTGTCGCTTTGACCCCCGAGCCATCAGGGTACTCGATTTTCTGCTGCCCAGGCTGACATGGGTGCCGTTATCGGCCAGGCTGATATTGGAAGGTACACGCGGCGGGTGCCCACCAGGTTATAGGCAAATGATCCCCGCCTCCCGCAATTGTGCTTACCGCGTTCAGTTGGCTACGGCTCAAGGCACTACTGACAGAGACCCATATAGCGGTGTTTGTCTTCACCCTCATCCCAGCCCGAAAGGCAGGGGGCTCAGAAACAACTCCCGGTAGAAAGCGTCATTGATTCCATCATTCAGGCGGCGCTGGCGCAGCGGTGGATGGGGAGAAAAGAAGATAAGAGCCCGCTGCCCATGTTCCTCAAGGCCAAATTTGCGGTTGGCATAAAGGAGCAGGAGATGGCTTAACAAGAAACGTTTGGCGGTCTCCCGGGCCAGGTTACGGCCGACGCTTGTGCCATGGCGACCTGAAACCACGTGAAAGGAGAAGGTTTCCGGCGAGGTGTTGTCATTAAGAAAATGTTCCAGCAGACGTCGCCCTCCGGAACGAACCAGCGGGCAATCCAAAGCCTGGTCGTCTACCACATCAGCCAGGGCCAGTTTCAACAGATAGCTGATGGGTAAACGCAGCCAGCACTCACCGCCGCGGACCAGAAAAAAACGGCGGGAATCGTTACGGGGCGGACCCATCGGGTTATTCTTGTCGGATTGCAAGTCCTGGAGCAGAATATTGCGGGCGTAACAGCCCAGGCGGGCGAAGGGAAAGCGGACCCAACTGTTTTCCCATACCTGTTCTCGATTATTGTCGAGATAATCCTCCAGGTGACGGGCCAGCAAGGGAGAGGCGTCACCTCTGGCGGCTCGGCGAACCACATCGGCATAGTAGTCGGAGGCGGTAATGGTCTGGGGTAAATCGACATCGTGACGGCTGCCTGCCACCGCCACCTGCAACTCGTTCTCGCTGCCGGCGGTACAATCGCCCGGAGCAAAGGGTAAAGAGTCGGGATCGCGCAAAGAGGCTTCCAACAGCGCGAGAGTTTCGCGCAAGTCAGGGGCCAGGGCAACGGGTTTATTCATGCTGATACAGTTGGCAGACGATCACTTTGCCCATAATATGGATCACTTTCCCATTCATTACCAAAGGCCGGGCCTCCGGCAGTGCCGCGGTCGGGAAAAAACCAGCGACGGAGGAGGGGAGGGAACCGCCAACTGATTTATTTCCTGCCGCGGCACTGCCGGAGGCCCGGTAAAGACAAGCAACCACTGCTGCTTATCAACTTGCTTTAGACAATAAAGGGGGATAATTAGGACTGAGTTAAGAAAAAATCAGAATCAGGTAAAAGGTTGGCATCGGCAAATTCGTGCCGCTAAAGCCAAAAAGTTCGTCAGAACAGTGATTCCAGCTTACCTCTCAACGCTGTGTGCTTTGCGGGGTTGTCGTTTTTCAATTTTTCAAGATTGATCAGTTTCCATCGCACGGCAGGGAGGTCGGCAGCCTGCGGCCGATCGATGGCGTCAAAGTCCGGCAAAGCCTCATGCAGGCTCAGCAAAAATCTCCTCGTATTGTCGTCAAAACGTGACTGGATGTCCGCAATCAGCTGTATGCGGGTTGCCAGCAGATTCGAAGGCTGACAGGCGTCTTGGTCATCCCCTGGAATTCTTTGTAAGGTTGCCCCAGATCAATCAGATTCGGATTCAGCAATTCATGTGCCGGACGCGGCGAACTGGCGATATAGATCAGAAAGGTGCGAAAGAGATCGTCCGTCAACCCTTCGTTTTCGTAGAGCAGCCGGATGTCATAAAGATCGCGCGGATGCTGGCGATCGACAGCTGCATGCAGTTTACCACCAAACAGATCTTCAAATGAAACGATCCGCATCTCTGCATAGCCGAATTTATCTTCAACGGCGACAGAGACGGAGAGGACATCAGGATCATGAACAACACCGCGCGTCACAGGCGAAGTTTCTATTTTGATTTCAGCACCGCTGCGGCGGGCGAGTATGCGAGTCGCCCGCCACCGCCACCTTTCATGCGCTGCGCTTTCGCGCCCTTGATGCCGCCCTCGATGGAGGCCGCGATCCGATCCATGGCCTTATTGATCTCGACAAGGCTCTCGGCACGGTTTTTGATCGGCAGATATGTCAGATCAATATCGACTGACAGACGGGGAAGGTCACTGGAGAACAGGTTGATTGCCGTGCCGCCCTTAAGCGCGAAGATATTTTTCTTTTGCGATATGTGGCAGGATGCGCACGAGAAGCGCGACCTGTGCTTCATAGGAATCATGCGCCATCGCTTTGCTCCTTCCCGGCGAACTCCTCCGGCACCATGATGCGGTAGCGCGGGTGAATCTCGCCCCCTTTGATAAGGGCGCGGCCACCACTCCCGAGGTTGAAATCTTCCGGGTCAAGGTGTTTGCGCCACGGGTGATTACGCCGGTCGGCAAAAACAAAGAACAGGCGCGTCACCTTGATCTTCCCGCAGCTCTGCAGCAATGCTGACAGCATCTTCGGGCGCAATGTCGTCAGGCTTTCAAAGAGCATATCGACATTGTGGAAACTGTCATACTCAGGTAGTTCGTCCAGGGCTTCGAGGATGGCACGTTCCGGCGAGGAGATTACCAGTGCCCAATCCCACGGCAGTGGGGCCGAGGCCGGGTTGGCCTGTTGATTTGCCCTCTGTCATCATGCCAAGCGTCGGATCGGCGAACAACGAAACGTTACGGGTTTGCAGCTTTACGTTCAGTGGCAGCTCATGCAACCAGTTCGGGAGGCCCACGCCATAGAGCCAAACCGGGGAATTGCCCCCGAGCGGCAGGTAGTGGCGATAGCCATGCAGGGTGAGCGCGGTCATGCCGCCGACATGGAGCTTGTAGCCCATGATGTGCTGCATGGACAGAAGGCAGATCTTCCAGTCGAACGTGTCGGGGCTGGTAACGGTCGGCGTGGGACGACGGAAGACGCCGCGCGCCACGCGTTCAAGCCAGTCGTGATCGACATACTTCCGCGCAAGAAAGCGGCTGATCTCATGCCGCTCCAGCCAAGCAGAATCGACCATAAAGCCTGGAAGGACAGCATTAAGGCGTCCTTCAGTTTTTCTAATTTATGTGTACCCATGCGGTCACATAATAGCACAAGTTCAAGCACCCGTCACGTGGAAAACCGAGATAATTAAGGGTTAATCACATACGAATACCAGCATAACCCAGCCGGCGGATTGCAATTAATTGAACTGTTCCACCGGCAGCGCAAAGCGGGTTTCGCTGGTTAACTCTTCGGCCTTGCTGAAGCCGGCCTGGCGGAAAACCTTTTTGGAACGGCTGTTTTCCCGATGGATGGTGGCCACCACCCGGCTCTTGCGCCACTTAAAAAAAGCGTGCCGGACGCCCTGGCGGATCGCCTGGTAGCCGTAGCCGTTACCCCAGTATCGGCGTTCACCGATGACCACCACGATTTCGGCCTTGTCCTCCTTGGCCGCCAACCGCATAAAGCCGATGGGGCCGGCCGCCGGCACGGTGATCAGGAAAAAAGAACCATCGCGATTGAAATGGGGCGAGAAAATCGGCAACTGGCTTTGGGCCAGCAGCCCTTGCAGCTTATGGTCGATATTCTGTTCCTCGTTGAGATAGGCGGTCACTTCTGCATCGGCCATCCAGGCCGCCATCTTTTCGACATCCTCCCGGAAAACCTCACGCCGTAATTCCACTTCCTGCCCGGACACCACTGAACCTCCATCCTTTTTGGGTTGACAACCGGTTGCAAAACAGGGGCGCCACCCTAAAAGAGAGAGCCGTAGTTGTCAATCCTCGCTGCCGGACCCGGCCCATCTCTCCTTCCGGCGCCAGGCATGGTAGCGCTCGAACAGGGCCAACAATTTCTGCGGGGCGTGGGCCTTCTTCCAGACCCCGGCGGCATACTTGTTGGCCTCGGCCATGGTCGGGTAGGGGTGGATGGTGCCCAGGATCTTGTTCAGGCCCAGCCCGTGCCGCATGGCCAGGACGTACTCGGCCAGCAACTCACCGGCCTGGGCGGCGACGATGGTCACCCCCAGGATTTTGTCCTTGCCCGGCACCGTCAGCACCTTGACAAAACCCCGCTCGGCGCCGTCGGTGACCGCCCGGTCCAGTTCGGACAACTCATAACGGCTGAGCTCGTAGGCTATCCCCTGCTTTTGCGCGTCCTGTTCGTTCAAGCCGACCCGGGCCACCTCCGGGTCCAGAAAAGTACACCAGGGGATCACCGAATAATCGACCCGAAAGCGGCGCAACTGCCCAAAGAGGGCGTTGACCGTGGCGAACCAGGCCATGTGGGCGGCGGTATGGGTGAACTGGTAAGGGCCGGCCACGTCGCCCACCGCCAGAATATTGGGATAGCGGGTCTCAAGATAATCGTTGACCGTCACCGTGCCGTCGACGGGGACTCCCAGCTCTTCCAGACCGTAACCCCGCAGCCGGGCCCGGCGGCCCGCCGCCAGCAGCAGAGTATCGAAAGGCAGGGTTTGTTCAACCCCCTCGTGCTCGACCACCAGCCCCTTTTCCGTCCCCTGGAAGACGCAGCGCAACGGCTTATGTTCGGTCAACACCGTGACCCCGCTCTCTTCCAGGGCCTGGCGGGCCAGCTCGGCGACCTCGGCGTCCTCGCGGGGCAGCAGCCGGGGACCGCGTAAAACCTGGGTCACCCGGGAACCAAGCCGGGCCAGGGCCTGGGCCAGCTCGCAGCCGATGGGACCGCCGCCCAGTACCAGCAGGCGGCGCGGCGGCCGGTCGAGCTTGGCCAATTCCTCCCAGAGGGTGTCGCTGGTCAGGTAACCAACCTCCTCGAGCCCCGGCAATGGCGGGACCGCCGGTTCGGCCCCGGCGGCAATGATGATATGGCGAGTGCGCAACCGCCGGCTGCCACCCTCGTGGAGTTTGACCTCGACGGTCCAGGGATCGACGAGCCGGCCGTGGCCCAGCAACACTTCCACCCCCAGCCCCTGATAGCGTTCGACGCTGTCATGGGGGGCGATGGTGGCAATATTGGTCTTGAGCCGGCGCATCACCGCCGGGAAATCGACCACCTCGGAGTGTGGTCGCAAGCCGTAGCGGTCGGCATGTTGGCACTGGTGGGCGAGTTTGGCGCTACGGATCAGCGATTTACTGGGTACGCAGCCATAATTAAGGCAATCTCCGCCCATCTTGTGGCCCTCCACCAGGGTCACCTTGGCCTTGACCGCCGCCGCGATATAGGCACTGACCAGGCCGCCGGCCCCGGCCCCGATCACCACCAGGTTGCGATCAAAACGGCGGGGCCGCCGCCAGCCGGCATAGACCCGCCGCTGCTGCGCCATCGCCACTATTTTTTTGGCCAGCAGCGGGAAAATCCCCAACAGCGCAAAAGAGCCGAGCAAAACCGGCGACATGATATCGCCCGCCCGTTCAATGGCCGCCAGCTGGGTACCGGCGTTGATATAGACCACGGTACCGGGCAGCATCCCCACCTGGCTGACCCAGTAAAAGGTAAAGGCGCGGATCGGGGTCAGGGCCAGTACCAGATTGATCAAAAAGAAGGGAAAGATCGGCACCAACCGCAGGGTAAAGAGATAGAAGGCGCCATCCCGCTTGATACCGCGGTTGAGCGCCGCCAGGCGGTCACCGAAGCGCTGCTGTACCGTGTCATGCAGCAGAAAGCGGGCCACCAGAAAGGCCAGGGTAGCCCCGATGGTGGAAGCAAAGGAGACCAGAATGGTACCGGTAAGCAAGCCGAAAAGGGCCCCGGCCGCCAGGGTCATCACCGCCGCCCCCGGTAGCGAGAGGGCGGTGACCACCACGTAGAGCAGAAAAAAACCGCCCCCCACCAGCCACGGCGCCTCGGTCCGCCAGGCGGTGAAACGCTCCTGCCCCTGCTTGAGGGTTTCCAGGGTCAGCAACCGGTCCAGGTCGAAAAAGAAGAAAAGGACCACCAGCACGGCAAGCATGACCAACAGGGCCACTTTTTTCATAAGCTTCACCTTTACAAGACAACACGCCGCTTTTTATATATGGTAATTCGACGACAGACTGCAAAAGCAGGATACCCGGAACCACTGGAGGCAACAATGACAAAACAGCCGACCACCTTAAACACCCCCGCTTCCAGGGATTATACCGCCCGCGCGGCCATCCATTACCTGATCGCCTTGATCGTGATTCCTTTGTACGGGATCAACGTCTGCCCTTTTGTGGAAAGTCTGGCCCCCTGGCAGGTGGCCCTGCCGGTGGCCCTGGCCCTGGCGCTGCAATACGGCCTGCGCGCCCCTCTTTATCGCCGGTTGATCGCCACCTTGCCGCTGGCCCATCGGGTGGGCCGCACCTTCTGGCTGGAACTGTTGCTTTTTGTCGCCACCGCCCTGGCCCTGATGGTCTATAACCACCTGTTCCACGGTTTCCCGTTGGTGAGCGGCCTGAAAGTACTGGTGGGGGTGGTGGGCCTGGGCTTTTACGCCGCCGTTGATCTGGCCTTAAGCGAAGAGCTGCGGGTGGCCACCCTGGTGGAAGAAGGGCACGGCCGGGTAACTCTAGACAGCCAGCCCTTTTCCATGGTCCGCAAGGTCAGGGTGTTTGCCACCGTCTCGCTGTTGCTGCTGATCGCGGTCATGATGTTGCTGGTCATCAAGGATCTGGACTGGCTGGTGGACGCAACCGTTCCCATCACAGAGGCCCGGGGAACCATTATCCGCGAATTTCTTTTTGTGCTGGCGGTGATATTGCCCCATACCCTGAATATTATCCACTCATACGCCCGTAATCTTCGGCGCATTCTCAACAGCCAGACCGGGGTGATGGGCCGGGTCAGCAGCGGCGATTACGCGGCCCGGGTGCCGGTGGCCAGCAACGACGAATTCGGCCTGATCGCCGGCCATACCAATGAAATGGTGGATCGCATCCTGGCCCGCAGCGAGGAGCTGGCCAAAACCCGTGATGTCACCATCCTGACCCTGGCTTCCCTGGCCGAAACCCGCGATAACGAGACCGGGGCCCATATTCTGCGTACCCAGCACTACATTCAGGTGCTGGCCGACCACCTGCGGGATGATCCCGATTTTGCCGACGAACTAAGCGCGGAGCATATCGATCTGATCTTCAAATCCGCGCCCCTGCACGATATCGGCAAGGTGGGGATCCCCGATGCCATCCTGCTGAAACCCGACAAACTGAGCGCCGAGGAGTTCACCGTGATGAAGACCCATGCCCAACTGGGGGCCGACGCCCTGGCGGTGGCGGAACAGCGCCTGGGCAACAATTCCTTTCTGCGCTATGCCCGGGAGATCGCCCTGAACCATCATGAAAAATGGGATGGTTCCGGTTATCCCCAAGGGCTCCGGGAGCGCGAAATTCCCCTTGCCGGCCGCCTGATGGCGGTGGCCGATGTCTATGACGCGCTGATTTCCAAACGGGTTTACAAACCGGCTTTCCCCCATCAAAAGGCGATGGAGATCATCCAGGAGGGGGCCGGCCACCACTTCGACCCCAAAGTGGTAGCCGCCCTGGTGGCCACCGAAGAGCAGTTCCGGACAATCGCCGCCCGCTACCACGACGCCTACCGGGGAGCCGGGGGCTGAGGCAACACGGGGTAAAGGAGCAACACTCCTTACAAGGCGCCGCCGCAGCTGCTGCCCTGGCCGGCGATGCAGGCATAGCAGTGCTGGCCGGTCGCCACCGGGTGAGCGACCGGGTCGTAGTTCAGCAGTTCGTCAAGGCGGGTCGGGGCGTCCTCGGGCAGGGGCAGGTCCAGTTGCTGGTTGAAGTCGCAGTCGTAGAGCCGGCCGCGCCAGTCAACACTGAGCAGATTGCGGCACATCACCCGGCGGCAGTTGTCTTCCACCCGGTTTTCCACCAATAATCGGAGATAATCATCCAGACGGTCTTCCGCGGCCAGGGTGGCGGCGAAACGGTTGATCGGTACATTGGTGAAGACCAGCAGGTGGTTGAAGACGATGCCGAAGTTATCCCACAGTTGACGCCGGTAGGCGTCCTCCAGGGACTGCTGGTTGCCGGGCAGGAAAGGACCGCCGGGATTGTAAACCAGATTCAGCAGCAAATCGCTGCCCTCCCGTCCATAGCCCAGTGCATTAAGCCGGCGCAGGGCGGTGATGCTTTTGCCAAAGACCCCCTCCCCCCGCTGTTGATCGACGTTGGCCTCGGAATAACAGGGCAAGGAGGCATTGATTTCCACCCCGGCGGCGGCCAGAAAGGCGGCCAGATCCTCCTGCTCCGGCTCCAGCAGGATGCTCAGGTTACAGCGGTCGATCACCCTTACCCCCAACTCCCGGGCCGCCGTCACCAGTTCGCGAAAGCCGGAATGCAGTTCCGGGGCGCCACCGGTCAGATCCAGAGTGGTAAGCCGGCGGACCCGCAGCACCTCGGGAATCATGACGATGGTGGTCGCGTCCATCATCTCGGTGCGGTGGGGGCCGGCATCCACGTGGCAGTGCTGACAAAGCTGGTTACAGCGATAACCAAGATTGACCTGCAGGGTGGTCAGCCGCTCCCGGTTGATGCGACAAGGAAAAGGATGATTGATGTCGGTTGCAGTGGCACAAAGCAAAGTTGCCCTCCCTGTTTTTCAGGTCCTTGTTCGGTCCGTATCCTTTTGGCTTGGTCAATATCCTCATCAATATTACCGGGACCGATCCGGTAAGCGGTATTTAACATGAGGGGAAGAAAAATTGAGAGACGGGCACCCGGCTTGCAGCGCGGGGCGCCCGTCTCCTTTTTAGACGATACTCACGGTATCGTTATGTTTCAGGCTCAACCACTGCCGCCTTGCGGCTGTTTGTCATCTTGCTTGGTTTTTTCTTCTTCTTCTTCGGTGCTCACGGCACCGTCCGTGGAACCGCCTCAGCCGCTGGCCCCCGGTTTTTGTTCGACATCCTGGGCGGCGCTCCCGGCGCCGCTATTGCCGCCATAACCACTGGCGGCGGGCTGCTGTTCGGTGGTGCTCCCGGCACCATCCTTGTTACCGCCTCAACCGCTGCTGGCGGCCATTGCCGGTCCGGCCACCAAGCCGGCTCCGGCCAGCAGACCGGCCACTCCGAAACCGGCCAGTTGCTTTTTCAATTCCTTGCCATCCATAGTTACCTCCTTATTCAACAACAAGGTTAATCTGCAGTGTTTCCGACAATGGAAAGCACCTTACGCTTACCCTATTATCAGGGTACATCGCCCAGCATACATCATCAACCCGGCACTTACCATACCCCGATTCCGGTATATTCAGCCGTGGTAGCCGTTCAACAGCACCACATCTTGCGACGATCAGCCAAGCTTACGTACGGGGAGTACGCGGCGCTTGGCTGCTTGGCGCAACCTGCGGCACTGCTGAACGGCTTACGGCCCGTTCAGTAGAGGGTTATTGCCTCTGCTGATTTCATGGCGTATCAGACCGTTGGTCGCTCACCGGTCCCGGACAACAAGGGTCCGGTTCCTGGAACACCTCTCGTCCACTGCCGTAAGCCACCGCCAGACAACCGCCGCAAACCGGTCGGATGGCGCAATCCCGGCAGGCGTGGCAACCGGCCCGGTAATCCTGGGCCGGTTTTCCATCGTAAATAGTGGCCAAGTCGTGTTGGCGCAGATCGCCAATGGGGGAAGGAAATTTGCGGCAGGCATGTACCTCGCCGTCGGGCAGCGCGGCGACAAAATTGAAGGCGGCCCCGCAACCAAAACCGGCACAACCACCAAACAGCGGCTCGCCACCCTGATAAAGCAGACGGTTAAGCAGGTTGTCTTTGAGCCGGATCACTGGATTATCGCGGGCCGCTTGCAGATAGTCGGCCAGGAAGTCCTGATAATCGGCGGCCGTCACCGACGCCAGGGCGGCCCCTTGGCCGACCTCGGCCAGGCGGTTGAAGGTAAAGAGATCGGCCCGGTGGCGCAATATTTCGGCCAGGGGCAGCACCTGGTCCAGGTTATCCCGGGTCAGGGTGAGCATCACCATGCTGAAGATGCCAAATTCACGCAGCAACTCCAGAAAGGCCAACACCCGCTCAAAATGGCCTTTCCCCCGGATATAATCGTTATGCTCCGCCAGGCCTTCCAGACTTACCTGATAGAAGACCGGCTTACCAATGGCGCAAATGGCGGCCAATTTTTCCCGCTCGGCAGGGTTGCCGAGAATCGCCGGGCTCAGGCCATAATCCACCGTTTCCCGGTAGAAAAGCAAAAAATCGGGATGCAGCAGCGGGTTGCCGCCGGAAAATGAAACCTGCCCCCGCACTCCCCGCTGCCGACAAAAACGGCGCAACTGGGCGAGCAATGCCAAGCCCTCCTGCCGGGACACCGCCGCACGGGGGCTGCGATCATAACAATGGCGGCAGTTAAGATCACAGGCCTGGGTTATGTGCCACTGCAGGGTGAACACTTCCACCAGGCGTCGCTCGGGCGGCGTAGTCGCGGGCAGTGGAAACATGCTTGCATCGCGGCGCAACAGGGTGGGCGGGGCAAGTAACAACCCCTGTTTAGCGGCCCGGTCAAGGATTGCATCCACCCGCCCTATCGGTACCTCCTCCGCTGCCGCCACCGCTTCCGGCGTCAGTTCCTCGGCGCTTATTTTCAGGGCCAGCAGATCGGCATCGGTGGCGGTCCGGCAATGGATTTGCCCGCCGGTCGCCCAGATCAGTACCAACTCCTGGCCGGGTTCCGGCGGCGACGAATCCCCGGCCGCCTGCCGCCAGGCGGGCAGACCGCGCCAGGACAGGGTCAGCAATTCCAGGGCGGGATTGATGCGCCACTCTTCCGGCCGGGTAACAGATGCGCCCCGGTGGTCGTCCATTTCGGCGGCCAACCGGGCAATCGCCGCTTCCAGCCGTTTCAGTTCAACTTGCCATGAAGTGGTAGAAGACGGTATTTCCAGCAGCACCTTCAGGGCCTGGCCGGAGGCGGCTTGGGCGAAAGCCGCCTCCGCCTGGTCCAGGGGATAGCGGTGGGTGATCAGCCGGGCCAGCGGCATATCGGGGGATTCTGCCAGCATGGCCAGGGCGTCGGTAAAGCGGCCGCAGCGGGAGCCCAGCAGGGTGATTTCGTTGATCACCAGTGGTGCCAGGTCAAGCTCTCCCGGGCTGGCCACCGTCGATTTAAGTACCACCGTGCCGCGGGGGCGGCACAGGGCAAGCGCCTGGTTCAGACCGGCGCCGGAACCGGTGGCCTCGACCACGATATCGGCCCCGGCGAGCGGCCCGTCGCCGGATAGCACGGTTTTAAGCCCGCGCCAGGCGGCCAGGGCCAGTTTCTCGGGATGGCGGCCCACCAGGGTGACATCGGCGGCCACCGTGGCCAGAACCCAGGCGCAGAGAATCCCCAGGCGGCCATCACCCAGCACCACGATTCTTTCGGTGCCGCTTACCGCAAGCTGTTCCAGAATCTCGCAGGCCGCCGCCAAGGGTTCTACCAGCACCGCCCGTTCCACCGCCAGATCGGGCGCAACGGGGTACAGGTTGGCGGTGGGCAATACACAATATTCCGCCATGCAGCCGTTAAGCCGGTCAATCCCCAGGGTGGTCCGTTGCGGGCAATGCCGGCCCAGGCCCTGTTCACACCAGGAGCAGTGGCCGCAGGCGCAGTTGATCTCCCCCACCACCCGCTTCCCCAGCCAGGAGGAATCGGCGCAACTCTCCACCACCCCCACGAACTCGTGCCCCAACACTCCCTGAAACCCCAGATAACCCTTGGTGATCTCAAGATCGGTCTTGCAGATGCCAGCCGCTTCCACCGCAATCCGCGCCCACCCCGGCTTGACCTCCGGGATGGGATAATCCCGCTCATAACGCAGCACGCCGTCAAAAACCACCGCTTTCATCCTGTTCTCTCCATGGCCTTTGATGATCGACAAGGGCGGTTAAAAGTGATTTGCCAACCTTGACACTCCCGGCTATATTGCCTCTCTTTGGCCGCCCGAGCTACCACAACCGGAGGTGAAACAGATGCGACCCATCGCCATTATCGGCGGCTCCGGGCTTAATGACCCGGAGTTCTTTGACGCCGAGCAGGAGTTTACCGTGGAGACCCCGTATGGCCCGCCGTCGGCCCCGTTGTTGCAGGGCCGGCTTGATGGCCGCGAGGTGGTACTGCTGGCCCGGCACGGTCGGCAGCATACCATTCCACCCAGCCAAGTCAACAATCGGGCCAACCTTTTCGCCCTGCGGGAGGCGGGCTGTGAGCGGATCATCGCCACCGCCGCCAGCGGTTCACTGCGTAACGAGATCGGTCCCGGCCATCTGCTTATCCCCGATCAATTTATCGACTTTACCCGCCATCGGCCGGTGACCTTTTACGACGAGTTTCCCGCCGGCATCGAAAACGCCTGCCATACCCCGCTGGCCGATCCCTTCGATGAAACCCTGCGGCAAAAAATAATCGCCGCCGGGGATAAGCAGCAAATATCGCTCCATGCCACCGGCACCATCCTGACCATCGAAGGCCCCCGCTTCTCCACCCGGGCCGAATCGCGGATGTACCAAAGCTGGGGAGCCGACCTGGTCAATATGACCGTCGCTCCGGAGGCGATCCTGGCCGCCGAGCTTAACCTGCCCTACGCGGTGATCACCATGGTCACCGACTATGATTCCTGGAAAGAGGATGAACCGCCGCTGCTGGTGCCCGAACTGGTGGCGGTTTTCCGCAGCAATATCGAAAAAATCATCGCCCTTATCCGGCAAACCCTGGCCACCCTGGAGTAGGCCATAGGCATGGGGGAGGCGATCAAACTTTTGCTCTTCAGCCGTTACCCCACTGCCGGGCAAGTCAAGAGCCGCCTGGCGGCGGGAGTGGGCCCGGGGGCGGCGGCCCGCTGGCAGCGACGGCTGACCGAAGAAACGGTGGCCACCGCCCGGCGTTTCCGCCAAAATTGGACCGCCGACCGCACCGCTAAGCCGCCGCAACTGGTGATCTGCCACACCGGCGCCAGCAGCCGGCGTTTCCGGGCCTGGCTGGGGAGTGATCTGGTTTACCAGGATCAGGGGGCTGGTGATCTGGGGTGCCGCCTGTGGCGGGCCATCAAGCGGGCCGGCCAACCCTCCCTGGCCTCGAGGCTGAACGGTAAGCCCCAAGCGCCAAAAATCCTGGTAATCGGCGCCGACGCCCCCCAGCTGACCCCGGAACATCTGGCCGCTGCCGGCCGCGCCCTGGAGCAGCACGAGCTGGTGCTCGGCCCGGCGGTGGACGGCGGTTATTATCTGCTGGGCCTTAACAAGCCCCATCCCCGCTTATTCCAGGATATCGCCTGGGGAACAGCACGGGTTTATGAGCAGACCCTGGCCGCCGCGCGTCGCCTGGGTCTTTCCTGCGCTACGTTACCGACGCTGACCGATATCGACCGGCCACCGGATCTGGCCACGCTGCATGATGACCCCCGTTTTGCCGATCTTGTTGACGACCACCCTACCCTGTCGCTGATCATCCCCACTTATAACGAGGCCACGCGGCTTGAGGCCACCATCGCCGCCTGTCGCCAACAGGCCACCCGACCTGAACAACTGGAAATCATCGTGGTCGACGGCGGCAGCCGGGACCAGACCCCCACCCTGGCCCGCCGGGCCGGAGCGGCGGTGTTTTCCACCCCGCCCGGCCGGGCCGGACAGCAGAACCTTGGGGCCGAACAGGCCCGGGGGCGGCAGCTGCTGTTTCTCCATGCCGACTCCCACCCGCCGGTGGGCTTCGATGAACAGATCGCCCAAACCCTGAGCGATCCGGCCATCCAGGCCGGGGCCTTCAGCCTGACCATCGACGCCGCCGGCTTAAGCCTGCGCCTGCTGGAGCGCGGCACCAACCTGCGTTCCCGCCTGCTGGGCCTGCCCTATGGTGACCAGGGTATTTTTATCGAAAAAAAACGATTTCTGGAACTCGGCGGTTTCCCGCCGTTGTCCTTAATGGAAGACTTTGAGTTAAGCCGCCGGCTGAGACGCCGGGGCCGACTGGTCACCCTGCCGACGGCGGTGACCACCTCGGCCCGGCGCTGGCAAAAGCTGGGCCCCTGGCGCACCTTCCTGCTCAATCAACTGCTGGTGGCCGCCTTCCTGCTCGGCATCGACCCAGCCCGCCTGGCCGCCCTTTATCACCGGCCCACCGGTCGCCAGTGAGGTAAGCATTATGAAGACGATTAAGGCGTTTGCATTCGATAACAGCTATGCCCGGTTACCCGCTGCCTTTTATCGGTTCTGCGACCCCACCCCCGTGGCCGCCCCCCGGCTGTTGAAGTTCAACACCGCTCTGGCCAAGGAGTTGGGTCTGCCACTGGAGGGGCTTGACGAGCATATGCTGGCGCAGATATTTGCCGGTAACCGGCTGCCGGAAGGGGCTCAACCCCTGGCCATGGCCTATGCCGGTCACCAGTTCGGCAACCCGGTGCCGCAACTGGGGGATGGCCGCGCCATCCTGCTGGGTGAGGTAATCGACAGCCAGGGTCGGCGCCGGGACATCCAGCTCAAGGGCGCCGGCAAGACGCCCTTTTCCCGGGGCGGCGATGGTCGCGCCCCCCTGGGCCCGGTAATCCGGGAATACCTGGTGAGCGAGGCCATGCACGCCCTGGGAATCCCCACCACCCGGGCCCTGGCGGCGGTCGGCAGCGGTGAGCAAGTAAGACGGGAGCAACTCCTGCCCGGGGCGCTAATAACCCGGGTGGCGGCCAGCCATATTCGGGTGGGGACCTTCGAGTTCATCGCCCGGGGCGGCGATTCCGCCACTCTTCGCACCCTGGCGGATTACGTCATCCAAAGGCACTATCCAGAGCTTGCCGGGGCCGAGGGGCACGCCCGCTACCTGGCGCTGCTTGAGGCGGTAATTGAGCGACAGGCGGAACTGGTGGCCCGGTGGATGGGCATCGGTTTTATTCACGGGGTCATGAATACCGACAATACCACCATCTCCGGCGAGACCATCGATTACGGCCCCTGCGCCTTTATGGACAACTATCATCCGGAGACGGTTTTCAGCTCCATCGACACCGGTGGCCGTTACGCCTACCACATGCAGCCCCGCATCGCCCAGTGGAACCTGGCCCGCTTCGCGGAATCCTTGCTTCCTTTGCTCGACGATGATCAGGAGCGGGCCATCACCCGGGCCACTTCCGCGCTGCACCGGTTTATGCCGCGCTACGAGCAGGCCTGGCTGGAGCGCATGGGCGGCAAGATCGGCTTGAGCGCCCCGCGGCAGGATGACCAAGAGCTGCTGGAAGAGCTGTTCGCCGCCATGGTCGACAACGAGGTGGATTTCACCCTCTTCTTTCGCCGCCTCTGCGATGTTGTCGAGAGCCCGACCAACACCGACGAGATCCGACAATTATTCAATCAGCCGGAGGCCTGGGAAAGCTGGGCTGCACGCTGGAGGAAGCGGCTCGCCGCCGACCCCCTCTCCCCGTCGGTGAGGGCAAGGCGAATGCGCGCCCTGAATCCGGCGGTGATCCCCCGCAACCACCGGCTCGAACAGGCCATAACCAGGGCCACGGAAGACAATGACCTCGGCGATTTTACAAGACTGGACCAGGCCCTTGAACACCCCTGGGAGGACGACCCGGAGCGAGACCAGTGGCTGGCCCCACCGAAGCCGGCAGAGCGGGTGCAGCGAACTTTTTGCGGCACCTGATTTTCAAATGTTGTCAAAAAACGGCGAAATCGGCTATGTTTCAAGTAGCCGCATTATTTGCAAGAGCCCTAAAGACCAGGATAGAGAGGATCAAACCATGGCTCAACCGGAAGAGATGTATCAATGTCAAACCTCAAATTGTGGTTACGTTTACGACCCTGACCGGGGGGATCGTAAAGGAAAGATCGCGCCCGGCACCAAATTTGAAGATTTACCCGAGGATTGGCGCTGCCCGATCTGCGGCGGCACCAAAAATTGTTTCCGTCCCCTGGCCGGCCCCGGCTCCACCAAGGAAGCCAATTGTGAATTGCCCACCGGATGACCTGACGCGACCGGCGCATGAAGGCAACTGCCGCTCATTCAGCCGCCCAGTCCTGGCAAAGTACCGTGGCCTGGTCAAGAACCAGTTCGGTGGCCCGGGCTTGTTTGTCGGGTGGGTAGCCGTATTTTCTTAAGATGCGTTTGACCATCACCCGAATCTGGGCGCGGGCGTTTTCGCGCTGGGTCCAGTCCACGGAGACGCTGCCGCGTACTTTTTGCACCAACTCGCGGGCGATTAATTTCAGGGTATCGTCACCCAGCACCTGCACCGCGCTGTCGTTGACCCCCAGGGCGTCGTAGAAGGCGACCTCGTCATCGTTGAGGCCTAGCTTGTCTCCGCGCTGGCCGGCCTGGCGCATTTCCCTGGCAAGCTCGATCAGCTCCTCGATCACTTCGGCGGCCTCGATGGCCCGGTTCTGGTATTTGTTGACCGCTTCTTCCAGCATTTCCGCAAAAGAGCGGGCCTGTACCACGTTCTTCCGGTGGCGGGTCTTGATCTCATCGTTGATGAGCTTTTTCAGCATCTCCAGGGCCAGGTTCTTCTGCGGCAGTTGCCGCACTTCGGCCAGGAACTGATCCGAGAGGATCGAGATATCCGGCTTGTCCAGCCCGGCGGCGGCGAAGACATCCACGATCTCGCTGGAAGAGACCGCCCGGGAGACCAGTTGGCGGATGGCGGTTTCCATCTCCTGGGGCGAATGCCGGGGGTCGGCGGTGGTCGCCTTGGCCAGGCTGCCGCGGATTTCCTGGAACAGCCCCACCTCATCGCGAATGGCCAGCGCCTCGTCATGGGGTACGGCCAGGGCAAAGGCCTTGGACAAGGCGGCCACCGCCGGCAGATAGCGCTTCTTGCCCTCTTCCAGGCCCAGGATAAAATCCATGGCGTTGGCAATCCCGCTCATCCGTTGGGCCGGCGGGGCGGCGAGGATGGCCCGGTAGTCAAAGCCGTGCAGCAGGTCGCGGACCACTTCCACCTTCTCCCGCATCACCGCCACCGCCTCGGCCTGATCCACCGTCGCCTGGCCGCGCCCGCCGCTGGCCGTGTAGTTGGAGAGGGCGCGTTTCAGCGCCTCGGCAATCCCCAGATAATCCACCACCCGGCCGCCGGGCTTGTCCTTGAACACCCGGTTGACCCGGGCGATGGCCTGCATCAGGTTGTGCCCGCCCATGGGCTTGTCCAGATACATGGTGTGCATGGCCGGGCAGTCAAAGCCGGTGAGCCACATATCGCGCACGATCACCAGCTCCAGTTCATCGTCGGGGTCCTTAAAACGGCGGGCCAGGGCCTCACGCCCCTTCTTGCCGCGGATATGCGGCTGCCAGGCCAACTCGTCGGAGGCCGAACCGGACATCACGATCTTCACCCTGCCCCGCTGGTCATCAGCGTCGTGCCAGTCCGGCCGCAGGGCAATGATGGCGTCGTACATCGCCACGCAGATCCGCCGGCTCATGCACACCACCAGCGCCTTGCCCTGCATGGCCTGCTGGCGGTTCTCGAAGTGCTCCACCAGGTCGGCGGCCACCAGTTTGAGGCGCTTGTCGGTACCCACCATGGCCTCGATGGAGGCCCACTTGCCGCGCATGCGCTGCTTGCGGCTTTCCTCTTCCTCGCCCTCGGTGATCTCCTCGAACTCGTCGTCGATCACCGGCCGTTCGGCCTCCTCCAGCTCGATGCGGGCCAGCCGGCTTTCGTAATAGATCGGCACCGTGGCGCCGTCTTCCACGGCCCGCAGAATATCGTACTTGTCGATGTAGTTGCCGAACACCGCCGGGGTGCTGCGGTCGTCGCTTTCAATGGGGGTGCCGGTGAAGCCGATGAACGAGGCATGGGGCAAGGCGTCGTGCATATGGCGGGCGAAGCCGTCGATAAAGTCGTACTGGCTGCGGTGGGCCTCGTCGGCCATCACCACGATATTGCGCCGCTCGGAGAGCAGCGGGTAGGCATCGCCCTTGTTGTCCGGCAGGAACTTTTGAATGGTGGTGAAGATCACGCCGCCGGAGGCCACCTGCAACAGCTCGCGCAGATGGTCGCGGCCGCCGGCCTGCACCGGGGTCTGGCGCAGCAGGTCGCGGTTGGCGGCGAAGGTGGAGAACAACTGATCGTCCAGGTCGTTGCGGTCGGTGATCACCACTACCGTGGGGTGTTGCATATAGGGGTGGCGGATCAGCTTGCTGGCGTAAAACATCATCGACAGGCTCTTGCCGGAGCCCTGGGTATGCCAGACCACGCCGATCCGCCGGTCGCCGAATTGTCCCGCCGTTTTGTAGGGCGGCTGCTCCTCGGCCACGGCGAAGGGATCGGCCGCCTCGGCCTCGGCAAAACGACCAAAGCGCAGGTTGGCCGGGGCTTCGATACCGCAGGCCGACAGCGTGCATTCCACCGCCTTGTTGACCGCGTGGTACTGGTGATAGGCCGCCGCCTTCTTGGCCATGGCGGTGGTGGCGCCGCCGTCGTGCTCGAAGGTGATAAAACTGAGCGCATAGTCCAGCAGCCGTTCCCGGTGGAACAGCCCCTTGAACACGGTTTCCAGCCCCGGCTGCACCACCCCGTCGCTCTGGCGCTCGTTGCCCGGCTCGCGGTACAGATCGGTGCCGTCGATGGTGCGCCAGGGCATGAAGCGGTCCCAGCCGGCGGTCAGCGAACCGATGCGGGCCTCCATGCCATCGGAGATCACCAGCAGTTCGTTATAGGCAAAGAGCGAGGGAATCTGCTCCTTGTAGGTCTGCAACTGGTTATAGGCCTGCCGCAGGGTGGCCTTTTGGTCGGCGATGTTTTTCAGCTCCACCACCGCCAGCGGCAAGCCGTTGACGAACACCACTATATCCGGCCGCCGGGTCCGCTTGTTCTCCACCACCGTGAACTGATTCACCGCCAGCCAGTCGTTGGCCTCCGGCCGGGCCGGGTCCAGCAGCCAGGCCTTGGCGTGTTGCTCGCCCTCGGCCGCCATCCAGGAGACATCCACCCCGTCGGTGAGCAGACGATGAAAAGCGCGGTTGTTCTCGACCAGCGACGGGCTGTCGGCCCGCTGCACCCGGCGCAGCACCTCGTCCACCACCTCCGCCGGCAACGCCGGGTTCAGCCGCTCAATGGCGGCACGCAGGCGGCCGGCCAGCACCACATCGCCGTAATTGGCCTCGGCGACACGCTCCGCCGCCGGACCGTCAAAGGCCAAATCCGCCCCCTGGGCCAACCGATAGCCCAATTCCCCCAGCCAGGCCAGGGCAGTCTGTTCGATGGCGTCTTCGTTGATCTTGGTCATGGCGCCCCCGGTTTCATTGCCAGGTGCTCGGGGCGCTCAAGTATCCAGCGCCACAGTTCGGGGTTGACGGGGATGCGGTTCATACGGCCTGCTCCAGTAGATTTTCGGCGTCCGGGATGCGCAGTTGGCCGGAGATGAGTTTGGGGAGGAGGGAGTCACGTGTTTGAGAGAGCCAGTCATTCTCTACAATGTTCGTGGTGACTTGGTTATACAGTGGTTCAACCTGGTCAATGAACGCCACCATAACGCTTGAACCAGGAATAAGCGCGGGAATGGGCCTGAAATTCTTCTTACTAATTTCTGCAAAAGGTTGTACCGCCAGCCTTGCTTTTTATCACTTCCATGTTCAGCATGGTCCAAAGTAAGACGTAATCAGCAATTCCCGGCTTGATGGAGCAGGTCAGCTAAACAGCTCCTTTTTTTAGTTGCTAAGATCGCGAGGCCTACTGTGTCTGTCGCGCCGGAGTTATCGACGCCGAGACCACAGTTGTTTTTAGCAAAAATTGCCGAAAAACGCCTTGAAACGGCTTATTTTGGGCATACTAACCCCTTTCGCCCCACGGGACAAGTTTTTCGCGGGGACCCGGCTTGTCGCTATGGCGGGCGGCCGTAGCCGCTGACCGTCACGTTTCGTCGGGCAGGTGCACCTTCACGTCATCGACGATGGCATTCAAAATCGCCGTCATGGAGCCGGCGATAAAGATATCGTAGCAGCTCCTGATCTGCCGCCACAGGTAGCTTTTGCGCTCGCACTTTTGCAGAGCGGCCTGAAACAGCGGGCAGGCGAGTTGCTGGAGCTGATCAACCAGGAAGGCCAGCATCATCAGCTGGGCGAAGACGGCGCAGAGGTGCTTCTCGCCCAGGCCATAGTTGTGGCCAAGATTGTAGCCCTGGTTCTTGAGGGTGTTGAAGGTCTCGTTTTCGATCCGCCACCTGGCCCGGCCGGCACGCATGACCTGGTAGGCATTCTCCGGGGTGAGCTCCCAGTCGGTGACCCAGCTGAAGCGGCGCTCCTGGCCTCTGGCATCGACCTCCCAGTATTCGAGGACGTTGACCGCCAACTCGTCCTGGCTGACCTTGTTGAGCGGCACCCCTTTGATAATGCGAAAGGCGCGGCTCACCCGGGGGTCTTCGGGGTCCGCCATGGTAAACTCCGTGGCCCGTTGCTCCTTAACCGCCAAGTCGATCTGCTTAAAGAGCGAGGGGTGGCCGGTGGGCTTGACCGCCAGGATGAAGCGCAGGTCATTGGCGATCAGATCTTTGATATGGGGCGCGTTGGCGCCCAGGCGTCTTCGATTACCACCAGCTTCAGGTGGGGATGTTCCTGGCGCAGATGGGGTAACAACCGCCGACTGGCGTTAAGTTCACAGTCGCCTTTATCGCTGCCGTCCTGGTGTCGGATCATCTCCGGACAGATCGGAATCACCTCTGGGTGGTCGGGATGTACGATGGCGCCGGCCAGCATCATCATGTAGTATTCGGTATTACCGTTACGCTTGCGTTTCTGCAGGCAGTAGTTTGAACCGATCTTCTCGGATGAGTAGATGCCGGTGCCGTCCAGCGCCAGCAGATAATGGCCGTCAAGCCAGGCCAACTGCTCCAGGGCCTTGCCCCGCTGGGCTCGGGAAACAGAGTGCGGAACGGTTGGCGCAGCAACTCGGGAGAAACTTGGTCCAGGGCCTCCCGCATCTGGCTGTCGCTGGGCTTGATGCCCACTCCGTACACCCTGTGCAGGTTGTCGGGCTCCTTCTCATAGTGTTTCTCGAAGGCCAGCAGCGAGGGATGCTTGAGGGAGAAGACCGCAAAACCACTCATCAGGGCATCGGCCAGTGGTATCCGGCTGTTGTTGGCCCGATGATCCGGCAGTTGGGTGAAATCCTGCCGGATGGCGGCGAACATGCTATCGGCGTTGAGCAGTTTGCGCACGGTGGGTTTAGCTTTCCTGGTCAGGCATTTAACGGCTTCGACGAGGTACTTTTTGCGGCGTGTCTTCATGGCGATCTCCTATGTAAGTGGTTGAAATTACATAGAAAAATCGCGTCCAGATTTAACAGGCTATGTCAAGCAAAAAATACGCCTCGGCATAAATTTATTTTGTTGAAATATCGAAACAATTTTACACTATACCCCTAACATTTATGGCTAAGCGTTTGCGAAACTGTATTTTAGTAACCACGGTACTTCATGAAGTTAAACAAACGCCGGAATTGCTGAGACGTAACGTTTACACTTCATCAAATCATTGCGATGATTCCTTGGTTAATTGATACCGGGACTTCGTTAATCCCAAATAACCGACTGGCGCACCAGAGGTAAGCATTACGGCACCGGTGGATCTGCTTCGAGCTGATTGTCTTTACCCCTTCATCCGTGATGTGCCGAGCAGTATCGGTAATGACCGGTGATGAGAGAGAGGACATATCTTTGGGCGTTAATGGATTTGTACCACCCTCCCAAAAAGCTGGATTTTGTGCTTGGTGTCGCACCCCCGACACACTTTACTGCGTCACCAATGGCCTTTACGTCCCACCCCGCCCCACTCCCCAGCTCAAATCTTCGAAGCGGTTGGGGAACAGGTCGAGGATGTGTTGGGGCAGGGTTTGCATTTCGGGGTTCTGGCGGTAGCGCTCGGCGGTGGCCTGGAAGCGTTCGGGCACGGGGTTGCCGGCCTGGACGGCATTGTAGACCACCGGATCGAAGTCGATAAACCAGCTTTTGAACAGGGCCTGGGCCATTTGCTCCAGGGTGCGGTTCATCTGGCGGTTGAGTTCGATTTTGTCGTCCAGGGAGCCGAGGATATGGGCGATGGCGCGTTGTTCTGCGATTGGTGGAACGTTGGAAATCAAACTGCACCCGAACAACTTTGCGTTGGCAATCCGGCTTGTGCATGACCAGTACTTTGCCACGTTAAACTGCTGAAAGTCCACCAGCTTGGAGATACGCATTGAATAGCAGGAACTAATAACGTGTATCCGCTCGTTCCGATTCAATCTTACAACCTAATCGCGTTATCAGGCAACACCGCTATCTTTATCGGCGTTGAACGATAGTTTTCGCCTGCACTGCGTCAGTACGCTTAACGCGACTATCGATCGCCTATCTCGTAATTCACTACTTCTGAGCATTATCTCTGGAGCGATCTGCCGCAGTGGTACGATCAGATCGACACACTCCAGCTTTGAATGTCTGTAATCCTGGAGGATAATGCGGACCACCTGAACATCGTTGAGCACTTGTCTGTATACCCATAAGATGATCACTGGCTACGTCCGCTGAAGCGTGTTTTCCGCCACTCACCGCCCATAACCCAAAACCTCCAGATTCTTTTTGATGGTGGCTTCAAGCTGGTCGGCCTGGTCGAATTGCTCGTACAGGCGGGCGGAGAGTTCGGTCATCTTTTCTTCGAAGGGGATGCCGTCGTCTTCCACGTCTTCGGCGCCCACGTAGCGGCCGGGGGTGAGGACGTAGCCGTGGCCCTGGATCTCTTCCAGGGTGGCGGCTTTCCACCAGCCGGCTTTGTCCTCGTAGTCGCCGCCCTGGTTGCGCCAGTTGTGGTAGACGCCGGTGATGGTCTGGATGTCCTCGGTGGCGAGTTCGCGGTGGACGCGGTCGATCAGGCTGCCCATGCGGCGGGCGTCGATGAACAGGGTTTCGCCGCGGCGGTCGCGCAGGCCGCGTTTGGCGTCGGCCTTTTTGGAGCGGGTGACGAACCAGAGGCAGACGGGGATCTGGGTGGTGTAGAAGAGCTGGCCGGGCAGGGCGACCATGCAGTCGACCATGTCCCGGTCGATCAGCGCCTGGCGGATGGCGCCCTCGCCGCTGGTGCTGGTGGACATGGAGCCGTTGGCCATGACGAAGCCGGCGATGCCGTCGGGCGCCAGGTGGTGGATGAAGTGCTGAATCCAGGCGTAGTTGGCGTTGTTGGGCGGCGGGGCGCCGTATTTCCAGCGCACGTCGTCGCGCAGCCGGTCGCCGCCCCAGTCGGACATGTTGAACGGCGGGTTGGCGAGGATGTAGTCGGCCTTGAGGTCCTTGTGCAGGTCGTTGTGGAAGCTGTCGGCGTGCTGGCCGCCCAGGTCGGCGTCGATGCCGCGGATGGCCAGGTTCATCTTGGCCAGCCGCCAGGTGGTGGGGTTGGATTCCTGGCCGTAGACGGCGATGTCGCCCAGGCGGCCGCCGTGCTCTTCCACGAAGCGCTCGGACTGCACGAACATGCCGCCGGAGCCGCAGCAGGGGTCGAACACCCGGCCCTTGTAGGGTTCGATCATCTCCACCAGCAGTTGCACCACGCATTGCGGCGTGTAGAACTCGCCGCCGCCTTTGCCCTCGGCGGCGGCGAACTTGCCCAGGAAATATTCGTACACCCGGCCCAGCGGGTCCTGCACCCCGGACTGGCGCGCTTGCAGGTCGATATCGCCCACGGTCTTGACCAGTTCGCCCAGGCGGGTCTTGTCCAGCGCCGGGCGGGAGTAGTCCTTGGGCAGCACGCCCTTGAGCGAGGGGTTTTCCCGCTCCAGCGCCACCATGGCCTCGTCGATGGTCTTGCCGATGGTGGGCTGGGGCGCCTCGGCCTGGACCTTGTCCCAGCGGGCCTCCTTGGGCACCCAGAAGATGTTGGCGGCGGCGTATTCGTCGCGGTCTTCCGGGTCGGTGTATTCGGTGTCCCTGGTGGCTTCCAGCTCGTCGTACTTTTCCTGGAAGGCATCGGAGATGTACTTGAGGAAGATCAGCCCGAGCACCACATGCTTGTATTCGCCCGCATCCATATGGCCGCGCATCTTGTCGGCCATGATCCAGAGTTTATTTTCAAAGCCGAGGTTGGCCCCGTTGGTGGTTTTTTCGGTCATTTGATTCCTTCAAGATCGAGCTTGATCATGCCGGGGTGCGGTTTTCGCCCGGGCCGGTGTCAGCGCCAAACCGGAAAGCCTCCCGCCTTACTTGATTGGAACTAACTTCGTTTCGTTTCGCACGTTAAGCGATCATCCTATTTGCTTTCTCACCAAGTTTGGCACCAACGATTTTTTAATTCCGTTCAAAGAACAACATGTGTAACTCATCAACTATTACATGAGCGCTTTCAGATTTCGCAGTTGAACCTGATCAATAGGGTATTTACTAGGATGGAATTCATTAAGACTCCTAATCGAATGAACGATACCGGACACATCAATTGATGCCGAACTCAGTTCAACTTTCAACCTTGAAGCAGGAGTATTGAGCAAAAGGGATTGCAAAATGGCAACCATTTCGATAGCGTTGCCATTTGCCTTGTTAAGAATGTCGGAGACGGTAGGGGTATCGTCGGCCTGGAAAACCTGAAAATTCGTTGGCGCACTTTCGTTGCCAGTGGGAGGCTCCCAAATCATTCTTCTTATCGCCAAATGTTGGATGATGGCGCTATTTATCATGATTCAGTTATGCTTGTCGATCTCCGCATTTCGCCAGTTGCGGAATTGAGCGTTTTAAATAGGCAGGCAAGTATTGGCTTCAGGCGAATTTTTATCGGAACTGCGGGCTGCAATTTGATCAAAGATTGACAGACCGATGCTGAAAGAGCAATAGCAATAGCCGCCCGGCCTCCAAGCGATGCATTCGTCTTCTGTTGCGTCTGCATCGCCAGTCTCACAACTTCCCGCAGAGTGAGGGCGTCTTTCCATAAGCCGATCCACATTTCCACGGGCGAGTTATATCTGCGAATTGGAAACGCCAGGAAGTTAGCGGCAATGCCTGGGGTTTCCTTGGCTCACGGTGAAAATCAGGCTGGAATGTTCACGCAATAGATGTCCTTTATCTCCAGCCCAGTCTTCTGGCGAAATATTCCATTCATCCCCGAAGCTCGTCCAGTCGGGAGCCTGTATATGTCCGTTGTAGGCAAACGAAGCCAATGCGCAGCGGTAGCACCACGCCTCCCATAAGGGCGCGCTGATCAGGAGCTGCTTGAGGCAACACGCGATTATTTAACTTGTGGCCAATAGCGCCTATCAGGGCATCATTGGCAAACGGGGATTGCACATCGTCGATTTCGTTTGCGGTCTGCCGCAGGATTTGCCGCATCAGCCATGATGCCCAACGGGAGAATATAGCTGAGGCATCTTGCCGCTCAGCAAGTGTACCTGCGATGAGTTCAGCAGTGTTGGTTATTTCCCATTTGATCTCATCAAGGTCACCAGGTGTGACGTCCAATGTTCGGAAGTCGGGTCGTACGTGAAATAATTGGTTGCGCGCATCAACCAGAAGCAGCGGCACTAGGACAGAGCCATTCCACTTACCATCGTTTTCAAAAGCAATAGGCGCTGCGGCAATCATTCGTTTCCATTCAGAGAACCGTGGAGTGAATGCGCCTATGCCTGCCACGAATAACAACGCGCTGACCAAATAAGGGGTTGGTTGATCTGGATATTGTGCGAATGAACTCGTCCGGCTCCAACTTGTAGAACACTTGGAATAGCGGAAGCTCTTCCTTGTAGTTCATGAAACCGTGCCAGCGACGCAAGTCCCACCATATTTCTTCAAGCTTGTCTGGTTGTTCGCTCCAGTGGGCCAAGCATTTTCTCGCTTCGTTGGTGCGATCCGACGTGGCTCGGAGTGAAATTTTCCAGCGCAGCAAAAGCGTCCTTGGCAAGCTTTGTATAAGCACTACATGCCGATGGCCGAACTTCGGCATACGCTATCATGGCTTCGCTCTACCAATGCTCAAGTTGCCATGAGTTGCATGTGAATGCGTTGACCTTGGCCCAGGTCCGCAGTGACGGCGTGTGCGCGAGTGCTGCAGCGCAAGCGAGTGTCATCAGCAAAGTATAGCTATCCTGGGTTGACGGCGCGAACTCGTCGGCAACTTGGGCCAAACGTTGTTCCAACGAGAAAGATCGCCACTTTGCTCCACTATCCAGCTCACGACGTCATCGAAAGCCTTGGGCTGGCCGTGAGGGAATAAACTCCATAGGCTGAGGAAATCTCGCGCAGTCTTGAACTAGGAATCTGCAAAGACTTCCCGTTTTTCAGCGTGACGTTCGCTTGGCCAGTGCTCGTTCATTTTCGTTCGCCTGCGTTCCAGATTTCCTCAAAGAAACTGATAGCACCTGATCTGGCTGCCCGCCAGCCTCGGCTGGCGGCGCTGACTTTGGAGTGAAATCCGCCCACCGTTCCACCAAAATGCCACATCTCGTCATCAATGATGGCGAAGCGGTCATGGACAAAATCGCAATCACGTGTGAGGTGCGTTCTGACCTCGATGCGGCATTCCTTCTCACGCCTTGCCGCTTGGTTGCTGATTGCCTGCGCACGCTGTCGGAATTTCTTCAGGTCACCTTCATCGACTTCTTGATGGTATTTCGTCAGTAATCGAATATCGCTTGCGGCAAGCAGTAAGGGCAGCCATGTAAGTATTTGTTCGATTCGCTTGTGGTTTTCCGCTGTCAGGTATCAGCAAATATTCGTCGACAATCGAAACCCTCGAGCATCTGATACTGCCTTGCCAAATTTTTGCAAGGGAGCAGGATCGCCTGCAACACTTTACGACCATAGGCAGCAGTGGATGTCGGAAGCAGGCTTGCCCGCCCCCCTGGCTGCCCCAGAAGAGTTCCTTAGCGGGAAATGGACGCTCTGCCTTGGGAGCAATTGGGATATTTGGAACAAACCCTTTCATGATCCTGCGTCCTGGTTCTTGGCTTGGGCGCTTAGTCGTCAAAGATATTGCTTCGTTCAGCATGCCTTCAAGTTGGTCAACGATCTCATCCGGATTGGGAAGTTTGACGATCAGGGAGGCCTTTTCGCCCAAAGTGTTCAGCGAGTTGCCGAGGAACCAGACGGTATCGTCTATTACCAGGAAGCGGTCGTGCAACATGGATGACTGGAGCACGTACGCATTGGCTGTTACCTTGGCATCCTTTTCCAGTTGGGCTAGCTTGGCCCTGACGAAGTCATCAGTCTTCGATGGCTCCTGATCCTTCGATTTAATGCGCGGCCTGAACTCAGCAAGGTCACTGATACTGGCTTCTGGATTGACGGCATACAGAAATTGCCCTAAATGGATCTGCAAGATAAGGGTCAGCAATCATCACTCTGTGCTTGGCCCGCCAAATCGCCTGGATAAGCGTATGCGGCCTCTTCACTGTAACCGTCTGGGAACCAGCGCTGGCCACATCGTTTCGCGTTTGCGATCTTTTCGCGTCGTGCAACGGCAATGGCGATGCGGGCGTCATTGGACGTGCCGATCTTATGAGGCTTGCGAGGCAAGTGTTGAACGTTGAGCTGCTGGATATTCCATGCGTGGGGAGTTTGGCTGATTCGCCAGTGGAAACGCTGACCTCTTGCTTTCCCGCGCCAGCGTGCATTGAGAAGTTCATTTGGCGGACAAATGGATGCGGTGGGCTATAAGCCAGCACGCCATGTTGCTGGTGAGCCACCACATAGCCATAAGCTCCTATACAGTCACCTTGATCGATATCCAAAATGCCATCGGCGGGAATGTCCTGAGTGCTGAAGTCTGTAAGCAGGTGGGCTTGTTCGTCGAAGGTAGTAATCTTCAGGCCAGCCAGCGATTCCCCTGCACGAGGAACGAAACGATAGAAAATGCGTTCGCCTCTATCGGAAGAGGCCGGAATCATGAAGCAATCAATTTGCTTGAGCACAGGGGTCTGGCGCGACCAAGCCAACGCTTCCAAGGTACTCCCGATAAAGCCGAAGATCAACATGCAACCGTCCTGCAACAAAGGCTGCGGCTTTATCATCATCCAGCATCAAGCCGAAACCATCCTGGCGCTACCGAAACGGCGACTGAATGCGGGCGGGGGCATTGCCGTATGAAAGGCGCCGGATGGCTTCGTCCGGAAAGACGTGCAAACAAACCCTCCCCTATCGGTATG
>JAXHLI010000006.1:0-123931 GCA_034522365.1 Desulfurivibrio sp. | reverse complement strand
CCAATTGCTCCTACTAAATTTAAAGGCGTGACTTATTTCTATTAATTGATCCCATACCTTCTGAACTATGTCTGGGGTGACAGGGAGCGCGCCGAGTTCGTTCTCTGGTATTTGTAGAGACAGCGCCTGAAATAGCTCCACATGTGCTTGGTTTAGGCCTCCAGATGATTCTTTTGATTGGACTCCCCCATCACCTGCTCCAACGGTCAAACCATAGGCTGAAAGAATACTTATTAAGGTGATAGGGTCATACTGCCTTAAAATATCGTTCAACGATTCGAATATCTCAACGACTTTATCTTTCCCATTCCTCCCTAGTTTTACAATCAACCCTTTCCTTTGCTCATCAGTGAGGCCAGACATTGGGCTTTCCATCATTGTCATCACTGGGCCAGAGAAAGATTGTTTACTAGCAGTGTGCTTGCTAGATTTAAGACGGTTGCGGTTTCTCTTTTCTTTCCTTTTCTTAGCATCTCGTCTGGACTTACTATTTCGACCCATAACATGTCCCTATTGGCAGTACGGAGCGGTCATATACGTGGCGCTAACCGGCGCGAGGTACGAGCGTCCGGTTGAGCGATTTGTTGGGCGTTGTGATCACGGGGCGTCATTTACTTCACCTCAGCCGACTTCTCTACAAGACGCTCTCGGACAGAGTATTCGCCGAACTCCAGGCTTCGTTTCGCCAACTGATGGTGGTCCCGAAATCGGACTCCGCGATGGAAGTGAATACCCTTCGGCCCAGTTCCAGAGAACTCTCCGCAGCCCTCTTCCAACGCTTCTTCGTCATCCCGAACCTGGAATGCGAACGAGATACTCTCGTTGGCAAAGCTTACTTGTTGGGGGAAATCGAACACCGCATCGAGAATCGCAAGGTCTAGATATCGGTAGTCGAAATCCGGGAGCTTTGGAAACGCTGGTACATTCTTTATGTAATCACCTGCATGCCCACCAGAACTCTTTGCAGTATCGTGATCTTCAGCAGCAGACAAACAAGTGTATGCGAAGCTCTCGAATACGTACGCCAAATGTAGACTTACATAGTTGGCCTGGCGCGAGCGATCCGCTCGCCTGATCGCCCATCCGGTCAGGTTCGTTAATACTGCACCGAGAAGACTGCTCCCTGAGATAAACCATGGTCGCCAATTGTTGCCGAATCCGGAGTCACCCTCCGGCTAGCCTGCTGACGCCGTACGTTCTGCTCTATGGAAAATGCAGGAGCGCAGCGAGTGATTTTCCCGAGTGCAGCAATTTGTTATGCGCTCTCAATTCTATCGAGTGTAAACACTATATTGCCATGCACATCGTTGATAACATTACTGTTATCCTCAAATATTGCAGGCATGTATTCTTTGAATTCTGAAACTGTGCTAATATTATTAATTAATGCTGCCTGAACTGCAGCCTGACACCTTGAAGCGGCATAAACCATAACCTGGCTATACAGCTCTAATTCTTTCATTGAAAAATCAACACTCCTGAAACCAGAATGGACGGAGTCATTCCTAAAGACTCTAATCTTATCAACTACATCGATGATCTTCTTGTTCCAATAGCTGTACCTAGGATGATTGGCCAAACTTGTAAGAAGTGACGTTGAGACATCATTTCGATGTTTTCCGTTTGGAAAGCCTAAAAACCAACGAACGACGCCCTCGATATTGTCAGTTTCTGACTCTTTTACAAGCGCCTCGATTGAGAACCAATAAAACAATGTTTTTAGTTGAATGTTTTTCTCATGCTTACTATTTCTCACCCAATGCAATGATCGTTGATAACGTTCTCCAAGCTCATTCGTCAGAGATAATATATAATTCACAAAATCTATTCGCTGAATATCACCTTGATGAACCATGAAAGACATTGATGGCTCATACTGAAGTTTCTTTATTGGGTGAATTTCCCCGGACTCTAAATCTTTAACAAAGCCTACATCTGACGTTTTAAAGTTTGATATTGCAAATTCTACAGATTTAAGATCAAGAACTTCTGAGAATATATTTTCTGAAAGCTCAATTGCTTCAGCTATGCTGCCTGCATCAACAATAGTTGCAATTCTTGCACAAAAGGCATACTGGTCGAAATCTGCCCGGTTATCGACCGCAGACTCTTTTAGTGCACTTGCTTCGCTTTCAGAATCCGATTTATGTGATCTAAATTCCACCACCCCATACACCTGAGTAGAAGGTAACGATATACTTCTACTGTCAAGGATCTTTAAAACAAGATATTTAGCCACATTTAACCCTTACAAGTTCATTGATAAATCTCTCAAGAAAAATCTTCTTTAAATGCTTATTCCCGATGTCACTTAATGTCATTTTTTTTTTTTAGATGCTTAACCAATTGATTTGCAATTACATAATTATTCAGACTCAGACAGGCTTCAATAATCGTTCTCAGATACTCCTTTTTTATCGGCTTAGATAAAAGGAACGTACAACAATCCTCACAGTTTTTATAATCATTAACAGAGAGGTAATATTTTAAACGAAACCAAGATATCTCAATATCCTTGGGTTTAGAGCCGTATAACAGCCCATCAAACTTACGAACCCCCTCATTGTCGAATGTCGCTATCGATAATAAATACCCTAACCGAATCGTACTGTCATGATTTGGCTTTGCTTCGAAAAGATTCCTAAAATGGTGCTTGGCCTCGATGATTTTTCCATTTGATACAAGGTGTTCAATAAACTTCCTTAGCCTTACTGCGTATTTCTTATTATCAATTGGCGTATCTCTGTATTTCTTTTCAACTATTTCCAAAGTCAAACACCTCGGGATCCGGATGAGCCAAACGCATAACAAGTAATTCTACAGATCTGTATATCTTCCTGGCTTTGGGGTGGCCAATCCATTCGCCCCTGCCACCACTGTTTCGGCTACCTCGACGGCGGCAACCCCTATCAGACTATATTTGCAGGCTAATTGTAAAAAATATTATTGACAAGTACTTTTATCACTTTTTCGGACATCACCCCAAATGGCATAATAGGCAGCAAGGGTCTCACCTCCTGGCTTATGCCGCTATGATGTTATGGGCAGGCAGCAGGTTGCTCAATACGTGAGCACGATAAATCCGGGCGGCTTGATAGAAGCGATAGACCGGCAAATTATCGATATCCTTCGGGAGCTCCCGTGGTTCCAGGTCATCGATGCTTGCCGACCATTTATCGCCTTTGTAGCGCGGCACTCGGGCGCTGCCGCCAAATAATTGATTATTCCGCATCGCCTCCTGCCACGCTTTGCTGCGGGCGGCCTTATCCCCTTCCCTCTCGATAATCTTCTTGATCGGCGTACGAATTTCCCGCCACCGCTTGGCGGTCCCGCTTTCCGCCTGCCGGGGCACTCTTTCCAGGTATGCCGCAAACATTTCATGCATCGCCTTGCAGGCCGCCAGGTAGTCCTTGGGATTTTCCCGCTCAACTTTCTTGCCGTCTGCCGCCCGCACATAGCTCCAGCGCAAATAAGGACGATCGGGATAGGTCATGGCCGCCGCTGTCCCAAATCGCGTCATCAACGTACTCGCTCGCGGTGGCAACAATCTCCGCCGGCCCGACACGCATACCGGCGGCACGAGCCATGGCATAAACGCCATAATAATGCATGTCCTTTTGCATAACCCGCCCTCCTTTTTCTCAATGCATCCGGGGCGCAAAGCTATGAGCCGACGAACAGAAATGGCATACAAGGCCCAGCTTGCTGAGCGTAACGATCGTTTCAGGCCGCGTCCGCGCGGCTTGAAACGTATCTGTCCACACTCTTGCTGGCAACAGGGCTGAAGTAGGTTTGACAGCTATTTGTTTTTTGGGAAAAGACGATGAGCTTCAAAGATGGTTAAGATTGACACATGGTCTGCATGTACTCGATAGACAATGCGGTAGTTCCCTTCAATGAATTCACGAATATTGTCATTGGATAATTCCGGCACTCTCCGCCCCGACCACGGCGCGTGCCCGGCATTTCTCGCCCTGGACTTGAGACGCTCAATCCAGGTCTTTGCTGCCACAGGCTTATCCCCCGCGATATACCGCCGGATAGCAATCAAGTCCCGAACTGACGTTTCAGACCATTGAAGCTTCATCAAGAACCTTATCCAGGTCTTTGTCGGCCACAACCTGCCCCTGCGCTACATCGTCCAGGCCACTCTGGACAGCCTGCAGAAACCGTCTTCGTTCGGAAAAAAGGTCAAATTCGGCCGGCGAGATAAGCACACCGGCAGGTCTTCCATTCTGAGTAATAATTATTGGCCGCTGTGAATGTTGTACCTGAAGCAGCATCTTGGAAGCTTGATCTTTGAAATCTGACAGAGAAACGATGTCTTCTGAGACTTGAAAATTTTTCATGGCCGGTCCCCTTAAGGATTAGATTGAATTTCGCCTTTAATATAGGCCTGAATTCAAATTTCATCAAGTCGGGAGTATCAAACCGGGGAATAATTGGGGTCTGGCCCTAATTACTGGTTCCGCCATCAGGATTGTGGTCGGCTGATTTTTGTCTTAAGCCAATCAGGCCAGCCGCTTTGATCTTCGGCCGGGTAGGTTTGCAATTGTTGCCCCTCCGGGTCAAGTAATTCGGGCCACTTGCAACCCATGATGGCGGCGGCCGCGTGTAACCCGGAGACTGCCGCGCCGGCTACCCCGTGGCATACCGTACTTGCCCCCGCTAATTTCAGACCCTCGATCTCGGTGTTGACCCGATATGCCAGCGGACCGATTTGGGTATAGTTCTTTTCTGTTCCGTAGACACAGCCATCCGTGGCATTTATGTAGTGGGAATTGGTCAGGGGGGTGCCCAGTTCGCAGAAGACCACATGTTCGGTAATTCCCGGCACAACCTTTTCCAAGGTTTTAAAAAACATTTTAATTATTTTCTGTTTGAGAATTTCGTACTCCTTTGTTCGGGAGCCGGACGCACTGTTTTCGAATTGTCTGAAAGCGTCATAGCCGACCAGGGTGACAACTTCAAGAGTATGAGCCCTGCCGTTATAGCGGGTCGGGTCCTTCATGGTCGGGGCGGAGATAAACAGGGCTTCGAAAGAATCTTTTTCATACAGGCCGGGAGCCTGGGCGTTAATGAAAGTCCGATCTAAATCGGGCTCGGATGAATACCAGATGTTCCCCGAATCGAGGCCGGCGGCCTTGATATCCATATCCACGGCCAGAAACAGAATGAGGGAAGTCAGCGAATAACTGGTCCTGGATAAGCGTTTTTTAAGCCGTCCGCTTAAGTTCTCTTCCCCGATCAAGCCGTAAAAAGTTTTATGGGGGTCGGCATTCGAGATGACGTGGCGGGCCCACAATTCCTGCCCGTCGGCCAGTTTGACCCCTACGACCCGGCGGCTCCAGCCACTTGGTTCGGTAATGATCCTAGCGACCCCGGCCCGTGTCTTTACCGTGCCGCCCGCCCGGCGGATGGCTTTCACCAGGGCCTGCGCGATGGCGCCGCCGCCGCCCCGCGGATAATAACCGCCATCCTTGTAATGGCGGGCCAGTCCGGCATGCAGCAGCATCATTGTCCGGGATGGCGGCAAACCTTGATCGCCACATTGGATCGAGAGAATTCCACGGACAACCGGATCGGAAATACGGTCTTCCAGAATCCGCTTCAAACTGTAAAGGCCAAAGCGGCCGATATGTCTGGTGCGATACGGCATCAGGATGACATCTTTGCAGCTGTCGATCTCGAAGATCAGGGGGAACTGGTGGACAAGATTCTGAAGGAGCTCCATGTAGTTGCTGATCCCCCGCTGTTCCCGCGGGAATTTCCGTAGCAGCCGGGTCATCATGGTCGGCAGATGAGCGTGGTAGTCAAACTTTACCCCGCCAATATGGCAATGTTCATAATGCTCGGGATTCTGTTCAAAAAAGAGGAGGTCGTTGGCCGCGCCCAGGCCCTCATACATCCGCCTGGTTTCGCCGCCGGGCCCCAGGAGGCCCATGTAGTGAACCCCGGGACTGAAGTTGTAGCCGCCCCTGCTGAAGTTCTGGCACCAGCCCCCGAGCGCATAGTGTTGCTCAAGAACTAAAACCTTCTGCCCGGCCCGGGCCAGGGCCAGGGCTGAAGTCAGGCCGCCGGAACCGGACCCAATAACGATTGTATCCGCGTCAAAATCAGTCATTTAAACCTGCCTAATGCGCTTCCCCGGATAAATCGCGGCCGGAAAATGCGTTTTCTCTCGATTCCTCGACAGATAATATGATGCAAGACACCCGGAGCATCTATGCGAGCTTTGCGTGGCATATCATGCTATTAACACCCGCCAAGGAGAAAAGAATCTTATAACATTATGGACGTCCCCTTTTCCCCCCTGTCCTTTTGCATAACCCACCCTCCTGAAAAGTTACCCACCAGGGTTGACCGATGCCAGAAACTTGTCCAGCTTCCGGCATGCCGTATCCAGTTCTCTTTGCCATTCTTCCCTATCATGGTAAATCAACGGGCCATCACCGCCGGCGGTTGCTTCGAGAAGTTGGTGATAAGCATCGGCCGTTTCACCATCTTCTATTGATTCTTCAACAACCCAGCCACCAAGGGCCTGTAGAGCAGCGCTATATCTTCGCTTCGTACTCTTCGATTTTCGATCAAGTTCAGCCCATTGCCAGAACCGCTGGAAGATCCCCAGCAACTCTCGCGAAATTGCGGCTTCTCTAGCCGGGGAAACTCCCATCTTCCAGTCTTCAATCCAGGACTCAGTAGGTTTCATTTTTCAGGTCCATATATTCAGAGGTATACTTCAGCAGGTAAGATGCAGGGCGGCGACGGTCCGGCGCTGCCGGCTCAGCTCATTGTAGAGGTGGCAGGCTTTTTCGGTGGGGTGGTTGAACAGTTCGATGCCGGCCTGCTGCACAACCCGGCGGGTTTCCTCGGGGATCGCCAGCAGGCCGGAAGCACCCTGGCCTACCACCAGCACTTCCGGCCCGACGGCAAAAACATCGGCCAAATCATCGGGATGGAGGCGGTGGCCTTCCCGCCGCCACCATCCCGCACGGACACCATCGGGCAGGACGAGCACATCCTGCTTAAAAGTGGTGCCATCCACCACCAGGTGCCCAAAACGATAGCTATCCACTTTGGGGGCAGTCATTGGCGCTCACTCCTTTCGTACTCTGGTAACCATTTCCCGGGCTTGTTGCTTGACATCGGCAGGTATGGCTTTGGACGGTAGCATATTCCAGTCACCTCAGTCATCCGGCCCCCGGTGGAGGGTTTCTTCTTCGTCGACCCAGTCCTCCTCGGTGTAGGACATGCCTTGGCGCCCCGGTACCTTTCGTGTCGGTCCGGCCCGGTAAAAAGAACAGCTTTTCGGACCGTAACAAAAGGTCTCAAACCGGTAACGTTTCTTGGACGGATTCCATTGGTCGATGACCATCTCCACCGGCATCCGACAGCCCCAGAGGCAGGTCGTACACTTGGAATCATAAGACCGGGTGTCCAAACGTCGATGGCCTCGGCTGCGTGATAGGTTCCCGGGTGCTAAGGCGGTTCACCATGAAACGGTGGGCCGTCCGGAGGTTCACCTGCAGCATCTTTCAATATCTTCAAACCACTTGCCTTGTAGTATCCGGCAGTCTCAAGCCGCGGATCGGGAACGGGCACCGCCTGACCATATACCTCCATCCCCACGCGGAAACGATGCTTCGCTTGCGCGGCCTTGCCAATCGCAACCTGGAATTCGCCAGGCTCATTGCCGATTGTCCCGGCAACCCGAAGCACATACCCCAAATAGCTGTGGCTTCGCTCATCAAAGGATCGCATAAGCCGAATGCGGGGCTGAACAGATACAATCCTTCCGGACCATGCAACCTTTTCCGTGTTCATTTTGCTTGCCGTTCCGCCAGACCGTATTTCGCACGTACCTCCTGAACGCTCTTTGTGCGGCCGGCTCGGCTATCCGCCAGCCCCCGATCGATGGCCTCACGCACGTAGATTTCGCGCATCAGATCATCCCACGTCGCGTTAGCAGGGAGACGATCAACCATTTTATGGGCGTCTTCTTTCTGGATCACAGTTGGCATTGTCTTGTCTCCTTCCCTTTTTATCCGACACTGTAACGAAGAGATGCGTTTTGATCAATTTTGTCGAGCCGAATATTCGGAGAACTCCCGATGCTTCCACTTCCGGCCGACTTGCAAGGCCGTTCAGGGGTTGATGTTATGCAGGCTGGGCGGGATGAACCCCTCTTCCGACAAGGCCAAGATAATGCCGCGCAGGAGAATGCTGCTGCTGAAGCCGATGGTGTATTGCCTGGCTCCTGCCTTGATTGGCTGCAACATCCTGCGCTCCACAAGTTTCTTGATCTGATAAGTGCGTTGCCCCTGGCTCAGGTCGGCCATCGCTTTGGTCAGATCACCGGTTTTGGCAACCCCTGATCTGGCGGCCCGATGCAGGATGGCGGCCTCCTGGTGGGTGATCACTTGTCGCTTTTCGGCATAGGCCAGGGCTGGGGTCAAGATGTTTGCCTGCAGGTAAGAAAAGTCAGCCAGTCGGTCCACTTTGCGCAACTCATTCAAGATGCCTTGCAGCACATAAAGACACCAGCTTTCCCGCCCTTTCCGGGTGCCGGTATCGGCCAGGGCGAGCATTTGGTAGTAGTGGTCACGGTCGTTGCAAAAGACCGCGGTCGGGTTGAGTACCCGGCCGCCGGCCTGGACATTGAAACCGTATTTGATGAGCAGGAGATAGGTGAGCAGGCGCACCACCCGGCCGTTACCGTTACGGAAGGGATGTATCCAACCAAAACGGTGATGGGCAAGAGCAACCTTGATGAGGTCGTACTTGGGCTGATCATCTCGGTTGATAAAGCATACCAGTTCCTCCATGTAATCGGGCACCTGGATAAATTCGGGCGGCAAGTGACCGGCCCCGGCAATGGTGACCGGTACCTGCCGATAAGCCCCCGGCGTAGGGTCGCCTTCCCGCGTCAAACCGCCGACGGTGATGGCGTGGAGTTCGCAGATGAAGCGCTCGGTTAATTCCACACCGGGGCTAATCTGCTCCTCGATGTAATCCATCGCCCGTTCGATGTTCGCCATTTCCCACAACTGATCAGAGGCTTCCGAGCTTCGTTCCTCCAGCCGACTTTCGACCAGATCCGCCAGGGTGGTGTGGTTACCTTCAATGCGGGCCGAGCCCAGGCTCTCCAGCATGTGAAAAATCTGTTTGAGTTGAAAAAAAAGCGAGGCGGGGGTGGTGCCGGCCAGGCGCAGACGGCGCAGGTGCTCCAGCTCGGTGAGGACATCCACCAGGGGCGAGTCAAACGAGGGATTGATCAGGGCAAGATCGTGGTGGACAAAGGTAGTCATGGCAGCGAACATCTCAAAAGAGAGATTATCAACATCTTAAATGTGATGCTGTTTTTATACTTTATTCATCATGTTGCGCAACAGTATAATATACAATTATCTCAATTCAAGCCAAAGCACAAGTCAAAACCAAGCCATTGGCGACAGCCCGCAACAGCCGGCGGGAGCAGGCCATGCTCTTGGACGTTGCTAAGTTCGCAACCCTATCTCCAGTTTTTCGCCGAGGGCGATAAAGAAATCCCGTGACCAGACCTGGATGGCGGCGGGATCGGTAAGGAAACGTTCGACATCCCGCCGGGCGGCCTCGATATCAAGTTGCTCAATCCGGCGGCGCAACATCTGCTTTACCTCGGCCAGGGTCAGCGGCGTTTGCTCTTGGTAGTGGCCGGTTTGGCGCAGACGGGCCTCCAGGTGCGGCAGGTTCAGGGCGGTGCCCTGGCCCAGGTGCCAGACGAAATCGTACCAGTCGCGGCCCTTTACCCGCCCGCCCCACTCCCGGCAAAGCAAGGCGTGCATTTTGCCGGCCAAAAACGAAGGCAGATCGAAAGTACGCACCGAAAAGGGGATCGGGGCCAGCAGAAAACGGGTGTCGGTACCAAAATGGGGCGGCGGATCGGTATCTACCTCCAGCTTGATGCGGATGGCTTGATTACGGTGGACTGTCCCGGCCACCTCTTCCCCGGCATCGATCACCAGCAGTTGTTCCCGGGTGTTGGCCTTCAAAAAGGCCGACTCCACCGGGGTGGTGATATTTTTCCGCTTTTTCTGCACCTGAACCGTAAACCCCCAGGCCGCCAGTTCGCCCTCCAGGAATTGCGCGTAGGGCTCCAGGTTGAAATCGGGGTCGGGAGCCAACAGCGAAAAATCCATATCTTCGCTGAAGCGGTCCAGGCCGTGCAGAATCCGCAGCGCGGTACCGCCGTAGAAGGCGGCATGTTCAAAGAATTTGCCGCGCCACAGGCCGCAAAGGGCGATCTCCTGAATCACCTCGCGGATGGCGTTGACATGATCCTCAACGGTTTGCGGTTGGTATTTGGCCAGCATGGAGACTACGGCTCTGTTCATTCCCCAACCCTCCAGCGCCGCAGTAAACGGGCGCAAAGCGCGATTTTGGCCGAGGGGGCGGCCGCCGCCATCTCTTCCAGTTGGGTGGGATCGAGGCGCAGCAGCTCATCCCGTTCGATGCGCAGGTTTTCGGTAAGGTAGGCGGCCATATCGGCCTGGGTGCGCAAGGGGGTGCCCCGATCTTCGCGCAGTTTGTCGGCCAGGGCACGTTCCGGCGAAGCGATCAGGTAGGCCACATCTCCGCTTTCCACCCGTTCCATCCCCAGGGGGAAACAGGCCGGCGGCACCCGGCGATAGACAAAGGAACCTAGCGGGGTCTCAAAGCGTTTCGGGCGTTTGGGGGTTACCGAGGTGAGCTGGGCTACCCGCTCCGGGATCAGCCCGTGATAAGAGAGGGCCGATTCCAGCGACACTATGGAAGGCCCGTAGATCAGGTTGGCCAGCAACTCCCGCGAGACGGGGCGCCGCCGCAAGTCCTCGCCGAACACGTAAAGCCCCTTCTTGACCCGGATTATCACCCCCTGCCTGAGCAGGGAGCGCACCTTGTCCCGTGGGTTGGCATAGCGGGCCAAAGCCGCCATCAGGGCCGGATAATCAAACTCTTCCCGCCCGATTCGCTTTCGTAATTCAATCTCCATGTTGTTGTAATTATCATATTATGTACGAGATTTCCATACATAATATGCTCAACCGGCCTGGCTATCCGCCAGCCCCCGATCGATGGCCTCACGCACGTAGATTTCGTGCATCAGGTCATCCCACGTCGCGTTAGCAGGGAGACGGTCGACCATCTTATGGGCGTCTTCTTTAAAGTGATGCTGTTTTTATTCTTTATTCATCATGTTGCGCGACAGCAGGATATACAATTATCTCAATTCAAGCCAAAGCACAAGTCAAAGCCAGGCCATTGGAGGGGCTACCGGGTAAAGCTTTTTGGGAATCCACCATAAATAGGCAGTCATGCCAAAAAGTTCAACCAACGATTGAAAAACGACAACTACAACCGTTAACTCGAATGACGAAGGAAGCGATAGAGCCAGGGGAAGGACGACAAAGGAATTGCGACTTCCCAAGCTGAATGCCAGAACCCTGCCTTGAGCTGGCGGCAGCCGAAAGATTCGGGCAAGAACGCGAGAAAGCAGCCCGGCAATCAGCAGAAAGGCTACAAAAATCAGCAGCAGATGCGCCAGCAAACCAACCGAATCCAGGACCACACTGACTTGGGCTGCCGCCACCGAAAACACCACGAGCGCAAGCATGGGAACCGGAAACCACGCCAGGAAACTCACAATTCTTTGCTGGTGCTGTTTTCCTTCAAGCCATTTCTCCGTGATCAGCGCGGCCAGCAACGGCAACACGATCAGCCCGAAGAAGGCCGCAACAAGTTCTTTTTGCACCAGACTGGTCGTGATCTCCGCCCCCAGGAACAGCCACAAATAGACCGGAAGCAGCAAGAGCTGAAGCAGAAGGCTGACCGGGGTGAAGGCAATCGCCCGCCTGGTATCACCACCGCCCAGATGAGTGAAGGTGATAAACCAATCCGTACACGGCACCAACAGCACCAGCAATATACCCAGTTGCACTGCCGGGTCACCGGGACCCAGGGCCATCAAACACCAGACAATGAGGGGCAACACCACAAAGTTGCCGATCACCGCCGCACTCATAAAGCGGGTATCAGTGAACACCTTGCGCAGGTGGGTAAGAGGAACCTGAGTGAACGTTGTATACAGCAGGATGCCCAGAATTGGCCAAAGCGCCGACTCCAGAAAACCGATATGGCTTGGGAACAAGCTGCCAACCAGCAAGCCGCAGGTGATGAAGGTCAGATAAATAAAAACCTGATATTTTTCCAGCGTCTCTCTTGTCAATGATTCAAGCTCATTATTGTGGCCGCCTGGGCGTCGACCACTCGGTTGCGACCCGCCTCTTTGGCCAGATAGAGGGCGTCGTCGGCGGCCTTGAGTAGGCCGTGGACGTCCTTGCCGTGCTCCGGGTAGAGGGCGGTGCCGGCGGAGATGGTCACCTTGCCGGCGACTTCGCCGTTCAGGGCCGGGGCCACCTCCGCTTCGATACGGGCGCGCACCTTCTCGGCCAGGGCGTGCAGGCCATCGTGGTCGACGTCGGGGACCACGAGGGTAAACTCCTCGCCACCGTAACGGCAGGCGGTGTCCTCGCGGCGGACACTGCGGCTGAGCAGGCTGCCAACCTCGCGCAGGATCGCGTCGCCGATCTCGTGGCCGTAGGTATCGTTGAACTGCTTGAAGTGGTCGATGTCGAGCATGACCACCCCGAGTCGGCCGTTGTGCCGCTCGGCGCGGGCGATCTCGGTGGCCAGGGCCTCCTCCAGGCGGCGACGGTTGAACAGCCCGGTCAGCGGGTCCTTGATGGTCTGCTGGCGAAGCCGCTCGCGCAGCCGGAGGTTGGTGACCGAGAGGGCGATTTGCTCGGCGACGGTGGTCATCAGGGGTTCGCGGCTGTCGAGTAGCCCAGCGGTGGACGCCTCCCCGCCGGCCACGTTCAGCTTGATGACGCCGATCACCGCTCCCTCTGCCAGCAACGGGACGCACAGGCTCTCCGCCCGGGCCTCGCAGCAACGGGAACAGAGGGACTCGCTGCAGGCGGCCGGGTCGCGGTGGGGCTTGCCGCGGCGGACCGCCCAGCAGGAGTGGGCGTCGTCGAACGATTCGCCGGGGGCGATATCGCCCCACTGGACGACCGGTTGCAGCCAACCATTGTCATCCTGCATGTAGAGGTGGCCGGAGTCCTCGGGAAACAGCGCCTTGGCGGTCTGGGCGGCGACGGTGTAGATCTCCTCCTCTTCACGACAGGACTGGAGAAGCTCGCCCATGCGGTTGACCTCGGCGCTCTCGCGGTTGCGAACCTCCAGGTCCTGAACGGTACGGTCCAGATCGGCGGTCCGCTCCGCCACCCGCCGCTCCATGTTGTTGATCTGGTTTTTCAGGCGGTCGACCATGGCGTTGAAGGTACTGGCGAGGACGCCGATCTCATCGTCGCGCTGGATATCGGTCTTGGCCGACAGGTCGCCCTCACCGACCCGGGACGCCGTATCGGCGAGCCGGGTGATAGGCACGATCAGCCGGCGCAGGAAAAGGTAGACGCTGATGATAGCGACAACCATGGCGAGACCGGCAATGGCAAGAATACGGGCGGTAAGGGTGTCGGCGGGGGCGCGGAACTCGTCCAGGTAGACCGAGGAGGCGATGTACCAATCAAAGCCCGGCAGGTAGCGGACCCAGGAGACCTTGTCGTAGACGTAGTTGCCCGGGTCGCTCGGCTTGTCCCACTTGTACAGGAGCTTGCGGTCGGGTGACTCGGCGGCGGCCACCAGCTCCTCACCGATGGGCCTGCCCGTGACTGGGTTCAGCAGGTCACTGAAATCGGTGCCTTCAATATTCGAGTTCGGATGAATGAGCATATTGAGGTCCGAATCGAACACATAGAGGTAGCCGGTGCTGGCGACCCGGGTCTGCTGGAGGTGGCGGCGCAAGCGCTCGGTGACGGCGGCCTTGCGGGCGGCCACACCCTCTTTCACGTCATCGACATAGACGCCGGTGCCGATGACCCAGTTCCGGTCGGGCAGGTGTTTGTAGTAGGTGAGCTTCTCCGAGGGCTCCTCCTCGCCCAGCCGACGCCACCAATAGGAGTGGAAGCCTTCGCCCTGCTCCCGCGCTCCTTCCACCATGGGCGGGACGATGAGGTTGCCATAGATGTCCTGTTTCTCGGAGAAATCGGCCCCGTGCAGCTCGGGATCGGGGTGGGAGATGAGCCGCGACTCGTAATCGGCGATAAAGACGTAGTCGTCCTGGCCGTAGGTGAGGTGGCGGATATCCTCCAGGAGCTGCCGCCGGGCCGCTGCCGGGCCCAAGTCCTGGGCCGCGATCTCCGTTTCCAGCCGCGTGATGGCCCCTTCGGCGACCTGCACGAGATGGCGCAATTCGCGTCGACGCGCCTCCAGGGCCGACTCACGCCAGGCCTCAATGTCATGGTGGGCATTGCGGGCCAACTCGTAAATATTGTTCAGGACGACCCGACCGTTGCGCTCCTCCTGCTGGGCGATGGTATCGCGAATCCAGGGGACGAACGAGAGGTAGCTGGCACCGGTAAAGAGCAGCACGCCGGCGACGATGGTGGAGAAAGTCTTTAAAAATAGCCTGGAACGGAACATGAGCCCCCCCAAACATCCACCCGGCTGCAGCCGGCGGCTTTGGTTTCACCCAGCGGTAATTATACTTCGTCCGCGAGTGGCTGTCCACCTTAGCACAATGTCCGACAATTGACCACCGCCATGATGTAAAGAAAGTTAACATCACCTTTACACCAATTTTACAGCGCCATAGTGTATCATTGTCCACAGGCCAATGGAGGTAATCGTTCACCAGGGTGGATAACCGTGGACTTAACGGGCCGTAACCGTTCAGCAGTGCCGCAGATTGTGGCAAGCAGCCAAGCGCCTCGTACCCCGTGTACTTAAGCTTGGCTGATCGCCGCAAGGTGCGGTGCTGCTGAACGGTTACCAATGGAGAGAGGCGGGGTGTGAACATACAGCCCGTGAGGAGTGGAAATTTTGCAACCACAGGGGAGGTGATATGGATTTAAGGTTGGGAAGAGGGAGGCTTTGCTTAAAGCTTTCCACCAAGCACGGCACTTGCTGCTGTAGCCAATGGTACAAGGAGGTGCTATGAAATACGTAGCCATTTGTGCAGTGGTGGTGGCGGTCAGCATGTTCGGTTACCTGGTCGCTGAATCCAGGATGCTGTCCTATCTGTCAAGCGACCCCAAGGTCTGCATCAACTGCCACACCATGAACACCCATTACGCAACCTGGCAACACAGTTCACACCGGGGCGAAGCCACCTGTGTCGACTGCCACCTGCCCCGGGATTCCTTTATCGGCAAGATGGTCGCCAAGACCAAAGACGGGTTCAACCATTCCCTGGCGATGACCGTGGGCAATTACGGCTATAATCTACGGGTAACCGACGATGCGGCGGCGCGTATTCAGCAGAACTGTATTTCCTGCCACCAATCGATGGTTTCCCAGATGCGCGAAAATGCCGAACGGTACGACAAAACCGGAGACCAGGTAATGATGGGGCGGCGCTGCTGGGAATGCCACCGCGATGTCCCCCACGGGACGACCCACAGTCTGCTGAGTACTCCCAACAATCTCGGCGTCAAAGAATTATAACGAACCACCAGGAGGATAAACTATGAACAAATCGACGATTATCACCATTGTCTGTGTGCTGGTGATAGTACCCATGCTGTTGCTGACGATATCGATCAAGGAGAACAAGGCGGAACAGGCCGCGATCAACGAGACCCCGAAAATCAAGAAACTGGAGCCGCGCAGCTCCGAGTGGGGCGAGCACTTCCCCCGCCAGTACGATTCCTACATGCAGACCAGCGAGAGTGATGAGATCGGCGATGTCCTGGAAGCCAACCCCGCCCTGGTGGTAATGTGGGCCGGTTACGGTTTTGCCAAGGACTACAACGCGCCGCGCGGCCATCACTACGCCGTGGAAGACAACATGAACACCCTGCGCACCGGCGCCCCGGTGGGTCCGGAAAGCGGCCCCATGCCGACCGCCTGCTGGACCTGTAAATCTCCCGATGTGCCAAGGCTGATCGACGAGATAGGGGAAGAAAATTTCTACACCGGCAAGTGGGCCCGCCATGGCGGCGAGATCGTCAATTCCATCGGGTGCGCCGATTGCCATGACAACGAGACCATGAAATTAACCATCACCCGGGACTACCTGAAGCGCGGCCTGGACGCCGAGGGCAGCCTGCCCCATGAGGAGGCCACCCACCAGGAAATGCGTTCCCTGGTCTGCGCCCAGTGCCACTCCGAGTACTACTTCAAGCCCACCAAATGGGTCGATGATAGTGGTCGGCAACAGACCGCCGGGGTGGTAACCTTCCCCTGGAACAACGGGTTCGCGGCCGAAGATATGGAACGCTACTATGACCAGCGGGATTTTGTCGACTGGACCCATAAGCTGAGCAAGACCCCGATGCTGAAAGCCCAGCATCCAGGCTACGAAACCTTCATCACCGGCGCCCACGGGCAAGCCGGTCTCGCCTGTGCCGATTGTCATATGCCATACGTGCGGGAAGGCGGGGTCAAGTACTCCAGCCACAAGGTCGGCAGCCCGCTGGACAATATCGGCAACACCTGCCTGAACTGCCACAGCGGCACCGAGCAGGAATTCAAAGAGACCGTCGAGCGCAAGCTGGAACGTAAGGAAGAACTGCACCAGAAAGCCATGCAGGTACTGGCCAAAGCCCATCTGGAAGCGGCCAAGGCCTGGGAACTAGGGGCCAGTGAAGAAGAAATGAAACCCGCCCAGATGGATATTCGCCACGCCCAATGGCGCTGGGATTACTCCATCGCCTCCCACGGTTCTTTCTTCCACGCCCCGGGAGAAACCCTGCGGGTGCTGGGCAGCGCCATCGAAAAGGGGCAGGAAGCACGCCTCAAACTGCGCGCCATCCTGGCCAAGCACGGCGCCGCCGACTACGCCGCCCCGGATTTTTCCACCAAGGAGAAAGCCCAGGTGGTAACCGGTCTGCCCTTTGACAAGCTGGTCGCCGAAAAGAACCGATTCATCAACGGCCTCAAGCAGGAGTGGTTTCAAGAGGGCCGGGCCAAGGGGATTTATGACCCCAAATCTCGTGAGATAATGGAGTTGAAGACCTCTTATCCCACCAATTAGCAGCAAACATCTTTATAACCACCAACAAGCCGTCCCGGGGATTATGCCCGGGGCGGCTTTTTTTATTGCAGTCGATAGCCCCGGCCGGTAACGGTGACGATATAGCGCGGTTCGGCCGGATTGTCTTCGATTTTGCGGCGCAGATGCTGGATGTGAACATCAATGACCCGGCTCCAGGAGTATGGTTTTACGTTCCGCCAAAGCTTTTGCCGGATCTCCTCCCGACTCACCAGCTTGCCCTGGCTGGCGGCCAGGATGGCCAGAAGTTGAAACTGTTTGGAGGTGAGGCTGACTTCCCTGCCCTTGACGGTGAGGCTCTGGTTTTCCAGGTCCAGGCAAAGATCGCCGATATTAAGGACGGCCGGCGCGGGTAGCGGCGCCGGTCGCAGGCGGGCCCTGACCCTGGCCAGCAGCTCGGCGGTGGCAAAGGGCTTTACCAGATAATCGTCCGTTCCCTGTTCCAGGCCGGCCACCCGGTCCACCACCTTGTCTTTGGCGGTGAGCATGATCACCGCCAGGTGGGGGTAGTGCTCCTTGAGCCAAGCGCAGAATTCCAGGCCATCGCCGTCGGGCAACATCCAGTCGAGCAGCACCAGGGCCGGAGTCCTCATCGTGAGGACCTCCCTGGCCGCGGCCAGGGAATCGGCGGTGAACAGGGTGAAACCGTGCAACTCCAGGTTGGCCTTGAGTACCATCAGGATATCGGCATCATCGTCAATGGCCAGAATGGTGGGTTGCTGGTGGATATCCATGGTGCAGAAATTGCCTCACTGCTGAACGGTTTCATAAGCGCGCGCCGGAATCGCCGGGTGCGGTGCTGCTGAGTGCTTACGGAATGGTAAAAAAGAACCGCGCCCCCGTTCCGGTGGAGGATTCGCCGACTCCCATCGTCCCGCCGTGGGCCCCGATGATGCTCCGGCAGATGGCAAGCCCGAGACCGCTGCCTTTCTTATTGCCCACCTTGTAGAATTTGTCAAAAATCTTTTCCCGGATTGCCGCTTCAACCCCCGGCCCCTGGTCGCTGACCGTTACCTTCACCCCGTCCTCGGTTGCTTGGGCGGCCACGCTCACCCTGGAATGGACCGGGGCAAACCTCAAGGCATTGGCCAGGAGGTTGGTAAGCACCTGGCGGATTCGATCCTCATCGGCCACTGTCGGCAGCGCCTCCGGCAGCTCCGCGTATAGCTCAACTTGCTGTTTTTGGGCCGTCTGGGCGAAGGTCGTCAGAGTTTCGCCAATGACGGTGGTCAAGTCGAAGGTGGCGGGCGTAATCGCTTCCGCGGTGTTGGTTTCGATCCGTTCCAAATCGAGCATGGTGTTGACCATCCGGATCAGCCGCTCGGTGTTTTTTTGGATCAGGGCAAAAAAATCGTGCAGTTCATTGAGTTGGCAACTGTCGGCCGTTTCCGGCGGCAGAGCCGCGAAGCGGGCATCGAGGTATTCCAGGGAGCCGCTTATGGAGGTCAGGGGGGTGCGCAGTTCGTGGGAGGCGCGGGCCACGAAATCGGATTTGCGCTCGTTTAAGGCCGCCAGTTGTTGGTTGCTGGCCTGCAACTGGCGGTTGGCCACAGCCAGGTCCATGGTGGCGGCGGCCACTTTTTCCTCCAGGTCTTGATGGTATTCGCCGAGACGATCGGCCATTTCGGCAAAGGCGCGGCCCAGCTCCTCCAATTCGTCGCCGGTACGGGGCAAGGTGGCGGCATCGTAGCTGCGGCCCTGGGAAAATTGTCTCAACGAATCGCGCAACCGGCTTACCGGGTTGAGCACCAAACGCTTGGTCATCAGGATTAGCGCCCCGCTTAAGATAAACACCGTCAGCAGCATGGCGCCGAACATGATCCGCCGGTTGTGGGCGGCGGCGGCCAGGGTCTCGCTCATGGGCAGGGTGACGCTGATCGCTCCCCGCACGTCGCCAACCTGGTACCCCTGCTGGCGGTGGCAATCGAGACAGACCTCTTCGACGTACAGGGGCGCTATATAACGAAGGAATGGCTGGTTGTTAATGGTTTCGGTACTGATTCTCTCGGTGAGATTTTGCTGTTCAAAGGCCAGCAGCGCCCGTTTTTCAAAATCGTCCGGGGCGTTTTCCGGGTTGGTCAGCTTGAGGCTGGTGATATGGAACCAGTACATCCCCTTTTCCCGGGCGTAGAGGGATAGTTCCTTGGTGACCATGGCCGGGGTCTCCCGGACAAAGCGGCGCCCCTGTTTATCGATGATCTCCGGATCGTCGACAAACGGAGTGGGCTCCAGCCAGGGGAGCTTCTCGACAAAAATCCCGCCATGGTCGGCGATCCACTTGCGCATCAGGACGATCTGGCGGAAGACCGAGCGGGCCTCATTCTCCGCCTGCTGGGTGATCAGCTCTTCCTGGCGCTGGTTGATCACGTAAAAGGTGCTACCCAGGGCCAGCAGCAGGGTCAGACAGCAGCCGATGATAAATTTAAGGCTGAGGTTAAGTCGCATGATTCAGTATATTGTCAAGTCCGGGGTGCCTCCAAGCCCGTTTTTTTGTAGCACACGCCAACCGGTTTGTCAGTTTAATTTTGCAAATCCTACCCCGGAGCGAAGCGGCGACTACCGCGAAGCTTTCGGCAAAATTAAAGCCGCCGGTTACATTTGTTACAGACGGTGTCGGCAAAGCAGGGAAAATTTACAGAGCAGGCGATTGAGGTAGGTTTTAAGGCCGGTGCTTACCGGGGACTTGCCCTTAAGGGCGGAGACGGGGTCGGCCAGCAGGTCGGCCAGGTGGATGGTCGACAGGCCGATCCGGTGCAGGAAACCGGCGCAACCGGCACAGTAGGTGAGCACCGGCAGGCCGTCAGCCTGCTCCCGGCGCAGTTTGCCCCAGTGGGCGGCCAACTCGGGGCGTACCCGGCCCACCGCGCCGCCTTCACCGCAGCAGAGGGTGCGGCGGCCGGCAGATTTCATCTCCTTCACCTCCAGCCCATGACTTGCCACCAGTCGCCGCACTGCTTGCTGGAGCTCGGACGAATGGCGCAGGGGGCAGGGGTCGTGGATCGTTACCTTGCTGGTTGAAGTTACCCGGCTGGGTAGGCTCTTTGGGGGTGACTGGTCGGCCAGCAACTCCCAGGCGCTTTTAACCCGCAATTTACCGCCGTAGCGCAGGAAAACCTTGTAGCAATTGGGGCAGGCCACTACAATCTCCCGCACCCCTTCCTTAAGCAAAGCTTGCTGCAAGTCCCCAAAACGTTTCGTGAAATAGCTTTGAAGACCCAGGTCGTGGGAAGGTTTATGGCAGCAGTTGAGGACCAGGCCCAGCCCTGGCACCAGCTCCCGCAGGCGGTTGTAAAGCTGGCGGGTGCTTTGCGGCCGGCTACCCGGCAGGGTGCAGCCAGGAAAAAAGACGGTTTTACAGCCGGCGGGCAATGACCGGCCGGCAAACAGTGGAGAAGCCCCCAAGCGCTCATAACTGAGCAGCGGGCGGTAGGGGCGCGAATCGAAATCGGGGTCGGCGGCGGCCCGGCGGCGCAGTTCGAGAAAAAACTCTCCCGGTTCGAGCTTCTCCGGGCAAACCGCCGCGCAAAGATCACAGAGGCTGCAGGCAAAAGGATCAACCTTGCTCTGGCCGGCCGACCAGGTGGCGGCGATTTCTCCGGGCAAACCATATTCCTGCAAAAAGGCGCAACGAGTGGCGCAGGCCCCGCAACGGGTACAGCCGGAAACCAGGGCCAGGGCACTTTTTTTACGATTTGGCAAAGTCATTCTTTTCAGGATTTGGGAACTTTCTCATGGGGCCATTTCTCCAGCCCGTTTTCAAGGATATACATCCGCTCTTTAGCGATACCTTTAGATTCATAGTAATCCACGGTGCGCTTAGCTCCACCGCCGCCCCTGGGACAGATGATAACGATATCCTGGCTGCCGGCGTTCAACGCAGACAGTCCCTTATCGAGCCGCCCTCTCTCCTCTTCGGTCTTGGTGGGATAGGCGTTGGTTTCAATGGAGCCCTGGATATGGCCTTTGGCAAACTCGTCGGCCGGGACGATGTCAATTAACACCATATCGTCATCGGCCGCCAATCGCTGATTAAGCTCATCGGCACTGATATACTGGTAACCGTCATTGAAAAAGGACATAAAAGCCTGGGCGTTACCCACCCCAAGTACCAAAAGCACCGCTCCCACCATTGCTGCATACTTGAACATCGTAAACCTCCTCCGTTGGCATAAAATTGTCAATCATTACCGCTCTGCTTCGCGACTCGGCCCATTGCCGACCCGGCCTCGAACGGCCACTATGCGTGCTGAAAATAGGCGTCCGGGCAGGAAAAATCCAATTGTTAATATTGATACATACCGTTGTAAGTCATCGAAAAAAACAATAATCAGCCATTGGAAATTCAGCCCCCTGGCCTCCGACCAGCCGCACCCCCGCCGACATCTCAACTTGAATTTCTTGACAAACAACGGCTCGGCCATCTAGCAGGTGGCGAGAAAATGGGATATAATTCGAACATGAATTGGGAACCAGCCGTAAAAGCGTGTTGGCGCCGGGAGTTGGCCGCATGATCCAGATCAGCCGGGAAGCCTTGAAACCCCTTGCCAGCAAGTACATCTGGTGGAAAACGCCTGATGAAGCTGTCGCCATGCCGGAGCGGGTAATCGCTCAGGTGATGAACATTGGCGACTACGCAGATGTGCAGTCACTTGCCAACCAGGTTGGCGATGAGGTGCTGCGTGAAGTCTTGATCCACGCCGAAGCCGGGCAGTTCAATGAACGTTCCTGGGCGTACTGGCATTACCGTCTTGGTCTGTCGAGCGTGGATCACGTTCCGGCCTTGCCCGTGCGGAGGTTTGTGTGATTCGCAAATTCAAGCCCTGCATGGAAATATTGCCCTCTTGTGACGTTCTAATGGCGACCAAAGTAAAGGTTGTGCTTCAACGCGCGGAAGCCAAGGATTACCGTGATATCGCTGCGATGGTTAATTCAGGAGTAAGTTTGTCTCGCGGACTTGCCTCGGCTCGTCTCTTGTTTGGTCTGAACTTCCAGCCGAGCGAAAGCCTGAAAGCGCTGATCTATTTCCACGACGGCGACTTGCAAACACTGACCGCCGCCGAGAAAACCACGCTAGTTGATGCCGTGAAAGCTGTGCGTGATCTCCCTGATGTAACGCTATGCTCCACTTCCCTGAACGGCCTCGATGCTTACCTCAAACCTTAACCGGGATGGCTTCACCTATGCCCAGACCCAAAAAACAGCGGCGTTGTCAGCTGCAAATGTGCGGGCGCGCTTTTAAGCCGACCGGCACCCCACTTGTCGAGTTACGCCGGATCGGGCTGCATGATGATGAATTGGAAGCCCTGCGGCTCTGTGATCTGGAGGGGCTCTTTCAGGAGCAGGCCGGGAAACGGATGGGGGTTTCCCGAGGTACGGTACAGCGCATTCTGACCAGCGCCCGGCGCAAGGTGGCCGAGGCGCTGGTCGAAGGCGCCGCCTTGGTTTTTGACGGCGAGAACGAGGTCGCCGCCGCTGTTATGCCGAAAACCGCCGGGGATGACGAATCGGCTTAGTGATGGCAGTTGCCCTGGCAGAGCTGTTCGTCATCAATGGCTGTCAACTGGCCGGCCAGCCAAGCATCAATGACCTTTTGCACATCCGGATAAAGCGACGGCGCGGCGAAATAGACCTCGATCCCCGCCTGCTTGCAGGCTTGCAGCGGGCGCTTGCCCATGCCGCCCGCCAACAGCGCCTTAACCCCCTGCTGCTGCAGCATTTCCACCGGGATTAGACAACCGCCGGCGCCGTGCTCGGCATTGTTTATGGTTTCCACACCGGCGACCTGATTATCGACCAGATCGACCAAAGTGAAGATATCACAATGCCCGAAGTGTTCCGAACGTGATGCTCCCAAACCGCCAGGATTATTGGTGGGAGTGGCGATACGCAGTTTTTCCATGATTAACTCCTTAATATTGTTTGGTTAGAAGTGTTGATCGGGACGCCTTGTTGTTTTAGCGGCCCGTCAGCGGTATTAAGCGGCCTCCGGCGCTCCGAAAAATCGATCCGTCCACCGCACGTACCAGGCCGCCGCCTGCACCTGGATGATATAGGCCAGGGCGATCACCAGGGCGGCATCAGCCCCTTGGGGACCGAAAGCGTTGATGGCGATGGCCAGCGCGATCGACAAATTACGCATAACCGTCCCGTACACCAGGGCGATGGCCTCCCCCCTGGGAAAGAGGAGACGGCCGATCACGGTGCTGATGACAAAATTAGCCAGATAGAGCAGCAGCAGCGGCAACAGAATGCCCAACAACATCGACGGCTGCTCACCGATGGTGTCGGCCTTGAGGGTGATGGCCACCAGTACGATACCCAGTACCCCCACGATGGAAAGCGGCGGAAAACGAGGGGCCCACTGCTTCTTGAACCCCTCCTGGCCATACCTTGAAACCAGGGCGCGGCGGGTGGCATAACCCAAGGCCATGGGCAAGAAAACAATCAGCACGATCTGCCGGGCCACCAGGAGCAGATCGACCTCCACCTGGGCGCCCAGCAGCCACTGGAGGTAGAGTGGGGTGACCATCGACCCTATGGTCAGCCCGATCACCGTCATGTTGATCGCCGCCCCCAGGTTTCCCTTGGCAAAACCGGTCCAGGAGATGGTCATGCCGCTGGTGGGCAGCAGAGCGGCAAGCAACAGGCCCAGGAGCAGATAGGGGTGGTCGGGGAAGAAATAAAGCCCCATGCCAAAGGCCAGAAAAGGGATTATGCCGAAGTTGATCAGCAGGGCGACCCCCTGCAGCTTGACGTTCTTCACCCCCTGCTTGATATGGTCGATATTGAGCGAAACCATCATCGGATAGACCATCAGGAAGGTGAAAGGAACGATCAGGATCTTCATCCAGGCCACCCGCTCCTCCCCGGCCAGGTTGCCGATCAGAAAACCCAGCACCATCATCGCCGGGATGGCTATCACCAAATGCTTGTTCAGTTTCTGCAATAAGTTCCACATGGTGCCTCGCCCTGGTTATTTGGCTTCTTCAATCATGGCGACGATGCGCTCATAGGTCTCCGCCAACGAGGCGGGAAACTGCTGGTCGTCGACCACCATAAAGGCCACGCTGGCGCGTTCCCTTTATGAGTATATGCCAATATTAGGAAAATCTAAAACAGACGTCAAGCAGAAATTGAGCTTATGCACAAAAAATATGTTTCCATTCCGGACGGGAACAGGAAAGCCCTGATGGGCCGGGCTCTCCTGAACCGGTGGCAAGCTGGTGAATGTAGCCGGATCAATATAACGAAAGATAAAAAAAGGGGGGAAACTTCAACTCTCCGAATCGGAGTTGGAATTGAAAGCAGTTTGGGATTCTTCCAGGGTCGCCAGAAATTCGCGGAACTTGTCATGGCAGGAACGGAACAGGGCAATGGCTTTGACCCCGGCCGGGGTCAGGCGGCTGCCGCCCCCGGCCTTGCCGCCCCGGCAGGTCTCCACCAGCGGGACTCCGGCCTGGCGCTGCATGGAGGCCAGCAGATCCCAGGCGTGCTTGTAGGACATCTCCATTGACTTGGCGGCCTGGGAAATCGAACCATGCTCGCGGATCCGCTCCAGCAGCACCACCCGTCCATACCCCAGGAAAGTGCCCTCCTCCCCTTCCAACCAGAGCCTGCCTCGCCAGCGCAGGGCAGGCTCGCCGGGCTGCCGGGCCATCCTTTTACCTTGCTTGCCACCATGCTTTTTCATGGCGGTACACCTATCACGACCCAACGCCGGCGGCAAGGAGTATTTGGAGGCGGGAAGCGAGCCCGCAGCCAACAGCGGTGAATCGGGGCGGGACAACGCCTCCCGTAACGACTCGCTACGCTCGATCTTGCCATCGTTAAGGAAAACCACCCGATCGGCCAGGCGTTCAACCTCGTCCGGGGCGTGCGTAACCATGATGATCGGCACCCCGGACTCCGCCGCCATGCGCGAAAAAAAGGGTATGATCTCCTGCTTGGTCTGGGTGTCGAGGGCCGACAGCGGCTCATCGAGCAGCATAAGCTGCGGGCTGATCAGCAACGCCCGTCCCAGTGCAACGCGCTGCCGCTGGCCGCCCGAGAGCTGGTCGATACGCCGTTCCAGCAGGTCGTCGATATCGAGTAGCGCGGTTACCTTGGGGGGATGCAGACGGCGCAGAGCCAGCGGCGTTCGTCGATAGCCGTAAAGCAGATTTTCCCGTACCGACAAGTGAGGCAGGAGGCTGTGCTCCTGGAACACCAGGCCGATACGCCGTTTGTGCAGGGGGACGAATTGTTTCCCCTGTTGCCAGAGCTGATCGCCAAAGCGCACCGTGGCGCCACGGATTCGCTCAAGGCCGGAGATGATGCGCAACAGTGTAGTCTTGCCACAGCCCGAGCGGCCAAAGAGCACGGTCACTCCGTCGAGGGGCAAGCCGGCATCGACTTTTAGCTCAAAATCTTGGCCATAATTTAATTGGGCTTGAACATGCAGGGTCATACCTTGGCTACCTCAAAGCGACGGTTAATGCTGTAGACCACAAAGAGAGTGATAAAGGCGAAGATCAGCAGCATCAGCGAAAGGGTGTGGGCGGCATCGTAGTTCATCGCCTCGGCGTGGTCGTAGATCAGGACCGACAGCACCTTGGTCTCACCGGGGATGCTGCCGCCCAGCATCAGGATCACGCCGAATTCACCCAGGGTATGAGCGAAAGTAAGGGTGGCCGCCACCACGAAACCTCCCCGCGTCAATGGGAAAATAACGGTACGAAAACGATCCACCAGCCCGGCGCCAAGGCTGCTGGCCACCTCCACCGGGCGCCGTCCCAGATTGCTGAAAGCCTCGGTGAGTGGCTGCACCGCAAAAGGCATGGAGTAAAGTACCGAGGCGACCAAAATACCCTCAAAGGTAAAGGCGAGGTGGTGGAAGCCGAGATTCTCGAGCGTCTCCCCAACCACCCCGCGTGGCCCGAGCACCATCAGCAGATAGAAACCCAGCACGGTCGGCGGCAGCACCAGTGGCAGGGCGACGATGGCCCGCACCATCACCCGGGCGTGGGAACGCCCCTGCGCCAGCCACCAGGCCAGCGGCGTGGAGATGACCAACAGGATGATGGTGGTGTAAAGGCAGAGCCTGAAGGTGACACTGATCGCCTGCCACTCCGCCGGTCCAAGTGCGAACATCGTTATCTCTCCCGGTGCAAAATACTCTTCTATTCCGACAACACGAAGCCGTAGCGAGCCATAATGGCGTGCGCCTCATCGGTAGCCATAAAGTCGGCAAACTCCAGCGCTTGTGCTTTGTTCACCTCACGCCGGGTAACGACATAGCCCTGGGTCAGCGGATTGTGCAAGGCCTGGTCGATAAGGTGATGACCATGTTTGGCCATCTCGGGAAACTTTGCCAGCGACAGGGCGATGATACCCACCTGCGCGGCTCCCGACCGGGTCATCTGCGCGGTATGCGCGATATTCTCGCCAAAGACCAGTTTCCCCTGCACCGCCTCCCATACTCCGGCAGCTTGCAAGGCCTCTTTGGCCCGCAGGCCGTAAGGGGCATGGGACGGCTGGGCGATGGCGATCCGGCCTATGGCGTCGGAGGCCAGGTCTTGAAGGGTAAGTTTGGCGGCATCGACGGTGTTGCTCCAGATCACGATGCGGCCAATGGCGTAGACCGCCGGCTCCGTGGCGGTCAGGCCTTGCTCCTTAAGCTTTTCCGGGTAGGCGATGTCGGCGGAGAAGAAGAGGTCATAGGGTGCGCCATTGATAATCTGAGTCGTCATTTTGCCGGAAGAGCCGTAGATAACCTCGATGTTGGCAGCGGGATGCGCCTGACGATAGATCTTGACAATATCATCCAGGGCAAAGCGCAGGTCGGAGGCCGCCGCGATGCGCAGCGGCTCGCCGGCATGCAGCAGTGTACTGCCGCATGTCAGGGTTAAAAAAAGAGTCACCATCAGCGCACCAAAAAACCTTCTGGTTTTCATTGGGAATACCCTCCTGGTTTGAGATTAGATTGCTTCCCGCCGTTTTGTCGGCTTTTGTCGGCTTTTGTCGACCGGAGCCACTTGCTTGAAAGGACAAAATTGCCCTACGCGGCGTTATATTTATTTAAATACAACGAAGGCGTCAAGTATTTTTATCCCACCACCGGCGAACTTTAAGGGCCACCCCCAATAAGTTCCCACGACGGCAGCGACGCCCACAACCAAGCGACTTTGACTTCTCCCGGCGGAAACGCTAGAGTGCCACCGACGGCTCATCAGGGCACACCACCAGACCAACCTCTACCGGGAAAGTTTATGGCCCGCAAATGTCTCTTGATTCTACTCGACGGCCTGGGGGATCGCTCCCACCCGGAGCTTGACCACCAGACCCCGCTGCAGGCGGCTTACACCCCTAACCTGGACCGGTTGGCCGCCTTGGGCGCCAACGGCCTCTACCATGCCGCGACTCCGGGCCTGGCCCTGCCCAGCGAAAACGCCCATTTTGCGATGTTCGGTTATCCCGCGCGGGATTTCCCCGGTCGGGGCGCCCTGGAAGCCCTGGGCGCCGATATCCCCTTAGACCCCACAGAGGTCGCCTTTCTGGCCCATCTGGTGGAACTGCAAACGGCCGATGATTGCCTGATTCTGGCTAAAGACCATCCTCAAGCCTCCCCCGAGGAGGCCCAAAACTTGGCCGAGGACATTGCCTTTTACCGCCAGGAAGAGAGTAGCGTGCAATTTCTACCCACCCACGGCCTGTTTGGTATTGTCCGCCTTCGCGGCCGGGTTGCTCCCTTTGTCACCGATACCAACACCATGAACGAAGGGCGCCCCCTGCCGGAGCCTCTGCCCTGGCAGGAGTATGCCGACGACCCCGCCGCCGGCAACAGTGCCGAGTTGTTAAAAAATTATCTGCTCTGGGGTTATCGGCGGCTTAACGAGCATCCCGTTAATCTGCGGCGGCGGCAGGAAGGCCGGGGGGTGATCAACGGGCTGGTGACCCAGCGGGGCGGGCAGTTGAAAAAGGTGGCCGATTTTCGAGCTCAAAACGGCCTTAAAGCGCTGAGTATATCTTCCGGCTTGGTCTACTGGGGGCTGGCCGCCTTTCTGGGAATGAAGGTCGAAAAGGCCACCGACAGCGAAGACCCCGGAGTTGATCTGGCTGAGCGCCTGGCCATGGCCCGTAAGGCCTTGCCGGAGTATGATTTCATCCATCTCCACAGCAAAGCCCCGGATCAGGCGGCCCACCGTAAAGACCCGGTGGCCAAGGTCAAGGTGATTGAAGCGCTGGATCGGGGGCTGGGCCGGGAACTGGCCACCCTGCTGGCCGATCCCGATCTGTTGGTGGCCGTCACCGCCGACCACTCCACCCCCAGCTCCGGCCTCCTGGTGCATGGCGGCGAGCCGGTGCCCCTGCTCTTTGCCGGCCCCGGCGTCCGGCGGGATACGGTACAATGTTACGACGAGATCAGTGCCGCCGGCGGGGCCCTGGGGCCGGTTCGCGGGGGTGAGTTCATGGCCCTGGTGCTCAACTATCTGGAGCGAACCAAATTGATCGGCACCCGCGAAGCCCCCGCCGATCAGCCCTTCTGGCCGGGGGATTACCAACCCTTTCGGATAAAAGGTTGACCATGAATCGAAAATGTTACCCCACCGGGGTTATCCACGGCCGCTTCCAGGTGCTGCACCGCGACCATCTGCGTTATCTGCTGGCCGGAGCCGAGCTTTGCCACCACCTGGTGGTGGGAATCACCAACCCCGATCCCCATCTTACCCGCGACGACCCCGCCGATCCCGAACGTAGCCAGCCCTCGGCCAACCCGCTGACCTATTTCGAGCGTTACCAACTGGTACGGGCGGCGCTGGTCGAGGCGGGCCTGGCCGAAGGCGACTTCTCGGTGGTGCCGCTGCCCATCAACCTGCCGGAACGCTATCGCTATTACGTCCCCCTGGAAGCCCCCTTCCTGTTGAGCATCTACGACGACTGGGGACGCAGAAAACGTCAACAGTTCCAGGAGATGGGCCTGAAAACTCATGTTCTGTGGGAGGTCTCCCCCGCAGAGAAAGGGCTCAGCGCCGGCGATATCCGCCATTTAATGACCAGCGACCAACCCTGGCAACACCTGGTCCCCCCAGCCGTCGCCCACCTGCTGCAACAGTGGCAAATTCCCGCCCGCCTGACCACCCTGGCCGCAGCCCAGCGCCATGAGGAGGGCCGGGACTCGGCTTAATCCGGCAGTTAAATCCGCCATCTCAATTAGTTCTTGAAGGTGGTGCCATAAATTCGGGACCCACCGGATCCTTAACTTCCTGCGTAATAATATCATCTATTTCTTTCATAGCACCACTATCTATGTTCCACCCGTAAATATTTTCAATGTTTTCCAGCTGTTCCGGTCTTCTGGCACCCATTAGGGCTATACCTGTTTCAGTTTTATCCATTACCCACCTGACAGCCAATTCCATTACATTTTTCCCAAAATTTTCTTTTGCAAACTCATCCAGCTTTTTAACTGCACTTAGATATTGTTTAAATCTAGCTTCTTTGAATTTAGGATCTATTTTCCGCAGATCATCCCCTTCAAATTCTTTATCTTCAGTCATTTTCCCCGATAGCAGTCCTCGGCAGATAGCACCGTAAGTTATGGGATTAATATTATTTTCTTGACAATAAGGAAGCTCTTTATCTTCTATTTCTCTCTCAAAGAGATTATAAGGCGGCTGAAGCGTATGCAAAGCCCCACCTTTCCTAAATTCATCCATTTGAGAAACAGAATAATTACTTACTCCTACTGCTCTTATTTTCCCCTCTTTTAGTAAATCGTTCATATATCCTGCTGTTTCTTCAAAAGAAACCAGCGGATCTGGCCAGTGAATTTGATAAATGTCGATATAATCCGTTTGCAGTCTTCTAAGGGAGTCTTCTATCTCTGTCTGCAGACGTTCTTTAGAAGAATTTCTGAAAATGCCATCTTTGTTCCACTCCAGTCCGGCTTTAGTTGCCAGGATAATCTTATCTCTGTTCCCGTAATCTTTAAGGGCTTTACCCACAATCTCTTCCGAAACCCCAAATCCGTATACCGGTGCGGTATCAACCATATTAATACCGGAGTTCAGGGCTTTGTGAATGGTTTTTATTGAAAGCTGCTCATCTGTTCCGCCCCACATCCAGCCGCCTATTGCCCAAGTTCCCAGGCCGATGCGAGAGATATTAATTCCTGTGTCTGCAATCTTTAATGTTTCCATGATACCTCCTGGTGATATTTAACCGCCTTATTTTTTGCCACTTCGTCCCTCAAGATTAAGCATCTCTGGCCTCATTCTGTCACCGGTTATCCTTTGGATATACCGGAAAAACATCGGCGACATGCTGGAGAAAATCCTGGCCGAAAACTAAGGGAGCCAGCACCCACAGGCCGATGGCACCGAAGATCAGGGCGCTTAAGAGGTGAAGCAGGCGCGGCGAGATCCGGCAGCCGTAGCAGTGGCCAAACCAGACGGTGGGGGCGTTGACCACCATCATGCCGCTGACGCTGCCGGCCACGACCCAGAAGAAGGTGGAGTAGTGGGCGGCCAGGGCGGCGGTGGCGATCTGGGTCTTGTCGCCCATCTCCATCAGGAAAAAGAGCACGAAGGTGGTAATGAAAGCCCCTTTGAGCGAGACCGGTGGCGCTTCCTCCTCGGCACTGTTGCGCAGCGCCCAGAAGGCCATGGCGAGAAAACCCAGGCCCACCAGCCAGATAACCACCTCGTCGGGCAGCAGGCGCGAAACCCAGACCCCGCCCACGGCGGCCAGCCCGTGGTTGGCCAGCGAGGCCAGCAAAATGCCGGCCAGCACCGGCCACGGCTGCTGACAGCGGGCGCTCAGGGTAAGGGCGACAAACTGGGTCTTATCGCCCAGTTCAGCAAGACTGACGGCCACTAAGGCCACGAAGAAGACTTCCATAGAACACTACCCAATACCGCAAACCACCCCGGCCGGCAAGCCTAAAGTGGCGCTGGAAATCATTTGACAACCAAGCCGGTGACTGTTATTAATTGCGCACCAGTAACACAAAACAATAATATATAACAAACGCCGATAAGGAGGCAACAGTAAGCGTTCACCAGGGCCAATAACCGCTGACTTAACGGGCCGTAGCCGTTCAGCAGTGCCGCGCAGATTGCGGGCAAGCAGCCAAGCGCCTCGTACCCCGTGTACTTAAGCTTGGCTGATCGCCGCAAGGTGTGGTGCTGCTGATCGGCTACGAGGCAACAGACCCGGCCCCGACCACCAACCAGCTTATCCCACCACCATGATGATGATCTTGCAAAAAGCTCCCAATTGTATTGAAGAGGAATAGTGAAATGTCTTCAGCCTTATCACGCAAGCTGCTAATGATATGTGTTTTTTTGTTACTGCTGGGCGGCGGCCCGCCAGCTGCATCCCACGCCGGGGATGAAACCCGTACCTTGAAAATTGCCGACGGCCGGGGTGACTGGGGCGACCCCAACCCTGACCTCCACTACCCCCCTGGTCGGGTTATATCCGGATGTCCTGGGTGTTCGACACCCTGATCTGGAAAGATGAAAGCGGCTTCATCCCGGCCCTGGCCCGGAAGTGGTCCTACGACCCGGAACAGATGGCCTTCACCTTCAAGCTCAACCCCAAGGCCCGCTGGCACGACGGCGAACCCCTGACCGCCGCCGACGTGACCTTCACCATCGCCTATTTCCAGCAACATCCATACCATTGGGTATCACTGGACCAGGTCAGGAAAGCCAAGGCTGTCGACCGCCACACCGTGACCATTTTCTCTGACCAGGCCCTACGCCCCTTTTATCTCCAATATCGGCGGCACCATGCCGATTCTACCCAGGCACATCTGGCGGGAGGTCAGCGACCCCCGGAACTTCAACGAGCCCGCCGCCTTTATCGGCAGCGGTCCCTACGTTTTCAAGAATTTCGACCAAACCCGGGGCAGCTATCTTTACGAGGCCTTTGCCGACTACTACCAGGGCCGACCCACGGCGGACCGCCTGATTTACCTGCGCACCGGTCAACCGCTGGTAGCCCTGTCCGGCGGCCAGGCCGACCTGGCCAACATCCGCCCGGAGATGGCGGAGCAGTTGCGGCAACGGGGTTTTGAGATTATTGCCGACCAGCGGGGCTGGAACAAAAAGCTGATGATCAACCACCGCCGCACCCCCTTCAACGAGCGCAGATTCCGCCAAGCCCTGGCTTATGCCATCGACCGCCGGGAAATCATCGACCGGGGCCACCGGGGCTTCGGCACCCCGGCCTCCTACGGGCTGCTCAGCGTTGACCATCCCATGTACAATCCGAAGACTCCCGATTATCCCACCGATCCCGCCAAGGCCCGCCAGTTGCTGGAAGAACTGGGCTACCGGGCCGACGCCCGGGGCTATTACCACCGCGACGGCCACCCTCTTAAGCTGGAATTGCTGGCCTCCACCATTACCGCCGCCGGGGAAACCGCCGTCGACCGCGACGGCGAGATCATCCGCCGGCAGCTTAACGCCGTGGGCATCCAGGTGGAGCTGGTCAACCTGGAACAGGCCACCACCGACAGCCGGGTGCGCAACTGGCGGTTCGAGCTGGCCCTTTCCGGCCATGGCGGCATCGGCGGCGACCCCCTGATCCTGGTGGAGATGATCTCCGGCGAGGTCGGGGCCGGGTCGGTCAACAGCGCCCGCTTCGACGGCAATCCGGAACTCAACCGCCTGTTGCAGGAACAGATGACCGCCATGGACCCCGATAAGCGTCGGCGGCTGGTGTACCGCATCCAGGAGTTACACGCCCGGGAAGTGCCGGCCATCCCCCTCTACTACCCCGATACCCTGGCCGCTTACCAGCCGGCCAGGGGGATAAGGTGGTTCTTTACCCCCGGTGGCATCGGCAAGGGCGTGCCCATCCCCCAGAACAAAGTTTCCCTGCTACCCTGAGCGGCGACCAGACTGCCCAATGTTTGGCCAGTGCTTGGCAAATGTTGGGCCGCTTGTTGCGAGGTCATCATGATACAGTCATCCCCGACAGCCACCGGTCGCCAGCCCCTTTACGCCTATCTGCTGGCCGCCCTGGTCATGATCGGCCTGAGCTACGGATTGCCCCTGCTTTTGCCCGGTGATTACATTGAGGCGGTTTACGGCTCCTCCCATGTGGTTCTGGACGCCGAGCAGGAAGCCCAACTCCGTGACGAGCTGGGCGACCGCGAGGGCTTTACCGCCTACCTTTGGGGCCTGGTCACCCTGGACTGGGGCCATTCCCTGGCCCTGCAAACTCCGGTTTTCCGCCTGGTGCTGGCGGCCCTGCCCTGGACCCTGCTGCTGCTGGGCACCGCCCATCTCCTGGCCCTGGCCCTGGGTTTTATCGCCGGAGTGGAGGCGGCCTGGCGGCGGGGCGGGCGGCTGGAAAAGGCCGGAGTCGGGGGCGCCACCATCCTCCAAGGGGTGCCGGAGATCGGCAGCGGGGCGCCGTTACTGCTGCTGTTTGCCTACCACCTGGGCTGGTTTCCCGCCGGCGGGGCCACCACCGCCTATGCCGAACTCAGCGGCGGCCCCTGGCTGCTGGATCTTCTCCATCACCTGGCCCTACCCCTGCTTACCCTGGTGCTGGCCTACCTACCGGGCAACTTTCTGCTTACCCGGGCCGGCATGGTGATGATCCTGGGCAGCAACTACCTGGAAACCGCCCGCGCCAAGGGGTTGCCTCCCCTGCGGGTGCGCTACGTCCATGCGGCCCGCAACGCCCTGCTGCCGGTGCTGACCCGTTTCGGCCTGCGCCTGGCCTTTATGGTCACCGGCGCCCTGGTGGTGGAAACCATCTTCGCCTACCCCGGCCTGGGCACGCTGCTGTTCACCGCCATCGGCAGCCGCGATCTACCGGTAATCCAGGCGGTGGTATTGCTGGCGGCCCTGCTGATCCTGGCCATCAACCTGGGGCTGGCCCTGCTCCACCGACGACTGGACCCAAGGATTGGCCATGCCCTCTGAGCTTAACCACACCCGCAACGCAACAGGTCCAGGAAGCCGGCCGGGAGCAGGCGTACACGGAGCGCAGCGCGCGCCCGCTCGCGATCCCTGGCTGACCAGCGGCCTGTTGCTGTTGCTGCTGCTGGCCGGTCTGGGCCTGCTGGGCCCGCTGCTCACTCCCCACGCCCCCCACGACATGTCTTTTATGCCCTTAAGTCCGCCTTCGGCCCAGCACTGGCTGGGGGTCAACGACGGTGGCATGGATATCTTCTCCGAGCTGGTTCACAGCCTGCGCAACACCCTGCTCTTCGGCCTGCTGGCCGGGGTTTGCGGTCTACTGCTGGGCGCGGCCGGCGGCCTGGCGGCGGCCTGGTACGGCGGCTGGCTCGACCAGCTTTTGATGCGGCTGGCCGACATCATCCTGGCGCTGCCCGCCATTTTGGTGCTGATCCTGCTGGCCGCCTTCTTCCGCCTCGACCCGGCCTGGCTGGCCCTGACTCTGGCCGCGCTGACCTGGCCCAACAGCGCCAAGGTGATCCGGGCCCAGGCCCTGAGCCTGAAAAACCGGCTCCACCTCCAGGTGGCCCGGCAAATGGGGGCCTCGGGCGGCTACCTGCTGCGCCGCCATCTGCTGCCGGAACTCTTTCCGCTCTACCTGGTAACCCTGGCCGCCAAGATCCGGATGGCGGTCTTCATGGAGGCCTCGTTGGCCTTTCTCGGTCTTTTCGACCCGGCTCGCAAGTCCCTGGGGATGATGATCAGCTATGCCCTGAAGTATTATTACCTGGAAATCTGGCCCTACTGGCTGCTGCCTCCCATCATCTGCCTGACCCTGCTGATCATGGGAACCACCTTCCTGGCGGTGAGCCTGGAAAAATTTTTCGATCCCCGGCTGCGAGAATGGTGATGGCGCCGCAACAACTCAAAATGCCCGACAAAACTAAAAAAAACACGATGAAAACGGAAATTAAACAACTGACGGTAACCTACCGGGAAAACGACCACCAACTACTGGCCCTGGACCGAGTGGATCTGCAACTGCTGCCGGGCCGAATCACCGCCCTGGTGGGAGAGTCCGGCTCCGGCAAGACTACCCTGGGCAAGGCCTTGTTGGGCCTGCTGCCGCCGGCGGCGACGGTTGACGGCCAAATCCTGCTGGGCGAGGATGAAATCACCGCCCTGGACGAAACCGCTCGCAATCGCCTGCGCTGGCGACGGGCGGCGATGGTGCCGCAAAACGGGGCGGCGGCCCTCAACCCGGCCTACCGCCTGCTGGACCAAGTGGCGGAACCCCTGCGCCGGCAGCCGGGCGTCAAACGCCGGGAAGCCGAGGAGCACGCCCTGGCCGTACTGCTCGAACTGGGCCTGGCCCGGGAGCAGGCCCGGCGGTACCCCCATGAACGAAGCGGCGGCCAGTTGCAGCGGGGCCTGCTGGCCATGGCCCTGATCCTGGACCCGCCCCTGCTGATCCTGGACGAACCTACCGCCGCCCTGGACAGCCTGAGCAAAAACCACCTGGCCCAGCTCTTCCGCCGCCTGGCCGCCCGGCAAAAAAGCCTGTTGCTGATCACCCACGACCTGGCCCTGACCCGGCAGATCGCCGACCAAGCGGCGGTGATCTACCTGGGGCGGATCATGGAATACCTGCCCGCCGCCCAACTGGACCGGGCCCGTCATCCCTACACCGTGGCCCTGTATCGTTCCTTTCCGGGGATGGACGCGGTTCGCGACCTGGGAGGCATCCGCGGCGATGCCTTCTATCGCCTCCTGCACGCCCACCCCGCCGCAGGAACAAAAATGGCATGCGGTGTTGCTGAGGCCGGGGAGCCCGGCCACAACCATCAGCATCTGGTTACCCCCACCAGCAACCACCCGGAAGAACACGAACCGCCCGGCACCAACAAAGACGGCCACGCCCCCGCCGACGGCTGCCTCTTCGCCCCCCGCTGTACCCAGGCCGAAGAGGCCTGCCGCCGGGAAGCTCCACCCTTGAACCGTCCACGGGGGCTGGAGGCCGACCAACCGGCCCTTGACCAGGACCAAGAGCACCAGCTACGCTGCCGACGGGGCGGCATTATCGACCTACTGTGCTGCCGGGGAATCAGCAAAAGCTACGGCCCGCTGACGGCCCTGCACCCCGTGGACCTGGAACTACGGGCCGGCGAGGTCTGCTGCCTGGTGGGAGAATCGGGCTCCGGCAAGACCACCCTGGCCATGCTGGCCGCCGGGGCGCTGGAGCCGGACCGGGGAGAGGTGCGTTTTGCCGGCCGGAAACTGGCGGCCTGGCGGCACCGCGACCCCCTGGGGCTGGCCACCGGCATCGGCATTATCCACCAGCAGCCGGCCGAGGCGGTCAGCCACCGCTTTACGGTGTTTGAGATTGTGGCTGAACCCTTGCGTATTCAACGCCCGGACCTGGATGCCGCCGCCCTTGAACAGCGGGTGCTGACCAGCCTGGCCGAGGTCCGCCTGGCCACCCAGCCGGATTTTTTGCGCCGCTACCCCCATCAGTTGAACTTGGGGGCCATCCAGCGCCTATGTCTGGCCCGGGCCCTGATCCAGCGGCCGCGGCGTACTGGTGGCCGACGAGCCCACCAGCGCCTTGGATCCCAGCGTCCAGGCCAAGGTGCTCAAGTTGCTGCTGGAATTACAGATTGAAAAGGGCTTGACCCTGCTGCTGGTCACCCACGATCTGGGGCTGGCCCGTAAAATCGCCGACCGGCTGGCGGTGATGGAGGCCGGCCGCCTGGTGGAAAGCGGCCCGGCGGCCCGGGTGCTGAGCCGGCCGCTCGCCTCAATGCCCGGCTGCTACCAACCGGCGCCGTCCGCTTGCCCAATCGCGGCCGTGCTTGCCGATCGGCGCATTTGATAAAAATTTAGTTACTTACTGGCCACAATTTTGTTTTGTGGTGAGGCCATCAATTTTATTCAACCATTTCAACATGGAGGCAGAAAATGTCCTGTACCCTTACTTCGGAACAAATCAAGCAAGTAACCGATTTTCATGGCCACTGGTGTCCGGGGCTGGCCATCGGCCTGCGAGCTGCCGAGTGGGCTTTGCATGAGTTGGGCCGGGCCGGTGATGAGGAAATCGTGGCGGTGGTGGAAACCGACATGTGCGGAGTGGATGCCATCCAAGCCCTGACGGGCTGCACTTTCGGCAAGGGCAACCTGATCCATCTCGATTACGGTAAAAACGCCTTCAGCTTCCACCGCCGCCGGGACGGCAAAGCGGCCCGGCTGGTGGCCAACCCCGGTATCTTCGGTGAGAGCCGCCAGGAACTGGGCCGGCTGATGGCCAAGCAGAAAGAGCAGGGGTTGAGCCCGGCGGAGCAGCAACAGTTGGCGGATCTGCGAGGGGAATTTTCCCGCCAGGTGATGGAGAGTCCCATGGATGAACTCTTCACCATCAGCTCGCTGACCACGGAGCCACCGGCCAAGGCCCGGATCATGAACAGCCTGCCCTGCGAACAATGCGGCGAAGGCACCATGGAATCCCGCACCCGCCGCTGCCAGGGGAAAACGCTGTGCATCCCCTGCTTTAACGACCTGGAAAAACGGCTATAGCCCGACCGGATCAAACGAAGTTCAAGCGTTTGATGGCTACCTCTCCCGTTAGTGCTCACATTACGCCGCCGGGCCCAGGGTGCGCTTGGCCAGCTCCTGGTCAAGGATGAAAAGACCGCCCTCCTTGGCGGCCAGCTTCACCTTTTGCAGCACCTCGTTGGCACTGGCCTCCTCTTCCACCTGCTCGGCAACAAACCACTGGAGGAAGTTGTTGGTGGCATGATCTTTTTCGCTGATCGCCAGATCCACCAGTTCGTTGATCAAGCCGGTGACTTTTTGTTCGTGGCTTAACACATCGGTGAATACTGCGGTGGGAGAATCCCACTTCCTGGGTGGGGCCTCGATGGCGGCCAAAACCGACCGCCCTCCCCGGCCGTTGATATAGTCGTAAATCTTCAAAGCGTGGTTCAACTCCTCCTGGGCCTGCAAACGCATCCAGTGGGCACCACCATCAAGGTTTATCTCACTGAAATAGGCCGACATGGAAAGATATAAGTACGACGAATAGAGCTCGGCATTAACCTGTTGATTAAGACTGTTTTCCATTTTCTGACTGAGCATCCGATCACCTCCCGGCGAAAAATTTATTGGTAGAGAAGTACTGACTGCCGGGTCTGGACCCGACCATGGGGGAGATGATATCATATTTCAACGCTTGCCGTTAGAAACAAAATTGTAACGGCTTTGCCCGGCGAAATTGCTGGACGCTATTAAATAAACATGGTAATTAATCCTAAATAGCACAAACACCCAGCCGTCTAACCATCCCTAAGGAGAATCAAGATGAGCGAACTCAGCAAGTGTCCGATAACCGGCAAGACCGGCAGCACCGCGGCCGGCAAAGGCCCCTCCACCCATGACTGGTGGCCCGACCAGCTCAACCTGGACATCCTGCATCAACACGCCCCGGCCTCCAACCCCCTGGGCCCCGATTTCAATTACGCCGAAGAGTTCAAAAAAATTGACTTTGCCGCCCTGAAAAGGGACCTGATCAACCTGATGACCGATTCCCAGGAGTGGTGGCCGGCTGACTGGGGTCATTACGGCGGTCTGATGATCCGCATGGCCTGGCACAGCGCCGGCACCTACCGCACCGGCGACGGCCGGGGCGGCGGCGGCACCGGCAATCAGCGTTTCGCCCCGGTCAACAGCTGGCCCGACAACGCCAATCTGGACAAGGCGCGCCGGCTGCTCTGGCCCATCAAGCAGAAATACGGCAATAAGATCTCCTGGGCCGACCTGATAATCCTGGCGGGCAACTGTGCCCTGGAGTCCATGGGTTTCAAGACCTTCGGTTTCGGTGGCGGCCGGACGGACATCTGGCAACCGGAAGAGGATATCTACTGGGGCGCTGAAGCCGATTGGCTGGGGGATAAACGTTACAGCGGCGAGCGCCAGCTGGAAAACCCCCTGGCCGCCGTGCAGATGGGCCTGATCTATGTCAACCCGGAAGGCCCCAACGGCAACCCCGACCCGGTGGCCTCGGGCCGTGATGTACGAGAAACCTTTGCCCGCATGGGCATGAACGATGAGGAAACCGTCGCCCTGACGGCCGGCGGCCACACCTTCGGCAAATGCCATGGGGCGGGAGACCCCGGCCTGGTCGGCCCGGAGCCCGAAGCCGCCCCCCTGGAAGAGCAGGGGCTGGGTTGGCAAAACGCCCTGGGTAGCGGCAAGGGCGGGGACACCATCACCAGTGGTATCGAAGGCGCCTGGAAGCCCAATCCGACCCAATGGGACATGGGCTATCTGAAAGTGCTGTTCAAATACGAGTGGGAGCTGGTCAAGAGCCCGGCCGGCGCCAACCAATGGCTGGCCAAGGAGGTCGAGGAAGAGGATATGATCCCCGACGCCCATGACCCGTCCAAAAAGCACCGGCCCATGATGACCACCGCCGATATGTCGATGCGTTACGATCCCATTTATGAACCCATCGCCCGGCGCTACCTGGAGAACCCCGAGGAATTCGCCGACGCCTTCGCCCGGGCCTGGTTCAAACTGATCCACCGCGACATGGGGCCCAAGGTTCGGTATCTGGGGCCGGAAGTACCCAGCGAGGATTTGATCTGGCAGGATCCCATTCCCGCCGTCGATCACCCCCTGATCGACGATCAGGAGATCGCCGAACTCAAAAACAAAGTTTTGGCCTCGGGTCTCTCCATCGCCGAACTGGTGGCCACCGCCTGGGCCTCGGCTTCTACCTTCCGGGGTTCGGACTACCGTGGCGGCGCCAACGGCGCCCGCCTCCGCCTGGCTCCGCAAAAGGACTGGGAAGTCAACCAGCCGGCCCAACTGGCCAAAGTGCTGGAGGTACTTAAAACCATCCAGCAGGATTTCAACGGCGCCCAGACGGGGGGCAAGCAGGTTTCCCTGGCGGATCTCATCGTGCTGGCCGGTTGCGCGGCAATTGAAGCGGCGGCCAAGGCGGCCGGGCACCCCATTGAGGTACCGTTCACCCCGGGACGCACGGACGCTTCACAGGAGCAGACCGATGTAAAATCGTTTTCGTTTCTGGAGCCCGAGGCCGACGGTTTCCGCAATTACCAAAAACAGGCCTACACCGTTGCGGCCGAGGAGATGCTGGTGGACAGGGCCCACCTGCTGACCCTGAGCGCCCCGGAGATGACGGTGCTGGTCGGCGGTCTGCGGGTGCTGGGCGCCAACGCGGAGCAATCCCCGCATGGCGTGTTCACCAGGCAGCCCGGCAAGCTGACCAACGACTTTTTCGTTAACCTGCTGGACATGAACACCACCTGGCGGCCCACCTCGGAAGAGAGGGAGAGCTTTGAGGGGCGTGACTTCAAGACGGGCGAACTCAAATGGACCGCTACCCGGGTGGATCTGGTTTTCGGCTCCAACTCCCGTTTGCGGGCCTTAGCCGAGGTCTATGCCCAAGATGACGCAAAGGAAAAATTCGTCGGCGACTTCGTTGCCGCCTGGCACAAAGTCATGAGCCTGGACCGTTTCGACCTTGCTTAACTGTACGCTCAATTAAGCACTAGGGTGCGCAGGGGCTTAACGGCCATAAACAACAACACCGCCAGGGCGGGATATTTAACGATCTCCGGCAGCAACTGGCGGGCGGCCCCGAGCTGGGCCGGGATATCGAGGGAGAAGGCGGTGATCATGGTATCGGTGAGCAACCCGGCGACGATGGCGACCCCGGCCACCGCCACCACGTAAACGGCGGTGGCGGCCAACCCGAATTCCCGCCGCAGCACCGCCAGGGTGGCGATACTGGTGATCGGCCCGGCCAGCAACAGCACCAGGGCGGTACCCGGTGAGACCCCGGCCACGATCAGGGCGGCGGCCACCGGGGTGACGGCCTGGGCGCAGAGATACATGGGAATCCCGATCAGGGCCACAACCAGCATGGCCACCGGGCCGACCGCGTATTGCCCGAGCACTCCCGGGGGCGCCGCAGTCAACAGCCCGGCGGCCAGCACCAGCCCCAGCAACAACCACCAGGCGATATCGTCCAGCACCTCACTGAAGGTATAACGCAGGCCGGCCTTAAGGTCGGCGATCCTGCCGGTCGGCTCCTCGGGGCAGGAGCAGGCCGGGCCGCAACCATTGGCCGAGGGTGGATTCGGCGGGATCGAGGTGGCAACGGTGGGGTCAAGGTGGTTGCCGGCCCGGGAAACGGCCGCTGCCACCGGCAGCAGATTGATCAGCAGGCCGGCGACCACCGCGGAAAAGATGGCCCCCAGGGGGCGAACTATCGCCATAAAGGGACCCAGCAGGGCATAGGTCAGGGCCAGGGAGTCGACCCCCACCCCCGGGGTGCCGACCATAAAAGCGGTGGTGGCCCCCCGCGAGGCCCCGCCTCGATGCAGGGCCAAGCCCATGGGAATCGCCCCGCAGGAACAGAGCGGCAACGGCGCCCCGATCAGGGCCCCCCGCAGTACCGGCTTAAAGCCGTACCCGCCCAACCATTTCTGCAACAGATCTTCGGGAATAAAGGCCTTGATCAGACCAGCCACCACCAACCCCAACAGCAGCCAGGGGGCGGCATCCAGGGCGATCTCCAGCAGGTTGTTGCCAAAAGCCGTCAACAAAATCGCCAACCTATACTATTTTTTTACAAGCGTTCACCAGGGCCAACGACCGCTGATTTAACGGGCCGTAAACGTTTACTATTTTTTGCGGACCAATAATGACCAGGCCCCGTCGGCCAGCTGTTTTTTACCCAGCAGTTGATGGCCTTCCTTTTCCACCGAACCCGGTACGTTGTTGATCGGCGGCCCGTCGTCCAGGATGATCTCCAAGACCTCGCCGCTTTTCAGTTCAGCCATGGCCACCTTGGTATAGACCAGATTCATCGGGCAGTTGACCCCCCGCAGATTCTTCTCGGCGGTGACTTCCACTTTTTCGGTCATCTTTGCTCTCCCGGTTACAACTTGCTTCAAATACTTCTAACCCCTATTTAATGGCGCAGACCGCTTGGTCATAATCAACCAGTTCGGTAATGCTCGGGTGCTCGCCGCACAGCGGGCAATTCTCCTGGCGCCGCAAAGGAATCCGCCGGAAATTCATATCAAGGGCGTTAAAGGAAAGCAAGGTATTAGTAAGCAATTGGCCGACCCCGGTGGCGAATTTAAGGGCCTCGGCGGCCTGGATGGTCCCCAGCATGCCGGCGATCGCCCCCAGCACCCCGGCCTGGGAGCAGGTGGGCACGGCGTCGGGAGGCGGCGGCTGGCGAAAGGCGCAACGGTAGCAGGCCGTCTCGCCGGGCAGCACGGTCATGGTCTGGCCATCGAAGCGCAGAATGCCGCCGTGGGAAAAGGGAATCCCGGCCAGCACGCAGGCGTCGTTGACCAGGAATTTGGTGGGGAAATTATCGGTACCGTCGATGACGAAATCGTAATCGCCGATCACTCCCCGGATGTTGTCGGCACAAAGCAGCAGCTGGTGGGTGATCACCTTGACATCGGGGTTGATGGCGCCCATCTTTTCCGCCGCCGAAACCACCTTCGCCACTCCCACATCCTTGCTGAAATGGGCGATCTGCCGCTGGAGGTTGGAGAGATCCACCACGTCGCCATCGACAATCCCGATGGTGCCAACCCCGGCCGCCGCCAAATACAAAGCGGCCGGCGACCCCAGCCCTCCGGCCCCGACAATCAGCACCCGGGCATCGGAGATCCGCTCCTGGCCCTCGACGCCGATCTGCTGCAAAATAATATGACGGCTGTAACGTTCCAACTGCTCCGCTGAATATCTCATGACTACTCCTTAGCTTCTTTGGTAAGCGCCGCCAGGGCCTGCCGCAGATCGTCCTGCAGATCGGCAAGATCCTCAATGCCGGCGGAGATCCTGAGCAGTCCTTCCGACACCCCCATGGCCTCCCGTTCGGCGGCGTCAAACTCGGCAAAAATGGTCGAGGCCGGATGAATGGCCAGGGTCTTGTTATCATTAATATTGGTGGCCCGGCGGATCAGTTGCAACTTGTCCAACATGGCAAAACAGGCCTGGCGGTCGGCCAGCTCGCAGGTCAGGATACCACCGAAGCGGCCGTTGAACTGGCGCCGGGCCAATTCGTGGTCGGGATGATCCTCCAGGCCGGGATAGTTGACCTTGCGTACCGCCGGCTGGGTGGTGAGGAAGCGGGCCAGTTCCAGGGCGTTGGCGCAGCTCCGGTCCACCCGCAGGGCCAGGGTTTCCAGCCCCAGGGTTTGGAGATAGGCATTGTGGGGCGCCAGGCAGGCCCCCAGATCCCGGGCGGTCTCCCGGCGCAAAGCAGCCAGCAAGGCGAAGGGGCCGAACCGCCGGGCGAACTCGCCCATCCTCGGCGAACGCTGCCAGTCAAAGGAGCCGTGGTCGATGATCAAACCGCCCACCGCCGCGCCGCCCCCGGAGATATATTTGGTGCTGGAGATGATCTCCACCGCCGCCCCCAATTCACCGGCCCGGCAAAGATAAAAGGTGGGGGCGGTATTATCAACCAGCAGCGGCACCCCGCGCCCCCGGCCCAACTCGGCCAGGGCCGGCAGGTCGCAGACCTCCAGCCGGGGGTTGGTGATACTCTCCAGGAAAATGGCCCGGGTATTCTGGTCAATCGCCGCCGCCACCGCCGCCTGGTCCTTCATCTCCACAAAACGGGTTTCCAGCCCCCAGGGTTCGAGGGTCCGGGCCAGCAGCGAGACGGTATTGCCAAACAACGAGCGGCCGGCCACGATATTGCTGCCGGCCCCGGCCAACGCCAGGATGGTGGTGGCAATCGCCGCCATCCCCGAAGCCTGGGCCACCACTCCCCGACCGCCGGCCAGCTCCTGGATGCGGCGCTCGAACGCCGCCACCGTCGGGTTGCTGATCCGGCTGTAGGAGTGGGCCGGACGGCGGCCGGCAAAGGCGTCGGCGATCTCCTCGGCGGTGGCGAACTCGAAAGCAACGGTATCATGTACCGGCGGCCGTAAATCGCCATGCTGCCAACGCTCGGCTGGCCCGGGCAGCGGCCCGTGGACCGCCCGGGTGGCAAAACCGCTCATCAGGCCCCGCCGCCCATGAAGTAGAGAAACTCGACGCTGTCACCATCCCGCAGGGTATGTGCCTCGAACTGCTCCTTGTCGACAAAGGCGCCGTTGACCTGGACCGCCACCATCTCCGGCGACTCCACGTTCTGTTCCGTTAGTACCCGGGAAACGTTAACCTCTTGGCTAAATTCCTTATCCTCACCATTGACCTTGATTCGCATGGCCTTACTCCTGTATGCTGCATTTATCGAGCCGAGAAAATATCAGCTATGTATTCCATAAGGGGAGCGGCTTTTCAAGGAAATTCGGCCCGGCTGGCCACTTGCCAGGTTTTAATTTATATGCGACACCGTGGCATTAAATAAATAGTCGGCACGCTTAAGTCAGGCCTTGACCATCTCTTATCGCCGGGATAAGGTGCCCGGGTCCTGCTGGCCTGACAAATTACCACCAGGGGGAAATCCGGCCGCCACCGCTTATTGACCGGCCCGAAAATGCCAAGGAGTAAAGCAAGAAAGCATGCAAATCGCCAGCGCCGGCAGCACCCTGACCGACCCCCGCGCCGCCATTGACCAGGCTTGCGCAGACTTAAGCCGCCAGCTGGGGGCCACGCCGACGATTATCTTCGCTCATTTCTCGATCCAGTATGCCGCCGCTGGCTTGTGGGAGGCGATCCGGCGCCACTTTCCCGCCTGCCGCGTCCATGGCGCCAGCTCCTGCCGGGGGGTCATGACCGAGCAGGGAATCTTTGGGGAAGAAGATCGCGGGCTGGCGCTGCTGGGCCTGCTCGATCCCGACGGGGCTTATGGGGTGGCCATCGGTTCCGCGACGGAAAATCCCCGCCAACAAGCCGCCACCCTGTTGCGGCAGGCCATCGCCGCCGCCGAGCGGCCCGGCGAAGTCCCCGACCTGGTGCGGCTGGCCGCCACGCCGGGGCGGGAGGAGGAAATCCTGCTGGGCATCGAGGATATCCTGGGCCCCAACGTGCCGATCATCGGCGGCACCGCGGCCGACAACGAGATCAAAGGCGGCTGGGAGATCATGGCCGACGGCGGCTGCCAAAGCGAGGGCCTGGCCCTGGCGGTGCTCTACCCTTCGACCCCGCTCTACTTCTCCTTCCACAACGGTTACCGCCCCACCGAGCAGCGGGGCACGGTGACCAGAGCGGCCGGCCGCACCATCTACCAGATCGACCACCGCCCCGCCGCCGAGGTCTACAACCACTGGACCGGCGGCTTGATCCAGCAGCAGCTGGCCGCCGGCGGGGTGGTACTGGAAGCCACCACCCTCTTCCCCCTGGGTCGGGAAGTGGGCCAAATCGGCGGTGTGCCCTACTTCAACCTGGCCCATCCGGAACGGGTTACCGCCGAGGGCGGCCTGACCACCTTTGCCGATATTGCCGTCGGCGAGGAGCTGCACCAGATGATCGGCACCAGCGAATCCCTGATCACCCGCGGCGGACGGGTGGCGGAAGCGGCCCTTGAGGCCGGCCGGCTGCAGCCCCGGCAGATCAGCGGCGCCCTGGTAACCTATTGCGCCGGCTGCATGCTGACCGTCTTTCCCCGCCTGGAAGAGGTCAGGAACTCCCTGGACCAGGCCCTGGGCGGACGGCCCTTTTTAGGTAATTTTACTTTTGGCGAACAGGGCTGTTTCACCGGCGGGGAGAATCGTCACGGTAATCTGATGATCTCGGTAATCGTGTTCAGCGGAGCAAAGCCGTAATGGCCGATGACGAATTGCTGCGGGAAACCCTGATCGACCTGGCCCGGGCCCGCGAACATGAAGAGCGCCAGCGCCGCAATCTGGAATCCCTGCTGGCCGGTTTGCAGGTGTTGATCAAGCCCATGGAAAGCTCCCGGATGTTCAAGGAGTTGCTGCAGGTGATGCAGGGGGTGCTGGAATTCAGCAGCGCCTTCGTGTTGACCCACCGCCCCGACGGTTCACTGGCGGCCACGGTGACCACCGACGACATCTTCAGCCACTGCCACTGGCACCCCGAGGCCATGCTGGAACGGGTGCTGGCCGGCAAACCGGTGACCATCTTCGATGTCAACGAGGTCACGGAATGGCGGACGCAACCAGCGGCCGTGCTGGAGCAGGTGGGCTCGGCCCTCCATATCCCGTTACGTAACGGGGAGCAGGTGGCGATCCTGGTCTGCACCCATCCCCGGCGCAACTTTTTCAGCCGCGGCCAGCAACGGCTGGCGGAGAATTTTTCGGCCCTGGCTTCCCAGGCCCTGCTCAATGCCGAGCGCCAGCAGATGGAGACCCAGCTCTTTCAGGCCCGCAAGATGGAGGCCCTGGGCATCCTGGCCGGGGGCATCGCCCACGACTTCAACAATATCCTGACTCCCATCGTCATCAACACCCAGATGGCGCAACTGGAAGCCGGCGATAAAAAACATCTCCAACAAAGTTTGCAACAGATCGAACAGGCGGCACAACGGGCCGGGGGGCTGATTCAACAAATTCAGGATTTCAATCGCCAGGGCAAGCACGATCCGCGCCCGATCCAGTTGGGATCGGCAATCAAGGAGGGAATCAAATTTCTGCGCTCCACCCTTGCCCCAAACATCGAGATGGAGTACAAACAAATCGTGGGCCATGATCTGGTGGCCGCCGATCCCACCCAGATTATTCAGGTGGTTATGAATCTGGCCCTGAACGCCGCCCATGCCATGCAGGAAAGCGGCGGCCGACTGGAGATCATACTGGAAAACGCCGAAAAAGCGCCCCCCGTGCCACCGCCGGACACCCCCACCGGCGACTGGCTAAAACTGGTGGTCAGCGATACCGGGCCGGGAATCGCGCCGGAGCATCTCAACCGGATCTTTGACCCTTTTTTCACCACCAAAGGCAAAGGCGAAGGTTCGGGAATGGGGTTGGCGGTGGTCCACGGCATCATCAGCCGGCATGGCGGCACCATCACCGTCTACAGCGAACCCGGGCAGGGGGCCTGTTTTGAGATTCTGTTGCCGGCGATTGCCGAAACCACGGAGCCGGCCGCCACCATGGACGCGACAGCCCCGGCTTACGGCAACCGGGAGCGGATTCTTTTTGTCGACGATGAACTGCCGGTGATCGAGGCCTTCACCCCGATGCTCGAACGGCTGGGCTACCGGGTGGACACCACCACCAGCGGCCGGGCCGCCCTGGATATTCTCCGCCGCCATCCGGCAAGCTATGACCTGCTGGTCACCGACTACCATATGCCGGATTTAAATGGCGACGAACTGGCCCTGGCGGCCCTGGAAATCAACCCGCAACTGCCGGTGGTGCTGTGCACCGGTTTCAGCGGCTCTTTAAGTGAACAGGATTGTCGACAAATGGGCATAACCGCTTACGTGGCCAAACCCTTCCGGGTGGACCAATTCGCCGCCACCATCCAGCGGGCCCTGCGCCAGGCGAGGGAAGATAACGATAAAGATTAACAGCTAAAGGTATTGATGGAACCAGCAACCATGGCCAGGGTTTTGATAATCGACGACGACCGGATGATCTGCGACACCCTGCAGGCCCTGATCAATTCCCAGGGACACGAAGCCGAGGTGGCGCTGACCCTGGAGGAAGGCCGCCGGCAACTGGCCGCCGGCGGCGTCGATCTGATCTTTCTTGATATCAATCTCCCCGACGGCAGCGGCTTGAACGCGGTGACCGAGTTGCGCCGCATGCCGGCCAGCCCCGAAGTAATCATTATCACCGGCGACGAAGAGCCGGACAATGCCGCCCTGGCGATGAAGAGCGACGCCTGGGACTACGTCCGCAAACCGTTGACCATGCAGACCGTATTGCTGCCCCTGACCCGGGTTTTGCAGTACCGCCAGGAGAAAGCCACCCACGGCGGTGCCCCCCAGGCCCTGCGGCGCTCGGAGATCATCGGCAATTCGCCACCCCTGCTGGAGTGCCTGGACACCGTGGCCAAGGCGGCGGGTACCGACGCCAGCGTGCTGATCAGCGGCGAGACCGGTACCGGCAAGGAGCTCTTTGCCCGGGCGATCCACGCCAACAGTCAGCGGGCCGAGCATCCCTTTGTGGTGGTGGATTGCGCCGCCCTGCCCGCCACCCTGGCGGAAAGTATTCTGTTCGGCCACGAAAAAGGTACCTTTACCGGGGCCGACACCGCCCGCCAGGGGCTGCTGCAGCAGGCCCATCAGGGAACCCTGTTTTTGGATGAAATCGGCGAATTACCGTTGGAATTACAGAAAAACCTGCTCCGGGCCCTGCAGGAGCAGCGTTTCCGGCCCATCGGCAGTCCCCGGGAAGTCACCAGCGATTTCCGGGTGGTGGCCGCCAGCAACCGCGATCTCGAACAAATGGCCGCCGACGGCGCTTTCCGCCAGGATCTGCTCTACCGCCTGCAAGGGTTTATCATCAAGCTGCCGCCACTGCGCCAGCGGGGTGACGATATCAACGAACTGGCAATGGCCCAGCTGGCCAAGCTGAGCAAACATTATCGGATTCCCATCAAGGGGGTCTGCTCGGGTTTCACGGAGACCATGCAGGAATATGACTGGCCGGGCAATATCCGGGAGTTATACAACGCCGTGGGCCAGGCCTTCGCCCAGGCCCGCCACGAGCCCACTCTTTTCGCCATGCACCTGCCGGCCGATATCCGGGCCAGCGCCAAAAGCAAACAGATCCGCCAGGAAACCGAGCCGGACGGCGGCGGCAAACCAGCGGCTAACCGACCAGCCGCCGTCAACGGTGACACCCTGCCCCCCATGCGGCAGGTCCGGGAGGAAGCCCTGGAACGCGCCGAATACCGCTATCTCCAGGATCTGCTCAACATGGTCGGCCATGACCTCAAACTGGCCTGTGGGATCTCACAACTCTCCCGCTCCCAATTGTATCGCCTGCTGCAAAAACACCAGCTCCGCCGCTGAACCCTGTGGCGCCATATGCGAAAATTCGCAATCAATGCGACTTGAATCCCCACCACTGTCACAACGTGGCGTCACCCCCCCATACCACTATAAGCACCTGGCTTTGCCGCGATTTTCTATTCTTACGCAATTATCCCGGCAAAGCAGACCCCTTCTAAATTTTCTATGCAACGGTGGACCGCATTTTGCATATTTGGTCGCGCAATAACTTGCAGCCCGGGTGACCATATCAAGCGCCGGCTGTTTTTTTGACATTTACCTTTTTGGTATTAGCGACATCGTATGATACAATCCAGAATTATTGAGCTTGCCATGGGCGCTGTTCTGCTCCCACAATGTGGTTTCAGCAGGGCAACGGATTCGGCAGGGCCGGTTTGCTCCGGCGGAGATTCAAGAGAAAGTTTTGCTACAAGGAGGGGTACAACATGGGTTTCTTCGGCAATCTGACGATCCAGAAAAGGTTGATACTGGTACTGGCCGTACCGCTTATTTTCCTCTCGGTGATCCTGATCAGGGAATTGGTGGTCAATTATTACCAGCTTCGCCAGGCCCAGGCCACCGTGGAGGTCGCCCATATCGCCGTCGATGCCGCCGCCATCGCCCATGAGTTGCAAAAAGAACGTTCCTTAAGCGACGCCTTTCTGGGCAGCCGGGGGGAACGCATGGGTAACGAACTCTCCTCCCAGCGCACCGCCACCGATGCCAAAATCACCAATTTCCGTAATCTCACCGCCGAAATCAAGCGCAGCTCCCTGACCCCGGAGTTGCTTTCGCAGGTCGAGCGCACCGGCAACCAGTTGAACAAACTTGGCGACCTCCGGGGGCGGATCGACAATCTGGCCATCGGCGGCGGTGAATCATTTATGGCTTATGCCGAGGTCCTGGCCGAAGTCCGCACCACCGTCCGCTTGGTTTCCCAGGATATACCAAACGAAGAACTGATGCGTTTAATTGCCGGTCATTACAATTTCCTGGAATTTATGATGCGGCTGAACGGCGAACAGTTACTGCTGTCCAATACTTTTGCCAACAACGAATTCGCGCCGCTGGCCTTTATGCGCTTTGCCGAATCACTGGCCGAGCAGAAGGTCTACCTGGAGAGTTTCCAGACTTTGGCCGATCCGGAGATCCGGGAATTCTACCAACAACAGCAGAACCAGCCAGCGGTCCGCCAGGTTTCAGAATTGCGCCAGGTGGCCATTGAGCACCGCTTCGGCGGCGGCTTCAACATCGATCCCAAGCGCTGGCAGCAGGCGATAAGCGGGATGATCGAGGCGATGAACAAAGTCGAGGAACGCCTGGTGACCGATTACCGCCAGGCCGGAGAACAGTATATCCACAACAGCCAGATGGACCTGCTTCTCAAATTCGGGGTCGGCTTTGTGATCTGGTGGACCTCGGCGATCGCCGCTTTCCTGGTTTCCCGGGCCCTGGTGCGGAAATTAAACCTTATCTCCGAGGATATCAACGACGGTACCAGCCAGGTGACCACCGCCGCCCACCAGTTGTCGGCCACCAGCCAGGCGGTGGCCGACAGCTCATCACAACAGGCCGCCTCCCTGGAGGAGACTTCGGCCTCGGTGGAAGAGATGAGTTCGATGATCAACCGTGACGCCGACAACACCCTGCAGGCCGACTCCCTGATGCGGGAAGCCAACGAGGTGCTCAGCCACGCCGACGAGTCGATGAAGAAGCTGGTCACCTCGATGAATGAGATCAACGCCGCCTCGGAGGAGACCCAGAAAATCGTCAAGACCATCGACGAGATCGCCTTCCAGACCAATTTGCTGGCCTTGAACGCGGCGGTGGAAGCGGCCCGGGCCGGCGAGGCCGGCGCCGGTTTCGCGGTGGTGGCCGACGAGGTCCGCAACCTGGCACTCAGGGCGGCGGAGGCGGCCCAGAACACCTCGACCCTGATTGAGGGCACGGTGGAAAAGGTCAAGGCCGGCACCTCTTTGGTGGACGAAACCGGCAATTCCTTTACCAAGGCCCATAGCGCGGTGGAAAAAATCGCCGTCTTGCTGGCCGAGATCGCCGCCGCCGCCCGCGAGGAGGCCGATGCCGTGGGTCAGGTCAACAACGCCATCTCCCAGATCGATCAGGCCACCCAGGATAACGCCGCGTCCGCCGAGGAAACCGCCTCCGCCTCCGAAGAGCTCTCCGGCCAGGTTGAATCGATTGAACAGCGGGTGGCCGAATTACTGGTACTGATCGGCAAGCACGAGCAGACCAAAGGGGAGCGCCCGGATCGCAACTCAAGACGGCCGACTCCGGCTCCCCGGCAGGAAGGCGGCCAAAGGGAGACAAACTCCAGCCGCCCGGCGCTGCCGGCCGGTCGGGAAAATCGCTCCACTTCGGCGGGCACATCCCAGAAGCAACAACCCAAGAAGCAGCAACCCAAGCAAGAGTCGACGAGTGAACCTTTTGACGATTTCTAATAAAGGAAGAGGCGGGACACGCTTACCTTTAATATGAGCGGATCAATTCTACCAGGGTTCTGACCCCAAAGCCCGACGGTCCTTTGGGAATATAACTCTTCTCGGTGAAATTCCAGGCGGTGCCGGCGATATCGAGATGGGCCCAGGGGGTTTCACCCACGAACTCCTGCAGAAAGGCGGCGCCTACAATGGCGCCGGCATCGCGTTTGCCGACATTTTTCAGATCAGCCACCCTGGAGTCAAGCTGTTTGCGATACTCCTTGCCCAAGGGGAGTCGCCAGAGCGGTTCTCCGCCGCGCTGGCCGGCGGCCAGCAACCGCTGGCAAAGCTCGTCGTCATTGCCCAGCAGCCCGGCGTGGTGGTGCCCCAGGGCGACGATCACCGCCCCGGTCAGGGTGGCCAGATCGACCACCGCCGCCGGTTGGTACTTCGCCACCCCGTAGGCCAGGGCGTCGGCCAGCAGCAGCCGCCCTTCGGCGTCGGTATTGATTACTTCCACCGTCTTACCGCCGTAGTGGCGGATGATATCACCGGGCTTCAAGGCCGCCGGCCCGGGCATATTCTCGCTGGCCGGCACCAGGGCCACCACGTTGAGCCGACGGGGCTTTTCCCGGCCGACCACCTCCATCGCCGCCAGCACCGCCGCCCCGCCACACATATCGTACTTCATCTCCTCCATGCCGCTACCGGGCTTCAACGAAATGCCGCCGGAATCAAAGGTAAGTCCCTTGCCGACCAGCAGCAGGGTCGGCGCCTTGGCGGCCACCCGGTGTTCGACGATTACCATGTTGGGCGGCTGTACCGAGCCCTGGCTGACCGCCAGGATTCCTCCCATGCCAAGCCTGGTCAGGGCCGCCTTGGACAGCACCTTGACCCGCAGGCCATACTCCCGGCCCAGTTCCCGGGCTTGCTCGGCGAACTCCGCCGGCGTCCAGCCGTTGCCGGGTTCGTTGGCCATGTCCCGGGCCGCGGCCACTCCCCGGGCCAGGGAGGCCGCCCGCTGTACCACCGCCTTGAGCCGGCGGGGAGCATGGATAACTACCTCGCTTAACAGCGGTTCGGGCTGCTCGGGATCATCCTTGAGGCCGCGATATTTGTTGAACCGGTAACTGCCCAGCAGCAACCCTTCGCTCAGCGCCGCCACCGCTTCATCTCTTATAGCGGCGGGCAGCAGCAGGTCCACCTTGACCGCCCGGCTTTCCAGCAGCCGCTTACTGGCGGTCCCGCCTACCAAACGCCAATCTTCCTCGCTCAATTCCTCTGTCCCCAGGCCCACCAACAGCAGCCGGCCAGGCATGCGACCACCGGGCACCGCCTCTGGCCCCGCCCGGTTATCACTTGTTCCATCCTTCCCATCTTCACTTATTTGACAAGTTTCGTGGGAACCGCCACTTACACGGCCGCCCGGATAGGAGACCAACAGTTGCTGCTTTTTGGCGGTAAAGTCACCACTTTGCCAGGCCAGGCGCAGAACTTCGGCCACCGCCGGCGGCAAATCGGCGGTGGCCGGTTGGTGGTCCTGCGCGCCATGAACAAAGCATAACAGGGTATCACCGCCAAGCTTGGCGGTGGTGGTGGTCTTGATAGTAATCATGCTCCCTCCTTTAATTTCCGCTGGAGTATTGATTTCAGGATGGTTATGGTGCAGTAAACGTTCAGCAGCACCGCACCTTACGGCGATCAGCCAAGCTTAAGTACACGGGGTACGAGGCGCTTGGCTGCTTGCGATCTACGGCACGCTGGACGGCCCGTTAAATCAGCGCTCATTGGCCCTGGTGAACACTTACATGGTGCAGCGGCAATATTAACAACCACTTTTTATCGTCTTTGGCAAGAGGAGGCTTGGCGTGCTTACCCAACTTATCCTGGCGGTCGGTTTCGCGGTGGCGATTTCCGCGCTCTGCAGCGTTTTTGAAGCGGTACTCTATTCGGTGCCCTTAAGCCGGGTGGAACTGCTGGTCCAGAAACGGCCTTATCTGGGCAACACCTTGAAAAAACTGAAAAAGGACATCCACCGGCCAATCACCGCCATTCTTACCCTGAACACCATCGCCAACACCGCCGGCGCGGCGGTGGCCGGAGCCGCTGCCGCCGTGGTTTTTGGTGAACAGCATCTGCCCATTTTTTTTGCCGCCTTTACCATCACCATCCTGCTGTTCTCTGAAATCATCCCCAAAACCCTGGGGGTCACCTATTGCAAGACGCTGGCCCCCTGGATCACCCTGCCGTTGCACGGCATGGTCAAGCTGCTCACCCCGGCGGTCTGGTTTATTCATACCATTACCAGGCGTTTGGGCGGCGGCAGTGACGAGGAGATTCTGGTTTCCGCCAAGGAAGTGGCGGCCTTTGCCACCATCAGTCAGAAAACCGGCGCCATCGACGACCAGGAAGCCAACGTTATCACCAATATCCTCGAGTTGCGCCACAAACGGGTGCGAGATGCCATGACCCCCCGCACCGTCACCTTTACCCTGGATTCCGGCCTGACGGTGGCCGAGGCCCGCGAGTTTGAAAAACAATGGAATTTTCACAGCCGGGTACCGGTCTACGACGGGGAACCGGACAATATCGCCGGTATCGTGATGCGCAAGGATGTTTTGTTAAGCGCTGCCGGCGGCCGTAAGGAGGAAAAACTCAAAGACCTGATGCACCCGGTCCATTTCGTGCCCGAAGGGGCTCGGTTGACCCAGGTGTTGCTCGATTTCTTTGAACAGCGCCGCCATCTCTTTGTGGTGGTCGATGAATATGGCGGCTTCACCGGGGTGATCAGCCTTGAGGATGTCATCGAGGAGATCGTCGGTCGCGAGATCATCGACGAATCCGACCAGATCAAGGATATGCGGGAGTTGGCCAAAAGAAAACGGGAGGTCTTCCTGCGTCAGTTAAGCCGGCTAAAATACCGTTGACCACCAAGGCTAGAAAATAACCACCAGATAGGCGGAAAGCAGCGCCACGATCAGCAGGTTGATGCCGATAAAGTCACGGAAAGCGACCATGCCGTCAAAATCACCCAGACAGAATTGCCAGAGGATGTAACAGCCGGCGATGGTGCCGTTGAGCATAAAGACGGCGGCCAGTATCTGGACTGGAAATTCGGGCACTGTGAACTGCAGGTATTCGAGCAACGGCAGACCGAATTGACGGCCGGCGGTGGGCAGTAAATCACCCAGGCCGGCGGTGAAGTAGTGCATTCGATAGACCAGTTCACCGGTAAAGGACATCGGAATCAGAATCGGTACCATCGGCGCGAATTTGCCGAACATCGGATCCTCGGTGACCCCGAAAAGGTAAGAACCGAATTTGATAACCGCCAGCACCACCGCAAAGCCCAAGACCAGCAGAATACTGAATAAAACCGCGTCCGGCAGCCCGAAGCTCTCCTGTAACCGAACGTAATTGGGAGTATCCCGGAAAAAGCGGGCCAACTGGGAGCCGACCAGGAAAGGGACAATATAGGAGCAGGTAATATAACGCCCCTTGTTGCGAATCAGTTCGGAATAAGGGTTGCGTAACAACAATTGCGGCGAATCGCGGTCGCAGGCCGGCAAACAGTGGCCGCAAACCAGACAGTGCAGATTGTTCTGGACGTTGAAGGCCCCAAGGTACACCGGACAGCCCCGTTTGCCCGGCGCCCCTTTCTTGCAGGCAAAGGTGGTACAACCCCGGCACTTGTCGTGATCGGGACGGAATTCAGTGATCGCCAGGGTCGCCGCCGCGCCGCTGATCCGCCCCAAGGGACAGAGATGCCGGCACCAGGCCTGCCCGGGAAAGAGAATGGAAAACAGCGAAGCGCCAAAGACGATGGCGAGCAGAAAGAAGGCGGTGCCCACGGGGGAGCGATCCAGACCCGCCACCACTTCGGTCCAGATAATCAAGGCCAGTAAAAAGACCGAAATATAAACCCCGTATTTTTTCAAAAACCAGGGTACCGGCAGGTTCAGGCTCCACCCCTTGCTCTGAAAGAAAACCCCCAGCCCTGGGAAAGGGCAGACGCCACACCACATCCGGCCGACAAAGAACCAGCTTAAAACGATCAGCGGCCAGATCACCCCCCAACTCAAAAATACCGCGATATTGTTCTGGGGGTCGCGAGGGCCGAAAAGCCCCAGCAGCACAATAAATACAAAAAGCAGATCACTGGCGATCCGCATATAGGCATAATGGCGGCGGGCGGCCAGGAAACGCCGGGTTCCGGGAAATACTCGGAAAAGGTCAAGGCGGTCGCGCTCATCGGCCGAAACAAGACTCTTCAGGGCCCTGGTCCACCAACTGGCGCTCACCCTACCTCCTCCAAAACCACGTCGACGGTCATCTTGCTCCCTTTCCGAAGAATGGTAAGCTCCACCTTGTCACCAATCTTAAAATCCTCCTCCAGGACATCGCGCAGCTCGTTATAACCACTTACCCGGCGGCCATTTACGGCAGTAATAATGTCTCCCAGCAGCAAATTACCGCCCACCTGTCGGGTACCCCGCAAATTGCTGGCGGCGGCCGGCCCCCCGGGCTGGACGTTGACGATCAGGATGCCCTCCACCCCCAAGCGGCGGGCCAACTGTTCGTGGGCCACGGTGATCCCCAGGCCGGGCCGGATCACCCTTCCATGCTCCACGATTTCCGGCACCACCCGGCTGACCACCGCCACCGGCACCGCGAAGCCGATCCCGACACTGGCTTCGGTGGGACTGTAAATCGCGGTATTGACCCCGATCAAACGACCGGCGCTGTCCAGCAGCGGCCCCCCCGAGTTGCCGGGATTGATCGCGGCATCGGTTTGAATCACCCCTTGAATGGTCCGGCCGGTCACCGCTTTAATCTCCCGCCCCAGGGCGGAGACGATGCCCGAGGTCATGGTCTGATCCAGGCCGAAAGGATTGCCGATGGCAAAGACCTGCTGACCGACCAGCAGGTTATCTGATTTGCCCATCGGCAGCGGCGCCAAGCGTTTGGCCGGAGCCTCGATCCGCAACACCGCCAGATCCTGGTCCGGCGCCACGCCCACCACCTTGCCCGACCACGAACTCTGATCGGCCAACGTCACCTCGACCCGTTCAGCATCTTCAATGACATGGTAGTTGGTGACGATATGCCCCTGGTTATCCCAGATAAAACCGGAACCGGTACCCCGGGGCAGCTCATAGACGTTAAGGGAAAAGATGTCGCGGCGCAGCTCGATGGTGGTTATAAAGACCACGGCCGGCGAGGCGGCCTCGAAGATCTCAATGGCGGTCCGCTCGGCCGCCGCCAGATCCCCGCGGGCCGTTACCGCCCTGGGTTCAACCGGGGGCGGTGGCTCCGGTTGCCGCTGATCGGCAAAAAACCACCACCAGCCGGCAAAGATAATTACCAGCAGCAGCAGTATCGGCACCCGGCGGGCCGGTCGGACGGGAGGTGCTTGCGCCATTTTCAAATCCGTTTGCTAAATCCTGTTAAAAGACCGGGATCAGGCTACTTCACTGGCAAGCCAATTGCTTAAAATATCGACAATCTTGGCGGCCTGGTCACGACTGGAAATATTGAATTTGGACTGGGGCGTATATTTACCACCCACCTTACGATAACGCCGGATGGTGTACATCTCCTGGCCGTAAGCCTCTTTTTTCCGATCCCACTGGCGATAGCGAAAAATAATAGTGGCCCAGGCTCCCTTGCTCAGGATCGCTTTGTCCAGCTCCTGAACCAACAGTACCCCATCTTCTTCGTAATTGATGGTAATTTCGTTGACATCAACAGCCATACGCCTTCTCCCCCCATTGCAAATCTTTAATAAAGCCGAACGTATCAACTTACACCAAAAAGAAGGGGCATGCAACGGCGGCTTTATCCTCTTATCTAATTATTTTTACAAACTAATCTCTAAAAATATTATTGACAATTATTTTTTGCCTGCCAATATCGCCAATATAAGAAAAAGCACCAGGGCACTGGCGAACGAATACAAAACTTACGCACAAGGAGTCGACCATGAAGAGTTATCGTCAGGAATTATGGTTTGAAGTACCGGGACGTCGGGGCTTTGTCAATATTACCCCGCAAGTGGAAAAGTGCCTGCGGGCCTCCGGCATCAAGGAAGGGCTGGCACTGGTCAACGCCATGCATATCACCGCCTCGGTCTTTATCAACGACGACGAAGGGGGGCTGCACCACGACTACGAGGTCTGGCTGGAAAAACTGGCCCCCCACGAGCCGGTTAGCCAGTACCGCCATAACGGCTACGAGGACAACGCCGACGCCCACCTCAAGCGCCAGGTGATGGGCCGCGAGGTGGTGGTGGCGATCACCGACGGCAAACTCGATTTCGGCCCCTGGGAGCAGATCTTCTACGGCGAATTCGACGGCGGCCGCAAAAAGCGGGTACTGGTCAAGATTATCGGCGAATAACGTCTACTCCCACACCCCCTGGATCTTCTCCTGGCAGGCGGGGCAGGTGCCGGCGGCCAGGTGGTTGTCGCCGATACTAAAGCCGTGGCGTTTAACAAGCAGCTTGTTGCAGGCCGGACAGTAGGTGTTCTCGCCGCCCTCGCCGGGGATGTTGCCCTCGTAGACAAAGCGCAGCCCGGCGGCCAGGCCGATATCACGGGCCTGACGAAGGCTGGAGACCGGGGTCGGCGGCCGGTCGAGCATCTCGTGGGTGGGGGAGAAGGCGGTGACATGCCAGGGGATGCCCGGGTCGATATCTTTGATGAAGCCGGCGATTTTTTGCAGTTCATCGGCGCTGTCGTTGAGGCCCGGGATGATCAGGGTGGTCACCTCCAGCCAAACGCCCAGTTCGTGCAGCAGGCGGATATTATCCAGCACCGGCTGCAGGTGGGCCTTGCAGACCCGGCGGTAGAAATCGTCGGTGAAGGCCTTGAGATCGACATTGATACCATCCAGCACGGTGGCCAAATGCCTGACGACTTCTTCGGTCATGTAACCGTTGCTGACCCAGACGTTCTTAATTCCCCGGGCTTGCGCCAGCACCGAGCAGTCGTAGGCGAATTCATAAAAAATGGTGGGCTCCACGTAAGTGTAGCTGATGCTTTGGCAGCCGGTACGTTCGGCGGCGTCGACCACCTCTTCGGGGGTGCGTTGCCGGCCGGCGATTTCTCCCCGGTAGAGGTGGGGGTACTGGGAGATCTGGAAGTTTTGACAGTGCTGGCATTTAAAATTACAACCCACGGTGGCTATGGAGTAAGAGTGACTGCCCGGCAAAAAATGGAAAAGCGGCTTTTTCTCGATGGGGTCGTGATTTTCGGCTATCAGCCGACCGTAAACCAGGCTGTAGAGTTTGCCGCCCCGGTTTTCCCGGACCCCGCAAAGGCCCCGGCGGCCCTCCTTGATCCGGCAAAAATGGCTGCAAAGCCGACACTGCACGGTCGCGTCCTTTTCCGGCTGATAAAACATCGCTTCCCGCATGGCTTAAACCTCCCGACCAAGGGTTTGATTTGAACTTTTTTTATTACAGCACAGGGACGGCGATGTGTCAACCGCCGCCACCTTGCTGCTTAAAACCAACTATATGCTGCAAAAATCGGTAATTACCAAATGTTAAACCACTATTGGATTTGCAGATCACGGTTGGTGTGGAGAGAGAATGGGGCAGAGATGTTGCCAACATCCCATAAAAAAAGGGCCAGCCGAAATCGGCTAACCCTTTGATTTGCTGGTCGGGATGAGAGGATTTGAACCTCCGGCCCCTTGAACCCCATTCAAGTGCGCTACCAGGCTGCGCTACATCCCGAAACTTTTTGATTCTTGCTGTTATTTCGCGACACGACAAGGGAGGTACTTTTACCTACCCCGAACGCTGCTGTCAAGCGGTAATCCGCCATAACTCAGGGCGCCAGGATTTTCTGCAGATCCTGCAGCTCCCGTTTCAAGCCGCCGAAGATAGAGGCAACCCGGACATTCGGCGGCGGCTCATCGACCGTATTCTCCACCAGCCCAGCTGCCGCCGCCCGGGAGTCGGGGGCGGCATCACCGGTGCTACCGGCTGTCTGCTCCCGGCGGCGACTCCGGGCCAGGTGTTTCTTGGCGCCGCTGATCGTAAAACCCTCTTCCTTGAGCAGTTTCTTGATCCGCAGGATATTCTCGACATCGACCCGCCGGTACAAGCGCTGCCGGGAGTTGGCTCGCTGGGGGCTTAAAATCTTGAACTCGGTTTCCCAGTAGCGCAGGACATGCTGCTTAATGCCGGTGATTTCGCAGACCTCACCGATCTTGAAGTAGAGCTTGTCCGGTATCGGCCTATCCTGACTCACGGCTTACTTGCTGTTAATCCGCTCCCGCACGATCTTGCTGGGCCTAAAGGAGATCATGCTGCGCTTGGTGATCTCCATCGGGTCGCCGGTGCGGGGGTTGCGGCCCTGACGGGGGAATTTATGACGCACATTGAAAGTACCGAACTGCACGAGCTTGATCGGTTCTTCATCCAGCAGGGTTTCCTTGAGCTGTTCAAAGACGACATCCACCAGTTCGGCGGCACCGCGCTGGGAAAACCCCATCTGTTCGTTGATTGCCTTAGCCAGGTCCTTGCGGGTAAGGTTTGCTTGCTCCATTTGTTCAGGCCTCTCGTAGTTGTCCGTGGAAGCGGCTTGCCAACAGGTCGATGATCTTCTGGTGTACCACCGCCACTTGTTCCTCGTTTAAAGTCCGTTCGGCATCACGATAGTGGATGGCGAAGGCCACACTCTTTTTTCCCGGTTCAATATTCTTACCGCGATAAACATCAAAAATTTCCGCCCACTCCAGCAGCTTGCCCCCCGCTTCGGTAATAGCGGCCAGCATTTCACCAGCCGGGGTCTCTTCAGCCACCAGCATGGCCAGATCCCATTTGACGGCCGGGTATCTGGGCAGTGGCCGGAAGGAGTGCCGAGCAGCAGGTAGGGCTAACAGGCTCTCCATATCCAGGTCAAGATAAAAGACTTGCTGCTTGATGCCAAATGCTTTTAGCACCGTGGCTTGAATTTTTCCCGCCTCGCCCATTTTTTCCCCTTCCCTGGTCAGCATCAGGCCCTGACCCGGGACCATACCGGGAGGCACTTCGGCGGCCGGGATCAACTCCAGCCCCGGCCGTTGCAAATAGGCCAGCAGTTCTTCCAACAACCCCTTGATATCATAAATATCGACTTCCGCCTCGCCTTCCCAAAGCTGCGGCGCGGCGGGGAATCTCCGGCCACTGAAGACCGCCGCCAGCCGCTCGGTTTCCCGGGGTGAGGCACCGGCCTCGGCCGGTTGGTAAACCCGGCCCCATTCAAAAAGTCGCAGATCACCGCACTGATGGTTGATGTTATGGCGGGCATTTTCCAACAGACCGGGCAACAGCGAGGTCCGCAGCACGCTCTGCTCCTCGCTCAAGGGATTGAGCAACGGCAAAAAGTGGCGGCGCTGGTCAGCTGTCGGCCAGTTGAGCCAGTCGGCGGTGGCGGGGTTGATAAAGCTGTAATTGATCGCCTCATAGCAGCCCTGGGCGGTAAACAGGGCCTTGATGCCGGCCGCTTCCTCAGCACCCGCCGGCGGTGCCATGGCCACCCGGGGCATGGTGGTGGGAATCTGCTCGTAACCCACCAGCCGGGCCACTTCTTCGATCAGATCGATCTCCCGCTCCAAATCGACCCGGAACGAAGGCGGCTGCACCCGCAGGGTATCCCCGCCAACCGGCTCGCCGGATATGTCGATCCCGGCCAGCAATTTCTGCACCGCGCCCAACTCAAGTTCGGTTCCCAGCAGCTCGTTAATCCGGGGCAAACGCAGGGTCAGTACCGGCGGTTCTACCACCCCTTCCCGGTAATCGATACCGCCGGGTACCGCCTCACCGCCGGCGGTGGCGACAATCAGCTCCACCGCCCGGGCCAGGGCTTTTGGGGCGGCTTCGGGGTCCACGCCCCGTTCGAAGCGGTACGAAGAATCGGTGGTCAGTTTCAGGGCGGCGGCCGTTTGGCGCACGCTTTTGGCCGCGAAACAGGCGCTCTCCAGCAGGATATTGACACTTGCCGGGCCAACCTCGCTATCGGCACCGCCGATGATCCCGGCCAGCGCCACCGGCCTGTCGGCATCGGCAATCACCAGCATCTCGCCGGTCAGTTGCCGCTGGACCCCGTCCAGGGTGGTAAGTTGCTCGTCGTCGGCGGCCCGCCGCACCCGGATCAGACCGCCAGCCAGACGGTCATAATCGAAGGCGTGCAGAGGCTGGCCATATTCCAGCATCACGTAATTGGTGACATCGACCACGTTATTGATGGGCCGCAACCCCACCGCCAGCAAACGCTGGCGCAGCCACCAGGGGGAGGGGCCGATCCTGACTCCCCGCAGCAGGCGGGCGGCGTAACGCTGGCAATCGGCGGCTTCGACCTCGACTTTAAAAGGTAACGGTTGAGCGGCGGCCGTCCAGTCGGCGGGCAACTCCGGAACCGGGGGCCGCAACGGCTGCCCCGTTACTCCGGCCACTTCCCGGGCCAGGCCGATAACCCCGGCGCAGTCAGGGCGGTTGGGGGTCAGATCTACCTCGATCATGGTATCGTTCAGTCCCATCACCGCGCTTAGTGCGGCGCCGGGGGCCAGACCGGGGAATTCGGCCGGATCCAGATCCATGATACCGCCGCTCTCCCCGCGGCCGTCATCCAGCCCCAACTCACGGTCGGCGCAGAGCATTCCTTCGGATTTCTCGCCGCGGATCTTGCTGGCCTTGATCTTGAAATTACCCGGCAACACCACACCGGGCCGGGCCAATGGGCTGAACATCCCGGCCCGGACATTGGGGGCGCCGCAAACCACCCGGCGGGGGGTATCGCCGCCGTCATCGACCTGGCAGATGCTTAAACGATCGGCGTTGGGATGGGGCTCCACCGCCAACAGCTTGCCCACCACCACCTCTGCCAGACCGGGATATAGCGGCTCCACGGTATCGACCTCAAGCCCCAGCATGGTCAGGCGGGCGGCGATACCGGCGGCGTCCAGTTCGGTGGTCACATATTCCTTAAGCCAGTTTTCGGTGCATTTCATGGTAGATCCGGCTTAGAATTGCGCCAGAAAGCGCAGGTCGTTTTCGTAGAAAAGGCGGATATCGTTGATCCCGTAACGCAGCATGGCGATCCGTTCAACCCCCAGTCCAAAGGCAAAGCCACTGTACTCTTCGGGATCGTAGCCCACCTTGGCAAAGACCTCGGGGTCGATCAGGCCCGCGCCCAGAATCTCCAGCCAGCCGCTCTGTTTACAGACCCGGCAGCCCTCGCCGTGGCAGATCACGCAACCGATATCCACCTCGACACTGGGCTCGGTGAAAGGGAAAAAACTGGGTCGGAAACGGATCGGGGTGGCCTGGGAAAACATCTGGGCGATAAAGGCCGACAGCACCCCTTTGAGATCGGCCAACGAGACCCGCCGCTCGACCAGAAAAGCCCTCGACCTGATGAAACATCGGCGTATGAGTAACATCGGAATCACAACGGTAGACCTTGCCGGGGGCGATCACCCGCAACGGCGGCGCCGTCCGCTCCATGGCCCGAATCTGGATCGGCGAGGTGTGGGTGCGCAGCAGGCGGCCACCATCGACATAAAAGGTGTCGTGCATGGCCCGGGCCGGATGGTGGGGCGGAATATTGAGGGACTCGAAATTATAGAAGTCGGTTTCGACCTCGGGCCCTCGGGCCACGGCAAAGCCCATGCCGGCAAATACAGCGCAGATCTCGGCCATCACCTGGCTGACCGGGTGCAACCGACCGCCGGGACGACGGCGGCCCGGCAGGCTGAGATCGACGGCGGGGCCGCCAGCCTCGCTGCCGACGGCCAACTCTTCCCGGCGGGCGGTATAGGCATTTTCCAACCCCGCCTTAACCTCGTTGGCCAGTTTGCCCAACCGGGGCCGCTCCTCTGCCGTCACCTGACCCAGGTTGCGCATCAGGCCGGCAAAACGACCCTTACGTCCCAGATACCGCACCCGGAAGTTTTCCAGTTCTTCGCTGGTGGCCACGGCGGCCAAGGCCTGCTCGGCCTCGGCCCGCAAACTTTGCAACTCATCTTCCATGCCGGCGGCCTCAGTGGGCCTGGGAGATTTTCACCACTTCGGCAAAACCGGCGGGATCCATGATCGCCAGGTTGGCCAGGACCTTGCGGTCAAGATCCACCTGGCTCTTCTTTAAACCACCCATCAGACGGCTATAGGTGGTCCCGTGGTCATGGGCGGCGGCCCCGATCCGGACGATCCAGAGTTTGCGAAAATCACGTTTTTTCTGACGTCGATCCCGGTAGGCGTAACAAAGCGCCCGATCCACCGCCTCGGTGGCGCTACGATACAAACGGTGACGAGCGCCGACAAAGCCGCTGGCCATTTTCAAAACCTTCTTCCGGCGCCGACGCGCCTTGAAACCTCGTGTTACTCTGGGCATGACTGCTTCTCCTTACAAATAGGGGACCATTCGCTTGATGCCGGTCAGATTGGCGGCATCCACCAGGGTGCCCTGGCGCAGCGAACGTTTTCTCTTGGTTGATTTCTTGGTGAGGATATGGCTACTGAAGGCCTTGCGCCGGGCGATCTTGCCGCTGCCGGTGCATTTGAAGCGCTTGGCCGCTCCCCGGGTGGTTTTCATCTTGGGCATGACTGCAACTCCTTTCTCTATCTCAAATTAAGATGCCAGCTTTATCGCAACCGGCACCTACGTTTTGGGCCCCAACAGCATGGTCATCTGCCGCCCTTCCATCTTGGGGGCCTGCAGGAGAATGCCGTCCTCGGTCAATTCTCCGGCGATCCGGTTTAAGATTTCGGTTCCCATACTGATGGCGTAAACGATCTCCCGCCCTCTAAACCGGAGGGTAACTTTAACCTTGTTTTTCTGCTGCAGGAATTTTTTGATATTCTTGATTTTAAAATCAAGGTCATGCTTTTCGGTTTTGGGCCGGAGCTTGATCTCCTTGACCTCGATCACCGTCTGTTTCTTTTTGGCGTCCTGCTGCTTTTTACTCTGTTCATAACGGTATTTGCCGTAATCCATGACCCGGCAAACCGGCGGTTTGGCGCTGGGAGAAACCTCAACCAGGTCAAGACCGCTCTCCTCGGCCTTGGCCAAGGCCTCACGGGGCGACATGATGCCAACCTGGGCACCGTCGGCGTCGATAAGCCTGATCTCATCGCAACGAATCTGCTGATTTACCCGGGCCCGGACTTCTTTGTTTTCCGGTTCCTTGCGTCTACCTTTAATGATACCGACCTCCCTGGTCACGACTTGCTAAAAAGGCAAACACCGTCATGCCGGTGCACCCGCCGGGGCTTTATAACATTTCCGGCCGAGTTTCGCCAATATCTTATATTACCGAAAACCCTTAAAAGGCTTGTTAATGCCCGCCGGTTGCCGTTTCTTCGGTCACCATGGTCGCAAAATCGGTAATACTCATGGCCGGCAGGTTCTTGCCATCCCGCAGGCGGACGGTGACGGTACCATCGGCCGCCTCCTGGTCGCCCACCACCAGCATATAGGGAATCTTCTGCAGCTGGGCTTCCCGGATCTTGTAGTTGAGCTTCTCGTTGCGCTCATCCTTCTCCACCCGCACCCCGGCTTGGCGCAACTGCTCATAAACGCGGGCGACATAATCGAGCTGGGCGTCGGTAATATTCATGATCCGGGCCTGGACCGGGGCCAGCCAGACCGGAAAAGCGCCGGCGTAATGCTCGATCAGGACGCCGAAAAAGCGCTCCAGCGAGCCCATCAGGGCCCGATGGATCATGATCGGCCGATGCTCGTCGCCATCCTCGCCGGTATAGCTCAGCGCAAAACGCTCCGGCAGGTTGAAATCGACCTGGATGGTCGAACACTGCCAGGCCCGGCCCAGGACATCCTTGATCTTGATATCAATCTTGGGGCCGTAAAAGACTCCTTCCCCGGCGTCGATAGTGTAATCCAGCCCCTTGCTTGCCAGCGCCAGTTTCAGGGCCTCGGTGGCCTGTTGCCAGTGGTCATCACTACCAACATACTTCTCCGGCCGGGTCGAGAGATAAATCTCATAATCGTCAAAGCCAAAGGCCTTGAGAACCTGGAGATTGAAATCCAGGATCCGGAAAATTTCATCCGTCAACTGGGTAAGCCGACAAAAGATGTGGGCGTCGTCCTGGGTAAACCCCCTGACCCGCATCAAACCATGCAGGGAACCGGTCTTTTCGTACCGGTAAACGGTGCCCAACTCGCACCAGCGCAAGGGAAATTCCCGGTAACTGCGCTTGCTGGTCTTGTAGATGGCGATATGAAAAGGGCAATTCATCGGCTTGAGCTGATACTGGGCCTCGTCGATCTCCATGGCGGCGAACATGTTGTCGCCGTAAAAATCGAGATGGCCGCTGGTCTGCCACAACTCCCGGCGGGCGATATGGGGGGAGAAAAGCAGGTCGTAGCCGTAGCGATAATGTTGCTGGCGCCAGTAATCCTCGATGAGCCGCCGCAACAGTGCCCCTTTGGGCTGCCAGAGGATCAACCCCGGGCCGATCTGGTCCTGGATGGTGAAGAGCTCCAGTTCCTTGCCCAACTTGCGATGATCACGCCTCTTGGCCTCTTCCAGTTGCGCCAGATATTGCTTGAGTTCCTTCTTATCAAAAAAGGCCGTGCCGTAGATGCGTTGCAGCATCTTGTTGTTTTCATCACCGCGCCAGTAAGCTCCGGCCAGGCGGGTCAGCTTGAAGGCCTTAAGCCAGCCGCTACCGGGCAGATGGGGCCCCCGGCAAAGATCGACGAAACCACCCAGGCGATAAAGGGAGACCTCGTCGGCCTCCAATTCGCCTAACAGTTCAACCTTATAGTCCTGCCCCCGAGCGGCGAAAAAATCGATGGCAGCGGCACGATCCATCTCCTGCCGCGTGAAGGGCTGATCGGCGGCGACGATTTCAGCCATGCGGCTCTCGATCCTCTCCAGATCATCGGGGTTAAAGGAGTGCTCCCCATCGAAATCGTAATAGAAACCGTCGGCGGTGGCCGGCCCGATAGCAACCCGGACCTCGGCACCAAAAAGATCAAGCACCGCCGCGGCCATAATATGGGCGGCACTGTGCCGCAACAGTTCCAGGGCCTCGGGGCTGGCGGTGGTCAACGGCACGATTTCGCCACCGTTTTCCAGAGGAGCCGCCAGATCGCACAACTGCCCCCCCACCCACAGGGCCAGGGTCCGTTTGCGCTCCTTGCTGGAGAACAATTCCCGGATCACCTCGCTACCGGCGCTGCCGACGGGAAAAGTGGCCGTTTTATCGGCATATGTAAGGGTTATTTCAGTCATTTCATCATCAAAATAACGGAGCTTCGCAAAGAATCCCAACAACCATTGCGAAGCTCCGGATACTTCATCTGGTAGGCGCGGGCGGACTTGAACCGCCGACTTCTACCGTGTCAGGGTAGCGCTCTCCCACTGAGCTACGCGCCTGCATCGCAGCGACTATAACCGTTCACCAAGGGAAATAACCTGTTCAATGTAGCGGCTAAACGTTAGCGCTTTGTAAAGCCGCTAAGCGGCCAGGGAATACCAGCTTACCACCCGGCTGTCAAGGGTAAAGCGGCAGCGCCGCTTAGTCTTTTTGCTCCTGCCGGGTTTCAATGGCCCGGGCCAGGGTCAGCTCATCGGCGTATTTGATATCCATACCCATGGGAATTCCGTAGGCCAACCGGGTCAGGCGCACACCGGCGGTCTGCTGCCGGAGATGGTCGATCAAATAGGAAGCGGTGGCCTCCCCCGGCACCGTGGAGCTGGTGGCAATCAATACCTCGCGCACCTGTTCACGTTGCAGCCGCTCCACCAGCAAGCCGATCTTCAACTCCCGGGGCCCGATGCCATCCATGGGCGCCAGCGCCCCGTGCAGGATATGGTACTTGCCTTGGTAAGATGAGGTTTTCTCGATGGCCAGCAGATCGCCGGGCTCCTCGACCACGCAGACCAGCGAACCATCCCGGTCGGGATTACGGCAAATCTCGCAGGGATCCTCTTCAGAAAAGGCGCAACAACTGGAGCACATGGTAATCAACTGATGCAGCTCGTGCAGACTGCGGGCCAATCCCTGGGCTTCCAGAGCCGGCCGCCGCAGCAGGTGCAGGGCCAACCGGGTGGCGCTTTTATGGCCAATTCCGGGGAGTTTGCCAAAGTCGGCGATCAAACGTTCCAGGGCCGGTGGGGTAACGTTCATGGCAGGCAAGCAAACTACAGGAGACCGGGGATATTCATCCCGCCGGTCAATTTACCCATTTCGGCCTGGATCATCTCCTGGGCCTTGCCCATGGCGTCGTTGACCGCCGCCGTAACCAGATCGCGCAGCATCTCGGGATCGTCGGGGTTGACCACCTCTTTTTCAATCTGCAGATTCACCAGTTGATGGCGGCCATTGACCGTGGCCTGTACCATACCGCCACCCACACTGGAGGTTACGGTACGTTCGGCCAACTCATCCTGCAAGCCGGCCACTTTCTGTTGAAACTGCTGGGCCTGTTGCATTAGCTGACTCATATCCATATCATCCATCCTCTTTTGATTGTTAAGCTCTCCACCTTTTGTGGTAAACCCCTTACAACCAGTTAAATCAACGGTTGTCGGCCCTGGTGAACGTTTAGCCGCTTGCGCCCCGGGTGCCGGTGCGAATACCCGCCACCTCACCGTTGAAAATTTCGGTCACCGTCTGGACCAGGGGGTCGTTGGCCAGGGCCCGACGCTCTTCCCGGGGCTGTTCGTTGGCCGCCATCGCCACCGTGGAGCCGCCCCGGAGTCGCAACCGCACCTTAAGCTCCCGTTGAAAAAAATCTTGAGCGATTTCGGTAAGCAGGCGGGAATTTTCGGTTTCTTCGAGGAGCTTGCAGTCGGCCGGATCATCATAGCGCAACAGCAACTCCCCGTTTTCTTCCCGAACTCCAGCGGCCATTTCCAGTACCGAGGCCATCCAGACCTTGCGCTGGCGGACATAACGGACGAAATCTTCCCACTGGCGCCGCAGATCCCGCCCTTCTTGCGACCGTCCTTGGGCCGGCGGCTTAGCAACTTCAGCCGCCGGGGCTTCATCCCCGGCTTGCCGGTCCGCCGGAGGCTCCGGCGGACCGGCGGCCTCCGGTTGATCCCCGGCGGACTCCGGCAAAACGGCGGGTTCCGGTGGTGGTTCCAAGCCGCCGACGGGCTCCGGGGTTTGACCGCTGCCCTCCCGGCTCGGTGCCGGCTCCGGCCGGCCGAAGTCGGCGGCCGTCCTGGCCAAGGCAGGCTCCGGTTCGCTGATCTTGGTGGCCACTTCGGCCTCTGCCGGTTTGCGGTAGGCTTCCATGGTGCCGACCCCGGACACCGGCGCCGCTTTGCCAGCGTCCCTGGCCGTTTGCCGGGAAACGTCGGCGGTGAGCTGCTCATCGGCCGGCAACCCCGCCAGCAGTTGCTCGAGCCGTCCCAGGGCCTCGGCGGTGGGTACGATCTGGCCGGCTTCCACCGCCCGCACCATGGTCATTTCCAAAACCAGCTTGGGGCGGGAGGCGTACTGCATCTCCTCGACCCCCTTGAGCAGCAGGTTGAAGCTGTAGAGCAGGGTTTCGGGGCTGTGGGCGGCGGCGATCTCTTCCAGCTCGGCCTGTTCCTGCTCGCCCAACTCCAGCAATTGCCGGGAGCCGGCAGTAGCCCGACAGACCACCAGGTTACGGAAATAATCAAGCAGATCGGCGGCGAAACGTTTCAGGTCCATGCCGGCCCGCTGCCCGCGATCAAAAATCTCCAGGGCCTGGCCCAATTCACCGGCCAGCAGGGCTCGGGCCAGTTGCGTAAAAACCCGGCGATCCACCAGGCCCAGCAGCTGCCGGACATCATCGTCATCGATGCCATCGTCGGCAAAGGAAAAAACCTGATCTAGCAGGCTCAGGCCGTCGCGGACACTACCGTCGGCTTCGCGGCTGATCATGGCCAGGGCGGCATCGGAGATCGTCACCTCTTCCCAGGCCGCCACCTGGCGAAAAAAGGCCAGCAACTCGTCGTATGGCACCCGGTTCAATTCATAACGCTGACAGCGGGAGAGGATGGTGATGGGAATCTTATGCAACTCGGTGGTGGCAAACATGAAGTAGACATGGGCCGGCGGTTCTTCCAGGGTCTTGAGCAGGGCGTTAAAGGCCTCGGTGGTCAGCATGTGAACTTCGTCGATGATGACGATCTTGTAGCTGGCGCTCACCGGCAGAAAACGGATGTTTTCCTTAAGCTCGCGGATCTCCTGGATGCCGCGGTTGCTGGCACCGTCTATTTCATGAAGATCGACGGCGGCGCCAGCGTTGATCTCCTGGCAGGATTGGCATTGGTTGCAGGGCCGGGCGGCCGGCTCCGGCTCCCGGCAATTGAGGGCCTTGGCCATCAAACGGGCCAGGGTGGTCTTGCCCACCCCGCGAACCCCGGCAAACAGCATGGCATGGGCCACCCGCTGCAAACGCAGGGCGTTTTGCAGGGTTTTAACCACCGGGCGCTGCCCCACCACCTCGGCAAAGGTCCGGGGCCGCCATTTTCGGGCCAGCACAAGATAGGACATGGTCAGAGCGCCAATTGCAAGAAAGGTAACCGAACAGCCGCACCGCACCTTGCGGCAATCCGGCCGCTGAAAAAAAATGATAGCCAGGCACCCCCGCGGCACCCAGATAAACTCGCTACCGCTGCTTCCTCCCGGACCTGACGGAGTTTGCGAGCCTCTGTTGCGCGGGACCCGGCTATCAAACTAAAAAACCTGTTTAGGGCGGAAAAACTCCTGGCGGAGAGGGTGGGATTCGAACCCACGGTACGTTGCCGCACACACGCTTTCCAGGCGTGCACCTTCAACCGCTCGGTCACCTCTCCGGACCCCGTCGCGTCGGCACCAAACGGGCACCGACTGCGTAGACCGGGCAATGTACATTAAAGCCGCTACTTTTTAAAGAGCAAAGTTGGGGCTTAACGGAGGCCGTTCATGAACTCCTCAAAGAGGCCGACGTCATGGCGGCTGCCAATGACCAGGGGGACCCGCTGATGGAGGCTGTCGGGGGTGATATCGAGGATCTCCCGGCCGTCATCGGTGATGGCCCGTCCTCCGGCCTGTTCATTCAAAAAGGCCATGGGGGCGGCCTCATAAAGCAGCCGCAATTTGCCGTAGGGCTTGGTGGGATCCTTGCTGTCGCGGGGGTAGAGAAAAACCCCGCCGGCGATCAGGTTGCGGTGGAAATCGGCCACCATGGAGCCGATATAACGACCATTATAGGGACGCCCGCCGGCCTTGTCCTCTGCTTTCAGGTACTCGAGATAGCGCCGCACCGGCTCCTGCCAGTAGAAGTAGTTGCCTTCATTGACGCTGAAGTATTGGCTCTTTTCCGGCACCTGAATATGGGGATGGGAGAGATAGAACTCGCCCACACTGGGATCCAGGGTAAAACCATGCACCCCGTCGCCGGTGGTAAAGACCAGCATGGTGCTGGAGCCATAGATCATGTAACCGGCGGCCACTTGCCGGCGGCCGGCCTGCAGCAGATCGGACTCGCTGCCTGGGCCGCCTTCGGGCGTAACCCGGCGGTGGATGGAGAAAATGGTGCCAACGCTGACATTGACATCGATATTGGAAGAGCCATCCAGGGGATCAAAAGCCAGGGTGTACTTGCCTTCATACCCTTCGATCACCGGGATAATGTCGCTCTCCTCCTCGGAGGTCATGGCGCAGAGATAACCGCTGCGGGACAATCGCCGCTTGATGGTGTTGTTGGCGAATTCGTCAAGCTTCTGGACATGTTCACCCTGGATATTGGTCTTACCGCTCATCCCCAGGATATCGGCCAGGCCGGCCATGTTGACCTCGGCGGAGATGGTTTTGGCGGCCACGATCAATTCGTAAAGCAAGCCGGTCAACTCACCGGTGGCTTCGGGGTGAAGGCGCTGACTGTCCATGATATGACGGTTTACCGTGATGCCGATCGGTCTGCTCATACCGGGTTCTCCTCCTCAACATGGTGGATCTTATCACTGCGGTAAAACAACCTGCTTCTAATCTAAGCAAGTTATGGCCCCGCGGTCAAACAATTTCCCCATCGCTTAGCACTTGACAGCCCCGCCCAAAAAACGCATTCTGCGCCGATGCCCGACCAACCACCGCAACCGGACAACCTCTCCCGGCCCCATTTACCGGCCGGCGAATGGCGCTCTTATGTCAAGCTGTTCACCGGCAATCCCAATTATCTGCGTTTCTGGCTGGCCGGGGTGGTCAGCAACCTGGGCAACTGGTTCAACTATATCGCCGTTTTCGCGCTGCTCAACGAAATGACCGGCTCGGGCGCGGCGATCAGCTGGTTTCTGATCGCCAAATACCTGCCCACCACCCTGCTGGCCCCGGCCGCCGGAGTGATCGCCGACCGCTTCAACCGCAAGAAGATCATGATCTTTTGCGACCTCGGCCGGTTTCTGGTGGTGCTGGGGCTGCTGCTGGTCCGGAACGAGTCGCTTATCTGGCTGGTTTTTGTGCTGGCCCTGCTCCAGGAAACCATGTGGAGTTTTTACGATCCCGCCCGGCGGGCCTCGGTGCCCAATATCTGCCGGCCCGAGGAGCTGCACCTGGCCAACGCCCTCTCCGGCGCCACCTGGTCGGTGATGCTGGCCTTCGGCGCCGCCCTGGGCGGGCTGGTTACCGCCACCTGGGGCTGGCAGACCGCCATTGTGATCGACGCCTTCTCCTTTATACTTTCCGCCGCTCTGCTGGCCACCGTCATTCTCCCCCACGTCAACCGGCGACGGCAGGGCAAGGCGGCCTGGCGGGAGTATACCGGTCTCAATGACCTGATCGCCGGCGGCCGTTACCTGGCCCACAACCGCCAGGTCGCGGCGCTGCTGATGGTCAAAAGCGGCTGGGCCCTGGGCGGCGGGGTCATGGTGATGCTGGCGGTCTACGGGGAACAACTGTTTCAACTGGGGGAGCAGGGCGGCGGCAGCGGTGTCCTTTACAGCATGCGCGGGGTGGGAGCCGCCATCGGGCCGATCCTGGCCTGGCGGCTGCTGGGGGAGCGCGACCGCGATATGTACCGCACCATCGGGCTGGCTTTTTTCCTCGGCTGCGCTTCCTATATCGCCTTTAGCCAGGCCCCGACCCTGGCCTGGGCGGCCCTGTTCGTGCTGCTGGGGCACTTGGGCTGTTCCATCCAGTGGGTATTCAGCACCACCCTGCTGCAAAAAAAGGTCGAGGATCAATTCCGGGGCCGCATCTTCGCCACCGAAATGGCCCTGGTTACCCTGATCTTAAGCCTCTCCACCTATTTCACCGGCCTGGCCCTGGACCAGGGTCTTGACCCCCGCCGGGTGGCCCTGGCCCTGGCCCTGATCTTTCTACTGCCGGGAGTAACCTGGACCATTTACGCCAAGTGGCGGCTACGACAAGCCACTGCTGCCTGAATACCCGTAGGCGTTAAAGTAAAACGTCATCCGCCTCGGAAAACGCTCACCGCGGAGGTGCTAGCCGGTGGGCCAGGGCCAATAATTCTTCCCCTTCCCGCCTCCGGCCATGCTTGAGGCAACCGCGGCCGTAGATCTCGCATTTGCGGGCCAACTCACGGCGGGCCAGGGTGGCCTGCGCGGGGGATAGCATATCGCCGGCGAGCAACTTCTGCAGGGCCGTGATCCGGTAACGGTCGATCCCCACCCGGTGGCGTACCGACAACTGGTCGGGGCGGCCGCCGTGCTTGACGGTCAGCGGTTGATCGAGCAGGAGCACCGGGTGGCGGCAGGTAATCCGCAACCAGAGTTCGTAATCTTCGCAACAGGGCAGATCTGCATCGAAAAGCCCCACCTCCGCCAGCAACTGCCGGCGCAGCATCACGGTGGACATACCGATCACACACAGCTCCAGGCTGCGGCCAAAGAGATCGCCGCCTTCCTTGCGATGACGCTTTTTCTGGTTGAGATGCCGGCCCCGGCGGTACCAGCTCTCGTCGGTATGGGAAAGCATAAACTCCGGGGCGGCGGTCATGGCCGTTGCCTGGCGCGCCAGTTTGCCGGGCTGGAAACGGTCGTCGCAATCGAGAAAGGCCAGCAGCGGGTAACGGGCCATGGCGATACCACGGTTGCGGGCCGCCGCCGGGCCGCGATTCTCCTGCCGGCAATAACGCAAGGCCGGCGAAGCGATCTCCGGCGCTACCGGCGGCGTAGTACCAGGCCCGTTTTTACCCGCCGCCGCTTCGGCGGCCAACTCTACCGCCAGCCTTTGCTGCCACTGCTCCACCACCTGCCGGGTATGATCGTGGGAGCCGTCATCGACCACGATCAATTCAAAACAGGGGTAATCCTGCTCCAGCACCGAGGCCATGGCACCCGCCAGCCAGTCGGCCCGGTTGCAGGTGGGGATGATCACACTGACCGGCTCCTGGTCGCTACCCGATTTTTGCCCAACACCCCCGGCATCACTCATTGCTATTTGGCCAACTGGTCACTTGGAATTCTAGTAACCGTTCAGCAGCACCGCACGTTATCGGCGTCGAGCGCCGATGATTGACAGCGGCGATCAGCCAAGCTTAAGTACACGGGGTACGAGGCGCTTGGCTGCTTGCCACAATCTGCGGCACTGCTGAACGGTTACGGCCCGTTAAGTCCACGGTTATCGGCCCTGGTGAACGATTACGAATTCTAAGAAAGATACTGGATCTCGCCGGCATACTCAATGACCCGGCGGCCATCGGCGACCAGCCGCATCACCAGGCCGCCGGCCGGATCGATATCCTCAACCACCGCTTCATACTGGGGCTGCTGCTGGACATTGAAACCAAAGAGCACCCGGCGGCCCAGGCAATCGCTCAATTCGCGCCAGGAGGCCAGCAGCGGATGGTCGGCCGGTGGCTCGCCGCTGTCACCTTCCGCCGCCAACTGGCGGGCCTCGATATAATGCAGCAGGCCGAGCTGCCAGCGCAGCTTGACCAGCAGACGGGCGGCCACCTGCTTAAGGTCAAGCTTCCGGCCCACCACCTGCCGCATCGACACCGCCAGTTCCTGTAAATCCGGGGGGAAATCGCCATTGTTGACGTTAAGCCCGATCCCCAACAGCACATACTCTTCCCGCCGGACCAGACCATGATCGGTCTCCAGCAACATCCCGGCAATCTTGCGGCCGTTTACCAGGATATCGTTGACCCACTTAAGATGCGCCGGGATGCCGAAGGAGCGCAGGGTTTCGGCCACCGCAACCCCGGCGGCCAAAGGGTAAAAACGGGCATGCTGGGGCAGCAGGGTGTTGACCAGGACCATGGTCAACCACAGACCGCCGGCCGGCGCGTGCCAGGGCCGGGCAAAACGCCCCCGGCCGGCTTCCAGCTCGCTGGCAATCAACACCCGGCCGCTGGCAAAGGAGCGCCCGGCCGCCTCGTCATCCCGGATCAGGGTGCGGGCGTAATCCAGGCAACTGGGGAGCCGGCCGCAAAACTCCACCCGGCTGCCCACCACCGCCCCATAGGCCAGCACTTCCTCCACCATGGACGCCGGCTCGGCCCCCAATTGCCGCCGCCGCTCGGCCATCTCCGCCGCCAGGGGCAAAGATAAAACCCGCTCCGCCCCCATACCACTCACACCTTCATTGAGGCTATGCAAAGCATTCGCCATGAGCAACGACAGCAGGCTGCACAGTTACGGCTATTCCCATTCGGCCTTGACCCGGGTAATGATCCGCTCGATCAATGGCAAGCGCTCTTGGGGGCAGACCCCGAACAGTGGTTCACCATGCTCGACGCTGACCCCGGGCTTGAAATAGACCGAATGGATGATCCCCGGCTCACCATCGTAATAGACCGGGGTATCACGCTTCATTAACGACATGGTCAGAACTTCGTCGCCGGGCTTGATGCTCACCGACTGCAGGCCGTATTTGTCGATCCGGCCCTGGAGATCCAGGGAGAAAAAGTACTTGGCCTTCTCCGGGGCCAGATAGGGAGTCAACACCTGGCGGAGGATATATTCAATGATCTCCCGCTTTTTCAAAGGATGCTTAATGGTCATCAGCTGCTCGCCGGCCTCGACGAAATCGCCTTCCAGCTCGGTCCGGACCATATCCACCTGGCCGTTGATCTCGGCGCTGATACGCTTCTGGTTACGCTCCCGCTCCAGTTCATAAAGCAGGGTTCCGGGGATCTGGCCGAATTTGCCGGAGGCTGCCTGCACCTGATCACCCTGCCCCACCTTGAACCGGATACGGCCGGTATGCGAGGTACAAACCGCCAGGTAGTCATAAGGATCGGCCCGGTAACGGCTGATAATGGCGTCGAAATCTATATCCTGTTCCTGCATGGCATAGGTCCGTTTAACGGTAATAGTAAGCGATCACCAGGGCCAATGACCGCTGATTTAACGGTAATAAAGGTTGCGACCACCCATGGTCATCAACGATTTATGGAGATTGCGCCGAAAATCCCGGCGATCCCAGATACCCTGGATATGGCCGCGTTGCAGGGCATGGCGGGCGCTGTGATAATCCGGCGGCACATCATCACCGGTGGTGTCCCGGATCACCCGGGGGCCGGCAAAACCGATCCGGCTGGAACGAATGGCGAACTGATAGGGCGAACAACCCAGGAAACTGGCCACCGGCCCGGCGTAGGAGTTGTTGTCGTAAACCACGATGTAAAGGCCGCCGGAGTCGATATATTCCCGGACCGCCATGGTACACTTGGGCATCTGGATCACCCCCAGGGTGCCTTCGTGAATCCGGATACCGCCGGTGGTGTGGACGTAGGAGAGCAACGGCCGCCGTTTAATGCGGGCTACTTCACAGGCCCGGACGAATTTCTCGCCCTCGGCCGCTCCCACCGTGCCGTTACGGAAATCGCTGTAAAGCATCGCCACCACGATATCGACTCCCATGATCCGGGCGTCGAAGGTGATCATGGCGCAGGGCCGCTCGGTTTTTTTGCGGGCCGCCTCCATCTTCTTGTCAATTCCCGGGAAATCGAGGGGATTGATCGCCGCCAGATCGGCGTTGAACTCGCTGATCGAATCGGGCTCGAAAAGATGCTTCAGATACCACTGGTACTCCAGGGGAAAATGGTGGCCACAGGTTTCGCAGACTCCGCAGAATTCACCATACAGATCCGGCACCCAGAGATCCTTGCAACCGTAGCGATCGGCGTTAGGACAGGTAACGGTGCGATCCTCGTTGGCCAGCGACGAGGTGTAGATATCGCCATACTCGACCTGATCTTCCCCGGCCCCGCCCCAGGCGGCGCCGCCCCGGCTGGCCCGGCCGCCGGGTTTGCGGGCGATGAAGTCATAAGCGGCGGCAAAGGGGGAAGCGACCTGTTTGATCAGCACCGAACCTTCGCCGGAGACATCCTTCATCACCTTCTTGACCTGCTTGTGGCGGCTTTTGAGGATATCGTAACGGAAAGTGTAATAGAACTTGGCCAACCCCCGGCTGACCTGGCGGTAGAAAGCGGCGGCGGTGGAGAGTTTTTCCCGGTAAGCCCAGGCCGCCATCTCCCGGTATTTGCGGGAACGGTACCACAGCAGTCGCTGGATTTCGTCATCGGTCAACTCCCAGGAGACATCGACCCGGGGTTCATCGTCGGCCCCGGCGGTGCCGCCGGCCTTTTCCATCTTTAATTCGTAGGCCCGAAAGGCCCGCAAACTCTTGGTCTTGAGCACCACCTCATCGGTGGCCCGGATCATCTCGGCCTTGACCCGGCGGAAAAACCCGAAATCATCACGTTTGGCCCCCAGCGGCGGCTCCTGGATTACCCGGTCGATGGTGCCCAGCCGCAGGTTGTCGGTGGCGGTGATCGCCAGCCGATCGGCGCAATTTTCCACCAAGTCTTTGGGGACCTTCTCCCCTTCCCGGACTTTGCCTTCGATGGCGGCGGCCCCTTCCGGCGAAATCACCGAATAGTAGCCGTGGGAGAACATCATCCGCAGATCCCCCATTCCCACCGCTTCCGCGCCGCCGGAACCGCCCTCGGAGGTTACGGCGATCAACGGCACCCGCAATTTGGCCATCACGTACAGGTTGCGGGCGATCTGCTGGGCGGCGCCGGGATAATCCTCAACGGGAAAGGCGCCGGGGGTGAAGATATAAAAATGGATGGGGATCCCTTCGGTTTCCGCCACCCGCATATAGCGCAGGGCCTTTTCATTGCCCCAGGGCTTGGTGCTGCCGCCGTTACGATACTCCTCGCCATGCCCTTTTTCGTGGCCGATCACCATCACCTGCTGCATGACGATACGGTTTTTGATGCGCCGGGCAATGCTGGCCCTGGCCGCCACCAGGGCCGGGTCAATATTGGCCTCCTCCTGGCCGCCCAGTTCGGTGTATTCCTCGTAGACGTTTTCCAGCAGGTCCTGGAGGGTAAAGCGCAACGGGCTGCGCACGATCCGGACCCGCTCCATGGGGCTTAAAGTCTCCTCGCAACGGGCCTCCAGGAAAGTGATGGACTCCTCCAGGCTACCGATGCGAGCGGCCAGCTCCTCATGCTCCAGGACGTAAAAGGAGTCGCGCAATTCATCGAGTTTTTCCTGCAGGGAGGGGAGGTTACCCCAATCCGGGCCTTCTTTGAGCTGGCCCAGATAGGTGATCCGTTCCCCGGCCTTGAGCAGGCGTTTGCGTAGGTCTTCCATCGGCTTCAAACCATCCTTAGAAAGTCAAGAGGCGATCCAGGTTGTCCGCCAGGTATGGCAGATTGGTGACAATCGGGCCGCCGCTGGCATTGCTGCCTTCGATCACCATTTCATTTAAAAAACGCCGGGCCCGCTCCTTGGCCACGACCATGGACTCGCCCCAGACCAGGGCCAGGGCCAGGTTGGCGTCATAATCGCTGGGGATCACATAGGGACGATCGGTGGGTACATGGGTGTAAACCGCCGACCATTCATGCTCCGGGTAGGAGAAACGGGAGATGGTGCCGATCCAGGGGGCAAAACCGCGCTGGGTATCCTCGGCCACCAGCCGCAACTCGATACTGGTGCCGCGAAACTCGATATCCTGCTGGGTGTAGCCCAGCTTGTCGCCCAGGGCCAGGCGGATCTGTTCGCGGATCAGGTTGGGGTGCTGGTGGTTGATATAGCTGATGCGGGCCGAGACATCGTTTTCCACCTGGATCCGGGTATTGACCTCCAGCAGATGGGGGCGGCCGTCGCGGCTGACGATCCACTCCCAGGTGCCGACGTTGTCGTAGCGGACATGGGAGGCCAGTTTCAACGAGTATTCGATGATCTGCTCCAGCACCGCCGGGGCGTCGAATTCATAGGGGAAACAGGTCACATCAAAGCCCGGCGCCGCTTCCAGCCGCTTCTGGCGGCCGGTGCTCTGGATCGTGCAGTTGCGGGTACCGAAATGGACCCGCTCGCCGTGGCGGCTGCACAGCAGCTGTACTTCGATATGGTTGTAATCGCGCAGGCACTGCTCGATCAGCACCCCGGCGTCGCCGAATTGGCGTTTGGCGTAATTCTGCACCTGGCGGTAGACCCGGCGGAACTGTTCGATCTCGTGGACTTCCTCGATCCCCATGCCGCCGCCGCCGGCCGCCGCCTTGACCAGGATCGACGGCTGGATGATGCCGCTCTCCGCCTGATCCTCCAGTAACTGGCGGGCGATCTCCTCGGCGTCGATCTCGTTATAGATCGGACCGTCGGTGCCGGGAATGGTGGGGATCCCCAACTGGTTGGCGACCCGCTTGGTGTTGATCTTGTCCCCCAGGTCCTTGATCACCCCCCAACTGGGGCCGATAAAATTAAGCGGCCGGTCGCGGATGGTAACCCGGCGGGCAAAGCGGAAATCCTCGGAAAAGAAGCCGTAACCCGGATGGATGGCGGTACATTTGGTGTGGTCGGCCACCGCCAGGATATCGTTGGGATCGGTATAGCTGGCCACCCGCCAGGCCCGGCGGTTGTTACCCTTGCTGTCGAGATTGCGCTGGACATGCTCGGAATGCTCGTCGGCGGCGGTATAGACCACCACGTAGTCAAGACCCAGATCCTGGCAGGCCCGCATGATCCGCAGGGCGATCTCGCCCCGGTTGGCGATCAATACCTTGTCCTTCACGGCACTCCTCTGGTTGGGTTCGGCCCCGACCGGACACAACATCCGTCAACGGCGCTCAAGAAAAAGGAAAGGAAGCTAACAATCGGCCCCCATATACCCGCTGACCGGCCGCTCGTCAATTTTTTTATGGCGGCGATTCAACGATACCCCGCACGGGAAACGGCCTGGTCGATGCTTTCCCGCAGTTTATTCAAGCCGCAGAAAATCATCGTTGAACAGAAGGTGCGCGACATCCTGTCCACAGCACTTGCAACCGGGCATTGAAAGTACTGTCAGCAGGTCATGGTGTCAATATTAAGCACCCAAGCATCACCCGATAAACTAAAAAATGTGATTTTCTTGCCGGATTTCAATAAATAAGCTATAGGGCTAAGAAACAGGTTACACAACCATTGCCCGGCCGCGCAAGGCCAGCCGATAAACACGGAAACCGCATCCGACCATGACCGACACTCCCGAACAGCCCCCGTCACAACCTCCATCGCCCAAGGCGGGAGAGCCCCTCTTCCGCCGCTTGCTGAACCTGATTGGCATCGACCGCTCCCCGGACAGCGCCGAGGAAATCGAGCAGGAGATCCAGGAAATCCTTGATGAAGGCGAGGAACATGGCCTGATCAGCCCCGAAGAGGGGGAGATGATCAGCGGCATCATGGAACTCAAGGACACCATGGCCCATGAGATCATGACCCCGCGGGCCGAGATGGTGCTGGTGGAAGCCACCACCCTGCTGCCGGAGCTGGTGGAGCTGATCATCACCCAGGGCTACAGCCGGATCCCGGTCTACCGGGACAACCCCGACCAGATTATCGGCCTGGTCCATGCCAAGGATATCCTGCCCTACTGCCTGCGGCGGCAGGATGAGCCGCCAAGCGCCGAGAGTCTGGCCAAACCGGTGGAGTTTATCCCGGAAAAACGAGGGGTTTTGCGACTGCTTAAATTTTTCCAGGAAAGCAAGATCCACCTGGCGGTGGTCAACGACGAATTTGGCGGGGTGCGGGGGTTGGTTACCCTGGAGGATATCGTCGAGGAGATCGTCGGCGATATCAGTGACGAGCATGACCGGATCACCCGCCGCTGGAAAGAAGTAGACCAGCGGACGGTACTGGCCGACGCCAAGATTGATATCGAAGAGGTGGAGGATTTTTTTCAGACCGACTTACCAGAAGGCCCCTACGAGTCAGTGGGCGGCCTGATCCTCCATCATCTTGACCGGGTCCCACCCCCCGGAGTCACCCTCAATATCAACTCCCTGATCTTTGAAGTGCTGGCGGCGGACAAGCGCCGGGTAATCACCGTCAAAATCCAGAAAAAAGAACAATAACCGCCCCCTGGAGCACCTCATACCATTATGCCGCTTGCCAGCACCCTGAAAACCTGGGGTTTCCCCTTGATGCTGGCCTCTGGCAGCGGTTTGTTGCTTTATCTGGCCTCCCCCGGCACCGGCGGCTCCGGGCTGCTGGTCTGGATCGCCCTGGTACCGCTGCTGCTGGCCATCCACCAGGTTGACTGGCGCCGGGCACCCCTGCTGGGACTGCTGACCGGGCTGTGTTACCATCTGCCGCTTTTGCACTGGATCACCGTGGTGCTGGGGGAACACGGCGACGTCGCCTTGCCGGTGGCCATCCTCGCACTGTTGTTGCTGGCCCTCTACATGAGTCTTTATCCGGCCATTTTTGTACTCCTGCTGCTGGCTGGGAGCAAACCGGCCAGCGGCGATGGCCACCCTCCGCGGCGCTTGCCCCCACCTGCTGACTGGCTTAAAGTCATCTGGCTGGCGCCACTGCTCTGGGTGATGCTCGATGGGCTGCGGGCCTGGCTGTTCACCGGCTTTCCCTGGCAGGATCTGGCCTATGACCTTTATCAATATCCCCTGCTGCTCCAGGCCGCCGATCTGGCCGGCCATTACGGCATAACTTTTGTCATCGTGCTGGTCAACGCCCTGTTGGCCGCTTTACTCCAGCGCCTGCTCACAAGAAAATTGGGGTCTGAACCCAATTTTCGCCACCCCAATTTTCGCCAGCGACTGCTCACGAGGAAATCGGGGTCGAGGAACTTGGGGTCTGAACTCAATTGCCGTCCGACGGTGGCGACCATCGGCGGGCTGCTGATCGCCCTGCTGCTGCCGGCGGCCCTGGTGGTTTACGGGACCTACAAACTGCCCCGGCTGGAGCCCGCCGCTGCCGCTCCCCGTTTGGCCACCGCCATCATCCAGGGCAATATCCCCCAGCAGGACAAATGGGATTATGAATGGCAAACCGCCACCGTGGAGCGCTACCTTGCACTCAGCCGTCAAGCGCTCCAGGAAACCGACGCCCGGTTGTTGATCTGGCCGGAGACCGCCCTGCCCTTTTACCCCCTGGAAAACCCCCTGCTGGACCGACTCATCGATTTCAGCAACCGCCACGACTGTTATCTGCTAACCGGCGCCCCCCACCGCGAACCCACCGCCGACGCCACCTACCGCTACCATAACAGCGCCTTGCTGATCGCCCCAGCAGCGGCCGGTGAAAAACAGCGGCCGGTTGACCAGCCCCCTTGGCAGCGCCCTGAGCAACAGCTGAGCTTGTACCACAAACAACACCTGGTGCCCTTTGGCGAATATATCCCGTTGCGGTGGCTGCTGCCCTATTTCGCGCCGATTGTCGAGACCATGGGCGACTTCTCCCCCGGCCCCGGCCCCCAACTGCTGACCGCCGCCGACCAGCGGCTGGGGGTGCTGATCTGCTATGAGGCGATCTTTCCCCGCCTGGCCCGGGAGATGACCGACAACGGGGCGGAGCTGTTGATCAATATCACCAACGACGCCTGGTTCGGCGCCACCAACGCCCCGTGGCAGCATCTCTCCATGGCGGTATTGCGGGCCGTGGAGAACCGGCGACCGCTGGCCCGCGCCGCCAATACCGGGATCAGCGCCTTTATCCTGCCCGACGGCCAGATCAAACAGGCCACCGACCTGTTCACCGCCGACTGGCGCTACCTCGAATTGCCGCTGTCGCCCCGGCTAAAGCAACAAACCGTCTTCAGCGCCGGCGGCCATCTCCTGCCGCTGGTCTGCCTGCTGCTCTTTAGCGTTGGCACAATCAGACACTTTTGTGTTAAATTGCTTCACAACAAAAGGCTTTAGGTTCTCTTTGCCGGGCCGCTCAAACGCTGGCAACGACGCCGTTTAACCGCAGGTGGCGGTTTTTGCCCGCGACCACCGATCAATCCGCACTATCTAAGGACACCGACAACACCATGAGCATCAGCAACGCCGCCGAATTAAAAGAAAAAGCCGCCAATCTGCAAGCCCGCCTCCAGGACCTGCGGAGCCATCTTTGACCTCGATCACAAACTGCTCCGCATCCAGGAGCTGGAACATCGCAGCGCCGCCCCCGATTTCTGGAACGATCCCGGCCGGGCCGCCGTGGTCCAGAAGGAGCAGGGGGCGTTGCAGAACCAGGTAGACGCCTTCCGGGCAGTAGAGGCCGCCGGCGAGGACGCCGAAGTCCTGCTGGAACTGGCGATCACCGAAGCCGACCGGGAAGCCGAAGGGGAGGTGGCCGACCACCTGCAAGAGCTGGAAAGCCGGCTCGCCGAACTGGAACTGGAGTGCATGTTCAGTGGCGAACATGACGCCAACAACGCCATCCTTACCATCCACGCCGGGGCCGGCGGCACCGAGGCCCAGGACTGGGTGGAGATCCTCTTGCGGATGTACCTGCGCTGGGTCGAGAACAAGGGGTTTAGCGCCGACACCCTGGATCTGCTACCCGGCGACGAAGCGGGGATCAAAAGCGTCACGGTGATGATCAAGGGGCGCTGGGCCTATGGCTACCTGCGCTCCGAGATGGGGATTCACCGGCTGGTACGGATCTCCCCCTTTGACACCGGCGGCCGGCGCCACACCTCGTTTGCTTCGGTCTTTATCTTCCCTGAGCTGACCGACGACATCGAAGTCGAGGTCAACGACAAGGATCTGCGGATCGACACCTTCCGGGCCAGCGGCGCCGGCGGCCAGCACGTCAACAAGACCAGCTCGGCGATCCGGATCACCCACCTGCCCACCAATATCGTGGCCCAGTGTCAGAACGAGCGCAGCCAGCACCGCAACAAGGATACCGCCATGAAGATGCTCAAGGCCCAGCTCTACGAGCGGCAGCAGGCCCAGCGCCGGCAGGATCAGGAACACCTGCATGGCGATAAGAAGGAAATCGCCTGGGGCAGCCAGATCCGCTCCTATGTGCTGCAACCCTACCAGTTGGTCAAGGATCACCGTACCGACCATGAAACCGGCAATGTCAACAGCGTCCTGGATGGCAATATCGATCCCTTTATCAAATCCTATCTGCTCTGGCGATGAGTGACGGTGGCCCTTCCCAGCTTCCGGCCTGCGCCAAGTGCGGGGCCTGTTCGACGGTCTGCCCGGTCTACCGGGTCAGCGGCCGGGAGTACCATACCGGCCGAGGCAAGCTCCATCTGCTGAGCCGGCTCGAGCCGGGCGACGCTTCGGCCACCATGGCCGAGATCCTTTCCCATTGCCTGCTCTGCGGGGCCTGCAGCGCGGTCTGCAGCCGCGGCATTCCGGTGGCCGAGCAACTGGCCGCCGCCCGGGCCGAATTGACTCGCCGGGCCGGTTGCCATCCCCTGTGGCGCCGCCTGACCAGCGGGGCACTATCGCATCCCCGCTTACTAAGCACCCTGGCCCCGCTGGCCCGCCGCCTGGCCGGGCAACATATCCCCGCCAGCAGCGGCCTGCCGCTGCGCCTGGGGGTTACCACCGCCGTCCCCGAGCTGCCGCCCCCCGCAGCGGCAGCCGATAACGAGCAACCAGCGGCGGCCCAGCCGACCCAGGCCTGGCTCTTTAGCGGCTGTTACACCGCCTATCTGGACCCGGCCGGCAAACAGGCCATCACCACCCTGTTGGACCCGGCCGACCAGGGCTCGGTGGCTATTGCCGCCGATTGGCACTGCTGTGGTCTGGCGGCTTACAGCGGCGGCCAACTGGACCAGGCCCGGGAGCTGGCCCGCCGCAACATCGCCGCCCATGCAGGGACTGCCCCCATTATCGTCGGCTGCGCTTCCTGCGCCGCCCATCTTAGCCGCTATCCGCAACTGCTGGCCGACGATCCACAATGGTATCCCCGGGCCCGGGATTTCGCCGCTCGGCTTAACGAATTTTCGCAATATTTGGCCGACCGGCTGCCAGCCACCCCAGCCGGGGCCAACCAGGAGGAGAGAGAAACCGCTTCGCGGGCGGCTCCCCTGCGGGTGCTCTACCACGATCCCTGCCACCTGCGCTTCCACCTGCCCACCACCGCCCCGCCCCGCCAACTGCTGGCCGCCACCGGCGGGGTCGAGCTGGTGGAACTGCCCGGCGGTCCCCGCTGCTGCGGCCACGGCGGCCTTTTCCAACTGGCCCATCCCGAGACCGCCGCCGCCATTTTAGACGAACTGGCCGCCGCTTTCCGGCAAAGCACGGCGGAGGTCGTCACCAGCACCTGCAGCGGCTGCCTGCTGCAGTGGCAACGGGCCCAAAACCAGGGACTCCACAACGGCCGGGTGGTCCACCTGGCCACCCTGCTGGCCTGGCTGTCAGCCGGCCACAACAAGCCGGCTACAACTTGCGGTTTTTGACCAACACCTTATAATGGCGCCCGGTAATCGACAGCGCCCATGAACCAAGCAAAAGGAATATTCCATGACCATCGCCATCTCTATCAAACGATTAAGCCTGCTGGGCTGCGCCCTTATCCTCCTGCTCTCCGCTCTCCCCGCCCAGGCCCGGTTGGCCTGGGAAGAAGGCGCCAGCATCGAACCTTCGGCCGAGGTGCTGGACGTGGCCTACTCGCTGGACGGCGGCCGCATCTATGTCTTGACCGCCCAGCAGGAGGTCCTGGTCTATGATGCCAAGGGGGAGTTGACCGGCAAGGTGCCGGTGGCCGCGGGCAGCAAGCGGCTCAGTGCGGTGGGCCTGCAGAGCGCCGGCATCCCGGAGAAACTGCTGGTGGCCGGCGAGCAGGAGATCCAGGAACTTAAGATACGTTTCGCCGTGGCCATCGATACCGACCACGCCCCCTTTCTGGGGCCGGAGGACGCCCCGGTGGTGCTGGTGGAATTCAGTGATTTCCAGTGCCCTTACTGCGCCCGGGTCAAACCGCTGGCCGAACAGTTGCTGCTCAACAACGACGATCTGAAGGTGGTCTTCAAGCATTTCCCGCTCTCCTCCCACGAGCAGGCCAGGCCGGCCGCCCTGGCGGCCATGGCCGCCCAGGAACAGGGGAAATTCTGGGAAATGCACGACCGGATCTTCGCCGCCCAGCGAGAACTGAGCCCCCAAAAGCTGCGCGCCATCGCCAGGGATATCGGCCTGGACATGGAGCGCTTTGAGCAGGATATCAACAGCCGGGAGTTGGCCCAGCGCCTGGAGCAGGATATCGCCGCCGGCAAAGAGGCCGGGGTTCGCGGCACCCCGGCGCTGTTTATCAACGGCCTGCCGGTCACCCGGCGCGACCGGCAAAGCATCCAGCAGATGATCGATCAGGCCCGGGAAGAGCAGCAGTAATGGCGCAACAGGAGCTCACCTTTGACGACAACCGACTGGCGCTGCTGCTCTACGGCGAACTCAACCGCAACCTGGCGATTATCGAGGAGGCCAGCGGGGTCAAACTCCAGGCCCGGGGGGCCACGGTCTCGCTGCGCGGCGATCAGCACGAGGTGGAACTGGCGGCCTCGGCTTTGCGCAAGCTCTACGAATTGATTCAGGCCGGCTATCCGGTGTACCCCCCGGATGTGGCTTACGCCCTGCGGGTGCTGGAGGCCTCGCCCCGGGCGGTCTTGAAGGATATCTTCCTGGACCGGGTCTACATCACCGCCGAGCACAAGGTGATCTCCCCCAAAAGCGTCAACCAGAAAAGCTATATCGACGCCATCCGCAACCATGACCTCGTCTTTGGCATCGGCCCGGCCGGCACCGGCAAAACCTATCTGGCGGTGGCCATGGCGGTGGCCGCCTACAGCGCCGGCCGGGTCAAGGCGATTATCCTGGCCCGACCGGCGGTAGAGGCCGGCGAACGGCTGGGCTTTCTGCCCGGCGATCTGGCCCAGAAGGTCGATCCCTACCTGCGCCCCCTGCATGACGCCTTAAACGACATGCTGGGCATTAATAAGGCGGCGGAGTTGATCGGAGCCGGGATCATCGAGGTCGCGCCGCTGGCCTTTATGCGCGGCCGGACCTTGAACGACGCCTTTGTCATCCTCGACGAGGCCCAGAACACCACCTCCGAGCAGATGAAGATGTTTCTCACCCGACTGGGTTTCAATTCCCAGGCGGTGGTCACGGGCGATATCACCCAGGTGGACCTGCCGCCGGAAAAGCCCTCGGGGCTGGTCGAGGCCCGGCAGCTACTGGCCCGGGTGGAGGGCATCGCCTTCTGCGATTTCAACGATACCGACGTGGTCCGCCACCCCCTGGTGCAGAAGATCATCCAGGCCTATGAACACCAGGGACGCCGCGCCACCGGCGGCAAAACCACCGGCCGCCGGAGTACTAAACAACAAGCGCCCACCAAAGATCAAAAGTCCTCATAACGGAAGATAACGGAGATCATGCCGGTACTGTTAAGCGACGAGCAAAGCCGGGCCACCGCCCGGCAACGACACCGCCTGCGGCGCCGGGCCGGCCGGGCCCTGGAGCTTTGCGGGCAAGCGGCGGCCGAACTCAGTATCCTGCTGGTCGACGACGAGGGGATGCGGCAGCTAAACGCCCAGTACCGCGGCCGGGACCGGGTCACCAACGTCCTGGCCTTTCCCCAGTGGGCCGGCAACCAGGGCCCGGAACCCGAGGGTAGTTACCGGTTGCTGGGTGATATCGTTATCGCCCCGGCAGTGGCCGCCCGCGAGGCCGAGGAGTTGGGGATCGACCGGCAACAGCGGCTGGACTGGCTGCTGATTCATGGCCTGCTGCATCTGCTGGGCTATGAACATGAGACTTCTGAACGGGAAGCGGCGGCCATGGAGGCGACCGAACAGCAATTACTGGCCCGGCTAATGGCTTATGAAAGGAGAGAACAGATGACACAACTGGCCATCAATGTCGATCACGTGGCGACCCTGCGCCAGGCCCGGGGGATCAGCGAACCCGATCCGGTACTGGCCGCCGGTCTCTGCGAACTGGCCGGGGCGACCGGCATTGTCGTCCATCTTCGGGAAGATCGCCGCCATATCCAGGATCGCGACCTCCAGTTACTCAGGCAGACGGTGCAGAGCAAGCTCAATCTGGAGATGGGGGCCGCTCCGGAAATCGTCGCCATCGCCCTTGAACTGCAGCCGGACATGGTCACCCTGGTGCCGGAAAAACGGCGGGAATTGACCACCGAAGGGGGGTTGGACATCAGGAAGGGGCGCAAAAAACTGACCGGGGTAATCAAACAATTCCGCCAACAGGGGATTCCGGTCAGCCTCTTTATCGACCCCGACCCCGAACAGATCGAAGCGGCGGCGGCCAGCGGCGCCACCTTCGTCGAAATCCATACCGGTCGCTATTGCGATGCCGGCGACGAAGAGGAGCGGCAACGGGAGTTTACCCTGGTGGCCGACGCCGCCGCGCACGCCCGGCAGGCGGGCCTGCGGGTCAACGCCGGGCATGGTCTGAATTACCGCAATACCGGCCGAATCGCCGCCCTGGATGAGATCGAGGAGTTGAGTATCGGCCACGCGGTGATGGCCCGGGCGATCATGGTGGGGCTTGAACGGGCGGTCAAGGAGATGCTGGCCATCATCCGGGAGGCGGAAGCTGCTTATTAAACGTTAAATCGTTTACGGCCCGTTAAATCAACGGTCATTGGCCCTGGTGAACGCTTAACTATTAAACGCTAGTGCCGTCCATCAGGCCGCCCGGGCCGGCAACTCGCCGCCGGCGGTGGCGGCCTCTTCCTTGTTCATCTTGCGCAGCAGGATCTGGCGGGTCTCCCGGTCGAAATAGACCACGCACTCCCGCTCCTCGGTGGTCACAAAACGGGTGGCGCTACCGATATTGATCACCGCCCCGGGATAGATGGTGCCGTAGACAAAGACGCTTTCGGTGACCATCTGCTCCAGTTCCCGCTCCATTTCCTTGGCCTGTTCGGTCAATTCGTTGACCCGCTCCATGGCCTTGGGCATGGCGGTCTTGTACTTGCTCAGCATGGCCGCCCGTTTCTCGGGAAAATTCTTGCCCTGCTCCTTCTGCATTTTCTCCAGGGTGCTGATATTCTTGATGATCTCGTTGAGCCGCTCGGCCCAGAGTCGCAATTCGTCGTCCACCTGCTGCTTGCGATTCTGCAGAGAGGGCACCACTCCGACGTGGATGGTGGTCTGGACCTCGGCGTCGGTACCCAGATCACCGACATAGACCGAGCCGCCGATGATATACTTGCCCCCCACCACCACCCCATCGCCATCGCCCCGGACATCGAAAGGGCCACCCACTAGCCCCTGACACTGAATGGCCGACTCATGCACCAGCAGCTTGCCGCCGGCCTCGACACAGGGGCCGTTCTCCATGAAAGAAATATCCACTTCCCCCTGGGCCCGTAATACCGTCTCATCGCCCAGTACACTGCCTTCTACCCGCAGATTACCGCCGGCCATCACCTGGCTGTTGTGAACCCCTTTGGCGATCACCACATCGCCTCGGCATTTAATGATAAACCCGGCCGGGACCTCGCCCTGGATAATCAACTTTTTACCGCCAAAGGCGATATTCCCCACCGACATATCGAGGTCGCCGGCAATCACGTGCTCGTCGTAAACCGCCGGCTTACCGTCGACCATCACAAATTTACCGTCCACCTCGGCAAAAACCCGGCGTTCATCGTCGGAGGCGACCACCCCGGAGCCCAATTTGAGCTTGCGGTCCTTGCCGGGCTTGGGCGGCACCTCCTCGCCAAAGACATTCTTGCCGGGAGTGCCGGCGGTAGGCGGGACGATCTCCAGCAACTGCTGCCCCTTGCGGACATTGACAATACTGCCCAATTCCCGAAAATCGACCTTGTCCCGCTGGGGATCCTTGACCTTGGGAGCCCGCACCATGGAGGCCCTGACCAGCATTTTAACCCGGGCGTCCTCGCCTTGCTGGGGAGCCAACCCCCGGGCCACGCACAAAGCGCCGTCGGAGCGCACCGCCGGCTCCGGCAGGACTCCGTAAACGATACCCTCGGCCGCCAGCAGCTGCTGCAACTCCTCCCGGTCCAGATCGACGGCCACATCCTCTTCACCGGCCACCACCACCGCCAACAGCCGATCTTTGGAGACCTTCAACTTGAAGGCCCCCTCCTGCAGCGGCAGGCCTTTTTTAAACAGGGCTTCGCTGGCCATCACATCCCCCCGCACAACTCTGAACCACCCAAACAGCGGCAAAACTGGATTCCAGCCCTGCCACTATCCGGCAACAGTACGTAAATGCCGCTTTTTTGTAAATGATATTATCGACATAACCACCGGCATTACTTAACCGCGTGGCACTTTCGAAGAGTATCGGCTGTTTACGACCGGTTTACAAATAAAAAATCAAGCGAGAGGAGAAAAAATACGCTTAGAGAAGATTATCGCCCCGGCGCACGGCGGCCACCGCTTGGCGAATCAGGGTCGTGTCCTTGCGGCCGGGGACGTCTTCCAGCCCGGAGTTGAAATCCACCGCAAAGGGGCGTACCCGCTCAATGGCGGCGCCGACGTTGAAGGGATCGAGACCACCGGCCAGCACCACCGGGGCCGGCGGCGCCAATTGGGCCACCAGATCCCAGTCAAAGGGCTGACCGGTACCACCGGCCTGTTGTGGTTGGTAGGTATCCAGGAGCAGCCCGTGTACCTTCCCCCGATAGGCCCCCAGTTCGGCGGCCCGGCTGTGCTCCCCGACCCGGATCGCCTTTAAGACCCGCACCGGCAGGGCGGCGCAGAATTCGGGAGCCTCGTCGCCATGCAACTGCACCATGGTCAACCGGCAATACTCGACAATTTCCCGGATCAGCCCGGCTTCCTGATTATAAAAGACCCCCACCGAGTCGACAAACGGGGGCAGCGGGGCCACCAGTTGCCGCACCGCCTCCGGCTCCACCCGCCGGGAACTGTTGGGCGCGAAGATAAAGCCCAGGGCATCCACCCCGGCGGCCACCGCCTCCTGGATCGCCACCTTCTCGCTCATGCCGCAGATTTTGATCCTGGTCCGCCCTTCCATGGCAACCAACCCTTTTCTTAGTTAAGGCCCCGCAAAGCCCGCAGGGCCTGGCCGGGGTCCGGCGCCCGCATCAGGCTCTCCCCCACCAGGGCGGCTTGCACCCCGTGGGCGGCCAGCAACTGAATATCGTGGTAATCCCGGATACCGGATTCACTGACCAGCACCAGCCCTTCCGGCACCACTTTACGCAATCGCAGAGTGGTCTTGATATCCACTGAAAAGTCCCGCAAATCCCGGTTGTTGACCCCCAGCAACCGGGCCCCGGAGGCCAGCGCCCGCTCGGTTTCCGCCTCGTCGTGGACCTCCACCAGGACATCCAGCCCACTCTCCTCGGCCTGCTGGCGCAATTCCCGCAGTTGGCCATCGCTTAAAATGGCGGCAATCAACAGCACCGCGTCGGCCCCATAAAGCGCGGCTTCCTCGATCTGCAACGGATCGATCAAAAAATCCTTGCGCAGCACCGGCAAATCCAGCCGCTGTCGCACCTGCGGAATATAGGCCAGCGAACCCTGAAAAAAATCCCGGTCGGTGAGCACCGACAAAGCGGCGGCGCCTCCCTGGCGGTAAGCCCTGGCGATGGCCAACGGCTCGAAATCCGGGCGGATCACCCCTTTGGAAGGGGAGGCCTTTTTAAGCTCGGCGATGATCGCCACCTCGGCGGGGTTTTGCCCCAGGGCGGCCATGAAGCCCCGCGGCGGAGGCACATCCAGCTCCGGCGGCCGCAAGCCCCGGCGTTGCAAGGCCGCCACTTCCTCCCGTTTACGGGCCACAATACGCTCCAGAATCATCACGCCAGCCCCGACCTCTATTGTGCCCCAACGCGGCAAAAAGCCACCAATTCATCCAGCTTGGCCAGCGCCGCCCCGCTGCTCATCAACTTCCGGGCTTCAGCCACCCCGGCCGCCAACTCGGCGCACCGCCCGGCGACCAACAGGGCGGCCCCGGCGTTGAGCGCCACCATATCCGCCCGCGGCCCGACCTCACCCCCCAGAATGCGGCGCAACTGGGCGGCCGAACCGGCAGCATCGGCCTCACCCTTAATCGCCGCCAGCTCGACGGTGGCAATGCCGTAATCGCCAGGCTCGATGGTCCAACTGGTAACCAGCCCCTGGTAATATTCGGCCACCCGGGTGGGGCCGGTCACCGTGATTTCATCAAGATTACCGGCCCCACAGACCACCAGGGCCCGCCGACTGCCCAGACGCCCCAGCACCTCGGCCAGGGTTTCCACCAGGGCGGGATCGTAAACCCCGAGCACCTGGACATTGGCCCCGGCGGGGTTGGTCAGCGGCCCCAGGATATTAAAGATGGTCCGGATACCGATCTCCCGCCGCGGGCCGATGGCGTGCTTCATCGCCCCGTGCAGCGCCGGCGCGAACATAAAACCGATCCCCACTTCACGGATGGCCCGGGCGATCAGTTCGGGGCTGAGATCGAGATCGACCCCCAGGGCCTCCAGGACATCGGCGCTGCCACAGGAACTGCTGACCGAACGATTGCCATGCTTGGCCACCGGCAGGCCGGCGGCGGCCACCACCAGGGCGGCGGCGGTAGAGACGTTAAAGGTGCCGGAAGCATCACCGCCGGTGCCACAGGTATCGACCAGCACCTGGCCGGCGGCCAACTCCTCGGCGCTAAACGGGGTAACCGCCGTCGCCTTGGCCCGCATCACCCGCGCCGCGCCGCTGATTTCAGCGACGGTTTCCCCCTTGAGCCGCAAGGCGGTGACAAAGGCGGCGATCTGGGCGGCGGTGGCCTCGCCGGCCATGATCTCGCCCATCACCGCCACCATCTCTTCCTCGCTAAGCGCCCGGCCTTCCACCACCCGGGCAATGGCTTCCCTAATCATCCAACTCCCCCTTAGTTTATGCTATACGCGCCCCAAAGCCACCGACTTAACGGTAGAGCCACCAGTTGTGCTGTAGCCACGTGGGCCGTTCATCCGGGAGCGGCTCATCGCGGGCATCCCGCCTCGAGGCGCCCGCCGCCTCCTGCACATCCCGTGCCGGCGGCGGGCGAAACCGCCGCACCCGGTAACGGCCCTGCTGCATGCGATGGAACCTTGCTCACGTTGCCCGGTAAAATTCGGGGTAGGCCGGATCGATAAAATTCTTAAGCAGCGCCACTCCGGCCGGGGTCATGATCGATTCGGGATGGAACTGGACCCCCTCCACCAGCAGTTCCCGGTGCCGCAATCCCATCAACTCGCCCTGGTCGGAACGGGCGGTGATCTCCAGGCAGGCCGGCAGCCCCTCCTCGGCCACCATCAGCGAGTGGTAACGCATGGCCTCGAAGGGCTCGGGCAGCCCCCGCAGAACCCCCCGGCCGTCATGGCTGATCATGCTGGTCTTGCCGTGCATCAGCCGGGTGGCCCGGATGATGCGAGCGCCGAAGGCCGCGCCGATGGCTTGATGCCCCAGGCAAACCCCCAGAATCGGCACCTTGCCGCTGAAATGTTTAATGGCGGCCACCGAGATCCCCGCCCGGTCCGGGTCACACGGCCCCGGTGAGATCAGCAGCCGCCGGGGCCGGCAGGCCTCAAGAGCGGCGAGATCGACCTCGTCGTTGCGGAAAATCCGCATCTCGGCGCCCATCCCCCCCAGGGTCTGGACGATGTTGTAGGTGAAAGAGTCGTAGTTGTCGATCAGCACCAGCATCGTTGATCCCCTACCGTTGGGCCAGTTGCAGGGCCCGCCGCAAGCCCATGGACTTGTTGACCGTTTCCTGGAACTCCGCCGTCGGCTCGGAATCGGCGACGATTCCGGCCCCGGCCTGGATCCAGAGCCGTTCTCCCTGCAGGATAAAGGTGCGGATGGTGATACAGAAATCCATATTGCCGGTAAAGCCGAAATAGCCCACCGCCCCGGCATAGGGGCCGCGGCGCTCGGGCTCAAGCTCCTCGATGATCTCCATGGCCCGGATCTTGGGGGCCCCGGAGACGGTGCCGGCGGGAAAACAGGCCCGTACCACGTCGAACTGATTGTTGCCGGCCGCCAACTTGCCATGGACCCCGGAGACGATATGCATCACATGGCTGTAGCGTTCGATCATCAACAGATCGCGCACCTCCACCGAGCCGTAACGGGCCACCCGGCCGACATCGTTGCGCCCCAGATCGACCAGCATCAAGTGCTCGGCCCGCTCCTTGGGATCGGCCAACAGTTCCTGTTCCAGGGCCAGGTCCTCGGCCCGGTCCCGGCCCCGGGGGCGGGTGCCGGCAATGGGGCGCAGTTCGATATCGTCATCCTCCAGACGCACCAGGATTTCCGGCGAGGAACCGATCTGGACCAAGGCGCCCTGTTTGAGATAGAAGAGATAGGGGCTGGGATTGATATGGCGCAGGGCCCGGTAGAGCCGCAGGGGTTCCACCGCGGTTTCGGTCTCAAAACGCTGGGAGAGCACCACCTGGATTACATCACCGCTTTTGATATACTCCTTGGCCCGCTCCACCATGGCCTGGAAATTCTCCGGCTCCAGATTGGCGCGAAAGGGCGGCGGCGGTTCATCGACAGTTGGCAGAGAGCCCAGGAGATCGCCCCGGCAAGCACCTTCCAGAGCGGTGACCACCTCTTGCAGGCGTTGCCCGGCGGCGGCAAACAGGGCGGCATGGTCCGCCTCGGGTGGGACATTCACCCAGTTGACCACGGTCAACCGCTGGCGCAGGTTATCATAAACCAGCACCAAGCGGGGAATCATAAAACTGCTGTCGGGGATGCCGGCCAGAGGGGGGTTAAGCGCGGGTAACCGCTCCATAAAGCGGACCATGTCATAACCCAGAAAGCCCACCGCGCCGCCGCCGAAACGGGAAAGGGAAGAATCGACCAGGGCGGGGTTGAGCTCGGCCAAAAGCTCTTCCAAAATCCGCAACGGCTCACCCCGGCGGCGCTCATCGGCCAGACCCTCCCCACCCTGGGCGGCGGCCGACCCGGTGGGTGGCCGGCGGAGCAGGACCTCCTCGCCCCGGCTTTCAAAAATCAGCAGGGGATCAAAACCGATGAAAGAGTAACGCCCCCATTTTTCCCCGCCTTCCAGGCTCTCAAAGAGGAAGGCGTGGGAGTGGTCGGCGGCCACTTTGGCAAAGATGGTCAGCGGGGTGTCAAGATCAACGACCAACTCCCGGGCCACCGGCACCAGGCCGTGGCGGGCGGCGAGTTGCCGAAAAAGCTCGGAATCCCGAAAATCAGGCATTCCGCCCCAGGGCATTGACCCGGCGGCTGAGCCGGGAGATCTTGCGGGCGGCGGTGTTGCGATGCAGGGTGCCCTTGTTGACCGCCTTGGCGATCACCGGCACTGCGGCCTGCAGGGCCTCGTTGGCCTGCTCGCCGGCGGCGGCGTTCACTGCCTCGTCCACCTGACGCACCATGGTTTTGATCCGCGAACGATTAGCCCGGTTGCGCTCCCGCCGAACCTGATTCTGTCGATTTCTTTTGACTGCCGATTTATGATTGGCCAAAACTGTACTCCTTAGACATGGGATTCTGGTCAAGACTTACCGCCCCGGACGGGCGGCCCTTGCAAAAACGGGGATATTACCGCCGTTTCATCCCGCTGTCAAGCGCCAAGCCGCCACCGAGAAAAGTAAAATTTTTTCTGCAAAATCAAATAGTATGCTTGCCGTAAGCGGGTACCATCGGCTATCTTAAGAAAAGTTGTCTGGCCAGCCTCCCCGGCCTTGCGGGGGTCGAGCTTGCCTTTTCACCACTTTATAAACCGATCTCCCTATCTGCTCCGGAACCAGATGCTGACACCTCTGAACTCACTGCGCTGGCAAGACATCCTCGACATCCTGATTGTCGCGTATTTGATCTATCGCGTCATGCTGATGATCAAGGGAACCAGGGCGGTGCAGATGCTGATCGGTATCGCCGTACTGATCGTCATCTATTTCGCGGCCCGGGAACTGGAATTTCTGACCCTTTACTGGTTACTGAGTACCTTCTTAAGCTCCATCTTCCTGATCATCATCATCATCTTCCAGCGGGATATCCGCCGGGCCCTGACCCAGTTCGGCCGCACTCCCTTTAGCAACGCCGGGGAAGCGACCACCCAGGTGCTGGACGAAGTAATGCAAGCCGCCTACCAGCTGGCCAGAGACCGGATCGGCGCCCTGATGGTCATCGAACGCCATACCGGTTTAAGGGAGTACCTGGAAGGGGCCCGCCGACTCGAGGCCAAAGTCAGCCATCAATTGCTCTACGCCCTGTTCGTCCCCGACTCACCACTGCACGACGGCGCGGTGGTGATTAAGGAACAACGTGTCCTGGCCGCCGGTTGCCTGTTGCCGCTGACCAAAAACCCCTATATCAGCAAACACCTGGGCACCCGGCACCGGGCCGCCCTGGGTTTGACCGAGGAGACCGACGCGGTGGTCATCGTGATCTCCGAGGAAACTGGCCGGGTATCCCTGGCCCAACAGGGGGCCCTGACCCTGGATTTGGATGAAAAAGCCTTGCGAAACCGACTGGAGGCCACTTTGCTGCCCAAAGAATACATTTCTCCTCAATTATGGAAAAGCTGGTTAAACAAATAAAGAAACTCGCCACCGTCGAGTTATACTGGCCCAAGGATTGGGTGCTGCGGCTGCTGGCCCTGCTCTTTGCCGTGCTTTTGTGGTATTTTGTGGTCGGCGAGGACAAGGTCGACACCCACCTGCTGGTACCGGTGGAGCTGGTCAACCTGCCCCGGGACATGGTGATCGCCAACCAGTATAAACAGCAACTGGAAGTGACCATCTCCGGCCCCCGTGGCCTGGTGGACGGTCTGCGACGGCAGCGGCTCAGCCGGACCATCAACCTGGCCGGGGCCAAACCCGGCACCATGACCATCCGCAACAATGCCGAAGCCCTGCCGTTACCCCGGGGGATTGAAGTACTACGGATACAGCCGGCCCATACCAACCTGCTGATCGACCGGCTGATAGAAAAGGAATTGCCCATCGAGGCCGAAGTCAACGGTGAGCCGGCCCCGGGCCATGAGTTGGCCAAATTGCAGTTGGAACCGCCGGCCATCACCGTCACCGGCCCGGAGAACCTTCTGCGGGAAATTGACGTCCTGCGCACCATCCCCATCGATATCAGCGGCCTGGAGACTCCCACCATGCGCCAGGTACCACTGTTGCTGAACCAGGAGATGATGGAGTTGCTGGGGGAGACGGTGGTTACCGCCCTGCTGGTCATCCAGGAAAAAACCGGCGAGATCACCCTGGGCGCTTTAGAACCCACCCTGGTAGGCACCCGGGAAAATTATCATTACACCCTTATCCCGCCCATCCTCAAGGTCCGGGTAGAAACCCCTCTGAGCTTCCACAACAACCCCGAAGCCCTGCGACAGACAATCACCATCAATTTGGAAGTAAGCGGCCTCAAGCCCGGCGAATACCAGTTGCACCCCCGCTTGCGCACCGACCAGGGCATAAAAATGGTGGCCGTGGAACCGGCCACCGTCAAGATCAGGATCCAGGAGCAAGAGTAAAACCATGCGCCGATTATTTGGAACCGACGGTATCCGGGGAGTGGCCAACCTCTATCCGATGACCACCGAAATCGCCATGCAGGTGGGCCGCGGCATCGCCTTCGTGGTCAAGCGCCAAGGGCGGCGCCACCGGATTGTAATCGGCAAGGACACCCGGATTTCCGGCTATATGATCGAAAACGCCCTGGCCGCCGGGATCTGCTCCATGGGAGTGGACATCCTGCTGGTGGGCCCCCTGCCCACCCCCGGGATCGCCTTTATCACCACCAGCATGCGGGCCGATGCCGGGCTGGTGATCTCGGCTTCCCACAACCCCTTCCCCGACAACGGCATCAAAATTTTCGCCGCCGACGGCTACAAGCTGCCCGACGAGCAGGAACTGGAGATCGAGGAGCTGATCTTCTCCCAGAAAATGGCCTCCCTGCGCCCCATCGCCGAGGAGATCGGCAAGGCCGCCCGGATCGACGACGCCCGGGGGCGCTACATCGTCTTTTTGAAAAACACCTTTCCCGCGGCATATACCCTGGATGACCTGCACATCGTGTTGGATTGCGCCCACGGCGCCACTTACGGGGTAGCCCCGGCGGTGTTCGCCGAACTGGGGGCCAAAGTGACTTCTCTGGGAGTGGAGCCCGACGGCACCAACATCAACCACGAATGCGGCGCCCTGCAGCCCCAGGCCATGGCCGCCAAGGTCCGCGAGGTGGGGGGTGATATCGGTATCGCCCTGGACGGCGACGGCGACCGGCTGATCGTCGCCGACGAGACCGGCCGCATTCTGGACGGCGACCAGGTGATGGCGATCTGCGCCGCCGATCTGCTCAAACGCAAAAAGCTCAACAAGAAAACCCTGGTGGCCACGGTGATGAGTAATATCGGCCTGGAGCACTTCATGAAAGAGCTGGGCGGCCGCCTGGAGCGCACCCAGGTCGGCGATCGCTACGTGGTCGAAAAGATGCGGGCCAAGGGTTACAATTTCGGCGGTGAGCAATCCGGCCACCTGATCTTTCTTGATCATAACACCACCGGCGACGGCATCCAGGCCGCCCTGCGCCTGCTGGCGGTGATGATCGGCGAAAACAAGCGGCTTTCGGAACTGGCCGGCCGCCTGCAGTTGCTGCCCCAGGTGCTGCGCAATGTCCGTCTGGAGCGGCAGGTGGCGGTCAAATCAATCGGCGGCCTTAAAAGTCTGGTTAAGAAACTGGAGGCGGAGCTGGGCGGTGACGGCCGCCTCCTGATCCGGGCCTCGGGCACCGAACCGCTGCTCCGGGTGATGATCGAGGGGCCCGAGCGGGAGCGCATCGAGGCCATGGCCGAGGAGATTTGCCAGCATATCCAGCAGCGGCTCAACCGGGGATCAACCGACCATGAAAGAGCGGCTTGACAAACTGCTGGTCGCCCGGGGCCTGGCCGCCAGCCGCCCCCAGGCCCAGGCCCTGATCGGCGCCGGGGTGGTCAGCGGCGTCGACCGGGTGCTGGACAAGGCCGGCACCCTGGTGGCGGTGGACACCCCGCTGCACGTCAAGGAGAACCCCTGCCCCTACGTCAGCCGGGGCGGGCTCAAGCTGGCCGCCGCCCTGGACCATTTCGCCATCGACCCCGCCGGGCTGGTGGCCATCGATATCGGCGCCTCCACCGGCGGCTTCAGCGACTGCCTGCTGCAACGCGGCGCCCGGCGGATTTACGCGGTGGACGTGGGCTATGGCCAACTGGCCTGGAAATTGCGCCAGGATGAGCGGGTGGTGGTCCGGGAGCGCACCAACGCCCGTTACCTGACCCCGGCGGATTTTCCCGAACGGCCGGCGCTGGCGGTTATCGACGCCTCGTTTATCTCGCTGAAGCTGCTGCTGCCGCCGCTGCTGCCGCTGTTGGAGCCCGGCGCCCAACTGGTGGCCCTGATCAAGCCCCAGTTTGAAGCGGGCCGGGAGAGGATCGGCAAAGGCGGGGTGGTGCGCGACGAGCGGGTACACCGGGAAGTGGTTGCCGATCTTGAGGAATTTGCTCTACAATCAGGATTAACCGGGGTGGGAGTGATCCCCTCACCGCTGCCGGGGCCTAAAGGCAATCGGGAGTTTCTGCTGATTGGTAACGCGGGGAGATAAAAATGTCCGCTCAAAAGACTGACGAAGCGCATTTCTTGCGCGACCATCTGGCCAAACTGGCCAGTATCGGCATCGCCCTGTCGGCGGAACAGAACCTGCCGCTGCTGCTGGAAAAGATCGTCGACGAGGCCCGCCATTTCGCCGCCGCCGACGCCGGCACCCTCTACCTGACGGATGACAGCGGCCACAACCTGGAATTTGCCATCGTCCAGAACGACACCATGGACATCCGCATGGGGGGCGGGGCCGAGCCCATCAGCTGGCCGCCGGTACCGCTTTACCTCGATAACGTCCCCAACCTGAGCAATGTCTCCTCGGCGGTGGCGATCCGCGGCGAGATCGTCAATATCCCCGATGTCTACCAGGCGGCGGGCTACGACTTTTCCGGCACCCAGAAATTCGATGCCGGTACCGGTTACCGCTCCCGCTCGATGCTGGTGATCCCCATGGTCAACAAGGACCGGGAGGTGATCGGGGTTTTGCAGTTGATCAACGCCACCGATCCGGACAGCGGCGAGAGCGTTGCCTTCCCGGCCAGCGATGTCGATCTGATCGCCTCGCTGGCCTCCCAGGCGGCGGTGGCGATCACCAATGTCCGGCTCTACCAGGACCTGGCCAATCTCTTCGACGCCTTTATCAAGACCATCGCCACCGCCATCGACGAGAAATCCCCCTATACCGGCGGCCATATCCGCCGGGTCCAGGAGTTGACCATGGAACTGGCGGCGGCGATGAACGCCCAGCAGAGCGGCCCCTTTGCCGAGTTCCAACTCGACGACGACCAGATGCGGGAGTTGAGCCTGGCCGGCTGGCTTCACGATATCGGCAAGATCATCACCCCCGAATATGTGGTGGACAAGGCCAACAAACTGGAAACCATCTTCGACCGTATCAAGCTCATCGAAGCCCGTTACGAGATCCTGAAACGGGATCAGCGGATCCGTGAGCTGGAAGCGGCCCTGCAGCAGGCTAACGAGTCGGGGATTAGCACCGCCGCCACAACCGGGCCGGTGACCGATGATAGGCGGGATAAGCCGACGGCGGAAGCGGTGGATAGCGCCCAGCTTGAGGAAGAAAAACAATTTATCAAGCGCTGCAATCAACCCGGCGAATTCATGGATGACGACAAGATCGAGCGCCTGCAACAACTGGCCGGCCGCTGCTGGGACAACAACGGCGACTGGGAACCGCTGCTTAATGCCGACGAAATAGCCAACCTGAGCATCCGCAAAGGCTCCCTGACCGCCGCCGAACGGCAAATCATCGAAAACCACGCCCTGGTTACCCATAAGATGTTGAAACAGCTGCCCTTTCCCAAAAAACTGGGCCGGGTGCCGGAATACGCCGCCGCCCACCATGAAAAGCTCGACGGCAGCGGTTACCCTTTCCAGCTCAAGGGCGAAGATCTCCCCTATCCGGCCCGGATCATCGCGGTGGCCGATATATTCGAGGCCCTGACCGCCCGCGACCGCCCCTACAAGAAACCGATGCCGCTGAGCCAGGCCATTAAAATTCTGGAATTCATGAAAAAAGATGGCCATATCGACGGCGATATCCTGGATCTGCTGATCGCCGGCGGGGTCTATAAGGAATACGCCCGCCGGGAACTCGACCCCGAACAAATCGATTGCTGAGCCGGCAAGCCGCGCCGTTGCCGGCAGTTGACTTACTGCTAACTTGATGCTAGGCTTGCGGACTTAAGCGACAAAAGCTGCCCACAAATACCAAGAGATGGAGCAAACCCGATGAGCAACTCAACAATCCGCCCCCGTTTTTTATGCTTCTTGGGCCTGCTGGTGCTGCTGGTCCTGACCCTGCCCGCCCTGGCAGCCGCCGAGTATGTCAGCGTAGAAGGGGAAAAAGTCAATATCCGCTCCGGTCCCGGAACCGACCAGGAAATCCTCTGGCAGGTCTTTGCGGGCTACCCGCTGCAGGTTCTGGAGCGCCGGGGCGACTGGACCCACATCATCGATTTCGAGGATGATAAAGGCTGGATCTACACCCCCCTGCTGGGTGGCGACAAACGGCTGATCGTCCAGGTGGATACCGCCAATATGCGGGTGGGGCCGGGCACCAACTACGAAGTGATGGCCACCGTCCGCTACGGGGTGGTTTTTGAACCGCTGGAACGCCGCCGGGACTGGCTCAAGGTGGAACACGCCGACGGCACTACCGGCTGGATCGCCGCCCGCCTGCTGTGGCCAGCGGATATTATTTGAAGGTAACGGTATAATATTAAGAGGGGAAATCAAAAAAATGGATACGGCTACCTACCCTGACTCTCCCATACTGCTGGTCGACGACGAGGAACACGCCCTGGCCAGCTTCGATATCGCCTTGAAAAGCCATGGCCTCAACAACACCATCCGTTGCGCCGACGGCCGCCAGGTAGCGGAGATTGTAAACTCCCGGGAGATTGCCATCGTCCTGCTGGATCTGATCATGCCGCATGTCAGCGGCCAGGAGATTCTCACCAAGCTTGGCGAAGAACACCCGGCGATTCCGGTGATCGTCATCACCGGTGTCAACGAAGTGGAAACGGCGGTGGAATGCATGCGGCAAGGGGCGTTTGATTATATCGTCAAACCGCTGGATGGTGAACGACTGCTGCCCAGCGTCAACCGGGCCCTGGAAATCCGCCGCCTGCGACGGGAAAACAGCCGCCTGGCCGACGGTTTTTTCAAGGCCGAAATCAAGCACCCCGAGGCCTTCAGCGCCATCATTACCGAAGATCCCAAGATGCGGGCGATCTTTCAGTATTGTGAAGCGGTGGCCGAAAGTCGGCAGCCGGTACTGATCACCGGCGAAACCGGGGTCGGCAAGGAGGAGATCGCCCGTTCCCTGCATCGGCTGAGCGGCCTGCAAGGCAAATTCGTGGCGATCAACGTGGCCGGCCTGGATGATCAACTCTTTACCGACACCCTCTTTGGTCACGCCAAGGGGGCCTTCACCGGCGCCGAACGGGCCCGTCCCGGACTGGTGGAAAAGGCCAAGGGAGGCACCCTGTTCCTTGATGAAATCGGCGATCTGAGCCCGGCTTCCCAGGTCAAACTGCTTCGTTTTCTGGAAACCCGGGAGTATTACCCGCTGGGTTCGGATCAGGCCAAAAGCTCCGATGCCCGCATCCTGGTGGCCACCCACCAGGAGGTCGACAAGCTGCGGGAGCAGGAGTTGTTGCGCAAGGATCTCTATTACCGACTCAAGACCCACCATGTCCATATCCCGCCCCTGCGGGAACGAATCGGTGATATCCCTTTGCTGCTGGAACATTTTCTGGCGGAAGCGGCCCGGGAATACCGCAAGCGCAAACCGGTCTACCACCAGGAGATTATCCCGCTGCTGAAAAATTATTCCTTCCCCGGCAATATCCGGGAGTTGAAGTCCATGGTCTTTGACGCCATGAGCAACCACCGGGCCCGGCTGTTGCGTACCGAGACCTTTATCAAGGCGGTCCACGGCAAACTCGGCGGGCCGGAACGTGGTGTCGGCGGCGTACCCGCCGGCACCCTGGACAGCGACTGGGTCCGCCAGCTGGACCGCCTGCCTACCCTGAAGACGGCGGCCCTGGTCCTGGTTCAGGAAGCCCTGCGCCGTTCCGGCAACAATCAGCGGGTGGCGGCCAGCCTGCTGGGCATCACCCCCCAGGCTCTGAATCAACGTTTAAGGCGCCTGTAAACGCTGTAGCCGTTCAGCAGCACCACATCTTGCGGCGATCAGCCAAGCTTAAGTACGCGGGGTACGAGGCGCTTGGCTGCTTGCCGCAATCTGCGGCACTGCTGAACGGCTACGGCCCGTTAAATCAGCGGTCATTGGCCCTGGTGAACGCTTACTAAACGCCGGCACCGCCGCCCCGGGGATGGATAACCCGATGTCCGAACGCGCTTGCCCACAATTTACCCTTGCCACCGACCCCACCGACAGCCAGGGGAGGCTGCTGGTGGTGGACGACGACCCCTTCATGCTGGAGCTGGTAAGGCTACAGGCCCAAAAATTGGGCTATCAGGTGGCAACCGCCGACAACGCCGCAGCCGCCCTTAAGCTGCTGGCCACCGACCCCGCCGAATCTCCGTTGCCGTTTGACCTGTTGCTCACCGATATCCTGATGCCGGAGATGGATGGTTTAAGCTTGCTGGAACAGGCCCGTCAGCACCGCCCGGAACTGGAAGTGATCGTGTTCTCCGGCCAGGACGAAATCAAGACCGCGGTGGCGGCAATGCGCCGGGGCGCCCGGGATTATCTGCAAAAACCCTTCTCCCGCCAGGAACTGGAAATCGCCCTGCGCAAGGGCATGGAACATGTCCGTCTGCAACGCCAGCTACGTCGCCAGCAGGAGGAGTTGCACCGCTCCAACCGCGAACTCGACCAGTATCACCGGCAGCTGGAACAACTGGTCGCCGAACGTACCGCGGAACTGGCCGCCGCCAACCGCCAGCTCAAAGAGGACATCAAGGCTCGCCAACAGGCGGAAGAAGAGGCCCGCCAGCGGCGGCGGCAATTGATCGAAACCGACAAAATGGCCTCCCTGGGCATCCTGGTGGCCGGGGTGGCCCATGAAATCAACAACCCCAACAATTTCATCGGCATGAACGTTCCGACCCTGGAACGGATCTGGGACGATTTACTGCCACTGCTGCGTCAATTCGGCCAACGGGGCGAACATATCCAAGCGGCTGGTTTGAGTCTGCCGGAGTTGGAACAGCATATTCCGGAACTTTTGACCGGGATCAACAGCGGTTCCCGGCGGATCAACCAGATCGTCAAGAATCTCAACGACTATGCCCGCCAGAGCGGGGCCGAGATGAACCAGGAATTCGCCTTGGCCCAAGTGGCGCAAGCGGCCCTGACCCTGCTGGCCTCACCGTTGCGCAAGGCGACTCGCCATCTGCGGGTTGAGTTGGCCACCGAGTTGCCGTTGGTCAAAGGCAATTTTCAACGGGTTGAACAGGTAGTGGTCAATCTGCTGCAAAACGCCATCCAGGCCCTGGATTCCCCGGAACAGGGAATCACGATACGGACCATCGGCGACCCAATAGAAGAGTCATGGATCGGCCTGGAGGTCGCCGACCAGGGCCGGGGAATCAGCAACGACGATCTCCCCCGCCTGCAGGACCCCTTTTTCACCACCAAACGGGACAGCGGCGGCACCGGCCTGGGGCTGTCGATCTCGGCCGGCATCATGGAGGAACATGGCGGGCGGCTGGAATTCAGCTCAAAACCGGCGCAAGGCACCACCGTCCGCGCCATATTTCCTTGTCAAGCAGGATAACGCCAAAGTAAAACCAGTATCTCGGCAGGACGACAGACGACCATATACCGAAAGTTTACTTGATCGACAAGATAAATTGTTCACCAACAATTAACACGTTCATCTGGTTGGTTAAGCCACTTACAGCCACACCGCAGCAATTAAAATTAACCACTTAAACAATACTCGCGGTCTTTAGCAAGAAGCTGCTCTACAACTTATTCAATCGTTATATCAATAATATAAAAAATAAACAAAGGCGGCATGCCGGATTGGCACGATTATTTCATTGCCCAGAGGTTCCCGGGGCGGCGCTTGTTCGCAACCCCGGCCTCTCCAACCTCCTTAGCTTTGCAGTACCCTACCTTGCAGTTTGCCGTTTTGGGCCGGCACCCCCTCGCCGGTCCAAGCCCGCCGTCGGTTCCCCTAGGAATCGGCGGCGGGTAAGGCATTTTTGACAACCATCCACCAGAGCAACCAACTTATCGAGATAACGGGCCGTAATCTCAGCAGCACCCCCGGCCTGGGCACGGCTTGGGCACGGCTTGGGCACGGCCTGGGCAAGCAGTAAAAGCCCGCGCACACCCGCCTACACCCCGCCAAACTCTCCGGGAAAACGGTTGACGAGCGGGCCGGAACCAACTACATAAAGGCCGTACCACACGTACGTACCGACAAAGGGGACGTTCATAAAATTATAAGTTTCTCCAGGAACATGCGCCATTGGCCGTGTTTGGCTGGTAGAAACTTATAATTTTATGAACGTCCCCTCGCCCAAGCCAACTCCAACACCAGGGATTCAGCATGGCTGTTATCGCCACCCTTGGGCCCGAAGGCTCCCACGCCTGGCAGGCGGCCCGTCAATACGCCCCCGGGGCCGAACTGCTGCCGCTGGCTCAGGCCGAAGCCGTACTGGCGGCCCTGCAAGAGGGCCGGGCCGAGCGGGCCCTGTTGCCCGTCCATAACAGCCGCCAGGGGCGCCACCGCGATTTCTTTCAACTACTGGCGGACAACCCCCGCCCCCCTTACTGGATCGACAATCTGGTCATGCCGATCCATCTTTCCCTGGGCGCCCTGGGCGCCACCGGCGAAATTACCACCCTGGTCGGCCGCCCGGCCCTGCTGCGCCAGTGCGAAGAGTATATCGCCCACCATTTCCCCACCGCCGACCTGCTGGCGGTCCGCGACCTGGACCGGACGGTGGCCGCCAGCAAAGCCGAAGGACACCGCCACCAGGGGTTTATCGAAGCCGAAACGGCACTGCTCAACTACGGCCTGACCCTGCGGGAACGGGAGATCACTCCTTACAACCGGACCCGTTTTGCGATCCTGGGAGCCCAATTGCCCGCCGCCAGCGGTTATGACGCCACCGCCATCTTCACCATCCCTCTGCGGGACCGGGTGGGCCTACTCCACGACATGCTGGGAGAATTCGCCCGCCGGGGGATCAATCTGCTGGATATGGACTCGGAAACCGATCCCCGGAGCCAGAAGCTGCGGTTCTATATTGAAATGGAAGGCCATATCGACGAACCAGGCATCAACCAGGCCCTGCAGGCCCTGGCCGACGAGGTGATCCGTGAGCCCGACAGTATTCGGGTGCTGGGCAGTTTCCCGCGGCTGGACCTGCGCCCCAAGTATATCAAAAAATGCGGTTTTATCGGTAGCGGGGAAATGAGTCAGTGGTTTGCCAAGCGATTGGCCGGCGAAGGTTACGAGGTCCTGCTCACCGGCCGCCACACCGAACTGCGGCCCGAGGAGATGATCCCGCGAGTGGAAGTGGTGGCCGTCTGCGTGCCGATTAGCGCCACCGCCGCCACCATCCGCGCTTACGGCCCTCTGCTGCAGGCAAACCAGGCCCTGATCCTGCTGGCCGGCGAGGCCGAAGAGTGCGTCGCCGCCGCCCTGGAGGCCACCGCCCCGGGAGTCGAGGTGATGCTGGCCCACAACCTCTGGGGTCCCAAGGCCGCAACCATGAAGGACAAGAATGTCTCCCTGGTCCGGACGCCGCGCAGCGGCGTACTATGCCGCGAATTCGAGGCCTTTTTGTACAAGCACGGGGCGACCATCTCGCTGGATAGCGGCGAGCGCCACAATCTGCTAATGGGGGTGAGCCAGAAACTGCCCAGCGCCGCCGCCATCGCCCTGGCCATGACCCTGCGCCAGCACCGGCTGTCCACCGACGAACTGGCCAGCCACGCCACCCTGACCTCGGCCTATGCCACCCTCGCGATGACCCGGGTCCACTACCAGAATCCGCGCACCTACGCCGAGATCCTGGCCTGTCCCGGCCAGGGTCGGCGGATTCCCCGGGATTTCGCCGCCAACCTGGCCCGGGTACTGGAATTGGCCGAAGATACTGATATCACGGCCTTAAGTGAACTGGTGGAACAGAACCGGGCTTTTCTGGGCGAAGAATTCCTGGGCGCGACCATGGAACAGGCCCTGGCGGTGGACCACCTACTGGGCCACAAAACATAATTTTTTTTAGGAACCTTTTACCAAGCCCGCTGTCTTTACAGGCAAAAGCCCTTTCCCTCCTCCCAAGGTTGGTGCTTTTTTCCTCTCTCCTTCCTAATAGCCCGCAAGGGCAAAAAAAGGCTGCCCCCACCGGGGCAGCCTTTTTTTATCCACCTTTCGGCAGCCGTTGTTAACCGCCTTTTACCTCGATCCAGCGCGGCTTGGCCGGTTCCACCTTGGGCAGCACCAGTTTGAGCAGCCCATTGGTCATGGTCGCTTCAATCCGCTCCCGGTCGATGGTTTCGGCGACGGAAAAACGGCGCTGATAGTGACCGGTCTCAAACTCCCGCAGTACCACCCGTTCCGCGCCTTCACCGTTGCCGGCCTTGAGCCCGGTGATGGTGAGGGTATCGTTTTCCAGATTGATTTCGATCCCCTCTTTGTCGACACCCGGCATCTCGGCCAACAGATGCACCGCTTCCTCGGTTTCATAGATATCGACGGCAGGCACAAAGTAACGGGCGGGCTTGGTAGGCTCGCCGGCCTGCTGCACTTCCTGCTTATGATGAACCTGCATTTCCTTATCACTCATAATAGACCTCCCTTTTCCTTGGGAACCTGGGAAACTGGTACCGACGGCGCGGCGTCAATCGCTGCTACCACCTTACGCCCCTTTTACCTCGATCCGCCGCGGCTTGGTCTCCTCGGCCTTGGGCAGGGTTATCAGCAAGATCCCGTTACAGGCCGAGGCCGTAACCCGCTGGTGATCAATGCGTCCCGGCAGGGTCAGCGCCCGGCTGAAGCGGCCGGTTTCGATCTCCCGGCGATGGTAGGAGCCTTTAGCCTCGCCGGTGCCGGCCTCCAACCGCCGCTCGCCTTTGATGGTCAGGGTATCGCCCTCGACGGCAATATCCAGCTCCTCGGCCTTGACCCCCGGAATTTCGGCCCGCACGTAGACGGTGTTCTCATCCTCGGAGACATTGAGGGCCGGAAAGACCGTGGCTCCCGGCGCGCCGGGGGAATCACCCGGCCAGCCCCGGAACAGGGTGTCAAAATCCCGCCGCATCCGCTCGAAATCCGCCCAGGGATTGCGAAAGCCCGGCTGTTCATAAAATCTTGTCAGTGTCATAAGCCACCTCCCTATGGTAGTATTGGGTAATAACTTGTACGGCTACCGTACCAAAGAGCCGGCATTTCTCATCTGTCCGGAAAGATAAGACCGATCAGCCCACAGTCAAGATGGCTCCGGCAAGGAGATGGTGGCTCGGCAACAACTCGCTTTTAAAGGAATCACGGGATGAACTACCAGGATCTGCAACAAGCCCTGGAAATTTTCGGCCTGGGAGAACGGGCCACCTTGGCGGAGATCAAAAGCCGCCACCGGCAACTGGTCAAACGCCACCATCCGGACGGCCAGACAGCGGCAACCGGCCGGCAGTCGGCCAGTAATCCCGCCGACCAGCGGGAAATCCGCCGCGTCAACCACGCTTACCGGCTGCTGCTGGCCTACACCGGCAACTACTCTTTTTCTTTCAGCGAGGAGGAATTCTACCGGCAGAATCCGGAGGAGGGCCTGCAGCGTCAATTCGGCAACGACCCTTTATGGGGTAAATTCGAGGGCTAGCAAAAAGCTCTCCCCGGGTAATGGCGCCCGGCTGTACGGTCGCCACAAGAACCAACCAGACAGGAGGCGCAATGATGAAACTGGACAGGATGGTAACCACGACAGCAATTATTCTGGGGCTGGCCACCACCGCCTTGGGTGCTTCCCAGCCGGGGGCGGCGCAACGGGGACAGGCCCTTTTCGAGGATCCCGGGGCCTTCAACGGGCAAACGGCGTGCGCCCAATGCCATCCCGGCGGCAACGGCCTGGAAGAAGCCGCCGGCAAAAGCAGCTTCCAGATCATGGGCCAGCGCCAGGAGAGCCTGGAGGAAGCGATCAACTTTTGCATTGTCAACGCCAACCAGGGGGAGGCCATCGAGCGCCAATCATCAAGTATGCAGGAACTGGTGGCCTACCTTAAAACCCTGGGCGGCCAATCATCGCAAGCTCCAACTTCCGGCTACGGCGCCCCACCGCCGGCAACCTCGGGATATGGCCGGTAGAATTACTCCGCCGACGGGGTATACTGTCGTTTAGCCAGCAGAAAAGCGGCGCCACTGCGGGAGAGGCCCAGTTCCGTGGCCAGGGCGGTGGCGTCGCCAGCGGGATGTTCTTTCAGAAAGGCCGCCGCCTCCTCTTCCAGTTCATCCAGCCAGCTTTCAAAGAGATTCAAGATGCCCGGTTCCGCCACCGCCTGCAACTGCTGGGAGCGGGCGACCTTGTGGACCAGGCTCTGACACATATTGGTTGGATCGACACCTTCGTCCAGACAGCGGGCCAGTCAGAGGTTGACCATGCCGATCAGCTTGTCATCCTCCTCACCGCCCAAAAATCGGGATAGCCAGAGCTGGCGCTCTTCATCGTCCAGGTGTCCCAGGGCTTCCCGCACCGCCGGCAACAAGGCGTGCAAAACCTCGCCGGGCTCCAGGTTGCCGAGTAATTGCCGCAATTGATCACGCATATTATCCTCGTTTGTCCACCAGCAATGTGATTTTACCTCCCCGAAAGCGGCCAACTACAGAGCGGGCCGCCCAACCAGCAAATCACCGGCCAGTTCCTCCAGATTATCCAGCAGCTCGACCAGCCGGGGGTCGGCCAGGCGGCAATAGACAAAGGGGCCCCGGCGCTCCACCCGCACCAGCCGGGAGCGCCGCAGCTCTTTGAGATGATGGGAGACCAGGGGCTGGGAGATGCCCAACTCCGCGACCAGGCGGGAGACCGGTTTCTCCTCGACAGCCAGGGCCCGCAGCAGCCGCAGCCGGTTTTCATCGGCCAGCCCCTTGAGCACCTGCCGCCGAATTCTGAGGTTCAGCCACCGCCGGGGCCGATTGCCGATATATCTGATTACCGTCTTTCACCCACCTGCCGTCCTTGCAATCTTGCTTTTAACATTGCCACCTATGGCAATCTACTCAGTCCATGGCGTGTTTTCCAGAGGAAATAACGCTCCAGGCCGATCTTGGCCCAGCGCACCCAGCGCCCCTTGCGCAGCACGGCGCGCTGGCGCGGCGGCAATACCGGCTGGGCCGGCATCAGGGCGGCGGTGTTGCCCATGTCCAGCATACAGACCACCGCCAGGTCAGAGGCGGTCAGCGGCGGACGATTCTCGCAATCGGCAGCGATGTTGTAAGCCGCCGCCTTGGCCATCTGCACCGTCATATAGCCGGTCTTGGGCACCCCGGTGGGCACCGGGGTCGGCTCCTTGGGGGGCATGGCCAGCGCCACCCCCACCGTATATATATTCTGGTGCTGGGGATGGCGATAAAACTGATCGGCCGGCACAAAACCCCGGGGGTTGCCCAGTTCCGTTACCGCCTCCACCCCCTTGAAGGGCGGGGCCAGCATCGCCAGCTTAAAGGGCAGGCTGCCGCCCTCTTCCAGATTGATCATGTCCGGCTCGATACCGGCCACCGCCTGGTTGGTGACGATTTTAATATCACGCTCGGCAAATTCATCCTCGATAAAACGCCGCGAACGGTGCAGGCCGCCGATCCCCATATGGCCGGGATAGGGCTCGGAGCTGAGATAGGTGATCGGCACCTTATGGCGCAGCTTGCGGCGCCGCAACTCATAATCAAGTTCAAAGGCCAGTTCGTAATAAGGCCCGAAACAACTGGCCCCCTGGGTGGAACCCAGCACCAGCGGTCCGGGATTTTCCAACAACTGCAGCCAGGCCCGACGGCTCTTTTCAGCGTGCTCCAGAGTGAAGACACAGTGGGTGTGGCCCTCCTCCGGCCCCAGGCCGGCGATCTCCTCGCAGGCCAGATGGGGCCCGGTGGCGATCACCAGGTAGTCGTAGGCGAAATCGCCATTACTGGTAAATACCCGCTGGCCGGCGGGGTCGATGCCGGTGGCGGCGGCAGCGACAAAATCGATACCCCGCGGCGGCAACAATTTGGCCAGGGGCAGCGACAAGCGCTCCCCCCGGCGCTGGCCGGTAACCACCCAGGGCAGCGAGGGCAGAAAGACAAATTTATCCTCCGGGCTGAGCAGGGTGATCTCCACCCGCGCCCCCAAATACCGCTTAAGCTCGAAGGCGGCGGTCAGGCCGCCAAACGAACCGCCCAGAATAACGACTTTTTTCGCCATATACGCCTCACCGACTCAGAAGGTTAAAACTTTCTCACTCTCGGCGACCATTTCATAAAGGTCGGTCATCATACCCAGGGGGCAGGAGGCTGATCCCGTAAGACCACGGGATTTAATGCAGGTGCCTCAGACCAAAAATTGCCACCCAGATGGTCAAACTCGGCCAACTGGCCGGCCACGTCGAACTTCTCGCTGCTCAACTGTTCATACTCGACCCCCCGGCCCAACATGAACATGTTGACGCTCTTGCCCTGTTTCAGACTGGCGTTGGCCAGCCGGGCGACGTTGAACACCGTCTCGGGCTCGTTGGTGGAAACAATGAAAAGCCAACTCATAACACACCTCCTGGTTCAGATTTGTATGTCCCCGGCGACCAGTAATAGCGCCGAAGCCTCGTGGTGTGAATCGATACTCATATCCATATAAGAGGTGTCAAACAAAAAAACGGCGGCCACCCATCCGGCGCCACGGACCGGCTTTGGAACAATCTGGCGGCACGGAGCAAAAGCCTGCCGCCGGCGTTTGTTTTTTCCTGGGCGTGTCTGTTCAAATCAGTTATATAGGGGCCTCTTCAAAAGGCAACACGCACCCTACCAGATTAATATTCGCACTGTAATGCAAGGAGGTTTTAGACATGAAACTGATTCTTTTGGGCGCCCCCGGCGCCGGTAAAGGTACGGTGGCCAAGATGCTCACCGCCATCGATGGCTCGGTCCAGATTTCCACCGGCGACATCCTGCGGGGTGAAGTCCAGGCCGGCAGCGAGCTGGGCAAAGAAGCCCAGGAGTACATGAACCGGGGCGATCTGGTGCCCGATTCGCTGATCATGGGGATCATGGAAAAGCGGCTCCAGCAGCCCGATTGCGCCAAAGGCTTCCTGCTCGACGGCTTTCCCCGCACCATTCCCCAGGCCGAGGCCCTGCGGGAGTTGCTGGCCCGACTCGGCATCCAGCTTGATATGGTGGTCAACATCGACGTCCCCCGGGAAGTGCTGCTGGACCGGCTCACCACCCGCCGCACCTGCACCAACCCCGACTGCCAGGCAATCTACAACGTCAAGAGCCAACCCCCCAAGCAGGAAGGGATCTGCGATCATTGCGGTGGTCCGGTGATCCAGCGCGACGACGAAACGGAAGAAGCGATCAGCCACCGCCTGGAGACCTACCAGCAAATGACCGCGCCACTGGTTGGTTTCTACGAGCAGGAAGGGCTGCTCAAAAACATCGTCGGCACTTCCAGCGACGAGGTAGTGGCGGCCATCAAAGCCGAGCTGGGCAAGTAACTCATTACCGAACTAACCATGGGGGGATCGGCATGCACCCGGTGACCATTATCGGCGGCGGGCTGGCCGGGGCCGAAGCGGCCTGGCAACTGGCCCGCCGGGGCCTGGCGGTGACCCTTTATGAGATGAAGCCGCAAACCTTCAGCCCGGCCCACCGTTCTCCGGCCCTGGCTGAACTGGTCTGCAGCAACTCGTTGCGGGCCGATAATCCCCACGCCGCCGTGGGGCTGCTCAAGGAAGAGATGCGGCGGCTTGACTCGCTGATCATGGCGGCGGCCGACGCCAACCGGGTGCCGGCCGGCCGGGCCCTGGCGGTGGACCGGGAGAAATTCGCCGCCTGGATCACCGCCCGCCTGGCAGCCGAGCCCTTGATCACCATTATCCGGCGGGAGATAACCGAGATCCCGCCTCCCGGCGCCGCGCCATTGATCATCGCCGCCGGGCCGCTGGCCGGCAGCGCCCTCGCCGCCGCCCTGGCCAACCTGGTCGGGGGTGATCACCTGGCCTTCTACGACGCCATCGCCCCCATTGTTTACGGCGACTCCCTGGACCACCGGGTGGTTTTCCCGGCCTCCCGCTACGAGACCGGCCCAGGCGATTATCTCAACTGCCCCCTGGACCGGGAGGCCTACCAGCGGCTGATCAGCGCCCTGCTGGAAGCCGAAAAAGTTCCCCTGCACGATTTTGAGGAACCCAGATACTTTGAAGGCTGTCTGCCCATTGAGGTGATGGCCACCCGCGGCGAGGAGACTCCTCGCTTCGGCCCCCTGAAACCGGTGGGCCTGATCGACCCCCGCACCGGCGCCGAGCCCTGGGCGGTGGTCCAGTTGCGGCGGGAAACCCGGGAAGGCGAGCTTTACAATCTGGTGGGTTTCCAAACCAAAATGACCCATCCGGCCCAGCAGCGGGTTCTACGGCTGATTCCGGGGCTGGAACAGGCGGAATTCGCCCGCCTGGGCAGCATCCACCGTAACACCTTTGTCTGCGCCCCCCAGGTTTTACAAGCAAGCTTACAACTTAAGGCCCGGCCCGATATCCTGCTGGCCGGGCAGCTCAGCGGCGTGGAAGGCTACGTGGAATCCGCCGCCGGCGGCCTGCTGGCCGGCCTTAACGCCGCCCGCCTGGCCCGCGGCCAGGAGACGACCATACCGCCGCCAGATTGCGCCCACGGAGCCCTGCTGCGGCACCTGAGCGCAAGCAAGCCCGAGACCTTCCAGCCTTCCAATATCAACTTCGGGCTTTTTCCGCCCCTGGAAGGTAAAAAGATCCCCAAACGCCTGCGAGGAGAACATCGTGCCCGAATCGCCCTTGAAAGCCTGGCCCGCTGGCAACAACAGGAACAACTCGAACCTTGCTGACCCCGGCCGGATTGCCGCCGGGGGGCAACTCTTATTAGCCATGTGGTTGCTATCCATCCTGGTGCCGGGACTGGCGACTCCAGCCAACGCGACCGACGATTTCACCGCCCGCCTCCAAACCCACTACGAGCAGCTTGGCAGCGCTAAACCGCCGGCGGAACTGGTTCTGGAGGAGGCCCAGCTACAGGAAAAGCAAGGCCGGGTGGAGTTGCGCTTCACCCTGCGCCAGCTACAAGAGCAGCCCCGCGAACTGGCATTACCGCTGTTTATCCGGCTGCCCGGCAAGGTGCTAACCACCACCATCCACAGCGACCGGGAGAGCCGGGAAATCAAACTGTCATTGCCCGAACGGCCCCTGGAGATCCGCCTGGATCCCTACCAGGAAGCACCACGCCGGTTGAGCCCCGCTGAAATACCGCCCACCTGGGGTGCTTTTTTGCGGGCTAAACGGCCGGTGGTGATCCATTCCCGGCGGCAATTGCCTGCCCACTGGCAGCCCCTGCTGGATTTTCTGCAACAGCGGCAGATCGAGATTACCCCCCTGGCCGAGATTCATGACCGGGAACTGGCCCAGGCCGCCCCTCTTTTCCTGATCGACCCGGAACACAACCCGGCCCGGGGATTTTTCGCCGACCCCGGCCATGCTGCCCGGGGCATCACCCTGGAGGCCCGGCCCAATCCGCTTAATCCCGAACTGCCGGCCATTCTGCTTACCCTGCCGCCGGTCGCGGCGGACGAAGAACAAACCGCCGGGATAACCCGGCTGCTGGCCGAATTGCGCGGCGATGGCCTGTTCAGCCAACTGCGCCTCAACGGACAGCAGGTTTCCCGCCAACTGGCCAGCGCCGGAGCGCAGGCTGCCGCTGAAGCTCGACGCAGCCCGCCGGACGGGGTCGCCGCCGTCGAGCGGCGGGATTTCTCCGCCATCATGGACGAACTGGCCGACACCCGGGTGATTTACGTCGGCGAGGTCCATAATCGTTACGAGGATCACCTGTTGCAGTTGCGGGTCCTGCGGGCCATGCACCGGCAGAACCCCAAGCTGGCGGTGGGGCTGGAGATGCTTCCCCGCTCGGCCCAGCCGGTGCTGGATGACTACGTGGCCGGCGCCATGTCGGAAAAGGAGTTCCTGCGCCGGGTGGAGTGGTTCGCCAACTGGAACTTCGACTATCGCCTCTACCGGGAGATCATCGACTACGCCCGCCGCCACCGCCTGCCGCTGGTAGCCCTTAATCTGGAACCGGGGATTACCCGGCAAGTGTTTCGCGGCGGCGGCATGGACGCCCTGAATCCCGAGCAGCGTGAACAAATACCGGCAACCCGGGATCTCAGCCTGCCGGGCTATTACCAACGCCTGGAAGCCGCCCTGGCCGGACACGACACGAGGCCGCCACGAGCCCTGCCGAGGATGGCGAACGCGCTATCGCCGGTCTTCTCCAGGCCCAGAGCCTCTGGGACGAGCAGATGGCCCGCGGCATCGGCCGATTCTTCGCGAAGCCGACCCCGACCACCCGTCTTGCTGGCGGTGGTCGGCGGCACCGGCGCGCGACCGCCAGAAACGCCATTCCACCCCGGCTGGAGCGGCGGCTGGCGGTCAAACAGGCGGTGATCCTGCCGGTGCGGGCCCGGACCAAAGCGGCCGCCAGCGCCGATTATTTCATGTTTATCGAGCCTGAAGAATTGCCGGAACCGGCCCGGTTGGGGGTCCACATCCGCGATGATCAGCAGCGCCCCGGCGTTCTGGTGGTCGATCTCAAGCCCCACGGGCCGGCCGCCCGGGCCGGGCCGATCGAGGAAATCCACCCGGCTGGTGGCCCTGGACGGCCGAACCCTACCAGGCGCCGCCGATCATCCGCCTCGGCCCTGCTTTACCAAGAGCAGGGAGACAAGATAACGCTAGGGCTTTACCGGCCCATGGGCGCCGAGGAGGAGCAGGCGCAGATGCTGCAGCCGGCCCGGGAGTTAAGACCCGAGGAATTTATCGAACTGACGGTGGAATTGTAAAATTTTGCGGCAAGGTAATTTTCCCGCTTTTTTTTCACCGCCTTTTCGTTGTATGCTGAGAGAGTAAATTATCCAGCAACCATAGCAAGGAGGCATTCATGAGCGACAACGCAGCAGAAATCAAAAAAATCCTGGTTCCCATCGATTTTTCTCCCAATTCAATCAAGCTGCTTAAACGGGCCGGCGGTATAGCCCAGGAACTGGGCGCCGAGCTGGAGATCATCCATGTGGTTGAATCCCTGGCCCCCTACATGGGTTTTGCCGTGCCCCATATCCCGCTTGATGAGATGGGCCAGGATCTAATCGGCCATGCCGAGAAGAAAATATCCACCTTTGTCGAGGAGAACCTTTCCACCACCGCGCCCTTTAACACCAAAATCGTCTCCGGCGAAGACGCGGCGGCGGCAATCATCCACCAGGCCGAGGAGAACGGCAGCGACCTGATCATCATCGCTTCCCAGGGATTCAAGGGACTGCCCAAGTTTATTTTCGGCAGTGTCGCCGAACGGGTACTAAAGCAGGCCCCCTGCCCGGTAATGATCATAAAGTAACGTAAACGGTTACGGCCCGTTAAGTCCACGGTTATTGGCCTTGGTGAACGCTTATAAAATAACAATCTGAAAAACTGAAACCTGATAAGGAGCAGAGATGTCGTCAAACACAGATGGCCCGGTGGAAGGAAACTGGTACGAACTGCCTGCCGGTGAGGTTTTTACCGTGGTAACAGTGGATGAGGATGAAGGAATAGTGGAGGTCCAATACGAGGACGCCAGCCTGGAAGAGATTGAACTGGCCAATTGGGACGACCTTGGGGCCGATCCCATTGAGCCGCCCGATGAATGGGGCGGCAACCTGAGTGATTTCGACGACGATTTGGAATACGATATCGATCCGGAAGAAATCGAGGAGGAATGAACAACCATGACAACCCAGCTTTCATTCAGCAAGGACGAAAACGAAATTCTGCCTGATTTCCGCAACAAGATCAACAAGGCCGAATCCACCGAAGATGTCAAAAAAATCTTTGCCTATACCATGGGCAATCTGCTGGGCCGGGTTTTCAACGGCAATTTCAAAATTGAATATGACGATATCAGCCTATTACCCGACGCCGAGCAACGCCCTTTCCAGCTGAGCTCCAGACTTGGCCAGCGGCCGGAATTTGTCGAACTGTGGGATAATTCCGATCTGCCCCACGTGGTTTCCCGGCTGGCCCATACCGCCCAGAAGCATTACCGCCACCTGGGGAAAAACCCCGAAAAAACCAACTCCAAGATCCGCATGCAAGGTTGACGGCTTAAGAAAGCAGCCGAGCCAAAGGCGCTGGATAAAAAAAGCCCGGGGAATGCCCCGGGCTTTTTTCTTGAGTTGTATGCTATTTTTTCATTACACGCCGCTCAGTCGAGAACTTCCACATCCTCGGCCTGCAACCCTTTGGGGGTTTCCACCACCGAAAAACTCACCTCCTGGCCATCCTGCAGGGAACGGTAACCTTCCCCACTGATCCCCCGGTAATGAACGAAAACATCAGAATCATTTTCCCGCTCGATGAAGCCGAATCCCTTCGGGGCATTGAACCACTTGACCTTGCCATTGACACGTTCCGACATACCGATTACTCCTTTCCCCAAAAATTTCCGACGGTGACCCGTCAACTAACCCGTATCCCCGTCCCGCCCGGGCCGCTTCGGTATTCCCGGTTCCGGCCCCGCCCGGGCCAGGGATACAAGAAAACACTACCCGGGCATGGTAGGAGAGATTTTCCAGGCAAAGCAAGATTTTTTTAATTATCAGCCAATTTTTTTTGGCTTGTGGTACCTCATGGTTTGCTTTTATCAGCAAGATCGCCTATAAACCCAGCACTATTTACCAAAAGTAACCGTTCAGCAGCACCGTTACCCCAGGGGGTTTACATTGACATGAGCGATTCTAAAACGGCAGCGGCCGGGAAAGAGCACTCCTTCCAGGAGCAGGGGCAGCGCCGACGGACCATCGACCCGGAGGACAAAGCCCGCCGGGTCTTTGACAGCGCCCGCCAACTGTTTGTCGAAAAGGGTTACTACCGGGTTTCCATCCCCGATCTGGTCCGCCACTGCGGAGTCAGCACCGGGGCCATCTACAACCTCTTCGGCAGCAAGGAAAACCTGGCCAAGATCCTGCACAAGAAGACCCTGGGCGATTTCAACGAGATGTTCCACCAACGCCTGCATGACCGCCACGGAACCCTGGAGCGGTTGCGGGTTTTCGCTGAACTGGTTTACGAACTCACCGAAGAGGATCCGGCGATGATGGAATACCTGCTTTTTATGAAACATACCGAATTCATGGAGGGAGCCGCCCCGGTTTGCCTGACCGAGCCCTTCACCGAGATCCGCCGGATTATCGCCGAGGGCATGGCGGCCGGTGAGGTCAAAAAGGGAGATGTCTTTATCACCGCCGTCTCCTTCACCGGGGCGCTGCTACGCCCGGCCCAACTCCGCATCCAGTGCGTCCTCGACACCCCCCTGCCCGAACTGGCCGAGCAGTTGATCGCCAACGCCTGGGCGGCAATCAAGGCCTGAAACCACCGGTTCCGGCAACCGACGCCGGTTTCACTCGGCATCCTGTTTCAAACGCCTATTCAAGGCCTGACGGGTAATCCCCAACATCCCAGCGGCCACCACCCGATTGGCGTTGGCCCGGCGCATGGCCTCGGCGACCAGCAGACGGCCCGCTTCCTTGAGGGTGGGCAACATGTTCATCGGCTGGAAGGGGTTGGCCGGCGGCGCGGCTTGCGAAACGGCATCAGCCCCTGCCGGCAGACGCCGGGGCAGGAGCTTGACCTGGGCATGGGAGCTGAGATCGCCGATTTCATCAAGGAATAAAGTCCCGCCGGCCGCCACTGGCCACCCCTCCCCACCGCTACTCCAAAATGAATAAAAATTACCTTCCAAACCATTTTGCCCCTTTATCCCGTCGTCAATCGCGGTTATGCTCCGCAGATAGCGAATTTCTGCAAGAAAACCGGTAAAGAGCCATGGGCGAGAACATAACTAAACAGATCGGCGAAATAACGCGTACCATCCGTTTCAAGCTGCTGGCCAGCCTTTTATTGTTGCTGGGCCTGGCTTTGGGCGTTTCGCTGTCGGGATCTGGACCTACGAGCGGGATCGTTACCGGGAAATCGCCGAGGCGCGATGCCTTGCGCGCCGCCCACACCGTCAAACAAGACCCTGCGGCAGGCCATGATAGTCAACGACTGGGAGATGATCCGCAACACGGTGGACGGATATCTACCGAATCGTCGAGCCGACCAACCTGGGGATCATCAACAACGACGGCGAGGTCCTGGCTTCCGGGCATCCCGCCCTGGAGGGGGACCGTTTCGACCTCTTAAAGCGCGGGGAATGCGCCGTCTGCCACGCGCAAGCGGCAAGGCGCCGCGGCAAAAGGCGGTCTTTATCGAGACCGCCGGCGGGCCGGTACTGCGCCACGTCATCAAACTGGCCAACAGCGGCCAGTGCCAGAGCTGCCACGACCCGTCCCAGCGCAACCTGGGGATCCTCTTCTACGACACCCCTTTTGGCGATATCTTCGCGATGCTGCGTACCGTCTTGCTCCGCACCTGTGCTCACCGGGGTTATCACCTTCCTGCTGGTGGCCCTGGTGCTGTCGCTGATTGTCCAGCGTTATGTGCACCGCCCCATGCAGCGGTTGGAAGAGGGGTTTATCCAGGTCGGCCGGGGTAATTTCGACCATTGGGTGGAAATCGGGGTGGAAGGCGAGCTCAAGGACATGGCGGTACAGTTCAACGTCATGAACCAGGCGATCAAACGCTCCTTTGCTGAAATCAAAAGCAAAACTGGGAAACCGAACAGCTCTACGCCTTTGTCCGCCGCTTGAGCCGGGAGAGCGAATGGCAACAACTGCGGCGGGTGATCATCGACCTGGTGCTGGAAACCTTCGCGGCGGAACGGGTGGCTTTACTGCTGCGCCGGGAATTGCAGGGTGACACGCTCTATGAATCTCCTGGCGGACCGCCGCCGAACGCCGTCAGCAGCACCTGGAATTGCGCCGGGAGCCGGCCAGCGGCGAATTGCCGGCCTGGCTCGAGCGGGCCTGGCAATGGCCCAGGCGTCGGCCGGTAAACCGTCTTTTACCGCGGGCGCCACCATCGCCACCATCGCTCTGAGTACCCACAAGGTCTCCCTGGGACTACTCTGCCTGGAGCGCCAACAAACAAAACCCTTCAGGGAGCTGGACAAAAAACTGCTGGCCACGGTGGTGGAGCAAATCGAAATCACCCTGGGCAACGCCCGGCTCTACCGGCTGGCGATCACCGACCCCTTGACCGGGCTTTACAACAAACGTTACAGCGAAACGGCCATCACCAAATTCCTCGACGCCCACGCCGATGACCATAGCAGGATTTTCAACGTCCTGATGCTCGATATTGATCATTTCAAGGAGGTCAACGACACCCACGGCCATCCGGTGGGCGACGAGGTGCTGGTGCGACTGGCCGAGCTTATCCGCCACCATATCCGTCGGGACGACGTCGCCTGCCGCTACGGCGGCGAGGAGTTCATCTTGCTGCTGCCCGGCGAACAAGCCCTGGCCGAGCAGGTCGCCCAGCGCCTCTGCCAGGCGGTGGCGGCCCATCTTTTCCATTGCCAGGGCGGGCTTGAGCTGCGCATCACCATCAGCGTCGGGGTGGCCAACTTCCCCGAACATGGCCAGGACGCCGCCACGGTAACCACCGCGGCCGACAGGGCCCTCTACGAAGCCAAGGGATGCCAGCCGCAACCGTTACCAAATGGCCACCACCAGCACCCATTGCTGCCGGGGTTGATGTTGACGTTGGCGGGGGCGGAGCAGGTCGTGGTATGCAATTCCTTCCAGTTGCCTACATCACCATCGCCCACCTGGGCCCCCACCAGGTACTGGCGCTCATCGAGGAACTCCACATGGCGGACCTGGACGGCAAAATAGCGGCAATGGCCATTTCTGGCCCCCAATACCGCCCGGCAATAATATCACCGACTCCGGCGGAAAATAAGACCATGCCGTTAAAGCCCTTGGGAGTTGACGTTGGTCGGCGCAGGGGAATCCATTGATCGCCATAGCGGATATCGATGGAATGGATTTTAGACCGACCGTTGTCGGCGGCATCCGGCACCACCCGCCAGGCCGCCCGCCGCCGGGGATGAATCCGTCGCTCCTGGCCAGCCGCCGCCGGTGATTCCGCCGCTTCGGCCCCCACCACCTGGTTGCGCCCCACCGTTTTCCGGCATAAAGCCGTTTATCCGCCCCGCCAGCAACGCTCCCGATCATTGCCATCGGCGGGGTAGGCAGCCACTCCAATGCGTGGTAACGGCCACCCGCCCGCTCGTCGCCCTCCTCCAGCACCAGCTTCTCCTCGACCAAGCGACGCAGCTTGTCGGCCAGTTGACAGGCGTCATCGATCGCCGTATCGGGCAACAGGACCCGCGATTACCTAGCCATAACGGGCCGCTATATCACTCTGACGCAGATTACAGCGCAACACCCCGCCTAGCTCCGCAGGATTCGATCACCAGCCAAATGGCCCCAGAAATCATTGACCTCCTTGAAATTATCAAGATCAAGCAGCAACAGAGCAACCGGCTGTTGCGCCCGCTCGGCCTTGTGACCGCGCCCGGCCGCAATCATAGAGGTAACGACGATTATAGAGGCCGGTCAATTCATCGTGCATCGCCTCCCGGCGCATCCGTTCAAAGAGCTGGGCCCGTTCCAGGGCGGCGGCCAGGTTGTGGGCCACGGCACAATAAAATCCTTATCCTGCTCCGAAAACTGTTTGGTTTTGCCTTATGGATATAAACTACCCCGAAGACCAGGCCATCCCGACCAACCAGCGGGGCCGACGAAAAGGCCCCGATGTCGGCCAGGGTATTCTGGTAATGAAGAAAGCGGGGCTCATGGGCGAACCGTGTTCCGCCCAGGATCGCCTCGCCGCTGGCCACCACCTAACCGGCAACCCTTCCCGGCGGCAAAGGTAACATCGCCGGCGGCGGCCATCACCCGGTCATCACCGGTCCAAGACCTGGAACCATTCGCTCCGGTCCCGTAGCATCAGGCAGAATTCTTCCACCTTGAGGGTGTTTTTAGAGAGATCGAGGACGATACCACTGAAAAGGGCGTCGGTGTGCAGCGCCAGCCCGCAGGTGCGGCTGGTGGCGTGAGCCGGTGACGAGTTCCAGCAACCGTTCCTTGAGCGGATTCGGTTTCCCGCTCGGCGTCCAGGAAAAGGAGTACTCGTCCGGCCCGGCCAGAGATTATTACCATCAATTGCACCCAAAACTCCCTCCTCCACGGTACGGCTTTATCATCTACGACCAAACTGTAAAGAAATGGGCATTATAATTGCGAAATTTTGCTATCGCGACCATAACGAGGATTATAACGATACTACGGTGACGAGTTGTAAACAGAAATGGTGATCGTAACCGTTCAACAGTGCCGCAAATTGTCGGCGTCCAGCGCCGATGATTGACTGTGGCAAGCAGCCAAGCGCCGCGCACCCCCGCGTACGTAAGCTTAGCTGATCACCACAATACAGACAAATACCAAACTGCTGACCTGGCCGAGACAGAAGCCCGCTTGAAAAGGGAGATTCATCCCGGTATGATCCCTCTGCACCACCGAGGCGGAATATGCCCCGGAACAGAACAACGAAGGGAGGAGAGACCATGGCATACGCACTGCCCAAGGATTTTCTCGTCGAGGGAGTCATTCATGGTGAACTTATAAGTGATATCCGTCACGAGTATATTGGGGGTGAAGTTTACGCCATGGTGGGCGCCAGCGACCGCCACCGGATTGATCGCTCTCAACTCGGCAACCGCCCTGCGCCCCCTGGTGCGCGGCACCCCATGCCAGTTATTCATGACAGATATGAAGGTCCGCCTGGAACCGGCGGGGCAAACCAGCTTTTACTACCCCGATCTGCTACTGAGCTGCGACCCCGAAGACCGCGCCACCTACTACCGCAGCCGTCCCTGCCTTATCGTGGAAGTCCTTTCAGCGGCCACCGAGCGTATCGACCGGCGGGAAAACTCTACGCCTACACCACCATCCCCAGCCTGCAGGAGTATTTACTGCTCTCCCAAGACCAGACCAAGGCGGAGATCTATCGCCGCAACCTGGGCTGGCAGACCAGGATAATCACCAAAGGAGTTGTCCCCATTCAGTGCCTGGGATACGAGATTGCCCTGACCACCGTGCTGCGAGGATGTGGAATTGCCGAAAGAGAACAATAGCTAATCAGCAAGCAACGTCCCCCTCTGCCCTGCGTTAATTTTATCTTGTTAATATTGCGTTTACAACAAGCTGTTATATGATTGCAATTAGCAGCAACAAGGTGTATGATTGTGGGCGCCAAGAAGTGGCACTTTGAAGCACCTAACACCGTGGATACAGGAAGTGGCACTTCGGCAAAGGGGGAACCATGGTAACCGACGAAGAGCGGTCTCGGGCCGAGCCGGCGGCCATTGTCGGGATCGGTGCCTCGGCCGGCGGGCTGGAGGCCTTTGAGCAGTTTTACCAGGATGCCCCCGGACAGCGGTCTGGCCTTTGTCCTGGTATCGCATCTTGATCCCAGCCACGCCAGCACCCTGACCGAAATTCTCCAGCGCTCCACCAGCCATGCCGGTGGTCGAGGCCCGAGGATCAGGCTCAAGGTGGCAGGCCAATCACCGGTTACGTGCCGGTCCCACCCAACCGGGATATGGCCATCCTGCATGGCCGCCTGCAACTCTCGATGCCGGATGAACCCGCGCGGCCACCGTCTGCCCGTCGACACCTTTTCCGCGCCCTGGCTGAAGACCAGGGCGCTCGAGCCATCGGCGTCATCCTTTCCGGCACCGGCACCGACGGCGCCCTGTGGGCTGCGCGCCATTGAGGGAGCCGGCAGGAATCACTCCTGGTGCAGGAGCCGACCACGGCCAAATATGACGGCATGCCCATCAGCGCCGTGCAGGCCGGCTACACCACCCATATCCTGCCGGTGGACCGGGATGCCGGCCCTGTTGGCCGGCCGCCACCGTCGGGTGGAAGCTCGGCTTGCCAGATGTCCACCTACCCCGACAAGCGGCATAAACCGCATTTCGCCCTGCTGCGCAGCGCCACCGGCCACGATTTCTCCTGCTACAAGAAGAACACCATCGGTCGCCGGGATCAGCGAGCGCATGGTGCAGCACGACATCGAAGACGGCGCCGACTACGCCGCTGAGGAAAATCAGCCGGCGATCAT
>JAXHLI010000005.1:0-88055 GCA_034522365.1 Desulfurivibrio sp. | reverse complement strand
ACGGCATCCGCTACCGCCCCCCCGGTGAGCAGAAAAGTGCGCTGGTCCACACCTTAAACGGCAGCGGCCTGGCGGTGGGCCGCACCCTGGCGGCGATCTACGAAAACCACCAGCAGGCCGACGGTACCATCACTCCCCCAGCTGCCCTGGCCCCCTACCTAATCCCCAAATTTACGTAACAGAGCACACATAAAAAATAATTGATTTTACAGGAGGGAGGGTGAAGGGCGCCGCCGGGTGTTTAGCGGCAAATGCTGCGGTCGCGGCCGGCCGCCTTGGCGGCGTAGAGGTTTTTGTCGGCCCGAGCCAGCAGGGATTCCGGGCTTTCCTCGTCTGCAAACTGGGCCACCCCGATACTCATGGTCTTACGGATCACCACCCCTTCCAGGGGTTGAAACTCCAGGGCGGCGAACTGCTCCCGCAACCGTTCGGCGAGCTTCAGCGCGGTGGCCCCATCGGTCATCGGCAGGATCACCACGAACTCCTCGCCACCAAAACGGCAGGCCAGGTCGTTTAAACGCATCGACTCCCGCAACATGCCGCCCACCGCGGTCAACACCCGGTCGCCGGCGGGATGGCCGTAGGTGTCGTTGTAATGCTTGAAGTTATCGATATCCATGATCAGCAGACTCAACGGATGGTGATAACGCCGGGCCCGCTCCGCCTCCAGCCGCAGGTGCTTGTTGAAATAGCGTTTGTTGAACAGCCCGGTCAATTCATCGACGATGCTCAACTTCTTGTAGCGCTGTTCGCTCTTCTGCAACGCTTTTTCGGCCAGTACCCGGGGCGTGATATCGGTAATATGCTCAACAAGGCCGAGCAGATCCCCAGCCGGCCCCTTAAAGGGGGTAGCCAGCACATGATAATAAAAACTCTCGCCGTCTGCCCCTTGCCGCTCGATATCGAATTGCACCTGCTGCTCCCCCTGCTTAATCAACTGGAACGGACACTGGGAAGTACCACAACGCTGGGAACAAAACACCTCATAACACTTGGCGTTTTCCACCTTGACCGCCGAAAAGCCGGTCATCCGCCGGAAGGCTTCGTTGAAACGCAGGAGATTGAACTGGGTGTCGACCAGGAAGATCCCGCCGGCCACGGTCTTGAAAATCTGATTGATCTCGATATAGGCTTGCGAGGCCTCGGCCGCCATCTCGTTGGCCCGGCCCACCGCCTTCTCCAGCTGGGCGTTCAATGACTCCAGCTCCCGGCGATACCGCTCCTCGGCCCGGTGGTGTTCCCGCAACTGCCACATATCATCGCTGATCTTGCGAGCCGCGCCCAGCCAGGCCTGGAAATAACCACGCTTGATCGGCTTGGTCATATAATAGGTGACCCCGGCCTTCAGGGCCTCCTCCATATCCTCGGGCCGCTCCTGGACGGTGACCATCAGGATGGTGACATAGTGGCCGCTGTCACTGGCCCGGATCTTGCGGGCCAGGCCGACCCCGTCCAGGCCGTCGCCCAGCCGCCAGTCCAGGACCACGATCCAGGGCTGCTGTTGCTCGAAAAATTCCCAGCCGCTTTCGGCATCGGGACAGGCATTGACGGTAAAACCCTCATCCTCGGCGGCGGCGGCGAGGATCCTGCGAGAGACCGGATCGTCCTCGACGATCAGCAGGGTTGCCGTGGAGTGCTCGGCCAGAGTCATGCCTTGTCCTCCAGGGCCAGTTGCAGCAGATGATCCAGCAGCGCCCCGAAATCCAGGCCATGGGCGGCGGCGGCCTGGGGAAAGAGGCTGGTGGGGGCCATCCCCGGAATGGTATTGGTCTCCAGCACGTACAGGCCGTCGGCGGCCAGGATCATATCGGTGCGGCTGTAGCCCTTAAGACGCAGCACCCGGTGGGCCCGGCAGGCCCAATCCTGGACCTGGGCGGCGACCGCCGGCGGCAGCTCGGCGGGACAGACCTCACGGCTGGCCCCGGGCTGATACTTGGCCTGGTAATCAAAAAAACGATACTGCTCGCCGGGGATGATCTCCACCACCGGCAGCGCGGTGAGTTCGTCGTTGCCCAGCACCCCGCCGGTCAGTTCACGGCCGGCGACAAACTGTTCCACCATGACCTGGCTATCGTGGGCAAAGGCGGTTGCCAGAGCCGGGGCCAGCTCTTCTTCCGCGTCAACGATGCTCATTCCCAGGCTGGAACCCTGGCGTACCGGCTTGACCACCAGCGGCGGCGACAACAGGGCCAACAGGCGGCGGGGCTCGGCGATATCCGCCTCCCGGGCCATCTCCCAGGCCGGCACCCTAAGGCCGGCCAAACGGTAAAGCTCCTTGGCCAGATCCTTGTCCATGGCCAGGGCGCTGCCCAGCACCCCGCTGCCCTGGTAGGGAATCCCCAACAGGTCGAGAAAGCCCTGGATGGTACCATCCTCGCCCAGCGTACCGTGGAGCAGCACGAAGGCCACGTCGATGGTGGCGGCGTCGGCGGCCAGACGGGGCAGATCAGTGGCCGGATCGTAGCGCCGCAGCCGGTAGCGGGAGCCCGCCAGCGCCTTTTCCACCCCCGCCGCCCCGGCCAGAGAAACCTCCCGCTCGCCGGACTTACCACCGGCCAGCAGCGCCACTTCGATTGTTGCCTGTGTCGTCATAAAAAACACCGTCGTCGCCGTGGGGCACGGCTAACTATCAAAAGCTGAACGTTTACGGCCCGTTAAATCAGCGGTCATTGGCCCTGGTGGACGCTTACCAAAATTGGTATGATTAAACAACCGCTGTGCATCCTAGTATGCTTTCTTGTTTTGTCCATATTTTTTTACTGCACTATGGGTAAAACCACCGCAGTCCTGCGGAGATCAAAGGTATCGGCGGGGCTTTCCACAAAGGCCACCACGGCCTCTCCTCCTCCAGCTTCCAACCCCGCCGCCCGCAACGAGGCGGCGGAAAAGGGAGCGAAAACGGTGCGTTTAAAGAAAGCGCTACGGCTTTGAGGGTCATAATGGGGCGGTAAATCGGCCGGCAATTGCCGCCAGAGCCGGTCCTTGGCCTCCTTCAGCCAGGCGGCTGCCAACTGTTCCACCGCCGCCGGCTCGGAGCCGGCCGGCACTCGCTCCGGCGGCAGTAAATGGGCCGGCAAGCGGCGATAACCGCAGGCCAACCAGTCAAACAGCAGTAATTCCCGCCCCAGCCCGGGATCTTCCGCCGCCGGCCAGGTGGCGGCGTCTTCGACCAGGGCGGCCAACAACAACTCGCTTAACCACTGCTGGGTCCGGGCTCGGCTGAAAAAATCCCGCTGCCGGCAAAGCTCGGCCAGCCGGGCAAAAAAAGCCGCCGGATCAGCCTGGCGGGCCAGCAGCCAGGCCAGGGTGGTCCGGAAAAAGCGGGGATTGTAAAAGGCCTCGATCACCTCCCCCAACCGGTAAAGGGCGGCCAGTTCCGGCTGCTTGAGCCAACGGTTGGCCAGCACCTGGTAGGGGGGCTGCCGGCAATGGCGCAGCGCAAACTCCTCCCGCCGGGCAGCCAGCGGCGTATCCGGCAGCACCTTGAGCAGCCCCAGTTGCAACTGGTGGGGCCTTAAGGCCAGGATTTTATTCAAGCCCTCATGGTAGCTGGCCGCGGTTTCAAAGGGCAGCCCCAGGATCAGATCCAGGTGGAGATGGATATTGCCCGCCGCCCGCAGCCGCCGGATATTGGCCACCGCCCGCGGCAAATCAGGCCGCCGGTTGACCGCCGCCAGGGCCTCCGGGTGGAAACTCTGCAAGCCGATCTCAAATTGGAAGCGACCGGCGGGGACGGTGGCCAGAAAGTCCAGTTGTTCAGCGGTAAACAGCTCCGGGGCGATTTCAAAATGGCAACGGGTAGCCCCGGGTTGGGCCGCCAGCCAGCGCCACAGCGCCAGGGCACGCTCGGGGGGCGAATTGAAGGTACGATCGACAAAACGGATAATGGGCGGCTCATGGGCCAGCAACTCGGTCAACTCACCCTTGACCTGGTCCAGGGGCAGCAGTTCGACCCCGGGCCGGGCGGCGGAAAGGCAATAGGAACAGGCAAAGGGGCAGCCCCGGGAGGATTCGTAATAGAGTTGGCGGTGGGCCAGCCCGGCGCTGAAATCCGCCGCCCGGTAAGGCATGGCAAAAGTAGCGCCGGACTCGGCCTGATAGTGGGGTTGTAAATGGCCGGCGGCCAGATCGCGATAGAAATCCGGCCCAACCCCCTCCACCGGCCCTTCCACCACGCTGACCGCCACCTCCGGCGGCAATTGCAGATGCGGCGCCTGGGGACCACCGGCCACCAATGGCAGCTCCGGCCGCGCCTGGCGCAAATCTACCAGCAGCCGCCGCAACATGGCGTCACTCCAGACATAGGCCGAAACCAACACCGCTTCGGGCTCATCGGCCAGTACCGCCAGCAGGGCGTCGTAATAGGGGTCGTTGATGGTCAATTGCCGCAAAGTGATTTGGCAGGCCGGCAGATGGCGCTCCAAAGCGGCCCGGAGATAGAACAGGGAAGGGGACGAATGGACAAAACGGGCATTGGCGGCGAGCAGGCTAAGACGCATAGCACCAGAATACCAAAAACCGCCTTTTAAGAGAAGAAATCTCATTTGCCTTGTCAATCAGGCGCCGGGCAGGTAGACTTCCGGGCCTGATGATTACCTATCCCCAGATCGATCCGGTTATTTTCTCGCTGGGCCCGCTGGCCGTGCGCTGGTACGGGCTGATGTATGTGCTGGGCTTTATCGCCGCCTATTTCCTGGTCCGCTACCAGTTCCGGCGGCACCCCCGACCCTGGGGTGCCGCTTTCGACCGGCATCTCGACAATCTTTTCATGGCCCTGATCGTCGGCCTGATCATCGGCAGCCGCCTGGGCTATGTGCTGTTCTATAACCTTTCCTATTATCTCCAGCAGCCGCTGGAGATCTTTGCCACCTGGCAGGGCGGCATGTCCTTCCATGGCGGCTTGCTGGGGCTGCTGCTGGCCGGTTGGCTGTTCTGCCGTCACCATAAACTGGACTTCTGGCACGGCGCCGACGCCTTCGCGGTGGCCGCCCCCATCGGCCTGGGGCTGGGCCGGCTGGGTAATTTTATCAACGGTGAACTCTACGGCCGGGTCAGCGACGTACCGTGGGCCATGGTCTTTCCCGGCGGCGGCCCACTATCCCGGCACCCCTCCCAGCTCTATCAGGCTCTCTTGGAAGGATTGCTGCTGTTTGTTATCATGTGGTTGGCCCTGCACCGCTATTACTGGCCACGTAACTGGCCGGCGGGACGGCTGACGGCACTGTTTCTGGCCGGCTACGGCGGCTTGCGTTTCCTGGCCGAATTTTTTCGCCAACCCGACGCCCAGCTCGGTTTCTTTTTCGGTTTTTTCACCATGGGTCAGCTGCTCTGCGCCCTGATGATAGCCGCCGGGGCCCTGCTCTGGTGGCGGATCACCCCGGCAACCGACAACCGGCAACTTTCCGGAGAGAGGAATAATGACCGCTAAATTATTTTATGGCAAACCACTTGCTCTTTTCTTATTCACCGCTATCTTGGCTGGCATTATGATTAATTTCGACAATTCCCGGGCCGGCGAGCTGGCCCCCCGGCTCCACAAGGAACAACTGGCCAACGGCCTGACCGTGATCACCAAGGAGACCCCGGAGACCGGGGTGGCCACCGTCCAGTTCTGGGTGGAGGCCGGCAGTGTGTATGAAAAACCCCGCGAGGCCGGCATCACCCATTTTATCGAGCACCTGATCTTCAAGGGCACCGAGCAGCGCGGCCCCGGCGAGATCGCCGGGGCCATCGAGGCCCTGGGCGGCCGTATCAACGCCTATACCAGCTTTGAACACACGGTCTACCACGCCACCCTGGACGCCCGCCACTGGGAGCAGGCGCTGACGATCCTGGCCGACGCGGTCCGCAACTCGGTTTTCGATCCGGCCGAGATCGAGCGGGAAAAACCGGTGGTCTTTGAAGAGATCCGGATGCGCCGGGATCGGCCCGAACTTCATCTCTTCCAGCAACTGCTCGCCCACGCCTACCAGGAACACCCCTACCGACGGCCGATCAGCGGCAGCCAGGAATCGGTGGCGGCCATTGAACGCGACGATATCACCGCCTACGTCAAAGAGCATTACCACCCCGATAATCTAACCGTGGTGGTGGCGGGCGAGGTGGACGCCGCCGCGGTCACCAGCCGGGTGCGGGAACTGCTGGGCGATATGCCCCGCCAGCCGGCAGCCGGTCAGCGGGATTTGCCCCAGGAGCCGCCGCCCGAGGATTTTCGTTTCTTCCTGGAACAGCAGGAGATCAACCAGACCCATCTGGCCCTGGCCCTGCCGGTTCCCGCTTTCAAGCACCCCGACACCCCGGCGCTTGACGTATTGAGCCAGATCCTGGGCCAGGGCGAGGCCTCCCGGCTCAACGAACGGCTGCGCCACGACAAGGGGCTCGTTTACCAGATCGGCACCTCCCTGATGAGCCTCCGCGATCCCGGCCTGTTGCGGCTCGGCGCCACCCTGGACGCCGGCGACACCCCGCGGGCGCTGACCGAAATCCTCGCCGAACTCTTTGCCCTGCGCCACTTCCCGGTGGATGACGAGGAACTGGCCCGGGCCAAACGCAACCTGGAGGCGGATTTCGTCTTCAACCTGGAACGGGTCGAAGGGATGGCCCGGGTGCTGGGCTCTTTTGAATTGCTCACCGGTGATCCCCGCGAACATGACTACCTGGAACGGCTCCGGGCGGTGGACGCCGCCGCTATCAAGCGGGTGGCCGAGACCTATTTCCAGCCGCAACAGCTCACCGTCGGGCTGCTGACCCCCACCGATGCGGCAATCGAGCTGGACCGCCAGCGTCTGGCCGGGATCATCGACGAAGCCGCCAAGCGGGCCCGGCAACAGGCCCCCGGCCGGCAACGCGGAGAGTTGCCGCCCCATACCTATCGTTTCGAGCTGGACAACGGCCTGACCCTGCTGGTGCGGGAACGGCCCGAGGTGCCGACGGTGGCCATGCGGGCCGTCTTCCCCGGCGGTCTGCGGGGCGAAACCCCGGCCACCAACGGCGCCTTCGCCTTTCTGACCGAACTGCTGCCCCGCGGCGCCGGCGAGCGTGACGCCCGCCAACTGGCCCGGGAAGTGGCCGACCTGGCCGGCGAAATCGAAGGCTTCAACGGTCGCAACACCTTCGGCCTCAAAGGCGATTTTCTGGCCCGCTTCTTCGACCAGGGGTTGCTGCTGCTGCGGGATATTATCCGCAAACCGGCCTTTGACGCCGAAGAGGCGGAGAAGGTCCGGGCCGAATTGCTGGCCAACCTCCGCCGCCAGGAGGATTCCCTGCCCACGGTGGGGATGCGGGAATTCAACCGGGCGCTTTTCCGCGGCCATCCCTACGCCTTAAACCCCATGGGCCGCGCCGCCAGTCTACGCGATCTGGAGCTGGCCACCCTACAGGAGATCTATCAGGCCCACGCCCGTCCCGATAAAATGGTGCTGGCGGTGGTCGGCGATATCGACGCCGAAGGGGTCCGGCGTCAGGTCGAGGAACTCTTTGGCAATTGGCAGGCGCCACCGGCGACCGACAAGCAGATAGTGGAAACCCGGCTGCCGCCGGAACCACCGGCCACGCCGGAAATCATCGAACTGAGCCGGGAGCGGCAACAGATCCATCTCATCATCGGTTTTCTGGGCACCACCCTCAACGATGCCGACCGCTACCCGCTGGAGATTCTTGATCAGGTGCTCTCCGGCCAGAGCGGCCGGCTCTTTACCGAACTGCGGGACCGCCAGGGCCTGGCCTACAGCCTTTCGTCATTCACCCTGCTGGGCACCGACACCGGCTCCTTCGGGGTCTATCTGGGCACCAGCCCGGAACGGCGCGAGCAGGCGATCAAGGAGATCTGGAGCCAGATCTACCGGCTGCGCAACGAGCCGGTCAGCGCCGAGGAACTCAAGCGGGCCCGCAATGTCCTGGTGGGCAATTACCATCTGGGCTTGCAGGGTAACGGCGCCCAGGCCATGGAACTGGCCTTGAACGAAACCTACGGCCTGGGGCTGGATTTCAGCCAGCGCTACCCGGCCGCTTTGGAGGCGGTAAGCGCCGAAGAGGTAAGGGAAGCGGCCCGGCGCTATCTGCAGCCGGAACGCTACGTAATGGTCGCGGTGGGCGGCCGGGAAGAGCAGGAAACGGCGCCGGGGGACGAAATGGTCGCGCCGCCGGATACGGTGGCGCCCGAGGCGGAAAAAACCGCCAACAACCAGGAAGAGAGCGATGACGGAGAGTAAGCAAAACGGCGGACCGCAACTCGCGCCGTCCATCCTGTCGGCTGATTTCGCCCGCCTGGGCGAGGAGATCCGGGCGGTGGAAGCGGCCGGGGCCGATATCATCCATGTCGATGTCATGGACGGACATTTCGTCCCCAACCTGACCATCGGCCCGCCGGTGGTGGCGGCGGCCCGCCGGGTCACCGCCCTGCCGCTGGATGTCCATCTGATGATGGTCAACCCCCAGGATTACGTGGAGGATTTCGCCCGGGCCGGGGCCGATTGGATCACCATCCATGTCGAGACCGGCTACCATCTGCACCGGACCATCCACCGGATCAAGGAACTGGGCAAACGGGCCGGGCTGGTGCTCAACCCCGGCACTTCCCTGGCCAGCCTCGATTACCTGCTGGCGGAAGTCGATCTGGTGATGCTGATGAGCGTCAACCCCGGTTTCGGCGGCCAGTCCTTTATCCCCTCGGCGCTTGATAAAATCCGCCGGCTACGGCAAATGATCGACCAGCAGGGGCTGAAGGTCGAAATCGAGATCGACGGCGGGGTAACCCCGGCCACCATCGGCGAGATTTACCGGGCCGGCACCGATATCTGCGTTGCCGGTTCGGCGGTCTTCGGCCGCGACGACTACGCCGGGGCCATCGCCGAATTGCGACAACACGCGCTGGCTTAAAATCCTCGCAACGGCGAGCGGCGCCCTTCCTCCCCGCTGGTTGCCGAGCGCAGGGCGCCCGAGCGGCGGGACTGGGTGTGGATCTCGATGATCCGCGAATCACGCTGGCCGGCCGGATCGACGGCGGTCACCTGCAACACCACTTTGGGACTGACGGTATTGAAAGAGGAAGGGGCCACGAAACGGACCGCCGCGTCGTTGGCGGCCAGCGGCTCCAACCGCACCTCGGTGCCACTGAGTTGCTGCCAGTGAAAGCGCAACTGCTCGGGGCGGGCGGCTTTGGTTTCCCGGGCGTCAACGATCACCGTCTCTCCCACCGGATAGTTGGCGGCCAACGGTCGCAGTCGGATATCCGGCGGCGGATCGCCCAATTCGACCCGCAGGGTCAGGCGCCGGGGCTTTGATTTGATCCCGGCGTAATGGAAACGGTAACGCAGGCTTTCGGTACCCTGGAAATAGGGATCGGGGCGGTAGCGATAAACGGCGCCGTCGCGCTCCTGCTCCAGCTGGCCGGTAAGTTGCCGTTCCAGAATCTCCACCCGGGCCCGGGCAAAGGGCTTGCCGGGATTGTCCCGCCGCCAGATCTCGGCCCAATCGATTGGCAACGTTTCGGTACTGCGGGTACGCAGGGTCAGATCCCGGGCCCGGACCAGCGGGCGGGCGGGAGTTAAGCGAACCACTTCCGCCACTTCCTCAGCTGCCTCCCCTTCTTCTTCCTCCTCGGCCATCATCACGTCATCGGCGGCGACGATCTCCACCGTGGCCTCTGCACTGGTCCGCCGACCATCGCTGACCCGATAAGTGAAACTGTCGCGGCCAGGAAAATCACGGTTGGGCAGATAAGTCACCTCGGGCGGCTCACCGGAGAGGCGGCCATAACTGGGTGGGGTGACGATCTCAAAAACCACCGGTCCTCCATCGGCGGCTTCCCCGGCCAGGCGCATGGACACGGCCTGGCCGGCCTCCGCCATCCGGTAGCGGTCATCGCGGGCGGTAGGCGGGGATTCGGGGGTGGCCGGCTCCGGCTCCAGGGCCTCGACCATTTCCTGCTGCACCTGCGGCGGAATGGCCGGTTCCGGCTCGGAATCACCACCCATAAAAAAGTAGTAACCGCCAATCAACACCAGCAGGGAGAGCAGGGCCGCACCCACAGTGCTACGATTTACCGGGGCCGGCAGGGATGGCAGCAGGCCGGGCAGGGCGGCCAGCAGAGGCAGGCGGCCTTTACCTGCCTCTGCTGCCCCCTCACCTTCGGCGTCGGCGAAGATATCCTCCGCCTCGCCGTTGGCTTTCGGGGCCGCCGGCTGTTGATCACCAGCCTCGGCGACCGCGCTTAAGGCTTCCTCGTCGGGGATATCGGGGATGCTGTCATCAAAATCGAAACCGTCGATATCGAAATCATCGCCGAAATCGAAATCATCCTGGGCCCCGCCGGCGGCGGCCGCCGGCGACTGTTCTTCGGTCCCACCGGACGCCGCCTGCTCCGACTGCTCATCACCCTCCGAGAGAGGGTCGAGATCGCCGAAGTCGTCCTTCAAGTCCTGGGGCGGCTGCTCGGCCGGCGGCTCCTCGCCGCCGCTTGCCTGCCCGGCGGCTTGCTGGCCGACATCTTCCTCTGCGGGGGCCGGAGCCTCGTCGCCGCCGCTTAACAATTTATCAAGTTCGGCCTGGTCAAGCTCCACCGAGTCATTGCTCGAATCATCGCCGGCTTCCTGCTCGCCGCCGCCGGCCGGTGGCGCGGCGGCGGCCTGGGGAGCGTCGTTGAACAGGGAATCGATATCGGACTGGTCCAGTTCCGCCGAATCCTCGTCCCCGGCGTCATCCTGGCCGCTGCTCTGGTCCCCGGCCAGCATCTGGTCGATATCGTCCTGTTCGAGGTCGCCGGCCGGCTCCTCGGCCGCCGCCTGTCCGCTCTCCTCGCCGCCGGCTTCTTCGCCTTCGAGATCGGCCAGCCAGTCGTCGATATCGCCCAGTTCGCTTTTTTCCTGGTCTTCCGCCATGATCCATTCACCCGCCGTTGTCGAGGATCGCGCCGCCGTGGTTGCAATCGGCGGCCAGCGTCACTCAGTAGGAAACATAAGTATGCATGGCCCGATAAACCGCCTCGGACATTTCGACATTGGCCACGTAGGAACGCCACTGGCCACGGCTGTTGCGGCCACTGACATGGAGCCGCAGGTAACCGTCGACTTCCTGAATCACTCCGCGCATCACCTGTTCCCGGCCGCCGGTCGCAAACGACGCCGGCTCCGCACTGTTGATGCTGGCCGCCAGCTGATCGGCCAGGGTGGCCCCCAGCTTACTGACCCGGCGGGCCGGGAATTCACCCAGCACCGGAAAGGGTTCGATCCGGACCGACCCGGCATCGTAAAAGCCATTGAACTGTTTGGCGGCATCGCCCCCGATCAACTCCACCAGATTGGCCAGCGAAGCGTAATTACCCGGCGCCCCAGGATCCTCGGGCACCACCTCCCGGGAGAAGGCCTGCTGAATCACCACGCTCAGCACCAACAGCAGCACTGCCACCAACGGCAGCACCCTTTTACTACGGCTCTGTACCACCCGCTGTGTCCACATCTTCCACTCCTCTATTCTACATCACTCCCCGAACCGTCACCATCGGTGACTGACTGGGATCGTTAAACAAGCCGATCAACTCCCGGTTCAACGGCAAGCTGTGGCGCCAACTGTTTTGAACCAGACCGCTTTCCAGCTCCACCAACCGTCCGTGCAGCATCAGGGTCCGGCGGGTGTTGGAATAGGTGCTGACCACCACATAGTCAAGCTCCTGGTGATCGCTGGCCAATTCACCGATATTACGCGAGAGAATAAACTCTCCGGTCTGGGGAATGATATGGATATCCCGGCCCAGGCGCAATTCGGTGACCGCCAGCCCCCGGGCGGCCAGGTCGGTGAGCAGATATTCGGCCAGCACCCGGCCAAATTCACTCTCCATCTTGAAATCGGCCAAGGGGACTGCCGCCGTCACCGCCACCCTGGGCCTCTCCCTGCTTTGCCGCTCCCGCAGACCGTAATAGACCTGGCCGGCCACCTCCCGGGCAAGCTGCTCCAGGAGCTTATCGGCCCCCTGGTATTGGTCATCTTCCGGCCGATAACGAAAACCTTTGGGACCATCGCCACCACTGCCATGGGCAGTAGGACTCCCGGTGGGCCGGGCTTCCAGGGTGGCGGCCGGAGAGAAGATAACCAGCCGCTCCCCGGCGTTGGGGGCCAGCTCCGGTTGCGACTCCCGGGTTTGCTCCTCGCCCGCCACCTGACTCTGTTCCTGGTTCTGCTCCTGGCTCGCTTCCCGATTCAGTTCCCGATCCTGCCCCCGCTGCAGACCGGAACAGGCCGGGACCATCGCCATCAATATAACCAGACCCAGACCGTAACCCAGCCGGTTTAGCCATCCTTTGTTCATCACCATAGCCTCCCTCTCCCGCAAGCTCCGGGGTGCCCCCGGCCGGGTTTAAAGATCCAAACGCTTCATATACATGGGTTCACTACGCTGCGGCTGCTGGCCACTGACCGGGTCGGACAACAGCTCATCGACCACCTCCAACCGGGGAATCACGGCGGTGGCCGAGGCCAGCAGCCGGGAGTCGCGGTTATCGATGATCCGGGCGGTGACCATCACCTGCTCGGCGGTGACGGTATAGGTCCCGGTGAGCCGGGCGGCTGCCGCCACCTGATTGGCGATTTCGGCGGGATCCCGGGACAGCCCGTATTCGCCGCCCGTCTCCCGGAGCCGCACCTCCCGACTGGTCCGCAGCTCCACCACCGGCACTCGGTGCTGCTGCAACTCGTTCATCAACTGTTCGGCCAGATAGCGACCAAAGGAAGTGGTACGGTCAAGTTTGCGCTGCTCGACAAAGGAGAGGACCATCACCCCGTCCCGCAGCGGACTGAACGCCAGATCCGGCTCTTCCAGGCTGGCCAGCAATTGTTCGCCGATCCGGGAAACCCAGCGGGCCAGAGCTACCCCTTCCTCGGCTGTTACCGTCGATGATGGTTCCGCCTCGGAGGCAGCGGCGTTCCCGGCCCCGACCGGGGCCACGCCAACGCTTACCAACAGCAGCGCCGCCAGCAACCACGGGGTGATCGCCAAACGCCGACCATCATCAAAGCGGCATTGCCGGCTCTTTTCTTTTATTCGCACCATGCTTATCCCCCGGGGCTGCCAACCACTGTTAAGGGGCCACCATCGCCCCTGCCTTTGCACTCCCGCCCAAGCCGTTCACCAAGGCCGGTAACCTTGGGCTTAACGGGCCGTAACCGTCTGTACACCGCCCCACCGGCAGCCCGTAATGGGCGGTCTGTCTTCAGTCATCGGACTACCCGGGATTTTCCTTGAACAAAAAGTAAGCCGCGGCACACTTAATAAAAAGCGGGCCTTAAGGCCGCGAGCCTAACCTCGGGTGCGGAAAAGACGGCGGGCGGCGGCCAGCCGGGAAAAATCGAGGGAGGCGGCCAGGGCCTGCCGGGCGCCGCCGGCTTCGGCCAGGATCTCCCCGTCGGGGGCGACAATCATCGAGGTGCCGGCGTAATCCTCCTCGCCGACCCGACCACAGGTGTTGCAGGCCACCACAAAGATCTGGTTTTCAATGGCCCGGGCCTGCAACAGCACCCGCCAGTGCTGGCGCCGGGCCCGGGGCCATTGGGCGCTTACCAGCAGCAGGTCGGCTCCCCGGTCCACCTGAGCGGTGGCCAGCTCGGGAAAGCGGAGATCGAAACAGATCAGCGTCGCCACCGGCCCCCAGGCGGCCGCCGGGGGGCCGGTGTACTCTCCGGCCCGGAAATAACCATCCTCGCCCAGAGGGGAAAAAAGCCGCTGTTTACGATAGCCGCCGGCAACCCCGGCCGGCTCCACCCAATAGAGGGTATTATAGTAGGCACTGCCACCGTCGGCGGCGACTGCCGCCTCGGGCAAACTGCCGACCACGGTAATTTCACGGTTGGCGGCTTCCGCCGCCAGGGCCGCCAGCAACTCCGGGGTCCGGGCGGCCTGCCGGGCCAGACTCCGGTAGGCGAAACCGGCGGCCCATAATTCGGGCAGCACCACCAGGGTACCGGCCGCCGGGGCCAGTTCGGCCAGCCATTGCCGGACCAGGCTGAGATTGGCGGCTGGATCGTCAAAACTCACCTGAAACTGCAAACAAAGCGCCAGCCGGGGCCAGCCGGCGGGCGGTGTTTCAACGGTATGGGCTTGCTTGTCGGACAAAAATCACCTCTTGTGGCCCAAATTAGTCATCACATCACTGCTTCATTACAACATAACCAGCCGACCAACGGCCGGGCAAGCGCTTTTGTCGCAACTATCCAACTCACCGAGCCGGGCTTGACAGCGGCGGGATTCCTGCTATCCTGACCGGACTATGAAAACCATCCAATTCTTACCGGACAATATCTCCCTTGAAGTAGAGGAGGGAGAAAACCTGCTGAGCGCCGCCGCCCGGGCCGGGGTCTATATCAACGCCTATTGCGGCGGCGACGGGGTCTGCGGCAAATGCAAGGTCGCCATCGAGCAGGGCGAGGTGCTCTCCAGCCAGGGCCAACTAAAAAAAGAAGACCAGGAGGCCGGCCTGCGGTTGGCCTGCCAGAGCAGCGTTAAAAGTGATCTGGTGGTCCGGATTCCCGAGGCCTCCGGCCAGGACGGCAAGGCCCTCAAACGCCGGCCGGCGGCCACCCGCACCATTTCCGCCCGCTCCCTGGAACAGCTGCTCGGCCACTGGCAGCTCGACCCGCCGGTGGAGAAGCGCTTTCTGCAACTTACCCCACCCACCATGGAGGACAACACCCCGGATCTGCAACGGCTGATGCGGGCCATCCGGCAACGCTGTCACGACTGCCAGGAGCCCACCTACGACCACCCGGAACTGCTCAAGGAGTTGCCTTTCATACTGCGCGAAGCCGACTGGGCGATTACCGTAATTCTGCTCAAGGGCCGCCAGGACGAGGAACCCGACCGCATCATCGCGGTGGAGCCCGGCGACACCACCGGCGACTTTTACGGCCTGGCGCTGGATATCGGCACCACCACCATCGGCGGCAATTTGCTGGATCTCAACAGCGGCGAAATCATCGCCGAGGCCTCGGCCTACAACGACCAGATCGCCTACGGCGAGGATGTGATTTCCCGGATCGTCTATTCCCAGCGCGGCGACGGCCTCAAGACCCTGCAGCAGAAGGTGGTGCGGACCATCAACACCATCATCGAATCGGTCTGCAAGACGGTGGTGATCAACCCCAGCGATATCAGCTACATCATGGCCGCCGGCAACACCATCATGAGCCATCTGCTGTTGGGGCTAAACCCCAAATTTATCCGGGAATCCCCCTATGTACCCACCTGCAGCCATTTCCCGCTAACCCGGGCCGCCGGGCTGGAGATCCAGGCCCACCCTTCGGTTCGGCTCTTTCTCTATCCGGCAGTGGCCAGCTATGTCGGCGGTGATATCATCTCCGGAGTCCACGCCTGCCGGATGTATAAGAATCCGGAGTTGACCCTGTTTATCGATATCGGCACCAACGGCGAAATCGTCATCGGCAACGAGGAATGGATGGTCTGCGCCGCCTGCTCGGCGGGGCCGGCCTTTGAAGGCGGCGGCATCCGCCACGGAATGCGGGCCAACTCCGGGGCCATCGAGAATTTCAATATCCACCCCGAGACCCTGGAGCCGATGATCGTCACCATCGACCGGATCAAGCCCTGCGGCATCTGCGGCTCGGGCCTGATCGCCATCGTCTCCGAACTGCTGGCGGTCGGGGTTATCGACCGGCAGGGCAAATTCAAGCGCGATCTCACCCATCCCCGGATCCGCGACGGCGAGGATGGCCGCGAATACGTCCTGGCCTGGGGGGAGGACGCCCTGCTGGGTAAGGATATTGCGATCACCGAAGTGGACCTGGAGAACCTGCTGCGGGCCAAAGGGGCGATGTACGCCGGCTACCAGACCCTGCTGGAATCGGTGGGGATGGAGTTTGGCGATCTGGAGCGGGTAATCCTGGCCGGTAACTTCGGCGCCTTCATCGACCTGGAGCGGGCCATCCAGATCGGGCTGTTGCCGGATATTGAACGGGAACGTTTTTTCTATCTCGGCAACGGCTCACTGCTGGGCTGCCAAATCAGTCTCCTGGACAAAACACGTTTCCGGGAGCGGATGCAGGTCAGCGAGTTGATCACCAACCTGGAGCTGGCGGAAAACACCCGCTTTATGGACCACTACATGGCGGCCCTCTTCCTGCCCCATACCGATATGAGCCTGTTTCCCAGCGTCCAGCCGGATTAACCGGCAAATCGCCACCACGACGCCCAGCATGGATATCGAATACGACATCTCCCTGTGCCTGGATACCCCCATGGGCCTGGAGGAATTGCGCACCTTTATCGCCGCCGTCGAAGCACACTCCGAACCGGCGGCCTATGAGGTGCTCGCCCAACCCGCCGATTTTCGCCCCGAATCCCCCGCCGGCTGGGAGTTGCAGGATGATTGGCCCAATCTGCGGCTGCTGCCGCGCCCGGAGCCCAACCGGCGGCCAACCCGGCAACCAGCGGCCAACCGGATCCGACTGCTCAACCAGGCCATCAACCAGGCCCGGGGCCGCTACCCGGCCCCCTGGTCGCCGGCCGTGCTGCCCCTGACCGGCTGCCTGCCAACCCTGGTGGAATTCATGGACGAAGAGACCGAAACCGCCGCCGCCGCCCCCCGGCTGGTTAACCAGCAGGGCGACCCCATTGCCGGCCGGCGACGCCTGCCGGGCCTGCCCACCCTGCTGCTGCTGCACACCCCTTTGGGCCAGACCGGTCTCCTGGGGGGTATGGTCTTAAAACACCACTACTACGCCGAACTGCCGCCGGTTTTAAGCCAGGCTACCGCGGAATTTTTAAACGACCGGGCCCTGCTGCTGCGCCGCCCGGCCCTGGAAGAGGTCGGCGGCTTTGATCCGGCTTTCCACCACCGCTATGCCGATGCCGATTTCTGCCGCCGGGCCGCCAGAATGGGCTGGTACTGCCATTACCTGGCCACCGCGGTGGCCCGGGAAACCCAGCCCTGGGTTCACCAAGTCGATTATCTACGCCGGCAACCACAACCGGGCCATCTGGCCGATGCCGGCCGCTTGCTGCTGAAAAAATGGGGGCGCCGCCGATGAATATCCAAGCCTGGCAACGACAACTGCTGCAGGAACATGAACAGCTTTGCTGGTATTACCGGCTCAAGCTGCCCACCCCGCTGTTCAGGATCGCCGACGGCCTGAGCCGGGCCGGCTCCTGGAGTCCCCAACCCCACCCGGGAATCATCACCATCGCCGAACATTTGATTCGCGAACATGGCTGGCAGGTGGTTATTGAGGTGCTCAAGCATGAGATGTGTCATCAGTATGTCGACAGCCAGACCAAGGCCGGTGCCACCGCTGATCCACCCCACGGCGCGGCCTTCCAGCAGGCCTGTCGGCAACTCGGAGTGCATCCCGCTTTTCGCCGCGCCCAGAGCGAGATCCCCCACTTGTTGCAGGGCGCCAAGGGGGAGCCGGCGGCACCGGCCATGCTGGCCCGGGTGGAGAAACTGCTGGCCCTGGCGGCCAGCGCCAACGAGCATGAAGCCGGCCTGGCCATGCGCAAGGCCGGGGAGTTGATCCGCAAACACAACCTCCAATGGCTCACCACCCCCGGCCCGGAGAGTGCTTACGACTACCTGGTCATCGACAGCGGCCGGCTCCGGCAGCCCCCCCCACCACAACCAACTAGCCGCCATCCTGAGGGAGTTTTTCTTCGTCAAGACCATCAGCTATCGCCTTTACCGGGCGGACCTTGAGCGCCATCATCGGGTACTAGAGTTGGTAGGGCGGCGGGAAAACCTGGCGGTGGCGGAATATGTCTATCACTTTCTGGAAGCGCAACTGGCACGGCTCTGGCAACAATACCGCCGCCAAAAGCCGGCCACCGGGCGGGAGAAAAATTCTTTCTACCTGGGAATCCTGAACGGTTTTCAAGAAAAACTGCTGGCCGCTGAAGCCGCCGCCGCTTCCGGGGCCGGGGACGCGACCGGGGTCTTGCCCGAGGACGCGCCACCCTCAACGGCCAGCCACGATCTCCCGGCCCTTTCGCCGCCTGCAGCCGGTACCACTTGCAGCCAACTGGTTTGCGCCCGGGACAGCGGCCTGCAGCTCTTCCACGACCAGCGCTTTCCACGTCTGCGCAAGCGGCGGGGGCGAGGGGTCCGTCTTTACCAGGAAAGCTATCGGGCCGGCCACCAGGAAGGCCACCGCCTGACTATCCAGAGGGTGGTAAAGGAACGGGGCAAGGACAAAAACAGACTGCTACAATGAATCACTAACATCGCCAACCAGCCCCTTTAAACGATGTTCAGGGAGATCAAACTGGAGAACCTGCAACTGACCTTGCGCGATTAAGGATTTGCCAACCGTGCTGGCTTGTCAACCGTGGCGGCATCAACAGCGCTGCAAGATCTTCCCCAGCATGGCGGCAAAACCGGCCCCCAGGAAATAAAGCATCTCGGGGACCGCGTTTTGCTCGGCGCTGCGCTCGAAGGTAAGCCGCAGGCTGGAATCCAACCCCTCTTCGGGGGGCTGGTAGGCCAGCCGAAAAGGTACCAGGGGCAGGGGCCGGAAGGTAAAAACCCGCTCCCCCTCAGCCGCCTCCTCCTCCTGGTGGCCGAACAGAGCGAGCGACTCGAAAAAGTCCTCGCCGTGCTTGTCGGCCAGGGCGCGCAAAGGCTCTTCACAGCGCTTGCCAAACAGCGGCGCCGCCGCCGCACCTCCGGCCAGGGCCGCCAGCGGCACCCATTCATCCCCGGGCAACTCCCCCCGGCAGACCAGCAGGTAACGCAACAGCGGCAATTGCAACCAGGGGTTGACGTGGCATTCGGAACTCAAGCGTCCCTGGCGATCCACGGTGAAATCCTTGCCCAGGCAACAGAAGACCAGCTTATCCCCCACCAGCCTGCCGCCCAGCCGGGGGGCCAGGGCGGCGAAATCCAGGACGGCGATCTCGCCGCGCAACTCCTCGATCCGCTCCTGCTGCTCATCGGCCAGGCTGCGGCGGGGGATCAATTCACCCTCCAACCGTTCAAGCACCTCCCGCTCCAGACGGGGGCAGGCGGACGGCGCCTTTTCCCCCCGGATCACCGCCGCCGCGAAAGCCATGCAGGAGGGCAAATAGCACTGCCGGCAGTTGTCACCGGGCAGCAACTTGTATAACTGGTATGGATTGTTGGCAATTGTCATTGGGACAGTACTCGGGTTGTAACTACAACCCACCGCCGGTTTTATCAGCCGCCGGTGGGTTTGGCTTGGGCAAGCCCCTGCTGTTCGCCGGAGGCCGGCCCCAGAATATAGGGACGAGCCACCTTGACCCGGACCTTGTCGGCGATCTCCAGGGTGACCTCGTTATCCTCCAACGCGATGATGGTCCCGTAAATACCGCCGCCACTGACCACCTTGTCGCCGATTTTAAGCTCTTGCAGGAACTGCTGATGCTCCTTGGCCTTTTTCTGCTGGGGACGGATCAACAGAAAGTAGAAAATCACGAAAATCAGAATCAGCGGGATAAAGGCGCCGAAACCTCCTGCGGCCGGGGCCGCTTCCGCGGCGTGGGCAATGCTGACCATGGTAAACCTCCAAAAAATTAAGAATATTGGTAATTGTTATGAAAATCCCGATAAAACTCCCGGAACCGGTCCTCCTCGATGGCCCGCCGCATCCGCTCCATCAGGGCCGTATAGTAGCGCAGGTTGTGAATCGTCATCAGATGCGCCGCCAACAGCTCCCGGGCCTGGTAGAGATGCCGCAGATAGGCCCGGGAATAGTGACGGCAGGTATAACAGTCACAGGCCTCATCCGGCGGCCGGGGATCCTCCCGGTAGCGAGTGTTTTTTATAACAAGCCTCCCACTGGAAGTAAAGAGCATTCCATTACGGGCGTTACGGGTGGGCAACACGCAATCAAACATATCGATGCCGCGATAAACCGCCTCCACCAGATTGGTCGGCGTCCCCACCCCCATCAGATAGCGGGCCTGGTGGACGGGCATTTGGGCGGCGGTGGTCTCGCAGATCTCATACATCAACTCTTCGGGCTCGCCGACACTGAGCCCGCCGATGGCGTAGCCGTCAAAACCGATCGCCAGCAGCTCGGCCAGGGAACGGGCCCGCAGATCGGCATACATCCCCCCTTGGATAATACCGAAAAGCAGCCGACCATCAACCTGCTGGGCCGCCCGGCAGCGGGCCGCCCAACGCCCGGTCAGGGCGGTGGCGGCTTCGGCGGCGGCATAGTCGGCGGGATAAGGGATACAGGTATCAAGCGCCATCATGATATCCGCCCCCAGCTCCTCCTGCACCGCCACCGCCGATTCCGGACTCAGAAAAAGCGATGAGCCGTCAAGATGGGACTTGAAGGCGGCTCCTTCTTCGCTGATCCGGGCCAGTTCTTTGAGGGAAAAGATCTGAAAACCGCCGCTGTCGGTGAGGATCGGTCCCCGCCAGTGCATGAACTCATGCAGGCCGCCGAATTTGGCGATCAAGCGGTGACCGGGCCGCAAAAAAAGGTGATAGGTGTTGCCGAGAATAATCTGCGCCCCCAGTTCCCACAGATCCTCCGGCGTTACTCCCTTGACCGTGGCCTGGGTGCCCACCGGCATAAAGACCGGGGTCTGGATAGTGCCGTGGCCGGTGCGCAACTCACCCCGACGGGCGGCGCACTGGGAGGAACTGGCCAGCAGGGTGAAAGGGGAAGATGAATCAGACATCGAGAAAGGTGGTATCGTGGTTGAGCACCCGGCAGCCCTCCTCGGTGACCACCGCCATATTCTCCAGCCGCACCCCGCCCCACTTGGGCAAGTAGATCCCCGGCTCGACGGTCAGCACCATGGCCGGTCGCAGCAGCTTGCGATTACGGTAGCTCAGGGCCGGCCCTTCGTGGACGTTGAGCCCCACCCCATGCCCCAGGCCATGCCCGAAATAATCGCCATAACCCGCCGCCTCGATCACCCGGCGGGCCATCTGGTCGACATGACGGCCCGCCACTCCGGGCCGCAGGGCCTCCAGCCCGGCCAGTTGGGCCCGGCGCACCAGGCGGAGCAGCTCCAGGGTTTTGCTATCGGGCTGCCCCAGCACCACGGTGCGGGACATATCCGCGCAGTAGCCGTCGAGCTTAAGGCCCATATCGATAATAATCGGCTCACCGGCGGCCAGCGGCCGGTCGGTGGGCACCGCGTGGGGCTTGGCAGAGTTGGGACCGCCGGCGACAATGGTGGGAAAACTCGGTCCCTCGGCCCCCTGCCGCCGCATGGTTTCCTCGATCCGGCCGGCCACTTGCCGCTCGCTCATCCCCGGCCGCAATTGCCGGTAAACCTCAACGAACACCTCTTCGTTAAGCGCCACCGCCGCGGCCAGCCGGGCCAGCTCGGCTTCACTCTTGCACTGCCGCAGCTCCTCGACCAGGCCGACCAGCGGCTCCAACTCCACCGCCTGTTTGACGGCCAGGCGCTGCAGCTCGAGATAGACCGAATGGAGCAGGTAATGGCTTTCAAAGGCCAGCCGACGGGGCTGCAGACGCCGCAACAGGCGCCGCAGCAGCGCGAAAAGGCCCCGGGGATAGACCAGGATCTCGAAATCAGGGGCCTCCTGCTCGGCCTGCAGGCGATAACGACCATCGGTGAGCAGCCAGGCAGACCCCGTCGCCGGAATCAACAGGACCCCGGCCGACTCGTTGATACCATGGTCGGCGGCGCTGAAGCCACTTAAATAACGACGGTTTTCCGGCTGGGTGACCAGCAGGGCATCCAGTCGACGCCGCCGCAGACGCTGCTGGAGGCGGTGGATGCGGGTCAGTGGTTCATTCATTGACGGTTTAAACCTTTTCTAGGGCAGGAAATGGACAAAGACCTTGGCCCCGTAGCGAAACAGCCGGCCGTGCAACAACTGCAGGGCCTGGGTGGAATCGGCCTGGCCGAAATTGATCAGGTAGCGGTAGGGCTTTTCCAGTTCCTGGAGATATTCATAGCGAGAACGACCGTAGCGGGCCTCGCTGCCCTCGGCGTACCACTGGCGGAAACGTTTCTCCACCTCCGGCAGATCCTCGGGCTTGACTTCATCCACATCGAGCATGATTTCCGCTTCCATCGTCCTCCTCCCGGCGGCTCTCCCGTCAACCGCTGACCATGACCTTTTGCGTTAACGGACCCTATACGTTCAGCACCCCGGCTGCCATCAACCACCACCCAGCAGATTGGTCAGTTGCCCTTTGTACTGCTCCAGGGCCTGGCCGTACTGGGAACTCAATTCATCCTGGAGCCGCTGCCACTCCTCCTGGAACTGGGGGTGCTGCTCCGGGCTCAACTTGGTCGTCACCCCGGTACGGCGGGCCATCTCTTCCTCCAGTTGCGGCATCTGCTGGGCGAAGCGCTCCCGCAACTGCTCCTGCAACTGTTTACGGTGGCTCAAATACTGCTCGAGGATTTTTTTCAAATCACCGAGGAAACGCAGCATCTCACCGCTATCGGCGGCACCGGCCGCCTGGGCCAATTCCACCAGCCCGTTCATCGCCTTTTCCGCCGGGGCCAGTTGCTCCTCTTCCCGGGGCAGAAAGATATTGCGCAGCAGGGTGCGGGCCATGCCCCGGCGCCGCGCCGCCTGGCGATCGGCACCTGCGGCGGCCAGCTCTTCCCCCAGCTTGACCTCCTCGTCCCGCAGGTAGGCGGCGGCCCGCCGCATACCCTGGCGCTCCTCCTCTTCGTCACCCCGTTCCACAGGGCCGCCGGCTTTGGCATCGATGGCCGCCAGCCGCTCCTGCACTCTTTCCATGGTGCTCTTGATCTCCTCACTCATCGCCGCTTCTCTCCATCAAAATTCATATCGTTGCCAAAAGGTCATTATAACCCGAGCACACCCCACGCCACAAGCTGAATGGTTACAGCCCGGGGACCCGTCAAAGTCCCATAGCTGGCAGCGGGGCCGTTTATCCGGGGTGCGGCGGGTTTCGCCCGCCGCCGGGCACAGGGATGTGCAGGAGGCGGCGGGCGCCTCGGAGGCGGGCAGGATGCCCGCCGAGAATGAGCCGCTCCCGGATAAACGGCCCCGCCCCCGGTGGCTGCAAGCACGACGTCGACGAGGCCCTGGTCCCCAAAACGGCGGTTCATCGGGGGAAGGCGGCGGGGATGCCGCCATCCACCGGCAGGGTGGCGCCGGTGGTGGGGGTCTGGCCGCTGGCGAAGAAGACCACCGCGTTGCCCACCTGCTCGGCGCTGATGGTGGCCTTCAGCAGGTTGCGACTGCGGTAATATTCCCGCAGCCCGGCGGGATCAAGATCGCGGGCCCGCATCCGCTCCGGCCCCACCACATCCCAAAGGCCGGAGTTGACGCCATCGGCGTCGAATACCGCGTCGGCGTTGATCATATTGACCGCCACCCCCAGTTCGGCCAACTCCAGGGCGGCGATCTTGCCCAATTGATGGGCCGCCGCCTTGGAGGCGCTGTAGGCCCCAAAGGCCGCCCCGGGATCAAAAACGTTTTTCGAGCTGTTGATTACCACCTGGCCGCCACCTCCCTGGCGGCGAAACAGCGGGATCGCCGCCTGCAGTACCGTCAGGACGCCGTGGCAGTTAACGGCCATCACCTGGGCAAAATCTTCGCCGGATAACTCTTCCAGCCTGGCAACCTGGGCGATCCCGGCATTGGGCACCAGGATATCGAGCCCGCCGGCGGCGGCCACCAGTTCCGTAAAACCGGCCGCCACCGACCCCTCGTCGGTAACATCCATGGTCAGGGTCGCCAACCGGGCCGGCGGGTGGCGCCGACGCAGCCGCTCGGCCACCGTCGCCAACCGTTGCTCATCGCGATCGCTCAAAAAGACCCGGGCGCCGGCCGCCAGCAGCCGGTCGGCAATCCCCACCGCCATGGCCCCACCGCCGCCGGTGACCAGGGCCACCCGACCGGCCAGCGGCGGCGGCTGACTCTTGCCCAGCTTGGCCTGTTCCAGGCTCCAGTACTCCATGGCGAAAATATGTTCCTCGCCAAGATCGACAAAGGGGCCCAGCGGGGCGGCCCGCAGCTTGGCCCGCAGGGTCTGCTCGGCGATATCGGCGGCAATCGCGGCTTCCTCAGGAGACAAGCCGGCACCGATCAGCCCCAGGCCGGGAATCAGGATCACCCGGGGGCTGGTATCGAGGATAACCTTCTCTTCCGCCACCGCCGCCTGGCAGCGTTGAAAATATTGCCGGTATGCGGCGTCGTAAGCTGCGACTGCCGCCTTGATCGCCGCGGCCAGTTCCGACTCCCCGGCGGCCGGCGGCAGTTCCAGAAAAAGGGGGTAATTCTTGGTGCGGATTACATGATCGGGGGTCAACACCCCGCCGGCCAGCAACTGCCGGGCCTCGGGCCGGGCCAAAGCGGCCAGCAACTCGGGATCACGCCGCCAGGCCAGACTGCACACCCGGCGCCCCACCCCTTCCTGCTCAAAGCTCAAAGCCCCGCGCAGCAACGGCAACACCACGGTGGGATCGGCGGCGGCAGCCGAGCCCGGGGCGGGGCCGGAGGCGGCATTGGCAGCGGGGCCGGCCGCCGTCGACGGCACGGAACCAGCCTGATCCGGCGCTGGCCGGTGGCGCTCCAGATACTCCTCGGCCCGGCTGACATAGTCGATCATCAGCCGATAGGCTTCCTCGGCCTGGTCGGCAAAGGTGAAAATTCCGTGCTGCAGCAGGATCACCGCCTCGATTTTGGGATCGGCCTCGTACAGTTCGGCCATCGCCTTGGCCAGCGGGAACCCGGGCATGATAAAGGGCAGGATGCCGATCTTAGCTCCCAGCGCCGCCCGCAAATGCTCTTCCGGCGTCGGCAGATGGGTCAGGGCGACCACGGCGTCGGCGTGGGTATGGTCGATAAAGCGCTGCGGCAGAAAGGCGTGTACCAGGGTTTCAATGGAAGGATTGGGAGCGGCGGCATTCAACAAATGGGTGCGGAACTGGTTGACCATCTCCTCGTCGCTCAGGTCTTCCAGAACCCGCAGCCGCCGCAGCCAGGCCAGATCCAGGGCCGGGAAACCGGCAGCTTCGATGCTGGCCAGATCCCAGCCGCTGCCCTTGATGCAGAGCACCTCCTGCTCCTCGCCCAGGATATTGACCACCGTTTCCTTGACCGAGGTATTGCCACCGCCATGCAGTACCAGTTCCGACTCCCGGCCGATCAGCCGCGAGGTATAGACCCGCAGGGCCAGCTGGGATGAACAGTCGGGCCGGGCGGCAACAAATTGCCGGGCCTGCTCGTGCTCAAAACGGTTTTCCATCCTGCCTACCTCCTTAGCTTGAATCAAGCGTTCGCCAGAGGCCAATGACCGCTCGATTTAACGGGCCGTAAACGATCAGTCAGTTGCCGTAATTACGGCAAGCAGCCAAGCGCCTCGCCTACCTCGATGTACGATTAAGCTTGGCTGCTTGCCGTAAGGTGCGGTGCTGCTGATCGTTTACACCAAAAGATAGAGATACCCCCCGTAGGCCGCCAGCAGTCCCGCCCCCAGCAGCCGGCCCAGACGGCCCCGCCAGGAGATCAGCAACAGCAGGACCAGGGAAAAGGCCGCCATCACCGGCAGATCGCGCCGTAGCAGGGACGCCGGCAGGGCAAAGGGCAGGACCACGCCGGTAACTCCCAGCACCATCAACAGATTGAAAAGATTGCTGCCGATGATATTGCCCACCAGCAGGGCGTCCTGGCGCTGCCGGAGGGCGGCGAAACAGGTCGCCAACTCGGGCAGCGAGGTGCCGATGGCCGCCAGGGTCAGGCCGATCACCAGCTCGGAGACCCCCAGCGCCCGGGAAATCTCCACCGCCCCGCGAAGAAACATCTCGGAGCCGCCGGCCAGCGCCACCAGACCAAAAGCCACCAGCAGCAGGCTTTTACCAATGCCGGCGACCGGCAACGGCTCCGGGGCGGTGGCGGCGGCGGCATTGGCGACCGCGGAGCGGCGATAAACCACGAAAGTATAAATAATCAACAGGGCCACACTGAGCCAGCCGGCCACGGCCGGGAAATATCCCAGCAGGGTCAGGGCAAAAAGCCCAGCGGTGGCCAAGTGGAGCAGGGCCATTTCGGTGGCCACACTACGAAAACGCAGACTCAACGGCGAGACCAGCAGGGAAATGGCCAGAATCAGGCCGATATTGGCGATATTGCTGCCAATCACATTGCCCAGCATAATCTCCGGCACCCCTCGCCAGGAAGCGGCCAGGGCGACAAACAGCTCCGGCAGCGAGGTGCCGAAGGCCACCACCGTCAGACCGATCAGCAACGGACTGGCTCCCCAGTGGCGGGCCAGATCGCGGGCCCCGCCCACCAGCAACTCACCCCCGCCCAGCAGCAGCAGCAGGCCGGCCAGCGTAAGCAGAAAAGGGATAACCAGGGTCGTGAAAATAGTCGTACTCCTCGTCTTGCCTTGTTAACGGGGTAAATGAGCACGGGCGCCGCCTTGGCAAGCGGCGGGGCTAAAGTACCAGCCGGTAGCCAAACGGTAAAGCCTTTTCCCTTGACAGCGGCGGAAAAAACGGTACAGATTAGGGGCTTTAATTTTCGTGCGGGGCTTTTTAAAAACCGCCTTATGCACCTCCATTCTCAGGCAAGGGCTTTCGCAATTATGGGTGCATTGCCAACGGCCCCACAGGCCGAGCAAAACGATCAGCAACGCCGGGAGACGGTGCGCCGGATCAAGGAGACGGCGGATATCGCCGAAGTTGTCGGCGAGCATGTCACCCTGCAGCGGGCCGGGGCCAATCTTAAAGGGCTCTGCCCCTTCCACGCCGAAAAGACCCCCTCCTTTATGGTCAGCCCCGGCCGGGGCAGCTTCCACTGCTTTGGCTGCGGGGAAGGCGGCGATGTCTTCAACTTCCTGATGCTCTACCACCGCATCGGCTTTCCCGAAGCCCTCAAACAGCTGGCCGACCGCTACCGCATCCCGCTGGCCGAAACCAGCTTGAGCCCCCAGCAGCGGGAAGAGGCCCGCCGGCGGGAAAGCCTTTACGCCATCAATGCCCGGGCCGCCACCCTTTACCACCAGTTCCTACTCCACGACCCCGCCGCCGCCCCGGCCCGGGAGTACCTGGCCCAGCGGGGCATGACGGCGGCGATTATCGAGGCTTTCCAACTGGGCTACGCCCCGGAGCGCTGGGATTTTCTACGCAAGCACCTGGAGCGGGAAAAGTTCACCCCGGCCACCGCCGCCCAGGCCGGTCTGCTGGCGAGCAAGGAGAGCGGCGCCACCACCCGTTACTACGATCGCTTCCGCCACCGTATCATCTTTCCGATCATCGATCAGACCGGCCGAGTGGCCGGTTTCGGCGGCCGGATTCTGGGCGAGGGTGAGCCCAAATACCTCAACACCGCCGAAACCCCGATTTTTGACAAAGGCCGGATTCTCTACGGTCTTTACCAACACCGCGACGCCCTGCGCAAGGCCAGAAGCTGCCTGCTGGTGGAGGGCAATTTCGACCTACTGACCCTGGCCGCCGGCGGCGTCGAAGAGGTGGTGGCGCCTTTGGGCACCGCCCTGAGTGCCGGTCAGTTGCGGATCCTGCGGGGCTATGTCGACGAGGTGGTGCTACTGTTCGACGGCGATGCCGCCGGGCTCAAGGCGGCGATGCGGGCGGTGCCGCTTTTTCTGGCGGAAAAATTAAGCGGCCGGGTGGCGATCCTGCCCGAGGGCCAGGACCCCGACAGCTATATCCGCGCCCACGGCCGCCAGGGCTTGTGGGACTTGGTGGCCGGCGGCGAATCGCTGGCGGAGTTTGTCTTCAATCGCCTGACCGCCGAACACGGCCTGGGGGTGGAGGGCAAGAACCGGATCATCGCCGAACTGGCTCCCATCGTCCATGAATTGGACGACCAGCAGTTGCTGCGTACCCGCTTTATCGCCCACTTCAGCGAAAAACTGGGGATCTCCGGCGAACAGTTCAGCCAGAGCATCGGCCGGCCGGCCGCCCGGCGCCCGGCCCCGGCGGCGAGTGCCACAAGCGACGAGGATTGGTCCCTGGACGCCAGCCAGCGCCGCATCTTCGCCTTCCTGTTTTTCCACGGCCAACACCTGCCGGACTTTCTGGCCGCCGGCCTTAAGGAGTATGTCAGCGGCCGGGCGGCTCAGGCCCTGCTGGAATTGATGATGGCGCACCAGGATGAATTCCTCAGCGCCCCGGAAGTGTTGCTGGAACACACCGAAGGACGCTTGAAATCTCTGGTCTCCGGTTTGCTGATCGACGGCGGTGACATGTATCCGGAAGCACAACAGGAGGAGAGCGCCCGGGAGTTGCTGGCTTGGCTGCAACGCCACCGTCGCCGCCACCAGGCCGAGGCCCTGGTGCGGGAAATCAACGCCGCCCACCTGGCCGGCGACCAACAAAGGGTGCTGACCTTGATGCGCCAGAAACAGACCCTGTTTAAGGAGTAGCTTTTATGAGTCGCAACCGAAACCAGACTCCGGGGCACCCCCCCAAAAAAACCAGGGCCGGCAAAACCGCCGGCACCTACCGGCCGCAAGACACCGACGCCCCGGAAGCGGAAGAGGGCTGGCTGGCGGATGAGCAGGACGGCGACGAAATCCCGCCCCGCTTATCGCAACGCCGGGGCCGACTCAACGACGAGGAGCAAGAGGGCGAGGAGCGGGAACCGACAACCCCCGAGGAGGCCACCGGCGGCGGCGGTGAGCCCTCCGACGACGACGCCTATGGCTGGCCCGGGGATGCCGGCGCCGAGCAGGTCGATCCGGTCAAAGCCTACCTGCAGGAGATGGGCTCGGTGGCCCTGCTCAACAGCACGGAAGAGGTCGCCGTGGCCCGCGAAATCGAAGCCGGGGAAGCGATAATCCAACAGGCCCTGCTGGCGGCGCCGCCGGCCATCGCCTATCTGCGGCAGTTGGCTACCAAAATCGAAAGCGGCAACCGCCGCTTAAGCGATCTGTTGCGCGGCCTGGACGAAAGCAACCCGGAAGCCATGACCCAGGCCACCCAGCGTTTGAGCTGGCAATTGGCGGAAGCCGACCGACTGGCCCAGGAAGACGCCGCGCTCAACCGCGAACTGTTAACCCTGGCTGCCGAGCAACCGGCGGCCAAGCAGCTGCAAACCCGGATCGCCCGCAACGACCAGGCCCGGCAAACCCTGTTTGGCGAGGATCGTTTCAATTCCAAACATCTCCAGGCCATGACCGCCCGCCTGCGCCGCCTCCAGGAAACCCTCAACCGCGAACAGCAGGCCGACCCCACGGCCGACCCCACGGCCTGGCGGCAGCATTGCCTACGCCACCACGATCTCGACCCGGAAGGCCTAGCGGCGGTGCTGCACAAAATCGACCACGGCCAGGAAATCACCCAGGCGGCCAAAAACCGCCTGGTGCAAGCCAACCTGCGGCTGGTGGTCAGCGTGGCCAAGAAATATGCCGGCCGCGGCCTGCAACTGCTTGATCTGATCCAGGAGGGCAATATCGGCCTGATGAAGGCGGTGGAAAAGTTTGAATACCGCCGCGGTTACAAATTCAGCACCTACGCCACCTGGTGGATCCGCCAGGCGGTGACCCGGGCGATTGCCGACCAGGGGAGAACCATCCGGATTCCGGTCCATATGATCGACACCATCAACCGGATGCTCAAGGGCGCCAAGGAATTCCAGCGCCGACACGGCCGGGAGCCAACCCCCAAGGAAATGGCCGAGCATCTGGGGGTGGAGGTGGCCAAGGTCAAAAGTGTGCTCAAGATCGCCAAGGAGCCCCTGTCGCTGGATACCCCGGTGGGCAACAGCAACGACAGCCTGCTGGCCGATTTTATCGAGGATACCGAATCCATCTCTCCCGACGAGGCCACCATTTACGAAAATCTGCAGAGCAATCTCCGGCGGGTGCTCAAAACCCTGAGCCCCCGGGAAGAAATGGTGCTGCGCCTGCGTTTCGGGCTCGATTCCGCCATGGACCTGACCCTGGAAGAGGTGGGGGAGAATTTTGCCGTCACCCGCGAAAGGATCCGCCAAATCGAGGCCAATGCCTTGAAAAAACTCAAACACCCGGCCCGCCGTGGCCAACTCTCTTCCTTCTATGACGACTGAAACCGACCAGCGCCTGCTGAACTGGCTGACCCTGCTGTTCACCCCCGGCCTGGGACCGGTGGCCGCCGGTCGTCTACGGGCCGGTTACGGTTCGATAGAGGCCATCCTGGCCGCTGGCGCCAATGATCTGCAGGCCCACGGCCTGCGCCGCGCCAGCGCCGAAGCCCTGGCCCGGGGCAACGCTCGCCCCCAGGCCCAGCAGGAACTGGCCAGAATCCGCCGCGCCGGGCTCCACTGCCTGACCCTGGATGATCCCGCCTATCCGGCGCTGCTGCGGGAAATCAACGATCCCCCCCTGGTACTCTACGGCTACGGCGACCTGGAGGCCCTGCGCCGACCGGCGGTGGCGGTGGTCGGATCCCGGGCGGCCACCACCTACGGCAAAAAGATCGCCACCCGGCTGGGGGCGGAACTGGCCGAAGCCGGCTGCACGGTGCTCAGCGGCGGCGCCCTGGGTATTGACAGCGCCGCCCACCAGGGTGCCCTGGAGGCCAACGGGGCCACGGCGGCGGTCCTGGGTTGCGGCCTGGACGTGGTCTATCCCCCCCAGAACCGCCGGCTTTTTCAGACCATTGGCCAAAACCGGGGGTTGCTGCTCGGCGAATACCCCCTGGGCACCAAGCCCGAACCCTTTCGTTTTCCGGCCCGCAACCGGATTATCAGCGGCCTGGCTATCGGTTGCGTGGTGGTGGAAGCGGCCCGCCGCAGCGGCGCCCTGATCACCGCCGAAATGGCCCTGGAACAGGGACGGGAAGTCTTCGCGGTGCCCGGCCGGGTGGACACCAGCAAAAGTGAGGGCTGCCACCGCTTGATCCAGGAAGGGGCCAAACTGGTCCATGCAAGCACCGATATTCTCCGGGAACTGGCCGTCAGTCCCCTGACCACCGGGGAACCGGCCGGGGATGCCGGGGCGCCGGCAACATCCCCGGAAACCACCCCGCCGGGCGCCGAGGAGCAGGCGGTACTGGCCGCTTTGGATGGCTACCCCCGGGCCATCGAACAGATCATCGCCGACTGCCGACTGCCGGCCCCGCGGGTCAACGCCCTGCTGTTGGAACTGGAAGTCCGGGGGTTGGTGGAAAGCTCGCCAGGGCCGCAGTATCGTCTGGTCTCCTGAAATAGTTACCGGGCGGGCTTGTTTCCCACCATCGGCTTATTCCGGGTTTTGCCCGGGCGGGCGGATCGGTTATGATGCAGTCCAGTGGTGCTTACCATGGATTAAAGGAGTCCGGCGGCAATTATGCAGGAGATCAAGGAAACCATTCGCGAAGTTTTTTATGCGGTACTGCCCATCACCGCCGTGGTCATGGTGTTGCAGTTCACCCTGATCTGGCTGCCGCTGGCTACTTTTATCCAGTTTCTGGTGGGGCTGCTGATGGTTTCGGTGGGGCTGACCCTCTTTCTCTGGGGGGTGCAGGTGGCGATGCTGCCCATCGGCGAAATGATCGGCGCCGCTTTGCCGAAGATGGGTAAGGCCTGGCTGGTGGTACTCTTTGGCGCCATTTTAGGGTTTGCCGCCACCGTCGCCGAACCCGATGTCCGGGTGCTGGCCATGCAGGTGGATCAGGTCTCCGCCGGCGAGATCAGCCAAAACCTGTTGATCTACACGGTGGCCAGCGGGGTGGCTTTCTTCGTGGGCCTGGCCATGCTGCGGCTCATCGTGGGCATTCCCATCACCTATCTGCTGATTATCGGCTACGCCCTGGTCTTTCTGCTAGCCGCCTTCACCCCGGCCCATTTCGTGCCGGTTTCCTTTGACGCCGGCGGCGTCACCACCGGCCCCATGACCGTGCCCTTTATCCTGGCCCTGGGGGTCGGAGTGGCTTCGGTGCTGGGGGGTAAAAGCGCCTCCAGCGACGGTTTCGGGCTGGTGGCCCTGGCCTCCATCGGCCCCATTCTGGCGGTCATGCTGTTGGGGGTCTTCTACGGATGAACGAGATCAAGGTCTTTGCCGGTTTCAGCCACGTACTGCTGGAGGTCAGTTTGGCCCTGCTCCCCCTGCTGGGCTTTTTCCTGCTCTTTCAGGTTTTTGTTTTAAAGCTGCCCCTGCCCCAGCTCTTTAATATCCTCAAGGGTTTGCTGCCTACCTTCCTCGGCCTGACCCTTTTTCTGCAAGGGGTCAAAGTGGGCTTTTTCCCGGTGGGTACCGAAATGGGCCGGGTACTGGCGGCCATGGACCACAACTGGCTGTTGATTCCCATCGGTTTCGTGCTGGGGTTTGTCGCCACTTTCGCCGAGCCGGCGGTGCGGATTCTCAACCTGGAGGTGGAAAAGACTTCCAGCGGTTCGATCCCGCAAAGTATCATGCTCTACACCCTTTCCATCGGGGTAGCCACGGCCATCGCCCTTTCCATGGCCCGGATTCTGTTCGGGGTGCCGATCTGGTATTTTATTATCCCCGGTTATCTGCTGGCCCTGCTGCTGATCCCCACCGCCGGCAAGACCTTCACCGCCATCGCTTACGACTCCGGCGGGGTGGCCACCGGCCCGATGACCGTGACCTTTATCATGGCGGTGGCGGTGGGCGCGGCCGAGGCCACGGCGGGCCGTGATCCCCTGCTGGACGGTTTCGGGATGATCGCTTTGGTGGCCCTGGCGCCGATTATTTCGGTGCTGATCCTGGGTTACCTTTACAGGCGCGGCAGCCGAGGAGGTACCTGATGACTTTACATTCCTGCCATAAACTGTTGATCACCGTGGTCAAAAAAGGCAAAGCCCACCAGATCGTCGAGGCCAGCCGCCGGGCCGGGGCCGAGGGCGGCACCACCCTGCTGGGCAAGGGCACCGGCAGCTACGAGAAGAAATTTTTCGGGATCCCGGTCAATCAGGATAAAGAAATTGTGTTTACCCTGTTTGATCACCGGATCAGCGAGCAGCTCTTTACGCAAGTAACGACCGCCGGCCGCCTGTTGGAGACCGGCCAGGGGATTGCCCTGGTTATCGACGTCCCCTTCCTGACCGGGGTCGCCCATTATTGCGAAATTGACAGCCGAGAGAGGCAAGAGGCCATGGACAAACAAAACGGCTACCAACTGGTGGTGACGGTGATCAACAAAGGCAACGCCGAAACGGTGGTGGCCGCCGGCAAACGGGCCGGCGCCGAAGGTGGCACCATCCTTTTTGGCCGGGGCACCGGCATCCACGAACAGGCCAAACTTTTTTCAATCCCCATCGAACCGGAAAAGGAAGTGGTCCTGACCCTGATCCCCAGCGCCAAAACCGAGGCGGTATTGCGGGCCATCCGCGAGGACAGCGATCTGGACCAACCGGGCCATGGTATCGCCTTCGTGCTGCCGGTGGAGCGTACCGCCGGCATCCAACGACTGGCGGAATAAACTGCTGGCATGCCATGCCCTTATTCTAAGTTACAGCAGTTTTTACTTTGTGTCGGCGCGTCTTTTCGTTACATGTCAAGTCCCGAAAATTATGGACCACCTCTGAATTCAATAATCATGTCCCCGAAATTATCCTTTGACTCCTAAACAAGAGCTTTCTGCAGATCTGCCAGGGGGATTCTGGACATCAGGCGAGCGGTTCTTTCCATTTTTTTGGCGTGCTCGGCATAGAAGGTGAGACATTTGCCAGCCAGGGCAATAACCTCTTCATCGTTCAGCCCCTCTCCCATGACATCGCCGATTCTGGGCACCCCGCCACCGTTACCGCCAAAGATCAAGGTCCAGCCCTTTTTCTTGGCGAAGATTCCCACGTCACGGATATAGCCTTCGCAACAATTCATGGGACAACCAGAGATACCCACCTTGACCTTGGCTGGCTGGGGTATGCTGCCCAGGGCCTCTGCCATTTTTTCACCTAAGGCCAGGGAGTCCTGGCGACCAAATTTACACCACTGAACCCCGGGACAGGCCTGGATATAATGGATACCCACCGGCTTTTTAGGGCCTGACTGCTGGCCCAGGTCACGCCAGATGGCCTCCACGTCGGCGGGATCATGGCCGGCTATGGCCAGTCGCTGGGCAGAGGTGATCTTCAGAAAAGGCAGGTCATATTTTCTCACCACCGCAGCCAGCTGTTCCAGATAGTCGGCGCTGAGTACTCCCAGCTTGGGGGTGGGCAGAACATTATAAGTCTTTGGCGTCTCCATGGCTTTTCATCCTCCGGAAAAAATATTGACAAGAAAGGGTTGATGATCCGGACTATATCACAGCAAACCCCTTCCTGCTTTGACCTATGTCAAGAAATGGGGCAACAGCCCGGCAGTTCGCTTGCCAGCCGCGTGGTGCTCAGCTACCCCGGGGATGAGCCACTGCCTGCGAGCCACTTCCAGGTTGACATTCCGGCTTTTTACGGCTAACTTCGCCCGATTATCTGCTTTTTGTTCCAAGACAATTGCAAACGTGCGGGGTGCCCCAGGGCGGTCCGCCGACGGGTTTATAAAGCATAATTGCCTAATTTTTCTAAGGAGGGAGCAATGACCAAAGTGCAGGCTATCGCCGAGAGCATCAACATCATGGGAACTCGCAGCGGCACCGCGATGAAGGAGCGCAACCCCGGCCCGATCCAGGAAATGGCCAAGGAAGAGGCCGCCGCCGGCGCTTCCTATCTGGATCTCAATATCGGCCCGGCCCGCAAGGACGGCACCGAATTGATGCCCTGGGTGGCACAGACCGTGGAAGCGGTCACCGAGGTGCCCCTGTGCTTGGATACCACCAACGCCGACGCCCTAGCCGCCGGTTTTAAGGGCCTGAAAAACAAGCAAGTAGCCATTATGAATTCGATCTCGGCCCAGCCCGAGCGGATGGAGAAACTGATCCCGGTGGCCGCCGAAGCCGGCTGCAACGTCATCGCCCTGCTCTGGGGCCCCGACGGCATGCCCCGGGACTCCAACGAGCGGGCCTCCATGGCGGTGGACCTGATGATGGGGCTCAGCGAAGCCGGGATTCCCAATGAAAAGATCCTCTTTGATCCCATCGCCACCCCCATTACCCTGGGGGCCGACCAGATCGCCTCGGGGCTGGAGTTCTTGAGCATGCTGGAGGATATCGCCCCCGGCGCCGGCTCCACGGTGGGGCTTTCCAACGTCAGTAACGGGGTTTCCGAACACCTGCGCAAGTATCTCGATCGCACCTACTTGATCATGCTGATGAAATACGGCCTGACCACCGCCATCGTCAATTCCTACGACGAGGAGTTGATGGCGATCTGCAAAGGCGAGCGGCAGGAGCTGGTGGACATGATCCACGCCATGATGGACGGCAACGATCCCGATCCGGCGACCCTTTCCGGCCCCGCCCTGGAGCATTACAAGACCTACAAGACCCTCTCCGGGCAGATCGTCTTTTCCGAATCCTGGCTGGACATTTAAAATAGCAGCCGGGGGCCATGACTGATCGGCGCAACGGGCCGTAACCGGACCGCCCAGCCCCCGCGGCGGGCGGCCGGGCTTACTACCCGGACGGGACAGGCAACTGCCATGAGCGACCTTGATTCCCATCATCTGGCCTACGGTCACCTTGCCGATTACCTCACCGGCGAAACCCTGGTGGATACCGACGACGAGCGTTACCGCCAGCAACTGGCCCGGCTGCTGGTCGAAGAGAAGGGCTTTGCCAAAAACGAGATCGAAGCACGGCTGCGGATCGAAACCCTGTTTGCCGGCAATTTCGTGACCTCGCGGGTGGATCTGGTGGTCAAACTGGCCAGCCGGCGGGTAATGCTGGTGCGCTACGGCCCCGGTTCGCTGGTCACCCGCCAACGACCGGCGGTGGCCGCCGCCCGGGTCCTGGACCCCCGGCAGTTGATCCCGCTGGCGGTGGTCAGCAACGGCACCGATGCCGAGTTGCTGGACAGCCGCCGCGGCAAGGTGCTGGGCCAGGGGCTGGCCGCCATCCCCGACCGGCGCGAATTGACCAGGATGCTTGGCGAGTTGGATTTCACTCCCCTGCCCACCGCTCGCCGGGAACCGGAACTGCGCATCCTCAACGCCTTTGACGTGGAGATCTGTTGCGCCGGGCCGCCCTGCGCGCTGCCCACCGCCCGCGAAGGATAAATTTTTGTAAACGTGTATAAATCTTTCATAATTATAGGGAGTTGGTAAATCATGAGTGGCAAGAGCGAGTGGAACAAAAGCGACTGGCAGCGATTAACCGCCCTGCAGCAACCCAACTGGCCGGACCAGGGTGCCTACCAGCAAGCCCTGGCCACCCTCACGGAGTTGCCGCCGCTGGTTTTTGCCGGGGAAATCCGGGAGTTGAAACGGCAGCTGGCCATGGCCGCCGAAGGCCGGGCCTTTCTGTTGCAGGGCGGCGATTGCGCCGAAAGTTTCGACCACTGCACGGCCCCCGAGGTGCGGGAACTGCTCAAGGTTATTTTACAGATGACCATGATTTTGGGCTATGCCGGCGGTAAGCCGGTGGTCAAGGTGGGGCGGATGGCCGGCCAGTACGCCAAACCCCGCTCCGCCGACACCGAAATGGTCAACGGCGTGGAACTGTCCAGCTACCGCGGCGATATGGTCAACGGCAGCGAACCCAGCGCCGAGGCCCGGCGCCCCGATCCCCAGCGCCTGGTCCAGGGCTACCACCTGGCCTGCGCCACCATGAATATCCTGCGGGCCTTCACCACCGGCGGCTACGCCGCCCTGGAGCGGGTCCATGCCTGGAACAACGAATTCGTCAAGAGCTCGCCCCAGGGGCAGATGTATGAAAAACTGGCCGGCCAGATCGACCAGGCGATCAACTTCATGCGGGTACTGGGTCTGGATACCGATGTGCCGCAGCTTAATCAGGCCAGCTTCTTCACTTCCCACGAGGCCCTGCTGCTGGGCTACGAGGAGTCGCTGACCCGGCAGGATTCCACCTCCGGCCACTGGTACGACTGCTCGGCCCATATGCTCTGGATCGGCGAACGGACCCGGCAGGTGGACGGCGCCCATGTCGATTTCCTGCGGGGGGTCAACAACCCCATCGGAGTCAAGGTCGGCCCCAACCACCAACTCGACGATATCAAACGGCTGGTCGCCACCCTGAACCCCGACAACGAGGCCGGCAAGCTAACCCTGATCACCCGTTTCGGCTGCCAGAAGATCGGCGACCACCTGCCATCCCTGGCCCGGGGCATGAAAGAGGAGGGTTACAAGCTGGTCTGGAGCTGTGATCCCATGCACGGCAATACCTACACCGCCGGCAGCGGCCACAAGACCCGCAGCTTTGACGATATTCTGACCGAAATCCGCAACTTCTTCGAGATCCACTGGAGCGAGGGGACGGTCCCCGGCGGGGTCCACTTCGAGATGACCGGGGCCAACGTTACCGAATGTGTGGGCGGCGGCCGCCAGCTCGACGACCAGCAGTTGGCCGGCAACTACCAGACCATGTGCGACCCCCGGCTGAATGCCGAACAGAGCCTGGAGCTGGCCTTCCAGATCGCCGAATTGCTGCGGGAAAAATAGCCGCCATAAAGCCCAGGTGCCGTTTACCCGCGACCTTGGCTGCGTTCTTGGCAAGCGTTGAGCGGGAGCGCTGGCGTTTTGCTTTTAAGGGGCCGTGGTGCCGGGCGGCCCGGCGATAATCATCTCGGCGATATTCTTTTTCACCCGCCCGCCGCCACTGCCGGCGACCAACTCCCGCTCCAGTTCGGCCAGTTCCCGCAACAGCGGCGCCCGTTCCATGGTGGGCGACACGTCGCGGTCGGCGGTCAGTTGCTGGCAGCGGAAACAGCCGGGGAAATGCTGCTGCCGGCCGGTGGGGAAGGTCAGACTGGCCGGAACTCCGTGTAACCGGCAGATCATCAGCCGGTGCTGATAAACGGCGCACCACCCCTCCTCGTTGAGGGGACAGATCAGGGCCGGCTGCTGGCCGGCGGCCAGGGCCGTCGCCGCCCGGTCCTGATACTCCTCGGCCCGCCGGCGGATGGCTGCCAGTCGGGCCGGCGGCAACTGCCGCAGCCCTTCCCAGAGGTAAGCCCACTCGATCCGGGTGTGATGCAGAAAGTAGGAGTCGCAGCAGTTATCCGGGCAACCCCGGCAGGAGAAAGCCAGTTGCCGGGCCACCTCGTCGTAGGCCTCCTCCATCCGCCGATACAGCTCAGCCAGCCGAACCGCCAGGGCCGGCGGCAGCACCGCCGGCGATGAATTTTGCACCTCACCGTTCATGGCCGCAATCTAACCCGAAAGGGCGCTTTTGTCATCATTCCCCGTCGCCGGCTATGGGTTTCTCCCGCCCCCGGGCCTCCGCGGCCGGAGCGGACTCGACGGCGGCCAGCACCGGCATAAAGGCATTGTAGGCGCAGATAATGGCCAGCGCGAACAGGGCGGAGCCGGCCCCCAGCAGGGCCCCCAGCAAGGGGGGCGCGATCAGGGCCAGCCGCAGCAACACCGTCACCACCGCGTAACCCGAATTCCGGAAAGAGACCAGATAGCCGCTGCTGTAGCGCAGGGAGATCAGCACCAGCAGGACATCGGTGAAGATCAGCAGGGTGTAGAATTTTTCAAAGATGCGCTCCTGGCCGCCATAGGCGAGATATTCCGCCAACCCGTGCACCACGATCACCGTAAAACCAACCAACAGCAGCAGGGCGATCAGCTTCTTGAACTGGATAAAGCGCCGACGTTCATCGCTTTGCCCGGGCAGCGGGTATGATTTCTTGTAACGGTAGAAAAAACCCAGGATCACAAAGATCGCCAGGGCGCCGGAGGCCGATGCCACCATCGGCAGCAGGGCCGGCTCGACCTGCTCCCAAAGCAGCGGCTCATCGAGATGGCTGATCTCCTTGAAGGTGTTACGCAGCAGGATCAGCGACAGGATCTCCAGCTGCTTGCCCACCGCCATTGTCACCGAGTTGGAGAGCGCCAGGATCAAGCCCACCACCTCCAGCACCAGGACCATGGTAAAGGCCCATTCGATGGCCACCAGGTGGTTACTGGGAAACAGTCGCGCCAGCAACGGCGGCAGCCAGCCCTGACGATCGGCTTCGATCAACAGCAGCGCGGCGATAAAGAAGACCACCAGGAAAGTGGCCCGCCGGTGGTGCCAGGCCGGCGATTCCCAGGCCTGTTGCAGACGATCGAACCAATGGCCGCTGATACTCAACAAACCGTGTCTCATAAAATCACCTCGGCACCGGGTAACCGTTCAGCAGCACCGCACGTTATCGGCGTCGAGCACCGATGATTGACAGCGGCGATCAGCCAAGCTTAAGTACAGGGGGTACGGGGCGCCGCCCCCGCGGCGGCACCGTAACCTCCGTCATACCCGAAAAAGGGCGGCGGGCAAAGGGGGTGGCGCAATTTTTACCGGCGCTTCAGCGCCGGCGGCGATACCACCAATCGTAGAGGCCACTGAAGGCCAGCAGCAGCAGGCCGCTGCCGCCGACGGGGACGATCAGCAGGTACCAGGCCCCCAACCACTTTTCCAGGATGCGGCCGTTGTGCAGCTCGAACAGCCAGTGCCACAGCGACATCGGGGTGGCGCGGCCGATCTCGGCGGGCAGGCGGGGCACCCTCGCCGGGGAACCGGGGGTCAGCGGCATTATGCCGTCGTGGTAATCCACCCGGAAACGGGGCCGCCCCTCTTCCATGACCACCCCGCTGAGCAAATCGTTGCCCCGGTATGGGCCGCCGCCACTCCGCAGGCCGGGCCTGGGCAGCCGCCGGGTGTGGCCGCTCTCTTCCTCCCAGAGGTACAGCCCCGCAAACGAACCCACCAGGATCAACCCCGGCGCCACTTCCTCCAGCACCGTGGCTCCCATGCCATGGATGGGCACCGGCAGCCGGCGCCGCTGAAAGGGGGCGCTGAAATCGGCCGGACCCTGGAAAAAACCGCCCTGGGTGGCCAGCAACAGGCGGTTGCCGGCCGTCAGGTACAGCGCCTTTTGGATATCGCCGCCCAGCCCTCCGCCACGGGGAGAAAGGGCCAGCAGGGAATGATCCGGGGCCAGGGCGTAGGGGGCCACGGCAATCAGCAGGGGCGGGCGCAACAGGGCCCCGGTGAGCGCCAGCGGGATCAGCAAGGCCACGGCGAAGATACCGATTTTCAAATGATAGGACCAGCAGCCGGCAAAGAGACGGCCGGGCCGCCGGCGCCATCTCTTGAACCGGCGGTTGCGCCACGGGACATACCAGATCACCAGGGCGCTGGCGGCCAGAAAGAGCAGTGCCAGGGCCACCAGATCCAGCAGCCACGAACCCGCCGGGCCGAGGATCGCGCCATTGTGAATATCGTGCAGGACCCGGAAAAGAGGAACCTGGCCGGCGGAATCAGCCGCCGCCGCCAGCTCAACGGGCCGGAAATCGTAACCGCCAAAAACGGGGCGGGAGGACCTCAATGGAGCCCGATAGGCTTCTCCACCGGGAGTAAAAGCCACGAGGTGCCGGGGGGTGGCAATCACCTCCACCACCGCCGCCTGCTCCGCCCCCGGTAGCGCCTGACGTTGCCAGGACTGCCCCGGCGGCCGGTGATACAGGCCCGCCCGGGTGGCGGCCAGCAGTTCCACCCCCGCCGGCGTCGGCCTGACCAACAGGCCCCGGGTATCCCGATTATAGGGCGAACGGGGGAAGCCCGACGCCAGGATGCTGAAACTACGGCCGCCGTCCCCGCTGTGGACCACCCCGGGCTTGCCGGCCAGAAACCAGTTATCGCCGACAATAGTGCCGTCACGCAGATACATCCGGTTCCAGGCACGGGGCTGGTAGTTGTCCGGGGTCAGGGCCCAGGGAACGTGGAAGGCGCTGAGCCAGCCGGGATGGTTGAGCAGCAGACCGCTGCCGCCCATCAGCAAAAGATAGAGCGCCAGCAACAGCCCCAGATACTTGTGAAGTGGTTTGGAGAGGCGGAAAAGCCACCGCCAGAAAGAGGGCAAAGGGCAACCTCCTTGCCAACAGGGGTTGATGGGATAGCGGCCGAACCGGTTGGCTCGCCGCTCTCTTTACCCCGTAATGATCATCTGTCAACCGCCGGGTTCCGTTTTACCCCAAAATTTACTGGATTTTAACCACCGTGCCCCGCTTTCGGTAGCCCTGGGATAAGTCTGCAGCGGCTAGACCCGGCGGCATAAACCGCAAAAATTATCTCATGCCGTCATCTTAGGAAAACTTGTAAAAATTAAAAAATCAGGTAAGTAACCAGCCGGTACACTTAATTACGGGGGCGACCGATGAGCACCACCGACGAAAAATGGATGGACCTGGCCCTGGAGCAGGCCACGGCGGCCCTGGCCGCCGGTGAATTCCCGGTGGGGGCGCTTATCGTCGGCGCCGGGCAAGCGGTGGCCAGCGGCCGGCGGCAGCACAGCCGGGGGTGCGCCATCACCAAGTCCCAGCCGCCGGCAACCGACGCTCACCGCTTGGCCCCCGCGACGGCGGCAGAGGACCAACCGGCAATCCCGGCCAACGAGTTGGAGCACGCCGAGATGGTGGCCCTGCGTGAGCTGCTGACCCGCCAGCCGGCCATCGAGCGCGCCGGGCTGACCATCTACACCACCCTGGAACCCTGCCTGATGTGCTACGCCGCCCTGTTGCTCAACGGCGTCCACCGCATTGTTTACGCCTACGAGGATACCATGGGGGGCGGCACCAAACTGCCGCTGGACCAGCTGGCCCCCCTCTACCGCGAACTCGCCGCCCGGGTGACGGTGATCCCCCATGTCCGCCGCGCCCGGAGCCTGGCGCTGTTTAAAGAATTTTTTACCGAGCCCGCCAATACCTATTGGCAAAACAGCCCGCTGGCGGAGTACACCCTGAGCCAAAAATCAGACTGTTAGTCATACTTGCTGTTGAGATGGGTGACGATATCCCCATCAACGATATAGACCACCTCCTCGCCCAGATTGGTCACATGATCGGCAATCCGCTCCAAATAACGCGATACCGAGAGATAATTGACCAGGGCGTCGATATGCTCGGGTTGCTCGACAATCCTTTTTTTAATCACCTGCAGGTTATGGCGATGCATTTCATCAACCGCATCCTCATTCTTCATCACCTCCACCGCCTGCTGACGATCCAGGTTGATCAAGGCGTTAAGACCGCAACTCATCATCGAGTGGACATGGTCGGCCATCTTGTAGACCTTGAACGGTGCCTCCATCATGGGCAGGTTTTTCAAGGCGATGGTCCGGTTGGCGATACCCACCGCCAAATCGCCGATCCGCTCCAGATCGTTGGCGAACTTCAGGGTGGCCATGATAAAGCGCAAGTCGAAGGCCACCGGCTGATGGAGGGCGACGATCTTGAAACACTCCTCCTGCAATTCCACCTTTTTGCTGTTAACCTCCTTTTCCTGGTTGAACACCTCCTCCGCCGCCCCTTCATCTTCTTCCATCAGGGCCTGGCACGACAAGGAAAAGTTACTCTCCACCAGCTTGAAAAGGGCGATTAAATGCTGCTTTAGTTTTTCAATTTCGCGATTGAATATTTGCGACATAGGGTTTACGTCTCCAGGCGTGCTCGATTGGGAATGGGGCCGCCGGGAGCGGGGCAACCAGGTTGCTCCGCCCCCGGGGCGATCCGGTTGTAAACGTTAGCCGGGGACGATAACTGGCGCTGCCCCTGAACGCTTACGCCCTGTTTAATTGCCGGCCGCCATATAGGCGTCAGCGGTGGCGGTGTCGGGGGCTTTAAGGGTCATGCCCCGGGGGCCGGCGCCGGGGCGAATCACGTGTTTGGCCAGCTCGCCACTCTTTGTAAAGTTCTTAAACTCCGGGGAGCCCGCCCGGAAAACCCAGAGGCGACCATCCTCTACCCTGGTAATAAAGCCGGGTTTAGCCAGCATATAGGCATCGATAACCGAACCCTCCGGGGCCTTGATGGTAACCCCTCCCGGTCCTTTGCCGGGACGGATTACATGTTTGGCCAGTTCGCCGCTTTTCTCGTAAGCGGCCAGAGCTTCGCTGCCGGGCAGAAAGACCCAGAGGCGGCCATGCTCCATTCTGGTGGTAAAGCCGGTCCGCTGGTAGTCGGCAGCCTCCTGCCGGGCCGAATTTTGGCCATAGCCGGGGTCGGTGGCCTGGGAAACAGTCGGGGCGCAACCGAAAGCCAACGCCAGAGAGGCGGCCAGGGCCAGTGAGGGGATAATTCTTTTCATGATCCAGTTCTCCTTATTTTGCATTTTTAACGATATGGGCCAACATGGCCACCATTTTGCTGCCTGTGATAAACAACGCTCAACCAAAACGACCGGAGATATAATCCTCGGTTTCCTTCAATTCGGGCTTTTTAAACATGCTCGCGGTAACCCCGACTTCCACCAGTTGCCCCAGATACATAAAGGCGGTGTAGTCGCTGATCCGGGCCGCCTGCTGCATGTTGTGGGTGACGATTAAAATGGTGTACTCGCCGCGCAGGGAGTCGATCAGGTCTTCAATCTTGCTGGTGGCGATGGGGTCCAGGGCCGAGCAGGGCTCATCCATCAACAACATCTCCGGTTCGGAGGCGATGGCGCGGGCCACGCAGAGCCGCTGCTGCTGGCCGCCGGAAAGTCCCAGGGCGCTCTGCTCCTGCCGATCATGCACCTCGTTCCAGAGGGCCGCACCCCGCAGGGACGTGTCACAGACCTCCCGCAGCAGTTGCTGATCGCGGATGCCGTCGATACGCAGGGGATAGACGACATTTTCAAAAATACTCATGGGAAAGGGGTTGGGTTTCTGGGCCACCATCCCCATCCGCTTGCGCAATTCGATAACATCCACTCCCGAGGCGTAGATGGAATCGCCGTAGAGGGTCATATCGCCGCTTATCCGCACCGAATCGACCAGGTCATTGAGCCGGTTGACCGAGCGCAGCAGGGTGGACTTGCCACAGCCGGAGGGCCCGATCAGGGCGGTTACCTTGCCCTTGGGCACTTTGAGCGAGATATCAAAGAGGGCCTGGGTCTCCCCGTACCAAAGGGAGAAATCCTTGATTTCCAGCACAATCTCCCGCTCCCGCTCCAGTTGCGGGTGGACCACCGGCGGGAACCATTGACCGGCGGCAATGGCCTGCAAACGGCCGTTGCTGCCCGGCTCCTCAAAGAGTGACCGGTTTGCTTCTGTTGGCGATGATGACGATTGCTCGACCATGGACTCAGTCATGAATTTTTCTCCTTTAATATCCCCTGGTGGCGATTACAGGGCATTGACCACGAATTTCTTCTTCAACCGGCTGCGCATTACGATGGCGCCTATATTCAGCAGAAAGATGATCATGATCAGCACCACAGTGGTGGTGAAGACCATGGGCACCGCCGCCTCGCTGTTCTGGCTTTGAAAGCCGAGATCATAAATATGAAAGCCCAGGTGCATGAAACTGCGCTCCAGATGGACAAAGGGGGCGAAACCATCCACCGGCAGCTCCGGGGCCAGCTTCACCGCCCCCACCAGCATCAGGGGCGCCACCTCTCCGGCCCCCCGGGCCATGGCCAGGATGGTACCGGTCATGATGCCGGGCATCGCCCGGGGCAGTACAATGCGGCGGATGGTCTGCCACTTGCTGGCCCCGCAGGCGTAGGACCCTTCCCGCATGGAGCTGGGCACCGCGGCCAGGGCCTCTTCGGTGGCGACAATCACCACCGGCAGGGTGAGCAGGGCCAGGGTAAGACTGGCCCAGAGGATACCGCCGGTCCCGAAGGTGGGGCTGGGCAATTTGGCGCTGTAGAAGAGCTGATCGATGGTGCCGCCGAGGATGTAGCAGAAAAAGCCAAGACCAAAAACACCGTAGACAATGCTGGGCACCCCGGCCAGGTTGTTGATGGCGATCCGAATAGTGCTGACCAGCGGCCCGGCCTTGGCGTACTCCCGCAGATAGAGGGCGGAGAGCACCCCGAGGGGGACCACGGCGACACACATGAGCAGGGTCATCACCACGGTGCCGAAGATGGCCGGAAAGACCCCGCCCTCGCTATTGGCTTCCCGCGGATCAGCGGTGAGAAACTCCAGCCAGCGCTCAAAATAGACCCCCAAACGGCCCAGCATACCGAGCTGATTGGCGGGATAGGCCCGGACAATCTCGGCCAGCGAGGTCTTCTTTTCCCGCCCGTCAGCGGTGGCCAGCACCATTTGGTAGCGGTCGTTCTCTTCTCTCAGTTGATCGATCTCCTGGCGAATGGCGGCATACTTCTTCTCACTTTGTTGCTTGGCCTGGGCAAATTCTTCCCGGCCCCGCTCAAGAGCGGCCTGGGCCTTTTCATACTCCGCCGAAGTTTTGCCATGCTCCAACATGGCTTCACGGGCCGCCTGTTCCAAATCCAGCAGACGCAGGCGGTCCTTCTCCAGGGCATGATTGACCTTGCCGATCTCCTTGTCCTCCAGCTCACGCTGCTGCCGCCAGCGTTCTCGCACCGCCTCGTGGTGGTCGGTAAACTCCGCCCAAACCGCCGCCGGGGTGTCGGCCGTAACCTGCCCATCGACCATGAATTCCTGCGGCGTGCCGTAGAAGCGGCCCCAGGTGAGGCGTTCCAGCACCACGGCCCACTCGGGTTGCCTTTGCTCGGCCACCATAAAATCGCTTACCCAGTTGAAATGCTCGTTGGTCATCTCAAAGTTGCCGGTCCGCACCAGATAGCGCTGGGAATAGCCGTCGTTGGCCGCCAGCAATTGCCGAGCCTCTTGGCGGGCGGCAGCGGGCAATTTCTCAAGTAGTTCCGGATCGGGCTGGTAACGGTTACTCCGGGTAACCTCGCCCTGGTAGACCGTCCCATCGTGGGTGGTGTAGCTGACCACGGGAACTGGCCAGAAGGTGGCCATACCCCTGATCAGCACCAGGGCGATCAGGCCGGCAATCATCGCCACGCAGACCGCCAGCATGCCTCCGGCCAGCCAGACTTGGGCCTGACCATGGGAGGCCAGGGTGGTTCCCTTTTGACGGCGTGCCGCCGCCAGGGGAGCGGTTTTTTTCAATTCCATGGCATCACTCATAGCTCAAAAGCCCTTTTCCGAAAGCGTTGCCGAATTACTTCGGCCATGGTGTTGACCACAAAAGTCATCAAAAAGAGGGTAAGCGCGGCGAGGAAGAGCACCCGGAAGTGGGTGCCGAAAACCACCGCCTCGGGCAGCTCCACCGCGATATTGGCCGACAGGGTCCGAAAGCCGTTGAAGATATTCCACTCCAGCACCGGGGTATTACCGGTGGCCATCAGCACGATCATGGTCTCCCCCACCGCCCGGCCCAGCCCCAGCATCACCGCGGAAAAAAGGCCGCTGGCGGCGGTGGGGATGATGATCCGGGTGGCGGTCTGCCAGGGAGTCGCCCCGGCGGCCAGGGAGCCGGAACGTAAATGCTCCGGCACGCTGGAAAGGGCGTCCTCGGCCAGGGTGTAAACCGCGGGGATGATGGCAAACCCCATGACAAAACCCACCACCAGGGCGTTACGCTGCACGTAGTCACCCAACACCGGGCCGATCAGGGGAAAATCGCCCCGGGAGTCAAAGCCGATGGCCGTCAACAGCCAGGCGGCCAACCAAGCCAGCAGGACGACCGCCGCCATCCCCACTACCATCTTCGCCACTTCCAGCAGCCCGGCCTGCAGCCGGTTCAAATGGAAGGTCCGCTCCCGCAGCCAGGGGTTAACCCAAGTGGTCACCCCAAAAACCACTGCCAGGGCGGCCAGGGGGACAAACATCAGAAACCAGCCGCCGATTCCGCTGCCCACCCGGCCTGCCAGCCAGGCCATGATATCTCCGGCAAAAAGCACCGTTTCCAGCAACGGCCCCACCAGGCCAGCCAGCAGGACGCCCACCGGCATGGCCAGGAAGAAGAGCATATAAAAGCGCCAGCGACTCAGGCGGACAAAAAGCTCCACCGGCAACAGTTGAAAAAGATAGGCGGCCCCGACAAAAGCGGCGGGTACGGTGAAGAAACAGGCCAACACATCGGCCACCCGGCCTTCCACAAAAACGGCAAAGATCAGGGCGGCCAGAAAGCCCAGAACCACCGTGGGCAGGCTCTCCATCAGTTCCACCAGGGGCTTGATCCGGGCCCGCAGACCCCGGTTCATGAATTCGCTGGTGTACACCGCCGCCAGCAGGGCCAGTGGCACCCCAAAGAGCATCGAATAGAAGGTCCCTTTCAGGGTACCGAAAATAAGCGGCACCAGACCGTATTTAGGTTCAAATTCATCGGTACCACTGGATGATTGCCAGATATGGCCCGGCTCGTTCATCCCCTCGTAATGCACTTTGCCAAAGAGGGTCTGGAGAGTAGCCGCGGGATGCTTGGCGTCCACCCGCCAGAGACTGACCCCGGCGGAAGTCAGGGCGGCCATGGCGTTGTCTTTGGGGGAGATGCTCAGGGCGCGGATAGGCTCCTCACCACCCAACACCTTGCTGCCCGGAATATCGGCCAGCACCTGGGAACTGGTAATGTGATTGAGACGTACCGTGCCATCGGCAAAACCCACGGCCAATAAGCGGCTGCGCATGGAGGCGCTGAAGGAAGTAACCGCCGCCGGCCCCGGGCCCAGATCATGGACCATGGTCAGCACGGCGCCGTCGACCGTGGAGGCGTCTTTAGGCTTGGTGGTGAACCAGGCCCGAACCCGCCCCGTGGAATCACCGCTGACCAGGGTGGTTTTACCAATCAGAAAAGAGATCGCGGTCAAACGGGCCTCGCCGTCGGGGATCAGGCTCAACTCCTCGGCGATCTGGGGTTTGTTGATGTCCCTGGTATCCAGGCGCAGCAGATGGCCGTCGGGCCAGGTCAGATAGGCGATATCAGCTCGACCGGAGAGCAGCAGGCCGCTCGGCAGCCCCTCTTCCCGCCGGGGAATAGTCATGGAGCCGCCGCTGGGGGTGATGGTCACCTTACCGGTGAGCAGGTTGCGCCGTTTGCTGAACTTCTGGATACGAAAGGTGCGCTGATCATCCAGAGTAGCTACCACCGGTCCGGAAGAGAGCATGGAGACATCAAGCAACCGCAGCTCTTCGGCGCCAACCTCCACGGGGGTCTGCGGTTCCACCACCAACTTCTGCCAGCGCAACCCCGCCGGGGTAAGCTGTACCATCCCCCCTTGGTATGAGGCCACCTCATCGCCGGTCAGCTCCAGCAGTCGGGGCGGCAACTCCTCCTCATTAAACAAAAATTCCGATTCAAAACCGACTTTGGCCATCTGCACGGTACCATCGCCAAAGGCGGCGGCCACCAGTTCGTCCCGGGGGGAAAAACTCAAAACCCGGGGCCGACGGCCGCCAAAAATATCCTGACGGGCCAGGGTCTGGCCATTATCCAAACGAAAGGAGCGGGCGACTTCTCCCCCTTTCTCCGCCTCCCAGCCGGCCACCAGATACTCGTCGGTGGCCAGAACGTTCTCGCTCGAGGGCAGGATAACTTCTTCTTCTTCTCCCACCTTAAAGGGTAGCTCGCGCCAGGGCTCGACCTGGGCGGGCATAAAAAGGGGAACCACGATCGCCGCCAGGAAGACAAAAACCCCCGTTACGGCAAGAATGGTAAAGACCCCGCCGGTGGAAATCAGCACACCGGCCACCCGGTCGGCGAATTTCACCGATTTTTTGGTCCTGTATTGCCGGCCCTTGCCGGTTATACGCTTAGTTTCCTGATTCATTGCCCGGTTTTACTCCCGTTGCAAAGATGGTGTAGCCGGTAGAGCCGCCGCCACTATCGGCGGCGGCTGTCCTCTCTCACCGCTTATTTAATACCCACTTCCTGCAGCTGCTCCTGGGCGATAACGCTGGTCACCGGGTAATAACCATCCTTGACCACATCTCTTTGCCCATCTTTGCTGAAGATATATTTAATGAATTCCCGCCGCAGGGGATCGAGGCTGGAGCCCGGCTTCTTGTTGACGTAAAGGTAGAGAAAGCGGGCCAGGGGGTATTCCCCGGTGTAGGCGTTGTCGGCGACCGCCTCCACACATTCACCACCGCCAGCGGCCAAAGGCACCGCCCGCACGTCGGCGGTCATGTAGCCGATCCCGGAGTAGCCGATACCGCCCATCTCACTGGCCACACCCTGCACCACCGAGGAGCTGCCCGGCTGCTCCTTAACCTCATTCTTGAAGTCACCGCCAAACAGGGCGTTCTTCTTGAAGTAACCATAGGTGCCGGAAGCCGAGTTACGACCATAGAGGCTGATGGAACGCTTGGCCCATTCGCCGGTAAGCCCCAGTTCACCCCAGGTACTGATATTCTGCTCATAACCGCCGCGCCGGGTTTTAGAGAAAACCGCATCCACCTGTTCAAGGCTCATACACTTGATGGGGTTGTCCTTGTTGACGTAAACCGCCAGCATGTCGATGCTGGTACCCAACCCCGTCGGCTTGTAACCATACTTCTTTTCAAACTGGTCGACCTCCTTGCCCTTCATCTGCCGGCTCATGGGGCCAAAATGCGAGGTGCCGCTGACCAGGGCGGGAGGGGCGGTGGATGAGCCCTTGCCCTCGATTTCAATCTGCACGTTGGGGTAGTGCTTGAGAAAACCTTCGGCCCACAAGGTCATCTCGTTGTTCATGGTGTCGGAGCCGACACTCTTAAGGTTGCCGGAAACCCCGGAAACCGGCTTGTAGGGTTTCAGGGCCGGGTCCACCAGATCGGAGGCCAGGGAGGCCGCCGGCAGGGCCAACAGGGCGGCACAGGTTGCTAAAACTTTTTTTACGGTTTTCTTCTGCATGGTTTCGATCTCCTTGTGATTTGTTTTACAACGAATTAGAAATTACCCGCAGCCGAGCTTGGCGCCGACTTGCGACAGAGAATAGAGGGCGACTATTAGGACTGGGTTAGGATAAAATCAAAATCACATTAGACTTGGCAAAAGGCCGACCCGGCAACGGGGCCCGCCTCCGGCCAGCAAGTGGAAACCGTGCCATAAGCCTGACCGACGCCGCCACCGCCCGGCCCGTGCTCACTCTGGCCTTGCGCCCCCGCGGCGACAGTCGCCGTGACCTTACCGAAATCCGGCTGCTGGCGGAAAATCAAATCCAGGATCAACTCCTGGGCCTTGACGGGGTGGCCACGGTGGATGTCTTCGGCGGCCACCGTCCCGAGGCCTCCCGGATCAGGGGATGGATGGCCAGTCGCCGGCTGAGGTTGTGGTTTAACCGACTGCCCCCTTGCCGTCCGCCGGAGGCGGCTCAAGCCCCCGGCGCCACGGGCTTGAACCAGCGCAGGCGCAGGGTGTTGAGCACCACGGTGACCGAGCTGAAGGCCATGGCGGCGGCGGCCAGCATGGGATTCAGGATGATCCCCCAGAAAGGGTAGAGGATGCCGGCGGCCACCGGGATCAGGATGATATTGTAGAAAAAGGCCCAGAACAGGTTCTGGTGGATCATCCGCATGGTGGCCCGGGAGAGCCCGATGGCGGTGGGCACCCCGTACAGGTCGCCGGCCACCAGAGTGATATCAGCGGCCTCCATGGCGACATCGGTGCCGGTGCCGATGGCGATTCCAAGATCTGCTCCGGCCAGGGCCGGGGCGTCGTTGATGCCGTCGCCGACCATGGCCACCACCCGGCCCTGGTCGCGCAGTTTCTGGACTTCCGCCGCCTTGTTCTCGGGCAACACCTCGGCCAGGACGCGATCGATCCCCACCTGGGCGGCAATGGCTGCGGCGGTGGCCCGGCCGTCACCGGTGAGCATCACCACCTCCAGCCCCAGCCGTTGCATGGCGGCGATGGCGCCGGCCGAGGAAGGCTTGACGGTGTCGGCCACCGCCAGCAGGGCGGCCGGGGACCAGGAGCGCCGGGCCTCCGCCTCCCAGGCCGGCTCGTCGTTCCCCGTGGCGCCGGCGGCCGCCGAGGCCTCATCGGCCGTGGCCGCCACCCCGGCGGCCGGTTGCCGGTCACCGGCGGCCACGGGCGCCAGGGCCACCAGGATCGGGGTCTTGCCCTCGGTGGCCAGCCGGTTTATGGCCCGCTCCCAGGGAGGAGTCAGCGCCACCCCGACCCGTTCCAGCAATTGCCGGTTGCCCACCAGCAAATAGTAATCCCCGACCCCGGCGCGCAGACCGTAACCGGGGATGGCGGTGAACTCCCGGGGCTCGGGCAGCTCCAGCCCCCGTTTTTCGGCCTCCCGGACAATGGCCTCACCCAGGGGGTGCTCCGAGGAGCGCTCCACCGCCGCCACCAGCGCCAGGATTTCGTTTTCCCCCAGCTCGGCGGGGGCAGAACCATGCTCCCGGCCGGGCTCCGACCCCTCCGCCCGGGGGGTTGGCGGTTCGCCGGCCAGTTCGGCGGCGGTCAGCAGGTCGGTCAAGGCCGGCTCCCCCCTGGTGATGGTGCCGGTCTTGTCCAGCACCACGGTATCCAGTTTATGGGCCTTTTCCAGGGCCTCGGCGCCTTTGATCAAAATGCCGTTTTCCGCCCCCTTGCCGGTGCCGACCATGATCGCGGTGGGCGTCGCCAGCCCCAGGGCGCAGGGGCAGGCGATGATCAGCACGGCGATAAAGACGGTCAGCGCGAAGATCAGCGACGGTTCGGGGCCGAAAATCCACCAGAGGGTGGCGCTGAACACCGCGGTCAGTACCACCGCCGGCACAAACCAGGCGGCGATCAGGTCCACCAGTTTCTGGACCGGCGCTTTGGAGCCCTGGGCTTCTTCCACCAGCCGGATGATTTGGGCCAGCATGGTGTCACGGCCCACCTTGGTGGCCCGCATCCGAAAGCCGCCGCTCTTGTTGAGGGTGGCGCCGATCACCGTGTCCCCTTCCTGTTTGCTCACCGGGATGCTTTCACCGGTGAGCATCGATTCGTCCACCGCCGAGCGCCCCTCGAGCACCAGCCCGTCCACCGGGATCTTCTCACCGGGGCGCACCACGATGATATCACCCACCACCACTTCCTCGATGGGGATATCGGCCACTTCTTCACCGCCCTCCCCGGCCGCCGGCAACGGACAGGAGGCGTCCCCCTCGGCGCCACAGGCTGAATCCGGCGGGGCGGCCGACCGCTGGCGGATGATCCGGGCGGTTTTAGGGCGCAACCCCATCAACTTGCGCATCGCCTCGGAGGTCTTGCCCCGGGCCCGGGCCTCGAGCAGCCGCCCCAGCAGGATCAGGGTGGTGATCACGGTGGCCACGTCGTAATAGAGCTGGTAGGGAAAGCCCAGGGCGGTCAGCCAGTCGCCAAAAAGGGTCATGGCGGCGCTGTATGTCCAGGCGGCGGTGGTGCCCATCGCCACCAGCACGTTCATATCGCTGGTGCCATGGCTCAACGCCGCCCAGGCACCACGATAGAAACGCCAGCCGGAAATGAACTGCACCGGGGTGGTGAGCAGCAGCAGGGTCAAGGGGTAGCCCAGCCAGGCCGGCACCACCATCACCGCCCAGTCGTGGTAGCGCGCCGGCAACATCTCCGGCAGGCTGCCATAAAGCACCGTGGCGCTCAGCAGGGCGGCCAGGATAAAGTCGTACCAGAGCCGCCGCAGGGCCGTCTCCCGCTCCTGCCGCTCATGGTCGGTCGCCGGGGCACTCTCGGACTCCAGGGGTGCGGCCTGAAACCCCAGCTCCTGGATGGCGGTGATCAGTTCCGCCGGCCCAAGCTGTTGCGGATCGTAATCAATCCGCGCCTTCTCGGTGGCCAGATTAACGGCGACGCTGAACACCCCCGGCCGACGGGAGACCACCTTTTCGATCCGGCCCACACAAGAGGCGCAACTCATCCCGGAGATCCGTAACTCCAATCGTTGCCCCTTGCCGGCGGCGGTCCTTTCTGTGCTAACCGGCATCATCATCACCCCCGTATCAGGCTTTCTGTTATTGGGAAGAACCTTAGAATCAGGTATAATCATTCCGGCTAGGTGAGAAAAGAGTTAATCTCGCAACCATGATGCCGCCAGACATCTCCGGCCGGCCAAGCCGGCAAGTTCAGCCACCCATCGAGTCGTCCCGGATATGAAACGTTTTTTAACAACGCTGGCTCTTATCGCCGGCCTGGTGGCCCTTCTGCTGACCGGGCTCTACCTGGGCCGGGAACACCTGCTGGGACCCCGGCTGCTGGCCGCCGCCAACGCCCGGCTAGGACCATCCCTGGGAATTGAGCTCAGCGCCGCGGCAATCACCGGCGATTACCTGCGTGAGCTGGAGCTGACCGATCTCCGCAGCCACCCGGTCACCGCCCCCGGGACGGCGGATCGCGTCCCGCTGCAGCTCTCCTTGGCCCTGGACACCGTGCGCCTGCGTTATTCCCTGCCGGCCCTGTGGCATGGGCTGGACACCTTTCTGGCCACCCTGCAAGTTACCATCGACGGCGGCTCCGGCGAGCTGGCCCTGCCTGCGGCCAGCGAGCCGACCTCGCAAGCCCCGGCCGCTACCCGGCCGGCCCTGCCGCCCTGGCCCGCCCTGGTCATCAAAGACCTCGATATCAAAATCGCCACCACCGATATGGTGCTGCAACTGGCCGCTCTCAACCTACAATTACAGGGAATCGACCAGGCAAGCCAAGCGGCTTCCCAACCCCTTTTGCCGCCTTGGCGACTCAATCTGCAAAGCCCCCGCCTGGAGCTGCTTAAAGGCGGCAAGCGGCTCCTGCGCTCCCCCCTGCAAGCCGCTCTGCATGGTGATCATCGCGCTCTGGTGCTGGAATCCCTGCACCTGGGGGCGCTGCTGACCCAAGCCAGCGGTCGCCTGGAGTTACCGACCACGAGCAGCGGGGACTGGCAACTGGCGGCGGCCCTGGAACTGGCCGGTGGCCATCTGGAACTTACCGGCCGGGCCGGAGCAAAGCAGCGGGAAATCGCTTTCACCTTGCGGGATCTCGATCTGCAACGGTTACAAAGCAGCCTTGCCGCGACCGGGGCTGAACAAACGACATCGCCTACCGCCTTTTTACGACTGCCGGTCACCATTCCCCGGCTGGCCGGGCAACTCGCTTTACGCGGCCAACTGAGCCTGCCGACAACACCCCCGGCCGCCGCCCTGGAAGGGCAACTGGAACTGAGCCTGCAACAGGGCCGGCTGGCCGGGCAGCGGCTGGACGACCTGCAACTGCAAGCCCGGCTGGCCGATGGTTACCTGCAACTGGAACAACTAACCGCCCGGCTGGGGGCCAATCAACTGCAGAGTGCCAAAATCCGGCTGGAACTGGCCGCCCTGCTGGCCGGCGACCTGCCACAGCTGCTGCAGAACACAAAAATTTCGCAACTGACCCTGGATCTGGCCCACTTGCCCACCCTGGCCACCGCCGCCGGCCTGCGCCACGGGCCGCCTCTGGTGCTCCCCGATCACCGGTTGACCCTGGCCGGCTCCCTGCATGAGGGAATTCTAACCATCGACCACGCCAAGCTGGTCGCCGCCTCGACCAGGGTGCAGCTCCGGCGCTTACGGCTCGGCCCCTGGCCGATGGCCGGAGCCTGGAGCGAGCTACCCATCGACGGCCGCCTGCAACTGGCAACCAGCGCCCACCAATGGCTGGCAGCCCTGCTGGGCCAAGAACTGCCCACCGGCACCCTGAACGCCGAACTGGAACTGACCGGCCGACTCGGCGCCCCCGGCGGCCAACTGCACCTGGAAGCCGATGCGTTGAACTGGCGGGATTTTTCCCTGGATCACCTGCGCGCCGAACTAGAGCTGGCCGAATCCCACCTGCGACTCCATAGACTGCAGCTGCATAAACAGGGGGACCGTTTACAATTGCGCGGTTCCCTCTCCGCTCCCTTTGCCGAGCTGGGGCACAATCCCGCCGGTTGGCCGGAAAAATTGCAAGCGGCAGCCTTGAAGGTGGAGCTGGAAGTGGCCGAAATCGGCGCTTACCGGCAATGGCTGCCCCAAACCAGCGGGCTGGCAACCCTCGACGGCGCACTCAGCGCCAACTTCACCGCCAGTGGCAGCCTCGTAGATTACCGACTGGCCGGCCGGTTGACCCTCGAACAATTCAGCTGGCGAGGCAACACCCTGGATAACTGGCAGGCCCGGCTGGCCGTCACCCCCGAACATATCCAGCTACAGGAATTCAGCGCCAGCCGGGGAAACGACCGGCTGGAAGCGGCCGGCACCATCGTTACCGCCGCCGCGTTTACGGCGGACGGCGTGGACCCCGCCGCCCTGGCCCTGGAGGATTTCACCGGCCGGCTGGTAATCACCGAGCTGGCTCACTATGGTCAGCTCCTGCCGCTCGCCGAGCCCGAGCTGGGGGGAAGTTTGCAGTTGGCCTTCAACGGCGGCGGCACCCTGGCCGACCACCGGCTGCGGGGCGACCTGCAACTGACCCGGGGGCACTGGCGACAGCACTCCATCGACACCCTGAGCGCCGAGCTGCGGCTCACCGACGGCCAACTTACAATCAACAACGCCCGGCTGGACAGCGACTATGGCCAACTCCAAGGGGCCGCGGTAATCGACAACCTGTTGCGCGGCCCGGCGCTGGATATCGAACTGCAACAGTTGCAATGGCACCATCAACAACTGACCCTGGCGCTGCTGGCCCCCGGCCATTTGCGTTGGGCGGCCGGCGGTTTACAGGAGATTGAGCTGCAACTGGGCGGCCCCACCGCCTCGTTGTCGTTGCAAGGCAAAATCGAGCCGACCACTCTGGCCCTCGACGGCCGACTGGTCAGCGACGACCTGGCCTGGCTGGCCCTCTTCAGCGACCATATCCGCCGCAGCCAGGGCCGCTTGGAAGCCGTTTTCCAGTTGCGCGGCAGCCTGCCGGAACCGGCCATCAGTGGCTCTCTCCAGTTGACCGGCGGGGAGCTCCGGTTCAGCGGCGCAACGCCGGCCCTGCGTGAGCTGCAACTGCGGGCCGTCTTCGACCACCACCGCTTGCAGATCAGGCAACTGGAGGGGCTGCTGGGCGGCGCCCCCTTTACGGTCAGCGGGACGGTAGTGCCCACTGCCGACCACCTCCTTGACTGGCAACGGTGGCAACTGGCTTTGCACCTGAGCGGTCGGGAACTGGCCTTGTATCGAAGCGACGGCATCCGGATCCGGGGCGATGGCGACTTACGGATAACCGGTCCCCTGGCCGGCCCGACGGTGGCCGGTGAGATCATGCTCAGCGAGGGGCGTTACAGCCGTGATATCGATTTTCTGGAAATCTTTCGCGGCACCGGGGAACCGACCCGGCGGGCCGGGCTGGAATTGTTTTCCCTGCGCGGCGAGCCCTGGCGGAGCATCACCTTTGATATCAAAATCGGCAGCCAGCAGCCCTTGCTAATAACCAACAACATGGCCCAGGGCAGTTTGCGGCCGGCCCTGCACCTGGGCGGCAGCGGCGAATTGCCGGTGCTCACCGGCGAAATCTACCTGGATCCCAGCCGCCTTACTTTACCCTCGGGCCGGATCACCATCGACAGCGGCCTGATCCGGCTGCCGGTCGCCAACCCCCATCGCCCCATTTTCGATATCACCGCCCATACCCGGCTATTGGGTTACGACATCAACCTGGCGTTGCAGGGCAATGCCGCGGAGCCGGTCCTGACCTTGAGCTCGAGCCCGCCGCTGCCCGATGATCAACTGCTGCTGCTGGTACTCACCGGCCGGCCGCCGGAGCTGGCCGGCGAGGAGGCCCAGCGGCGGGCCGGCATGAACGTGGCGATCTACCTGGGGCGCGACCTGCTGGGGCGGCTGCTGCAGGATGAAAACGGCGAACTCGAAGAAATCATGCGGCAACGGTTTGACCTGGAATGGGGCCGCAACCTCAGCCGCAGCGGCCAGGAAACCATTGAGGCCAGTTTTCTGCTGGCCGAAGAGGTCCTGCGTGAGCGTGATCGCCTTTATATCACCAGTGAACGGGATATTTACGATGATTTCAATGTCGGCCTTAAAATTGTCTTCCGGCGGCGCTAGTTCGCCACCGCCGGCTCCGGGGTGGCGGCTACTACCGTGGCTTTGGTGGCTGGCGCTGTTGTTGGCCGCCGTGGGCGGCTGGCCCACCCCGGCGGCTGCGGCAGTCAACTTCCAGTTCCATGGTAACACGGCCCTGCCCGAAAGCCGGCTACGGGCCGCCGCCGCCCCGGAACTGGCGACCTTCAGCGCCGATGAGGCCAAACGGCGGCAGTTGGCGGCCATCGATGACGCCGCTTATTTGATGCGCCTGGCTTACCGCCACGCCGGCTACTATTTCGCCGAAGTGGATTACCGCCTGGACAACGACCAGCAGGTAACTTTTCTGATCGCCGAAGGGCCGTTGACCCAGGTCACGGAGATTATTATCGACGGTAACCATTACTTCTCCGAGGAAGAGCTGCAAAAAATAATCCGCCAGCGGCTGCGGGAAGCCGGCACAACCGGCGCGACCACCCTGCTCTGGGTCGAGGCCCGACTGCGCGAGGCGCTGGAAAATATCCGCACCCGGTACCGGGAAAACGGTTTCCCAGAAGTGGCGGTCAACGCCGCCGAGCCGCTCTTTGGTCCCCGCCAACAAGAGGCCGCCGCCATCCGCGCCGCGCTGGCCCCGCCGAGCCGGGACGACATGCCGTCCGGGCCGCCAAGCTGGCTGCCGGTAACCATTAAGGTGCGACTCGAAGAAGGAGTTCGGCAACTGGTCAGCGCTATCCGGTTGTTCCCGGCCGCCGCTTTCCAACCCGCAACCACCATCCCCTCAACCGCCGGGCAACCACCACCGGCCCCGGTGCTGCCGCTGCCCCCTCCCACCACCCCTGGCGCCGGGCCACATCCCACCATCGCCGCCGCCCTGGCCCAGGCCCACGCCGCATTACTCGGCCAGCCCTATTCCACCCGGCGCAAACTGCTGCTGCGCAGCCTGCTGCTGGAAGCCTATCAGGAGTTGGGCTATGCCGAGGCCCGCATCGTGGTCCACGACCGGCCGGGGCCCAAACCGGGCAACGTCGAGTTGCTGGCGGAGGTGGCCAGCGGCCCCCGGCTACGGATCGGCGAGATCGCAATCAGCGGTAATCAACGCACCACAAGCGACTTTATCCAACGCCGCCTGCGCCTGGAAAGCGGCGATATCCTGCGGGACTCCCAACGCCGCGAGTCTTTCCGGGAATTATACCGGACCGGTCTCTTTACCCGGGTGGATATCGAAACCGGCGACCAACAGGCGGCGGCACCAGCGACGCCAACGGCCAAGCCGGCGGCGACGGATGAAACGCCCCGGACCGAAACCCGGCCGCTCCTGGTAGCGGTGGAAGAAGGCCTGTCCCGGGAATTTTTCCTGGAAGGGGGCTGGGGTTCCTACGAGATGCTGCGGGCCCAGGTGGGCTTCACCGATCGCAATCTGGGGGGCCGCGGCCGAACCTTGCGCCTGACAAGCGGGGCCTCGCTCAAAGGAGTTGACATCAGGGCCGGGATTACCGATCCATGGCTCTTTGCCAGCCGGGTCACCGCCGATCTGCCGATCTACTACCGCATCCGCCAGGAACCCTCCTTTACCCGCCGTGAGCTGGGCGGCGCGCTACTCTTTTCGCGCCGATTACCCCACGAGCTCACCGCTTCCCTGGGTTACCGCCTGCGCCGCAGCGAATTGCGCCAAATCGACGCCGATATCTCTTTGGAAAGCGAAAAGCGCGGCTATAACGTGGCCGCGGCCACCTTCCGGCTCAACCGGGATACCCGGGATGACATTTTTTTCCCCGGCAGCGGCCAGCGGGTCTACGGGGCGATGGAAATCGCCGCCAAGGAGCTGGGCAGCGAGCTGGCCTTTCAACGCTTCACCGCCGGCTGGCGTCATTTCCACTCGTTGAACCGGCGGCTGGTGCTGGCCCTGCGGGTTGACAGCGGCCTGCTGTTGCCCGGCCGCGACCAGGTCGGGATTCCTTTGGGGGAGCGTTTCTACAGCGGCGGCGAAAACTCAGTGCGCAGTTTCCGGGAAGGCAAGCTTGGCCCCCGGGATCTGGACGGCCAGCCGGTGGGGGGGATGGCCTTCAACCTGTTCAGTATCGAGTTGCGACACCGCTGGCGGAACAACCTGGCGCTGACGCTGTTTGCCGATTACGGCAACCTCTCGCCTAATCAATCCCGCCGGCAGGAGGGCCACACCGTGGCCGCCAGCCGCTCGGAGTTGATCAAAGCCACCCTGGACGACTATTTTTCCGATTTCCGGCCGGCCCTCGGGGTTGGTATGCAGTACCTGCTACCGGTGGGCCCGGTACGCCTTGATGTCGCCTTCAACCCCGATCGCCGCTCCGGCGAAGAGGACCTGGTCATCCATTTCAGCCTGGGCATGGCTTTCTAAACCCCGGCCAAGCTTGACACAAATCACCCCGCCCTTTATGTTGATATCGCTTGTCGGCCGCCTTTTTCCCCCTTTTTGGATAATCGCCGCCGACGGCCGGCAACCACCCCTTGTTTTTTTCACGTATCGCAATATGGAGGATTTTCCAGATGGCCCGGATTAACGACAACTATCTTAAACTCAAGGCCGGTTACCTCTTTCCCGAAATCAACCGGCGGCTTAAGGACTTTACCGGGGCCAATCCGGACGCCAAACTGATCCGGCTGGGCATCGGTGATGTCACCCGGCCGCTGGCCCCGGCCATTGTCGAGGCCTTCCACCGGGCGGTGGATGATTTGAGCCGGCTGGAGACCTTTATGGGTTACGGCCCGGAACAGGGTTATCAATGGCTGCTTGATACGGTGATCGAACGGGCCTACGCCCCGCGCGGGGTCCGACTTAAGCGCTCGGAGATCTTTATCTCCGATGGCTCCAAGTGCGACTGCGCCAATATCCTCGATATCTTCGATCTGGGTAACAAAGTGGCCATCGGCGATCCGGTCTATCCGGTCTACAACGACACCAACGTTATGGTGGGTCGCACCGGGGAGGCCGATGAACGGGGCCACTACCAGGGAATCGTCTATATCCCCTTCAACGCCGAAAACAATTTCTCCCCCGAGCCGCCGGCGGCCAAGGTGGACCTGATTTACCTCTGTTTTCCCAACAACCCCACCGGGGCGGTGGCCGGCCGGGCCGATTTGCAAAAATGGGTCGATTACGCCCTGGAGCAGGAAGCGGTAATCCTGTTTGACGCCGCCTACGAGGCCTTTATCACCGATCCACAGATTCCCCATTCGATTTACGAGATCCCCGGGGCCGAAAAATGCGCCATCGAGTTTCGTTCCTTTTCCAAGACCGCCGGCTTTACCGGGGTCCGCTGCGCCCTGACGGTGGTCCCCGAAACCCTGCTGGGGCGCGACGCCGCCGGCAACCAGGTACCTTTAAACCAACTCTGGAACCGGCGCCAATCCACCAAGTTCAACGGGGTTGCCTATCCGGTACAGAAAGCCGCCCAGGCGGTCTATTCCGAGGAAGGCTGGCGCCAGAACCAGGAAATCATCGCCTACTACCAGGAAAACGCCCGCCTGATCCGGGAAGGACTGACCGCGGCGGGGGTGACCTGCTACGGCGGTACCAACGCCCCTTATATCTGGCTGAAGACCCCGGCCGGGCTTTCTTCGTGGGACTTTTTCGACCGCCTGCTCCACGAATGCCACGTGGTCGGCACCCCCGGCGCCGGCTTCGGCCCCGGCGGCGAGGGTTATTTCCGGCTCTCGGCCTTTGGCCAGCGGGAAAACGTCGAAGAAGCGGTGGCCCGGATTCGCCGCAAGCTGTGAAGGAAGGATGAGCACTATCGACCAGACCCTGCAGGCGGTCTTTGGCTACGACACTTTCCGGCCTAAACAGCGGGAGATCATCGAACGGTTGCTTGCCGGCGAAGACGCCTTTGTGCTGATGCCCACCGGCGGCGGTAAATCGCTTTGCTACCAGATTCCGGCCCTGCACCGGCCGGGGGTGGGGATCGTGGTCTCGCCGTTGATCTCACTGATGAAAGACCAGGTCGACGCCCTCAAAACCCACGGCATCAAAGCGGCCTGCTACAATTCAGCCCTGGAGGCCGCCGAGGCCAGAAAAGTACTGGCCCAAATGCACGCCGGCCAGCTCGATCTGCTCTACGTCGCCCCCGAACGAGTGCTTAGCAACGATTTCTTAAGCCGCTTAAAGGAACTGTCCATCGCCCTGTTCGCCATCGACGAGGCCCACTGCATCTCCCAGTGGGGTCACGATTTCCGGCCCGAATACACCCGGCTCAATGCCCTGCGGCAGCATTTCCCGCAGGTGCCGCTGATCGCCCTGACCGCCACCGCCGAACCCCACACCCGGGGCGATATCCTGGAGCGCCTGCAAATGGCCCCCGGGGACGCCTTTATCACCAGCTTTGACCGGCCCAATATCCGTTACACGGTGCTGACCAAGAAAAAGCCCCTGGCGCAACTGCGTGACTTTGTCAACTCCCGCCCCGGCGAGGCCGGTATCGTTTATTGCCTGAGCCGTAAACGGGTGGAGGAAGTAACCGCCCAACTGAACGCCGCCGGTCTGGCGGCCCGCAGTTACCATGCCGGCTTGGCGGCGACGGAGCGTGGCGCCGCCCAGGAAGCCTTTCTCCGCGATGATATCACCATCATCGTCGCCACCGTGGCCTTCGGCATGGGGATCGACAAATCCAATATCCGTTTCGTGGTCCATTACGATATCCCCAAGAATATCGAGGGCTATTACCAGGAAACCGGCCGGGCCGGCCGCGACGGCTTGCCGGCCGAGGCCCTGCTGCTCTTCGGGATGGGTGATGTGGCAGTGGCCCGGGGTTTGATCGACAACTCCGAAAACGAGGAACGTCGCCGCATCGAGACCCACAAGCTGCAGGCGATGGTGGGTTTCGCCCAGGCCGGCGGCTGCCGGCGCCGGATCCTGCTGAACTATTTCGGCGAAGAGCCGACCGCCGACTGCGGCAACTGCGACATCTGCCTTGATCCCCCCAAGCGGCGGGAGGTCACCGAGGATGCCCGCAAGGCGCTCTCCTGCGTTTACCGGGTGGGACAGCGTTTCGGCATCAGCCACGTGGTGGCGGTGCTGCGGGGGTCGCGTAATCAGCGGGTACGGCAACTGGGCCACGACCAGCTTTCCACCTACGGCATCGGCGCCGATCGCGACCAGGACTACTGGAGCGCCCTGCTGCGACACTTGATCCACCAGGGTTACCTGGAGCAGGATATCGGCAACTACGCGGTCCTCAAGATCAAGGAAAGCAGCCGGCCGTTGCTGCGCGGCGAACTCAAGGTGGAAATGGCCCTGCCCCGCACCACCCCGGCCGCCACCGGCCAACCGACTACCACCGCCGGCGGCGGCAAGCAGCGCGCCGGTGACCGGAACGCCGAGCTCGATGAAGCCGCCCGCGAGCTTTTTGAACGGCTGCGCCGCCTGCGCAAGGAGATCGCCGATCACGACGGGGTGCCGCCCTTTGTGGTCTTCAGCGACGCCTCGCTGCGGGCCATGGCCACCACCCGCCCGGCCGATTCCGAGGCACTGCTGGCCATCCCCGGGGTCGGCCACCACAAGCTGGAGCGCTACGGACCACAATTTCTGACCGCCATTGCCGCCCGGGATTGAAAGGATTAAGCGGGAAGTGCATGTCTACCAAAAAAAGAGGATAACAGGAGGTTTTACGATGCGTGATTTTGTATTTCATAATCCCACCAAAATTATTTTCGGCGCTGGCCGGGAGACGGAAATCGGCCAGGAATTGAGCGGTGCCGGGATTGGCCGGGTACTGCTGCTCTACGGCCGCGCCTCGGCCCGCCAAAGCGGTCTGCTTGAGCGGGTAACCGCCGCTTTGCAGGAAGCGGGGGTTGATTACGTCGAGTTTGGCGGTGTGGTCTCCAACCCCGTACTCAACCATACCCGCCAGGGAATCGAACTGGCCCGCCGGCACGAAGTTTATGCGGTGCTGGCGCTGGGTGGCGGGTCAGTGCTTGACGAGGGTAAGGCGATCGCCATCGGCGTCAAATCGGCGGGCGATATCTGGGAACATTTCCTGGGTCGGGAAATCACCGCCGCCCTGCCGATCTTCACCATCCTCACCCTGGCCGCCACCGGCAGCGAGATGAACGGCAACGCGGTGATCACCAACGAGGAGAGCCAGCAGAAATACAATATCGGCTCCATCCACACCTACCCCCGGGTGTCGATCCTCAATCCGGAGCTGACCCACAGCGTCGATCCGGCCTATACCGCCTACGGCGCGGTGGACGCCATCTCCCACCTGATCGAGGCCTATTTCACCAAGGAGGACCCCGATAGCCGGCTCCAGGACCGGCTGGTGGAAGGGCTGATCAAGACCATCAAGGAGGACGCCGACACCCTCCAGGCCCAACCCCGCGACGCCCAGGCCCGCGCCTCGCTGATGTGGGCCGCTACCTTGGCCTTAAACGGTCTGACTCCGTCCGGGGTCGGGCGCTACACCTTTCCCAACCATATGATCGAACATGCCTTGAGCGCCATCTACAACATTCCCCACGGGGCCGGCCTGGCGGTGGTGATCCCAGCCTGGATGCAGTGGTACCGGCCCAACAACGCCGAGCAGTTCGCCCGTTTTGGCCGGGAGATCTTCGGGGTGGATGACGGCGAGGCAGGGATCGCGGCGCTCAAGGAATGGTTCCGCCAGCTGGGCTGCCCGGTAACCCTGGCCGACGCGGCGATTCCCGCCGCCGATATTCCAAAGATCGCCGCCAATGTCTTCGGCATCGCCAAGCTCTGGGGGGTTACCGAGCTTTATCCACAGAGTGCCTTGGAAGAGATTTTGGCCCTGGCGCGTTAATCCAGATCACCAAACTCTTTTATCACCATATCGTGGAAATGGGGCCGGAATTTCCTGATCCGCTCATTCAGACGGCTGGGATGAACCCGGTTGCTCAACAAGACCGCGCTTAACCGCCGCTGGGGATCGATCCAGAAGGAAGTCCCGGCAAACCCCAGATGTCCTATACTGGCGGCTGAAAACAGAGTGCCGGCGGCTGAACCATAAGGGGCGGGGGTATCAAAACCCAACAGCCAGCCGCCACCACTTTCGGCCCGGGGTTGCAGACAGGTCAACAGCTCCCGCCGGTTAAACAAAGGCGGGGCGGTGGACGGCAAACACTGTTGCCAGCAATCGTGGATATATTCAACCAGGGTCGTCACCCCGACGATGGTGCCAAAAAGGCCGGCATGACCTGCCGCCCCACCCAATAAGGCGCAATTTTCATCACCCACTTCGCCACACAGCCACCGGCGCCGCCAGGTACAATACTCACCATGGGCGTAAGCTCCCGGCCGTGGCCGTATGAGGGAATTAAAAAAGATTTCTGCAGCCACACCCAAGGGGTGATAAATTTTTGCTGTCGCCAGTTTAGCCAGACTCTGCTGATAGATGTCCTCTATAATAAAACCCAGCAGGATATAGCCGGGATCACTGTACAAGGTCCGGCTACCCGGCTGATACACCAGGGGTTCGGCCAGGATTTGCTGTAAAACCTCCCTTTTCACCCTGGTTTTAGTTGCTTTTTCGGTCGCCGGATAATGAGAGGCCAAACGGCGAAAAAAAGGCAGCCAGGCGGCAAACCCGGAACTGTGTCCCAAGAGATCGCGTAACCGAATGGCCGCCTTGTCAGCCGGCACTTTGAGCGCCAACAGATCATCCAAGCGAGCATCAAGGTCCAGCCGGCCGCTGGTTAAAAGCTGCAGCATCAACGGCAGGGTAGCCAACGGTTTGGTCAGCGAAGCCAGATCGTAGAAGGTCTTTTCGTTAACCACGCTTCTTTGGCTTTTCTTAAAAGTGGTTGAACCATAACTTTTTATCACCCTGTTTCGGGATGATAGATGACCATAATCAACACTCATCACCGCCCCGGGAAATACGCCGGTAAAGATGGCCTCGGTAAAAATTTTATCTATCATAATGTTTTGTTGGATAATTTTTTTTATGGCCATTATTTACCTATTATTATTTATTTTTTTTGATTTTTGCGCTATTGTGGTCGGGTTATTTATCTATCTTAGATAAAAGGACCTTACAGCTTGAAAATACTACCTTTTTAAGATTGCCAACAGGGATATCAACAAAATGGCTCCGATGGCTGTTTAAAGGGTGGTGGAAAATTTTGGCAAATGGCTTAACGGCAGTTTCGCAAAAGTTTTCCAAACCGCGATTGTGATAAAAAAATATAATAATTTTATAATGTTACTCTTAATATCAACAAATTAACAGCCATTATAAAAATAATATCTTTTTTATCTAAAACTACTTTTAAAAAGGGCCCGTCATGACCGTCGCTTTCAATGTCTCCCGTCCCGAATTCTTGAACGCTCTTGCCTTGTTACAGAATATCGCCGGCAAGAAGGGAACAATGGCTATTCTGGCCAATATCCTGCTGGAAGCCGACCAGGATGGTTTAACCCTTACCGCCACCGACTTGGAAGTGGGCTTACGCTGCCGGTTGGCCGCCGAGGTTTTCACACCCGGCGAGATCAGCCTGCCAGGGCGCAAACTGTTTGAACTGGTTCGGGAAGCGGAAGCCAAACAGATTGAGCTTGTCGAGCAGGACAATAACCGGGTCAAAATTTCTGCCGGCAAGAGCGATTGTCGTTTAGCCGGAATGGCGGCTGCTGAATTTCCGGCCTTTCCTCCCCACCGTGAGGACAACCTGGTAGAACTGGAAGCGGCAATTGTCCGGGAGTTGATTGACAAAACGATATACGCCGTGGCCCAGGAAGGGGAAGGTAATTTCAATCTGGCCGGCATACTCATGGAAAAAGAGATGCTGGAGGATGGGCACTTCTTGCGCCTGGTCTCTTCGGACGGGCACCGTCTGGCGATGATGGAAAGCAAGGTGGAGGCCGATCTCAGCCCATTGCCCATGGAACGGGTAGTTCTGGTTCCCCGAAAAGGAGTGCAAGAGGTTCGCAAATTATGTGAAGATGGCGAAAAAATATCTTTGGGCCTGGAAGAAAAACAACTGGTGGTCAAGGCCGGGGCTTATACCATGGTGGCCCGTTTGATGAGCGGAGATTTTCCCGATTATAAAAGTATTATCCAGACGGTGGATAAGAATAAATTTATCGGAATCAATCGCGAAAGCTTGATGCACTCCCTGCGCCGGGTCAATATCTTCACCGAGGATCGTTTTAACGCGGTCCATTTTATCATTGAAAATGGGCGTGTAACCCTTTCTTCCCAGAATCAGGATTTCGGCAGCGCCAAGGAAGAAATTGAGGCCGCTTACGAAGGTGAAACCATGCGTCTGGGGTTCAATGGCAAGTATTTTTACGAGGGGCTGCAGGTGATGGACAGCGAGATGGTCAAGGCCTATATCAACGCCGAGAACAGCCCCTGTCTCTTACAAGGGGATAGTGATACCGGCTATCTCAGTGTAATCATGCCGATGAAAATATAGTAAGCGTGCAGCGGCACAGCTGAAACGCTTAGGTGAACTCTTACAAATGGACTCAGTAAACGTGAACGAAACAAACAAGATGGATTACGGCGCCGAACAGATCAAGGTTCTCTCCGGCCTGGAAGGGGTACGCAAGCGCCCGGCGATGTATATCGGCAATACCGCGGTCGAAGGGTTGCACCACCTGGTATACGAGGTGGTTGATAACAGTATTGACGAGGCCCTGGCCGGTTATTGTTCCCGCATCTCGGTAACTTTTCACAAGGATGGCAGTGTCAGTGTCGAGGATAACGGCCGTGGCATACCGGTGGATACCCACCCCACCGAAGGGGTTTCGGCCCTGGAATTGGTGATGTGTACCCTGCACGCCGGCGGTAAATTCGATCATTCCACCTACAAGGTATCCGGCGGCCTGCACGGGGTCGGAGTATCGGTGGTCAACGCCTTAAGCGAGCGGACCGTGGCCGAAATTAAACGTGACGGTAAAATTTATCGGCAACAATACCGCCACGGCATCAAGGAAAGCGAAGTCGAGGTGATCGGAGAAACCGAGCACAGCGGCAGCCGGATAACCTTTTCGCCGGATCCGGAAATCTTTACCGAAAGCACCGAGTTTGATTACGAAACCATCCAGACGCGGTTGCGGGAGCTGTCCTTTCTCAACCGGGGGGTGAAAATCCTGCTTCATGACGAACGTACCGGGGCCGAGGATGAATTTCACTACAAGGGTGGCCTGAGATCGTTTGTCGAATACTTGAACCGCAACCGCACCCCGATTCACAGCGAACCGATTTTTATCGAAGGGGAAAAGGATGATGTTCAAGTCGAGGTGAGTTTTCAATACTTTGAAGGTTTCAACGAGCGTCTTTTTCCATATGTCAACAATATCTACACCAAAGAGGGCGGCAGCCACGTCGTGGGTTTCCGGGCCGCTTTAACCAAATGCATCAATCGCTACGCCAGCGACGATATTATCCCCAAAAATATGCGGGAGAAACTCAGCGGCGACGATGTCCGCGAGGGCATCACCTGCGTGATTTCGGTAAGGGTACCCAATCCCCAGTTTGAAGGCCAGACCAAGACCAAGCTGGGCAACAGCGAGGTCAAGTGGATCGTCGAGGGGATCTGCCATGAAAAAATCTCCAATTATCTCGAGGAGCATCCCCAGGAAGCCCGCAAGATCCTGAGCAAGGCGGTGGATGCCGCCCGGGCCCGGGAAGCGGCCCGGCGGGCCAAGGATCTTTCCCGTAAAAAGGGCAGCGGGGTGGATGTCATGCTGGCCGCCAAACTGGCCGAGTGCCAGTCCAAAAAACCCGAGGAGCGGGAAATCTTCCTGGTCGAGGGTGATTCCGCCGGCGGCAGTGCCAAACAGGGAAGGGATCGCACGTTCCAGGCCATCCTGCCGTTGCGCGGCAAGATTATGAACGTGGAAAAGGCCCGTTTTGATCGAATCTTGAACAGTGAAGAGATCAAACAGGTGATCGCCGCCCTGGGCACCGGGATAGGCCGGGAAGAATTCGATATTGATAAATTACGCTACCACAAAATCATCATCATGACCGACGCCGATGTCGACGGGGCCCACATCCGAACCCTGCTGCTGACTTTCTTTTATCGGCAAATGCTGCCGTTGGTCGAACAGGGTCGGGTCTATATCGGCCAGCCGCCGCTCTTTCGCCTCAGCCGGGGCAAGAAGGAACAATTTTTTCTGGATGATGAATCCTTGAATAATTTTCTTTATAAACAGGCCAGTGAAATGCTGGCGGTCCATTGCCCCGACGGCCGGATTTTGGCCGACGAGGAACTGGTGACAGTGCTCCATGATCTGACCACCTATCAACAGTTGATCGACTACATGGAACGGACCAATCTCTGGGAGGAGATCGTTCGTTACCTGGTGGCCGAGGATATTAACAGCGCTGATCAGTTTGAAAGCCAGGCGCTGCTGAACGATCTCCACCACCGTTTAAGCGGCGGTCAGTTCATCCTGGGCAACATTCGGCCCTGCCGCTGGCGGCCGAGTTGCTATGAATTTGACGTGGCGGCCAAGGATAAGGCCCATCTGCTGACCACCGTCGGTCCGCAGATCCCTCTGCAACCGGAATACCGGGCCATTCTACGGCAACACCCCAGAATAGCCGCCTTCCTGGACGCGCAATTCACCGTGGTGGTGAAAAATCAACAGCACCACGCCGCCGATTGGCGAGAATTACTGACCGTGGTCCGGGCCGAATCATTTAAAGGTAGCTCCCTGCAACGCTATAAAGGTCTGGGCGAGATGAACCCGGAACAGCTTTGGGCTACCACCATGAACCCGGAAAACCGTATTCTATTGCAGGTAAAAATTGATGACGCCGAGAAGGCCGATGAAATCTTTACCACCCTGATGGGTGACAAGGTGGAACCCCGGCGGGCGTTTATCCAGGAGAATGCCCTGGAGGTTTCCTCTCTTGATATTTGAGGAATACCCTGTAAAACCAAATGGATATAAAAGAAAATGAGTGAAGAGATGAATGATTTGCCGGCCCCGCCGGCGGAGTCGCCCAGTGTTTCCATCGAGAAGGAGTTACGTAAGTCCTATCTCGATTACGCCATGAGCGTGATTGTCGGCCGGGCCCTGCCCGATGTCCGCGACGGCTTGAAACCCGTGCATCGGCGGGTGCTTTACGCCATGCGGGAACTCAACAATTACCACAACCGGCCCTACCTCAAATCGGCCCGGATCGTCGGCGATGTTATTGGTAAATATCATCCCCATGGCGATAGCGCCGTGTACGATACCCTGGTGCGGATGGCCCAGGATTTCTCCATGCGCTACCCCCTGGTTGACGGCCAGGGTAACTTCGGTTCGGTGGATGGCGACCCGCCAGCGGCCATGCGTTACACCGAAGCCCGGATGACCCGGATCGACCAGGAATTGACCAGCGATCTGGACAAAGAAACCGTCGATTTCATCCCCACCTATGATAATTCCCAGAACGAACCGCTGGTCTTTCCAGCCCGGCTCCCCAATCTGCTGGTCAACGGCTCGGCGGGAATCGCGGTGGGGATGGCCACCAATATTCCGCCCCATAATCTGCGGGAGGTGATCGACGGCCTGATCGCCCTGATCGAGGACCCCAATATCACGGTTAACGCCTTGATGGGTATCATCAGCGGCCCGGATTTCCCCACCGGCGGTTTTATCTGCGGCCGGGCCGGCATCCGCGAGGCCTACGAGACCGGCCGCGGTTCCCTGTTGATCCGCTCCCGCCACCATATAGAAAATTTTAAAAGCGGCCGGGAAGCCATTGTTATCACCGAGATTCCCTACCAGCAGAACAAATCCACCCTGCTGGAAAAGATCGCCCTGCTGGTCAAGGAGAAAAGAATCGAAGCGATCGCCGAGTTCCGCGATGAATCCGACCGCCACGGGATGCGGATTGTCATCGAACTGAAAAAGGACGAGATCGCCGAAGTGGTGATCAACCAGCTCTATAAACTGACCCCGCTGCAGAAGAGCTTTGGAATCATCATGCTCTCCATTGTTAATATGCGGCCGGAGGTGTTGAATCTGCGCCAGATTCTGGAAAATTTCATCCTGCACCGCAAGACCGTGGTTTATCGACGCACCGCCCATGATCTACGTAAGGCCGAGGAAAAGGCCCATGTGCTGGAAGGGCTCAAAATCGCGATCACCAACCTCGACGCGGTGGTGGCCCTGATCAGGGAATCGGCCAACCCCCAGGAGGCCCGAGAGGGGTTGATAGAGCGCTTCGGGTTGAGCGCCATCCAGGCCCAGGCGATCCTGGAGATGCGGCTGCACCGTTTGACCGGCCTGGAACGGGAAAAAATCATCGAGGAGTATGAGGCCCTGATCAAGGAGATCGAGTGGTACAAGCAGGTGTTGGCCGATGAAACGCTGGTGATGAAGATTATCCGCGAGGAGTTCGAGGCGATCCGGGAAACCTATGGCGATGACCGGCGCACCGAGATCATCGAGGCCCCCGACGAGATCCTGCCCGAGGATATGATCGCCCGCGAGGAGATGGTGGTCACCGTTACCCATGCCGGTTATATCAAACGTTTGCCGGTGGACACCTATCGCTCGCAGCGGCGGGGTGGCAAGGGGATCAAGGGGGCCGGCACCACCGACGAGGATTTTGTCAGTTGGATGCAGGTGGCCTCCAGCCACGACACCCTGCTCTTTTTCAGCAACAAGGGGCGGGTCTTCTGGCGCAAGGTTTATGAAATTCCCCAGGCCGGACGGCTGGCCCGGGGCAAGGCGGTGGTCAACCTGCTGGAGCTTAAACCCGAGGAGAAAGTGGCCGCCATCCTGCCGGTGGATTCCTTTGAGGTTACCGAGGGTGGGGCCCGTTATATCCTGATGGCCACCAAGAAAGGGGTGGTCAAGAAGACCGCCTTGAGTGAATTTGCCCGGCCCCTGAAAAGGGGTAAGATCGCCCTGACCATCCGCGAGGACGACGAGATCCTGGCAGCTACCCTGACCACCGGTGACAACGAAATACTGTTGCTTTCCCGCCGGGGCATGGCGGTGCGTTTCCACGAGGACGACATCCGGGCCATGGGACGGGGTGCCAGTGGGGTGCGGGGGATCACCATGGCCGGCGGCGACGACCAAAAGGGCAGCCCCGCCGATGTGTTGATCGGCCTACAGGTCCTTTCCGGCGATCCCGAGGCCTCTATTCTGGTGGTCACCGAAAACGGCTTTGGCAAGCGGAGCAAGGTCGACGAATACCGCCTGATCCGCCGTGGCGGCAAAGGAGTGATGGCGATCAAGGCCAGTGAACGTAACGGTGAGGTGGTGGGCATGAGCCAGGTCGGCGATGACGACCAGGTAATGATGATCACCAACCGTGGCCAGATGATCAGGATGCCGATGCAGGGAATCCGGGTGATCGGCCGTTCCACCCAGGGGGTTCGGCTGTTCAATCTGGACAGTGAGGAAAAGGTGGTGGCCCTGGCTCGTCTGGCCGAAGGAAATGATGACGAGGAAGACGATGAGCCAAACGCCGACCCCGTATCATCGGCAGATAATTGATGATAGCCGCTTCACACCACCGGGAGGATTTACCCTTGGCTGACGGGGTGGCAGTCATGGGAGCCGGCAGCTGGGGTACCGCCCTGGCCGGGGTGTTGGCCGGCCAAGGGTTTCCCGTCTACCTCTGCTGCCGTGATCCCGAACATGCCCGCTGTATGGCGGCTGAGCGGGAAAACCGCGCCTATCTGCCGGGCTTTAAACTGGCACCCGCCATCCAACCGACCACCGATATAAGCGTGGTGGCCGCTTGCCGGGCGGTGGTGATGGCCGTGCCCTCCCACGGTTTCAGGGTGGTGTTCCGCCGCCTGCTCCCTTATCTGGAGGCGCGGAGCGCCATTATTTCGGCCACCAAAGGCATTGAAAATGATTCCCTGCTGACCATGACCGGGGTGATGGCCGCGGAGTTGGCCACGGTCAGCCCGTCACCGGCTTGCCGGCTGGGGGTTCTGGCCGGACCCAGTTTCGCCCGGGAGGTGGCAGAGGGTTTGCCCACCGCCGTCACCGTGGCCGCCGCCAGCCGGCAAGAGGCCCGCTTTTTCCAGGAACTTTTTTTTACCCAGCGTTTCCGGGTCTATATCGGAACCGATCTGCTTGGCCAGGAGTTGGGTGGGGCTTTGAAGAATATCATCGCCATCGCCGCCGGCATCAGCGACGGCCTGGGTTATGGCACCAATGCCCGGGCCGCCCTGATTACTCGAGGCCTGGCCGAGATTACCCGTCTGGGGGTGGCGATGGGCGCCAATCCCCTGACCTTCTCCGGCTTGGCCGGCCTGGGGGATCTGGTGCTGACCTGTACCGGCGATTTGAGCCGCAACCGCACCGTTGGTCTCAAGCTGGGGCAAGGGCAGACGATTACCGAGATTTTAGCCGAGATGCGGATGGTGGCCGAAGGGGTCAAGACCACCGGCTCGGCCCACGCCCTGGCCCGGCGCCAGGGGGTCGAGATGCCGATTTTAGAAGAGGTTTACCGGGTGCTCTACGAGGATAAACCATGCCGGCAAGCGGTGCGCGACCTGCTGGCCCGGGAGGGCAAGGAGGAGTTGGAGTTTAGCGCTGAGCGGGAGAGCGGCGTTGGCTGAAGGCGAATTAGATTGCGTGATCCTGCTGCCCTCCATTCATTTTGTGCTGAAAGCCGAGCAGCTTTGCAAGCAGCAGGGGATCGCCCATGACCTGGTGCCGGTGCCCCGGCGAATCTCGGCCAATTGCGGCATGGCCCTGGCCCTGCCCTGCGATGATCTCAAGTTGGTTCGGCAAGTGCTGGAAAACGCCGCCCTACCCCCGTTTACCCTTTATCGTCGGCTGGCCGACGGTGATTTTCAAAACATGGAAGAAGAGCCATAATGAAGGAAAAGCTGACCAGTACCGTTAAAGCCGCCGGTTGAGCCGCTAAACTGGGTCCGGGGGACCTGGACCAGATTTTGGCGGATCTGCAACCAGCCACCGACCCCCGTCTGCTGACCGGCATCGGCGGTGGCGAGGATGCCGGGGTGTATCGGTTGGATAATGAAACGGCCCTGATTCAGACGGTTGATTTTTTTACCCCCATCGTCGATGACCCGTACCGGTTCGGCCGGATCGCCGCGGCCAACGCCTTGAGTGATATCTACGCCATGGGCGGCCAGCCGCTGTTGGCCATGAACCTGGTGGCCTTCCCGATCAAAAGGCTGGATTGTGGAATCCTGAAGGATATTTTGCGCGGTGGCCTGGACGCCCTGAACGAGGCCGGGGCCCTGTTGGTGGGGGGCCATTCCATCGAGGATGAGGAAATCAAATACGGTCTGTCGCTGACCGGCACCGTGCACCCCAATCGTCTGTTGCTCAACTCCGGGGCCCGGCCGGGGGATCAACTGCTGCTGACCAAGCCCCTGGGTACCGGGATTCTGGCCACCGCCATCAAGGGTGGTCTGGCCGGCGGTGAGATCGAAGAGATGATCACCACCGTGATGGCCACCCTTAACCGGGAGGCGGCCCGTATCATGGTTACGTCCGGGGCCCATGCCGCCACCGATGTCACCGGTTTCGGGCTGCTGGGGCATCTCCACGAGATGGCCGCCGCCTCCGGGGTGACGATCCGGGTCGATGGCCGCCAGGTGCCATTGTTACCCCAAACCCTCCACTTTGCCGAAATGGGCATTATCCCCGAAGGCGCCCATAACAACCGCAACTACTACCGGCAGTTTATCAATTCCCGCCTGGGAGAAACCGATCCCCGGGAAATGGTGCTCCATGATCCGCAAACCTCCGGCGGTCTGCTGATCGCCGCCCCCCCCGCCACCATCGCCGCCATCGCCGAACGCCTGGCCAAAACCGAGTACCCCCTGGATTACGGGATTATCGGGGAAGTCGAGGAAGGCCCCGCCGGGATTATCGAATTGCTTTAGTCTTGGCTTGATCTTTTGTCGTTTCTGCCGTAAACACCCCCTTCATGGAACTGTTGCAGCTTATCATCTTGGCCGTGGTGCAGGGCCTTACCGAATTTCTGCCCATCTCTTCGTCGGCCCACCTGATCCTGGTGCCGGTGCTGACCGGCTGGCCGGACCAGGGCATCAGTTTTGATATCGCCGTCCACCTGGGCAGCCTGGTGGCGGTAGTGGCCTATTTCCGGCGGGAGTTGGCGGTAATGGGGCGGGATTGGGGTCGGTCGCTGCGGCTTCGAAGACTGGTGGGTGACAGCCGCCTGGCCTGGGGAATACTGCTGGCTACCATTCCGGTGGGGCTGGCCGGCTTGCTGCTCAGGGAGGTGGCCGCTGCCGGTTGGCGGTCGCCGCTGGTGGTCGCCGCCGGCCTGATCGGTTTCGGCCTGCTGCTGGCCTGGGCGGACTGGCGAGGGGGCAATGGCCGTGATGAGCACAGCCTGAGCTGGCGGCATATGGCGATTATCGGTATCGCCCAGGCCCTGGCCCTGATTCCCGGCACTTCCCGCTCCGGGATTACCATTACCGCCGGTCTGTGGTTGGGCCTAAGCCGGGAGGCGGCCAGCCGCTTCTCCTTTTTGATGGCGATTCCGGTGATTATCCTGGCCGCCGGGCTGGAGTTTTTTTCCTTGCTGGGCACCGACGAGCGCGTCGGCTGGGCGGCTCTTGGCTTGGGGACTGCCCTGGCGGCGCTTAGCGCCTATCTCTGTATCCACTACTTTCTGGCCTTTATCCGGCGCATCGGGATGCAGCCCTTTGTCGCCTACCGCCTCCTGCTGGGGTTTGCCCTGCTCTACCTTTTCTGGCTGTAACCATCGTAATCGTTCACCAGGGCCGCACGTTTTGTTCGTCGTTGTCGTAATCGTAATCGCCTATTGTTTCGCCTTCTCGATTACGACAACGACAATGACAACGATACAGCCCGTTAAAACGACGGTTGTCGGCCTTTGCTGAACGGTTACTAACCATCGGCCAAGCCGGCGATCCGGCCGCCCTTTTTTGTTTTATAGCGGCAGGATCTGCATCTCTTTTCGGATGGGATGGGCGCCTTGCAGCACCAGCCCCTTGCGGCCGTCGATACTGAGGGGATCGCCGCACTGGAAATCGACGCCGTTGATTTCGCAGCGCTGTTCGTTCTCGAAGACCTTAAGCTGGGAGCAGCCCACCACGCTGGTCTTTTCCAGCCGGGTGGCGACCACTGCCGCGTGCGAGGTCTGGCCGCCGCGGGCGGTGAGCAGACCGTCGGCGGCGGCGATCTCCTTGATATCGTCGGGCACCGTATCCTGGCGGATGAGGATCAGTTGGGCCTCGGGCTGCTCGGCCCGCAGGCGGGTGATATCCTCGGCGTTTAAGACCACCAGCCCGGAGATGGCGCTGCCGCTGACCCCGACCCCGTGGGCCAGCACTGCCGCTTCGGAAGCGTCGGCGTTGGCAAAGACGTAAAAACTCTCCTTCTTCTTGATGGTGATCATATCCCGGGTTTGCAGCAGGTAGAGATCCTCGGCTCGGGGCCCCTCGAAGGTGAATTCAATCTCCTGGGCGTTCCAGCGCTTGTCGTAGACCAGATGCCGGGAAATCGCCAGCAGGCGCTGATAGACCTCGGGAAAACGGCGTTCCAGGGTGTTTTCCACGGTTCGGCCGTCCAGTTCGGCCTGTTCCACCGAGATCGGCTCGGTGGTGACCAGGCCGCTGACGATATCCTCGCCCTGGTCACCCACCGCGTAGTCGCCCCACAGCGCCACCCGGCTGACCTTACGATAAGGATGAGCGGTGAATAGCACCCCGCTGCCGGATTCCACCCCCAGGTTGCCATACACCATGGTCTGGATGATCACCGCCGTGCCCCAGTCGTCGGAGATATCCATGATATGTCGATAATCGCGGGTTTTAGGGGTGTTCCAGGAGGAGATCACCATCTCCACCGCCCCGATCAGTTGCAGCCAGGGGTCCTCGGGGATGCCGATTCCCAGGCTACGGGCCGTTTTCTGGTACTCCAGGGCCAGCTCGCGGATTTGTTCGGCGGTGAAATCCCGTTTGTAACGGATGTTGTGACGTTTTTTGGCGGCGTCCATCAGCCCCTGGAAACTTTCCCGTTCCACCCCCTGGGCCATGGCCCAGGACTGGATAAAGCGCCGGAAGTTGTCCCAGGCCAGAAAGGCCTTGCCGGGTTGGCAGGCGAATTCGCCGATGATATCTTCGTTGAGCCCCACGTTGTGGATAGTGGCCATCATCCCCGGCATGGAGATAGCCGCGCCGCTGCGGACCGATAACAGCAAGGGGGCGGCCGGATCGCCGAACCGACGACCGGTGCGCTCCTCGATCTGGTTGAGGCCGAAACGGAGCCGGGCCATAAAGTCATCACGGCATTTGGTGAACTGCCGGATCACCGGCCAGCAGCGGGAAACCTCGGTGGTCACCGCCAGTCCCGGTGGCACCGGTAGGTCGTCAATGGCCAGCAGGGTCAGGTTGTAGCCCTTATTGCCCAGCAGGATCAGGTTGGCATTGCGGCTGTGGCGGGGCTGCAGCGGGTTGACGGCGCGGTCCGGGTTGTAGGTCATCAGCAGGTCCAGATGGCTCTCATCAAGCACTTCCCGCTGGGCCTCCAGAGTCTGGTGGATACGGGTGATAAAGTTGTCCAGATGTTGCAGGCCGAAGGTGCCGGCGATCAGATCACGCATGAAGCTTTCCGACAGCCGGTTGACATTGCCGGCCTGGTCATTGTCCCGCCACAGGTAACGATATTTGGGCAGCAGGTTGTCACGGCCGATCTGCGGGATGACGATGCTCAGGTTGTTCTCGTGGATATTGGTGTAATAGGTGTAGATGACATCCTTTACCCCTTCCGACAGGCCGCGGAAGATATCCAGAAACTGGGTGTAGGAGAAACGTTTGATCCCCAGGGAGTTGCTCAGCAGCGACATGTAGGTGGCCAGCTTGCGGCTGGTGATGCCGTCGATCTTCAGGGCCCGCAGATAAAGCCGCAGGCATTTGAGAATCCGGATAAAGGTGGCCTTGGTGATGATATTGAGATTGACCGTCTCCGGCAGCTTTTCCAGATAGGTGTTGGCCAGGTTCTCCAGCCGAAAGGTGAGGCTCAAGGCGTCAAACTTGCGCTCCTGGTAACGGCCGTAGACCGACGGGATATCGACGGCGATATGGCGTTTGTGGTAGATGCTCTCCTGGGCCGTGAAGCGCTCCTCGCTTAAGATCACCTCTTTAAGGTGCTCCAGGTGCTCCAGCAGGGCGTTTAAGCATTCAAAGGTGTCACAGATCTCAAGATCGGCCAGCAGTTGCCCCATTTCCGGGAAATCGCCGGCCGCCGCCTGTTTTAAGTGCTGGCGCAACTCTTCGACGCCGAGATTGTATTTCTGGTGGCAGAGCCGGTACATCCGGACCAACAGATCGAAGCGGCGCCGTTCATCGACATCGATATCCTCCTGGGCGGCGAGATAGTCGCGGCGCTGGTTGTAATCCCAGTTAAGCAGGTCGGTGGGCCGGCGGATATTATTAAGCCCCCAGATCCGGCGGGTAAGCTGGTGCAGCTGGTCGATATACGCCCCTTCGGTGGCGATTTCCCGCAGCACCTCCTCGGGCAGGTAGGGGGCCAGCACCTCCTTGTCGCGGTCCTTCCAGAAAAGGATAATCGCCTCGATGAAATCGACGATCAGGTTGCTGGATTCGACATGGCTCTGCTTGCGCAGAAAGTGGATCAACTTGTCCCGGCGCTGGTGGATCTCGTCCATCTCGGTGGAGACCTCGCGCAGGGTGCCCTCGGCCCCGATATCGTTATAAAAAACCGGGACCTGTTTGGTGAACTGGGTTACCAGGTTGTAGACCGGTTCGATGGGCTGGTTGAGCAGCTCACTGATATCCCGCTGGAAAAGGTCGGTATCCTTGATGCAGGTGCCCGAGAGTTTGAGGTTGATGATCAGGGCCGAAAAGAGGGTGGAGCACCACTTGGGTTCCTGGCCGATCAGGTTGAGCCAGACCCGGATATTGGCCAGATGGGCGGGGTTGGCCAGGGGCTGCCAGTCTTCCCCGATGCCGGTGACATTGGCGTACTGGAAGCCGAAACGCACCGCCTCCCAGAGAAAGGTCTCCACCAGCCGCGAGTTGCCCCGCCGAAAGACCTCGGTGCCGATAGTCTGGATGCATTGCAGCGAGGTGTGGGGGTAGCGGCGGACGTTGGTCTTGAGTAACGCCAGGGTGGTGAGCAGAAAGCGTTCGATTTCTTCAAAACTCTGGCGGCGGATCAACTGGACCAGGCCGCGGTTGATCTCCCGCAGGGTCTCTTCATGGATCAGGGCCAGAGCGCCGGTGTCCATGATCCGGAACAAAAAGAGCAGCTTGCGGTTTTCGGCGAAACGGTCGTCGGCTTCCGTGGCCTGCTGTTGCTCCGGGTGGGCGGCCAGGCGGTCGGGGATCTCCTTGTAAAGCCGGACGATGTCCATATGATCCGGCAAGGCCAGCAGCTTGGGCAGGGCCTGCTCGTCATGTTCACAGTCGATGGCTTCCGCTGTTGCCAAGTGCTGGCGCAGCCGGCTGTGGGAAATCTCCTGGAAAAGCTGGCCGGCTTCCCAGCCCTGGCAGATATCCTGGCATTCATGGACAAACCAGGGCTGGGGGTCCTCTTCGGCCAGCCAGTATTGGTAATTGCGGCTCAGTATTTCTTTGAGCAGCCGGGCCGGGGCGGTCAATTCACAGACTTTGACCTCGCTGGCGGCGTCGCATTTGGTAACCAGCCGCCCGACGGTTTTCTTTAACGAATGCTGGCCCCAAACCAGGGGGTGGAGCAACTCCTCATCGAGTTCGGCCAGGCGGTTGCAGCTCTCCTGCAGGGTTTGCTGAAAGGTCGGCAGGTCGGCCGGCTTGAGGCTGGCGAGCAGTTTGTCCAACAGAGCGGCCAGCACTTCGGCGCTCTGTTGCAGCAACTCTTCGTGGCGCCGGTTTTCCGCCAGGGCCAGCAGCAGGATCTCCACCAACCGCAGGCAGGCCTCCGGCCCCCGCGGGTGGCGGCGATAATGGTCCAGGTGCTTTAAGACAAAGGAGCGGTAACGGGGCAGGATCAGCCGCCAGTTGCGGTAGGGGTGAGCGATTTCGTAGAGCAACTCCTCCAGGGAGGCGTGGATGCCCTGGTAATCGACCACCACCTCCAGCAGGATTCCCCACTTGGCCGGTAAATCGATACAATCCACCGCCGTTTCCTGTAAATTGGCGCGCAAGGCGTCGGAGTCGATGGCGGCCGGTTTGCAGACCTGGTTGGTGGTTGCGTCGCTCATGTTACAGGGCCCGGTTTTCTTCCATATGCAGAACCAGGTCCAGCAGCCGGTTGGAGTAGCCCCATTCGTTATCATACCAGCTTAAGATCTTGACCGTCGAGCCCAGCACCTTGGTGGAGATGGCATCCACCACCGAGGAGCGGGGATCGCCCTGGTAATCGATGGAGACCAGCGGTTCTTCGGAGTAGCCAAGGTAACGGCTGGTGGCCTGTTTGAGGGCCTCGTTGACCTCGGTGACCGTGGTTTCTCGCTCCACTTCCATGACCACGTCCACCAGCGATACGTTGGGGGTCGGCACCCGCACCGCCAGGCCGTCGAATTTGCCTTTGAGTTCGGGCAGCACCAGTTCCACGGCGGCGGCGGCCCCGGTTTTGGTGGGGATCATCGACATGGCGGCGGCCCGGGCCCGGCGCAGGTCGTTATGGGGAAAATCGAGCAGTTGCTGATCGCCGGTGTAGGCGTGGATCGTGGTCATCAAGCCGCTTTTAATCCCGAAACGCTCCATAATCACCTTGGCCACCGGGGCCAGGCAGTTGGTGGTGCAGGAGGCGTTGGAGATGATATGGTGCTGGGTCGGATCGTAATCCTCCTCGTTTACCCCCATCACCAGGGTTTTCACCTGCCCTTTGGCGGGGGCGCTGATCACCACTTTTTGGGCCCCGGCGTCGAGGTGGGCCTGGGCCTTGTCGCTGTCGGTGAACAGGCCGGTGGCCTCGATGACGTATTGCACCCCGAGCTCACCCCAGGGCAGTTCCCCCGGCTCACGCTGGTTGTAAACCTTGAGTACCCGGCCATCGATCATGATCTCCCCGTCGCCGGCCTTGACCTCGTGGGGGTAGGTGCCCATCACCGAATCGTATTTCAAGAGATGGGCCAGGGTGGCCGGCGGAGTCAGGTCGTTGATGGCGACGATTTCAATATCCTTGAAAGCCGGGTCGTTGGCCACGGCCCGGAAAACACTGCGCCCGATACGGCCGAAACCGTTGATAGCTACTTTGATGCCCATGATAAAACCTCCTTTTGTCTATAACAGACGACTTTTATGGTAAAATTCCAAGTAATCCTCTTTGACGCGATCCCAGGTATAACGCTCCTTGATATGCTGAACGCCTGCCTGACGCATGTCAAGTATCTTTTCGGGGTGCTCCCGGTAAAGCTCCAGACCCCGCTGCATGGCTCCCATCAGGGCGGCCGAGTCGTGTTTTTGGTAGGCCAGGCCGGTGACCCCGTCCACCACCTTGACAAGACCCCCGACGTGGTGGACGATAGGGATATTGCCAAACAACTGGGCCAGGTAATCGGTCAGGCCGCAGGGTTCGTAGCGGGAGGGGATCAGGAAAAAATCACCGGCGGCGAACAACTGGTTGGCCACCAGCGAGTCATAGCCCCGCAGGAAACAGAGCCGGCCCCGGTTCGCCGGGGTCTCCGTCAGCCGGATCAAATCCCGTTCACTGCTGGTTTCGCCGGTGCCCAGGATCAATACCTGAAAATCATGGTCCAGGGGCAACAGGGTGGCCAGGGCCCCCAGCAGTTTGTCCATCCCTTTCTGGGCGGTTAGGCGGCCGACAAAGGTGAACAGGGGCAAATGGTGCTTCCCTCCCCTCGCCAGGCTGCCGTAGCACTCGAGATGGGGCCAGGGGGCGGCGGCCAGGGTGGCAAGCAGTTGTTGCCGGCAAATCTCCTTGCCGGCGAAATCCCTTTTCAGAGGGGAAAAGGCGGCGGGCAGGCCGAGCTTTTGCGGCTCTTCGGGGTTGAAATCCGTGGGATCGATGCCGTTGGTGATCCCCCGCAGGGCCACCCCCCGACCCAGCAGGCGGTGCCCCAGCCAGCCGGTCAGGGCGTCGTCGTCGCTTTCCCGCAGCTCCCGGGCGTAATTTTCGCTGACCGTGTTCAGCGGCGCGTAGCCGGCCGCGGCCAGCAGCGGGTCGAAGCTGCCGCCCAGCAGGTTATCGTGGATCACCCGGCCCGGCAGGCTGCTGATCGCTTCGGCAAAGGGCAGGTCGTCCACTTCCTGGTGATAGCCCAGCCCGGCGTTGTGGACGGTGACCACCGCGGCGCTCTCGGCAAAGTAGTGGCGGAAACCCTCCAGTTCGCGGATCAGGGCCGGCAGCAGGGCGGTATGGCCGTCGTGGCAGTGGATGATATCCGGCCGCTGCTTAAGGTGGATCATCAGGGCCAGGGCCGCCTTCTGCAGCAGCATGTTCATGGCGAAATAGTCGACATGGCCGGCTCCCTGCCGATGCGCGGGGTTAAGGGCCTCTTCGGCGGCGGTGTAGGTGTAGACCCCCTGTTTTTCCCGGTAGCGCTGGGCGTCGAGCAGGTAGAGGGAAAGGGCGCCACCCTTGCTCGGCGGGGCCGCTTGCGGCTTAAGCGCCCGGTTTTTGCCGCCGCCGGGTGCCAGATGGCGGGCGAATACCCGGACCAGCTCCCGCCGCTCCACCCCGACGTAATTCATCCCCACCTCGAAACGGAGATCTTCCGGGGTAAAGCCGGCGGCTTCCGTCTCGATAAAGCCGTAAAGGGGCAGCACCACGCTGACCCGCCGCCCCGACCGGGCCAAGGCCTCGGCCAGTTGCCGCACCACGTCCTTGACTCCGCCGGCCCCGGCCAACCCTTCGTATTCCCGGCTTACCATCCAGATATGGTCAATCGTTTTTTCTTTCATAACCATTATGCAAAAATCCTAAGTTGTGGGGCGTATACCGCCTGGCGCAGCAGATGGTCAACCAGGACCAGGGCCACCATCGCCTCGCAGACCGGGATGATCCGGGGGATCGCCGCGATGTCGTGGCGGCCGCCGACCTTGATGGTCACCGGTTGCTGCTGGCGATTGATGGTTTGCTGCTCCCGGGCGATGGAGGGGATCGGCTTGACCGCCACCCGGGCCACGATCTCCTCGCCGTTGCTGATCCCGGCCAGGATGCCGCCGGCGTTGTTGCCGGCAAAACCGGCGGGTTCGATGGGGTCGTTGTTCTGGGAGCCGGTTAGTCCGGCGGCGGCGAAACCGGCCCCGATCTCCACCCCCTTGACCGCCCCGATGGACATCAAGGCCCCGGCCAGTTCGGCGTCGAGTTTGTCGAATACCGGCTCACCCAGGCCGGCCGGGCAGCCACCGGCCCGGATTTCGACCACGCCCCCCAGGGTATCACCCTGCTGCCGGACCTCGTCAAGCCGGGCGAGCATTTGAACGGCCGTTTCCTCATCCGGGCAGCCGAGTTGGTTTTGTCGGCAGGCGGCCCAATCGCGCCCGGCGGCGGTGATCCCGCCCAGCATCACGGTGCCGGCCTGGATATTGATGCCGTGGGCGGCCAGCAGCTTTTTGGCCACCGCCCCGGCCGCCACCCGAGCCGCGGTCTCCCGAGCCGAGGCCCGGCCGCCGCCCCGGTGGTCGCGGATGCCGTATTTCTGCTGATAGGTGATATCGCCGTGGCCGGGGCGGTAGATCTCCCGCAGGTGATCGTAGGATTTGCTGTGGGCGTCCTTATTGAAAATCGCCAGGCTGATGGGGGTACCGGTGGTGTGTCCCTCGAAGAGGCCGGAGAGAATCTGGACCTGGTCGGGTTCCCGGCGCGGCGTGGCGGCCGGGCCGCCCTGGCCGGGCCGGCGGCGATCCAGCTCGGCCTGGATATCCGCCTCGCCCAGCGCCAGCCCCGGCGGGCAGCCGTCAATGACCACCCCGATGGCGCTGCCGTGGGATTCCCCCCAGGTGGTGAGCTGAAAAATTTTACCGAAAGTGTTACCGGCCATGCTTTTCCTTGTGGCGTACTTGATTTTAAAAAGTTACCGCCGGGCTAGATGTCGTCCGCTGCCGTGGCGGTTAAATGGGCGATGATTTCTTCGACGATGGCCGGCGGCGCCAGCTGGTCGGTGGCGATCCGCAGGTGGGCGGCCTGTTGGTACAGGGGCTGGCGCTGGTCCAGGACCGTGGTGATTTCCGCCAGCAAACCCTGTTCGGTAAGGGCTGGCCGCTGGCTCTGGCTGAGCGGGTCGGCGGCCAGCCGCCGGGTGATGGTGGCCGGCTCGGCGGTGAGCCAGACCACCAGCCCGCTGCGCCGCAGGGCCGGCCAGAGTTCCTGGTGCAGCACGGCCCCGCCGCCGGTGGCCACCACCAGCTCCCGGCGGGGAAGCAATTCGCTTAACAGTTGCCGCTCCCGAGCGCGAAATTCCTCCCACCCGGCATGGGCCACCAGGTCGCTGATGGAACACCCGGCCCGGCGGCTCAACTCCCGGTCACAATCCAGATACCGCCAGTCCAGTTCGGCGGCCAGTTGCCGCCCCACCGCGCTCTTGCCACAGGCCCGGTAGCCGATCAAAAATATTTTTTGCCACGGCTGTTGCTCGCCGGATGCCGCCTCGTTACTCATCCCCCGTTTTTACCATAATAAACGGGGAAAATAAAAAATAATCACCAAGCCGACAAAAGCCGGCAAGATTCCCCTTACATTTTGTCATCAGCTCGGCCGGCACTCCGATAGAAAAAAATTGGAACTTATTCGGCAATTGCTCTGTCTCCCCATTATATCTGCCCCTCCGTGGCCCTTCTTGTCTGCCCCTCCCTCCCCTTTTCTAATGGCAAGAAGGGCCATTTTTTTTCTGCTTAACCCTCCCATCTTTTGCCATTTTAAGGTATCGTGGCAAGCCTTATGCAACCCAAAGCCTCCGCTATAAATATCATCTGGCTCGGCCTGCTCGGGGTGGCCGTGGTCACCGCCGCCTATACCGGGCGGATGGATGAAGTCACCCGGGCCTCTTTTGACTCGGCCAAGGCCGGCGTCACCCTGGCCCTGGGGCTGATCGGCCCGATGGCGCTGTGGCTGGGGATCATGAAGGTGGCCGAAGCCGGCGGCCTGATGCGGATGCTCGCCCGGGCGCTCAAGCCGGTGATGATCCGCCTCTTCCCCGAGGTGCCGGCCGAGCATCCAGCGATGAGCGCCATGATTATGAATATGGCCGCCAATACCCTGGGGCTGGGCAACGCCGCCACTCCCATGGGGATCAAGGCGATGCAGGAACTGGATAAGCTGGCGGCGGAAAAAGGTACCGCCACCAACGCCATGTGCCTTTTTCTGGCCATCAACACCTCCAGCGTGACCCTGCTGCCCCTGGGGGTGATCACGGTGCGGGCCTCCGCCGGGGCCACCGATCCCGCCGGCATTCTGATTCCGGCCATTGTCGCCACCGCCTGCTCGACGGCGGTGGCGATTATGGCCGCCAAGCTGCTGGCCGGCCCCGAGCCCGGCGGCGGCGCGGTCAGCGGCGCAAGTGCCGGCGGCCCGGCGGCGGCGACCCAGACGGCGACGGAGACGGCGGCAACCGGCAAGAATACCCCGGGCGGCGGCGATGATCTGGTCGCCGAGCTGGGGCTTAAACCGGAAGAGGGCAAGGAACCGGTACTCTCCCCGCCCGGTCGGGCCGGGCGCTTTTTTATTTTCCTGCTGCTGATCGCCTTTATCGGCGGGATTGTTTACCGGCTCTGGTTCGCCGCTTCGCCGCCGGCCGCCGAGCAATCCCTGTCCGCCCTGGGCGCGCTCTCGACCTGGTTGATTCCGATGCTGATCGGCGGCTTGCTGATCTTTGGCTACCTGCGCGGAGTCCGGGTTTACGAGGTGGCCACCGAAGGGGCCAAAGAGGGTTTTGCCACCGCGGTGCGGATTATTCCCTTTCTGGTGGCGATTTTTGTCGCCATCGGCATGTTCCGGGCCAGCGGCGCCATGGAGATTATGATCAACCTGCTGTCGCCACTGACCCAGCGCTTCGGGATGCCGGCCGAGGCCCTGGGAATGGCCCTGTTGCGGCCGCTTTCCGGCAGCGGCGCCTTTGGCATGATGAGCGAAATCGTGGCCGGGGAGCCCGATAGCTTTCTGGCTTTCCTGGTCTCGGTAATGCAGGGCTCCACCGAGACCACCTTTTATGTGCTGGCCGTCTACTTCGGGGCGGTGGGCATCAGCCGCAGCCGCCACGCCCTGCCGGCGGCCCTGCTGGCCGACGGCGCCGGTATCGTGGCGGCGGTGGCGGTATGTAACTGGTGGTTCTAAGGTAACCGTTCAGCAGCGCCGCACGTTATCGGCGTCGAGCGCCGATGATTGACAGTGGCGATCAGCCAAGCAAGCAAATTAGTCTTTAGGAGGCATCAATGGACCAAATAATTGTACTGGCCACCCGTAACCAGGGCAAGGTCAAGGAGTTGCGGGAGATGCTGGCCGGTTTCCCGGTGGATATCCGTTCCCTGGCCGATTTCGGCCCCCTGCCCGAGGTGGTGGAGGATGGCGCTACCTTCGATGACAACGCCTACAAAAAGGCCCTTTTTACCGCCAAAGCCCTGGGGCTGCCGGCCATGTCCGATGATTCCGGGCTGGTGGTGGAGGCCCTCGACGGTGCCCCGGGCGTCCATTCGGCCCGCTACGCCGGCGACGAGGCCGACGATGCCGCCAATATCGCCAAATTGCTTAAGGAAATGGCGGATAAAAGCGATCGCCGGGCCGCCTTTGTCTGCGTGCTCTCCATTGCCGTGCCCGCCGGTCCGGCCCTGACCTACGAGGGGCGTTGCGAGGGGGAGATCGTTGACACGCCCCGCGGCGCGGGCGGCTTTGGTTACGACCCGGTGCTGTTTTATCCGCCCTTGCAAAAAACCTTTGCCGAGATGAGCCCGGAGGAGAAAAACCAGGTCAGCCACCGGGGCCAGGCCATGGCCCAGGTGCGGGATGAATTCGCCAAGATCCTCAAATGGCTGGAGCAGCGTCAGATCGAAGAGCAGGAGCCCAAACCCGACCACCGGCAATTCGAGCACAACGACTGGTCACAGGAGGTGATGGTCAAATGATCACCCTCCTGGACTACGGCGCCGGCAATGTCCGCAGCGTCCGCAACGCGGTGCTGAAACTGGGTGGCGAGATCCGGGAGGTCCGCGAGCCGGCGGATATCTTGCAGGCCGATAAGCTGATCTTTCCCGGGGTGGGCAACTTCGGCAGCGCCATGGCCAGCCTGCAAGAGCGGGGCTGGCTGGCGCCGCTGACCGAATATCTGCGGGCCGGCCGGCCCTATCTCGGTATTTGTCTGGGCTTGCAGACCCTGTTCGAGGCCAGCGCGGAAGCGCCGGGGGTGGCCGGCTTGGGCCTGATCAAAGGGGTTATCCAGCGTTTTGGGGCCCCGGAGGGAGTGGCCACCGGGGACTTTCCCCTGGCGATTCCCCAGATCGGCTGGAACGGCCTCGCCCCGCGTCTGGATTCACCGCTGCTGGCCGACTGCCAGCAGGAAAAATTCTATTTCGTCCACTCCTACCGGGCGGCGGCCAGTTCGGAAAACCGCGACTGGGTGCTGGCCGAAACCACCTACGGCGAGGATTTTATCAGCGCCGTGCAAATGGGCGCGGTGGCGGCCTGCCAGTTTCATCCGGAAAAAAGCGGCCCGGCCGGGCTGACCCTGCTGGCCAATTTCCTGCGGGCGGAAAAGCTGGCGGTGACAGAGCGGCCGGCGCCGCCGGACCGGGCGCCGTCAGCGGCGGCCGACCCCTCGCGGCGTGGCGCCACCCGGCCGGCCAAACGGATCATCGCCTGCCTAGATGTCCGCAACAACGACCAGGGCGATCTGGTGGTGACCAAGGGCGACCAGTACGATGTCCGGGAAGCGGCGGACGGCGTGGTCCGCAACCTGGGCAAGCCGGTGGAACTGGCGGAACGCTACTACCACGAGGGGGCCGACGAGATCACCTTTCTCAATATCACCGCCTTTCGCGCCTTCCCGCTGGAGGATCAGCCAATGTTGGAGGTGCTGGAGCGGGCCTCGGAGCGGGTCTTCGTGCCGTTGACCATCGGCGGCGGGATTCGCGAATTCACCGATGCCCACGGCCGTTTCTATTCGGCCCTGGAGGTGGCGGCCCGCTATTTCCGGGCCGGGGCCGACAAGATCTCGATCGGCAGCGACGCGGTGACGGTGGTCGAGGCTTACCTGGCCCGGGGCCGGCAAAAGGACGGCCGCAGCTCGCTTGAGCAGATCGCCGAGCGTTATGGCAGCCAGGCGGTGGTGATCTCCATCGATCCCCGCCGGGTATATGTGCGCAGCCCGGCCGAGGCCCCCCGCCACCACGTGATCCCCACCGCCTTCCCCGGCCCCGCCGGCGAGGAGTACTGCTGGTACCAGTGCACGGTCAAGGGCGGCCGCGAAGGCTGCGACCTCGACGCCGCCACCCTGGCGCTGGCCTGCCAGGAGCTGGGGGCCGGCGAGATCCTGCTCAACTGCATCGACAAGGACGGCACCAATTCCGGTTTCGACCTGGAGTTGATCCAACTGGTCAAGGGGGCGGTAACTATCCCGGTGATCGCCTCCAGCGGGGCCGGCAAGCCCGAACATTTCTCCGAAGTCTTTATCGCCACCGGCGCCGACGCCGCCCTGGCCGCCGGCATCTTCCACCGCCACGAGGTGGAGATCAGCGAGGTCAAGCAACACCTTAAACGCCACGGCATCGAAACCCGCGATTGAAATGCCCCGGGCTTTCGTCCGGCCCCCGGGTCGCCCGACGATATTTCCGCACCAGGGCGGATGCGCTAAAAGTATTTGAGAATATGCCTGCGGGTGCGGGATACGGAAGATGAAAGATTTGGGCTAAAACGAGGCATTGCACCGGACTAGCCGGTGAATGCGGCGTTCGCTTCCAAACCATACAATGAATACTCCTTGACAAAGTTAACTTGCATGTTAACAATAAAGTATGAACCGAGAAATAATATTTTATGAAACGGCATCAGGTAGTTGCCCTGTTGAGGAGTTTTTGGAGTCTTTGACTCCGAAGCAAGCTCAGAAGACTACATGGGTTTTAAGATTAATCGAAGAATTACCTGCAATTCCATCGAGTTATTTGAAAAAATTGGTCAATACCGATGATATTCTGGAGGAAGAGTTGTTGCCGGAACAATATTTTCCGCCTGCTTGGTTTCTTCGATGGGCCCATGCTCGTAGTCCTCAATCATGCTTTTCAAAAGAAAACTCAAAAAACTCCTCTCAAGGCCATCAAAATCGCTGAAGCCAGAAAGAAGGATTACTTCGAGAGGAGGAAATAACATGAAAAACCTGAAATCTTACGTTGCCAAACGCAAGGCTAGTGATCCTGAATTCGCCAAAGGGCATTAATCGGTTATGAGGAATTCAAAATTGGAGTCATGCTCAAAATAGCGAGAGAAGAAGCCGGCCTAACCCAAGAACAACTTGCGGAGAAACTTAAAACAAGAAAACCGCTATTTCACGTATTGAGAATCATGCCGAGGATATCAAGCTTTCCACATTGGAAAAATTTGCCCAATCTCTTGGCAAGACATTACGCGTC
>JAXHLI010000004.1:0-72247 GCA_034522365.1 Desulfurivibrio sp. | reverse complement strand
GTGGGCCAGCCATAACCGGGCGCCGCATGCGGATCATAGCCATCCATCCCGATGACTTGCAGCTCCACATCCAGCGACCGCTTCACCTTGAACCATCGCGCCAATTCGCCAACGGTCAGACCATGGCGCGTGGGCAGCTCGTCGCAGCCGACGAAGCTCTCCTGTCCGCTTTCCAGCATCAGAGCCCGTCGATCGGCCGTCCGGCCGGGATTCGGACGATCCAGCACGGTGACCGGTAGCCGGTCCAGGATGCGGCACGCTTCCAGAAAATACTTCAGCGTCGAGATGTAGGTATAGATGCGGCAGCCGACATACCTGGAGGTCGGAACAGACACGTGCATCCACGTATCATCCAGCATTCCCTGCGGTCGGGCCGCCGAATCTGGCCCGTACAGGCTGACGTACGGGCACGCCGTGGACGGGGATCGACGTAGTCCGTCGCTTTCGATCATGTTGTCCTGCTTGTCGCCGCGCATCCCGTGTTGCGGTACCGTAGCGCCGCCGACGATGTGGGATCGCCGTCCCGATGAGCGCATCGAGGCTGTGAACGCCGGCCGCAGTCATCGAAGCCGGATGACCGACGAGTGCGATGCGCGATGCCTTCGGGAGCAGGGACGGATCGTCGAGCACCCGGTCGATGCCGAATGTCGAATCACCAGTGCTCGGGGCTTCCAGTGGAGACATCGTTGCTCCGGGCTGATGAAAGTCGGGGCCCGGGCGACCTTGCTGGGCCAGCGCGAAGTCGTGGAGTCCTGCCGCCGACGTCTTCGATGAACCGCGGACAGCCCGAGGCGACGCCGGCAGGATGCTGGTAACGATGTCCGACCTTGCACCCGAAGCTGTGACAGCAGTGCTTCCCGCGAACTGTGCATGTCGACAGCCGACAGCGGCTGGAGCGTCCGCCCGCCTCGCCGCATGCCCGAGCTCGCAAGCCGTCGAACGCGAACGCGTTCCAGTCGTGAGAGGGCGAGAGGTTGAATTCAAGGTAACCGTCGTCGCTCGACGCGCCGAAGAACCATTCGAAGCATGTGGTTTCCCAAAGCCCGGTGATCCGGTTGCGATCCCCTGTAACGACGGCCAGCGAATCAAGTCCATGTTGCCATCGATGCGCCATTCGCATTCGATGTGATCGGTCATCACAAAGTCCGCCGTGAAGTGTTCGACGAAAGGGCACGGGCGGAACGGAACGAGTGTGTACGACATGTGTGTTAGCTTATCAGGAACGAACGCGGGAGGAGTCCAAACAAAAAGATGGCTGAGTACGACTACGACCTCTTCGTGATGGGTGTTGGATCAGGCGGCGTCCGTGCGGCGCGGATGAGTGCGAGCTACGGCGCTCGCGTTGCCACGGCCGAGGATCGTTACATGGGTGGGACGTGCGTGAATGTCGGCTGCGTGCCGAAGAAGCTCTTCGTCACTGCCGCCCATTATCACGAAGACTTCGAGGATTCACGTGGATTCGGCTGGGATCCCGGTCATCCAACGTTTGACTGGCCGACATTGCTCACCAACAAGAATACTGAGATCGAGCGATTGAACGGTATCTACAAAGGGCTGTTGATAATGCGGGCGTCGATTCACTTCGACGGTCGCGCGCGGATCGTCGACGAGCATCACATATCGATCGACAATGACACCGTCGTGTCGAACGGACAAGATCCTCATCGCCACGGGCGGCTGGCCCACGGTACCGGATCTGCCCGGCGCGGAGTATGGAATCACATCGAACGAGGCGTTCCATCTCGATGAGCTGCCCGATCACATCCTCGTGGTGGGCGGCGGCTACATCGCGGTGGAGTTCGCCGGAATCTTTGCCGGGCTCGGCGTCGAGACCCACCTGTCCTACCGCGGGTCGCTGTTCCTGCGCGGGTTCGATCACGACGTTCGTGAAGCGGTACGCGACGAACTGGTCAAAAAAAATATCGCTCTGCATTTCGAATCTGTCCCGACGGCCATCGAACGGACCGACGACGGCCGCTATGCGGTGCAATTCCGCGACGGTAGCTCGATGACGACCGGGCTCGTCATGTTCGCCACCGGCCGTCATCCCAACGTGCACGACATCGGTATCGAGAACGTGGATGTCAGGCTTCGCGACAACGGCGCGGTCATGGTCGATGACGACTTTCGGACCAGCGTACCCAACATTTTCGCACTCGGTGACGTCACGGATCGCTACCAGCTCACGCCGGTTGCCATCGCCGAAGCGATGGCCTTCGCGCAGACTCAGTTCCTCGGTCGAGCCGACGAAGATGGACTACCACCACATTGCGACGGCGGTGTTCTGCCAGCCGACCCTGGGAACGGTCGGCCTGACCGAGGAGCGAGGCGCGCAGAGCGCTTCGGCGACATCGATGTCTACCGCTCGTCGTTCCGCGCGCTCAAGCACACGCTCAGCGGCAACGAGGAGAAGACCCTGATGAAGCTTATCGTCGATCGTGCCTCCGACAAGGTTATCGGCGTGCACATGGTCGGCGCCGAGGCCGGTGAAATCATTCAGGGCATGGCGGTTGCGCTGAAAGCCGGTGCCACGAAGGCGGTCTTCGACGCCACCGTCGGCATCCATCCCACGACCGCCGAGGAGTTTGTCACCATGCGCGACAAAGTTGCGACAATGAGGGCGGAATAATGAGGGTGCAGATCGAATTCACCTTGAATTTTGATCTGACCCCAATTAAGGTCAGCCCTTTCGGGTTTCGATAGGGGATCCCTTGGAACAGCTTACTGCGCTTTTGACGTTCGTCGACGGGCTGCTCGGCTCAGCCGCGTATTTCCCGTTCCTGCTGCTCGGCACCGGGCTCTTCTTCACGCTTTACCTCAAATTTCCGCAGGTACGCTTCTTTCCTCATGCGTGGCGAGTGGTTCTGGGCAAGTACGACCGCCCCGGGGACGAAGGTGACGCATCGCACTTTCAGGCGCTGACCACGGCCATGTCCGGCACGGTCGGTACCGGCAACATCGGGGGGGCGTCGCGCTGGCGATTTACCTGGGTGGTCCGGCCGCGCTGTTCTGGATGTGGGCAACGGCATTTTTTGGTATGACCACGAAGTTCGTCGAGGTCACGTTGTCGCACAAATACCGCGAGATGGATTCCGAGGGCCACATCGTCGGCGGCCCCATGTACGTCATGGAGCGGCGTCTCAATATGAAATGGCTCGCGGTCTTCTTTGCCACGGCCACCGTCGTCAGTTCCTTCGGTACCGGCAACCTGCCGCAAAGCAACAATATCGCGAGTGGTATCGATGCCGACGTTCGGCGTGCCGACCTGGATCACGGGCGGCGTACTCGCCGTCCTGTTGGGGCTGGTCATTATCGGGGGCGTGACGCGTATCGTGAAGGTCGCGCAGAGTATCGTCCCCGCCATGGCGTTCATCTATATCATCGGCGCCCTGTCGGTTATTTTCATGAACCTGCCTCAGGTCGGCGAGTCATTCGTCGCCGTGTTTCGTGACGCGTTTACGGGCTCGGCCGCAACCGGCGGCTTCCTGGGGGCGAGTTTCGCCTACGCATTCAATCGCGGCGTGAACCGGGGCCTGTTTTCCAACGAGGCAGGGCAGGGATCGGCGCCGATCGCTCACGCCGCCGCCCGGGCACACGAGCCGGTCTCCGAGGGCATGGTCTCCATCCTCGAGCCGTTTCTCGACACGCTGGTGATCTGCACGCTTACCGGTCTTGTCATTCCTGTCCTCCGGCGTATGGACCGAGAAGTTCGAGAACGACTTCCAGACGTTTGACACCGAGGTTGTGGCCGGCACCTGGAGCGAAGACGTTGCCGAAGACCGCGAAAAATTGTTTCAACATCTGAGCTACGGTCGTGGCGACGATCCTGTCGAGGCGTACGACGGGACGTTGACAGTCAACAGCGGACGCGCTCTGGAGTCCAACTTCACCATCCTCCACAACCGCTCGATCGCCGAGGACGTCGCGTTCTGCAAGCAGGCCAGCCGTATACCGGTTCGGTGGACGTGGAAGACGGCGGGATTGCGACCGAAGGCATCACGCTTCGCGGTAAATCCCTTATCCATTCTGTCGACCTCACGTCCGAGGCTTTCACTCGCGGCATGTTCGGTGAGTACGGCAAATACATCGTGTCCATCGGACTGGCCCTGTTCGCATTCTCGACAGCAGTTGCGTGGTCATACTATGGCGACCGCGCCATGACATATCTGTTCGGTCTGAAGTCGGTAATGACGTATCGATTCATCTATGTCGTCGGCTTCTTCGTCGCCGCTGTCGCCGATACATCGCTGGTATGGCTGGTCTCCGCGATCACGATCGCCTTTATGACATTGCCCAATCTGTTTTCGATCCTGATGCTTCGCAAAGAGATGAGCGAAACGATCGACGAATACTGGGAGAATTTTGACAAGGAATATCCGGGTGGGCGCGAGGCCTGATCATTGAATGCCATCGCGGTGAAAAGCCACGCATCGTTCGATCATCTCCGTAGCCGTCACATTGACACGCTGAATGTCACCGTGCACGAGTTCGAGCATCGTCAGACCGGTGCGATGCATTTTCACTTTGATGCGCCGAATGCCGAGAACGTGTTCATGGTGGCGGTGCGCACGGTGCCGATGGATTCGACGGGCGTCGCTCACGTCCTCGAGCATACCGTGCTCTGTGGAAGCGAGCGGTATCCCGTCCGCGACCCGTTCTTCTGGATGATCCGGCGTTCACTCAACACGTTCATGAATGCCTTCACCACGAACGACTACACGGCCTATCCGTTCGCCTCACTTAATCGCAAGGATTATTTCAACCTGCTGGACGTTTATCTCGATTCGGTTTTCTTTTCGCGCCTCGAGGAACTCGACTTCGCACAGGAAGGCTATCGCGTCGAATTCGAACGCCCCGACGACCCGTCGAGTCCGCATCTGTCTATCGCGGCGTCGTCTACAATGAAATGAAAGGGGATAGCAGCTCACCGATTTCCATGCTGTTCGAAAGAATGAACGAAGCGCTGTACCCGACCACGACGTACCATTACAACAGTGGCGGGGACCCGGCCCACATTCCCGATCTGTCCTACGAGCAGCTCGTCGCCTTCTATCGGACGCACTATCATCCCACCAACTCAGTGTTCATGACGTTCGGGGATATTCCGGCGGAGGAGCAGCAAGCACTCATGGATGAGCGAGCGTTGTCCCATTTCGATCGATTGCCGACACGGGTCGACGTCGGTCGTGGGGAGCGTTTCACCGAACCCCGGGTGGTCGAGGCGGACTATGGCGTCCCGGTCGACGAGGAACTGACGGGTAAGACGCATATCGTGCTGGGCTGGCTGCTGGGGGACAACACTGACCTTGAACTTTTGCTTCGCCTCAATCTGCTGTCGGATGCCTTGCTCGATACCGCAGCCTCGCCCCTGCGGCATGCGCTGGAATCGAGTCCACATGCCGGGGCGATATCGCCCTGTGCGGCCTCGAAGAGACGAGTCGCGAGATGAGTTTCATGTGCGGTGTCGAGGGTAGCGAACCGGAACACGCCGCAGAGATCGAAGCGCTCATCCTGGGGAGCCTCGAGGAAGTCGCCGAGCGCGGTATACCACAGGATCGGCTCGAGGCATGTCTGCACCAGCTCGACTTCTCCAGCGCGAAGTCGGCGGTGACGGGGCGCCTTTCGGCCTGCAGATGATCTTCGGGACGATGTCGGCCGCGATTCACCGCGGCGATCCTATCGACCTGCTCGACCTCGACCCGGTGATCGAACGACTTCGTGCGGATATCAATGATCCGAATTTCATCAAGGAACTGGTGCGCACGAACCTGCTCGACAATCCGCACCGGGTTCGATTGACCCTGAAGCCCGACCCCGACCATTCGCGAAGGGAACGAGATCGGGAGCGGGCGCGTCTCGATGCCACGGCCACGGCGCTCACGAATTCTGGCAAGGAGCAACTCATCGAGCGTGCCGCGGCGCTTCAGCAACGTCAGGAAACCGTCGACGACATCAGCGTATTGCCCCGGGTCGGAATCGACGACGTCGGCGTCGGCCGTAATATCCCGTTGCCGGACGATTCTTCATGCTGTGGCGACGCCGTACTCCGCCGGTACAAGGCGGGTACCGGGGGGCTCGTCTATCACCAGGTGGCTTCCCGGTTGCCGTCTATGGATCAAGACCTGCTGGAACTACTGCCGGTGTATTCCAGCGTACTGACAAGCTCCGGCTCCGGCGGCGAAGGCTATCTGGATACCCAGCATCGGCAACACAGCGTGACCGGAGGGATCAACGCCTAGGCCGGCTTTCGGGGTGCGGCGGCCGACCCGGACGACGTGACCGCATGGTTGACGCTGTCGAGTCGGACCCTCAATCGCCAGGCAGCGGCGATGATCGATCTGGTCAAAAGGACATGGAGCTCCGGATTTCGACGAAGCGAGCCAGACTGCGCGATCTCGCTCCGGCAGTTGCGCATGATCGGCTCGGCAATATCACCGGACACGGGCACGGTCTTGCGATGTCCGCGGCGGCGGCCTGCTTCCGGCGGGTTCCTCGCATTCGATACCAACTGTCGGGCCTCGCCGGCATTGCTTCCCTCAAGGCGCTCGACGAACGACTCGACGATGCCGCGGAACTCGATGCGCTGGCCGATCGGCTCTCGCGCCTGACGCACACGATCATCGCGGCTCCCACCGAGCTCCTTGCCGTCACTGACCCGATCGTGGCGAAGGACGTCGCCGCGATCGTTGGTGCTCTCTGGAAGAACTTCGAAGCGCACTCTACGTCGTTGGTCGACCCTCGCGTCGACAAGCCTCCCCGCGAGCAGGCCTGGATCACGTCTACCCAGGTGAACTTCTGCGCCGAAGCACATCCGACGGTCCCGGAGGATCATCCCGACAATGCAGCGTTGTCGGTACTGGCGGGAATTCTCAGGAACGCGTACCTTCACGGGCAACTACGGAAAAGAGGTGCCTACGGGGCGGTGCGACGCACGATAGTGCCAACGGAGGTATTTCGCTTCTACTCGTACCGGGACCCGAATCTGATGCGCACGTTCGAGATTTTTGAGGAGTCCGTGGACTGGATCCTGCGCGGCGACATCGACTTCGATCTGGTCGAGGAGTCGATTTTGGGCCTCATCGCCGGTGTCGATGCGCCGTCCTCGCCCGCCGGAGAGGCCCGGCAGGCTTTCCAGAATGCACTGTTCGGCCGCGGGCCGGAGTCCAGGCGGCAAATCCGACAGCGCATCCTGGCGGTTGGCGTCGACGACATCGAACGGGTTGCCGGCGAATATCTGAATTCCGGGTGCGCGCGTGCATTGATCACCAGCGACGATGGTGCGGCCGAGTTGCCCGGCACATTTGTTACCCATCGAATTTGAGGGAGGAGAATATGGGAGAGCAGGTTACATTGAAGGCCTCGGACGGGTTCGAACTCGATGGCTGGCTGGAGCGACCCGACGGTGATAGCCGGGGCGCTATCGTGGTCATTCAGGAAATTTTCGGCGTCAACCAGCACATTCGCGAAGTCGCAGCCGGATTTGCCGCCGATGGCTACGTTGCGATTGCGCCTGCCGTATTCGATCGCGCCGAGAAAGGCGTCGAACTCGGTTATGACGAGGAAGGCATCAAGCAGGGCGCCGGGATCGCCCGCGGCAAGCTGGATATGGACAAGACGATGGCAGACCTGCAGGCCGCTATCGACTATGTGGGTCAATACGGCAAAGTCGGCGTCGTCGGCTATTGCTTCGGTGGTTTGCTGACATGGCTGTGCGCCGGTCGCGCGGACAACCTTGACTGTGCTGTCGGTTACTACGGGGGTGGGATCGCAGGCTCGCTCGACGTTACTCCCGGGGTGCCGAACCATGCTTCATTTTGGTGAGCGCAATGCCCATATACCGATGAGCGACGTCGACAGGATCAAGCAATCCCATCCGGACGTGACCGTTCATGTTTACGACGCGGATCATGGCTTCAATTGTGATCATCGCGGCAGTTATGATGAAGCAGCCGCGACGTTGGCGAGGCAGCGAACGCTCGACTTCTTCGCTGCCGATCTGTAAACAGAGGCCGATTTGCATGGACTGTGCGGGAAGTGGCCGTGGCGCCTGCCTGGCGGGCATTTGCTTGACAAACCCGGGAGGCTTCTACATCCTGTCGGCCCTGTCGGAACAGCCGTCGTGATGGGAACTATTGCCGGTTGAGTCGTCAAATTATTCATATATAAGAGCAACAAACTCCTGGAACGTAGGTATCAGCCCATGAAAGAGCGCCAGATCGGTCGTCGCCTTATCGCTCTCGCGTTTACGGCTGCGATCATCATCCCTTGTCAGTTGAATGCTCAGACACTCGATGATGTGTTGGGCGTCCGGGCGGAGACGACTCAGGAAGGCCGTCGATCCCAGATCAAGATCGACGAAATTCAGGACGAAACGCGTGATCTCTTGTCGCAATACAAGCGGGTCATGAAGATCGTTGATGGTTTGCGCGTCTATAACCGGCAGCAGGAACGCCTGATTGCCAGACCAGGAAACAGAGATCTCCGACCTCAACAAGTCGATCGACGAAGTGACCGTCATTGAACGCCAGATCGGGCCGCTGATCCAGCGCATGATCGACGACCTCGAGAAGTTCGTCGAACTCGACCTGCCGTTTCTGATGAACGAGCGCACCGAGCGAATCGAGTTCCTCAAGGACACGCTCGATCGCGCCGATGTCTCCGTTGCCGAGAAGTTCAGCCAGGTGCTCCAGGCTTATCAGGTCGAAAATCCTACGGCACGACCATCGAGGCCTATAACGATTTCCGTCGAGATCGACGGCCAGGAGCGCAAAGTCGATGTTCTGAAGTGGGGTCGCGTCGCCCTCGTGTTCCAGACGCCGGATGGCGAAATCACCGGTGTATGGGATCGCGAAGCCGATGACTGGAAAATCGTCGGTGATGAGTACCGCCAGGGGGTCCGCAACGGCTTGCGTATCGCTCGCAAGACCCAGACTGCCGACCTCGTTGTCCTACCTGTTCCAGCGCCGGAGAGTAACTAATGAAAAAACTGATAATCATCATGATGACCGCTGTCCTGTCGGCGCCTGGTGCCTGGGCAGCTGAAGAAGGCCAGGGCAGCACACAAGAAGACGACCGCGAAATCGAGGCCAGCTCCCTCGAAGAACTTCTCGACATGGTCGAACAGGGCCGTGTCGTGAACCGACAGGAAATTGCGCGGCGCGAACAGGAGTTCATCAATAACCGCGACGAGCAACAGCGCGAACTCGAGCGGGCGCGTCGCCTGCAGGAAGAAGAGGAAGCCCGGGCCGAACGCCTCGAGGCGCAGTTCGAGGAAAACGAGCGCCTCATCGCTGAACTCGAAGAGCAGTTGTCCTCGCGCCTTGGCTCTCTCCGCGAACTCTTTGGTGTCCTGCAACAGGTTGCCGGCGACACGCAGGGTGTTATCGGGAACTCGATCATCAGTGCAGAATTTCCCGGTCGCGAACAATGGCTGTCGGACTTTGCCCAGTCCATGGGACGTAGTTCCAAGCTGGCGTCCATCGAAGAAATCGAGCGTCTGTGGTCGATCCTGCAGAAGCAGATGACCGAATCCGGCAAGATCAGCCGATTCAACACCGAAGTCATCAAACTGAACGGTGAGACCGTCGAGCAGGAAGTCGTGCGCATCGGCACCTTTAACCTCGTAAGCGGCGGCGAGTACGTCAGCTACGACACCGAGAACGACATCGTTGCTGAGTTGCCACGACAGCCTGCGGGTCGTTATGTCCAGACGGTCGCCAACCTGGCGAACGCCACTGAAGGCTTCACACCGACGGCGCTCGACCCTACCCGGGGCCAGCTACTCGCACTACAGGTGCAGGTACCGACCCTCGAGGAACGCATCAAGCAAGGCGGCACGCCGGGCTACGTCGTCATCTTCCTCGGCATCATTGCGGGGCTGCTGGCGATCTACAAGTTCGTCACGCTGGCGGTGATCAACGCCAAGGTCAGGCGTCAGATGAACAACTCGACCCCGGATTCCGGGAACCCGCTGGGGCGCGTGCTCGGCGTCTATCACAAAAACAAGGACGTCGATCCGGAGACCCTCCAGTTGAAGCTGGATGAGGCGATCCTGAAAGAACAGCCCTCGATCAACTCCTGGATTCCGTTCATCAAGATCATTTCCATGGTCGCCCCGCTGCTCGGTCTGCTGGGTACCGGTCATCCGGTATGATCGTGACGTTCCAGGCGATCACCCTGTTCGGTACGGGCGATCCGAAGACGATGGCCGGCGGTATTTCACAGGCGCTTATCACCACGGTCCTCGGTTTGACCGTCGCGATCCCGACCGTGCTGTTGCACGCCATCGTAAACTCCCGAGCTCAGATCATCATGCACATCCTGACCGAGCAGAGCGCGGGCCTCATCGCCGAGCAAGCGGAACAGGACAACAAGTAAGCGATGTTCATCGAGGAGATCTATAAGGCAATCCGTTCCTACATGGAGGCCGGCGGTGATGTACTTTGGCTGATCGCCGCCGCCACCTTCGTGATGTGGGCGCTGATCTTCGAGCGGCTGTGGTATGTCAATGCCGATCACCGCAGGATGTCGCCCGGGCGCTGACCTACTGGGAGAGCCGCGGCGAACGTACTTCCTGGAATGCCCACCGAATTCGTGAGCGATTGATTTCCGAGGTCAACGGTCATCTGATGGCGAACATGGGTTTCATCAAAACCCTGATCTCACTGCTGCCTTTGCTCGGTTTGCTGGGCACGGTGACGGGCATGGTCCAGGTGTTCGAAGCGATGACTTACTCGGGCGGCAATGCCAGGTCCATGGCAGCCGGCGTCTCGGCAGCAACGATCCCGACAATGTCCGGGATGGTGGCAACATTGTTGGGCGTTCTGGGGAACACTTATCTGACTTCGAAGGTCGAATCAGAATCCGAGTATATGGAGGACACGCTGACCATGGATCATTGATCCGGGTAGGGACGAGCTATGAGAAGACGGTGTCCCAGGAAAGTGAAGAGAAGGTCGCTGACCTGACGCCCATGCTCAACGTGGTGTTCATCATGCTGATCTTTTTCATCGTGACCGCGACGTTCATCAAGGAGACGGGCGTCGAGGTAACCGCCCTGATACCCAGACGGCGCAGCAGAAGAAGACCGTATCGCTGCTGGTGGGCGTAGGGTCCGACAGCTCGGTCTGGATCGACAAAAAGAAGGTCGATATCCGTGATGTGCGGCCGCTGATGGAGCAATTGCACGCTGAAGACCCCAAAGGGGGTCTGGTCATTAAAGCCGACAGTGATTCCAGAGTTGAAAAGGTGCTGGCAATCATGGACGCTGCAAGGAGTATCGGTATCACTCAGGTGGCAATCGCCTCCGAGGAGGGGCAACAATGATGGCATTGAGACTGGGCGTTGCGATGCTGGTCGGTGCAATCGTCACGGTTGCACTCTTCTACCTGATGCAGGCCCTCATCGCGACCGGACGAAGCGCTCTCACCGAGGATGACGTTGGTGCTCTGGTGGACTTCGTTCGTGTCAAGCAGGAACAGGAAGTCCAGACCAAGGACCGCAAGGCGAAGAAGCCGCCGCCCCCTGACGAGCCACCGCCGGAAGTGCCGCCCCAGAACTTCAACGTGTCGGTCGATCAGGCCGGTTTTTCGATGGCAGGTGCCGATCTGAACGTCGGCGTCCAGGTTAAGGGGTCCGGGTTCGGTATCTCTGACGGCGAGTACCTGCCGATCGTGAAGGTTCAGCCTGTCTACCCGCGGCGCGCGCTGTCGCGTGGCGTGTCGGGCTGGGTCAGTCGTTGAATTTACCGTCACCGAGCAGGGGACCGTCAAGGATCCCTTGTTTTGTCAGAGAAACTGCGGGTGGATCAAGGGCCCGCGCAGCGAGGGCGAATGCTTCGACAACCCGAACAGCATCTTCGATCGATCGGCGCTGAACGCGGCCGAGAAGTTCAAGTACAAGCCGAAGGTGATCGATGGCGAGCCCGTGGCAACGGCGGGCGTCCAGAACAAGATCATCTTCGAACTGTCCGACGACTAGCGAGCGGCCGCCAGTGAAAAACGTCATCATGACTGTCGGACTGAGCCTCTGCTGATGCTCGGCGCTGTCATCGCGCAGGCAGCCGACAAGGAACGCCGCAAGGTGCCGCCGCTGACCGAGCGCGTGTACAAGCAGATTTCCGAAGCCCAGCTTCTCATCGACCCGGAGTCGGTGCCGGTGCCAGAAGGGGAGGAACCCCCGGATGTCGAGGCGAATCCGCAGGAAGGTATCGATCAGCTCAAAGATCTTCTGGACCGCCGTGGCATCAACAGCTACGAGCGCGCCCAGATCTGGAACACGCTCGGGCTTTCAGGCTACTACACGATGCGGACGACGTCCCGAAAACGATCGATGCCTACGAGAACGTGCTCGAGGGAACGATCACCGAAGCGCTCGGACTCACCAGGCGCTTCGCGCCCTGTTCCAGCTTCATTACGCGGAAGAGAACTACGAGCGCTCACTGCTGTTCATCCAGCGCTGGGAGGAGCTCAAAGAGACCCCGGACCCGGATGTCATGTACATCAAGGCGACCGTGTCCTACCAGCTGCGGAGCAGTACCAGAAGTCGCTCGATGTGGCCCTTGAGATCGAACGGGTCGCGAAAGCCCAGGAGCGCACCATCAAGGAAAGCTGGTGGTATTTGCAGGTCGTGCTCTACAACGAGATGAACGCCTACCGGGAGGTCATTCCCGTCCTGGAAAAAGCTTATCAAGCACTACCCCAAGAAGCAGTACTGGATGCCGTGTTGGCCGGTATGTACGGTAGAGACCGAACAACCGGACGAGGCGCTGTCTGCCTACTACGCAGCCTACCTGCAAGGCATGTTTGACAAGGGCAGTGAAGTGGTGATGCTGGCGCAGCGTCTGCTGAACGCCAGAGGTGCCGTATGAGGCGGCGCAGGTGCTGGAGAAAGGCATCGAAGATGGGCTGGTGGAAGAAGACCTCAAGAACCTGAAGCTGCTCGCCACCGCCTATACGATGTCGCAGGAAATGGACGAGGCCATCGGCGCCTGGCGCGATGCCACCAAACACGCGGAAGACGGACAGGTGTACTATCGTCTGGCGCAAGCACTGTCCCGTGAAGATCGTCACGCACAAGCAGTAGAAGCCTATCGGGGCGCGCTCGATGAAGGTGACCTGAACGACCCGGCCGACGCGCAGTTCTGGATGGGCATCTCCCTCATGCAGCTCGAGCGATGGGATGAAGCAACCCGGGCCTTCCGCAGCGCAGCGAAGGATGACGACAAGGAGAAGAGCGCTCGCCAGTACATTCAGTACATCGACGGCGAGAGGCGACGTCAGGAAGAGCTGCGGAAGATGGTCGACGATACTGCCGACACCTCAGCCCCGGACGCACCGGCCAGACAACCCGCCGACGACTGATCGTCGCGTACTCCCCTCCCTAGGGATCGGGTTTGGTCGGTCGTTTGCGTTGACGTTTTGAGAACTGTCGGCGCGACTGCTTCTTCTCCGCGCGAAGCGCCGCATCCTGCTTCTCCTCGAAATGCTCGAGTTCCCGCTGGAATTTGTGCCAGCTGTCGATGCGACCCGCCTCGAGCTGGCCACGCTCGATCGCCTCGCGCACCGCGCAGCCGGGCTCGGCATCGTGCTTGCAATCATTGAAGCGACATCCGCCGCGCAGTTCAGCCGACGTGCATCGAATCCGCCAATGCCATCATCGGCCCAGATCTGAATTTCACGCATCCCGGGTGTGTCGATCAACATGCCTCCCCGAGGGCATCGGGCGGAGCCCCCGGAACGTTGTCGTATGCCGCCCCTTGCTGTCGCTGTCACGAACCTCGCCGGTCTCGAAACGGTCGTAGCCGAGGAGGGCATTGACGATCGTCGACTTGCCGACAGCTTTAGGCGCGGCAGAACGCGACCGTATTCCTCCCGGCAGATCGCCAGTAGCAAATCAATGCCGGAAAAATGGTGGGCGGCGGTGCTGGCTTTCGCCCCTGCTGTTATTTTTGTTGTTGTTTTTGCGGCCATTAACAACCTGGAGGTTGCCGGTCCCGGGTGATTCCGGCCGACCGATCCGGTCCATCCTAATGTTTCCAAGGGCGGTGGTCAATCTGATAATGGCCCTTGACATTTGTAATAATCAGGGTAAGATGCCGAGAACGTGACGCGGGGTGGAGCAGTTCGGTAGCTCGTCGGGCTCATAACCCGAAGGTCGGAGGTTCAAATCCTCCCCCCGCTACCAGCAAAATCAAGGGCTTAGCCGACATCGGTTAAGCCCTTTTTTCTTGTCCAGTGCTTTGTGTAGCCATTGTTTGCAAAAGGGAAGCCCCTGGCCAAGGTGCTACCGGAACGACCATGGAGGTTCGAGTGTCGGCAACCGTGCAGAATCGTTGGCTGGTGGTGCTGGGCGCCATTCTCGTCCAATTGTGTCTGGGCGCCATCTACGCTTGGAGCGTCTTTACCCCGGCCCTTAAGGATGCCGGCTGGAGCAGCTTGGAAACCCAGCTTGTCTTTTCAGTCGGGCTGGTGGTCTTTGCTTTGGTGATGGTCTTCGCCGGCCGCAAACTGCGTGTCTGGGGCCCTCGAAAGCTTACCACGCTTTCAGCCATTGTTCTGGGTACCGGCTATACCCTGGCCGGCATTCTCGGCGCGACCAATTTCTGGGTTGTCATGCTCTGCGTGGGCGTCATCGGTGGCGCGGGCATCGGCTTGGGCTATGTCGTCCCCATTGCTGTGGGCATGCGCTGGTTCCCGGATAAGAAAGGGCTGATAACCGGTCTGGCCGTGGCCGGCTTCGGCTTTGGCGCCATGCTCTGGGTCAAGCTCGCTGGCTCATGGGGTGATCTGATCAACGTGCTCGGGCTGGGCGGGACTTTCATTTTATACGGGGCGGCCTTTGCCGGCCTGGTGCTGCTCGGCGCCGTCTGGATGGTCTTTCCGCCGGAAGGATACAAGCCGGCTGGCTGGGCGCCGCCGGAGCCCACTTCGGCCAAAGGCCAGCTGGGCGGTCGCGATTTCTCGACCTGGGAAATGCTCAAGACCTACCAGTTCTACATGATCTTCCTGACTTTCGCCATCAGCGCCGGCGCCGGCCTCATGTCCATCGGCCTGATGAAGCTTTACCCCATGGAAGCGCTGCAGCTCACTGGCATGGACGAAGCCAGCGCCAGCGCCGTTGCCGGTACGGCCATGGCGGTGTTCTTCAGCCTGGCCAACGGCATCGGTCGCATCGCCTGGGGCGCCATCTCCGACCTCATCGGCCGCAGACTCTCCATCCTTATCATGACCACAATCCAAGGCTTCGTTGTCATCGCCTTCTCAGCCATGGCCGGCTATGAATACACCCTCTACCTTGGCGCAGCCATTATCGGCTTTAACTTCGGAGGCAACTTCGCGTTGTTCCCGACCATTACCGCAGACACCTTCGGCTCGGCCCGGGTGGGTGAGAACTACCCTTATGTCTTTCTGTCCTACGGCGTGGGCGGCATCGGCGGTCCCATTCTGGGCGGTGTATTGGGCGACATGGGCAACTTTCCCATGGCTTTCACCATCTGCGGCATTGCCTGCATCCTGGCCGCGGCCTGCATGTCCTTTGTCGATCCGCCCGAAAGCAGCGAGGAACAAGCCGCTGCGGCCTGATGACCCAAGCCGTAACTGATTTTTTAATTGACAGGCCTATCGGTAACCGCTATTGAAGAAAATCGTTTTTTAGCGACGGGCTGTGCGGATTGCCATTGGTAACCAATTTTTTTCGCCAGGGCAGGCAAAAGCGATTTTTATTAGCAAAAATGAAAGGAGAAAAAATGAAATTAACAGGAGTCTTTAAGGTACTATTTTTAAGCATAATGTGTGTATCATTATTGATTACAGGCAGTGCAAGTGCCAGTGACGCACAGTTAGAAGAATATATCAGTTCTTTTGACTATGCTGCAAGAAAAGAGATGAAAATACACAGCACAGAATTGATACCACTTTTGAAAGAAGGCAAGGCTCAACTGGTTGATATCAGATTCCCCGAGGAGTATGCGGTATGGAAGGTTGAACCTTCAATCAATATTCCGGTAAATGAGCTTCCCCAAAAACTTGACCAACTTGATCAAAGTAAGATTATCGTAGTGGCTTGTCCGCACAAAGACCGTGCCACTGTAGCCATGACTTATCTTCGCTCAAAAGGAATCAAGTCAAAATATCTTCGTGATGGCTTGCTTGGTTTAGAAGAAAATCTGCGTGGAGATAATGCCAAATCTTTTTACGAAGGTCTTGAAAAATAAGACTTGCATGTATTGGAAGGATAAAGCTATTTCTTATCAACCACCTTTTTTATTACCTATCACCTCAAAGGCTACGGCGGGCAGGCTGTGGCCTTTTTTTATGCGGGGAAGCGGATAATGAGAGAGCGGCAGGTCTATTGGAGCTTGCTTTTGGTTCTCCAGTTGATTCTGGTGGGCGGTTTTATCGCCGAGATCTGGGCGCGGCAGTGGATTGACGCGGTGCTCACCGGCGCCATTATTATGCTGACCCTGGTGCCGTCGGTACTTAAACAAAGATTCCATGTTTACGCCCCCCCCGAGTTTGTGCTGGTGGCCATCGCTTTTGTCGTCGCCTCGCTGTTTCTGGGGGAGGTGCACGGCTATTATGAGCGCTACTGGTGGTGGGATGTCGCCCTGCATACCAGTTCCGGTTTCCTGCTCGGCATTATCGGCTTTTTGCTGGTTTATATATTAAACGAGATGGAAGCTACCGAATTGCATTTAAACCCCGGCTTTATCTCTTTTTTCGCCTTCTTTTTCGCGCTGGGTATCGGTGGTTTGTGGGAAATTTTTGAATTTACCGTGGACTTGCTGTTGGGGACCAATATGCAGAAGGAGATGTTGGGTGACGCTTCCGGACTCACCGACACCATGTTTGATTTAATGGTCGACGCCCTGGGAGCGCTGGTGATCACGGTCCTGGGTTGGGGCTATCTCAAGGCGGCCCGGAAAACCTCTTTTCTCGAGCGCTGGATCAACTCCTTTATCAGCAACAACCCTCGATTTTTTCGCAGGAAATGGCGCCGCCGTCCCTTTCAGAGTTGATAAGCGTTCACTAGGGGCAACTACCGCTGATTTAACGGGCCGTAAACGTTCAGCAGTGCCGTAAATTGCGGCAAGCAGCCAAGCGCCTCGTACCCCGTGTACTTAAGCTTGGCTGATCGCCGCAAGGTGCGGTGCTGCTGAACGTTTACCAGAGTTGATAGACCTGTTGCAGGAGTTTCCTTTCTTCAGCATAGCTTAGCTTGTCAAGGGCCGCCGCCGGCGAAAGCCAGGTTATATCCTGGACCTCCCCGGAGGGTTTAAAGGGGGCCTGCCGTTTGGGGACCATCTTCCAGTAGAGCACCACCTTGGGCTGTGTGCCGTGGTGATAATGGACGCAGCCGGCAAAACCGGCAAAGCGCGCCGGAATCCCGGTCTCTTCCCAGACTTCGCGGCGGGCCGTCTGCTGCAGGGACTCGCCGGGGTCCTGTTTGCCCTTGGGCAGGCTCCAGTCCTGGTAGCGCTGGCGGTGGACCAGGGCGATCCGGAGTTCCGCGTTGTTTTGCTGCTCCAGAATCCCGCCGGCCGCCAGAATCAGCGCCCCCTCGTTGTTTTCGACTTCAACCAGCATTTTCGTTCACCTTATTTGCGGCGCCACTCGCCGTCGGGGGTGCGGATGTATTGACCGGCCGGCGTCCGTTCAATGGCCTTGCGGCCGGCCAGGGCCTCGACATCGCGCAGTGCCAGATCGTTTTCCCGGGCCACGCGCCGGTATTCACGGCGGCGGGCTTCGTTGATCAGGCGGGCGATGCTGGCGGCCTGACCTTCCTCTCGGACCACGCCGAGATAGCCGTCGGCCTGTTCGCCCACCAACCCCCGGGTTTTGGCCTCTCCCAGGGCCTCCATCGCCTCCTCCAGGCTCATGGCGGCGGCCGGTACGGCCACCACCAGGGTCAGAATCAACAACAGGGCCGTCCACCATGGGCGGTGGCACAGGTGGTTATGGGTGGTGTTTCGCATGGTTTTCTCCTTAAAATTAGAACAGGCCGCTTTCCGGCCGCAGCAGCTGATCGAGCTCCCGTTCGACCTTGATCCGGATTTCATGTTCAATCTTGACATCGAGTTTGATATGGACCGGCTCCTTGGGGGCGGCCAACTGCACGGTGGGTGAGCAGGCCGCCGGCCCCAGGAGCATCATCGGCAGCAGCAGCAGAGGTGCCGCCCACGGGCGGCAGCCGGGAGGCAAGCCGGCACGGGGAGGGCCAAGGCGGCAACGGCGGGGGAAAATCATCGGTATTGTTCCTCTATACGTTGGCGGATGGTGTCACTGATTCGGTTGCCCAACTGCAGGGTGGCCAGCAGTTGAGGGATATTCTCCTCGAGATTGAGCTCAAGATGTATGGGACGCCCCTTTTCAAAGTCGGGATTGGCCCCTTCCAGACGCAGGGCCATCTCCAGGGTGCCGTCCCGGTGATAGTCGAGATCGGCAAGCAAAGTATTGTAATTGAAATCGGCCAGGGCGTCGAGTACCAGTTTCAAGGTGGGATTACGCCGGGCCAGGGCTTCGGCCCCCCGGGGGGTATAGCGCAATTGGCCGCCGGGGGTGCGGGCTTGCAGGTGACCGGCCTCAATGGTCACCCCTTCCGGCCCCCATTGCAGGGGCAAGAGACCGTCGATCAGGCCGTCGCCGTGCAGGCCTTGCACGGGATGGGCAAGCAGCAGCCGGTACAGGTCGAGCCCCGCCACTTCCAGAGTCAGTCGGCCGGCGCTGTACGGGTAACGCGGGGGTTGTAGCCCGGCGGCATCCGGCGCGGCCGGCGGGGTTTGGGCCGCTGATTCGGAGGTGGGTGGTTCGGCGGTGGGGTCCAGGATCAGCGGTCGGGCCCGTACCTGGCCGCCCAGCAGCTGGGCGGTCAGCTCCTTGAGCAGCAGCCGGCCCCGGCCGGGGGCGTTAAGCGGTGCCCGGTAGTCCAGGGCAGCCTCTACCGACGCCAGGGCGATACCGGGGTTGAGTTCGGCGATCGCCAGGTCGATGGTGGTGGCGAACATGGTGGCGCCCGGTTCCGGATTGGTCGGCGACGAGGGCCCGGTTGCTTGCCGGTAAGCGGCGTGGTTGGCGGCAGCCGCCGCCGGTTCCAGGGTAAAGGGGGCTTTAAGATGCAGTCCCCGGAAAAAGGCGGTATCGTAAACCCCGGCGGCGTCGCGCAGTTCCAGCCGGCCGCTGCCGCTTAAGCGGCCGGCGGCGCGGGTTAGCTCCAGCTCTAAATCGAGCCGGCCCGCCTCCAGGCTCAACAGCGGTGGCCAGCCGGGCAGCAGGGCGGGCAATTGGGGGTGGTTTGCCAGGTCGATGGTCGCCAGCTTAAGTTCGGCGGTGAAAGCGGCGGGTTCGGCCGACTCGCGTTTTAAATCGAGATCGGCTTCGAGGGTGAGCCCGGGGTGTTCCTTGAATTCGCCGTGGATAATAGCGCGGGTGGTGGTAAGGTGATCCAGGGCCGGCGAGACCAGCCCGGTGGCCTCGATCGTCAGCTGCGTCATTTCGATATTGGGATGGGTGGTGGCGGCTAAATCGGGCTGTAATGACACCTGCAAATGCCCTTGGAGAAACGAGGCACGGCCCCCGGGCTTGCCGGTTTGGCCGGCGGAGTCGGGCGCTTCGCTGGAGGGATCGCTAGCCGGTCCCAACTTAAGTTTGAATTCACCGCCTTGTAACCAGCCGGCAATGGGGGCCAGTTCACCGCTGAGCACCACCTCGGGCCAATGGTCGTCGGTTCCGGGGTGGTCTCCGCTCAAACCCGCTGTCGGTAATAAAAGCAGGCAGAGCCAGCAAGCGATGCCCCATGCTTGGGGATAGCGCCCCATAAAAATTTTTGGCCAGTGGTTAATCAGCACCAGTCCGCGCCTTTAAATCAACCGTTTTCACTTATCAGCCACCATAATTGCTCCCGGGGCTTGACCCGGGCGGCCGGGTACTTGTCGGCGGCCCTTTGGGGGGCGTGGCGGATTTCGGCGGCGATTGCCGCCTTTTGCTCCCCGGTGGCCATGATGATCACCGTGGCGGCGCGGTTAATGGCAGTCAGGGTCAGGGTGAGCCGAGGCACCGGGGGAGCGCCGGCGGGCTCTTCCACGGCGGCCACCAACTCTTCCTCGGCGGCCAGCAGTGGCGAGTAGGGGAAGAGCGAGGCGACATGGCCGTCGGTGCCCATGCCCAGCAGGATCAGATCGAAGTCGTGACCGAAGGTTGCCAGTTGGCGGCGGTACTCCGCGGCCCCCTGGGACGGCGGCAACTCCCCGGCCATGCGGTGGATATGGGCCGGGGGCAGCTGGCTGGGAGTCAGCAGGCTGGCGTTGATCCGGCCGAAATTGCTCTCCGGATGATCTGGCGGCAGGCAGCGTTCATCGCCTTGAAAAAGATGGGTAGCGGCCCACGGCATCCGTTCGTGCCAGGGCGGGGCGGCCAGTAGACGATAAAGGGGCAGGGGGGTGCTGCCGCCGGCCAGCACCAGGGAAAAAAGGTTCCGGGCGGCCACCGCCTGCCGCGCCTGGTGGGTGACCAGCTCGGCGGCAACTTCCGCCATGGCCTCGGGTTCGGTAAAGTAGCGCCACTCCATGCTCATCCCCCCGTGAAAAACTTGTCCAATAAATTCAACAGCGGGCCCCACAATAAACCGCTGACCAGCGCGAAGGCCAGCAGCAGGGGCAGGGCCTGGCGGGCCAGTCGCGGCGTGGTGCGCCGGGCCAGGTGCCAGTGCAGGCCGCCGGCGGTGGCTCCCCAGAAGGCCAGGGTCAGGATGAGCCGGTATTCCAGATAGAGGGATTGGTCCAGCAACAGCAAAGGCGGCGCCCAGCACCACAGGGAGAGGCCGATGGCCAGCGGCCAGTTCAGCGGTTTACAGGTATAACCCCGCCAGCCGGCGGCGTTGATTGCCGCCAGCCGTTCCTTGAGTTGTCGGCTCAGGACAAAATCGCTGTAGGCGATCAGGTAGAGCAGCAACAGCCCGATAAATAATCCCAGTAACACGTTCATGGTTCCTACCTTATGGTTTGCTGCAAGCCTGGTGGCCGTTTTGCAAGGGAGTGCCTGCTGGAGCCGGGTGCGCCAACAGCAAAGAGGCCTGGATTGCCGCCCCCCAGAGGCCGCTGTTTTGGTCGTTGATCAGCCGGATGGGGATTTTCTGCAGCAATTCGCCCATGGTCGGGGAGTGGTGAAATTCCCGGGCAAACTCGGCGTGGGTGAGCAGTTCCGGGGCCTTGGCGGCCACTCCGCCGGCGATGTAGAGTCCGCCGGTGGCCAGGGTTTCCAGGGCGTAGTTGCGGCAGACCCGGCCATAGAAGCGGGCGGCCCAGGCCAGGGTGGGCGAGTCGGGGTGGCAGCGCTTTACCACCGCCGCCGGGGCCAGTTGCTCGCCGGTGAGGAAGTGGTGGAGATAGGCCAGGCCCTGGCCGGAGACCACGGTGTTGCCGCTTATGCGCTCCTCGTGGCGCTGCTGGCGCAGAAATTCCAGGTAATCCCGTTCCCGGCCGCCGGCGAAAGGGAAATCGGCGTGGCCGCCTTCCGAGGGGATCACCAGCGGGGTTGGCCGGGTCGGGGCGGCGGCGGTCGGGGAACCGCCCCCCGGCAGCAGCAGGGCCTTGCCCAGACCGGTACCGGCCCCGACAATGGCCAGCGGCCCGGCAGGGTCCGCCTGCCCCGGCAGGATCTCACGGGCCGCGCTGCCCGGCGGAGCCAGCACCGCCAGGGCCTGGGCGGTGAAATCGTTGATCAGCACGGCGGCGGCAAAGGGAAATTCCTGTTCGATAACCGCCAGATCGACCTCCCAGCCCGCCAGCGGCAGCCTGCTGTAACGCCCGCCGCCGCTGACCGGACCGGCCACCGCCAGTACCGCCAGATCGGTCTGCGCGGCGGGCAGCGGAAAACCGGTGTTATAGAGAGCGCGCAACTGGGCGTTCAGCGAGCCGTCGGGGGTGGTGGGCAGCCAGTGGACGGCTTGCAACTCCAGGGTGTCCGGCTCACCGGCCGGTGGATTATCGTCACCGTTGATCGTCGGCGGGTTCAGGGTGAAATAAGCAAAACGGCTGTTGGTGGCGCCGATATCGGCGCAGAGCAGGTTTTTCATGGTGCCGAAGCCAGCAGTTTGGTCGCCAGTTCCCGGGTCACCGCCGCCACTTCGGGGTGGGCCTCGACCACCGCCGCGCCGCTGCGTTCCAGGCGGCGGATGGCGGTGGAGTCGGGAAAACAGACCAGGGGCTCCTGGCCCAGCCCGGCGTGGAGGAATTGCCGATCTTCGTCGTCACGCACCAGGTTACCGACAAAGGCGATATTATCGATCCGGCATTCACCGGCCAGCTCCTTGATCTTGAGAGCGGTGCGGATTCCCGATTGCGACGGGATCACCACGATCAATAAACGGTCCACCCCGGCGATGGTGCCCCGTCCCAGATGCTCGACTCCGGCTTCCATGTCCAGCAGCACGGTTTGTGAAGGGGTCAGCAGCAGCCGGGTCAGCAGCCGCTTGAGAACGGTATTCTCGGCGCAGGCGCAGCCCCCTTCGGCGTTCTGGATGGCCCCCAGGACCATCAGTTTGATGCCGTCGGCCTCGACGATAAAACGTTCGGGCAGATCGTCCACCTTGGGGTTGATATTGTAAAATGGCGAGCCTTCGACCCGGCCGGAACGTTCGGCCAGCAGGGTTTTCATTTCCGAGATCGGCACGATATCGTCGATCTCCTTGACCCCCAGGCTCTGGGCCATATGGGGGCTGGGATCGGCGTCGATGACCAGCACTTCCCGCCCCATCTCTTTCAATTGACGGGCCAGCAGGGCCATGATGGTGGTCTTGCCGACGCCGCCTTTGCCGCTGATCGCTATTTTCATCGCTTTACCTGCCGCTCTCTGGGATTACGGGCCTGTTAAACCGGCAGTTGCCGGCTTTGGCGAACACTTACGGAATATCGTCTTTTAACAAAACAACTCTAAAGTAAACACCGGCGGCCCCGCAACCTAAAAGGTAAGCGTTCAACAGCCCCGCCGGCCGTTCGGGCGTTTTTTAGGTTGAGCGTTGTCAAACGGCGGTTTAAGCTGGGGCATGCCCTGACAAGCGTCTGCTCTCAATGCTAAGCGTTCAGCCGAGGGCCATTTATAACCGTGGAATGCTTAACGTTGCTTGAGGCGCGTATCATGCTAGTTTCGACGCGCCGTTGCTGCAATGACAGCGTCACCCGACCTCGTAGCCCCGATGTACAAAGCTTGGCTGATTCGCTCAACATAGGTGCGAGCGCTCGACGGCCAACGGTTACCCGCTTTTGGGTTGGGAGGTTCAATACATCCAGGGAAAGTGAGTTACGCGCAAATCCTATCGTGGGTTTGTGCTGTGTTGGGGGTTTTGCATGCTGGAGTAGCCGCCGGTATGCACGCCTGGCTGGCGATCGGTGCCGGTGCTGGCGTCTCGGCTACAAGTGTGGCCAGCGACCAACGCTACGTCGCCGGGCCCAGACAAAATGTCGGATCGAATACCACCGCATCTGCGTCTCCTCGACTCTTTCATAGTACCGCCTGGCCGACCGACTCGAATCTTGAGGCGCCGTTCCGGCGGAGGGACGTTGATGTTACGGCCGGGGTGGTGCATCTCAACGGTTTTGTCGCCAGCGAGGAGATCAGGCAGCGGGCCGGCGATCCGCCGCCGCCGAGCAGGGGGTGCGGGAGGTGCTGCAACAGCTTTGCAGTGCGGGCCGCTGCAGTTGGGGTCGAGGTCGCTGACCGTATCGCTGGCATCGGCGCCCCGGTCAAGGCCGCCACTGCTGGGCGTACAAGCAGTATCTAAGGGCTGGGGAATCGATGTCGATGTCTTATATAGCACGGTGTTCCTGCATCGGCGCGGCGACCGGCCGAACCCTGAAGGAGCGGGCCGAGGAGATCGCCGCCGGGGTCAAAGGGGTGGCCAAAGCGAGGCCATCAACTGGCAGATCGATGCCGAGCGCTGATTGCGGTAGTAGTTTAAGACAGCCTTAACCTTACCCGTTTTCCAAGGCAGCTTGAGGACTGCACTGGACACTAAAAAACCCGCTCTCCATTTGCGGGAGAGCGGGTTTTGTATCCTGCCGGAGGCTGCCGGATTATGTAAATGGGGTGAGCGATGGGATTTGAACCCACGACCTCCGGGGCCACAACCCGGTGCTCTACCTGCTGAGCCACGCCCACCATGGAACCCGGCGAGGTGTCGGCCAAGCCGCCGCCTCGCTTAGCGGGAAGGGCCACTGTATAGTCAATTTTCGGCCGCTTGGCAAGAATAAAACGGCTAAAATTGTTGACCGCAGTGTTTGCAGGCCTTGGCCTGGCTTTTGACGATTTCGGCGCAGTAAGGGCACTCCTTGCGATGGATGCTCTTGAGCAGTTCACCGATGGCCAGGTTGACCAGTTGTTCCAGCTCGGGGTTGTAAAAATCGTGGTTGCGCAGGGGATCGACACAGGCCGGATCCTTCAACTCCAGCAGCAACTCACAGGCCCGCTTGCGGTCGCTCAGGTCGGCGTGTTCATCGGTGAGTAGATAAAGCACCGGTTCCAGGTTCTGTTCGGCCACGCAGGTGGCCAGCTGGGCGATGGCCTCTTTCTCCCTGGCGAAACGTTTGTTCTGGGCCTGCAGGGCCTCGATGTCGACCTCCGAACCCTTGAAGGCGTTGCCGCCGCCCACCATCATCGGCTCTCCTTTCTCATTGCCCGGGCAAAGAACATAACGGCAGGAAGCGCTGTGGCCATAGCGATCTTCGAAGTCCTGCCAGCTTTTGACGTAGAGGCTGCACTCATCGTTGAGACAGACGAAGAGGATATCGGTGCCCCAGCCCAGGCCGTCGCCGATATGAAAGGGCGGCGCCTGGCAGCAAGAAAGCTGCTGCCGGCAATGGGGACAGTAATGTTCTTCCCGCGCCAGGCGCAGGCAGCGTTCGGTGCGATTTTCCATAACGAGGGTGACTCCTTGGCAGTTTGAATCGGAAGGCCAAAAGTAATGCAGAAGCCGCTCAAGGTCAAGCTGCGGAGTTAAAATCCGTTGACTTTCCGGGCGCGGCTCTGGTAAAGAATAGCGTCATTTCTCAGCCCGGATGGGGGTCGCGTCGGCGTTCTGTCGGCAATCCTGGTGCAAAAATAGCATTGGAACACAGATGACTAGCAAAAAAGGTTCCCGGTACGCCGAGGCCGGGGTCGATATTGACAAAGGCAACGAATTCGTCGAGCGGATTAAACCGCTGGTTTCCGCTACGTTCCGCTCCGGGGTGATGACCGGGATCGGGGGTTTTGGCGGTCTGTTTGCCCTGGGTAGCGGTCGTTACAAGGACCCGGTGCTGGTATCCTCCACCGACGGGGTCGGCACCAAGCTGATGCTCGCCCAGATGTGCGACCGGCACGATACCGTGGGTATTGATCTGGTGGCGATGTGCGTCAACGACATCGCGGTTTCCGGGGCCCAGCCGCTTTTCTTCCTTGATTATTTCGCCTCCGGCGGTCTGGAAGTGGAGCAGGCCACCGAGGTGGTCAAGGGGATTGCCAAGGGGTGCGAGATTTCCCACTGCTCCCTGATCGGCGGAGAAACCGCCGAGATGCCGGGGATGTACCGGGCCGGGGAATACGACCTGGCCGGTTTCGTGGTCGGTATCTGCGAGCGTGACCGGATCATCGACGGCTCCGATATCCGGGTGGGGGATGTCATAATTGGATTGGCCTCCAGCGGCCTGCACAGCAACGGCTATTCCCTGGTGCGTAAAATCTGTTTTGATGACCTCAAGATGGCGGTGACCGATCAGGTGCCGGAATTCGGCCGTAGCCTGGGCGAGGAATTGCTGCAGCCCACCCGTATTTACAGCGAGACCCTGCTTAATCTGAACAAGAATTTCCAGGTCAAGGGCATGGTCCATATCACCGGCGGTGGCCTGCTGGAGAATATCCCCCGGGTGCTGCCCAAGGGTTGCAAGGCGGTGCTGGACGGCAACAGTTGGGAACGTCTGCCGATTTTTGAGTTCCTGCGCCAGCAGGGCGGGATTACTCCCGATGAGATGTGCCGCACTTTCAACAACGGGATTGGCATGGTGGTGGTCCTCGGCGCCAAAGAGGCCGAGGATGCCCGCAACCAGTTGGAGGCCCTGGGGGAAAAACCCTATATCATCGGGGAGGTCAAGGCCGCCGCCAAGGGCAAGAAGAACGAGCCGGTGGTGGAAGTGGTCTGTTAAGGGTGATCAGGGCTGGCAATCTTCGTCGCTGCCCTTGATCTTGGCCAGGGCGTGGGGCAGGGCCGGCAGCAGGACTTCCAGGTTCTCCAGCGCCCCCCGGCGGCTGCCCGGTAGATTGACGATCAGGCTCTGGCCGCGGCTGCCGACCAGGGCCCGCGACAGCATGGCATGCGGGGTCTTTTGCAGGCTGGCCGCCCGCATCGCCTCCGCCATCCCCGGAATTTCCCGTTCCAGCAGTGGCCGGGTGGCCTCCGGGGTGACGTCCCCCGGGGTCAGGCCGGTGCCGCCGGTGGTGATTACCAGGTCGATCTTGCGCCGGTCGATCCACTCCAGCAAGACCCGGCTGATCTCCGCTATGCGGTCGGCCACCAGGGCGTGGTCGACGATCTTGAATCCCTTCTCTGTCAGCAACTCCCGCAGCGCCGGACCGCTGCTGTCTTCCCGCTTGCCTTTGGCTCCCTTGTCGCTGGTGGTCAACACCGCGCAGCTGTAAGTGGTCATCGATTGGGCCCCCTTGGTTTGACTTCAGTGCGTAAGCAGCCGGTCCCCGGCCTGGTCGGTAATGTTTGACAGTACGCCAGCGTTACCGGAAAAGCCAGTAAAGTCAAGTCACTGTTGCTAAAGCCGCTTGTTTTTGGCGCCTTGCCCTGCTAAGTTGACCCCATTTGGTAACCGTTCAGCAGTGCCGCAGATTGTCGGCGTCGAGCGCCGACGATTGACAAGCGGCCAGCCGCCGAGCGCCTCGTACCCCGTGTGCTTAAGCTTGGCTGATCGCCGTCAGATGCGGTGCTGCTGATACGGTTACCCCATTGGCGGTGCTGCGGGTCGGTGAGCGGGAGCCGATTTTCTATGTCTGTATCTTCCGAGTCTACATCCGGCGAGTCTACATCCGGGCAACAGCCGGCGGCCGCTGCCGGCGGGTCACAGGGAGCCGAGCACCAGGACACCACTACCACTATCGCCGGTTCCGCCGCCGTGGTCAGCTTCGCGGTGCTCTGCAGCCGGGTGCTGGGCCTGGTCCGGGAGCAGGCTTTCGCCATCCTGTTTGGCGCCGGTTATGCCTTTGACGCCTTCGTGGTGGCCTTCCGGATTCCCAACCTGCTGCGTGATCTCTTTGGCGAGGGTGCTTTAAGCGCCGCCTTTATCGCCGTCTTTGCCGATTACCATACCAATAAGGGAGAGCGGGAGACCTGGCGGTTGGCCAGTAACGTGCTGGTCTTTTTCGCGGTTCTGCTAAGCCTGCTGACCCTGGTGGGGATCCTGGCCGCCGAGCCGTTGGTGCGTCTGCTGGTGCAAGAGGAGTTCGCCGCCACCGCCGGCAAGGTGGAACTCACCACCCGCCTTACCGCCATCATGTTTCCCTTCCTGGTCCTGGTCTCGCTGGCCGCCGTGGTGATGGGGGTATTGAATACCAAGGGAAAATTTTTTGTGCCGGCCCTGGCTTCCAGTTTCTTTAATCTGGGCTCCCTGTTGGGCGGGGTCGGCCTGGCCCTGCTGCTGCCCCGCTTCGGGCAGCCGGCCATTGTCGGCATGGCCGTCGGTATTCTGATCGGCGGGGTGTTGCAGCTGCTCTGGCAGTTGCCGACCCTGTATCGGACCGGTTTTCGTTTTACTTTCCACCTCGATCTGCGTGACCCGGGACTGCGGCGGATTCTCTACCTGATGCTGCCGGCGGTGATCGGACTGGCACCTTTGCAGCTCAATATCCTGATCAACACCTGGTTCGCCTCTTCGCTGGCCGAGGGCACCCTTTCCTGGCTCAACTACGCCTTCCGGCTCTTCTGGTTGCCGGTGGGGCTGTTCGGGGTGGCGCTGTCGGTGGCCACCATGCCGGTGATTTCCCGTTTTGCCGCCCAGCGCGATCTGCCCCGGCTGCGGGAGACCTACGCCTCCTCGTTGACCATGGCTTTTTGTCTCAGCATCCCGGCCGGCCTGGGGTTGATGCTGCTGGCCGAGCCGTTGATCCGGGTGATCTTCCAGCACGGCCGTTTTGATGTCGCCGCCACCATCGGTACCGCCGAGGTCCTGGTCTGTTACGCCGCTGGTTTGTTTGCTTACACCGCGGTCAAGATCATGGTGCCGGTCTTTTATGCCCTGGAGCGGCCGCGCTACCCGGTAATCGGCAGTTTTCTGACCATGGCGGTCAATCTGCTCTTTATTCTGGCCACCATCGACTGGCTCCAGCACCGGGCCCTGGCGTTGTCGATCTCGGTGGCGATGACGGTTAACTTTCTCTTTCTCAACATAATGCTCTACCGGACCGTGGGGGGCTATCCCCTGACCCCGATTTTCCGGGGTCTGGGCAAAATAGTTCTGGCCTCTCTGCTTATGGCGCTCTGGCTTTATTGGCTACGTGGGGTGCTGTTTAGCGAGGTGCCCGGCGCCCAGCGGCTGTTGTTGGATATCCCGGCGCTGGCGGTTGCCATGGTCAGCGGTGCCGCCCTCTACGGGCTGCTGCTCCATCGCCTCGGGGTGCCGGAGTTGACCATGCTGGTTGATAAAATGGTAAGTCGCTTGGGTAACCGTTAAATCGCTGGTGGTGCGTGGCCGGTTCTGGTGTGGTTAGCGCCCGGCGGCCGCCAACAGCGCCGGTACGGCGGTGTCGACCCGCAGGATTCTGGGGCCCAGGGAGAAAAATTGAAACCCCTGGCTGGTAAAAGCGGTGATTTCACTATCCCGCCAGCCCCCTTCCGGGCCGATGGTCAGCAGTTGCCGTCCCGGAGCCGGCGCATCGGCGGCGGTAACGGCAGGGGCCGGGTGGGCCAGCAGGCGGCGGGGATAATGGGTGGTCAACGGCGGCAACTCATCCTCGACAAAGGGGCGGAAACGGCGATGCAGGGTCAGCACCGGCGGTTGGGTGTCCATCGCCTGGGCCAGGCCCTGCCAGAGGGCGGCCTGCAGGCGTTCGGTACGCAACTGCGAGGATTGCCAGAAACTCTTTTCGACCCGTTCGGCGTTGATCAACATGATCCGGCCCACCCCCATGGCGGTGGCCTGGGCCAGAACCCTGTTGAGCATGATTGGCCGGGGCAGGGCCAGGATCAGGTCGGTGGCGGCTTTGGCCGGTGGCGGGGTGGAGCAGTGCAACTCCAGCAGTACGGTGTCGCGGTCCAGGTGTAGCACCAGGCCCTGGCCCAGGGAGCCGCCGATGATCCCGAGGCGCAGGTGATCGCCTACTTGGCTGCGCAATATTTTTCGGATATGCCGGGCCCGCTGATCGGTGAGCAGCACCCGGGAGTCCTGGATTTCCCCGGGGTCGATTAAAATAAGATTCATGGTGATCCTTGGTTGGCAATTGATTGGTGCCGGGGGACGCGCCGGCGCCCGCCCCGATTCTAGTCGCTTCCTCGTGCTTAGTCAAAGCCTGGCGGGGCAGTGATCGCGGTCTTTTTGGTGGGAGAGTGGGCGATGGGGAACTTTGGTGAGGGGGATTGTTGATGAAAGCTCGTGGTTTGCGGTGGTTTTACCGGTTGGGGTTGCTCTTTTCGCCCTTTTACAGTCTGCTCATGCGCTGCCGGGCCCGGCTTTATCGCCGGGGGTGGGGGTTGCGCTCCTGGCGGCCGCCGGTACCGGTGCTCAGTGTCGGCAATTTGACCATGGGAGGGACCGGCAAGACCCCCCTGGTGATCTATCTTGCCCGTTTGCTACAACAAAATGGTTACCGGCCGGCGGTGTTGAGTCGGGGCTATGGGCGGCAAAAGCGTGAAGCCGGCGGGGCCGCTCCCCTGGGGGCCGATGGGCAAACCCTGGTGCTGGCCGCCGAACCTGGTCGGGATCACCATTTTGACCCCGCCATGGTCGGCGATGAACCGTTGCTGCTGGCCTGCTCCCTGCCGGGAGTGCCGGTGCTGGTTAATTCCCGCCGACAACAGAGTGCCCGCCTGGCGGTAGACGAATTGGCTTGTGACTCCCTGCTGCTCGATGACGGTTTCCAGCACCTGGCCGTGGCGCGGGATCTGGATCTGGTGTTATTCAGTGCCGCTGCTTTACCCGTCGGCGCCCGGGTATTTCCCGGTGGTCCTCTGCGGGAACCCTGGTCGGCCCTGCGGCGGGCCGCTGCCGTGGTGATCACCGGGACGGCCGCTTACAATCAAGGCGAGGTAGAGCGCTTTCGGCACGGGTTACGCCGGGATTTTCCGGAGCTGCCGGTTTTTCTTGGCGAGTACCTGCCGGTGGGCCTGGTGGACAAGCCCGGTGGCAAAGCCATGCCTCTGGACAAGGCGCGGCGTCGCCCCCTGTTCGGGGTTGCCGGCCTTGCCCGGCCGGAGTCGTTACGGGAAAGCCTGGGGCGGGAGAATTTTTTGCTTACCGGTTTTCAAGCCTTTGCCGATCATCACTCCTATACCCTGGCCGATTATGACGCCCTGGTGGCGGCCGCCCGGCAACGCCACGCCGCCGGGCTGATCACCACCGAAAAAGATCTGGTCAAGCTCGCGCCTTTGGCGGCGGCGCGGTCGCCGGCCGGAGTTGCCCCGGACTTTCCCTTGCTGGCTTTGCGGGTCGCCCTTTTTATGGAGGAGGCTTTTGATGAATTTGTGGCGCAAAGACTGCGAAAGACTGGCTAAAATGCCTGGTTTTCAGGCCAGGCTGTGTTTTTTTTGCCACACTATCCCCGTTGGCGGTTGCTTGTGGTAGTTGGGGTGAAAAAATTTCTCACTGATTGCAGGTTCTTTTGTTGTGTCCGCCGGTTTAATTATGGAGTTGGCCCTAATTTTGCATAGATTTCACCTGAAATCAGGCAACTCGCCGAATCAATCAAGAAATTTATCAGCGGCGCCCTTTGGCGGCGTCGTTTTAAACCGAAAGCAGTGGACGATGATTATGGAATCCATGCAGCATACTTTGAAAAAAAAGGTCAGTTTCGCCGGAGTTGGTTTACACAGTGGCCGTCGGGCGCAGGTGGTGGTGCATCCTGGGGAGATCAACAGCGGTTTGCGCCTGGTTCGCTCCGACCTTGGTCAGCGTGAACCGACGCCGGCTTTTATGGACCGGGTGATCGATACCCGGCTGGCCACCACGGTGGCTACCGAGCACGACGCCTCAATCGCCACCACCGAGCATCTGCTGGGTGCACTTTACGGCCTGGGGATCGATAACGCGGTGATCGCCGTGGATGGGCCGGAAATTCCGATCATGGACGGCAGCGCCGCCCCTTTTGTGCAGCTGCTGCGCCGGGCCGGTCGCCGCCGGCAGCGGAGTTGCCGTTGGCTGCTCAAGTTCAATAAGCCGGTACGGTTTTCCGATGCCCAGGGCCGGACGGTACGCATCGAACCCCATGATGGCTTTCAGGTAAGCTGCCGGATCGATTTTGCCCATGAAGCCGTGGGGTGCCAGCAATTGGCCCTTGATATCACCCCCCAGCGCTTCAGCGCCGAGTTGGCCGGGGCCCGGACTTTTGGTTTTCTTGATGAAGTGGAGGCGTTGCGGGAGAATGGTCTGGCCCGGGGCGGTTCCTTGGATAACGCGGTGGTGATCGCCGAGGAGGGGGTGGTCAACGCCGACGGGCTGCGTTTTGCCGATGAATTCGTGCGCCACAAGGCCCTGGATTTGATCGGCGATCTGGCCCTGCTGGGTTTCCCCTTGATTGGCCGGGTGGTGGCCGAAAAATCCGGTCATGGGCAGCATCTGGGATTGATGCAGGCGGTGGCCGCCAATCCCCGGGCCTGGGATATCGTGGCCTATGAGAACCGGGGGGAAGGACGGCAGGTATTGCGCCAGTTGGCCGTTAGTACCCAAGCCATGGGTGATCGCTTGCTGCCCTACCTGTTGCCGCCGTCCATCGCCCTGGCCGGCGAATACGCTTAGTAACCTCTTTTCAGCATGGTCGGCCGCGGCTTGTTGCGTGGGCCGGTGGCCTGTGTTATAAGGGCAAAGGTGGCCGGTTGAACCGGCGGCCGGCGCCGGAGTTGATCTTAATCGCGCCGTTTCCTCTCAATCTGGTTTGGGGAAACGGCGTGATTTTTATTAGTGGAGGAGTAAAAAATGGTGGAACGTATTCCCATGACCCGCCAGGGGCATGAAAGTCTGCGGCAGGAACTTAACCAGTTGCAGCGCCATGACCGGCCGACGGTGATCCAGTCCATCGAAGTGGCCCGTGGACATGGTGATTTGAAGGAAAACGCTGAATATCACGCGGCCAAGGAGCGGCAGAGCCATATCGAAGGTCGGATCATGGAGCTTAAAGACAAGCTCTCCCGGGCCGAGGTGATTGATGTCGAGGATCTCGACTGTGAGCGGGTGGTCTTCGGGGTGGTGGTCAAACTGGTGGATCTCGATACCGACGACGAGGTCAGCTACCAGATGCTGGGGCCCGAGGAGGCCGATGTCGAACAGGGCAGTATCTCGGTGCTCTCCCCGCTGGGCCGGGCGATGATCGGCAAGTCGGTGGGAGATGAGATCACCGTCAAGACCCCCGGTGGAGTGCGCCAGTTCGAGGTGATGGAGATCAGCCGGCCCGAAACGGCGTAGGAGCGCCCTTAGTTCTGGTCGTTGGCGGGGGACTCGATGCCGTTGAGGAAAAAGGCGGTGATCTGCTCGGCGGTCTCCGCAATGGAGTAGTGATGATCCGGGGAGAGCACCCAGAGCCGTGAGGTCTCATCCAGGGCCCCGAAAAAGGCGCGCTTGAAAACCCCGGGCAGTACGTCCGGGCGAAAAATTCCCATCTCCTGGCCCTTCTTGACGATTCCGGAAATTATATCAAGATACTCACTGAATTTAGTATTGCGGTATTCGCGCATGTAATTGTTGCTCTGGCGCAATTCCATCTGCAGTACTTCCGCCAATTCCCGCCGGTCATCCATCATTTTGAGATGATGGAAGGCGAAGGTCCGCAACATCTGCCGGGGGTCATCTCCGGCCTTTGATTCCAGCAGCAGTTTCACTTCCAGAATGATCTTGCCGATCTCCTCTTCAAAGAGGGAGATCAGGATGTCGTATTTGTTGTTGAAGTAGAGATAGATAGTCCCGTCGGCCACCTGGGCCTCCTTGGCGATATCGGAGATCCGGGCATGGAAAAAACCCTTGCGGGAGAAAACCCTGATGGCCGCTTCAATTATTTTGGAATGCTTGTCGGCGGTGCGGATCATGGTGGCCTCGTGGCGGATTCGGAGACGATTCTCAGTGGATCATGAAGGGTGTATGGAGTTGGCGGGTGGGCTTGTGGTTCGTAAATGTTTACAAAAAGTGGCTGAGTGTTCATTCATTTTCAGTGCCGCATAATATAAAAGAAACGCTCCTATTGTCAACGGTTAATCGTTTCTTCGAGCTGGCTCGCCCCGTAAGTGTTCACCAGGGCCAGCCCGCTGAGTTAAGAGGAAGACTTTGACAATGCCCTGCTGCCGGCGTAAGCGTTCACCAAGGCCAACGACCGCTGACTTAGGGCGAAACGTTCCTGCCGCAGTTCGCGACAAGCAGCCCCGAGTAAGCGGTAATTTGCCCCGGCAGTGGGGGCGCCGCCGGTCTTGCCGGGAGGTTCCGGCGTTGGAAGCAAGATTTTAAGCAGGAAAAAAGATGAAAATTTTATTAATCGGCTCCGGGGGGCGTGAACACGCCCTGGCCTGGAGTATCACCCGCAGCCCCAAAGTGAGCGCCCTTTACTGCGCTCCCGGTAACGCCGGCATGGAGTCACTGGCCACCATGGTGGACATTGCTCCAAACGATAGTGAGGCGCTGGCGTTTTTTGCCCAGCGGGAGGGAATCGATCTTACCGTGGTCGGTCCCGAGGAGCCGTTGAGCCGGGGTATCGTCGATTATTTCAAAGAGCGGGGCTTGCGGATCTTTGGCCCCAGCCGCCGGGCCGCCGCCCTGGAGGGCAGTAAGGTCTTTATGAAGGAGCTGCTGCGCCGCTACCAGATCCCGTCGGCCGCTTACGCCGTCTTTCGGGAACGGGAGGCGGCCCTTGCGTACCTGGATAATGTGGAGTTACCGGTGGTGGTCAAGGCCGATGGACTGGCTGCCGGGAAAGGGGTGGTAATTGCCGCCGAGCGGGCCGAGGCGGTGGCGGCCATCGATATGTTCATGGCAGACCGGGCCTTTGGCGAGGCCGGTGAGCAGGTGGTAATCGAGGAATTTCTGGTCGGTGAGGAGGCCTCTTTTATCGCTTTTACCGACGGCCGGACGGTGTTGCCCCTGCCTTCCTCCCAGGATCACAAGGCTGCCTACGATGGCGATCAGGGCCCCAATACCGGCGGCATGGGGGCCTATTCGCCGGCCCCGGTGCTGACTCCGGAGTTGGAGCGGCAGGTGCTGGAGAAGATCATGTATCCGACGGTGGCGGCCATGGCCGCCGAGGGGCGACCATACCGGGGAATCCTGTACGCCGGCTTGATGATCAAGGATGGCCGGGCCCGGGTGTTGGAGTTTAATTGCCGGTTGGGCGATCCCGAGGCCCAGCCCTTGCTGTTGCGCTTGCAGAGTGATCTGGTGGAGGTGATGGAGGCGGTTATCGAGCAGCGGCTGGCCGGGGTTACTCTGCAGATCGATCCCCGGCCGGCGGTCTGCGTGGTGATGGCCGCCGGCGGGTATCCCGGTAAATACGAAACTGGCTATGAAATCAAGGGCTTGGAGGAAGCGGCAGCCTTGCCGGGAGCGGCGATTTTCCACGCCGGCAGCCGGCGGGAGGATGATCGCCTGGTCACCGCCGGCGGTCGGGTGCTGGGAGTCTGCGGCCAGGCGGAGACCCTGGAGGCGGCCATTGCCCGGGCCTATCAAGCGGTGGCGTTGATCTCCTGGCCGGATTGTCGCTATCGCCAGGATATCGGCCGCAAGGCCCTGGAACGGGGCCAGGTCGCCGTCGGTTGAACGATGATTGGCGATTGCCGGCGGGACGGTTAACCATGAACAGGAGTCGGCGGCGGTTTGCCGGGTGGGTTAATGGTGGATGATGGTCAAGCGGCCGGCGCCGAAGGGCGGCCGTCGGCGGCGCTGCTCACCAAAGCGGCGGCGGTAATCGCCGCCGGCGGGGTGGTGGCTTTTCCCACCGAAACCTATTATGGCCTGGCGGTGGATCCTTTCAATGCCGCCGCCTTGCAGCGGCTTTTCACGGTTAAGCAGCGGCCCGACGATAAACCAATCCTGACCCTGGTCGCCGAGCGGCAGATGCTGTCGCGACTGGTAAGTCGGGTACCGGCACCCTATGAAGGGTTGATGGACGCCTTCTGGCCCGGCCCCTTGACCCTGATTTTCGCGGCCCGGCCGGAATTGCCTCCGGACCTGACCGCCCACAGTGGCACGGTGGGAGTGCGGATCTCCTCCCACCCCACGGCCCGGGCCCTGGCCGCTGCTTGTGGCGGCCCGATCACCGCCACCAGTGCCAATCTCTCCGGCCGGCCGGCGGCGGTCAGTGCCGCCGAAGTGGCGGCCCAATTCACCGCCGGCATCGATTTGATCCTGGATGGCGGCTCCACCCCCGGCGGGGTCGGCTCGACCCTGGTGGGGTTGGTTAACGACGAATTGCAGGTACTCCGGGAGGGAGTAGTGCCCGGCTGGCGGCTAACAGCGCACAGGGAGAAGAAGGATGGCGGATTTGCGGTGGGACAGGGCTTTTGCCCTGGAGCAGGCGGGGGATGACAAGGAGCTGCTGGCAGAGCTGCTGGAACTGCTGCGCCAGACTACCGCGGCCGATCTGGAAAAGGGCCGGGCCGCGCTGGCGGCCGGCGACGGTAAGGCCCTGGCCAACGCCGCCCATAACACCAAAGGCTCCGCCGCCGGTTTGGGCCTGGAAAGTTTGCGGCAGGTCGCCTCCGACCTGGAGCAGGCCGGCCGCGCCGGTGATCTGGCCACCGCCGCCCCTTTGTTGGCCCGGCTGGAAGAGTTGGTGAGCCAGGTGCAAACCGTCGCCTGAATGGAAGGTAAAGCTTTACGGCCGGTGCAGGCGACAAGTTGTCGGCCAGGATGACGGTTACCATGGAAGCCAAAGAGATAGTCCGCAAATTCAGCGACGTCAAGACTCTGCCCCATGTGGCGATCAAGGTTACCAAACTGGCCGGCGACGAGCAGACCACGATGCACGACTTCGAGGAGGTTATCAAGCTCGATCCGGTACTGGTCACCCGCCTGCTGCGTTTGGTCAACAGCCCCTATTTCGGGCTGGTGCAGAAAGTGGAATCGATTTCCAAGGCGGTGGTTTTCTGTGGCATCAAACAACTGCGCAACCTGGTGGCGGTGGAGGCCCTGCGTAACCTGTTTAAGGGCGATGACGAGCGTTTCTCGCGGGAAAAGCTGTGGCTCCATTCGGCCACCGTCGCCATCCTGGCGGATATGATCGCCAAACGGGTCTTTGGGATGGCCGGAGATGACGCCTTTCTGGCCGGCATCATCCACGATATCGGGCTGGTGGCCGAGGATCAGGTGCTGCCCGAGGAGTTGCGCCAGGCCGCCGATGAGATGCGCCAGGGCAAGGCTTCCCTGATCGACAGTGAACGTAGCCGGATCGGCGCCGACCACGGCGAGGTTGGCGCCCTGCTGGCCCGGGAGTGGAAACTGCCCAGCGAGGTGCTCAAGGCGATTAAGCACCACCATGATTCGGACAAGAATTTCGCCATTCCCAGTATCCCCGCCATTATTGTGCTGGCCGATTTCATGGCCTTCAAGATGCAGTATAATCCGGTGCCCGGCGTCCCGGTGCCGTCCCTGCCGCCTGCTCTGGCCCGTCATGTCAAGGATATGATGGCCAATTACAAGATTATCGTCCGTGATCTGCCCGCCGAAATGGAGAAGGCCAAGGAGCTTTATCGTCCCCATGAATGAATTCGGCTTCGAGGAAATCTTTGCCGAGTTAATCGATGATGACCGGCCGTGGCAGCTCTTTCTGGAGGCTCTGGCGGCCATGGTGCCCGGCAGCTCCCTTTTGTTGCTCGGGGCCGACGGAAGCCGCCAGCAGCAGGGTGAGGCCATCGCCCTGGACGATGACCAGGCGACCCGCTTGCGGTGTCAGGCCGCCCGGGGTGAGGTGGTCGCCTGGCCCCAGGGTGAGGGCTGGCTTTATGTGCTGGTGGTGCCGCAGCTGGAGGCCACTCTATACTGGCGGCTGCCCGGCGAGCGCGATCTAAGCGGTGAGCCGGCCCTGCTGGCCTTTATCCGCCACGGCGTGGCCTACGCCCTGGGGGAGGAAAAACGCCGGGAAGAGGCGGCCCAGGAGGAGCAGTACCGGCACCAGATCGAGGTGCTCAAGCAACAGCACGGCGAGCTGATCGAGGATAATTACCGCCAGTATCGGATCAATCAGCAGCAGCAGGAGGAGTACGCCCGTAACCTGGAAAGCGAGATCGCCCGCCAGACCGCCGAATTGCGGGAGGCCAACGCCCGCCTGGAGGAGAGCAGCCGCTTGAAAAGCGAATTTCTGGCCAATATGAGCCATGAACTGCGCACCCCGATGAACGCCATCACCGGTTTTGCCGAATTGCTGGCGGAGACTCCGCTCAATCCGGAACAGCAAGAGTATTGCCACACCATCCGCCAGGCCGCCGCCTCGCTGTTGGCCCTGATCAACGATATTCTCGATCTGGCCAAGATCGAGGCCGGCAAGCTTGACCTGGAGACCGCGCCCTTTGAACTCGAGGAACTGCTGACCAGTGTAACCTCTATGTTCACTCTGGCCGCCCGCGACAAAGGAGTGGAGATTGCGGTCAGGCGCGATGGCGAGCTGCCCCCGGTCCTGCGCGGCGACAGCCACCGTTTACGGCAGGTGCTGGTCAATTTGCTGGGCAACGCGGTTAAATTCACCGAGCGGGGTACGGTTGAACTGGAAGTGGTCGGGCGGCCGCGCAAAGATTGCCTGGATAGCGGAGGAGACCAGGTGAATCTCTATTTCGCGGTCCATGACAATGGTATCGGGATCCCCGCCCATCGTCTGGAGGCGATCTTCGAGAAATTCACCCAGGCCGACGGCTCCACCACCCGCCGTTTCGGCGGCACCGGCCTGGGGTTGGCGATCTGCCGGCAACTGGTGGAGTTGATGGGCGGCCAGATCGCCGCCAGCAGCCGGGAAGGAAAGGGCAGTACCTTCAGTTTCGAAATCGCACTGGAACGGGAAAATAGTGCCAAGCAACAACCGCAGGCAATCGCGGCTGCCGTTGCCGACCCGGCCGCCGGGTCCGATGCCAGGCGGGTGCTGTTGGTGGAGGACAACCAAGTAAACCAGCGGCTGGCCACCCTGATGCTGGCCAAGCAGGGCTGCGAAGTAACGGTGGCGGCCGACGGTCTGGAAGCCCTGGAGCAATTGGCCGCGCAAAGCTTTGATCTGGTTTTTATGGACATCCAGATGCCGCGCTTGGACGGCCTGGCTGCCACCCGCCGAATAAGGGAGCTGGAAGCCGATCCCGCCGCCCGCGCCAGCCACGCCGCCCTGGCCCAACGCGCCACCCCCCTGCCGGTGGTGGGACTCACCGCCCACGCCCGCCGGGAAGATGAAGAGGCCTGTTATGCCGCCGGCATGAACGGCTTTCTCAGCAAACCCATCGGCAAGGATAAACTGCTGGCGATGCTGGAGCAATTTGCCGGCGGCTGACCACAGGAGGTTGTCTGATGATTTATGATCCCGGTCCTTTCCTTATTTCCACCGCCGCGTTGACCAGTATATTAAGCTTCTTCTTTGGCAATTATTTCAGATACCGGGAGAAAATTTACTCCCAGTGGATCGCCTATATCGCCTATGATTCCGAGGTCGTAAAAACGGATGCCAAAAAGGGGCTCTGTGCCGACCTGGAGTCTAAAGAGCGGGTTTACAGCCAACTCAAAAATCTCATGATGGTGCTTCTCCTGACTATCATCGTCGATTACCTGGCTTTTCAGTTTTACTCACTGGCTTATATCATCCCGGAATCGGCCCACTTTGAGGACGGGGCCTGGCATATCTACATCTGGTACAATACCATTATCAGTATAATCGTCCTGATCAATTGCCTGGAGATTCTATATCTCCAGATCGCGGTTGTCTTCCAGGGCTTCCTTTCCGTTTGTGAGTTTGCGTAAACGGGTGACCAGCAGGGATCGCCTGGCCGCCCTATGGTGTCTACTGGACTGCTGCTCGCTCAAAAATCAAAGGATTAACCAGAACCGGGTGCCCTCGCGCTTTTATGAAGTGCTTGATAAAATTTCCGAAGAAAGAGAGGAGCGGGAGGAGCGCTTATGATGCGGGAAGTGGTAGAATAGAAGATTGAAAAAATAAAATTGGCAAAAGACAGCGGGAGGTAAGGTTATGGCGAAAGAAAAAAAAACCGTTGCTGAGAAATCCATTTGGGATGATGCCCGGCAAATGCTGCACAAGGCCGAACAGGACGGGGTCGAGACCGCCTGGGAGCGCCTGGAACAGCAGACCCCCCACTGCACCTTTTGCGAAAGCGGGCTCTCTTGTCGCAACTGCACCATGGGGCCATGCCGGATCAGCAAAAAGGCGCCGCTCGGGGTCTGCGGGGCCGATGGCGAGGTGATCGTGGCCCGCAACTTCGGCCGCTTTGTGGCCGGCGGCTCCGCCGGTCACTCCGACCATGGCCGGGATTGTATAGAGGCCCTGCATGCCGTGGCCCATGGCCAGACCGAAGATTACGCCATCAAGGATGAAGCCAAGCTGCTCCGCCTTGCCGACGAGCTGGGGATCGCCACCGAAGGGCGAGCGGTCCTTGAGGTCGCCAAGGAGTTGGCCGAGCTCTTTTTCGCCAATTACGGCACGGTGCTCAAGGAACTCTCTTTTCTCTGCCGGGTGCCGGCAAAAAGAAAGGAGATCTGGCAGAAGCTCGGTATCACCCCCCGCGGCGTTGATCGCGAGATTGCCGAAATGATGCACCGCACCCACATGGGCTGTGATAACGATGCCACCAACACCATGTTGCACAGTGCCCGCACCTGTCTGGCCGATGGCTGGGCCGGCTCGATGATCGCCACCGAAGTTTCAGATATCCTGTTCGGCACCCCGCGGCCCCGGCAATCCTCGGTCAGCCTCGGGGTTATCAAAAAAGATCAGGTCAATATCCTGGTGCACGGCCATAATCCCATTGTCTCCGAGAAAATTGTCGAAGCGGTTAACGACCCCGAACTGGTGGCTCTGGCTAAAGAAAAAGGGGCCGACGGCATCAATCTGGCGGGTCTTTGCTGTACCGGCAACGAGCTGATGATGCGGCAGGGGATACCCATGGCCGGCAACCACCTGATGACCGAGCTTGCCCTGGTCACCGGCGCTGTGGAGCTGATCGTGGTCGATTACCAGTGCATCATGCCCAGCCTGGTAGCGGTCGGCAACTGTTACCACACCAAGATGGTCACCACCGCCGACAAGGCGAAATTCACCGGGGCCGAGCATCTGAAGTTCGAGATGCACAACGGCCTGGCCCAGGCGAAAAAAGTGGTGCGGATGGCCATAGAACGCTTTCCCCTGCGCAATAACAACCGGGTAGATATCCCCGAGCAGACCATTGAACTGGTTACCGGCTTCTCCAACGAAGTCCTGCTGGAGGCCCTGGGCGGCACCCTGACCCCGTTGGTGGAGGCCATCAAGACGGGCAAGGTTAGAGGGGCGGTGGCCATTGTCGGGTGCAATAACCCAAAGTATCAGCAGGATCATTGCAATGTCAACCTGACCAGGGAACTGATCAAGAAAGACATTCTGGTGCTGGTTACCGGCTGCGTGACCACCGCGGCCGGCAAGGCCGGACTGCTGGTGCCCGAGGCCATCGAGCTGGCCGGTCCGGGCCTCAAGGAGATTTGTGGTTCTTTAGGCATTCCGCCGGTGCTGCATATGGGCAGCTGTGTTGATAATGCCCGTATCCTGCAACTTGCGGCCCTGCTGGCCAACGAACTGGGGGTCGATATCGCCGATCTACCGCTGGCCGGTTCATCGCCGGAGTGGTATTCTGAGAAGGCTGCCGCCATCGGCACCTATTGTGTGGCCTCTGGCATTTACACCCACCTTGGCCACCCTCCCAACATTACCGGTTCGGCAGTGGTGACCAACCTGGCCCTGGAGGAACTTGATTCGCTGCTCGGCGCCTGCTTCGGTATCGAGCCGGACCCGTTTAAGGCCGCCGAGCTGATTGACCGGCGCATCAGACAAAAACGCCAAGCTTTGGGGCTTGGTGAGTAATTTTAAGACAGCAGCTTCTGTAATCTGGCCGTATCGGAGCGCCGGCTCTCCGGAGGTCAAAGGGAAAACTGGAGATTCATAATACCTTGAAAAGGAGAAAAAATTGGCACGTATAAATTTCAACTACGAAAAACGCCAGAAAGAGCTTGCCCGTCAGAAGAAGAAGGAAGAAAAACGCCAACGCAAACTCGCCAAAAACGAGCCTGTCCCGGAAACCTCGCTGGATGATGCATCAGAAGATTCCCCGGCTACATCGACCGATCCCACACCATAAAAATCGCCGGTTATGGGATTGGGGTCGCCTCGTCGGCGAAGGTGCGCATGATCTCTTCCACCTCCGGGCGCATGGCGATGAAGAGTGGCACCAGACCGGGGTCCAGGGCCTGGCCGGACTCTTTTTCGATCAGCGCCAGGGAGTCATCGACACTCCAGGCTTTTTTGTAGGGTCTCTCGGAGGTCAGGGCATCGAAGATATCGGCGATGGAGGTTATTCGGCCGGCCAGGGGAATATTTTCCCCGGCCAGGCCCCGGGGGTAGCCCTTGCCGTTCCACTTCTCGTGGTGGGTAAGGGAGATGGTTTTGGAGAGTTGCAGTAGCTCGAACTTATGCTCTCCGATGATCTCACCCCCGATCTCAGGGTGTTTTTTGATAACCTCGAACTCCTCGGGGGTTAGCTTGCCGGGTTTGAGCAGGATCAGGTCGCTGATCCCGATCTTGCCCACGTCGTGCATCATGGAGGCGTGCATGATCAGGTCGGCCTCGGAGTCGGTGAGCCCCGCCTTTTTTGCCAGCATGCCGGTGAAGTGACTCATCCTTATTACATGCATGCCGGTTTCGTTGTCCCGATACTCGGCGGCCCGCCCCAGACGGCGGATGATCTCCAGCCTGGTTTCTTCCAGCTCCCGGGACTTTGCCTGTAGATGCTCGGTCTGGTCGTTCACCATGGATTCCAGCAGCTGCCGGCGATCATACATCTCCAGGTGGGTCTTAACCCGGGCCTGGACGATGGGGGCGCTTATCGGTTTGGTGATATAGTCGGCGGCTCCCAAGGTAAAGCCCAGGGTCTCGTCTTCTATTTCCGCTTTGGCGGTGACGAAAATAACCGGAATATTGCGGGTTTTTTCATCTTCCTTGAGCAGGCGGCAGACCTCGTAGCCGTCCATATCGGGCATCATCACATCCAGCAGGATTAAGTCTGGCGGCTTGGTGGACATGGCCACCTTAAGGGCCAGCCGGCCATTGGTGGCCACTTTAACCGTATAATCCTGGCTGAGAATTCCTTTGAGGATATCGATGTTGGTCTGGGTATCGTCCACCACCAGGACCGATTTCTGCTCCGGATTCATCGCTCATTCTCCTGTTAATTTAATTACGGCAGGTCCAGTAGTTTGGCCAGGCTTTGCAGCTCTTGCAAACCCTCTTCATAATCGTAGCGGCCCAGGCAGGCGTTTAAGCGTGCCAGACTCTTTTGGGCCTGCTCATCCGACCCCAGTGATTCTTTGATCCGGGTTACGGTCTCCTCGGCCCCCGAGTCGAAATCTTCCAGTTGAGCGCGGGCCTGGTTGATCAAAGGGGCCAGCGCGTCCCGGTCGAGGCTCGGGGCGGTTGCCCCGGGGGCTTGCTCCGGCTGCCGACCGCGTTTCTCCAGAGCCCGATCAATGGCCTTGAACAAGGGGGATAATTCCTGATCCAGGGAGTACAGCAGCGTTTCCCAGTCATCGTTTAGCCCTTGCGTAATTTGTTGTTCAAGCTTGGCGGCTGAAGTTTCTATGGTGCCGGCTCCGATGGTGCCGGCCAGCCCTTTGAGGGTATGGGCCAATCTCTTGGCCTGTTGTTGGTCGCCGTGGCTCAGAAGTTGGCGTAACTGGTCGACCACCTGCGCCTGATCATCTCGGAGCCGCGTCAATATATTGTAATAGAGGGCTGGATCGTTGTTGAGCCGGCGAACACTTTCTGCTACCCGGACTCCCGGCAATTGAGGTAGTTCAACCGGGGGCTCGGCTGCGGGCGGGGGCGTATCCGGGGTGGAGGCTCCAGCTTCGCCGGGTTTGTCGACAGGGGTAAGGGATTGTGGAGGCATGGGTTGGGGCCGGGCCGGAGTGATCCATTTGCTCAGGGTGGCCACCATCTCGTCGGGTTCGATGGGCTTGCCGATGTGGTCGTTCATCCCAGCCTGTTGGCACCTTTGCAGGTCTTCGGCCATGGCGTTGGCGGTCATGGCAATAATGGGCAGATCTTTGAATTTGGCTTGTTCCCTGATCTTCCCGGCGGCGGTGATTCCATCCATCACCGGCATTTGCAGATCCAGCAGTACGCCGTCAACTTCCTCTTGCTCCAGATATTCCAGGGCCTGGGCGCCGTCTTCCACGGTGGTTAGGCGAATCCCCACCTGGGCCAGCAGTTCGCGGGCCACCAGGCGGTTGACTTCATCATCTTCAGCCAGCAGGAGATGGGCGCCGCTGAGTTTGGCCGCTGCCTGTGCGCTATGGAAGGGAGCCGCTATGGCGGGAGAAATGGCCGAATCCTTTTTGAAAGGCAGGGTGAAAATAAAACTCGAACCTTGCCCCGGCTCGCTCTCCACCCTGATTTCACCGCCCATCAGTTCCACCAGTTGCCGGGTAATAGCCAGACCCAGGCCGGTGCCGCCATACTTGCGGGTGGTGGAGGTATCGGCCTGGCTGAAGGGTTGAAAAAGGCGGGCGCGCTGCTCCGGGGTCATGCCGATACCGCTGTCCCGCACCGTGAAAGTTAAGGATATCTCCTGCTCATTTTCCGCGACAACAGCCAACTCCACCGCGATTTCGCCCTGCTCGGTGAATTTTACCGCGTTGCCCACCAGGTTGGTTAACACCTGGCCCAGACGCAGGGGGTCACCCAGCAGGTTAGAGGGCACCTCGGGGGCGCGATCAAGTTTAAACTGCAGGGGCTTGGCCTCGATCTTGGTATCCACGATGGTGTGCAGCCGACCGAGGACTTCGTCCAGGTTGAAGGATATCTCTTCCACCTCCAGCCGGCCGGATTCTATTTTGGAAAGATCCAGGATATCATTGAGAATACCCAGCAGGGAGTGGGCCGAGTTGTGGACCTTTTCCAGGTAGTCGCGCTGTTTGGGGGTAAGTTCGGTCTGCAAACAGATATGGCTCAAGCCGATAACGGCATTCATCGGGGTGCGGATCTCATGGCTCATATTGGCCAGGAAAGCACTCTTGGCTTGGGAGGCGGCTTCGGCGGCTTTGCGGGCGCTGACCAGGGCCTCCTCGGCCTCCTTTTGGGATGAAATATCGCGGCAGATCGCGGTGAAACGTTTTTCTCCGCCGATCTCCATGGGGCTAATGGTCAGTGCGAGGGGAAAGGTTGAGCCGTCCCGGCGCAGGGCCACCACCTCAACCCGCTCATTGAGTATTGGCCCCTCACCGCTGTTCAGGTAATTCTGTAAGTACTGGTCATGTAAAGAGCTATGGGGCTCGGGCATCAGCCGGTTGATTTTGGTATCGAGCAGTTCCTCGGCGGAATAGCCGAAGATCACTTCCGCCGCCGGGTTGAAGAGCATAATCTTACCCTGCTGGTCGATGGTGATAATTCCATCGGCGGCGGTATCGACAATGGCCTTGATGCTGACGGTCTGCTCCTCCACCAGTTCCGCCAGATGATCCCGGTGGCGCAACAGCTCCACTTCCATTTTAATCTTGTCGGTGACATCTTCCTTGATGGCCAGGTAGTTGGTGATGCTGCCATCGGCCTGTCTGATGGGGGCCACGGTATTGGCTTCGATATATTCGCTGCCGTCCTTGCGACGATTGTAAAACTCCCCTTGCCAGGTGTGGCCGGTGGTGATGGCGCTCCACATTTCTTGATAGTAGCTCTCAGAGGTATTCTCGTCCTTGAGGAACCTGGGGTTGCGGCCCAGTACCTCCATTTTTTGGTAACCGCTGCAATTCAGGAATGCCTGGTTGGCATATTCGATATTACCGTCAAGGTCGGTGATAATGATGCCACTGGGGCTTTGGTCCACCGCCAGAGAGAGTTTGCGCAACTCCTTCTCCACCCGATGGCGGTCGTTAAGGGCGTCATGGAAACTCAACACCGCGTTGGCCAACTCCGCCAACTCACGAATTCGCTCATTTTGCAGTTGCTCAATCCCCTCCAAATCCGGCGGTTTCCCCGAAGCGTAGGCCAACTCCCGCAAAGCGGCGACGATTTTATGCATGGGGTTGATAAAACGTCGCATTACCAGAAAGGAAACCCCCAGCATCAGAACCAGACCGGCGATGCTGCTGAACATCACCTGATAGTAGCGGCGGTCAAACTTCTCCCAACCTGCCTGGTGCCGGCGCAGGGACTCGGCGCCGGCTTCCTGCTGCTCCTGATAATATTGCATCACCGCCATCTGCTGGTTGTTGTACTCGTTTTTAAGCAGATAGAGGGATAACAGGATAATTACAAAAGTGCCCACCGCGGCGGCCAGCACCGGAGGGATAAATAGTAATTTAAAGCTAAATTTTTTGTTCAGCACCGTAAGAGACCTCTGAGGATGTCCGTCGCCTTTTATCACACCTTGGTCACCAGCCGCGTGGTCGGTGGGAACAGGTAGGGTAAACGTCGAAAAAAATGTAGGTGTGAAATTTAAATATATCTTTTAAAATGGCCTTTTGGCAAGCTGAATGTCGGTAAATAAGCCGCTTTAACAATTGGTTGCACAAACTCGGCAAGTTGCGATATGAATACTGATCCCATGTCAGATGGTACCCAACTGACCATTCTTCCCCGGATGGCCGGGAAAAATGAGCCCCTGGCCCGTCAATATCTGCAATTGCTGCTGGCCGGTAAGCGCGTTGAGGGGACCGAACTGGTGCTGCAAGCGGCCCAGGATGGCGTATCGCTCCAGAATATCTACCTGGAAATCCTCAAGCCTGCCCTTTATGAGGTGGGTGAGTTGTGGCAACGCAATCGCCTAACCGTGGCCCGGGAACACCTCTGTACCGCCGCCGTGCAGTACACCATGTCCCAGCTTTACCCCCGGATCCTTAAGGGTAAACAGCGTCGTTTACCCTATGCCTTTCTTGGTTGTTGTGTGGGTGGTGAGTTGCATGAAGTCGGCATGAGAATGGTAACCGATCTGTTTGAGATGGCTGGTTGGGATACCCTTTATATGGGGGCAAACGCCGCAGACGAGGTGGTTGTTGACGAGGTGGCCAGAAAGAAAATTGAGGTGGTAGGGATCTCAATAACGATTATCGCCCACCTTCATCTGGCAAGTCGACTAATTATGGCCTTGCGTAGCCGGAGAGAAACCGCCAATGTGCTTATCCTGGTGGGGGGCTATTCCTTTATCGGTAAACCCGAGCTCAGCCAGACGATTGGGGCGGACGCCGTCGCGATTGACCCCCTGGAGGCCATCCGTACTGCCGGGAAGTTACTGGAGGAGAAGCGAGGATGAATAATGACCAAGAGGCCCCGACCGCTCAGGTCGTGGCCGTGCGTTGTGACCAAATGGGCATAGTGCGCGAGATAGCGCGTGATGATCACTACTGCCTGCTCACCCCCCGCCTCAATCATGGCCTGCCTGCTTTTTTTTACCCCGGCTCCGAATTGAAGGCCCGTCATTTCCTGCAAGAGATCAATACCAACGGTATCGCCCTGGACTGGGAATTTGCTCTGCCCGTCGGTACCAACGATAACAGCCACTTGCTGCTCAGCTTCATCGGTATTCACGAGCAGGATAAAATTTTGCTGGTTGGCGCTCTCAAGCTGGAGGACGCGTTCACCGTCTGCCAGGAACTGCTTGCCGGACGGGATCAACAGTTCATCTTGTTGCAAGAGGCGTTAAATAGACGCCGGGAGTCGGTAAGCCTGCTTAACGATCAAAACGTGTATGATGCCGTTACCAGCCTTAATAACGAGCTGCTCACCGTCCAGCGCAGCCTGGTAAAAAAGGGACACGAATTGGAAGTGCTTAACGAGCAGAAAAATATCTTCATGGGGGTGGCGGCCCATGATCTTCGCAACCCGATCGGCAACATTATCAGCTTATGCGAGATGTTACAGGAGGAGATTGAGCCGGACCCGGAGAGTGACGCCGCCCGCTATCTGGAGATGATTAAAGGAAGCAGCAATTTTATGCTGCGGTTGCTGGCCGATTTGCTGGACTTTGTGCGGATTGAATCCGGCCAGATGGAGATGAAGCGCCAGCTTTTATCGTTAAAGGAGCTGGTGGTCGAAAGGATTGCCAGTGCCAAGCGGGATGCCGGTAAAAAAGAGTTGTCTTTGCTCCTCGATGTTAAAGAAGGTGAAGATTACCGGGTGGCTGGAGATTATGACCGTTTGAGCCAGGTGGTGGATAATCTGCTGACCAATGCCATCAAATTCTCCCGTGGTCCCAATCAGATCGTCCTCTTCTTAAATGATAAGCCCGGGTGGTTTGTACTCTCCGTCCGGGACCATGGTCAGGGGATCTCTTTAGATGAGCAGGAGCAGCTTTTCAAGCCCTTCAAAAAAAGTTCCACCGTGCCCACCGCCGGGGAGCGCAGTACCGGTTTGGGGCTGAGCATCGTTAAATTGATAGTAGAAGGGCATGGCGGGTCGGTGGATTTGGAGAGTGAGCCTGGAGAAGGAACCACCATCAGCGTAAATCTACCCAAAGATACTCCGTGAGGGAGATTGAATATGACCCGGTTAAGCAATATCGAAGCCTTGCGCCAGTCCATCAGGAGCAGCCATACACAACTGGAGACAACCCCCTGCGCGAGGCGGGACACCATCCGGTGCCCCAGGAGCGGGAGACGTTGCTGGCAGTACTGCGGGCCACTGAAAGTACCATGGTGGAATTTCCCTATCTTAGTTACCGTTTTGGCCACCGCGGACGCCGTTTCGGCGATAGTGATGGTGGCTGGTTGGTGACCATGGCCGATCTTGGGGCTGTGCTTATGGAAGAGCAGGTAGAGTGGCTTGGCAGCGTGTGTGCTTCCCGAGGCCTCCCCCGGCTGTTGCTGGCGCGTCACTTGGAGCTGTTGGCCAAGGAGCTTACTTTGTTGGCTGATATCCCCCGGGAGCACTGCCTGCTGTTGCAACAGGCCGGTGGCCGACTGCGCCGGATGATTGACGAAAAGATCCCTCCCTCAAGGCGCAGGCAGCAGCGGCAGGTGTTGAGCCAATCCCTGGGCCTGGCACCGGATGATTATGCCTGTTACGAGCTGATAGAGCTGCTGGCCTCGGCCCTGGTTGACGATGATCACGGGCTGGAAGGTGCCAGCCACAGCCTGCTGAGCTGGTTCACCGATGGCCGCCGTTTTTCCCCCACCTGGACCAGGGCAGTGCGCACCGTCCGTTTTGACCGGGGGGACGTCGGCCCCGCCGGCTTTAGCCATGGCTCGGCTCCATACTTTCAAGGAAAATGAAAGCGTTTCCCGTAACGTGATGATGGAGAAGTTCGGCCAGTGAGCTGGGATATTATCTACCATCCGGCGGTGGAAGAAGATATGTAGCGGGTGGGTTCATCCGCGGCACGCAGGATTATACGAACAGAGGACTTACAGAAGCTTATAAACAACGCGTTGAAATATTTGCTATTGACAAAAACAACGCGTTAATTATAAGCTTCCGTCAAGAGGCAGTGTAACTATCCAGCTCATGCCGGGGTAAATGTCCGACCCTTACAAGGCCGTATCGAAAACCAACCGGATAATAAGATGATTCGTTTTGCCGCCGCCGGGCTTGATCAATGGTTCAAAAGCCCCCACCGGAAACCCCTGGTCTTAAGAGGCGCCCGCCAAGTAGGCAAGACCTGGCTGGTACGCGATTTTGCCCGGAGGCACCAGCTTTATTTAGTTGAATTGAATTTCGAGAAGTTACCCAACCTGGCGGATTTGTTTTCAGTAAACGACCCGGGGGAGATTGTCGGCAACCTCGAAGCGGAGTTCGCCACCAAAATAACCCCGGAAACATCCTGCCTTTTTCTGGATGAAATTCAAGCCGCGCCGGAGCTGTTGGCGAAACTTAGATGGTTCAAGGAGGAGCTGCCGCAACTTGCGGTGATCGCGGCCGGCTCTCTGTTGGAGTTTGCCCTCAATCGTCACCAGTACAGTATGCCGGTGGGAAGGATCAGCTACTTCCATTTGGAACAGCTCTCTTTTTTCGAATTTGTGCTGGCTTGCGGCCACGAGGCGCTCCATCGGAAGATGGTATCCTGCGACCCGGCCAAAGGTCTGCCCCAAACCCTGCATGAAAAATGCCTGAATCTCTACAGGCAGTTCTGCCTGATCGGCGGTATGCCGGAGGTGGTGCGGGCCTGGGTGGAGAGAGGGGATTTGGCTGAGTGTCTTAAAAATCAGCAGGACCTTCTGGCCACCTATCGCGATGATTTTCACAAGTACGGCGGCGAGATTGATGCCCGCTTGCTTAACCGGATCCTGCACTCGGTGGCCGAGCAGCTGGGGGGCAAGTTTGTTTTCAGCCGGGCCGACTCCGGTGCTCGCCTGGGGGTGGTCAAAAAAGCGCTGACCATGCTCTGCCAGGCCAGGGTATGCACAAAAGTGGTGCATACCAGCGCCAACGGGCTGCCTTTGGGAGCCGAATCCAACGAAAAATTTTTTAAAGTCCTGCTGATCGACATCGGCCTGGTCTCCGCCCAGCTCGGCTTGGCCTTCGGCAAGCAATCAGAATTGGATCAAGTGGTCTTCGCCAACAGGGGGGGGCTGGCCGAACAGTTTGTGGGACAGCAATTACGGGCGGCGCAGAGCCCGCTTATGGAGCCGCAGCTTTATTATTGGCAACGGACAGGGGCGGCAGGGCGAAATCGACTACATCATTCAACACGGCAATCAAATCGTGCCAGTCGAGGTGAAATCCGGCGCTGCCGGCAGTATGAAATCGTTACATCAGTTCATGGCGGAAAAGAGTCTGCCCCTGGCAATCCGTTTCGATACCAATCCCCCGTCACTGCAAACCATCCAAGTCAAAACCACGAAGGGAGAATCGGTAAAATACCGGCTTTTTTCACTCCCCTTGTATCTTGCCGAGCATCTTGACGCCCTGATAGCAGCCGCTGGGGACCAGGCCTTGGAGCCCTCCCTTCATCCCCTCGGCGCTGGAGAAAACCAAGCGGGAAGTTGAAATTCTTAGGGTGGCAAAGTATGATGGTTAAGAAAAGTTACCAGTTGTCTGCCACCCAGTGGTTGTGATCACCAGGCCTGGCTTGGTGGTTGTTGATTGTGCAAAGGGGTGGGCCAAGTGGAGCTCAATTGGGTGTATAATTGAAGATTTTGATCGCTGATGATGATCCTGTCACTCGCACCATCCTTACCCATTCTCTGGGCAAATGGGGGTACAAACCCGTTGCCGCTACTGACGGTAAAGCCGCCTGGGAGATAATGCGCCAGGCTGATGCCCCCCGGCTGGCCCTGATCGACTGGGTGATGCCCGGGCTGGATGGGCTTGAGCTGTGCCGTAAGATCAGGCGTATGACTGGGTCTTCTCCGCCGTATCTGATTATGCTTACCGCCAAGGAGAAGAGTTCCGACCTGGTTGCCGGCCTGGAGGCCGGGGCCAATGACTATGTCATCAAACCTTTTGACAGTGAGGTGCTGCACGCCAAGATCCGGGCCGGTATTCGCCTCCTGGAGCAGCAACAGGGCAACCTGGTGCCGATCTTCAAGAGAAAGGCGGATGCGACCCTGCCGGCCATCCCCGTGGTGCTGCTGATCGAAGACCAACCCGACGAAGCAACTCTTATTCGCCACCAGCTCCTGGCCCGCGACCACCACGCCTTTATCGTTCATCCTGTCCAATCCCTGGCCGCGGCCCGCAAGCTGCTGGCGGAAAAGGAGATCAACCCCGATGTGATCCTGCTGGATCTGAACCTGCCCGACTCCGCCGGCGCACAAACGGTGGCCCGCTGCCGGGTCCTGAGCGACGCGCCGATTGTGGTGCTCACCGGCCAGGATGACAAAGCCGACCGCCAACTGGCCATCGAGTCTGGGGCAGAGGATTTTCTGAGTAAGGGTGGCGAGGCCACCTCTCTGCGCCGGGCCGTGCGCTACGCCATGCTGCGCCACCGCCGTGATGCCGATATCCGTTTGGCCGCCGCCGTGGTGGAACACGCTCGGGAAGGCATTATCATTGCCCGGACCGACGGCACCATTATCGAAGTTAACGAGGCCTTCTGCCGGATTACCGGTTACCAGCGGCAGGAGGTGATCGGCCAAACCCCGCGGCTGCTCCAATCGGGCCACCATGGCCCGGAGTTTTACGATGAAATGTGGCGTGCTTTGCAAAGCGAGGGTTTCTGGTCCGGCGAGATCTGGAATCGCCACAAGGATGGCCGGGTTTATCCCGAAATGCTGACCATCAGCGCGGTTCCGGACAGTACCGGCGCCACCACCCACTACGTCGCCCTCTTCAGTGATATCAGCGAGTTGAAGGCCCAGCAGCAGCAGTTGGAGCTGATTGCTCACTACGATACCCTCACCGGCCTGCCCAACCGCTCACTGTTGGCCGACCGTCTGCAGCAGGCCATGAGCCAGACCACTCGGCGTGGCACCCTGCTGGCCATCGTTTATCTGGATCTGGATGGCTTCAAGGAGGTCAACGACAGCCACGGCCATGATGTTGGCGACCGTCTGCTCTGCGCCCTGGCCGGCAGGATGAAAGAGACCCTGCGCGAAAGCGACACTCTGGCCCGCCTGGGGGTGACGAGTTTGTCGCCGTCCTGCAGGATCTGCCGGATCAGGATGCCTGCCGGCCCCTTTTGCGCCGCCTGCTCAAAGCCGCCTCCGGGGAGGTGGAAGATAACGGTATCGACTTGCAGGTTTCCGCCAGTCTGGGGGTAACCTTTTATCCCCAAAGCGAGAATATTGATGCCGATCAGTTGTTGCGTCAGGCGGATCAGGCCATGTACCAGGCCAAAAGTTCGGGCAAATGCCGTTATCATCTCTTCGATGCGGATTATGATCTGGCCCTGCGCGGCCATCATGAGCAGTTGGAGCGAATCGCGCAGGCCCTGCAGGACCGGGAATTTCTGCTCTACTACCAACCCAAGGTCAATATGCGCACCGGCCGGGTGGTCGGCCTGGAGGCCCTGATCCGCTGGCAACATCCCGAGCTGGGGCTGCTGTCTCCCGGCCATTTTCTACCTACCATCGAGGATCACCCCCTGGCCGTGGCGGTGGGTGACTGGGTGCTGGAGACCGCCCTGGAGCAGATGGTGGCCTGGCGCCGGGCCGATCTGTCGTTGCCGGTCAGTGTCAATGTCGGCCCCCGGCAGCTTCAGGAGGCCGATTTCGTGGCCGGCCTGCGGCGCAAGCTGCTCGCCCACCCGGAAGCCCCTGCCGATCAGTTGGAGCTGGAGGTGGTGGAGAGCAGCGCCCTGGGTGATTTTGACCATGTATCAAAGATCATCATCGAATGCCGGGAGTTGGGAGTCAACTTCGCCCTGGACGATTTCGGCACCGGCTACTCTTCCCTCACTTATCTGAAGCGTCTGCCGGCCCAGACCCTGAAAATCGACCGCAGCTTTGTCCTTGATATGCTTGATGATCCCGAAGATCTGGCCATCGTCGAGGGGGTGCTGGGTCTGGCCACCGCCTTCCGGCGCCAGGTTGTCGCCGAAGGGGTGGAGACCGACGCCCACGGCCACCGCCTGCTTAAGCTGGGCTGCGAACTGGCCCAGGGCTTCGGCATCGCCCGGCCGATGCCGGCGGCGGAGGTGCCCGCCTGGGTAGCCGCCTGGCCGGCTGCCCAGCTTAAAGGTTAACCGTTCACCCGCGCCTCGCCAAGAAATCGTATGTGCAGGAGATATGGCAAACATGGAGAATACCCAGGATACCCGCCCCGTTGTGCTGGTAGTGGACGATGTGGCTATTAATATTATGATTGTCAGAGGCGCCCTCAAGCAGGAGTGGCGTTTGTTGACCGCTGAAGGAGGGAAACAGGCCCTGGAGTTGGCCCGGGGCAGTGTTCGTCCGGATCTGATCCTGTTGGATGTGATGATGCCCGGGATGGATGGCCATGAGGTTTGCCGACAACTCAAAGCTGATCCGGACACCCGCGATATTCCGGTGATCTTTGTTACCGCCATGGGTGACACCGACAGCGAGGAGCAAGGGCTGCAACTGGGAGCCATCGACTACATCAGCAAACCCCTTAAACCGGAAATTCTCAGGGTTCGGGTACGCAACCATCTACAGCTTAAGTTGTATCAAAGTGCCCTGGAGGAGGCCCGCCGCCGGGCCGCCCAGGACCTGGAGGCCGCGGCGGAGATTCAGCGCGCCCTGCTGCCACCGGACCCGGCCGCTTTCTCCCCCCTGGTCGCGGAGTCGGAGGTGGAGCCGGCGGCGCGATTTTATTGGATTTGCTCTCCCTGTGAGCAAGTGGGAGGCGACCTGCTCTCCATTGTCCCCTGGGACCAGGAGTACACCCTCTTTTACCTGCTTGACGTGGCCGGCCATGGTCCCAGGGCGGCGATGATTACCTTTGCCGTTGCCCAGTTTCTCCAGCCACTGGGGCATAATCGAGACGCCTTGCCCTTTCTGGAGCCGGAGGCCATGCTCCAAGAGTTGGAACAGGCTTTTCCCATGGAGCGCTTTGAAAGCTTTTTCACCATGGTGTACGGGGTGTTTCATCATCCATCCCGCACCATCTCATTTTGTAATGCCGGTCAGCCCCACCCCCTCCTGTTTGACGGCGATCAACCACCGCGACCGTTGGCCAACGGTAACGGCAGTCTGGTGGGAATGGACATGAATCGGGATATCGTAACCGAAAGTTTCGTTTTAACGGCGCGACAGCGGCTTTTGTTTTATACGGACGGCTTGATAGACCTTCTCAATCCAACGGGTGAGCGCTTCTGGCAAACCGTTTGGCCCCGGCGGCAGCACGAACTGGTCGCCGCCGGTTCGGCAGCAAGTCTGGTGGAAGAATGCAACTCCATGATTGATGAATTTCGCCAGGGAACCCCACTGCCAGATGATCTGACTATCCTGGCGATAAGTGGTTCATAAAGCCTGCTAACTACCGGAGCCAAGACGGGGAGAGAAAACATGGAAAAGGTGCAAAATGACGCTGGTCAGCCCCTGCAGGTACTGTTGGTGGAAGATGACCCTGACGATGAGGTGCTTACCCGTTTGGCATTGCGGGAAGCCGGTCGTTTTGCTCTCCGGCATGCCGGTTCCCTGACGGAGGCCAAGCGGCAGTTGGCGGCAGGGGTGCCGGAGGTGATTTTGTTGGATATCAACCTGCCGGATTCCACCGGTCTTGATACGGTCATGGCCATGCGGGCCGCCGCGCCGGATGTTCCCATCGTCATTCTTACCGGCCATGATGACAGTGATTTTGCCCTGGCCACCATCGAGGTGGGTGCCCAGGATTACCTGGTCAAAGGGGTGATCGGCAGCGATTCTTTGAGCCGGGTGATTCGCCATGCCCAGGTCCGGTTTCAGTTGGAAAGGCAATTGATGGAGGCTAATAAACGTCTTACGGGAATGGTGGCTCATGCCGAAGAACTGGCCCGGGCGGCCCAGACGGCCAATATAGCCAAAAGCGAGTTTTTGGCCAACATGAGCCATGAGATTCGTACTCCCATGAACGGTGTACTCGGCATGGCCAGCATTCTGCTGAATGAAGAGCTGACCGCCGATCAACTCAGCTGCGTAAAGGTAATTAAAACAAGCGGCGAGGCCCTGCTGAAGCTGATCAACCAGATTCTTGAGTTTTCCAAACTGGAGGCCGGCCGGGTGGAGTTGGAGTGCCGGCCTTTTTCGCCCCGGGAACTGGTGCAGGAGGTGGCTGATCTGCTGCAACCCCAGGCCGCCGCCCAGCAACTTACCCTGACTTGCAAAGTATCTTCTGATATTCCGTCGATAGTTGAAGGTGATCAGGTTTGTTTGCGGCAGGTACTGATAAATCTGGTTGGTAATGCCATCAAGTTCACCGAAGTCGGAGGGGTTGTAATAGAAGTAAGCCAGGTATCCGCCGCCCCGGATCTTTTTCTGCGTTTTACGGTCAAAGACAGCGGAATCGGGATTCAGGCAGAGAAGGTCAACCTGCTCTTTCAACGCTTCCAGCAGTTGGACAATTCCACCAGTCGCAAATATGGCGGCACCGGTCTTGGCCTGGCCATTTGTAGCCGCCTGGTGGAGTTGATGGGGGGTGAAATCGGGGTGGAAAGCGAGGAGGGCAGGGGGGCAACCTTCTGGTTTAACCTACCTTTCCGGTGCCATGAAATGGGCTGAATGCTCCGCAAAGGAGTTGGAGATTACAGATGGCTGAAAAAGATCGGCTTAAACTTTCTGGACGCCTTTTTCAGGGTTTTTCCCAGCGCATTCTAGCCATTGCTCTGGGTGGCTTTCTGCTCTCTACCCTGGTGATTACATTCAGCGTTCAACAATTTTTTAAGGAGGAATCTCGTGAAACAATTCTGCAGCAGCAGGAGGAGATTAGCGAGATGGTGGTGCGTCACCTGAACCATAATATCCGTGAGCGGCGGGAGAACCTTGAGGCTTTTGCTCTCCTGCTGGCGGATGGAGATGGACTGCACTCAAAGGAGGTTATCCAGGTTATGCTCGATCAACGCGTCGGGCTGCACCGCTTTTTTAATGGCGGTATGGTGGTCTTGGATGCGGGAGGTCGTTCCATTGTGGATTCGCCCCGGGTGGATGGCAGGGTTGGGATAGATTTTTCCGATCGTGACCACGTCCAGAAGGCACGCCGCACTGCTGAGAGCGTGATCACCAGGCCTCTGATCGGAAGGGGGTTGCAAGCTCCGGTTTTCGTGATTGATACCCCCATCAAAACCGACTCTGGAGAGGTGCTGGGTTTTATCTTCGGGGTGACCCGGCTTGACGACCCCAATCTCTTCCAGGACATCGCAGAGTTGGTGCTGGGAAAACAGAGTGAGCTGATGGTGATTGACCCTGGCCTGAAGCTCTTCGTCACCGCCACCGACCCCACCCTGGCCATGCAAAAACTTCCCGCTCCGGGCCTTAATCCGGTAATTGACCACGTCTTGGAGGGGCGCAACTCTGGTTATGTGGCAGGCGCCAACGGACAGACAATGCTCTATGCCTCGGCGCGGTTTGAAACCATGGGCTGGCACGTCATCCATACCTTGCCCCGCTCTTTGATGACCAGAGGGGAGAAGGATGTACTTCGCAATATGGCGCTGTTGACCGTTGTGGTTGCCTTCATCACCGGCTTCCTGGTATGGCATCTGCTGAGGCGGCAGCTCGGTTTTCTCACTCGGACCTCAAACCGGATACTGGCCATGGCCGAAGGGCGACAGCCCTTTCAAACCCTGAAGGGGGAGCGGCAGGATGAAGTTGGTCAGTTGATTGTCGCCTTCAACCTGCTGCAGCAGCAACTGGCTCAACATATCCTCAGGTTGGAACAGAGCAATCAGGAGATGAGCCGACAAAGTGCTGAGCTGGCCCGCTCCAACGCCGAGCTGGAACAGTTCGCCTATGCGGTCTCCCACGATCTGCGCCAGCCCTTGCGGATGATTAACAGCTATATGCAACTGCTGGAACGTGCCTTGGACGACAAGCTGGATGATGAGACCCGGGAGATGATGGGTCATGCCGTTGGAGGGGCCCAGCGTATGGACCAGATGCTGGTTTCGTTGCTCGAATATTCGCGGGTGGGGCGTAAGGGTGAGCCCATGGGGCCAATGGCCAGCCGCGAGGCGGTGGCGGAAGCGCTGGATTTCCTGGCCCCGGAAATTGAGGAGACCGGGGCCAGGGTGCAGGTCTCCGGCGAGTGGCCGGAGATCGTGGCCAGTCGTGACGAGTTTACCCGCCTGTGGCAGAACCTGATTGGTAACGCTTTGAAATACCGCGATCCAGAGCGGGTTCCAGAGGTGGAGGTCACGGTTGCCCCCGAGGATGGTGGCTGGCGCTTTTGTGTGGCCGACAACGGCATCGGCATCGACCCGGACCAGTTCGACCGCCTCTTCCAGGTCTTCCAACGCCTGCACCCCAAAGGCCAGTACGAGGGCACCGGCATCGGCCTGGCGGTGGCTCGCAAGATCGTGGAGCGCCACGGCGGCCGCATCTGGGTGGAGTCCGAGGGAGCGGGGCGGGGGAGTCGTTTTGTCTTTACCTTGCCGGGGGGCAAAACGGCATGACCGCCTTCGACAGCAGCTCCGACCGTTTGCTCGATCCGGTCATCGCTGCGGCCATCCTTTGGCCCGGGGTATCACCCCCAGCAGTGGGACGATTAACGGATGCAGCGGGAGACGATGTGGTTTATTTCGGCGTTTTGAAGGGTGGCTGAACGATTACTACAAGTCCAAGGAAACGGGGTTCGCCAGGGTGAGGCTGCGTTGGTTATGAGTGATGTCGAGGGAAAGAAAGAGAACTTTGGCGAAAGTCGAAGCAGAGGAACAATGTTCACCGGTATTCGTGCCTACAGTGTAGTCTTTATCGTTTTGGTATTACTGGGTGTCGGTTCGCTGGCGTTGTTGGTGTTCAGCAAGTTGGCGACCGATATGGCCCAGCAGTTGGGTTCCAATTTTGTCACTCGCTACGCTCTGTGGCATCAGGAGCGGGTAGGTGGGATTGTGACTCGCGATTTGGCCTTGACCGGTAAAATGGCTGAGTCGGAGCAAATTCGCCGCTGGTTGCGTAATGATACTAAACCCCACTTGCGCCAGGCGGCAATGCGGGAGTTGGGGAGTTTTGGCAATTTTTTTACTTCCGGCAACTGGTTTGCCGCCTCCGCTTTTAGTCGTAATTTCTATTTCAGTGATACCGAGGGAAGCCATAGCGGTCAGGAATTAATCAATCGCCTGGAACCGGAACGAAAGGATGACGCTTGGTTCTTCTCATCGCTAAAACTCGATGAGCCTTACCATCTCAATGTTGATTACAATCCCGAACTGAATAGTACCAAGATTTGGATCAACATGGTGGTGGAGGAGGATGGTGAGAGACTCGGGGTGGTCGGCACCGGTATTGATCTCACTGAATTTATACACGACTTGGTTTCTCCGGATGAGGAAGGGGTGACGGCAATGTTGCTTGATCCCTCCGGGGCGATTGTGGCCCATGAGGATTCCGAACTTGTCACTCTGAACCTCCATTCCAGTGACCAAGAGGCGTGGAGCACCATTTACGATGATTTAAAACGGCAAGAGGATCGTCAAAAGATTCGCCGGATGATTCCGGCCGCTGTGAAAAGTGACGACGGCAAAGGACGTTCTTTTTTCCTGCAGTTTGAAGGGCGAAATCATGCGGCGGCAGTGGCTCAGATACCGGAAATTGGCTGGGTTAGTTTGGTGCTGGTCGACCTGGATAAAGTTTTCGGGCAACGCCAGATGATTATTCTGGGTTCTTTGTTGGGGGGAGCCATGCTGCTGGTTGTCTTACTTATTGGCTTTTTCCTGGACCGCTTCTTTATATTACCGGTGCGGCGGGCGGCCGGAGGGGCGGCGCGGATGGCAAGCGGAGACTACACGGTGCGTTTGCCTGAAGGTAGAAACGATGAAATTGGAAAACTGAATCAAACCTTCAATCAAATGGTTATAATGGTTGAAGAGCGTACCCAATCCTTGCGTGAGTCTCGGGAAGACTTGGAGGCTACTGTGGTGCAGCGCACCGGGGAGTTGCTCCAGGCCAAGCAGGAGGCGGAGGCGGCCAGTGCGGCCAAAAGCGAATTCGTGGCCAACATGAGCCACGAGATCCGTACCCCGATGAACGCCATCATCGGCATGGCCCATCTGGCCAAACGTACCGAGTTGAGCCCCAAGCAGCGCAACTATCTCAACAAGATCGGCAACGCGGCCCACTCCCTGCTCAACATCATCAACGATATTCTCGATTTCTCCAAAATAGAAGCCGGTAAACTGGAGTTGGAACATACCGATTTCGTGCTGGAAGAGGTTCTGGCCGGGCTGGCCGATATCGTGGGGCTCAAGGCCGAAGAGAAGGGGGTGGAGTTGATTTTTCGCATCGATCCCCAAATCCCGCGGCATTTGGTGGGTGATCCCCTGCGTCTGGGGCAGATTTTGACCAACCTGGTCAACAACGCGGTCAAGTTTACCGAGCAGGGCGAGATTCTGGTGGAGGTTGCCCCCGAGGAAGAGGTGGATAAGGGGAGAGGCGATGGGCTGCGCCTGCGTTTCACCGTGCGTGATACCGGTATCGGTATGACCCCGGCCCAGGTTTCCCGCCTCTTTGAGTCCTTTTCCCAGGCCGACAGCTCCATTACCCGTAAGCACGGGGGTACCGGCCTGGGTCTGGCCATCTGCCGTCGGTTGGTGGAGATAATGGGTGGCGAGATTGGGGTGGAGAGTGAGCCGGGGCAGGGCAGCACCTTCAGCTTCGTCATCGAACTTGAGGCGGCAAAGAGCCCGGCCGAGCCGCTTCGCCCCCGCTGGGAGGCCCCGGTGGGCAAACGGGTGCTGGTGGTGGATGACAGCCGGGGAGCCCGGGAGACTCTCGCCGAAATGCTGCGGGGTTTTGGCTTCGAGGTGGAGGTGGTTTCTTCCGGTGTTCAGGCCATCTCCCGGGTGGAAGAGGCGGCGGGGGCGGGATCGGCCTTCGATCTGGTGCTGATGGATTGGCGGATGCCGGGTCTGGACGGCATTGAAACCGCCCGCCGGCTTAAACAACAGAGCAAAAACGCCGCCCTGCCCGCCATTTTGATGGTCACCGCCTTTGGCCGGGAGGAGGTGATGAAGCTGGCCGAGCAGGTAGGCTTGGATGGTTTTCTGCTTAAACCGGTCAATGAATCGGTGCTCTACGATGCGATAATGGATGTTTTCGGGGTCAAGTCCTCGACGGTGGCACCGGAGATCGTCTCCGGGGATGAGTCGTCCCGGGACTTCGATCTCAGCGGCTACCGGGTATTGCTGGTGGAGGACAACAGCATCAACCGGGAGCTGGCGGTGGAACTGCTCAGCGATCTGGGTCCGGCGGTGGAAGTGGCGGTGGATGGCCATGAAGCGGTGCAAATGGTGGAGGCGGGGAGTTTTGATCTGGTGCTGATGGATATTCAGATGCCGGTGCTCGACGGCCTCAGCGCCACCCGGGAGATTCGGCGGGATAAGCGATTTGCCGGGTTGCCGATCATCGCCATGACCGCCCATGCCATGGCCGGCGACCGGGAGAAGAGCCTGGCGGCGGGGATGAACGATCATCTGACCAAACCCATCGACGCCAAACAGCTCACGTCAACCCTGGTCCACTGGCTGACCACCGCCGCAAGCTCCCCGGCGGCAGGCGATCACAGGGCAGCGTCGAACACGGCGACCGCCCGGGATTGCCTGCCTGCAGCCCAGGGCCTTGGTGCGCTTGCCGCCTTACCCCATTTCGACCTTACCGCCGCCCTGGAGCGTTGTGGCGGTAGCGAACGGCTGTTGCGCCGCTTGTTGACGCGATTTGCCGAGCAGTACACCTCCGGGGTGAGCCCCTTGCGGGAGATGCTGGCGGCGGAGCGGGGAGATGAGGCCCGGTGCTGGGCCCATAGCCTGAAGGGGGTGGCCGCCTCCCTGGAAGCAAGAGAGCTGAGCTCGGTGGCCCAAACGGTGGAGGAGGCCCTGGGCAGCTTTAGCACAACCTGTGACCCCTCTTTGTTGAGTGCCCTGGAACAAGAGTTGGTTCGGGCGGTGGCGGCGGTCAACGATGCTCTGGGGCTTCAGGGTGCCGGAGAAGCAGGGAGTGCGGCGGGCAAGGCCGATGCCCCCGCCAAAGAAGTCGCTCTCTCCCCGGCCCAGCGGGAAGTATTGCAACAGTTACGGCAACTGGTGGCGGCCAATAATCTGAAGGCCCGCAAATATTTTGCCGGGGTGGAGCAGGAACTGGCCGCTTCTGTCGTTCCCCAGCGGCTGGCGAAGTTGAAGGCGGCCATGGAAGAGCTGGATTTCGTTGCCGCAGGCGCCCTTATTGATGAGTTGTTGAACACCTTGGGAGGTGTGGAATGATCTGTGCCAATCAAGCAAAAATTCTGGTGGTGGACGATGAGATCAGCAACATCGAACTACTGGCTGAAATTTTCAGTGACGACTACGAGGTCTTGTTTGCCACCAGCGGGGCCAAGGCCCTGGAACTGGCGGTCCAGGCCCGGCCGGATCTGATCCTGCTGGATGTGGTGATGCCGGAAATGGATGGTTTTGAGGTTTGTTCCCGGCTGAAGAGCGAGCGCAGTACCGCCGATATACCGGTGATTTTCGTCACCGGGATCGGAGATCAGAAATCGGAGGTGCGGGGTTTGGAGTTGGGGGCCGCCGATTATGTGACCAAACCCATCAACCCGCCGGTGGTCCTGGTTCGGGTTCGCAATCAGTTGGAGCTGAAGGAGGCCCGGGATCAGCTGCTACGCCTGGCGGTCACCGACGGGCTGACCGGTCTGGCCAACCGCCGCCACTTCGACGAAGTTCTGCAGCGGGAGTACGCCCGTCAGATCCGCTCAGGCGGCAATCTTTCACTTTTGCTGATGGACGTTGACTGTTTCAAACATTATAACGACAACTACGGACATCTGAAAGGAGATGACTGCCTGCGGGAGATAGCGCGGGTGCTGGCAGGAATCTTTTGCCGTGCTACCGATCTGCCGGCTCGTTACGGCGGGGAGGAGTTTGTCTGTCTCATGCCCGATACCGACTCCGCAGGGGCTTGGCAGATGGCCGAGCGTATTCGTAAGGAAATAGCGAGTTTGGAGATCCCCCATGGCCACTCCCCGGTGGCCTCCCACATCACGGTGAGCATCGGCGTAGCCACCGGTCCCTGTTGTCGGCAACACTCCCCCCTCCACCTCATCGCCCGGGCCGACGAGCAACTCTATCAGGCCAAGGACGCCGGCCGCAACCGGGTCTGTCTGGCGTCGGAGCCACCCCCCGCCGGCAGTGGTGATTAACCGGGCTTGCCCGTCAACTGGGCAAACTGCGCGCCGTCCAGCACAACATGGTCTTCGGTTTGGCCAACCTGGCGGTACAACGAATTTACGCCGCTCGGGGCAGCCACTTCGACCCGGCTATCGTCAACGCCTTTCTCGATTGCGAAGAGCAGTTCATGGAGCTCTTTGACTCCTACCAGATCTACGACGACTTATATCTGCACGGATTTGAAGATGAAAGCGGCAACTCCGACGAAGGGGGCAGCGCCATCGAACCCGCCCTGGTCTGGAGTAAGGATTTTGAGATCGGAGTGGAGATCATTGATCGCCAGCACCGGGAATTAATTGAGCGGATCAACCTGCTGCTCAACGCCATCCGCAGTTAAGCGACAATCTCTCCCCACCAACAGAACAGGCCGATCCCCGCCCAACCTGCCGGCAAAACGCGAGTCGCTAATCAGCAAAAACGGGTAAAGTAATCGGTGAGAATGGCGTCATGATCGAAGGCCAGGGGGGGCAGCCGGTCTTTGGTAAAGATGGCGGCCCGGCCGGCGTCGTCGCCGGCGGTGGGGGTGCCGTTGGCGATGGCGATAAAGACCGTGCTGATGGTGTGGAGCCGGGCGTCCCGGCCGGGGTCGGAATAGGTGTGGAGCTGACCTTGCAGGCTGACCTCCAGGCCGGTTTCCTCCCGGGCTTCCCGCACCGCCGCCTGTTCCAGGCTCTCCCCATAATCGACAAAGCCCCCCGGCAGGGCCCAGCCCGGCGGCGGGTTTTTACGCTCGATCAGCACGATGCCGCCCCCGGTCTCGATAATGATATCGACGGTGGGCACCGGGTTGCGATGGACCTTGATATCGCCGCCACAATGGGGACAACGCATAAGTAACCTCTTATTTACCGTAAGCGTTCATCAGGACCAAAAACCTATTGATTTTACGGGCTGTAATCGTTCAGCAGCACCGCATATTGTGGCAAGCAGCCAGGTGCCTCGTACCCCGTGTACTTAAGCCTGGCTGATCGCCGCAAGATGTGGTGCTGCTGAACGATTACCGTTGTTTAGCCCAGGTGTCACGCAGGGTGGCGCTGCGGTTGAAAACCGGTTGGCCGGGTTGGGACCTTTTGCCATCCAGCACAAAATAGCCCTGACGTTCAAACTGGAAATACTCGCCCTCCCGGGCTGCCGCCAAGCCGGGTTCCAGGCGGCAATCCTCCAGGATAACCAGTGATTCGGGGTTCAGGCACTCCTTGAAGGCCCCGTCGGCTTTGTCCGGGGTTTCGCTGTTGAACAGACGGTCATAAAGCCGTACCTGGGCCTTGAGCGCCTGGGCTGCCGATACCCAGTGGATGGTGCCCTTCACCTTGCGGCCGTCGGGGGCCGAGCCGCCCAGGGTGGCCGGGTCGTAGGTGCAGCGCAACTCCGTGATCTCGCCGGCGGCATCCTTGATCACCTCGTCGCATCTGATGAAGTAGGCGTAACGCAGCCGGACCTCGCGGCCCGGCGCCAGGCGGAAGAATTTCTTGACCGGTTCCTCCATGAAATCGTCCCGTTCGATATAGATCTCGCGGCCGAAAGGCAACTGGCGGCTGCCCCTTGTCGGCTGCTGGGGATGATTCTGGGCCGTGACCTCTTCAAACTGATCCTCCGGGTAGTTACTGATTACCACCTTCAGCGGTTTGAGCACCCCCATCACCCGGTCGGCGCTGACGTTCAGCTCCTCGCGCACGCAATGTTCCAGCAGGGCCAGGTCCACCAGGCTCTCTTTCTTGGCGATCCCGATCCGCGAGCAAAAGTCGCGGATCGCCGCCGGCGGGCAACCCCGTCGGCGCAAGCCGCAGAGAGTCGGCATCCGGGGGTCGTCCCAGCCGTCGACATAGCCTTCGTTGACCAGTTGCAGCAGTTTTCTTTTACTGACCACGGTATAGGCCAGGTTGAGGCGGGCGAATTCGTACTGGTGGGGGCGGGCCGGTACCGGCAGGTTGTCGAGAAACCAGTCGTAAAGCGGCCGATGATCGGCAAATTCCATGGTGCAGAGGGAATGGGTGATTTCTTCCAGGGCATCGGAGAGGGGGTGGGTGAAATCGTACATCGGGTAGATACACCATTGGTCGCCGCTGCGGTGGTGGCTCTGGTGCATGATCCGGTAGAGCACCGGATCGCGCAGGTTGAGATTACCCGCCGCCATATCGATCCGGGCCCGCAAGACGCGGGTCCCGTCGGCAAAATCGCCGGCCCGCATGCGCCGGAAAAGATCGAGATTCTCGGCCATACTCCGCTCCCGGTATGGGCTTTCCCGCCCCGGTTCGGTGAGGGTGCCGCGGCTTTCCCGGATCTCGTCGGCGGAGAGATCGCAGACGTAGGCCTTACCGTTTTTGATCAGGTGTTCGGCATATTCATAGAGTTGTTCGAAATAATCGGAGGCGAAGTAGAGATGCTCCCCCCAGTCAAACCCCAACCAGCGGATATCCTCCTTAATCGATTCGACATATTCGCTCTCTTCCTTGCTGGGATTGGTGTCGTCAAAGCGCAGATGGCAGCGGGCCGGGGTGTGCTCCCGGGCCAGACCGAAGTTGAGACAGATCGACTTGGCATGGCCGATATGGAGATAGCCGTTGGGCTCCGGCGGGAAGCGGGTAACCACTTGCTGATGTTTCCCGCTGGTCAGATCGGCGTCGATGATTTCGCGGATAAAGTCGCTGGGGCCGGGGGTCTCGCTTGCGCTCATGGCTCTCTGTCGTCCCTTGCTGATTCGGTTGTTCAGTTAAAATAACGATCTGCTGACCGCAGGCGTTCCACCACCGTTGCTTTGTCCAAATGGGCGAAAACCTCGAACATGCTGGGCCCCTTGTGCTGGCCGGTGATCACCGCCCGGGCGCCGTTGATCGGGATGCCGGGCTTGGTTTCGTGCTCTTCGGCAAACTCCCGGGCCACCCGTTCGGCCTCCTCGGGGGTGATCTCCGGCAGCCGGGTCAACCGCTCGCCCAGTTCCGGCAGCCACTCTTTAAGCTGGGGGTGTTTGCGCAGATTTTTATTAAGCGCCTTGTCTTCGATGCTGAAGTCATCGGCAAACCAGGCCCTCCCCAGGGTGACAAAATCGCGCAGGGTATGGAAGCGCTCCCGGGTCATCTCCAGGGTGCGGTGAAACCACGCTTGCTTGTCCCCTTCGTAGGCCGCATCCCAGATCCCTTCCCGCTCCATGATCGGCTTGAGCAGCTCGGCCAGTTCGGTCACCGGCATGGTCCGCAGATAGTGGGCGTTGATGTTGATCGCCTTGGGATCGGTGAAGAATTTGGGGTCGTCCTTCTTGTAGTTGAAGATCGAGTTGGCCCGGTTGATCCCTTCCAGGGAAAAGGCCTCGATCAGTTCCTCCTTGCTGAAGATTTCCCGGTCATCGCCGGGAGACCAGCCCAGCAGGACCAGGAAATTGACCAGCGCCCAGGGAATAAAACCCTGTTCCCGGTAAAACTGGACCGCCACCACCTCGCCGTGGCTGCGTTTGGAGATCTTGGCCTTTTGCAGATCCAGGGTCAGCGGCATATGGGCAAATTGCGGTGGTTGCGCTCCCAGGGCCCGGTAGAGCAGGATCTGCCGCGGGGTGTTGGCCAGGCCGTCCTGGCCACGGATGATATGGCTGATCCGGTCGCGGATATCATCCACCACGTTGCAGAGCAGATAAAGCGGTTTGCCGTTGGAACGGACGATGACAAAATCTTCGATATCGCGATAAGCCCGTTCGATCCCGCCATAAACCAGGTCGTTGAAGGCCACCGCCCCCTCTCCGCGGGGCACCTTGAAACGCACCACGTAGGGCAGCCCGGCCGCTTCCTTGGCCGCCACCTCCGCGGCGGAAAGCTCCCGGCAGGCGCCGTTGTAGCGGTAATCGGCCTTGGCGGCGGCGGCCGCTTCCCGGCGGGCTTCCAGTTCCTCCTTGCTGCAGAAGCATTTGTAAGCCTCGCCGGCGGCCAGTAATTGTTGGGCGGCGGCCAGGTGTTCGGCGCTATACTCGGACTGGAAATAGGGGCCCTCGTCCCAGTCCACTCCCAACCATTCCAGGCCGTCGATAATCCCCTGGATCGACTCCTCGGTGGAGCGCTCGGCGTCGGTATCTTCAATCCGCAGTACCATCTTGCCGCCGTGCTTACGGACAAAGAGCCAGTTGTAGATGGCGGTGCGGGCGCCGCCGATATGGAGATAACCGGTGGGACTGGGTGGAAAACGAACACGTATTTCGCTCATGGCGATACTCTCCTTGGCAATTGAGATGGCATGCAAACCGCTACTTATAGCTTGTTTCCGTCGAATATTCAATGGTAGGGAGGGGTTGCCAAAAAAAATGCCATCTGGTTTGCATTTCGTGGTCGGGGCTTGTATAATGTGGTAGAATTGAATGGTAATCCAAGGAGGTGCGCCATGATTGCAGATGTCAGCAGTGGAGTAGGACAGGGACAGCAGTTGCGCTCCGAGCGGCCGGATGTCAATCCGGTTCCCGATGACGCCAACCGGGCCCGGCCGGAACGTCAGGAAGGTGGGCGGACCAGCCAAGCCGGAGCGGCGGTCGTTACTGAATTTTCCGCCGCCGCCATGGAAATGTCACGGGCGGTCAGCCAACCCGAACAGAGTACCGACAGCGAGCGTACTAGCGACTCGGTGGCGCGGGAAGACCGGGGAGTGGCCCAGGCCAACCGGGAAGAGGCGGCCAGCCGCGCGGAGCAGCAGCCGCAGCGCTACAGTTCCCTTGATCTTACCGTTTAAGGTCGGATCTGCCGTTTGCTGCCGGTGCTGTGGGGTCCATGGGACCAGAGGCCGGCCAGAAGCCGGATTGACGCAGTCAGTCAATCCGGCTTCTGTTGTTAAAGACCCAGCTCCTGCAGGATCCGTTCGTTGCCGGTCCAGTTCTTCTGGACCTTGACCCACAATTCAAGCAGCACCTGCTGGCCCAGCATGGCCTCCATCTCCCGCCGGGCCCGCGCGCCGATCTCTTGCAGCATCGCCCCCTTTTTCCCGATGACAATCCCTTTCTGGGAGCCCTTTTCCACCAGGATAGTGGCCTGGATCGTGGTCATGCCGGGTTCTTCCCGGAACTGATCAATGACCACTGCCGTCGAATAGGGCAATTCCTCCCTGGTCAGCAGCATGATTTTTTCGCGGATAATTTCGCCGCAGATAAAGCGTTCACTGGCGTCGGTGGGTATATCCTCGGGAAACAACCGTCGGCCGCTGGGCAGCAGGCGGCTGGCCTCGGCCAGAAAGGTCTCGCAGCCTTCACCGCTCAATGCCGACAGTGGGATGATCGCCTGGAAGGGGTAAACCTCCTGCCAGGCGGCGATCAGCGGCAGCAGCCTGGTCTTGTCGACGCGGTCGATTTTATTGCCCAGCAACAGGGCGGGTTTGTTGGCTTCCTGCAATAGTTTTGCGGCTTCCCGGCGCTGCTCGGCGCTGGTGTCGCTGCTGACATCGACCAGGTAGGCGACCACGTCCACTTCGCCGGCGGCCTGGCGGGCCAGTTTGACCATTTCGCTGTTGAGCCGGTTTTTCGCCCGGTGCAGGCCCGGAGTGTCCAGCAGAACCATCTGGTAATCCCGGTGATTGAGCACCCCCAGGATGCGGTTACGGGTGGTCTGGGGCTTGGGGGTGACAATGGCGATCTTCTGCCCCAGCAGCCGGTTGAGCAAGGTGGATTTACCGGCGTTGGGCGCGCCTATCAGCGCCACAAAACCACAAGGAATTACGGAAGGCTGTGAATCACTCATGGTGGCTGTTTTTCTCCCGCTGGGTGAACAAGAAAAGGGTGCTGCCCACGGCTACCGCCCTTGGTTAAACGGCTATTGTAGCAGTAACGCCAACCGGAGCGCCAGTGAAATCCCTGTCGAGACAGGGACCGGCCAAAGTCCATTGCTTACCACGATTTAGTGGCTCTCTTGTCCTCCGCCGCTTTTGGGTGACAAGGAGGTCAATTCCTGGTAGATGGAAGGCCGCAAATCAAAAATCTCCCTCCCCGATTTTCAAAACAACCAACGGATTTATTTGGCTCATGGCTGCTTGTGGCAATATTGTTGAATACGTCGAACAAAGTAAATTTATCTGTGCGGTGGTGCTGGAAGTTTCCGGCAACCGCTTGCGGGTTTTCAACCAGAACGGCCGGGAGTTGAATCTGCCATCTCCCCGGGTGGTACATGTGGGCGGCCTTTCTTTGGCCGGCCTGGAGCGCGATGAACAGCGCCGCCGTTTGCAGGAGACCGATGAGCGCCGGCGGCGGTTGAGCGCCGAAGTGGACACGGAGACGGTCTGGCAGCTGGCCGCCGCCGAAAGTGAGCAGCTTTTCACTCCCCGTTTGCTGGCCGAACTCAACTTTGGCGGCGAGGTGGATGATGACCAGGTGGCCGCCTTTTTGCGTGCCGTTTTCCAGGACCGTCTTTATTTCAAGTACAAGGATGGCAAGGTGATGGCCCACCCCGAAGAGGTGGTGGAGCAACTCAAAAGCAAACTGGAAAAGGAGCGCCAGCGGGAGGCCCTGCTGGCGGCCGGGGCCGAAAAGCTTAAACTGCTGGCCGCCGCTCAGGAGGTTGAACCATGGCCGGAGCGGCAATATTGCCTCAAACTGCTGCGGGATTATTATCTGTTTGGTAACGAAGCCGCTGACAGCGAGCTGGCCCGGGAGTTGGTTAAACGTTCCGGCCTGACCCGTCCCCACGATATTTTCCACTTGCTGGTTACCGCCGGTTACTGGCAGCCCGATGAGAACCTGCCGCTGCTCAAGGCCGAGTTGCCGGTGACCTTCACCCCTGAAGAAGTGGCCGCCGCCGAGGCCATGCGTGAGCCGGAAGTCGCGGAACTGCTGGAGGAAGGGCGCCGGGACTTGCGACAGCTGCCGGTGATGACCATCGACGGCGCCTCCACCCGCGATCTCGATGACGCGCTGCATATTGAGCGGCAGGGGGATAATTTCCAGATCGGCGTTCATATCGCCGATGTGGCCCGTTTTGTCAAACCGGATTCCGTGCTGTTCAACGCCGCCGTCCGCCGGGTGACTTCGCTTTACTTTCCCGAGGGGCAGGTGCCGATGCTGCCGCCCCGGCTTTCCGAAAATCTTTGCAGTTTACTGGCCGGCCGGCCCCGCCCGGCGATGAGTTTTTTGCTGACCCTGACCCCGCAGGGCGAGATCGTCGACTCCAGCATTGAAGCGACGGTGGTAGAGGTCAAAAGGCGGTTGGATTATGACCAGGTGGAAGAACTGCTGGCCGCCGGGGATCGCGACTTGCAGGATTTACTCAGTTTAAGCCAGGCCCTGCGGCGGCGGCGTTTGGAAGACGGGGCCCTGCTGTTGCCGATCCCCGATGTCAATATCAAGCTTGATGAACAGGGGGCCCCTGTCGTCAGCCTGGAGGATGTCGATCTGCCGGCCCGGCTGCTGGTTTCCGAGTTGATGGTACTGGCCAATATGCAGGCGGCGGAGTATGTCGCCCAGCAGCAGGTAGCGGGGCTGTTCCGCAGCCAGGATGAGCCCCATCAACGGCTGGTACAGGGCTACGAAGAGGATATTTTTACCATCTGGCGCCAGCGCAAGCAGCTCAAACCAGGGCAGTTGCTGACCCAGCCCGGCCGTCACAGCGGGGTGGGGGCGGCCAGCTACACCACCATCACGTCGCCGATCCGCCGTCTGCTGGATCTGGTGATGCAGCACCAGCTCTACGCCCTTAAGGCCCGGCAAGGGGCCCGCTTCAGTGAGCCGGAACTGTTGGATTTCATTGCCGCCATCGGCGCCGCCCAGGGCCGGGCCAACCAGGTAAGCCGGGAGCGCAACCGTTACTGGCTGCTCAAATTCCTGGCCGCCAAAAAAGGGAAAATGGTCGACGCCCTGGTGGTGGCCGCCGGCCCCCGCCGGGTGACCCTGGTGCTCACCGATTGCCTGTTGGAGACCGACCTGCCCCCCAACCGCGGCCTCGACGTTCAACCCGGCGAAGTAGTACCGGTCAAGCTCAGTAAAGTAGACCCCCTGGACGGAACCATCCGGGTAGAGTGGTAGCTGCGGTGCTAGCGCGGTTTTTCAGTCGTAAATAATGCTGGTCCAGCGCGACAGCACTTCTTCGGCCTGTTCATCCAGGCGGTCGGCCACTTCATGGATTCGGTACTGGCGCTGGCAGTCGCCGCAGCTCATCCGGACCCGGCCACAGGAGCGACGGATACTGAGTTGCCCCTCGCAGTTTGGGCAGCGCATGGTGGTGGCGATGGTGGTATCCGGCATGATCCCCTCACTTAGCTAACAGGCTTTGGCGGGTATAAAGCGCTTCTAATGTATAGCCGCGGGCGGCCAGGGCCTCGGCGCCGCCTTCCTGGCGATCGACAATGGTCGCCACCAAGCCCACCCGGTAACCCTGGGCCTCCACCCGTTCGATCACCTTGAGCAGGGTGCCTCCGGTGGTGACCACATCTTCGATCAGGGCCACCGTGGCGCCGGCCGGCAGGTTGCTCTCTCCTTCCAGGTAGGCCTCGGTGCCATGTCCCTTGGATTCCTTGCGGACGATAAAGGCCGGAATCGGCTGCTTTTCCAGAAAACTGACCACCGCCACGGCGCTGACGATGGGATCGGCCCCCAAAGTCATACCGCCCACCGCTTCGATCCGTCGGGGCTGTTTGTTGATTAATTCCAGCAGCAGTTTACCGCAGAGATAGCCCCCTTCCGCGGAGAGGGTGGTCTGTTTGCCGTCGATATAAAAATCCGATTCCTGGCCGGAGGAGAGTTTGAAGCTTCCCTGGCGGTAGGATTTTTGCAGAAGGATCGTTTTCAGTCGTGCCAGTTCATCCATGGAGTCGTTTCCTGTTGCGGTACCGCTGAACGCCGGCCACGTTTCTATTGGCTTGGGGTGCCAACGGTGACAAATTCAGCCAGTTCCCTGAGAAACTGGTTAAGGTTCAGCAGACCGTCAAATTTAAGTATTTCGCCGACCTCTTCCAGTTCGCCGTTGGGCATATCTTGTTGCAGGGCCTGGATCAGGGCCAGGACCACCCGGCGGTCAAACTGGCGGTCGACATCGTCGCAAAGCATTTTCAGGGCGGATTCCACCGGAATGGCGTCCCGATAGGGGCGCTTGGAGGTCATAGCGTCGAAGACATCGGCCACCGCGATAATTCGGCCGAACAGGGAAATATCGTCGGCTCGCAAGCCCAGCGGGTAACCGGTACCGTCCAGCCTTTCATGGTGCTGGATGGCACCCTGGATAATGTGATTGGCCAGGTGGATGGGTTGTAGAATGCGGTCGGTGAAAACCGGGTGCTGCTGGATATGGCAGAACTCATCGGCGGTCAGCCGGTCGGGTTTACCCAGGATGATCTCGGAAATGCCGATCTTGCCCAGATCGTGCATATAGGCGGCGATCTCCAGGTCGTTGATATCCTTGCCGACCAGATCCAGTTGGCGGCCGATGGTCACCGCGTACTTGGCCACCCGGAAGGAGTGACCGTGGGTGTATTCATCCTTGGCGTCGATGGCGGCGGCCAGGGCCTTGACCGTGTTGAGATAGAGATCCTGGAGGCTGTCATAGAGGCGCAGGGTCTCAAAGGTCGGCGAGATGATGTTTTCAATGATGCCGACAAATTTTTTCTCATAGGCGGTAAAGTGCCGGCGGGCGGCGGCGCGCAGGAAGATCATCCGGCCGCTGGTCTTGTTGTCCTGCTCCCGGATCGGGGCGAAAAGCAGGGAGCGGCCATCGCTGGTGGTGGAGATGATGGTATGGCCGCTCTCCCAGTGTTGCAACAGATTTTTATCGTTGAGCAGCCCTTCTTCGTCGGCGGCGTCCAGCCGGTGCCGGATGTTGATCTCCTCGTTCCAGCGGCCCCGGCTATGGATAAAAGCCTGGTCGGCGTCGATGACGGTGGCGATCTCCCGCAGGGTAATATCGTAGCATTCCGCCAGATCATCGACGCCGATGATCTGGCGCGCCACTTTACTTAAAAAGTTTAACTGGCTGGAGAGTTGCAGCATTTCATCGCTGGTCTCCCGCAACTCTTGTTCCCGGACCAACTGACTGTTCAAGGCGGCCAGGCAGTAATCGATATGGGGCTCTGCCCGTTGCAGGCTCTCCGCGTCGGCGGCATGGCAGCTGAAGCCGCCGATATCGGTATGGAAAGCAAAAAGGATCCGTCGCGACTGGCCGTTGCCGGTTGTGTCCCGCTGCATGATTATTGTTGCTCA
>JAXHLI010000003.1:0-116058 GCA_034522365.1 Desulfurivibrio sp. | reverse complement strand
GTTACGTGGTGTTTAACCATGGCGGAAGAGGGGAGGAAAGGATGAACAAAGGTTGCAGCTTGTCGTTGTTGCCGATCACCCTGGTTTACCTGCTGGCGGCGGTGATGCTGGTGGCGGCCGGGGCGGTGGCGGCGCCGGCGCCGGGGAGTGTTGATATCAACCGGGCGACGGTGGCCGAGTTGCGGGAGCTGCCCTTTGTCGGCGAGGTCCGGGCCCGGGCCATTGTCGAGTATCGCCGCCAGCAGGGGCCGTTTGCCGGGCTCGATGAATTGCTGGCCTCTTCGGCGGTGGGGAGCCGCACCCTGGAGGCGATCCGGCCTTATCTGCGGCCGCTGGGGGCGGACGGAGCCGCGGCCCCGGCGGCGGGGGGCGGCGATGAAGAGGAGGCGGCGCCGGCCGACGACGCCGAGGATGAACCCCGGACGGCGGTCAATATCAGCCGGCTTATCGTCACTCAGCCCGGGCAGTTGCAACTGCTTTGTGATCAGGATTATTACCCGGTGTTGCTCAATTTTTTGCAGAACGCCAACCGCCGGATCGCGGTGGCGACCTTTGTTTTCCGGGCCACCGACTGGGCCGGCAACCGGGCCTCGCGCATCGCCGATGAACTGCTGGCCGCCGCCCGGCGGGGAGTGGAAGTTGAAGTACTGCTGGAGAACTCCACTTTTGACGAAGACCTGCGCCGTGAGCACCAGCGGCTGGCCCGCACCCTGCGCCGGGGCGGCATAAAGGTCCGTTTCGGGCCGGAGGACACCACCACCCATACCAAGGTGGCGCTTATCGATCAGCGCTTCGTCCTGCTGGGCAGCCACAACCTGACCCACTCCGCCCTCAGCTCCAACCATGAATGCTCCCTGCTGGTCGACAGCCAGGAGCTGGCCGGCCAACTGCGCTCCTATCTCGCCGGATTATAGCTGGCTGCCGGTCATGGTGTTGCCGTGGAGGCCGCGTTCCTGGCCGGCCGGCCGTTGCCGCGGCCGTTGCCGTTTTCCTTGCTTTCCGCCGCTTTCTTGCGGTAGCTTAGGCCGGGGTAGCCCAGGTATTGTTCCACTTCGGCACTGAACTCCCGGCAAGGGCGGACAGTGAGGTCGGGGGAGGCGGTCACTTCCACTTCGCCGCGTTCCGCAAAGTGCAACTGCAGGGTCACCGGGCAGGGGCCGTGGAAGCGCTGGATCGCCTTTTTGACCCCTTCGATACGGGGCCGGTCCACCTGTTCGGCTTTAAGCTGGATAAACACCCGCTCGGTGAATTTGACCTGGGCGTCGGCCAGGGAATCGATGCTGTCGGCAATCAGCTTGGCGCCGCTTTCTTCCTTTTGCAGCTTGCCCTGGATCACGATGGGGTCCTCGCTGGCCAGTAGCGGGGCGGCCTCGGCGTAGGTGGTGGGGAAGATCACCACTTCCGCCGAGGCCAGGGTGTCTTCCAGGGTCAGAAAGGCCATGGCGTCACCCTTCTTGCTGCGGTGGGGCTTGCAGTGGCGGATCAGGCCGCCGATCCGTACCGGCTGCTGCTCGTTCCAGTCGGCCAGGTGGTGCAGGTCGGTATCGATCACCGCCGCCAGCTCCCGGCGGTATTTGTCCAGGGGATGGCCGGTGAGGTAGAAGCCCACCGTTTCCTTTTCCAGCAGCAGCCGCTGTTTTTCATCCCATTCGGCGATCTCGGGTAATTCAAGGTCCCGGCCCTGGGCCGCCTGTTCGGCGGGCATGGCGGCAAACAGCGAGATCTGGCCACTCAGCCGGTCGCGCTGGGTCGCCTGGGCCTGGTCCAGGGCCTGGTCCATGATGGCAAAGAGCTGGGCCCGTTTGGCCCCCAACGAGTCGAAGGCCCCGGCCTTGATCAGGCTCTCGATTACCCGCCGGTTGACCTTGCGGCCGTCCACCCGGTTGCAGAAGTCGCTGAGCGAGCGGTAGGGGCCATCCGTCTCCCGAACCTCGATGATCGAATCCAGGGCCGCCCCGCCGACATTCTTCACCGCCGCCAGGCCAAAACGGATGCGGTCGTCGATAACCGTGAAGTCGCGGAAGGATTCGTTGATATCCGGCGGCAGCACCTCGATTTCATGCTCCCGGCACTCGTTGATATAGCGCACCACCTTGTCGGTATTGCCCATGTCGCAGGAGAGCAGGGCGGCCATGAACTGCGACGGGTAGTGGGCCTTGAGCCAGGCGGTCTGGTAGGCGATCAGGGCGTAGGCGGCGCTGTGGCTCTTGTTGAAGCCGTAGCCGGCGAACTTGGCGACCAGGTCGAAGATATATTCGGCCTTTTTGGGGTCGATGCCGTTTGCCGCGCAGCCGGCCATGAACTTGTCCTTCTCGGCCGCCATCACCTCGGGGATCTTCTTGCCCATGGCCCGCCGCAGGTTGTCGGCATCGCCTAAAGAGTAGCCGGCCAGGACGTTGGCGATCTTCATCACCTGCTCCTGGTAGACGATGACCCCGTAGGTCTCCTCCAGGATCGGCTCCAGTTGCGGCAGCGGGTATTTGGCCACCATCCGCCCGTGCTTGGTGTTGACGAAATCCTCGACCATCCCCGATTCCAGCGGTCCGGGCCGGTAAAGGGCGACCAGGGCGATCAGATCGGAGAACTGCTCCGGCTTCATCTTCATCAGCAAGGAGCGCATACCCGAGCTTTCCAGCTGGAAGACCCCCAGGGCGTCGCCCTTGCAGAGCAGATCGAAGGTCTTGGCATCGTCCATGGGGATGGCGGCGATATCCACCGCATGGTCGAGATCGGCCTTGATCAGCTTGCAGGCCCGGTCGATGACGGTCAGGGTCTTGAGCCCCAGGAAATCGAACTTGATCAAGCCGGTCATCTCGGTGTGTTTCATGTCGTACTGGGTCAGCACCTCGCCCTTGGGGCCCTTGCACAGCGGCAGGTACTCCACCATGGGGCGGGGCGAAATCACCACCCCGGCGGCGTGGATCGAGGTGTGGCGGTTGAGCCCCTCCAGCACTTTGGCGACCTTGAGCAGTTCGGCCACCTGGGGTTCGCGCTTCATTAACTCCTTGAGTTTGGGCTCCTTGTCGATCGCCTTGTCCAGCGTGATATTGAGCTCGTCGGGGATCAGCTTGGCGATCCGGTCGGCCTCGCCGAAAGTCATCCCCAGGGCCCGGCCGACATCGCGGATCACCGCCTTGGCCTTCATCGAGCCGTAGGTGACGATCTGGACCACGTGGGATTCGCCGCCATATTTGTCCTGGACGTAGTCGATGACCTCGCCGCGCCGCTCCTGGCAGAAATCGACGTCGAAATCGGGCAGCGACTTACGTTCGATATTCAAGAAACGCTCAAAGATCAGGCCATGGGGGATGGGATCGACATCGGTGATCCGCAGGGCGTAGGCCACCAGGCTGCCGGCCCCCGAGCCCCGGCCCGGCCCCACCGGGATCTGCTGATCCTTGGCCCAGTTGATGAAATCGGCGACGATCAGAAAATAGCCGGGGAATTCCATCTGGTTGATGACTTTGATTTCATGCGCCAGGCGCTGGTGGTATTGCTCCTCCAGCTCGGGGCTGACCGTCAACCCCTGTTTGTCGCGCATCTCGGCCAGCCGCTGTTTAAGGCCGGCGTGGGCCTCCCGTTCAAACAGCGAGGCCAGGGTATCGCCTTCGGGCACCGGGAAATCGGGGAAGTGGTTGGATTCCAGGTCCAGCTCCAGGTTGCAGCGGGCGGCGATCTCCACCGTCGCCGCCAGGGCCTGCGGGCTGTGCGCAAAGGCCGCCTGCATCTCGGCCGGCGATTTGAAAAAAAGCTCGTCGGTGGCAAAGCGGAAGCGATCCTGGGCGCCCATGGTCTTGCCGGTCTGGATGCAGAGCAGTACCTCGTGGGCTTTGGCCTCGTCGCGGTCCAGGTAGTGGCAGTCGTTGGTGGCCACCAGCGGCAGTTCCAGCTCGGCGGCCAACTCCTTGAGCCCTTCGTTGACCGTGGTCTGTTCCGGGATCTGGTTCTCCTGCATCTCCAGATAGAGCCGGCCGGGAAAGAGTTCTTTAAGCCGCCGGGCTTCCTCCCGGGCCCCGGCCTGGTCCCCCTTGACCAGCAGTGAGGGCACCCTGCCGTGCAGGCAGGCGGTCATGGCGAGCAAGCCTTCCCGGTGGGCGGCCAGCACCTCCATGTCGATCCGGGGCTTGTAGTGGAAGCCCTCCAGTTGGGCGATACTGGCCAGCTTCATGAGGTTCTGGTAGCCGTGCCGGTCCATGGCCAGCAGCATCAGGTGGTGGGCGGCGGCCCCGGCGCTCTTGGCGCTTTTATCCCGGCGGCTGTCCGGCGCGATATAGAACTCGCAGCCGATGATCGGCTTGATGCCGGCCTTTTTGGCCTTGACGTAAAACTCCAGGGCGCCGAACATGGCGCCATGATCGGTGATCCCCACCGCCTCCATGCCGTACTCCTTGCATTTGTCAAAGAGCCGGTCCAGCCGGATGGCGCCGTCCAGCATACTGTACTGGGTATGGACATGGAGATGGACAAAGTCGCTCATGATGCTGCCTGCAGCGGTTTGGCCTCGTCGATCAGCATGATGGGGATCTCGTCGCGGATTTCATAAAGCAGCCGGCAAGGCTCGCAGACCAGGCCGTTTTCCTCCTGGTTCAGCCGTACCTCCCCCTTGCATTGAGGGCAGGCCAGGATGGCAAGCAGTTCTTGATTAAGCATCTCTCAGCCCTCGTTTAAGAAAAGATCGGTACTCAGGTAACGCTCGCCGGTGTCGCAGACCACGGTGACCAGCCGTTTGCCCTGGAATTCCGGGCGGCCGGCCAGTTGCATGGCGGCGTGCAGGTTGGCCCCGGAGGAGATGCCGGCCAGGATCCCTTCCCGGGAGGCCAGCAGCCGGGCGCTGGCCACCGCCTCTTCGTTGCCGACCTGGATGACCTCGTCGATGACCCCGGTGTTGAGCACCGCCGGGATAAAGCCGGCCCCGATGCCCTGGATCTTGTGCGGCCCCGGGGCGCCGCCGGAGAGTACCGGCGAGGCGGCGGGCTCGACGGCGATGGCCTTACAGCCGGGCAGGCGCTCCTTGATGACCTCGCCGACCCCGGTAATGGTGCCGCCGGTGCCGACCCCGGCCACGAACAGATCGAGTTGACCGCCGGTGGCCCGCCAGATCTCCTCGGCGGTGGTCTGGCGGTGTATCTCCGGGTTGGCGGGGTTGGTGAACTGGTTGGGGATAAAGGTGTCGGCCTCGCCGGCGGCCAGTTCCTCGGCCTTGGCGATGGCCCCCTTCATCCCTTCCGGGCCGGGGGTCAGCACCAGTTTGGCCCCCAGGTGGCGCAGCAGGGCCCGCCGCTCCAGGCTCATGGTCTCCGGCATGGTCAGGGTCAGGCGCAACCCCTGGGCGGCACAGAGCATGGCCAGGGCGATGCCGGTGTTGCCGCTGGTGGGCTCGATAATCGTGGTGGCGGGGGTCAGCCGGCCCTGCTTGCGGGCCGCCGTCAGCATCGCCAGGGCGATCCGGTCCTTGACGCTGAAGGCCGGGTTGTGCGACTCCAGCTTGACCAGAATCTCGGCGCCGCACTGCCGGCTTAAGTTGTCCAGCCGCAGCAGCGGGGTGCCTCCCACCAGGCCGGCTACGCTGTCCGGAAGCTCAGGGCTTGCATTCATTCTTGTTCTCCTTGTTCTTTGGTGGCCAACATGAAAATACCGTAGGTGGCCCGCAGGTTGGGCAGCAGGCGGACGACGTTGCCGTGCTGGTCGTGATGATCGGTATTGATCGCCGTCTCCTTGACGATCCGCCAGCCCATCTTGTTGACAAATTGTCGGAAATCGGTAATCGCGATGATCCGGATATTGGGGGTGTTGTACCATTCAAAGGGCAGTTGCTTGGAAAGCGGCGCCCTCCCCTGCCAGCCCAGTTGCCAGCGGTTGCGCCAGTGGGTGAAGTTGGGGAAGCTGACCACCACCCGCCGGCCGATGGTCAGCAGGGTATGCAGCAACTGGGCCGGGGCGTAGACCTGCTGCAGGGTTTGGCTTAGAATCACGTAATCGAAGGTGGCCGTGGCGAAGTCCTCGACCTCCGAGGTGATATCGCCTTGCAGCACGCTGAGCCCCTTTTCGATACAGCTCAATACCTTGGCCTCGACCATCTCAATGCCGGTGCCGCAGATATTTTTCTCCTGCTGCAGGTAAGAGAGCAGGTCTCCCTCGCCGCAGCCCAGATCCAGCACCCGGCTGCCCGGCTCGACCCAGTCGGCGATCACCGACAGATCAAAGCGCATGCCGTCATCGGTGGTAACCGGCGGAATGGTGGCGGCCGAACCGCCTTCAGGAGTCGACTTCATCTTCTTCCTCTTCCGGGGGAGCGGCGGGCAACCGGGTGCCGTCCCGGGTGCTGGCCAGAAAGTTGCCGACCAGGGCGCTCAAACGGCGGTTGGTGATCAGAAAGGCGTCATGCCCGCTGTCGGCCTTGATCTCGCAGAAACTGACATCCGCCCGGTTCTTCTTTAGGGCCCGGACCAGTTCCCGGGACTGGTAGGTGGGGTAGAGCCAGTCGGAGGTGAAGGAGACCACCAGAAAGCGGGAGCGGGCCGGGGCGAAGGCCTCCACCGCCGAGGTGGCGTCGTCGCGCCGGCCGAGATCGAAATAATCCGAGGCCTTGGTGACGTAGAGAAAGGAGTTGGCGTCAAAGCGCTCGACGAACTTGCTGCCCTGGTGGCGCAGGTAGCTCTCAACCTGGAAATCGATATCGAATTCGAAGGAAAAATCCTCCTTGCCCTGTAGCCGGCGGCCGAATTTGCGGCGCAGGGCCTCGTCGGAGAGGTAGGTGACATGGCCGATCATGCGGGCCACCGCCAGCCCGGTGGCGGGTTTGGGGCCGCCGTAATAATTGCCGTGTTTCCAGTTGGGATCGGCCATGATCGCCTGCCGGGAGACTTCGTTAAAGGCGATGGCCAGGGCCGAATGGCGCATGGTGGTGGCCAGGGCGATGACCCCGTCGACCTGTGCGGGATAGCGCAGGCTCCATTCCAGAGCCTGCATGCCGCCCAGCGAGCCGCCCACCACCGCCAGCAGCCGGTCGATACCCAGGTGCTTGAGCAGCCGGTGCTGGACCTCGACCATGTCGCCGACGGTGACCACCGGGAAATCCAGGGCGTAGGGCTTGCCGGTGACCGGGCTGGTGGAGCCGGGGCCGGTGGTGCCGCCGCAACTGCCCAGGATGCTGCTGCAGATCACGAAATAGCGGTCGGTGTCGATCCCCTTGCCGGGGCCGACCATGTTCTCCCACCAGCCGGGTTTGGGATCGGCCTTGCTGTAGTAGCCGGCGGCGTGGCAGTCGCCGGTGAGGGCGTGGAGCACCAGCACCGCGTTGTCTCGGCGCGGCGAAAGTTGGCCGTAGGTCTCGTAGGCCACGGTAACCGGCCCCAGTTCGGCGCCGCTTTCCAGCACCAGCGGCGCGGCCGGCGCTTCGGCAAAAGTATAGAATTTTTTCTCCACGATGCCGATGGAAACATCGTCGACATCGCGGCTGACATATTCACTCATGTAGTGCTAAAAGCCCATTATAGCAACAGGTTATCGACTTTGCTGAACGCCCGCGGCGACTCGCCCGGACCGGCGGCGGCTACTGGAAAAAAGCGGCGCTGAACTGCGGCCGACTATAACAGGTCCGCCATCACTTCGCACTGCTTGCAGACGGCTATTTTCTCTTTCCAGTTTTTACGGGCCTGGCATTCGCAGATGGTGCCATTGATAAACCAGCACATCTTGCCGGCTCGGAATTCCCAGGCCGGGCAATTTTTCTTGCGGGACGGCGGGCACTTCTTGACCGTCCAGCAGGGTTTGGGGGGCTTCTGGTTGAGATCGCGCTGGCGGGAGACCAGAAAGTACATCTGGCGCTCGACATGGGGTGGGATCGAACGCCACCCCTGTTCGTAGCTGTGGATCGCCTTGATTGAAGTCCCCAGCAGTTCGGCGATCTGTTTCTGGGTCTTGCTGAGCTTTTTGCGGGCTTTCAAAAATTCCTGGCTTTCCATCCCTCACCTCATTCTGATTGTGGTATTAAGTGTGTTGGCCGAGTGTCCGGCGGCGGTAATGCGGCCGGGTTTCGACGCCAGCATACAGCGTGGTAGCAAAGCAATCGGGGCAACATACCACAACTGTGATTTGAAAGAAAATCTATTCTTTAATGCGGGTTATTTGAATTCCAGCCGGCGGTACTGGATTGCTTCCGCCACTTGGTCGGAGGTGAGCTGCGCCGTTTCGTTGCCGCTCAGATCGGCGATGGTGCGGGCGATTTTCAAAATCCGGTGGTAGGCCCGGGCCGATAGCCCGAAGCGTTTTACCGCCTTTTCCAGCAGCCGTTGGCCGGCCTCATCCAGCTGGCAGTGGCGTTCCAGATCGGGGGGCTTCATGCGGCTGTTGTGAAAGGCGGTTTGGCGGCGGGGAAAGCGTTGTCGCTGGATTTCGTGGGTCGCCGCCACCCGGTGGCGGATGGCGGCGGAAGATTCGCCGGGGGTGGTGCCGGTCATCTCGCTGAACTTGACCGCCGGCACCTCCAGGTAGAGATCGATCCGGTCCAGCAGCGGTCCGGAGAGGCGGTGGCGGTAGCGCTGGATCTGGGCCGGGGTGCAGTGGCATTCATGCTGTTCGTCGCCTGGATAATGGCCGCAGGGGCAGGGATTAAGGGCGGTGACCAGCATAAAACGGGCCGGGTAGTTCAGGTTGAGCTGGGCTCGGGCGATGGTGACCCGACCGTCCTCCAGGGGCTGGCGCAGGCTTTCCAGTACATTCTTGCGAAATTCCGGCAGCTCATCAAGGAACAAAATGCCGTGGTGGGCCAGCGAGATCTGCCCGGGCCGGGCCAAACCGCCGATCAGGCCGACATCGGAGACCGTGTGGTGAGGGCTGCAGAAGGGGCGGTGGCGGAGCAAGCCGCACCCCGGCGGCAGTTCGCCGGCGACGCTGTAGATGCGGGTGGTCTCCAAGGCCTCCTCAAAGGAGAGTTCCGGCAGGATGGTGGGCAGCCGGCGGGCCAGCATGGTCTTGCCGGAGCCGGGCGGGCCCTGGAGCAGGATATTGTGATGGCCGGCGGCGGCGATCTCCAGGGCCCGTTTAATGTGCTCCTGGCCCCGGACCTCGGCGAAATCGACCTCGTAATCCGGCTTGGTAACCTCCCGCTGGTCGGTGGCGGGCAGTTCGATGGCGGCGGCCTCCTGCTCGCCACTCAGGATTGCCACCGCTTCCCCCAGCGAGGCCGCCGCCACCACCTGGATGGAGCCGACCATGGCCGCTTCGGCGGCGTTGGCTGCCGGCACCATCGCGGTTTCCACCCCGGCCTGGCGAGCCGCCATGACCATTGGCAGGACCCCCGGGGTGGGGCGCAGGGTGCCATCGAGTGATAATTCGCCGATCAGGCACCAGGAGGCCGGGGTTTGCGGCGGCAGGGTGCCGGCGGCGGCGAGGATGCCCACCGCGATGGGCAGATCGTAACCGGTGCCGGCCTTTTTGAGATCGGCGGGGGCCAGGTTGATGGTGATCCGCCGGTTGGGGAACTCAAAACCGGCGTTCTTGATCGCCGCCCGTACCCGCTCCTTGCTTTCCCGTACCGCTCCCTCGGCCAGGCCGACGGTGGTGAACTGCGGCAGGCCGCTGCCGATATCGACCTCGACATCCACCAGCAGCCCTTCCACCCCGACCACCGCGCCGCTCTGTACCCTGGCCAGCATTGTCGTTCAATCCCGGGGCGTGAGCCGTTCCAGGACCCGGGCGCTCTGGTCCTGCATCAGAACCACCACCGCCCGCTGCTGGTCGACCGCCACCGGCAGGCAACGCAGGGCGATAAAATTACCGTTGAGACTCAACGGTGGATCGTAGTCGATGGTCTGTGCCTGCCGGCTGTTCTGCTGTTGGGCCTCACGCAGCCCCCGGCGGATGGTGGCACGTTCGTTGTCGGCAAAGAGGGCGGTGAACTCCCGCCCCAGCAACTTCTCTTCACTGATTCCCGCCAACTCGGCCGCCGCGCGGTTGGCGTAGATAATATGGTCGTCGTGGCTCAAGCCGAAGACGCCGTCGTCGAGAAATTCGACAATGCCGGCGAAATAGTCCCGGGAGTTGAGCAACTCCCGGGTCACTTCCCGGTTATGCACCTGTTCCAGGCCGACGGTGAGATCGACCTCGTAGAGGGTGTCGCTTTTGTGCTCTCCGGCCCCCGCCAGCAATTGGCGCAGATGCTCCTTGACATCGACGGTCTTGCCCTTGGCGACACAGGCGTCGGCGCCGCAGGCCTGTTTCTTCTCATCCTTCTCCTCGGCGGCAATGGCCGACAGGATAATCAGGAAGCAATGATTAAGGTGCGGGGTGTCGCGGATGATCCGGCAGAGCTTGTCGCCGCCGATATTGGGCATCACCAGGTCGGTGATCACCACTTCGGGGAGGAAATCGTCAAGCAGGTGTAAAGCGCCCAAGCCGTCGTTGGCGGTCCGTACTTCATGCCCCAGTTCCCCGCTTAAAAATTCGGTCAGTACCCGCAGCACCACGGGATTGTTGTCCACCACCAGGATTTTCATGGTCCCCCTCTGCCCTGTATTGGGCCGCTCCACAGCGTTGTCGGCCCGGCGATTATCGCCCATCCAGGCGCTTATGTCAAATCGCTCAACCCACCACCCAGACCGCCACCTGTTCGGCCATCAGCAGCACCCGGTCGGAGACCCCGCGGAAGACCCCCTTGCGCGTCTCGGGGCCGCGCCGGCCGATGACGATGGTGCCGTAGCCGTCCATCAGGGCCTGGCGCAAAATCTGGCGGGATGGTTCAAAGCCCTTGGCGGTTTCCAACTCGCCGACCCGTTCCTCGGCAAAACCGTGCTCCCGCAGGATCTGACGTGGGGCTTGGAAAAGGGCGTCGGGGCGTTGTAGATGCTCTCGACACCACTCCGGTTCCCAGTGGCGGTGAAACTCCTCCGGTTGCGGCCGGGGCCGGGCGGCCAGCAGGGCGGTGGAGTGGAACAGGGTGATCTCGGCCTGCGGGTGATCCCGGAGCATAAAGGCCAGATGATCCACCGCCAGCAGGGAGCAGGGGGTGTTGTCCACCGGTACCAGGAAGCGCTGGGAGTTGATCTCGCCGTCGATCACCCACAGCGGAATCTCGTGGCACTTGTCAAAGATGGTTTGGGAGACGCTGCCCAGCAGTACTTCCTCAAGTTTGGTCATCCCTCGCCGGCCCAGAACCACAGCGTCATAATTGCCCCGGCGGCCTTCACGGAAGATTTCCTCACCGATTCCGCCGCCGCAGATACGGGCCTCGCTGTGCAACCGCTCCGGGGTCACCCCCTGTTTGACCAGAAATTCGTGGGCCTGGCGCAGATAACCCTGGTGGGTGGTTAGTTTTTGTCGGCTCCGGGGGCTGAGCATGTTGAGCCGCTCACTTTCCTCCAGCCATTCGCCGCCCGGTGGCAGGTTGACGCCGCCGACTAGGCTGAAGAGCTGAAAATGCACCGTCGGTTGCCGGGCAAAGAGCAGGGCCAGGTAATGAAGGGTGTGGCGGCTGTGCGGGGAGCCATCCACGGCCACCAGGATTTTACGTTCTAAGGGCTGGGTATCCATGTTGGGTATCATAGCATCATAAAATGACCGGGCAAAGCCAAAAAAGTATTAGCAGGCGCGGGGATTGGGATATTCGCCGGGTTGGCCGGTAAAGCTGTGGAAAGTCAGTTTGCCGGCCGCGAGAACCTGGTGGTAATCGGGGAGCAGGGGGATTTTGCCCAATCCGCCGGGGGCATCCAGGGCCAGGGTGGGGGTGGCCAGGCCCGAGGTGTGGCCGATCAACTCCCGCATGATGGCCAGACCCTGTTCCACCGGGGTGCGGAAATGATCGGTGCCACGGCTGAGATCGCCCTGGAAGAGATAGTAGGGTTTGACCCGGATCTGCAACAACCCCCGCATCAACTCTTTGATGATCGCGGCCTCGTCGTTGACCCCCTTGAGCAGCACCGTCTGATTACCTAAAGGGATGCCGGCGGCGGCCAACCGGCCGCAGGCGGTGGCCGCTTCGGCGGTCAATTCCCGGGGGTGGTTGAAATGGGTGTTGAGGTAGAGGGGGTGGTATTTTTTCAGCAGCGCCGCCAAACGGGTGGTGACCCGCATCGGCAGGGTGCAGGGCACCCGGCTGCCGAGGCGGATGATTTCCAGATGGGGAATCTGGCGCAGGCTTGCCAGCAGCCAGGCCAGGTCGTCATCGGTGAGCAGCAGCGGATCGCCGCCGGAGAGCAGGACATCGTGGATGGCCGGGGTGGCGGCCAGATAGTCCAGGGCCGCTTGCCAGCGGCGGCGACCGCCGACGATGCCGTTACCCACCTTGCGTTTGCGGGTACAGAAACGGCAGTACATGGCGCACTGGCCGGTGGTCAGCAGCAGGGCCCGGTCGGGATATTTATGGACCAGGTTGGGCACCGGACTAAAGGTTTCCTCGTGCAGTGAATCCTCGGGGCAGTGGCGGTCGGTCAGCTCCCGGGGATCGGGGATGGCCTGGCGCCAGAGCGGGTCGCCGGGCTGCTCGATAAGTGACAGGTAGTAAGGGTTGATCCGCAGCGGATAGCGGGCGCAGACCGCCCGCAGCGGTTCCGGATCGAGCTTGAAACGGGCGGCCAATTCGTCGGGGGAGGTGAGGGAGGCGGCCAGCAGCCGCCGCCAGGACGGCCAGCGGCGGGGAGGAGTAGCGTCGAGCCGGGGCATGGCTCAACGTTCCCCTTGCTCTTTGGGGGCAAACAACTGGCACTCCATTTCGGAACTCTTGGCCACCACCAGGGCCGGGTTCTGGGCCGATTTAAAGCCCAGCGCCCGGCAGCCGTAGGGGGTGTTCTGCTCGTGGGTGATATAGAAGTAGCGGCAGGAAAAACAGTAGGGCCGCTTGCTGGTTTTCTCCGGACTCATCCTGTTGGCATCCGTTGTTTTTTTTGTGAATATCCACGCGGCCCGTTTACCTTTGCAGTTGGCGGCGCAGGCCCTCCAGCAACACGAAGCGGCCCAATACTTCCACCTGACAGGGCAGGCTGTTGACGAATACCGGATTTTCGCACAGCCCACCGGAGAGGTAAAGGTGTTGGGGGCCGCCGGCGAAACGGTGGGCGTTCAAGGCGATACCCCGGATCAGCCGGGCCACCGCTTCCTCTTCGGGGATGCCGTTGATTACCGCGTCGAAGATGTCGCTCAAGCCCAGTACCCCGCAGGTTACCGTAAAACTTTGCCTCGGCAGGGGCATCTCTCGGGGGTCGAGCTGATAATAGCGCTCCAGCAGTTCGATGGTAAACCCCATGGAGGCGCCGCATTCGGCGTTCCAGCCCATATCGGCCAGGGCGTGGTCGGCATAGCGAATATACTTAATATCGCGGCTGCCGCAATCCAGCAATAGAAAGTCGGGCCGCTCGATCAGGGCCTCGCCGCCCCGGGCCAGGGCCACCAGTTCGTTGACCTGCCGCCGGCCGAAGCGGCGGGCGTTATGGCCGGTGGCCAACTCGACCCTGGTATCCGGCGGCAGTTGCCGGGTGGGTAGCACCCGGGGGGCGGTTGCCGGCTGGTCCAGATCAAGGATTTTGCTGTAGGAGGTGCCGAAATCGCCGATCAGCATGACTCTTCCTCCTGGTTGCTTAAAGTGGTGGCGCCGGCCAGTTCCAGAAAGGCCTGGATTTTGGCCTTGGCGCTGTTGCCGCCGTAAAAATCGGTATCCAGGTAGAGGGCCCGCGGGTGGTGGGCGGCCAGCAAGCGGGCCAGGGCGGTCTTGGGGCAGAAAGACTGGGCGAAGAAGACGGTGGGGATTTCCGGCCGACAGTACATCTCCAACTCGTCGTCGGCCGGGGTCTTGTTCTCCAGGCAGCGGCTCCAGCCATAGACATGGGTGGCCGCCGGAAAGGCCTCCAGGATACTGAAATCCCGGGGCGGCACTCCCCAGAAACCGGCCGCCGGTCGGCAGGATGGCGGCGCTGGGGTGGGCGGAGTGGCGGTTTTGACCCCGGCGGTAATTTTTTCCAGCTTCTCTACCAGGGGCAGGGCGCTGCGGCACAGCGGGGTGCCCGCCGCTTGCCGGTCCAGATTCCGGCAGTCGTAAATCGGCACCGCCAAGGCGCGGCGCAGAATGGCCGCGGTATATCGGGCGCCGTCGCACTTGCCGGGGCCGGTGTCGATAAAGATGGCGTCCAGCCGGTCGCCCAGGCTCAGGGCGTTTAAGGCCACGGTGCGCAGGATGCCGCAGTAGACCTGGGGCAGCAGGGTGGTCACCGGACCGTAATCGGCGGCGACCAGCAGGGCGTCCAGGTCGTGGATAACGGTTCCGGCGCGGTTCAAGCGGCCGATGAGCTCGCGGGGCGGCAGGCCGACGATCCCGACGTTGCTCAGTTGCTGCCAGTCTGGTGGTGCTAAATTATCGTTCATGATAAGCTCAATTCAAGTAACCGTTCAGCAGTGCTGCTGAACGGTTACCAATTTAATCATTGCGGCTGATAAAATACCAGCCACCGCCGGCGGCCAGTAAATGGAGTGACCAGGCGGCCAGCCAGGGAGAGAGTTGGCCGGCGGCCGCCAGGGTTTGTCCGAAACTCCACAACCCCCAGGTGACAAAGGCCATGAATGAAGCGGCCGGGATCGCCAGGGCCAGGTCACTGCCCCGTCCCCGGCTCATGGCCAGCAGCAGGGGGATGCCGCTGAGCAGCAGTGGCAGGCCCAGGAAAAGGTAGGAGATTTTGTGCAGCAGGGTGAGGCGGCTCTCGCGTCGTTGCGGGGTATCGGCGGTGGCGGTGGCCTGGTGCCATAGGGCGCTCAGGGAACGTTCACTGACGGCGTAGGGGGGCAGAAAGAAATCCTCTGGTGTTTCGGGCAGTTCGATTTGGCGCTGGGCAAAAGAGGTTACCCGGAAGTCATCGGCGCCGGCGGTTTTCTCCTTGTACTGACCATTTTCCAGAGTCCAGTGGTCGCCCTCCCAACTGGCCCGGTCGGCGAAGATCAGTCGCTTTAGCCGGTAATCCTGGTCCCAGACCAGGTAGGAGAACTGGCGCAGCCGGTGGTCATCGTCACCGGCCGGGACAAAGGAATAAATCCCCTCCCGGCCCCGGTAGTAAGTGCGGCCCTGGCGCTGGATTCCCCGGTTTTCCTGCTGCCGTACCTCTTCGTACCAGAGGCGGTTTAATTCGCTCATGGTGGGTGGCAGCAGCCATTGGCCGGAAGCCAGCCCCAGCAGGGTACAGGCCAGGGCGGCCGCCAGCAGCGGGTAGAGCAGCCGCCGCATACTCAACCCCGCCGCTTGCAGGGCCATCAACTCATGGTGGCGGTTGAGCAACCCCAGGGTGACAATGCCGGCCAGCAGCAGGGCCACCGGCAGCAATTGTTCGATGATCAGCGGGATCTTGAGCAGCAGATAGTAGACCGCGCCGCCGGTGCCCAGGCCGGCCTCGAGGAATTTGTCCACCCGTTCAAAAAAATCGACCAGCAGGTAAATGGCCAGCAGCCCGCCCAATACCGTGAGCAGGTGGCGGCAAAAACAGATGATCAGATAACGGTCCAGCAGTTTCATCAAGCCGCCCCGTTATCATCGCCGGTTTTATGGGCAAACCGTTGACGCCAGCGGCGACCGGCTTGCTGGCCCAGCAGGAGCAGCCGTTCCAGCCAGGGGTTGCCCAGCTCCAGGGCGCTGCGCCACAACAGGTAGCCGCCCAGCAGTAGAAAGAGCAGGTTGGGCAGCCAGATGGCCAGGACCATGGGCAGTTGCCCTTGTTCGGCCAGGGCCTTGGCGGCGGTCAGCAGTACATAATAAGCCACGAAGGAGGCCAGGCCCAGCGGCACTCCCAGCGCCAGCCGGCTGCTCTGGCCCAGCTGGCTCAAGCTGAGCCCCAGCATGGCCAGCAGGAAACAGCCCACCGGCAGGGCCAGCCGCTGGTGGTATTCGCTGATATAGCGGTACCGTTGGTGGTCTTCCGGCTCCAGCTCGGCGATTTTTTGCCGCAGTTGGGCCTGGGTCATGCCGCTGCGGTCGGGAGACCCCATGGTGGGAGAGGGCAGAGGCAGCTCCAATTGGTAGCGTTGAAAAAAGATGGTCTGGGATTTGTCCCCGGTGGTGCGATGCAGGCTGCCGTCGGTCAGGTTGAGCACCACCCGGGAGCCGGCCGGGTCGGCCCGCAGGTTGCCGCCTTGGGCGCTGATGGTCAGGGGATTTTTTTGATCGCGCAGATCGGAGAGGTAGACACCGCGCCAGGAACGGTTGTCCGTGGTTACTTCATCGACGTAAAGTACCACCTCGCCCAGCCCCTCGCTGAAGGTTTTGGCCTGTACACCCTCTTCGATTCGCTCTTTGGCCATATGCAGCAGTAATTGATCCATGGCCGTGACTCCCCGGGGGATCAGGACGGTGGCGGTGAGCAGGGTCAGCAGGCCGGTGAGCAGCCCAAAGAAGACCACCGGCGGCAACATCCGTGGCAGACTGATACCCGAGGCCTTGAAGGCCATGATTTCCAGATCGCCGGCCAGCCGGGTAAAAGCGATGATCACCGCCATCATCGCCGCCATGGGAAGCGAAAAAAGCAGCATCGAGGGGGTGATATAGGCCACCACCCGCAGAAAATCGCCCATTCCGACCCCGAGGCTGAAGATCTCATCGAGCATCGGCACCAGGCGGCCCAGAAAAAGCACGGCGTTGATCACCAGCAGGGCGGCGAAAAAAGGCGCCAGCATCTCGGTGAGCAGGTAGGTGTAGAGTAGCAGCGGGATTCTTTTCATGGTCGTCAAGGCAGGCGGCGGGCCAGTAACATGCCGGTGAAGACCAGACCTATGCCCAGGGTGTTGCTGATCCCGACGTAGGCCAGGGCGATTTTCCACTCCCCGACTTCGATCAGTGCCACGGTTTCCCGGGCAAAGGTGGAGAAAGTGGTGAAACCGCCCAGCATGCCGGTGAAAAGAAAGAGTCGCCATGCCTGGAGAAGCCGGCTGTCCGCCAGTAAATACCAGAGAAAGCCGATGGCCAGGCAACCCAGCAGGTTGGCGGCCAGTGTGCCGTAGGGAAAGCCCGGGACGGCGGGGCGCTGAACCAGCAGAAAGACAAAATGACGCAGCAAGGCGCCGAGGGCGCCGCCGGTCAGAATGGCGATGATATTAAGCATGCAAATGTCCGGTTACTGGTTTTTAAGGATATTTAGTCCGCCTTCAGCCGCCCCGCGTTCTGCGGCACTGCTGAACGTTTACAACGGTTACGACTATTTACCATGCAAGAGCGCGGCAGTTGTTGTAAAGTGGCCCGTTTTGCAGAAGCTTACATTTAGCATCCGCCGGGCCGGGATGCAAGCCGCAACTGGTGTCGCGCCCCGTTAAGTCCACGGTTATTGGCCCTGGTGAACGATTACCCGGTATAGGAAAGGTGAGGGAAATAATGGCAGAGCAGGAGCGTGACGATTCCGGCGGCTTGGTCAGATTGCTGCCGGTGCGGGCAACCCCGCCCAGCCTTAATGACAATACCGGTGATTGGGAAAGATTGCAGCGGGCCGTGGAGCGGGATTTAGGGGCGGCAGCGGCCTCGCTGGTGGTCCCCTGGCGGCGGGCGGCGGCGGTGGCGGCCGCCTTCCGGGAGAACGGTTTTGCCGGAGTGGCGGTGCTCAACGAGGAGCCGGGGCGGCTGGAGCTGGTGGACCTGCTGCCGGCCATGCCCGCCTGTTTGCCGGTGATGGCCCTTGATCTGGGGACCACCCACCTGGAAGCGGTATTGCTGGATTTGGTGAGCGGCCGGGAATTGGCCCGAGCCACCCGTAAAAACAGCCAACTTGAGTTTGGGGAGGATATTTTAAGCCGGATCCATTTCGCCACCGTTGAATCGGGGTTACAACGTCTGCAGCAAGCGGTGTTGGCCGATATCAACGCCCTGGCGGCGCAACTGGCGGCGGCGGCCGCTTGCCAACCGGCGACGATCCGGGCCCTGGCGGTGGCTGGTAATACCGCCATGGGCCATTTTCTGCTGGGGTTTGATCCCTACCATCTGTGCCGGGAGCCCTATATCCCCCAGGTCAACGACCCGCCGCCGGTGGCGGCGGCGGAGTTGGGGCTGGCTATCCACCCCGCCGCTCCGGTGCGGGTGCTGCCGGGGGTGGGGGCCTATTTCGGCGGTGATCTGCTGGCCGGGATCGTCGCCTGCGATCTCGATCTGGCCGCCGAGCCCACCATGCTGATCGATGTCGGCACCAACGCCGAGGTGGTGGTGGGCTGCCGCGACTGGCTGGTGGCCTGCGCCGGGGCCGCTGGTCCGGCCCTGGAGGGCGGGGTGGCGAAGATGGGCCTGCGGGCCGGGCCGGGGGTGGTCGAACGAGTCAAGATCGCTGCCGATACCGGGGAGATTGCTTGTCAGATCATCGCCGCCGCCGATGGGAGCGTGCCGCCGGCCAAAGGCATCTGCGGCTCCGGCATGATCGACCTGCTGGCCGAATTGTTCAAAACCGGGATGGTGGATATTCGTGGTAAGCTGCAAGCCGAACGGTTGGGCCATAATTTATGGCAGACCCCCGACGGCCCCGCCGTGGTGGTGGTGCCGGCCGGTGAGGCGGCCGACGGCGAACCGGTGGTGGTCAGCCAGCTGGATATCGACGCCCTGATGCGTTCCAAAGCGGCGATGTACGCCATTCTGGGCACCCTGATGGAACAGGTGGGGCTGCCCTTTACGGAGCTGGGGCGCATCCACGTGGCCGGGGCCTTCGGTCGCCATATCGACCCGCAGCAGGCGGTGACCATCGGCATGATCCCCGATCTGCCGCTGGCCGTTTACCAGCCCCTGGGCAACAGCTCCCTGGCCGGCGCCCAGCGTTATCTCCGGGAGGCGGCGGTGCGCCGGCGGATCGGCGAGGTGGCCCGTAAAATTACTTATATCGAGCTTAATGTGAACCACGACTTTATGATCCGCTTCTCCGGCTCCCGCTTTATTCCCCACACCGACCGGAGCCTGTTTCCGTCGGTGCCTTATCAACTGCCGGGTCGTGAAGCCAGTGATCATGACAACTCCAACCCCGCGCCGACGGTAAACGATGACTAATCAGCAACTTTTACAACGTATTTACCGACAATATCTCAAACCCTATCGCAAGCGCTTGTCGCTGGCCATGATCAGTATGGTGCTGGTGGCCGGCTTCAGCGGGGCCCAGGCCTATATGGTCAAGCCCTTGTTGGATGAGATTTTTATTGAAAAAAACCGCTTGATGCTCAATTTCCTGCCCCTGGTCTTGATCCTGGTTTTCCTGCTCAAGGGCGTTTTCTACTACTCCTACCGTTACCTGCTGGACACCACCGGCCAGAGCGTGGTGCGGGATCTGCGCAAGGAAATCTTCCGTCATATCCACGCCCTACCGGTGGCCTTCTTCCATAAAACCGCTACCGGCGAGTTGATCTCCCGGGTGATCTCCGATGTTACCCTGATCCAGGGGGCGGTATCCCGGGCCCTGGTGGGGGTATTGAAGGATATGATCCAGGTGGTGGTCCTGCTGGGGGTGGTCTTCTACCTGGATTGGCGGATGGCCCTGGTGACTTTTATCCTGCTGCCGGCGGCCGCGGTGCCCATCGTGCATTTCGGTAAACAATTCCGGCGTAACAGTACCAGCAACCAGCAGACCGTGGCGCTGGTGTCCGGGGCCCTGCATGAGACCATCGGCGGTCATCGGGTGGTCAAGGCCTTTGGCATGGAAGAATATGAAAACAGCCGTTTTGCCAAGCTGATTGACCGTTTGTACAAGATTATCGTCAAGGAGGTGCAGATCCGCAGCCTCCAGCATCCGGTGATGGAGTTGATCGGTGGTCTCGCCTTTGCCGGGATTATCTGGTATGGCGGTTATCAGGTCCTGGCCGGCGACTCCACCCCCGGAACCTTTATGTCTTTTTTGACCGCCCTTTTTATGGTTTACGAGCCGGTCAAGAAGATCAGTGGCTTGAGCAGTGTGATCATGCAAGGGGCGGCGGCGGCGGTGCGGGTGTTTGATTTGCTCGATATCCAGCCGGACATTGAAGACCGGCCGGGGGCGGTGGAGCTGTCACCTTTTAAGCGGGATATTGCCTTTGAGGAGGTCTCGTTCAGTTATGATGGTCAGACCCCGGTGCTGCGCGATCTCAATCTGCGGGTGCCGGCCGGTCAGGTGCTGGCCATTGTCGGGCCCAGCGGTGGCGGCAAGAGCACTTTGGTCAATCTGATCCCTCGTTTTTTCGAGGTCAGTGCCGGGCGGATTCTGATCGACGGCCATGATTTGCGGGAGGTCACCGTCGCCTCCCTGCGGGCCCAGGTCGCCATTGTCGAGCAGCAGACGGTGCTGTTCAACGACACTGTCCGTAACAATATCGCCTATGGCGATCTGCAGCGCACCGACGATGAGGTTTACGCCGCCGCCAAAGCGGCCCACGCTTACGATTTTATTCGGCAACTGCCCCAGGGCTTTGCCACCATGATCGGCGAGGGCGGCGCCCGCCTTTCCGGTGGTCAGCGCCAGCGGTTGGCGATCGCCCGGGCGCTGCTGAAAAACGCCCCGATCCTGATCCTCGACGAGGCCACCTCGGCCCTGGATACCGAATCGGAGCGGGAAGTGCAGCGGGCCCTGGAGAACCTGATGCACAACCGCACCACCCTGGTGATCGCCCACCGCCTGTCGACCATCAAGAACGCCGACCGGATTATCGTGATGCAGGATGGCCGGGTTGTCGAGGAGGGGGATCATCAGGCTTTGCTGGACCAACAAGGAGTCTATCGGGAGCTGCGACGGCGGCAGTAGAGTAATGCGAGAATCGATTATGAACAAGACTTTGCAAAAAATTCTCAAAAACCGGTTTACCATACCCTTTACCCCATTTTATAGGCAGCATCCCTTTCAAGGCAGAATTTCAATACAACAGCGCCGATGATCGTGGCTGCGTTGACATGGAATTGGGCTTTTTCTACAATCGCATACCTAAAGCAGCCAATTCTACGGTAGTAACCAATTTGGCGCGCAGTCAGATTTGGCCGGGATATTGCTTCCAAAACCGCTAAAAATATGTTCAGAACCCCCTCAGCACTGCATGTCAAAGAAGTAGCAAAGTTTTCTTCACTTTTTACATTTACGGTTGTACGGAACCCTTATAGTCGAACCTTGTCAGCCTATCTTGACAAAGTTGAAAGACGCGCTAGGCGCAACAACAAAGAGGGTTCCTTTCGGGATTTTTTGTATTCTTTGAAAAACGGGAAACTCTATGCCAATGCCCACTGGGCTCCCCAAAGTGCATTGTTACTTTTGCCGGTTGTAGCAGTTTGATTTTATCGGTAAGGTTGAAAGCATAGAAAGTGATCTTTTATTTATAGAAGAAAAAATCAAAAAGAGGCCAGCGGAAGCGCCCAACAAGTCGGTTTTGAACAATGCAACGGGGGCAAGCAAGAAGCTGAACAATTATTATGATGCTGAAACCATCGAACTTGTTCGTGTGTTGTTTCGGGACGACTTCGAGCTGTTTTCCTATTCGGAAGATCTGCCCATTGTGGACGAAAACTCTTAGAGAGGAAGCAGTGGATCACTGAGGATCTCGGTTATCATAACTACTTATAATGCACCGGCATGGCTTGAGAAGGTTTTGTGGGGGTACAGTGTGCAGCTCCATAAAGACTTTGAACTGATTATCGGCGATGATGGGTCTTCAGCTGAAACCAGGGAGCTTATTGAGCGAATGCGTGATGAGACTAGAATGGATATTAAGCATGTCTGGCAGCAAGATAAAGGATTTAGAAAATGCCGTATCTTAAATAAAGCCATTCTGGCGGCGGCGGCCGAATATGTGGTATTTTCGGACGGTGATTGTATCCCCCGCAACGATTTTCTGGCGGTTCATGCCGCCGAAGCTGAACCGGGCCGCTTCCTTTCCGGTGGTTATCAAAAACTACCGATGCCGATTAGCAAGGCTATCTCAAAAGAGGATATCTTAACCGGCCGCTGTTTTGACCTTAAGTGGCTAAAGGTCAACGGCTTAAAAAGAAGCCTCAAAAACGCTAAATTGATCACAACTCATGGACAGGCAAGAATTTTCAATAACCTGACTATCACCAAATGTACATTAAAAGGTGCCAACGCTTCTGTCTGGCGCAAGGATATCTTTGCGGTTAACGGTTTTGATGAACGTATGGCTTGGGGCGGTTTGGATCGGGAGCTTGGAGTACGGTTGGTCAATTACGGTATTCGCCCCAAGCATGTACGTTATAATGCTATTGTGCTCCATTTGGACCATGAAAGGGGGTATAAAGATCCGGAAATGGTAGCTTCAAACAAGAAGTTGCGAATTTTTAATGTGCACAACAGGATAAACTGCACCGAACACGGCATATCGCAATTACCGACGGAAAAACTTTGAAGTACTTGCCCATAAGCGGAAACACCATGGCCACCATCGAAAATTATTTATCCTTTGAAATAGGATCCATGGGGCTTCGAAAAGCCAGAAACAAGTTCTGGTGGACAAATTCCAAATACTACCTGAAGCGGCACAGACGTTGCTTTCCGGCCGTATGTGTCCCCATGTCGTAGAAATCGAGGGTTATGGCAAAGTTGTTATCAAACATTATTATCGGGGAGGGATACTCCGGCACGGTAATCGGCGTACCTATCTGAAAATCGGCAGGATTCGCTGTTGTCACGAATTTAACATTTTGACCCAGGTAAGAAATATCGGGGTTAATGCTCCGCAGCCGATTGCCTTTGCTTCGCGGACAAAGGGACTCATTTTTTATCATGCGTGGCTGGTAACAAAGCAGATTCCTGGGGTGCAAACGATAGCGGATATTTCACGCAAAGAACCCGGACGGGCGGAAGCGGTATTGCCGGAAGTGGCGTCTCAATTCAACAAGTTGATCTGCCATGGAATACTTCACGTAGATCTCCATCCGGGAATGTTCTGGTTGATGAGATGGGATGGTGTATATGGTGGATTTCGATAAGGCAGGGATTTATACTGAAAAAAGTAGGTTATTATCAGTTGTTATGAGGAAAGATGGTATCGTGCTATAGTCAAACACCAATTGCCTAAATTTTTGCATGAAAAACTACAAATAAGATACTGATCGCCAAATAGATATTGAGCATAAGCAATTAAAGATTTTTTGTTAAAGAAAAGACAGAATTCATTTTGTTTTTAAATCTGATCTCATATCCGCTATCCCTTAATCAATGAATATAAATCACGTTTCCACAATGATTTCGAAGTGTCTCTACAATAAGAGTTGTTGGCAAACAGGTTCTGGGAGCATCTTCAAGAAAAGGCGCCAAGGCCAAGTCTTCTGCACCTTCTATGTCTACTTTAAGAATGTCAATTTTATTTATTTTTGTGTTCCAGTAAAACGTCAAGCAATGGGCGACAATGTATATTGATGCGCTCCTTGGGTGATTCTATATATTTCATAGAACGATTATTTTTTTTGATGCTGCTCTCTCCGAGATTGCTATGATCAACTTCCAGGATGAAACTGGAATCCTTGTTGGCCACGCCAATGTTTAGTAGCGCAACATCGCACTCCAACGACAACAGAGCAGTATTTGCCTGCAGATTAAATGTCAGCCTTTCCATGGTTTGTGGATTGAGCTACGAAGGCGATACAGCGTCCTCCTCTACCCATAGTTTTACTTGCTGTGAGCGTATAAATACCTATATTTGCTCCGATATCAACAAAAACGCCGTCAACTGGTAACTCTTCTCTTATCAGTTGACGTTCATCTGCATCATAGCGCCATGGAGTAAATACAAATTTTTTTTCTGAATAGTTATCATAAAAAGCGCAGCGAAGATTGATGCCACCGATGGTTGAAATCAAAAGGCAGGCGTGATAATTTTACAACATACTTTCTCATCAGGGGTGCCAAAAAACGACTAACAGCAGGTGATGATTCGTTGTGGCATAAACCGATCAGGTATCTGGTTATGCCACTTGGCAAGCTTGCCAAACTTTGGAGCGTCCTGTTGATAATATTGCCTAGTATTCGACCGCATATCATGTCCGTTTTATAGTGGAAAAAAGGAAAGATACTAGCGCCATCAGGATCCGCGACGCTGGTGTCTAAAATTCATAACCCATGAGCTCAACTCATCCCGGAACAGATCCCCGATATGGTCACGCTGGGCCGGTGTGGGACTTCCCGGTAGTGGCGTCGATCATTGCGGTATGTGGACTTGGCTTGGGAGAGCTCGATCGGTTCGGGGATTGCAAGGTGTTGACGCACCTGATTCCGATCACCCTCAATGCTCATCAAAAAAGACCCCTTTATGCTCAAAAAAGCAGACCCCTGACATGGCGCACGCCATAATGGAGATTGGACCCCGTCAAGACCACAAAAAAACCAAAAAAAAGCTCTGGAGCCCGAGGTAAAAGCGGCGCTCCGTCGCCTTCGGCACCCACAGGTCCAGCATGTAGGGTCGAGGGCGTCAAGGCTGCCCGGAGCGCAGCGGAGGGCACCGGCGCAAGCCGGTTTGGCCTTGACGGCACCGACCCTACATGTACCCGCCGGTGGCAATATTACCTCAAAGCTCATAAATTTAAAGGGGTCAGTTTTTTGAGCAGAACCGGGGTTAATTTTGGTGAGCGGCGAGGCAGATCACTAGCAAGGCGTTCATAACGGCAGATACGGTTCACCTGTAGTTCACCATTGATCGTGTATAGACAGAACCCCTTGCGCTTGAGTGAGCGTACATGCCTAGACTTGAGAAACACGTCAATGGATGGCCGCCTGTCCTCTGGGACATTCCGATAACGCCAGAAATATTGTGAAATCACCCGGTCCCAAGGATTACGTTCTACGCAGAACTGGCAATAATCCGTCCAGACTTGTGCCGGAAGACGATTACGCAGTTTGCGTGCAGGGATGGTAAGCGCTCAATGAACCACTTCTTTTTTTGCCTCTCCCACCATGGCAATATCTCCCCCGATTGGCGGCCGGGACATCCTCGGCTGCACTGTATCCGAGGAGGAGATCATGGACAAGAGGACCAAGCGTCGTTTCTGGGCCGCCCATGTGGCGGCCTGGCAACACAGTGGCCTGACCCAGACCGCGTATTGTCGGGAGTACGACCTGAGCCGGCACGCCTTCGGCTGGTGGCGGCGCAAGTTTAGAGACCAGCCGGCAAGCGAGCAGCCGCTGCTGGTACAGGTGCCGACCGTAGCCCAACCAGCCACCGAGGTCGGTGCTTTTTCCGGCCTGCGGTTGTTGCTGCCCCGGGGTCTGCAGCTGGAAATCAACCAGGGGTTTGATGCCGCCACCCTGGGGCGGGTGATCACCACCCTGGAGGCCGGCCAATGATCCCCGCTGATTTCACTATCCAGGTTTACCTGGCCCTGGGCAACACCGATATGCGCAAGAGTATCGACGGCCTGGCGCTGCTGGTCTCCGAACAGCTGGGTTTGAACCCGCTCAGCGGCCAGCTTTTCGCCTTCAGTAATCGCCGCCGGACCATGGTCAAGATCCTGTACTGGGATCGCAACGGCTTTTGTCTGTGGCAGAAGCGCCTGGAAAGGGAACGATTCCGATGGCCCCGCAGCCGGCAGGAGGTTTTGACCATCGGTCGCCGGGAATTGAGCTGGTTGCTTGACGGCCTTGAATTGGAGCAGCAACGGGCCCATAAAAAGCTGGCATACAGCCGGATTTTTTAACGATTCAGGCAAGTATTTTCTTGACATTTCAGGCAGATGGATTACTATGGCGGCATGCTTTCGCCACCCACCGACATACCCGAAAATATCCGGGTCTATATCCAGCAGCTGACCGCCGCCCATGAACAGGAGCGCGAACTCCTGTTGGAACAGATCAAGCTGCTGCGGGCCCAGCTGTTCGGACGTAAAAGCGAGAAAGTCGCGGATATTTCGACCCCGCAACTGCCGCTTTTTGATGAGCAGCCGGCGGCCGGCGAGCAGACCGCGGAGGCGTACGAGCCCGAAGTTCAGGTGGCACCCCACAGCCGCCGCCGGAAGGGGCGTAAGCCACTGCCGGACGATCTGCCCCGGATGGAGGTGCTCCATGACGTTGACGCCGAGGCCAAAACCTGCGCTTGCGGTTGTGAAAAGAGCCGGATCGGCGAGGAGGTCTCCGAGCAATTGGATGTGATCCCGGCCAAAATGCAGGTAATCCGCCATATCCGCCCCAAGTACGCCTGTCGGCAGTGCGAAGGGGTGGAAGACGAAGGGCCGACCGTGGTCATCGCCCCGGCTCCGGAACAGATGATCGCCAAGAGCATTGCCAGCCCCGGCCTGCTGGCCCAGGTATTGACCGCCAAGTTTGCCGATGCCCTGCCTTTCTATCGCCAGGAAGGGCAGTTCGCCCGGCTGGGAGTGGAGATCGGCCGGGGTACCATGTGCGGTTGGGCCATGCAGGTGGCCGAACGCTGCGGACCGCTGCTCAGCCTGATGCAGGAGGAAATTCGTTCCGGGCCGGTGGTCAATGTCGATGAGACCACCGTCCAGGTGCTGGCCGAAGCCGGCCGGGCCGCTAAAGCCAAGTCCTATATGTGGGTCTTTCGCGGTGGTGCGCCCGATTGTCCGGTCCTGATCTTCCAGTATCAGCCCACCCGCAGTGGAGATCCCGCCGCTCTGTTCCTCCGTGGTTACCGGGGCTGTGTGCAGACCGACGGCTATATTGGCTATGATTTCCTCGATCATCAGCCGGGCGTGCTTCATGTCGGTTGCTGGGCCCATGCCCGGCGCAAGTTTAACGATGTCCTCAAGGCGGCCGGAAAGTCCGCCAAGCGGGATGGCATTGCCGGCGAGGCCCTGGACTGGATCGGCCAATTGTACAAAATCGAGGCGACCATGCGGGAGGCCGAGCTTGCTCCGGAGGCGATTTACCGGCAGCGCCAGGAGCAGGCGGTACCCTTGCTGGCCGATTTTCGACAATGGCTGCTGGCCCGCCAGCGGGAAGTCCCACCGAAGAGCCTGCTGGGCAAGGCCATTGCCTATACCCTGGGCCAATGGAAGAGATTGCAGCGTTACGTCGAACATGGCCTCCTGCGACCGGATAACAATTTGGCAGAAAACGCCATTCGCCCCTTTGTCGTGGGTCGGAAAAACTGGCTCTTCTCCGGCACCCCGCAAGGCGCCCGAGCCAGTGCCGCAATTTACAGCATTATCGAAACGGCCAAAGCCAACGGTCTGGAGCCTTACTGGTATCTGCGCGCCTTGTTCGAACGGCTGCCGGCGGCCAATACCCCGGAACAGCTCAAGGCGTTGCTGCCCCAGTACATTGACCGCAGCCTCGTGGTTGCACGGTGACTGGGGTTCGCTGAGCGCTTACCAGGGATGTGATTGTAGAAATTTACGCCTATACTCGCTATGCACCAGGCGGCGATACGCGATCGAGCAGGTGATAACGGCTCCAACTGGAGAATGATAGTGCCGCGAAGCACGCCCAGCCCGTGGACGTCTTCATCTCCTCATCTTCCCGGGGAAAGTTTCAGTCACCGTCTGTCTCCGTTACCACAAAAGCGTGAAAGTGCAATCTCGATTGAGGTTCCGGCCGTTTTGTTCGTTTTAACACCGATCTTCGCGCAACGCTTTTGATGTTGTCAAACAATGTCTGACCTGATAGTCAAATATACCATAACCCCGCTTCCGGTGGTCTTTTTTTGAGCCTGCCGTTGCCAACATTATGTTCCGGCCTGTTATGTTTAATGACGTTTTGAATTTAAAATATTGCCAGTTAAAACCAAACCCGCTGGGATCTTCACCTGTTGTTTCACGGGCCGGTGCCTGGTTTATCTTATTGATTTTACTGGTAATAACCCTAAGGACTCCAGGCCATCGCACCCATCGCTTTTTTGCCATGTCGTGTTTTATGTTTTTAGTTGTTGACTTTTTAATCGCCTCAATTTATAACGGCAACATGCGCGATGCCTCTTTCTTCCTCCATCCGGCTCCCAGTGGCAGCGGCGATACGAAGCCCTGCGGGCCATCATTGTCGAGCGCCAGCCGCCGGGGGTGGTCGCCCGGCAATTTAATTATTCTCCCGCCTACATGCGTCTGTTGGCCCACCAGTTCCGACACGGGAAAATTGATCTGGCGGAACCGGCGCCCGAAGACCGGCGCAACGCGGCAGATCTCCGCCGAAGCCCGGGGTAAAATCACTGCCTGGCGCAAACAGCAGCTCTCGGCCGGAGAAATTGCTCAACTCCTCAGCGAAGACGGGGTTGAAGTTTCCATCCGCACCGTCGAGCGGGTACTGGCCGAGGAAGGGTTCCCCAAACTGCCCCGGCGCACCCGCCTCAAGATCGGGCTGACCGCCAAGAACACCAAGGTGCCGGCCAAGGCGGAAGGTATCGAGTTGGCCGAACTCAGCGGCAGTCAGTGGGAGTCCGCCGGGGCCGGGGTTTTTCTTTTTGCTCCCTTGCTGGCCCAGTTCAACCTGGACAGGATAGTCGCCGCCCTGCCCGGAACCAAGTCGCTTACCGCTGTCAACTATTTCCTCTCCCTGCTGGCCTTGAAGCTGCTGGGCACCGAACGGCTCTCCCATGTCGGCGACCATGCCTTCGATCCCGGCCTGGGTCTGTTCGCCGGCCTCAACGTCCTGCCCAAAAGCACCGCTCTGTCCACCTACGGCTACTCCCTGGATGCCGGTCACACCGAGGGCTTGCAGCGGGCCTTCGTTGAAGAGGCTGCGGCCCTGGGGTTGTACCGCAAAGAGGTCATCAATCTCGATTTCCATACCGTGCCCCATTTCGGCGATCGAGTCGGTGCTGGAGAAACACTGGGCCGGCGCCCGCAACAAGGTGATGAAGGGGGCGCTTACCCTCTTTGCCCAGGACGCCGACTCCAAGCTTATAGTCTATACCGCCGCCGATATCCAGCGGCAGGAGACCGACGGCCAGGTCCTGGATTTCCTGGCCTTCTGGAAGGAGATCAACCCCCGTTCCTTCCCCACCCTGGTTTTCGATGCCAGGTTCACCACCTACGAGAACCTGGCCGAGCTGGATATCATGGAGATCAATTTCATCACCCTCCGCCGGCGGGGCAAAAACCTGATCAAGCAGGCGGAAGCACTCAAACCCTGGAAACGGTACAGATTCCCCACGCCAAACGCAAGTACGCCAACCCCCTGGTCCATGATTCCCTGATCACCCTGCGGGGCTACCACGGCCCGATTCGCCAGATCGTCATGCGCGATAACGGCCACGAACAACCGACCTTCCTGATCACCAACGATCTGGAGTCCCCGGTGGAACTGGTGATCAGCAACTATGCCCGCCGCTGGCGGGTGGAGAACGGGATCGCCGAAGCGGTCAAATTTTTCCATCTCAACGCCTTGTCCTCGCCGATCCTGATCAAGGTCCAGCTCGACGTGATCACCACCATGATCGCCGACACCCTTTACTCGATGCTGGCCCAGAAACTGCGGGGCTTTGAGGAGTGCGACGCACCCAAGCTGTACCGCCACTTCATCCGCGGCGGGGCAACGGTGGCGGCTGAATAACGGGCAGGTGACGGTCACCTACCCCGAACGTGCCCAGAAACCCGGTGCTCCGGGCGGTGCCATGGGATAAATTACCCATGACCATCCCCGGATGTCCGGGGGCAAGGCTGAAGCTGGTTTTCAAATAACAGAAGGCGGAAGCGTTATATTTTTGTGTCGGTTAAAGCCTCCGCGAAAAATCGGTGTTTAAGAAATAGAAAACGGTACTGATGACAAAGAATCATTTTATCGCTCTCCGATGGTCAAACACTTACATTACATTGTCTGTCGAAAAAGGTATAAATTTGACTAGTCCGTAGAATTTGTGGTCCAACTTGCAAACCAGACGGTAAGCAAAGGTAGCCAGCCAAAAAGCCAGATGGCTTTGATAGAAGATATAAGGGTTTGAGAACCGGTCAGGGTTAGTAGAAATACCAGCAATAGAAGCATCATCAGGCCAATTTGTTCCTGGCAAGTTTCGGGGGCTGTAAAGACTCTTTTTACGAGTAACACAGCGATGGCAATAAGGCATCCAAGACCGATGATGCCGTTTCTGGCGAAGGTTCCAAGCCATAGATTGTGGGCATGGCCAGTTGGTCAGTCGCGAGGGACCCGATATTCTCTCGCCGCTTCCAATTGTTCTGGAGCAGTCCCCGCGCCAAAACCTAATAGCAAAGAATCGGGTGGATACATAATATATCCCTTCCAAATTTCCAACCGGTAAGAAGTTCCTCGTAAAAGTAGTAAGTCATAATAATGATCAAGCCCGTAGACTGCTGCCAGTACGCCAATAACAGTAACTGTCATGCTCAACAGCACCAGCCCGGTTTTAAGAGGGTGGGTTGTATGTAGTAGCGACCAGCAGCCTAGGTAAACAAGAAACACAACCATTGCCATAATCGGAGCTCGGCTTGGCTCATAAGTACAAAGATTGTAACCGCTGCGGTGGACAATATCAGTAGTAGATGGTCGATTTGTTTGCCGGCAATTCCGGGACTGGTTGAGTGAACAAAAACAAGGTAATGACCCATCGCCAGGTATATTAGCAGGATTGATGAAGCTTGGATAGGGTTGTGAAGAGCTCCAAGGCCGGATAGGCGTCCTCCTTCAAGCACGGTTGCAAAAAGATAAAAGCCGCCGATTGCGCCTAAAACTGCAGCATAAAGAAATGTTTTCCCCATCGGAATGGTCTGGTCAGAACCGCGGGCAGCCAGAGATAATATGCCAGCAAACAGAAAAATGTTTCAATTCCCCAGCGAAAAGCTCGGATATGGTCGGCCAAAGGACCATCGCCAACGATAAAAGTTGTGATTGATGAATATGCGGCCAGCATAAAGGCTGTTAGCAGTAACGGATCCCGCCAGTTTATGCGCGTGTGACCAGAAATAAGTAGTATCAGGGTTGACGGGAATGACGATGCCGTGGAAGAAGATTTTATACAGATCCTGGTGGGACCAGCACGCTGAGATAAAGCCAGATCAGAAAAAGTGTTGGCATACTTTTTTCAACTTTTATTGCCAGGCCCTGTTGGTATGTGCTGGTTGTCAATTTTGTATCCTTTGCTTTGTTCCCTTCCGGGTTTGGCGGGCAAGAAGCGCGAGAGTCATGAGAAGTCGGGTTTACAAGTTTATGGCAATTGCCTAATAGCCACGAATTTTTGACTGAATATTGCGCAGAATGATCCGCAGCCGAGTGTGTATTCCGACGCCGCTATATCTCCCTTTTGATAAATGTCGCACCCGGTATACCCCGGGAACGGGTAGCGGTTTGCCTTGGCTTCTTAACAGCCAGCGGAAGGCTCTGTCTTCGTGCGCTTTGCACCATGTTTCCGATGGTGTCTGGTATAGTTTGATTGCACGGCAATACCCTACAGCACGGCATACATCACCATGGGCAATCTGGAGGGGGCCAGTAGCCTTGCCGGGGTAATGACTGGTGAAGAATTGAGGGTCAATATCGATCACTTGGGGATCAGCCGAACCCGCCTGCAGGATCGGGTTGTCCTCGGGGAGAAGAGCGGTACATCGCTCTTCTTGCGGGAACAACAATGCTTCCCGGCTGCCTTGCAGCTGATCTGCCAGGGTATCCAAGCACTTTTCCCGAAATAACAAATCGCAATCAGTGAACCATACCCAATCGGCTTTTGTTTTAAGTGCGGCCATGTTACGCCCAACCCCCCTGCGAAAGAGATGCTGTTTGGTCAGAGGGCACCAGTTCCAAGTTACGTTTGGTGAGTTCTGTCTGGAAAAAAAATTCAAAACTCTAACCGTTTTTACGTCGTCTGAACTATAAAAAACCGTCATGGTGACGTCAATATTTTCGGGTGGGAATATGACCAGTGAACTGAGTTGATAAATCAGGAAGTGGGAATAGTTCCAGCAGTGGCTTACAATTTCAATATGGAGGCGACCGGTTTGTCCCAGGCGTTGTTCTTTTAGTGGCAGATCCGGTTCAAACCAGTGGGCTGGTATCCAGCCTTTGGCCGCGATGCGAAAAAAGAGTAAAAAAAGGTTCTTCATTAAAATGAATCTACCGCTTACTAAGACTGATTTCGATTTGGTTTAATAGTTTTAAAATTTTTGATTTCGCCAACGGGTTGTAGGTCCATGGTTTTTTCGGTTTATTTCCAAGGCAGGAGAGAAAATTTTCGGCAATCGGTAAAATTGATGGTTCTCTTGTTTGAAGTTTGTTAGCTTCCTGGTCGGTCATTAGTCTGAATGGGTAGAAACCACAACGACGTTTTTCTCTGCCAGTTTAAGTGCCATGGTCTTTTTCTTACCGCGATACGCTGGGACTTCTCTGCGGGCCACATGGGCAAAATGGCGCCCAGAGATAGCCCATGGGGGTGAAGCGCTGGGCTGCCAACTGGTTGTTGGCTGGTTCGGAAGGGGCAAATCGCCATCCAACTCGGGGCGAGTCTTTTTGGCTTTGTTATCAATAGAGCTGAAAATAACGTCCACCGCCGTGTGAATTCGAGTCAAGGAAGTAAACGCCAGCTGATTCATCATAGCTGTAAGTGCTTCCCTTTAACGGATTTATGCTTTTAATAAAGCATGGGTGAAGAAATCCCAACTGCGGATGGTCGTCAAAAATTTTATATATACCAGCTATTTCGGTTGAGGAAACTGGAGCGGACGATCTGCGCGGTCATCCTGCAAAAAACAGACAAGTTCCTCATCTTGGCAGTATTCCAGGGCGTTTTGCATGTTGTTGTAAAGTCCGCCAAGATGATGACTGGAGTGTTCGGTCGATGTAAATACAGTATGTTTTTCGCCTAAATCGCGTAGAACGCTGATGGTTTCAGTATCATCACTGTCGTCATCAAATACGGCGATTTTTGAATCAGGGCTACATGATTCGATGGACTGGACGCAGTTTTTAAGGAAATTGCCGCGATTATATGAAAATATGCAAAAGAGCATGATTACTTGCCAAGGATGTTGTTGTTGACGCTTCGACTTAACGGTGCTGCTAGTTAACACTTATGTATAGCAAAATCAACTTTTTGTTGATACCTAACGATAGGCTGAGAGATTGATGAGAGTTTTTGTACTTACAACTGGGCGGACCGCGTCTTAAAACATTCGCTTATGCCTGCAAGCATCTGGATGGAATGACTGCGGGGCATGAAACCAGAGTCAGGGAGATTGCCGGCCGGTTGGATTATCCGGACAATCACGTTGAAGTGGATAACCGCTTGGTCTGGTTTTTGGGTGGGTTGGATAGGCGTTATGAGGATGCCCATACCTTCTACGTTTACCTTACCAGAGATACCGACAAAGTTGTTTCCTCATATCTGTTGCGTTGGCATATGACGGTATCAATAGTAAGGGCCTTTTATTGCATCGGCATATTAATGATCCCAAAAAACCGGATCTGGAAACAGCGCAGCATAGTTGTCGTTTGTTTGTCGTAACTGTTGATGAAATATTCGCCTGCTTTTTAAAAAATCGTAACAACTGGGCTCAGGTCAGGGTGGAAAGATATGAGGAAGATTTTTTTGACTTCATGGTGGCTGCCGGTTTGTCTGGTGATCGAGAAAATATCTGTCAGTCTTTACGTGAGGTTAAAAATGTGAACAAGAATAAACATCTAAAAAATAGTTGGATCAGTAGAATTAGGGCTATGTTCTCTCCCCGAAGATTATTTTAATCCGAACCAGTACCGCTTTTAAACCGGTCCCTTGGAAACACAACATTAGCGTCAACTATCCCGGCAATGTCGATAGCTGCCCGTTAGTTGCCATTATTACGACCTGCCGATGGAATAGTAAATAAAATCCTTGTCCCGCATTCGGGATGGTTCGAAGAGATTGCGGCCGTCAAAAATCACCGGTTCGGCCAGTTCGCTTTTGATCAGCTCGAAATCCGGGGCTCGGAAGGGCTGCCATTCGGTGACGATGACCAGGGCGTCGGCTCCGCGCAGGGCGGCCTCCTTGGTGCCCGTTAAGGTCAGCTCGGCACGGTGGCCGTAGAGCCGCTGGCACTCTTCCATGGCCTCGGGGTCGTAGGCCTGGATTCGGGCGCCGGCCTGCCACAGGGCTTCCATCAGCACCCGGGAGGGGGCCTGACGCATATCGTCGGTGTTGGGCTTGAAGCTGAGGCCCCACAGGGCGAAGGTTCGACCCTGCAAATCGGCCTGGTAATGGTGGCTGATCTTTTTGTGCAATAACTCTTTCTGGCGTTGGTTGACCTCTTCCACGGCCTGTAGAACGGCGGGGGCGTAGCCGTCGCCCTTGGCGGTATGGATCAGGGCCTGAACATCCTTGGGAAAACAGGAGCCGCCGTACCCGCAGCCGGGGTAGATAAAATGAAAGCCGATTCGTCGGTCGGAGCCGATCCCCTGCCGCACCGCTTCGATATCGGCCCCCAGGCGTTCGGCCAGGTTGGCCATCTCGTTCATGAAGCTGATCTTGGTGGCCAGCATGCAGTTGGCGGCGTACTTGGTCAGCTCGGCGCTGCGGGGGTCCATGAAGATCATCCGGTCATGGTTGCGGTTGAAGGGGGCGTAGAGTTCGCGGAATTTATCGACCACCTCCGGATTATCGGTACCGACGATAATCCGGTCGGGCTTGGTGCAGTCGGCCACCGCCGCCCCTTCCTTGAGGAATTCCGGGTTGGAGACCACCTCAAAGGCGATCTCTGCTCCCCGCTCACGCAATACCCGCGCCACCTGCTGCCGGACCCGCTCGGCAGTCCCCACCGGCACCGTGCTCTTGTTGACGATGATCCGGGGCTGCTCCATATAGCCGGCGATGGTCTCGGCCACCGCCAGCACATGGCGCAGATCCGCCGAGCCGTCCTCGTCGGGCGGGGTGCCCACGGCGACGAACTGGAACTCGCCATGGGCCACCGCGGTGGCGGCGTCGGTGCTGAAAAAAAGCCGCTCCTCCCGTAGGTTTTCCGCCACCAGCGGCGCCAGGCCCGGCTCGTGGATGGGGATGTTCCCTGCTGTAAGGCGGGCGATCCGCTCTTCATCGATATCGATACAGCAGACTTGGTGGCCGGCCTCGGCCAGGACTGCCGACTGCACCAGACCGACGTAGCCGCTGCCAAATACGGTTATCTTCATTTAGGCAACTCCTTTAAAGCGCTGGTAAGCGAGTAGTGAAGGCCGTTTATTATCAAGAATTGGCGGGAATCACAAAACAAAAAGTTATCAACCCCGCCCGTATCTTCGGTTCACCACCGGCTGCGGTTGCCGCTTCCCTCAAGGATATGGTATAGAGCCGAAATGAAAAGCAACGGAGTCGATGCCAGAAAAAACCGGGTTTATCGTCCCGGGCCGGAACCTAACCGTAAAGCCAATTCCAAGCGCACGGCCAAGGATCGTCTACAGGATCTTTGGAACGTTTTCGGCAAGGAAGACCGGGTGCTGGTGGTGATCAACGCCGATCCCGACGCCCTGGCCGCGGCCCTGGCGCTCAAGCGATTGCTGCGCCATCGGGTCAAGAACGTCACCATTGCCTACCCCAACGAGATCCGGCGGCTTAACAACCTGGTGATGATGGATTTGCTTAAAATCCCGGCCGAGCGGCTGCATACCATCAAGCCCGCCGAATTCAGCAAGAAGGTGATACTCGATTCCCAGCCTTCCCATCTGCCCTCTTTCGAGAATCTCACCTTCGATGTGGTCATCGACCACCATCCGGCCAGCAAGGGCTGGGAGGCGCCCTTTGTCGATATCCGCAAGGATTACGGGGCCACCGCCTCGATGATGGTGGAATACCTGCGGGCTGCCGGCGCCCGCCCCTCGGTGCCCCTGGCCACCGCCCTGTTTTACGCCATCAAGGTCGATACCCAGAATTTCGAGAAAAAGGTCTCCCTGGCCGACGCCATCTCCTTTCGCTATCTCTTCAAACTGGCCAACCTCAACCTGGTGCGTAAGATCGAGCAATCGTCGCTGAGGCGCTCGGAGCTCAACTATTTCCGCACCGCGCTCAAAGAAATGAAGCTTAGTCAGGCCAGGATGTACGCCCATGTCGGCAAGGTGCCCAACCCCGATATCCTGGTGTTGATCGCCGATTTCCTGAAACAGGTCCATGAGGCCTCCTGGGTCTTTGTTTCCGGCATCCACCATGATAAACTGGTGGTGATCTTTCGTTGTGACGGTTATAAAAAAGATGCCGGCCGGCTGGCGGAGAAGACTTTTGGCCAGAAGGGTTCGGCCGGCGGTCACCGGGAATCGGCCCGGGCCGAAGTACCGCTTAAAAATATGGACAAAGAGGCCGCCGCCATCAACACCAACACCCTGATCCGCTTGACCACCAAACATATGTGACCACGGACGGGGTGTCAGTTCAGGAGGGAAAGTGATGCCTAAAGCAAAGCCGGATGTAATGGCCGTGGTCCTGGCCGGGGGCCGGGTTGATGAACTGAGCGTGCTTACCGCCCATCGTCCCAAATCGGCGGTGCCCTTTGGCGGTTTTGCCCGGGTGATCGATTTTGCCTTGAGTAACCTGATGCAGTCCGGCCTGGAACTGGTGGCGGTTTTGAGCCAGTACCGCAGCTTTTCGTTGATCAATCATATCGGTATCGGCGCTTCCTGGGATATGATCGGCCGCCATCGCGGGGTCTTTGTCCTGCCGCCCTACCAGGGTTTCGGGCAGAGCAGCTGGTACCGGGGCACTGCCGACGCGGTGCGCCAGAACCTCGACTTTATCCAGTTTCATGCCCCGGAGACCATTCTGGTCCTCTCCGGTGATCATGTCTACCATATGGATTACCGGGAAATTATCGCCTATCACCGCCAGAAGGAGGCCGACTGCACCTTTGCCTGTGTCGAGGTGCCCGAGGCCCTGGCCCACCGCTTTGGGGTGGCCGAAATCGACGACGAGGATGGCCGCCTCGGCGGCCGGGTCTTGCAATACCAGGAAAAGCCGGCGGAACCCTGTTCCCGCTGGGCCTCGATGACGGTCTATTGCTTCAAACCCCGGGTCCTCTATGAATTGCTGGCGGCCAACGCCCGCGAGGATGAATCATTCGAGTTCGGTCGTGATATCCTGCCCCGCGCCATGGCCAGCCACCGCAAGGTGTATGGCTACAAGTTCCGAGGCTACTGGGGCTACACCCGGACCATCGAAGAGTACTGGCAGACCAGCATGGATCTGCTGGGTGAGCAGCCCCGGCTGCCGCTGGAGCAGTGGGGAACCCGCACCAACCTGGATCAGCGTGATATCCGGGATTGCCCGCCGTTGAAGGTGGGCGAGGAAGCGGTGGTCCACAACAGCCTGGTCTACAACGGTTGCCAGGTGGAAGGGCGGGTGGAGAACTCGGTGCTCTTCCCCGGGGTGCAGGTCAAGCCCGGGGCGGTGGTTCGCGATTCGGTGCTCTTTTTCGATAATGTGGTGGGGCGCGACTGCCGTCTGGAGAAGGTGGTCAGCGATGTCAACGTCACGGTGGGCGACGGGGTGGTAATCGGGGTGTCGGCTCCGCCGACGGCGGACGGTGAGGCGGCCGGGGCTGGCCATGAAGGTAGTGCTGAAAATTGGGCCGGCGGTGCCTCTGGCGACTCCGGCGGCACAGTGACGGTGCTGGGTTGGAACAATCAGATCCCGGCGGGGATGGTGATCGGCGCGGGCTGTACCCTTTATCCCGCTTTGGGACCGGAAAAAATGACCCGTCAACGGGTTGCCGACGGGGAGGTGCTGCGATGAGCCTAAAACTGGAAGATCCCTTGGTATTACTGCTGGCCGGCGGCGTGGGCAGTCGGCTGAACAATCTGGTCCAGAGCCGGGCCAAGCCGGCGGTGCCCTTTGGCGGTATCTACCGGATCATCGATTTCAGCTTGAGCAACGTGATGAATGCCGGTTTCCCCCAGGTGGGGGTGCTCACCCAGTACAAGCCGCTGTCGCTGATGCGCCATATCGGCGATGGTACGGCCTGGGATTTCGCCGGGCGCACCCGGGGGGCCAAAATCCTGCCGCCCCGTACCGGCTCCCAGGACTCCGACTGGTACAAGGGCACCGCCGACGCGGTACGCCAGAATATCGACTTTATCCGGGCGCATCCGGCGCCGGAGGTGGTGATCCTCTCCGGTGATCATATCTACAGTATGGATCTCGATGATCTGGTCAGCAGTCATCGCCGCAAAGAGGCCGATCTGACGGTGGCCACCATGGTGGTGCCCAGAGAGCAGATCCACCAGTTCGGGGCGGCGATTACCGACGAGGAGGGGCGGATTGTCGAGTGGGAGGAAAAACCGGCGGTGCCGCGCACCGACCTGGCCTCCATGGGAATCTATGTGCTCAGCACCGATTATCTGCTCAATTACCTGGAAAAGTACCGCGACGACCTCGATTTCGGCATGGATTTGATCCCTCGGGCCATTGCCACCGACCGGGTTTTCGCCTACCCCTTCCGGGGCTACTGGCGAGATGTGGGCACCATCCAGGCCTATTGGGAGGCCAATATGGATCTGCTGGCGGCCGACAGCCCGCTTAATCCCGCCGCCTGGGGCACCCGCCCCAACCCCGAAACCGAAGGGTTGCCCTATGACCGTTGCCCGGCCCGTTTCATGGGGGATAGTCTGGTCCGCCAATCCCTGATCCCGGCCGGTTGCATTATCGAAGGGACGGTGCTCAACTCGGTGCTCTCACCGGGCGTACGGGTAGGGCCCGGGGCGGTGGTCCGCGACTCCATCCTGTTCCATGACTGCCGGGTGGCGGCCGGGGCCACGGTGGATCTGGCCATTCTCGACAAACGGGTCCAGGTGGGCGAAAAGGCGGTGGTGGGACAGGGTGAGGACAAGACGGTGGTCAACCGCGACAATCCCAAGCATCTTTACAGCGGGATCAGCCTGCTCGGCAAGCAGGCCCAAATCCCGGCCGGCGCGGTGATCGGCCGCAATTGTGTTGTCAGCCCCGGCTCCCGCGTCGAGGATTTCCCCGGCGCCACCCTGTCCTCCGGAGAGTCCGTCCAACCCGCCGGTTAAGCCGTCAACCCCGTGCCGTCGCCGCTGGTCATGTTGGCAACCGTCTCAAGGCGACAACCGCCCATTTACGGTACCGTTCAGCACGCAGGTTCGCAAGCGCCAAGCGCCTGTACCCGTGTACTTAAGCTTGGCTGATCGCCGCAAGATGCGGTACTTACCATGTTGGCTGCTAAGGTGGGCGGTCGGAGGGAGCGGATAAAAGGGGCTACGGCCTCGATCCCCTGTTCTTCCACCAGGCGGATGGTGGCCGAGCCGATTACCGCGATCTCGGCCAAGCCTTCCAGGCGGGCGACATCTTCCCGGCTGCCAATGCCAAAACCCACCGCCAGCGGCAAATCGGTGGCCCGACGGCAGCGCCCGATATAGTCGATAAACTGCTCATCCAGGCTGGTTTGCGCCCCGGTCACCCCGCGCCGGGCCACGCAGTAGATAAACCCCTCGCCATGCCCGGCCAGGTAACCCATTCGCTCCTCGCTGCTGGTGGGGGCGAAGATCTGGATCGGGGCCAGCTCCTGTTGCCGACACTGCGCCAGGTACTCCCCGCCTTCCTCCGGCGGCAGATCGGGGATGATCAGCCCTCTGATCCCGGCTTGCCGGCTGGCGGCCAGAAAATCCCCGACTCCATACTTAAAAAGGATATTGTAGTAGGTCATAAAGAGGAAGGGGATCTGGTGGGTGGTGCTGACCTCGGCGGCAAAGTCCAGGCAGTCGGCCACCCGCACCCCGGCGGTGATGGCCTCCTGGTTGGCCCGTAAAATCACCGGGCCGTCGGCCACCGGTTCCGAAAAGGGGATCTGCAGTTCGATGATATCGACCCCGGCGGCCACCATTTGGGCGATCACCTCGCGGTTGGCGGCCAAGGAGGGGTAGCCCAGTACCAGGTGGGTCATCAGCAGAATCCGTCGCTCGCCGCCGGCCAGTTTGGCCTGAATCTGTTGTTTAAGCTGGCTCATTTGTCGTACTCCCGCCCTTGGGCCCGGATAAACTCCTTCCAGGAAGGGTCGTCAAAGGCGTGGGCGATGGTAAAGATATCCTTGTCGCCCCGGCCGGACTGGTTGATGATAATCGCCTCCCCACCGGCCAGTTCCCCGGCCTCCTTCAGGGCCTGGACAAAGGCGTGGGCCGATTCCAGGGCCGGGATAATCCCTTCCCGGCTGATGGTCAACTGCAGCGCCTCCATAACCTCGGCGTCGGTGGCGGCGCAGAACCGCACCCGCTTTTGTTCCCAGAGGTCGGTGAGCATCGGTGAGACCCCGATATAGTCCAGGCCGGCGGCCACCGAATGGGTATCCTTCATCTGGCCGTCATCATCCTGCAGGAACATGGTCTTGTAGCCCTGGGCCACGCCCGGCGAGGCGTCGGTGCCGGTCAGGCGGGTGGCGTGCTGGCCGCTGGTCAGCCCCCGGCCGCCGGCTTCCACCCCTATCAGTTCCACCGTTGGATCATCGAGAAAACCCTGGAAGATCCCCATGGCGTTGGAGCCGCCTCCCACACAGGCGTAAACCCGGGCCGGCGGGCGGCCGTGGCGCGCTAAAATCTGCTCCCGGGCCTCATGGCCGATAATCCGCTGGAACCAGGCCACCATGGCGGGAAAGGGGTGGGGACCGCAAACCGTGCCCATCACGTAGTGGGTGGTGTCCATATTGGCCACCCAGTCGCGGAAAGTCTCGTTGATGGCGTCCTTCAAGGTCCGCGAACCGGAGGTCACCGGCACCACCGTGGCGCCCAGTTTTTCCATCCAGAAGACATTGGGCCGCTGGCGCTGGACATCTTCCTCGCCCATATAGATGGTGCATTCAAAGCCGAATTTGGCGGCCATGGTGGCGGTGGCCATGCCGTGCTGGCCGGCCCCGGTTTCGGCGATCACCCGCTGCTTGCCCATGCGCTGGACCAATAAACCCTGCCCCATAACGTTGTTGGCCTTGTGGGCCCCGGTATGGTTGAGGTCCTCGCGTTTGATGTAGATCTCGGCCCCGCCGCAGTGGCGGCTCAAGTTGGCGGCATGGGTAAGCGGGGTGGGACGGCCGGAATATTCGGCCATCAAATCGACATATTGCCGCCAGAAAGTCTGGTCGGCCTTGGCCTCGGCAAATACCGCGTTGAGCTGGCGGAAGGTCTCATGCAGAACCTCGGGGATAAAGGCCCCGCCCCAGTTGCCGTAATAACCCTGTTTCATCCGTGGTGTTTCCTGAAAAATTGATAAAAAGCGCCGGTGCGGCGATATCCCTTCAATTTACCGCAACCGCCGGGGTTTGTAAATCGTAAGCGAGCAGCTGGGCCGACAACCAACGTTTTGAATCTATTGGGCCAGGGTGGCGTTAACCTTGGCGGCCAGGTCATGCAGGGAGAAGGGTTTTTGCAGAAAATTGACCCCGTCGCCCAGCAGGCCGTTGTGGGAGATGACATCGGCGGTGTAGCCGGACATGAAGAGGCAGCGCAGGTCGGGCTGGATCTCCCGCACCTTGTGGGCCAACTCCTGGCCGTTAAGCTCCGGCATCACCACGTCGCTTAACAGCAGATCGATTTCACCGGCCTGCTGGCGGGCCATTTCCAGGGCCCGGTGGGGAGTGGGCGCGGCCAGCACCTGATAACCCAGGCCCTCCAGAATCTTGCTGGTGACCTCCAGGATGGTTTCTTCATCCTCCACCAGCAGGATGGTCTCGCCGTTGCCCGGGGTGCCGCTGGTTTCCGGGCTGGCTTCCGGGGCCGGGATGGCGCCTTCCTGGTCGCGGCGGGGCAGGTAGATCCGGAAGATGCTGCCCTGGCTGGGTTCACTGTAAAAGTTGATAAACCCCTCATTCTGTTTGACGATCCCGTAAACGGTGGCCAGTCCCAGGCCGCTGCCCTGGCCAACCGCTTTGGTGGTAAAGAAAGGCTCGAAGATCCGTTTGCGGGTTGCGGCATCCATGCCGCTGCCGTTGTCGCTGACACTGAGCTGGACGTATTCGCCGGGGGTGATATCGGCGTGGGGGGCGCAGTAATCCTCGTCCAGTACCATGTTGGCGGTGGCGATCCCGATCCGGCCCTGATCGTCCACGGCGTCCCGGGCGTTGACGCAGAGGTTGGCCAGAATCTGGTCCACCTGGCCGGGGTCGATCCGTACCGGCCAGAGATCGGCGCCGGGTTGCCAGCTAAGCTCGATATCCTCGCCGATCAAGCGCTGGAGCATCTTCAGCATGTCCTCCACCGCCTGGTTTAAATCCAGTTGCTGGGGCTTGACCGCCTGTTTGCGGGCAAAGGCCAGCAACTGCCGGGTCAGTTCGGCGGAACGCTGGGCGGCCTGCGTGATGCCCTGCAGTTCGGCGTGTCCCGGTTGATCGGGCTTGATCTCCAGCAGGGCGATCTCGGCGTAACCCTTGATCACCGTTAACAGATTGTTGAAGTCATGGGCCACGCCGCCGGCCAGGGTGCCGATGGCCTCCATCTTCTGGGCCTGGTTGAGCTGGGCCTGGAGGCTTTCCTCGATCTTCCGGCGTCGCTTACGCTCCCGGCTTTCGGCCAACTCCCGCTGGACGGCCGGCACCAGGCGGGTCAGCTTCTCCTTCATGATGTAGTCCCGGGCGCCCCGGCGCATCACCTCGGTGGCGGCCTCCTCGCCCACCGCCCCGGAAACCAGAATAAAAGGCAACTCGGGTTGTAAGTAGTGAACAATCTCCACCGCCTTGAGGCCGTCAAAGCCGGGCATGGCGTAATCGGACAGTACCAGATCCCAGCTCTCCTCGTTCAGGGCCTGGCGCAGTGCCGCCTCGCTGTCCACCCGCTGGTGCCGGGGTTCATAACCGCCCTTCCGCAGGGCCCGCAGGATCAGCAGCGCGTCGTCCTCGGCATCTTCGATCAGCAGTACTTTTAATTCTTCCGCCATATTTCAACCATGTTGCTATTTTGGCCCTTCGGCCGTGTCGCCGGGTGCTCCCGGCAAGTATCACCCCACGGGGCCATGCCGGGGTGACTGCCTGTCGCCCCCGGCCTGGCCAGCCTCAGCGGGGCCCCTGGTTCAAGACCAGCCAGTAGACCCCCAATTGGCGGATCGCCTCGCTGAACTGGTCGAAATCCACCGGTTTGCGGATAAAGCTGTTGGCGCCCAGTTGATAACTGCCGAGCCGGTCCTGTTCCTCATTGGAGGTGGTCAGCATGACCACCGGCAGCAAGGCGGTGCGGGCATCGGCCCGGATCTGTTTGAGCACCTCCAGGCCGTTGAGCTTGGGCAGGTTGATATCCAGCAGCACCAGCTCCGGCAGCTCTTCCACCACCCGGCCCGCGTAGTCGCCGCGGCCAAAAAGGTAATCCAGGGCCTCGGCCCCGTCCCGCGCCACCACCACCTCATTCAAGATATTATTTTTTTTCAGGGCCCGAATGGTTAACAACTCGTCATCCTGGTTATCCTCGACCAGTAAAATAATTTTTTGCGTCATCCCGCAGGCTCCCCGTTTTCGTCTTTTGTCCTGAGCATAATCGATGGCGTTAGAGGTGGAAATAAAAAGTGGCCCCCTGGTTCTCCACCGCTTCCACCCGGATCCGGCCGCCGTGCCGGTGGATGATCCGTTGGACGGTGGCCAGGCCGATCCCGGTGCCGGGAAAATCCTCGCTTTTGTGCAGCCGCTGGAAGGCGGTGAAGATCTTGTCGGCGTAGGCCATGTCAAAACCGGCCCCGTTGTCGCGGATAAAATAGACCTGCCTGTTGTCTTCCCGCTGGCTGCCAAATTCGATCCGGGCCGGCCGGCGCTGGGCGGTGAATTTCCAGGCGTTGCCCAGCAGGTTTTCCAGCACCGCCCGGATCAGGGTTGGATCGGCCACCGCGCTGATTTCCGGCTCGATATAAAATTCCACCTGCCGTTCAGGGTCGCTTTCCTGGAGTTCGGTGGCGATCTTGTGGGCCATGGCGCTTAAATCCACCGGCTGGCGATTGATCTCGCCCCGGGAGAGGCGGGAGAGCTGCAGCATGTCGTCGATCAGCGCCCCCATCCGCAGACAGCCCTGGCGGATCCGGCGAATGTAATCCTTGCCCTGGTCATCCAGTTGCTTTTCGTAATCCTCCAGCAGGGCCAGGCTGAAGCCGTCAATGCCGCGCAGGGGGGCCCGCAGGTCGTGGGAGACCGAATAGGCAAAGGCGTCCAGTTCCTTGTTGGTGGCCGCCATCTCCTCTTCGGCCTGGCGGCGGTGGGCGATCTCCCGCTCCAGCGGGGTGAAGGCCAGGTAACGGAAGACCAGCCAAAGCATCACCCCCAGCAGGGCGGTGATCAGCAGCGATATCGCCAGCAGGCGATTGCGGATCTCCGTCAGGATTTTTTCGGTCCGCTGGTAATCCTTGCGGATGGTCAGATCCAGCAGGTGTCGCTCCTGGTAGGTTACCCGCTGTTGGCGGGTCATGACGTGGGGGGAGTCGGTGGGCCGGGAAAAGCGGCTCATCAGGTGGCCCGCCGGACTGCGGGCCTCAAAGAGCACGATATCCTGGTGGTTTTCCACCCATTGCCGCATGAACTGCTCGACATCGGCAAACTGGTGCTTGAGCAGCGGCTCGATCATAAAGGTGGCGGCGGTTTCCAACTGGTAGGTAAGCTGGGTCTCTTCCTGCTCCTGCTGGGCCTGGCGCAGTTGATGTAGCAACAGGTAGTTGACGCCGGCCAGTACCAGCAGCAGCACCGCCAGCATCCCGGCGATCACTTGATGATAAGAGATGTAAGGGCTCGTCGTGTCTCTCTGCTGGTCGCGCAAAATCACCGTTCTCCGTTGTCGCCTGCCGTCAGCCGCCGTTGCCTGCCCCGTCTGCCGGGCTGGCGAAAACATTTTAGCGGGGCATTAAAACCGCTACTTAAGTCTCAGCATGGGGTAAGTGAGCGGGAAAGTCAAGCGCCGCCTGTCGGCAGGCGGCGGCGAAATCCTCCGGGTAGTGGCCGCAGATCCAGCGCTGCTGGGCCTCGCTGAAGGCGCCCATGGACCAGGGCAGTTTGGGCAGTAGGGCATAGAAGAGGCGCTGGTCGGTATCCGGCTGATCGAAACGTTTGTTGTATTCGATGGTGGTGACCAGGGTGGCGCCCAGGACAGCCAGGATGCGCTGGGCCAGCAGCAGAGCCTGATCCAGGGCCGCCCGGCAGGCGCTGTCGGCCTCCACAATATGACCCACCCGCTCTTTGCAGATGATCTGCAACTCCCATTGCGAGACTTGGGCCTTGGGTACCACCAGCAGCACCTGTGGGTCTTCATGCACGATCAGGCTAGCCGGCTCCCGGCGTTGGTCGCAGCGGATATTGTGGCGCAGGGCGGTTAGATAGTCGGCAAAGAGCCCCCGCCCGGTTTGTTGTAGGTAGTTTCGGCAGCAGTGGCTGATCTGGTCGCCGCAGGAGAAGGCCGGCGGTGGCGGCACCAGGGCGTACTGCTGGTGGATCTGCTGATGAGAGGCGTGCAGCCGGAAACCGCTGCCGGCGAAATCGTAGCCGAAATTCCAACCCCAAAGGGTGGCGGTGAAGGGAAGGGTGTCGGCGGCGGCTTGCGGCAGCGCGGCCAGGATCTGTTGGCGTAACTCTTCCAGTTGCGACTCCTCCAGCGGTTGCCGCCGCTGGCTTATCGTTATGCCGAGCATGGCGGCCAGGCGGACATAACTGCGCTGGTAATAAAGATGGCGCAGGCCGTGTATGTCGGCGAGGCGCAGATCGGCAATCCGGTAACGGATAGCGTCGTCGGCCAGGTTGGCGGCGTAATGGCCCCAGGGGATATAGCTGTTGCGGCGCAGGTATTCAAAGACATGGGTTTGCTGGCCGACCCCGCCGTATTCGCCGACAATCTCGCTCTCTCCCTGGGCGCCGGGGCGCAGCACCATGGCTTTTTTATAAGCCGCCGGCAGGGCCGGGTTGTTGGCCACGGTTTCAAAAAGATCGTGGTCGTGGATCACCGCCCGGCGCCGGTTGCCCGTTTGCCGGTAAATCAGACCGACCACTTGGCCGTGCTCATATTGTAAATCGCAGGCCTGGGCGGCCAGCAGCTCTAATTCGGCGGGGTCACCGGAGGTCGCCGCCAGGGTCAGGCGCAGCGGCCGGGGCAGCCGGTTCAGCAATTGTTGCCAGGGCAGGTCCGGGGTTTTTCCACCCTCTGCCGGCGCGGTGTCGGCAGGTGGCGATTCAGGAGCCGTCGGGGCCGCGGGGTCGGCCAGGCTTTGGCGCAGGGAGATCGGTGGGGTGGGCGTGCAGCTAATGCTCGCCGGGTTGGCGGCCTTGGCCTCGGCCCAGGAACGGCTGATAAAGGTGGTTCCGCGAAAAGGAAAGGGGTTGGGGATCTCCAGGACCGGATCGGCCCCCTCTTCGTTAAGATCGGCGCTGGGAAAATTGGCCAGGTTGTCGATCTCTTCGCCGTTGTCGCCGATTCCCAAAGCGGCCAGGTAATCCCCCCGGCGCAGGTTGAGCACCCGGTAGGCGGGGTGGTGTTCGATTACCCGGAAACGTCCATCGTCATCCAAAAAAATATTCATTGTCGTCTCGTCATGCTCTTTTGCAAAAATCAGTTGCGGCGGCCCCGGCATGGTTGCCGGTTGACCAGATGGTGAGCCAGGGGGCCGTTGCCGTCGCCCATGGGCAGTCCGGCGCCGGCTTTGATGGCGGCGCTGGTAAAATCCACGGCCCGGCGCATGGCCTGTTGGTAATCGCCGGTCAACAAATGGCAGGCGGCCAGGGCGGTGGCGAAGGTGCAGCCGGTGCCGTGGAGATTGCCGCTTTTAAGCCGCGGGTGCTCCACCCGGGTAAGTTGGAATTCCCGGCCGTTGCCCCTGGTCAACAGCCAATCCTCCAGGTCGTCGCTTGGGGGTTCGGCGTGGCCGCCGGTGAGGGCCACCGCCTGGAGTTGGGAAAAACGCAGCAGCAGGCGCCCGGCGGCCGTTAGCGGGGAGTCGGCGGGGATCCCGGCGGGCAGCGGTGGTAGCTGCTTTGGCGGCTGGGGCAACCGGTCCAGGGTGGCCAGCTCGGGCAGGTTGGGGGTGATGACGGTGATTTTGCTCAACAGATCGTCGGCCAGCCGTTGTAAGGCGGCGGCGGGGAAGAGGGTATGGCCGTCGCCGGCGTTCAGTACCGGGTCGTAAACGAGGACGCCGGTAAAATCATAAAGGGCGTCGGCCACCGCGTCGGCCACCCCGGCACTGCCCAGCATGCCGATCTTGATATGGCTGATCGGCAGATCGACCAGCACCGCCCGGATCTGGTCGTAAACTAGTTGCTGCTCCAAGGGCTCGAAATAGCGCACCCCCTGGCTGTTTTGCACGGTCACGCAGGTAATCGCCGCCGCGCCGTAAACCCCCAGCGCCGTGCAGGTTTTCAGGTCGGCCTGGATGCCGGCCCCGCCGGCGGGATCGGAGCCGGCGATACTGAGCAGGGCCGTTGGGGCTTCAGTCGTCATCTTCGGTCGTCGCCGGTTCCAGGGCCTGCAGGGTGATGGTGTAAAAAAGCTCCTGGCCGGCCAGGGGATGGTTGAAGTCCACTTTTACCTGCTGTTCGTCGGCCTCCACCACCATCGCCGGCAGGCGGTGGGTCTGGCCGTCGCGTTCCAGGTTCATCGCCACCACCGCGCCGGGATTAAGTTCGCCGGGGCTAAGATTCTCGCGGGGAACGGTGACCACCAGCTCTTCGTGATGGGGGCCGTAACCCTCTTCCGGGGCGATGCTGACGGTGCGGGTCTGGCCCTTCTCCATGCCGATAACCGCCCGCTCCAGGGAAGGCAGCAGCAACTGCTCGCCGATCTTGAAACTGGTGGGGGCTGAATCGTCGGAGGATTCAAAGAGTTCGCCATCCTCCAGGCGACCCTCGTAGCGGACGGTAACCCGGTCGTTTTCCTGCGCTTGTCTGTTGTGCGTCATGGGCGCTTTCCTTATCGATAACGGTTTTTCTGACGTTTGTTTACCCCGAATCCGGCTCTGAACCGGACTCCGGCCTTGTTGTTGCCGGCGCCGCCAATTATGCCAAAAAAAGCACCTCCGGCGCAAGCTATGTCTTTGATGGCACAGGGCCCCGCCCCCCCGGTGGCTAAAGGTACGACTTTGACGTTACCTTGTTTGATGGCAGGGCTGGGTCAAAGCCGTTGCCAACTATGGGGTTCGGTGTTCTGGTTCAAAAACGTTCGCTCCAGAGTTCCAGCTTGTCGGCCAGCCGGGCCAGGGTGGTGTCGGCCCGGTTTTCGTCGGCGTTGGTGGTGGCTGCCGGTTGTGCCGGGACCGGATAGCCGTGAATTTCCTTTTCCAGTCGGCCACCGTAAAGGGTGATGATTTTCTGCATATGCTCAAACAGCAGATCGAAGGGGAACGGGCGACTGTAATCGGCCAGTTGGTTTTCTAAAAAAGCCCTTTGGCGGGCCTGGCTTTGCTCGCTGTCGCCGATATGGGACGGGCAGTTGTTCAGGACCTCCACGCTTTTTTCCTGCAATTCGGTGGCGCTGATGACCTTGCCGCCGCCCAGCGATTGCCACAGCATTTTGAAAGTAAGCATCATGCCGCGTAACCCCACAAAGAACTCGGCGGCATGCTCGGCGGCCACCCGTTCGGGGTTCAACGGCTCGCCGGGGATCTGCAGTTGTTGACGCAGCCGGGAGGGCAGTTCCTGGAGGACCGTGTGGAGTTGTTCCAGCTTCTGCAGGCAGGCGGGGATCAGTTCGATTTGCCGCAGGGCTCGGGAGCGGTTGTAAAGGTCCAGCAGGATATTGCTGTAGCGCATGCTCAGGGCGGGCAGTTGCTCCAGTAGTGGCGCTAGCGGCTGGCGGCGGATGGTGGCCAGCTGCTTTTGAAACTCCTTGAGGGTTTTGATTTCCGCCGGTGGCTGCTGCTGGAAATGTTCGATATAGGCCTTGAGCCGGTCGGCGGCGGTGAGGCCGACCTGGCGGGGGTGAGTCAGGAGATTGGCCGCCATGGGTGGCAAGTCGGCAAAATCCAGCTGCCGCAGTTGGCCTTCCAGCTCGATCACCCGGCCCTGGGCGGCGGTCAGCGAGTTGCCCTTGCCCTGGTCACGGGTGGCGAAGATAAAGAAACGCAGCCCCATATCCAGGTTTTCCGGGTCGGTCCGGGTGCCCCGTTTGGCGGCGGGCAGCAGGCCGGCCGGGGTTGGCAGACGGCGGGCCTGTTCATCGGCGCTGAAAAGCAGGCGGCAATGCTCCTGCAACTCCAGCAGCAACGTTTCCAAAGGGGCCGCTTCTTCCTTGATCTGTTTGATTCTGGCCCGAGCCGCCGGTGGTTTGATGGCCTGTCGGCGAAAATCCAGCGCCAGGTCGCCGTGTTCATTCTCCAGCTTGGCCAGTTCCTTTAGAATGAGGGTGATGTTCTGAGCGGAGCGGTCGCGGGCCCGGCGCAGGTCGTCGGCAACCAAACCATACGCGGCCAGCAGTTCGCCCTGTTTGTCAAAGTTGATCTGCCGCCATTGCTCCAGGCGCCGGTCCCCGGCCAGTGGCTCCACCACCGTGCGTACTGTTTGCAACAGCTGGGCAAGTTGTGCCAGTTCGCTTTCTATCTCCGTCATGGCTGCCTCTATACCAGAATTTTCGGGCCGACGGCCAGCAAGAAAAGTAAGCGCGGCTTGCTTTTCCAGGCCGCCGGTTGGTGTTTGCGGCTTGACAAGACAGGAGAATAGCCATATTTTGGCGTTCTTGTGCCGATGCGATCGGCGGTGGTCGGCGCGGAGCCAGGGTTTTGTGATATGGAATTGCTTTGCGAGAAATACGGGGAGAAGATGGCGCGCCAGGAGGCCCGTTGCCGGCACCCCGGGGAATATTGCAAGTTCCGGTCTTCATGTGTTATCAATATGCTAGGCAGGGAGGATGACCGTGACGGTCGGCAAAGCGCGGCGGTGGCCGACGAGGGAGCCGATCAGCCGGCGGTCGGAACGGACAGGGAGTCGCAGGATGGATAAAATACTTGCTTTCGATAAGGATGAGCGGGGGTTGTTGCCGGCCATCGTCCAGGATGACGCCAGCGGCGAAGTCCTGATGCTGGCCTATATCAACGAGGCCGCCTGGCAAAAATGTCTGGAGACCGGCCAGGCCCATTATTGGAGCCGGTCGCGCAATAAGCTCTGGCTCAAGGGCGAGAGCTCGGGGCATATTCAAAAAATCAAAGAGATCCTGGTGGATTGCGACGCCGATACCGTGGTTTTCCGGGTCGAGCAACTGGGCCGGGCGGCCTGCCATACCGGCCACCGCAGCTGTTTTTACCGTCGGGTGAGTACCGCCGACGGTGGCCAGCCGGCCCTGGAGAGCATCCAAACCCCGGTTTTTGATCCCGCGGAGGTATACAAGAAATGACACAGTTGAAGCTGGGTATTCCCAAGGGCAGCCTGGAGAAGGCGACCATCGAACTATTCGCCAAGTCGGGTTGGCAAATCAAGCTCTCCTCCCGTAACTATTTTCCGGAAATCGACGATCCGGAACTGTCCTGTTCCATTTGCCGGCCCCAGGAGATGTCGATTTATATCGAAAAAGGGGTGCTTGATGCCGGGATCACCGGCAGGGACTGGACCATGGAGAACGACTCCGAGGTGGAAGTGGTCAGTGATCTGGTCTACTCCAAGGTGAGCCGCAAACCCACCCGCTGGGTGCTGGCGGTGCCGGGGGATTCGCCGATCAAGCGGGTTGAGGATCTGGAAGGTAAAAAGATCGCCACCGAACTGGTCAATTTTACCAGGAACTATTTCGCCGCCCGCCATATCAACGTCGATATTGCCTTCTCCTGGGGGGCCACCGAGGCCAAGGTGGTTTCCGGCCTGGCCGATGCCATTGTCGAGGTTACCGAGACCGAAAGCACCATCCGGGCCCACGGCTTGCGGGTGATCGAGGAGTTGATGAGTTCCAATACCCAGTTCATCGCCAACCGGCAGGCCTGGCAGGATCCCTGGAAACGGGAGAAGATCGAAAATATCTCCCTGCTGTTAAAGGGCGCTCTGCGGGCTGATCGGATTGTCGGCTTGAAAATGAACGTGCCCCAGGGGCGGCTTGATGAGGTGATCGGCATGCTGCCCAGTCTCAACGCCCCCACCGTGTCGCCGCTTTACCAGCAGGAATGGTTCTCGGTGGAGACGGTGATCTCCGAGCATGAGGTGCGGGATCTGATCCCCCGGCTGCTCAAGCACGGGGCCGAAGGGATCATCGAATATTCGCTGAACAAGGTCATTTAGATGACCGCCGGGCTGAAGATCGACCGGGTGACTTTCGTCGACAGTGTTTTCAGCCCGGCCCAATTGCCGGTGGTCGAATTGCCGGAGATCGCCTTTGCCGGCCGCTCCAACGTTGGTAAATCGAGCTTGATCAACTGCCTGCTGCGGCGCAAGAATCTGGTCAAGGTTAGCGCCCGGCCCGGTAAGACCCGGAGCCTTAATTTCTACCTGGTCGACGAGCGCCTGCACCTGGTGGATCTGCCCGGCTACGGCTATGCCAAAGTCGATAAACGGCAGCAGGAGCAGTGGCGGCAACTGGTGGGCGGCTACCTGGAGAAGCGGGACAATCTGCGCTGTGTGGTGGTGATTATCGACCTGCGCCATGCCCTTAAGGATTTGGATCGGCTGTTGATCCAGTGGTTGGGCGAACTCGGTATAGCCTTCCTGCCGGTTTACACCAAGCTGGACAAGCTCTCCCGTAATCAACAGCACCGCCAGGCCCGGCTGCTGGACCAGGCTCTGGGGATCACCCCGGAGCAGCGGCTGCTCTTTTCGGCCAAGAGCGGCGAGGGGAGGCCGGAGTTATGGTCCCGTCTGACCGCCCTGCTGGAATGCGAGGTGCCCGCCGGGGACGATGAGGCGCGGTGCGGCTGAACGGCTAGCTGGCGTGAAACTTAAACGGCGTCGGTTTAGCTGGCGATGTAAGCGTTCACCAAGTCCAATGACCGCTGATTTAACGGACCGTAAACGTTCAGCAGTGCCGCAGATTACGGCAAGCAGCCAAGCGCCTCGTACCCCGCGTACTTAAGCTTGGCTGATCCCGTCGTCCATCATCGGCGCTCGATAACGTGCGGTGCTGCTGAACGTTTAGCTGGCGATCGAGGTAACTGTGGAGATGGCTGATCTTTACAGCGGGCTACTGTTGCCGTTGGCCCGGATTTTGCTCTTTATCTCCCTGGGGTTGGTGGTGGCGGCGCTGATCGAGGAGTTGGGCTGGAACCGGGTGCTGTCGCGGGCCGCCGCCCCCTTTATCCGCTACGGCCGCTTTTCCCGGACCGCCGGCTCCACCTTTACCATGGCTTTTGTCTCCGGTATTTCGGCCAACACCATGCTGGGCGAGGCTTACCACGAAGGTCGGATCCAGCGCCGGGAGTTGATCCTGGCCCATCTGCTGCACAGCCTGCCCCGTTTTTTCCTGCATCTGCCGACGGTATTTTTTATGATGGCGCCCTTTATCAAGGGGGCGGCGGTGATCTACGTGGCGCTGACCTTCAGCGCCGCCCTGTTGCGCACCCTGTTGATCACCGTGGCCGGTCGGCTGTTGTTGCCGGTCGGCAACGGGGTTGACCGGCAGTCCGACGAAAAATCGGCGGCTCGTCGGTCTTTCAAGGAGCTGGCCGTTAAAATCGGCCGCCGGCTACGCCGCCGGCTGTGGCGCATTATGCTGATCACCACTCCGATCTACACGCTCTTTTTTGTCGCCGGTCGACTGGGCTATTTCGCCGCCTTCAGCGGCTGGATCAGGGGAAATATCACTATTTTCGAGTGGCTGTCGCCGGAGAGTATCGGTATCATCATCCTGGTGGCGGCCACCGAACTGACCGCCGGCCTGGCCGCCGCCGGCGCCCTGCTGGATGGCAACACCCTGGCCTATCGTGACGTGGTCCTGGCCCTGCTGGTGGGCACGGTGATCGCCGCCCCGTTGCAGGCTCTGCGCCATCAACTGCCCTATTACGCCGGCATTTTCCCGCCCCGGTTGGCCGGCCAGTTGATTGTCTACAGCCAGCTTTTCCGGGCAGCCAGCGTGATTCTGGTAGGTGCTCTCTATTATCTGGGCAGCGCCTGAAAGCCGGCGGCAGGGTAACGTCAAAGTCGTACCTTTAGCCACCGGAGAGCGGCCGTCATCCGGAAGCGGCTCATTCTTCGGCGGGCGTCCTGCCCGCCTCGACGCCCGCCGCCTCCTGCACATCCTGTGCCCGGCGGCGGGCGAAACCCGCCGCACCCGGATAAACGGCCCCGCTGCCAGCTATGGGACTTTGACGGGGCCTGAAAGCCGGCGTGGTGGCTCTTGCCAAAGCCGGGGCCAGCATGTAGAGTAACCGGATCGGGTGGCCTTCCGTGGTTTTGGTAGTATCGGTAAATCAGGCGATAAGGAGATAGTGATGAGTGATGAACCAAGCGATGTACTGATTGTCGGCAGCGGCCCGGCTGGCTTGCAGGCGGCCATTCACGCCGTGCGTAAGAAGGTTACGGTGACGGTATTGGGCAAGCCCCAGCGGAGCAGTATCTATAGAGCCCACGTGGAAAATTATCTGGGGGTGGCCGGCGTCAGTCTGGGCAGTGAGTTGCTGGAGATCGGCCTTGAGCAGGTCCGGGGTTTCGGGGTGGAGGTGATTGAGGCCGATCTGCTGAATATCGAAGAGGAGGAAGGCGCCGTCTTCAAGGCCCATATCGAGGATGGCCGGGATTTGCGGGCCCGCAGTGTGATCTTCGCCACCGGCACCTCCCGGAAAAAGCTCAAGGTCAAGGGCGAGAAGGAGCTGATCGGCAAGGGGGTCAGCTACTGCGTGGATTGCGACGCCAATTTCTACCGTAACGCCAGGGTGGCGGTGGTGGGCAACCTGTCGGCGGCGGTGGACGGGGCCATTACCCTGACCCGTTACGCCTCGGAAGTTCATCTGGTGGCCAGCCAGCTGGAGGTCTCGGAGCAGTTGCGGGCGGAGCTCGATAAAAGCCCGGTGCAGCTCCACGAGGGGGTCTGGGTCCGGGAGATCGGCGGTGAGCAGGGGGTGGAAGCGCTGCTGCTGGACAACGAGCAGAGCCTGGCGGTGGACGGGGTTTTTATCGAACTGGGGGCCAAGGGGCCCATGGAACTGGCCACCGTGCTGGGAGTGGCCCTGGACAGTGAAACCTTTTCCTATATCGCCACCAACAAGCAACAGGAGACCAATATCGCCGGGGTTTACGCCGCCGGTGATATCGCCGGCCCGCCCTGGCAGATGGCCAAGGCGGTGGGCGAGGGCTGCGTGGCCGGCTGGGAGGCCGCCAACTACGCCCAGTCGCAAAAGAGGGCGGCCCGGGAGTGAGCGGACTTTCCTTGGTCGGTAAATTCCGGGCCTGGTGGCCTGGGCGCGATTACCTGCGGCTTGGTTGCGCCGGCAGTGGGGGTGGCGGCGGTGCAATTTGACCAGCGCTATATGGCCCTGGCCCTGGCCGAAGCGGCCAAAGCGGCCGAGCGCGGCGAGGTGCCGGTGGGCGCCCTGCTGGTGGCCGCCGACGCCACGGTGATGGTCGCCGACGGCAATCGTACCATCGAATATGGCGATCCCACGGCCCACGCCGAAATCGTGGTGCTACGGCGGGCCGCGGTGCTGCTGGACAATCACCGGCTGACCGACGCCACCCTTTATGTTACCCTGGAACCTTGCGTGATGTGCGCCGGGGCGATGCTCCAGGCTCGGATCGCCCGCCTGGTTTACGGCGCCGCCGACCCCAAGGCGGGAGCCGTGGCTTCGCTCTATCAATTGGCCGCCGATTCCCGGCTCAACCACCGTCTCGAGGTGGAGGCGGGGGTACTGGCCGGGGAGTGCGGAGCCCGCTTACAGGAATTTTTCCAAGCAAGAAGGGGTCGGTTATGAAAAAAATCTGGCTTGGCAAGCGTTTTTCGCGTTAATATACCCCTTGTCGCCGGTCAAACCGGTGGCCCCAAAAAACAGGAGAGGTGCCGGAGTGGTCGAACGGGGCGGACTCGAAATCCGTTGACCACGCAAGTGGTCCGTGGGTTCGAATCCCACCCTCTCCGCCAGTTTTTTCGCCCTTTTTTTCTCCCTTGTCACCCCCTGCCGTGTTATATTGCCCCGCCATGCAAGGATACCCTTTTTGATCAGTTGAAGTCGCCGGCCGCGCCGCCGGCGGGTGTTTCGCCGTTGGCCGCCGCCCTGGAGCAGTTGAACAGCGCCCAGCGGGAGGCGGTTTGCGCCCCGCCGGGGCCGTTGCTGGTGATTGCCGGGGCCGGCAGCGGCAAGACCCGGACCCTGGTCCATCGTTTGGCCTGGCTGGTCGAGCAGGGGACGCCGGCGGAGCAATTGCTGCTGCTGACCTTTACCCGCAAGGCCGCCCAGGAGATGGTTGCCCGGGCCGGTTACCTGCTCAACGACTCCTGCCGGCGGGTGACCGGCGGCACTTTCCACGCCACCGCCAATCTTTTGCTGCGCCGTTACGCCGGTCGCATCGGTTATCCGGCCAATTTCTCCATTATTGATCAAAGCGATGCCGAGGGGATTATCAATCTCCTTAAATCCTCCCTGGGGCTGGGGGGCTCTGGCCGGCGTTTTCCCTCTCGCCGGTTGGTGTTGGGGACTCTGAGCAAGGCGGTCAATGTCGGGGTCTCGGTCCAGGAGTTGATGGAGAGCGAGCACGAGCACCTGCTGGAATTCCTCGACGATATCCTGGCCATCGCCGAGCATTATCGCCAATTCAAGCACTCCCATGGCCTGATGGACTACGACGATCTGCTGCTCAACTGGCGGCTGCTGCTGCGTGATGACCGGGAGGTCCGCGCTGAATTGAGTGAGCGTTTCCAGGCGATTCTGGTTGATGAATACCAGGACACCAACCCGATTCAGGCCGAAATTGTGCGGCTGCTGGCCGCCCCCCGCAATAATGTGATGGCGGTGGGCGACGACGCCCAGTCGATCTACAGTTTTCGGGGGGCCGATTTCCGTAATATCATGGAGTTTCCCGACCACTTTCCCGGTACCAGGGTGGTGCGGCTGGAGGAGAATTACCGCTCGGTGCCGGAGATCCTGGAGGTGGGTAACGCCATCATCGCGCCGGCCCCGGTGGGTTATGCCAAAAAACTCTTCAGCCGGTTGCCCGGCGGAGTCAAGCCGATTCTCCACGCCGCCCGCAATGAAGGCGAGCAGGTCCGTTTCGTGGTGGAAGAGATCCGCCGGTTGCGGCGGGAGTTGGCCGCCGAGCAGATCGCGGTGCTGTTCCGTTCCGGTTTTCACTCCTACAAGTTGGAGTTGGAATTGACCGCCAGCGGCATCGACTTTGAAAAAAGGGGCGGCCTCAAACTCACCGAATCGGCCCATATCAAGGATGTGCTGGCCCATTTCCGGGTGCTCTGCAATCCCGCCGACCGGCTCTCCTGGCACCGGGTGTTGTTGCTGCTGGACAAGATCGGCCCCAAAACCGCCGCCCGGATCATCGATAAGCTGCCGCTGGAGCAATCGGTGGCGGGAGAAAACCAGCGCCCCCTGGATGGCTCCCTGGCCGCCCTGAACGCTTTCCCGGCCGGCAAAACCTGGCGGGACGGGATGCAAAAACTGTTGCGACTGCTGGCCGATATCAATGATCCCGGCAGAGATCCGGTCGAGTTGTTGGATTTGGTGTTGATCTATTATCAGCCGCTTCTAGGGCAGCTTTATCCCGATGATTACCCTCGGCGGCAACGGGATCTGGAGCAGTTACGCCCCCTGCTGGCCGGTTACGGGAGTATCGATGATTTTTTGGCCGATCTGGCCCTTGATCCACCCGCACCCGAGGCCGCCGATGGCGATGACGAAGGGCGGCTGGTGCTTTCCACCGTCCATTCCGCCAAGGGGCTGGAGTGGGAGGCGGTCTTTGTCATTCATTTGGCCGAGGGCAAGTTTCCCGCCAATCAGGCCGTCGGCGACGCTCAGTACGAGGAGGAGCGGCGCTTGCTCTACGTCGCCGCCACCCGGGCCAAGCGCTGGCTGTATCTGGTCTATCCCCGGCAGAGCATGGGGGCCGATCGGCGGCCGCAGTTCTGCGAGCCGTCTCCCTTTCTGGCGCCGTTGGCGCCGGGACTGTTGCGCCTCACCGGCGGCAGCGGCACGGCGGGGACTGAACGCCCGGCTTGGCAGGCCGAGCCGGCGGCCGTTGATGATCCTCCGGCCGTTGATGCTCCCTTGACCCTGGCCGCCGATCTGGCCCGGGACGCCGGCCGCCGGGAGGCGGGCGAGATGGCCGTGGAGGCTGCACAACAGCCGCCGGAGGCGAGTGAACCGCCCGTCTTGACGGTGGGCAGCCGGGTACGCCACCCTTTTTTCGGTCCCGGGGTGCTGGTCAAGCAACGGGAGGACCGGATGGTCGAGGTAAATTTCGATCGCCATGGCCGTAAAACCCTGCACCTGGACTATGCCCGGCTGCAAGCCGCCTGAATGTAAACGTCCAGCAGCACCGCACCTTACGGCGATCAGCCAAGCTTAAGTACACGGGGTACGAGGCGCTTGGCTGCTTGCCGCTGATGCCGGCACTGCTGAACGTTTACGGCCCGTTAAATCAGCGGTCATTGGCCCTGGTGAACACTTACGCCTGAATGGGAGGGGAGATGAAAGCCGCGCCGGCCGGTCTTGACAGCTACCGTCAGGCCTGGGAATACCTCGACAGTTTGCAGTTTTTCAAGATCAAGCTGGGGCTTGACAGCATGGCCCGCTTCCTCGGACGGCTGGGCAACCCCCAGGAGCAGTTGCGCTTTGTCCACGTGGCCGGGACCAACGGCAAGGGCTCCACCGCCGCGGTGCTGCAGGCCATTCTCAGCCGGGCCGGTTACCGGGTCGGGCTGTATACCTCGCCCCATTTGAGTTGTGTGCGGGAACGTTTCCGGATCAATGAGGCCTATATCGACCAGGAAGCCTTCACCCGGCACGCCGCTGCCATTTATGGGGTACTGGCCGGCGAGCAGATCACCTATTTCGAGTTCACCACCGCCCTGGCCCTGCTCTGGTTCGCCGAGCAACGGGTGGAACTGGCGATCCTGGAAGTGGGGATGGGCGGCCGGCTGGACGCCACTAACGTAATCACCCCCCGGGTCGAAGTGATCACCAATGTCTCACTGGATCATCAGGCCTATCTCGGGGATACCCTGGCGGCGGTGGCTTGGGAAAAGGCGGGGATTATCAAGCCCGGAGTGCCGCTGGTCAGCGGCGTGGCCGCCGACGAGGCCGGCCAGGTGGTGACGGCGCGCTGCCGGGAACTGGCGGCCCCGCTTTATCAACTGGGCCGGGATTTTTCCTGGCAGGCCAACCAGACCGCGCCGCCCGCCGGTGACCACCTCTCCTGGGATTATCGTGGGATGGCCGCGGCTTTTAGCGCTCTGCCTTCGACCTTGCGGGGGCGCCATCAGTTGGCCAACCAGAGCCTGGCCCTGGCGGTGCTGGAGCTGCTGGCCCCCGAGTTGCCGGTACCGGAAAGCGCGCTCCGGGCCGGCTTGGCCGGCATCGGCTGGCCCGGTCGCCTGGAGTTGTTGCAAACCGGAGAGGCGGGCCACGAGCGTCGGATATTGCTGGACGGGGCCCACAACCCCGCCGGGGTGGCCGAGTTGGTAGCGGCCCTGCAGCGTGATTTCAGTTATCGCCGGCTGGTGGTAATCTGGGGCGCCATGGCCGATAAGGATCTGGCCGCCGGCCTGGAGTTAATGGCTCCCCTGGCCCCCACCTTTATCTTTACCCGGCCGGAAGCCGAACGTTCCGCCACCGTCGAGGAGTTGCGGGCCCTGCTGCCGCCCGAGTCGCGCCCCCGGGCCCTGGCGGCCGCCGGGGTGGTCGAGGCCCTGGAACTGGCTTGTCGGCAAAGTGGAGGCGAGGACTTGGTGGTGGTCGCCGGTTCTCTTTATCTGGTGGGGGCCGCCCGTTGTCACCTGCTGGGCGAACTGGTGCCGGACCAGCCGGATAAATTATGAGCGCTTTGGCAACCACCGCCTGAGATATAATTATTGGTTTTGGCAATGACCCGGAATAACGAATATTACAGCGCCCTGGACGGGGTCGACGAGGATCTGCTGCGGCGGGAGAAGGACAAGGCCCGGGAACTGCGCAAGAGCCGCTGGTGGCGGCAGAAGCTGGCCCGTGGCGAGTGTTATTACTGCCAGCGCCGCTGCCCGCCCGCCGAATTGACCATGGACCATGTGGTGCCGCTGACCCGGGGCGGGCGCAGCAGCAAAGGCAACCTGGTGCCCTGCTGCAAGGAGTGTAATAACGCCAAAAAGGATCTGCTGCTTGAGGAGTGGCAGGAAAACCGCTGATTCAGGCGCTTTGTCGGCGCAGGAACTCTTCGAATTCGCCGGCCGGCAGTGGCCGGCTGAAGTGGTAGCCCTGAAAGACATCGCAGTTCCGCTGGCGGAGGAAAGCGACCTGATCGGCATCTTCTACCCCTTCCGCCACTACCTCCATCTTCAGGCTGTGGGCCAGGGTGATAATGGTGATGATCACCGCCCGGTCCTCTTCATCGGTGCTGAGATCGCGGACGAATTCCCGGTCGATTTTCAGGGTGTCCAGCGGAAAATTTTTCAGATAACTGAGCGACGAGTAACCGGTGCCGAAGTCGTCCAGGGCCAGGTGGATCCCCATCTCCTTGAGTTTCCAGAGGGTGGCGTTGGCGCTGATGACATCCTCCATCAGCAGACTTTCGGTGATTTCCAGCTCCAGCAATTCCGCCGGCAGCCCGATCTCCTCTAAAATCCAGTTAATCTCGTCACTTAAGCCCGACTGTTTGAACTGCACGGCGGAGAGGTTGACGGCGATCCGCAGCGGCGGCAAGCCGGCCTGCTGCCAAAGCAGGCTCTGGCGGCAGGCCTGGCGCAGCACCCACTCGCCGATGGGGATAATCAGGCCGCTCTCCTCGGCCAACGGAATAAACTCCGCCGGGCTCACCGGGCCCCTTTCGGGTTGCACCCAGCGGATCAGGGCCTCGGCGCCGACCACCGTCTTGCCGTCGGCGGCGATCTTGGGCTGATAGTAGAGCTCGAATTCATCCTGCTCCAGCGCCTTGCGCAGGCGGTTTTTCAAGGTGATTTTCCCCAGGGCGGCGGTGAACATCGACTCCTGGAAGAACTGGAAGTGGTTGCCGCCTTCTTTTTTGGCGTGATACATGGCGGTTTCCACGCTCTGAATCAGGTTATCCACTTCCTCGGCGTCGTCGGGGAACAGGGCGATGCCGATGCTGGGGCTCAAATGTAGTTCATGGTTGGCGGCCCGGAAAGGCTTGCCGAACAACGCCAGGACCTTCTGGGCGACCTGGACCACGGTGTCGATATCGGTGAGGCGGCCCAGCAGCAGATAAAACTCGTCGCCGCCGGGGCGGCAGATGGTATCGGCGCTAGTGAGCTCCTGGCGCAGGCGCTGGGCGACCTCGGTGAGCACCAGGTCGCCGGCGCTGTGGCCCAAAGAGTCGTTGACCTCCTTGAAGCGGTCGATATCGAAGATCAGCAGCGCCATCTGGTGCCCTTCGCGGCGGGCCCGGGCCATGGCTTGCTGCAGGCGGTCGCGGAAAAGCAAGGTGTTGGGCAGGCTGGTCAACTGATCATAATGGGCCAGTTCCTCGAGTTTTTCCTGGGTTTGTTTGAAGGCCGTCAGGTCGTGGGAAGTCCCCACGTAGTGGGTAATCCGGCCGCGTTGATCGTAAACGGCGCTGATCGACAGCCATTTGGGGTGCAGGTCGTTGTTCTTGCGCCGGCTCCAGATTTCTCCTTCCCAATGGCCGGTGGTCAGCAGGGTGTTCCATAGGTCGCGGTAAAATTCGGCGTCGTAGTGGCCGGATTGGAGGATGCGGGGGTTGCGGCCGAGGGCTTCCTCCCGGCGGTAGCCGGTCATTTTTTCAAAGGCCTGGTTGACCTCGATGATATTGGCATCGACATCGGTGATCACCACCGCTTCGCTGGTGTCTTCCAGGAAACGGCTGGAAAAACGGATACGCTCCTCGCTTTTTTTGCGGTTGGTGATATCCCGGGCGTAGCAGATAATACCACCGCCGCGGTCGGTGTGGTTGTCCCCGGCGGTCAGCATGGTCAGGGCAAAGTCGGCGAATCGGTAATCCCCTTGCTTGGTCTGGATTTCGATTTCCACCTGGTGGCTGAGTTGTTCCCGCAAGCGGGGCAGCACCTGGCCCTGGTAGAAGTCCTGTTCGTGGGGGGGCAGCAAAAAACTAAGCGGGCGCTGGCGGACTTGCTCGGCGGTGTAGCCGAAAAGACGCTGGGCGCCTTGGTTCCAGGTTATGATCAGGCCGGCGGGGTCGGTGGTGATGATGGCGTCCCGGATCTGGTCGACGATTCGGGCCTGGGTCCGCAGCCGGTTTTCGTTTTGCTTGTGCTCCAGGCCGAGAGCGATGAGATCGGCCAAGGAGGTCAAAGAATCGCTGATTGAAACCGGCAGCTGGTGGCGCGTGAACAAGGCCAGCACCCCGACCACCTTGCCGGCCACTTTCAGCGGGTGGCCGGCCATGCCTTGCAGCTTGTGGGCCTCGACCCATTCCGGGTGGCGGATCTGGGGATCATTGCGCAGCTGGTTGGCGATCTGGGGTTGGCGGTGCAAGGCGATATCGCCGATCTTGGTGCGGGGATCGATGGCCAGTCGGGAAAATTCGCCGTCCAAACGGGTTTCAAGACCGGCGCTGGCGGCCAGTTGCAGCACCGATTCCTGTTCGGGAATCAGCCAGATCCGGGCCAGGGCGGCGTCCAGGTGGTCGACCAGGGCCTGGCAGCAGGCCTGCAGGTTCTCTTCCAGCGGTTGGTCGCGGGTCAGGGCCATGCCCATCTCGGCGTTGGCGGCCAGCAACCGCAGCCGGTTCTGCAGCTCCTCTTCGGCCCTTTTCTGGGCGGTGACGTCCTGGGCGGTGCCCAGCATCTTGGCCGGTCTTCCCTGTTCGTCCCGGATCAACTCCCCCCGTTCATGGATGATCTTTTCATGGCCGTCGGCAAGCCGGGTGCGATGGGTGATCTCGAAGGGGGTTCCTTCCTGCTGGGTGTGGGCCACCGCTTCTTCCACCCGTCGTCGGTCATCGTCTGGAATGGTGGCCAGAAAGGCTTCGTAGTCGGGGGTGAAACTGCTCGGATCCTGGCCGTAAATCCAGTAAATTTCGGTGGACCAATAGAGGCGCTGGTTGGCGATATCCCATTCCCAGTGGCCCATTTTGGCGATCCGTTGCGCTTCCCGCAAACGCAAGCTGCTGATTTGCAACTGCTCCTGCACCTGGCGACGAATCTGCATCTGGCGCAAAGTGAACCAGAAGATCAGATTGGTGACGGCGGCGGCGGCCAGTAGCCACAGAAAAATGAGCCGATGCTGGGGGGCAAGCGGGGAAAAGTCCTGAACCGCCACCAGGACGATGACCCCGGCTAGTTGCAGGAAAACGAACCCCAGTAGCCACGGCCAGTTATATCGGTCAAAGAGTTGGCGCAGACGGGACATGGGTAATGTTACCAACAGTTCAGGCGTCGCCGAAGCATATGCCGATTTCCCGGGCGGTCAGCAGTTTGTCGCTGTCCAGTTGAACTTTCTTGCGGGACTTGATGGCCTCGGCCAGGGGGACGGGGACCATCTCCGGGGTCTTCAGGGCCACCATGTGGTCAAAAAGCCCCTGTTCGGCCATGCGTACCGCCGCGCCGCCAAAGCGCAGGGCCAGCAGCCGGTCGAAGGTGGTGGGGGAGCCGCCGCGCTGCAGGTGGCCCAGGGTCAGGGAACGGGTATCCTTGCCGGTCTGGCAGCGGATTTCCTCGGCCACCCAGTCGCCAATGCCGCCCAGCAGTTCTTCGCTGCGGCCCAGTTCGGTCCTTTTTTTGCAAAGCGCCTTTTTCATGTCGGCGGCCTTGGCTCCCTCGGCCACCACCACGATGGCGTAGTTCTTATCGCGTAGATCGTTGTCGTTGATCTTCTCGCAGACCACACTCATGTCAAAGGGGATCTCCGGGATCAGGATCACGTCGGCTCCGCCGGAGATCCCGGCGTTTAAGGCGATCCAACCGGAATCCCGGCCCATCAGTTCCACCACCATCACCCGGTCATGGGACTTGGCGGTGGAATGCAGCTTGTCCAGGGCGTCGGTGGCGGTGGAAACGGCGGTGTCGAAACCGAAGGTGCGCTGGGTGGCCTCGAGGTCGTTGTCGATGGTCTTGGGAACGCCGATTACCGGCATGCCTTTTTCCTTGGCGAAGCGGTGGGCTATTTCCAGGCTGCCGTCGCCGCCCACCGCGATATGGCAGAAAAACCCCAGGCGGCGGAAATTACGCATGATCCGATCCGAAAGATCCAGGGTCTGGACCTCGCCGGCCAGGTTCTCCACCGGCATCGCGAAGGGATCGCCCTTGTTGGTGGAGCCCAGGATGGTGCCGCCCAGCGGCATGATATCCTCGACCTTTTTGGGGGTCAGTCGGATCAAATCGTCGGGGTCGAGCAGCCCGCGGTAGCCGCTTTTACTGCCGTAAATCTCCCAACCCCGCCGGTAGGCGGATTTGGTAACCGCGTAAATCACCGCGTTCAGCCCCGGGGCGTCACCGCCGCCGGTGGAAATCACGATCTTTTTCATCCTTGGCCACTCTCCTTTTCGATGGCAAAATTCCAACCCAAAAACCGCATTGAAATTGTGGCTTACAAGGCTTACAATTTGGGCATGATATTCCGTGGTCGTCGTCCGGAGCGACGGTTACACCCCGTTAAGATGGACGGTCGCCGGTTCTGGTAGACGATTGCGATGCCCGCCATGATAGTCAGGATTAGCAGCTTCGTCAAAGTAAAAACCCTTACGTTTATCACTGCCCCTTGACTTTTATCTTTTTATTGCTTAACTTTCTGCTTAATTGAGAGAGCGGATACCGGAGCTTTCCGGATATTTTATGAACCCGTGGCTAAGGAGATTTAACCATGTTAGAAGTGACGCCAATGGCATCGGAAAAGTTGAAGACGTATCTTGATGACAATAACATTGCCTCTCCGGTACGAGTCGCCCTGATGCAGGGTGGGTGAGCGGGTCCCTCCTTGGGATTGGCTCTGGATGAGCCAAAAGACAACGACACCACCCACGATCAGGATGGTATTAAATTTTTAATCGACAACGGCTTAAGCCAGCAGTGCGGTGAGGTTAAAATCGATTTTGTCGACGCCGGCGCCCGTTCCGGTTTCGCCATTTCGTCCACCAACCCGGTGGGCGGTGGCGGCGGCGGCTGCGGTTCCTCCTGCAGCACCTGCTAAGCGACTGCGGTGCGGTCGCTGCTTGCCCAAAACCCTCGGCGCCTGGCGTGCGAGGGTTTTTTTATGGGTTTAAGTCGAAAAGGTATTAAGCAGCAGAAGGATCACACTTATGAGCGCAGAGCAAGAGGAGTTGCTTGGCGTCACCGCCGGGCGTTTCCTGTTACAGTTAGCCCGTTATACCATCGGCCGGCAGTTGGGGGTGGCTTCCGGTCCGCCGCCGGCGCCGCCGGCGGACCAGCAGTCGGTACTCGCGCAGCGGCGGGGAGTCTTTGTGACCCTCAAACAGGCCGGGCAGCTACGGGGTTGCATCGGCAGCCTGGAAGCGCGGTTGCCGCTGACGGAAGGGGTGGCGGAGAACGCCGTCAAGGCTGCTTTCCACGATCCTCGTTTCGCTCCCTTGAGCGCCACAGAACTGCCCGCCAGCAGCCTGGAGGTCAGTGTCCTGACCCCGCCGCAACCGTTGCCTTATGACGGTCCCGAGGAGTTGCTCAGCCGCTTGCAACCCGGCCGTGACGGAGTTCTGTTAAGCAAGGGCGGCTTAAGCGCCACCTTTTTGCCCCAGGTCTGGGAGCAGTTGCCCGAGCCGGAGGCCTTTCTCGCCCATCTCTGCCGGAAGGCGGGTCTGTCGGCCGAGGCCTGGCGGCGGGGCGATCTCGAGGTCATGACCTACCAGGTACAGGCCTTTACGGAAGATGAGCTGGCTGGCTGAAAAAAACAAAAGGGCGGAAACGAGGGGGCCGGCTGCCGCTGCCGCTTGCTTTTTGCCCGGGCCTGTGGTAAATCCGCGCCATCCTGCCGTTTCCCTGGGACTGGCCGCTTAACGGTAAGTAGCTCGCCCTCATCAAAAAAAGCCCGGATGGCGGAACTGGTAGACGCAAGGGACTTAAAATCCCTCGGCCCTGAGGGCTGTGCGAGTTCGATTCTCGCTCCGGGCACCAGTAAAATCAAGGGGCTACGCTGCAACGCCGGGCACCCCTCTTCTTGGTCGGGGGCGGGGTATCCTTGTGGCCCTGTTAAACGGCGATTCTTTTACTGGTCGCGGAAGCCTTCCCGGATTACCTTGTATTCGCCGCTGCTCTCATCCAGGTTGTAAATACTGAAGTTGGTGCGCATATCCAGGCCGGGATAGTGGACCGCGAAGTTGAGCGAGGCCGAACCTTCCGGGCCGCTGACGATGCGGTGGAAGACGTAACGGGGCCAGACCAGCATGGCCGGGCCGTCGTAGAGGACCCGGCCGTCCTGCAGGATCTGCTCCGGGGTGACGGTGAAGCTTTGGCGGCCATGCTCCGGCACGAAAATATCCACCTCCCGGCGGCCAAATAGCACCAGCAGGTTATCATCCTGGTGGAGGTGCATATACCAGGGCCGCTCGACCCCGCCCACCGGCCCGGGCGAGACCGCGCCGCCCTGGTGCAGAACCCGGTCGATGGCATCGATCCGGGGCAGAAAAGCCATGGGCAGGTTATCGAATAAAACCCCGGGGGTTCGCCGCAGGGGCTGCAGCGGAATAATCCGGTAAAAGTCCGCCACTTCCTGAAATATCTCAAGTTTGCTCATATCCTTCCCTTGCCTTGCTTCGTTGGGCGTTGCCATTTTAGCGTATTCGTCCACCGGGGCCGATACCTGTTTACGGGCCGTAACCGTCAGCAGTGCCGCAGATCGTGCAGCAGCCAGCGCCACGTACCCCTGACCGCCGATCGCTGCAAGGTGCGGTGCTGCTGAACGGTTACATTTCAGCCGCGGATCGGCCACAGCCGTGGCACACACAGCAGCCGCCTTCATGTTCGACCACGCCGCCGCATTCGGGACAGGCCCCGAACATGGCGTTGGTCTCGGCCAGGTTGGGATCCCGGCGGCCGTTGGTGCGTTCCAGGTGTTTGCGGACCGCCTGGGCGATGGCGTCGGCGCAGGAGGTCACCTTGTTTTCCCCGAAACCGGCGGGCTTGTGGCAACTGATGCCGACCAACTGTTTGACGATGGGTTCCGGCGGCATGCCGCTGCGCCAGGCCAGGGAAACCAGCCGGCCGATGGCCTCGCACTGGCTGGCCGCGCAACCGCCGGCCTTGCCCACGGTGTTGAAGAGCTCGAAGAAATGGTGATCCTCGTCCTCGTTGATGGTTACATACATGGGGCCGCAGCCGCTGGTCATCTGGTAGGTGCAACCGGTGAGCATGGTGGGCCGGTCCCGTTTGGTTGGTTGTTGCAACAAGGCCTGCTGGGCCGCCTTCTTATCGGTCTTGCCGATATTGAGCACCTGATTGTCGCGGCAGCCGTCGCGGTAGATGGTCATCCCCTTGCAGTTGAGTTCATGGGCCAGCAGGTAGGACTGGCGGACATCCTCTTCGCTGGCCTCGTGGGGGAAGTTGATGGTCTTGCTGACCGCGTTGTTGGTGTGGCGCTGGAAGGCGGCCTGGATTTCGAGATGGTTGCGCGGCGTAATATCGTGGGCGGTTTCAAAGACCCGCCGATATTTCTGGGGGACTTCCTCAAGCCCGGCCACGGTGCCGTTGTAAGCGATCTGGCGGATCAGTTCGTGGGAATAAAATTTTTCCTTCTTGGCCACTGCTTCAAACAGCGGGTTGACCTCGAAAAGCTCGTCGTTGTCCATCACCCGGCGCAGAAAAGAGACCGCGAACAGCGGCTCCACGCCGCTGGAACAGCCGGCCAGGATACTGATGGTGCCGGTGGGGGCGATGGTGGTGCGGGTGGCGTTGCGTACCGGCCGTTCGGGGTCCTGGCGGCCGTAGATGCTCTCCGGGAAATTGGGGAAGGGGCCCCGCGCCTTGCCCAACTCGACGCTGGCTTCCAGGGCCTGCTGGTCGATGAAACGCATCACCTCTTCGGCCTTGCTCTCCGCTTCGGTGGAAGAGTAGGGGATCTCCAGCTGGATCAGCAGATCGGCAAAGCCCATGACGCCCAGGCCGATCTTGCGGTTTAATTTGGTCACTCGCTCGATCTCCGGCAGCGGATAGTTGTTGATATCCACCACGTTGTCGAGAAAATGCACCGCCTCCCGGACCACCCGGCCCAGCTTCTCCCAGTCGATCTCCTTCTCAGCAACCATCCTGGCCAGGTTGATGGAGCCCAGGTTGCAGGATTCATGGGGCAGCAACGGCTGTTCACCGCAGTTGTGCAACATCAGGCCGTTACCGTCAAAGGCGTGGATGCCGGTACCTGGATATCGAAAACCTCTTCCTCCCCGTCGGCCACGAGCTCCTCCACCGTGGCGAAATAGCGCTCCCGGTTGAGTTCCCGGCGATAATTCTGCAATAACTGTTGCAGGCGCTGCTGTTTGTCGCAATCGGCAAAACCAATTTCTTCGGCAAAACGGCGGATGCCGGCGCGGCTGATTACCAGCTCATGCTGGGCTTCGGTGGATAGTAACGCTGCTCCCCCGGCCGTCGGGCAACAGGGCGTTGCCGGCCGGGCGCCGGTCCTGATAGATGGTGGAGGTGATGCCCAGTCTTAACAGCATGCGTTGTACTGCTTGTAAATCAGCCAGCTCGCTCTGGGCCAGACGAATGCTGATCCCTTTGCGCTGGTTGCCCTGGACCGAACCATCGGCATCGAAAAGGCCGCGCAGCATACCCCGATAGAAGTGGGAAGAAGTTTTTTCCACCGCCGGCGTGATCCTTTTATTACCCGGCTCCAGGCCCAGTTCGGTGGCCACTTGCCGCACCGCTGCCAGGCTCAGACGGTACTCATCCCGCCCGGTTACCTTGCTCCAGCCCTGAAAATCCCGGCGATGAGGCAGGGCCCGGGCGGCTTCCAGGGCCGTTGCCATCACTCCATGGTCGTCGGGGGCTACTGTAAGGTCGCCGTTGACCGCCCTGGCTTCCTGCCACACCGAGATCACGGCTTTATCCTCTTTCAGGGTGCCGTCACCCAGCAGCAACCCGAGCAGATAACCTTCGTTGATGCCGTAAAGGCCGGGCCACTCCGTCAGTTCCCGGTGGTCATGGAGCTGCACGCGATCGCCGGTCTGCAAAGTACCGGCGGCGACCCAGCGTCGTTCGATTCGGTCACGGGTGGCGGATGTAACCTGCATCACCGGATGATCAGCGGTTAGTCGCACGCTGTGGCCTTCGCTGGTGGTCAGCCGGTAGACCGGCTTGCGGCCGGTGCTAAAAAAGCCCTGTTCGCTGCTGGGATAAACCCGGCCGCCCACCACCAGCGGTACCGTCCGATCGCGCAATTCCGCCACCTGGCGCGGGCCGTCGGCGGTCATGACAAAGGTGTCGGCGGTTACGCAGGGATTGGTGGACTCGATCTCGCCGGCGGCCGGGGTGGGGTTTTCGGCGTTGATGCGGTCGATGAAGACCACCCCCGGTTCGCCGGAAAGCCAGGCTTGCCGGACGATCTGGCGGAAGATCTTGTCGGCGCTCTGGTATTTGACTACCTCGTTGTTTCTGGGGTTGCGCAGGGCATATTCGCCGTTGTCGGCCAGGGCCCGCATGAACTCGTCGGTGATCGCCACCGAGAGGTTGAAATTGTGCAGCAGATCAAGGTCCGACTTGATCTTGATAAAGTCCATGATGTCCGGATGGTCGACCCGCAGGATCGCCATGTTGGCCCCCCGCCGGGTGCCGCCCTGTTTGATGGTTTCGGTGGCGCAATCAAAGACCGACATGAACGACAGCGGGCCGCTGGAGATCCCCTTGGTGGAATGGACTACGTCGTTTTTGGGGCGGATCCGGGAGAAGGAAAAACCGGTGCCGCCGCCGCTCTGGTGGATCAGGGCGGTCTGCTTGACGGCCTCGAAGATGCTGGGCATGGAATCCTCGATGGGCAGCACAAAACAGGCCGACAACTGGCCGAGTTGGCGGCCGGCGTTCATCAGGGTCGGGGAGTTGGGCATGAATTCGAGCTTGGCCAGCAGGTCGTAGAAGCGCAGGGTCAGGGCCTTGGTGTCGGCTTGCGGGTCGTAAAGATGATCGGCCTCGGCCACGGTCCTGGCCACCCGCCAGAGCATTTGTTGGGGGGTTTCCAGAACCTTGCCGTGCTCGTCTTTTTTTAGATAGCGCTTTTTTAAGACGGTCTGGGCGTTGGCGGAAAACTTGGGTTTCATGGCCTGGGTGGGTACTTGCTCGGCGGCGGGGGCTTTGGCGGTCATGACGAACTATTCCTCCTTGTGTTCGGGTTGCTGGCCGAAACGAAAACACTCCGCCCCGGGCGGTGGCGACGGCGGTCGCCAAGCCAACCGGCGGCAACTGGTTTTCCCGGTCATTATCTGCTAGTTTGGGCGCTGGTTTTTGGTGTTCTGTACAAAATATGGTATAGACGATGCTATGAAAGCACAAGATATGGCCTCTGTAAAGAAAAAAAAAGCACCCCGGCCGCGCCCCAGGATCCCGGCGGCCTGGCGGCTAATTTTCTTTTGCACAGACCGGCTGAACCCCCTGCTTGCTTAGAATAAGCTTGTCACTGGTGGTTATTTTTGCTAATTGCTGGGTTCTTGCCAGGATTTTCCAAAGATTAAATTTGTGGGGAGAGAAAGATATGGCATCCCAGACCATCGACCTGGTGGCCCGGCTCTTCTGCCAGGCCACCAAGAAAACCGTGGATAAAAGTACCGGCAAAAGCCTGAAATACGCCGCCACCCTCCAGGATATTCCCAAGGTCAGCCTCAAGCCCGAGATCGGCTGTTTCGTGCAGTTTAACGGCGACTACGACGGCCTGGTGATCATGAATTTTTCCGGCGAGGCGGCCATGGCCCTCTACCGCAGCTACATGTTGACCATGGGGATGCCGGAGGACGACCTGGCCCACGATTTTACCTCGGCGGAGGTGGTGGATACCATCGGCGAGATGACCAACCAGATTATGGGGCGTTCCCTGCGGATGGTGGAGAGCAATTATGAACTGACCTCCTACATGGGCCAACCCAAGGCAATCGCCTTGAACAGCGCCATCGTGCTGACCCCCGAGTCGGAGTTTCAAACCAGTCGCCGGATCTCCTTCAGCCTGGATTCGTACCGTTTTTATATGGAACTGTCCCTGGAACGTACCGAATTTATTCCCCTAAAATAACTCAGGATAAGGCGATTAACGATGAGCACGACCTGCGGCAGTAAATGTGGTGGCGGCGGTGGTAAAACTGATTGCGGGGAGCCGGCCGCCGTTGACGCCCAGCGCAACCTGAGTATCGACCGGGCCCTGGGCCGGATCCGCCATAAAATTATGGTGATGAGCGGTAAGGGCGGGGTGGGCAAGAGCACCGTCGCGGTCAATCTGGCGGTGGGCCTGGCCCGCCGGGGTTGCAAGGTCGGCCTGATGGATGTCGATTTGCACGGGCCCGATATCTGCCGGATGCTTAACCTCACCGACGCCCCGGCCACCGACGCGGCCGGGCGGATCACGCCGCTGTCGGGCCCCGCCGGCCTGCAAGTGATGTCGCTGGAAAATATGATGGCCAACCGCGATGATCCGGTGATCTGGCGTGGGCCCTTGAAAAACCAGGCGATTCGCCGTTTTATAGCCGACGTGGAGTGGGACCGGCTCGACTACCTGGTCATCGACGCCCCGCCGGGCACCGGCGATGAGCCGCTGACCGTGGCCCGGATGATCAAGGACGCCCAGGCCCTGGTGGTCACCACGCCGCAGCGGGTGGCCCTGGCCGACGTCCGCAAGTCGATCAACTTCTGTGGCCATGTGGGGATGAAGATCCTGGGGTTGGTGGAGAATATGAGCGGTTTTGTCTGCCCCCATTGCCAGCAGACCTCCGAGCTGTTCAAAAGTGGGGGCGGCCAGCAGCTGGCGGCGGAAAACCAGCTGGAATTCCTGGGCGGCATTCCCCTGGACCCGCGGGTGATGCTCGCCGGTGACGAGGGTATAGCCTTATTGGCCGGCGACCAGCAAAGCCCGGCAGTGGCTGCCATGGAGGCGCTGGTGGCCAAGGTTAACCGCCTGCTGCCCGCCGCCACAGCAGTCCCGTTCCCGGCGCCGGGAACGGGAATCCCGCTGGCGGCCAGCGCCTGTGGTTGCGGAGGCGCCTGTGACCCCGTCAAATGTGATTGTTAGTAACGGTTAAGTTAACAAGGATAATGGCCAAAAGAGGATAGTTGATGCGGATTGAACAACTGGTGGTGGGACAGATGGGGGTTTGCTGCTACCTGCTGGGTTGCGAGCAAAGCGGCCAGGCGGTGGCCATCGACCCAGGTGGCGACGAGGATAAAATCCTGGAACATTGCCGGGCGGCCGGGCTGGAGCTTAAAATGCTGCTCTGCACCCATGGTCACCCCGACCATGTCTGCGGCAACGCGGTGCTCAAGAAGGCCACCGGAGCGGAAATCGTCATGCATGGCGAGGATGCCGCCTTCTTCGCCAAGCCCGAAGTCGAGCAGTATTTCTCGATGCTGGGGCTGCCCGCCTCACCACCGCCGGATCGGCTGCTCCAGGATGGTGACACCGTCGAGTTGGGCACCATTTCCCTGCAGGTAATCCACACCCCCGGCCACACCCCCGGCGGCATCTGTTTGTACAGCGCCCCCAACCTTTTTACCGGTGATACCCTCTTTGTCGGCGGGGTGGGACGCACCGATTTCCCCGGTGGTGATACCGCCACCCTGGTCAACTCGCTGCAGCAGCGGCTGCTCAAGCTGCCCCCCGAGACCGTGGTCTGGCCCGGCCACGGCTATGGCGGCTCCCGCTCCACCCTCGGCGAAGAGGCCCGGGATAACCCCTATCTCAGCGAGCAGTGGCGGTAATGCGGGAGATCGTGCTGGGTACCGCCGGCCATGTCGACCATGGCAAGACCAGCCTGATCCGGGCGCTCACCGGTACCGACACCGATCGCCTCAAGGAGGAGAAAAAGCGCGGCATCACCATTGAGCTGGGCTTTGCCCATCTTGATCTGCCCTGTGGCCACCGCCTGGGGATCGTCGATGTGCCGGGCCACGAACGTTTCGTCCGCAATATGGTGGCCGGGGCCGCCGGTATCGACCTGGTGGCCTTTGTGATCGCCGCCGACGAAGGAATCATGCCCCAGACCCGCGAGCACTTCGAGATCTGCCAGTTGTTGGGGATTGAGCGCGGCTTGATCGTGATCAGCAAAAAAGACCTGGTGGACGAGGAGTTGCTGGAACTGGTGGAGGATGAGATCCGGGAATTCTTCCAAGGCAGTTTTCTGGAAGAGGCCCCGGTGTTGCTGGTTTCCGCCACCACCGGGGAGGGTATCGCCCAGGTGGTGGCGACCCTGGACCAAATGGTGGCGGCCAGCGATTTCAGCCCGGCCCACGGCCCCTTCCGGCTGCCGGTGGACCGGGTCTTCACCATGAAGGGTTTCGGGGCGGTGGTCACCGGTACCTCGCTTTCCGGCCGCATCGGTCTGGGCGAGGAGGTCTGGTTCTATCCCCGGCGGCTGGCTGGTAAGATCCGTGGTATCCAGATCCATGGCGCGGAACGCGACGCGGTCGAGGCCGGCTATCGTACCGCCATTAATGTGCAGGGGGTGGACAAGGAGCAGATCGGCCGGGGCGAGGTCCTGGCCAGTCCCGAATCTTTAGCGCCTTCTTTTATGTTTGACGCCGATTTTCTCTATCTTTCCAGTAATCCCAAAAAACTCAAAAATCGTCCCCGGGTGCGGGTCCATGTCGGTACCGCCGAGGTCATGGGGCGGTTGGCGCTGCTGACAGTTGACGAGGCCGCCCCCGGCGAGACCGTGGCCGTCCAATTGCTGCTGGAGGAGCCGGTCAGCATCTGGCCCGGTGATCGTTATGTGGTGCGCAGTTATTCCCCCATCCATACCATCGGCGGCGGCGTGATCTGGAACTGCGCGCCCCCCAAGCGGCGCCGTTTCAGCGACCAGCAGCGCCAGGCCAACCGGGAGATCTTTGCGCTTTACCGGCGGGGGGAGCAGCCGGAACTGGCCCTTTTTCACCTGCGGGAAAGCGGCATTGCCGGGCTTACCCGGCAGGAGCTGGCGGTCCGGCTGGGCTTGTTCGGCAAACCGTTGCAAAAGGCGTTGGAGAAAAATATCGCCGCCCGTCGGGTGGTCGTCGTCGAGCCCGATAAACAGCGGATGATCGCCGCCGAGACCCTGGCCGAACTGGTGGCCAAGGCCGAACAGCTGCTGACCGCCTTTCACCGCGATCAGCCTCTGCAGGAAGGGCTTTCCGCCGAGGAGTTGCGCCACCGCCTGGCCCGCGGCCTGTCCGCCCGCCTCTTCCAGATCGTGCTGCAGGAGGGCGCCAAGCAGGGGGTGCTCAAACAGGAGGGTTCGCTGATTCGACTGGCTTCCCACCAGGTGTCGCTGGCCGGCGAGGCCGAGACCCTGCGCCGGGAGTTGCGGGAGTTCTATCGCGCCGCCGGTTGGCAGGTGCCCACCGTTAAGGAGGCCATCGCCCGCCACGGGCAGTACCCGGTGTCGCTGGTCAAGGAGGTGCTGGCGTTGCTGCTCCGTGACGGCGAGTTGGTCAAGGTCAGCGAGGAGCTCTACTACGAAGCCGGGGAGCTGCGCCAGCTACAGGACAAACTGGTGGCCTTCCTGGAAAGGGAAGGCGAGATCGACGCCCCGCGCTTTAAGGAACTTACCGGTCTGACCCGTAAATTCTCCATTCCCCTGCTGGAATATTTCGATCGCTGCAAATTGACCCTGCGTATCGGTGATGTGCGGCGCCTGCGCTAAACGGTTACGGCCCGTTAAATCCGCGGTTATCGGCCCTGGTGAACGCTTATGAATCCCGGCCGGTAATCAGGGCCGGCCGGCAAAACGGGCCACCCGGCCGCTGCCCCGCCAGCCGGCCTGACGGACCATGGCGACCAGTTCGTTGGCCACCTCCCATTTATTCAGCGGGCTGATAAAATAGAGTCCGTCGGCAAAGGGGGCGATCTTTTCCACCAGTTCGCGGGTGAAATCCATGGCCACCCGGCGCTGGTCTTCCACCTGCGGGTATTTATGCAGTTGCTGACGCAGGGTGTCGGGAATTGAGATCCCCGGCACCTCGTTGTGCAGAAAATCGGCGTTGCGGGCCGAGATCAGCGGGAAAATACCCGGGAAGATCAGCAGATCGAGATGGCTGGTTTTTTCCATCATCGCCTCCACTTCCTCGGCGGCGAAAAAGGGCTGGGTCATCACGTAGTTGGCCCCCAGGGCCGCCTTGCGCTCCAATCTTTTGATCTGCACTTCCGGTTTGGAGGGGCGGTAGCTGAAGGCCACCCCGATGGAAAAATCGGTTTCCTGTTTAACGTTCTTGCCGGCCATGTTACAGCCCTGGTTGAAGCGGTCGATCATCCGTACCAGGCCAAAGGAACGGACATCGAACACACCGCTGACCCCCGGTTGATCGCTGGAAGTGGCGGGATCGCCGGTGACCGCCAGGATGGAGTCGATCCCCAGCAGATGGGCGCCCATGATATGGGATTGCAGTCCCAGGGCGTTACGGTCCCGGCAGGTCAGGTGGATTATCGTCTTGATGCCGGCTTCCTGCTGGATGCGGTGGGCTAGGGCCAGATTCTCGGTACGCAGTACCGCCAGCGGGCTCTCCCCCAGGGAGATGGCGTCGGTGCCCCCCGCCGCCAGGGCCTTGGCGCCCGCCAGCACGCCGCTCATGTCGAGATGGGCCGGCGGGTCCAGTTCCACCAGAATCGGCATCCGGTCGGGTTGCAACTCCCGCAGCAGTGAACCGACCTTGTTGGCGGTCTGCTGTTGATCGGTTTCCTGTGCTTCCATGGTGGCGGCCCGGGCGTGGGCCACCGGCCGTTTGGCGATCTTGAGCTGTTTGCGGAATTCTTGGATATGGGTCGGCGAAGTGCCGCAGCAGCCCCCCACCAGTCGCGCTCCCAGCTTGATCATCTCGCCCACCACCCGGGCCATGTATTCCGGCTGGGCGGGGTAGATCATCCGGTGGCCGACGATCTCCGGGAAACCGGCGTTGGGAAAGGCCGACAGCGGCACCTGGTCGCGCAACGGGGAGAGCGCTTCGATGGCGGTCAGCATTGAGTTGACGCCCCGGCCGCAATTGGCCCCCACCAGCGAGGCGCCGGCGGCGATGGCGGCGGTGCCGCAGGTCAGGGCGTGATCGCCGCCGGCGGTCCGGCCCTGGGCGGGATAGGCCATCTGGGCGACAATGGGAAGCCCGGAGGTCAGGCGCCGGGCGGTTTTAAGGGCGATCAGCAATTCGTCCAGGTGGGTGAAGGTCTCCAGGATCAGCAGGTCCACCTCGGCTTCCAACAGGGCCGAGAGCTGCTCCTCATAAGCCGCCGCCACTTCGTCCGGTTCGACCTCGCCGGCCACCAGCGGGAATTCCACCCCGGTGGGGCCCACCGAGCCGGCCACGTAGATGTGCTCACCGGCCGCCCGTTTGGCGATTCTGGCCCCGGCCAGGTTGATCTCCCGGGCCTGGCCTTCCAGGCCGTTGGCCAGCAGCTTCAGACGGTTGGCGCCGAAGGTGTTGGTTTCGATCAGTTGACTGCCGGCCCGGATGTACTCTTCATGCAGCGAGTAGATCAGATCCGGGTCGCTGAGGTTGAGGCGGTCGGTGTCCTTGCCCAGTTCGATGCCCTTGGTATAAAGGTAGGTGCCGATGGCGCCGTCGCCCAGGATAACTTTTTCCTGCAGGTATTCCAGAAAGTCGGGTTTCATAGGTTGTCGATCTCGGTTGTCGTGGTGGTGCCGCAACACCTTGGCTCGGAGCCCGGCGGCGGTATAAACCGCCCGGGCGGTGAAGCAGCCGCTGACCAGGGATCTGCCCCGGGATTTGCCGGCTGCGCAAACATTCAGCCCCATAGCATAGCCTTCGAGGGGCGGCTCTGGCAGGCGGTCGTTGTCCCGCCCAAAGTGACGTAATTGGCCGCTGCGGGTCTGAGGCTCATGTTGCCCGTGCGGCGGCAAGTGGAAAATCGCATTATTTGCCAATATCGGTTATAATTGCCGGCCAAGTGGAAAATAATACAGCGAAAGAACCGGGGCGTAGTGGGCTCCGGTGGTGGTTGAGGAATTCGAGATCGCGACGATAAATGGTCATACCGCCGGCTTGAAGCCGGCGCAGCTGAAACAGTTGGAGCGGCTGGGGCGGCGGCGGCTGGAGCCGGACCAGATCGCCACCCCGGAGCTGGCCCGCCCCCTGGCCGCGATTTCCCGGGAGATCGGCCGGCAGGTGGGGTTGATTATCGACCGGGCCGGACAGGTGGAGCTGGTGCTGGTGGGCGATCAGCGCTCGATCATGATCCCGGAATTGGGTGGCAGCCGTAGTGCCGGCGGCCGGCTGCGGGGGTTGCGTTGCCTGCACACCCATTTGGGCGGGGAGGGGTTGACCCGGGACGACTTTATGGACCTGCTCTTTCTGCGGCTGGATTTGATGAGTGTGCTGGAGGTTGATGCCCAGGGACTGCCCGGCAAACTCCACAGCGCCCATCTTAATCCCCGGCCCGCCGCCGCTGCCGGTGAAGCAGAGCAAGCCGCCCCGGCGGACCAGCAAGAGCAGGCCTGGATCATCCTGCCGCCGGTTCAGCTCAGCCGTGAAACCGATCAATTGCGGCAGCGGATCGCCGCCCTGGAGGCGGAATTCGGCCGCCAGCGGCCGGTAAAGGAGGTGGATAAAGGCCGTGATCGGGCCATCCTGGTCAGTGTCACCACCAGCGGCCGCCGGCGGGCCGAAGAATCATTGGACGAGTTGGGCGAGCTGGCGGCCTCGGCCGGAGTAATAGTGCTGGAGCGAGTGCTGCAGCGCCGGGACCGGATCAATCCCCGGCTGATCATGGGCAAAGGCAAGCTTGGCGAGATCATCCTCAAGGCCCTGCAACTCAACGCCAACTTGTTGATCTTCGACCAGGAACTAAACCCCTCCCAGGTCCGTTCCATCACCGATCATACCGAAATGCGGGTGATTGACCGCACCCAGTTGATCCTCGATATCTTTGCCCGTCGGGCCTTGAGCCGGGAGGGTAAGCTGCAGATCGAAATGGCCCAGCTCAAGTATATGCTGCCCCGGCTGGGCACTCGCGACGACGCGCTCTCCCGGCTCACCGGCGGCATCGGCGGCCGCGGCCCCGGTGAGACCCGGCTGGAGATCGATCGTCGGCGGATCCGTGACCGGCTGGCCAAGCTAAGCGCCAATCTCCAGAAAGTGGGCAAGGAGCGCCACCGGCGCCGGGAGCGGCGCCGTAAAAAAGAGGTGCCGGTGTTATCGCTGGTGGGCTACACCAACGCCGGCAAATCGACCTTGCTCAACGCCCTGACCGGCAGTGACATCCGGGTTGAGGATCAACTCTTTGCCACCCTGGATCCCACCAGCCGCCGGCTGCGCTTTCCCGAGGAAATGGAGGTGATCATCACCGATACCGTCGGCTTTATCCGCCATCTGCCGGCCGAGTTGCTGCAGGCCTTCAAGGCCACCCTGGAAGAGCTTGATGAGGCCGATGTCCTGATCCAGGTGGTCGATGTCGCCAATCCCCGCTGGGAGGAGCATATCCGGGTGGTGGTGGAGCTGTTGCGGGAGTTGGAACTGGCCGGCTTGCCCCGCCTGACAGTTTTCAACAAAAGCGATCTGGTGGAAGATCGGCAGTGGTTGGCTCAACAAGTGGCCCGCTATGACGCGGTGGCGGTTAGTGCCCATGATCCGGCCACCCTGCCGCCCTTGCTGGGGCGGGCCCGCAAAGAGGTTTTGAACCGTTCAGCAGCACCGCACCTTGCGGCGATCAGCCAAGCTTAAGTACACGGGGTACGAGGCGCTTGGCTGCTTGCCACAATCTGCGGCACTGCTGAACGGTTACGGCCCGTTAAGTCCACGGTTATCGGCCCTGGTGAACGATTAAGAGGTTTTGAAGAGTTGGCATGGATAATTCGTTGGCCATAGATAAGCCATGGGGCCAGAAGAACCCGTTGCTGATCATCCTTGCCGGTCTCGCCGGCGTCTTGCGGCCAGCACCGGGGTATCGCTGGTTGCTGGCGGCGGTGGTGCTGCTGGTCGCCAGCGTGCCGCAGGGTGGCCGGGCCGCCACCGAGGCCCGTATTGCCGATTTGGTGGTGGCCAATTCACACCAGGAGTTGCTGCTCTATTTTGAGCTGCAAAACGCCCTTACCCCGGAGATGGAAGAAGGCCTTAAGAGCGGGCTGCCGTTGGCCTTTACCTTTCAGGTCGAACTTAAGCGCCAGCGCGCCGGTTGGTTGGATCAAAAATTGGCCCGGCGGGAATTTGAGCATCGTTTGAGCTATGACAACCTCAAGGATGAATACCGAGTGCTGCGCCAGGAACAACAAGAAGAGTCGCGGGGCACCGCCTCCTTAAGCGAGGCCAAGCGTTGGCTGACCCGGGTCGATGGCCTGGCCCTGTTACCGTTGGCGCAATTAACCCCCGGTGAGAGCTACCAGGTGCGGGTCAGGGCGCGCCTGGCCAAGAAGGATTTGCCGACCGACTTCCAGCGACTGCTCTCGGTGGGGGAGTTGTGGGGTTTTGAAACCGCCTGGCAGGTCGTGGAGTTTAGTTATTGAGCGAGGGTGGCAGGTTTAGCGGAGATGCTATGGGAAGCAAGCAGTTGAGCGAGATCAGCTCTCTGGAGTTCGCCGAACAGTTGGAGTGGCGTCAGCGTCGCCAAAGGCGCCGGCGGCTGCGGCTGGTGGTGATCGTCTGCCTGCTCCTGTTTGCCTTGCTCACCTGGTTGGAGCCGCGGGTTTTCGCCCTGGGGGAGGTGGAACTGCCGGTCAGCGGCAACCTGTTGGTCTTTATGATGATCAACTTCAACGTCCTGTTGCTGCTGGCGGTGATTTTTCTGGTGTTGCGCAACCTGGCGGAACTGGTCTTTGAACGCCGCCGCCGGGTGCTGGGGACCAGGCTGCGGACCAAACTGGTCATCGCCTTTGTCTCCCTTTCCCTGGTGCCCACCGGGCTGCTCTTTTTGATCTCCCTGCAGTTTGTCTCCACCAGCATGGATTACTGGTTCAATATCAATGTTGAGCACTCGCTGGTGGAATCCCTGGAGGTGGCCCGCGAGGTTTACCGGGAGGTCCAGGCCGAAACCCGGCGGGAAGGGGAGGTGATCGCCGAACAGTTGGCCGGCGGTCGTTACCACCGGCCGGCCGGGGCGTCTTATGAGCCGGTGCTGGAGAATCTGCTGGCCAGCCACGGTTTGGGGGGGATTGCCCTGCTTGATGAACAGCGGACCGCTCTGGCCGCCGTCCAACGGCCGGATATGGGTTTTGAGCTGCCGGAGTTGCCCGGTGAGAACCTGCGCCGCGCCCTGGCCGGTGAAGAAGGGCAAGTGGTGGTCCAGAAGCAGGCCGCCGGCGAACTGGTGCGCAGCTTGACCCCTCTTGAATTGCCGGGGAGGCAAGGGGGGGTGGCGGTACTGGTCATCTCCCGGCTGTTGCCTGCCGAACGGCTGGCCCGCTTGGAAAAAATCTCTTCGGGGCTGGAGGGGTATCGTCAGTTGATGATGTTCAAGGCGCCGCTTAAAACCAGCCTGCTGGTAACCCTGCTGATCGTTACCCTGCTGATCGTCTTCTGTGCTGTGTGGCTGGGTTTCTATATCGCCGGTGGGTTGACCGGGCCGCTGCGGCGGCTGGCGGAAGGTACCCGGCGGGTGGCCGAAGGGGAGCTGGATTTCGTCATCGATAAACCCGCCGACGACGAAATGGGCCAACTGGTCGAGTCCTTCAACCGCATGACCCGCGATCTGCTGGCCGGCCGGCGGCGGATTGAGGAGACCGCCCAGGAGCTGGAGCGGCGGCGGCGCTATACCGAGACCATCTTGCAGAACGTGGCCGCCGGGGTGATCTCGCTGGATGACGCCGGGCGGGTGATCACCATCAACCGTTTCGCCGAGGAGTTGCTCAAGGTGGACCGGGAGCGGATCATCGGGCGCCATTACCGGGCCATTCTACGCCGGGAACACCTCAAAGTGCTGGAAGGTTTCCTGGCTGAACTGGATGTTTCCGGAAAAAATACCATCCAGCGCCCCTTAAGACTGACCGTCGGCGAGGAGACCTTTTCGTTGCGGGTCAATTTCACCAGGCTCTACGATGAAGAGGGCGAGGCGCTGGGGGTGGTGCTGGTTTTCGATAATCTGAGCGAGTTGGAAAAGGCCCAGCGGATGGCGGCCTGGCGGGAAGTGGCCCGGCGTATCGCCCACGAGGTCAAAAACCCCCTGACCCCGATCCAGCTTTCGGCCCAGCGCCTGCGTAAAAGGTATCTGCGGCGGCTGGCCGATACCGAGGAAGGGGAGGTCTTTGACAGTTGCACCCGGACCATTATCGAGCAGGTGGACGAGTTGGAAAAGTTGGTGGGCGAATTTTCCACTTTCGCGCGGATGCCGGTGGTCCATAAAAAAATGAATGATCTGGCGGCCATGGTCGACGAGGTGCTGGTGCTCTACCATGAAGGTCACCGGCAACTCGAATTTAGGCGAACCGGCGAGGAACCGCCGCCTTTTCTCTTTGATGCCAAGCAGTTGAAGCGGGTGTTGATCAACCTGCTGGATAACGCGGTGGCGATGGTGCCGGAAGAGGACGGCCGGATTATAGTCCATTTAGGCCGCGACTCTGAACAGCAGGCGGTCTTGCTGGAGGTCCGGGACAACGGCCCCGGGGTGCGGGAAGATGATAAGCTGCGTCTCTTTGAGCCCTACTTCTCCACCAAGAAATCCGGTACCGGCCTGGGGTTGGCCATTGCCGCCACCGTGGTGGCCGATCACGGCGGCGCCATCCGGGTTCGTAACTGCCGGCCCCACGGGGCCTGTTTCACCGTCGAACTGCCCTTTGTGGTCGAGCCCCAGGGTAACGTAAAAGTCGCGTAGCTGGCAGCGGGGCCGTTTATCCGGTTGCGGCGGGTTCGCCCGCCGCCGGGCACAAGGACGTGCAGGAGGTGGCGGGCGCCTCGGAGGCGGGCAGGATGCCCGCCGAGAATGGAGCCGCAGCCGGATGAACGGCCCCGCCCCCCGGTGGCTAATGGTACGACCTTGACGTAACCCTGGGTCGAGCCCCAAGCGGCTTGACGACGCTTCTTGGAGATAGTAGAGACACGGCATGGGTTCGGAACAATCGCACATACTGGTGGTGGACGACGAGGCGGGGATCCGCGAGTCTTTGGCCGGCATCCTGGCCGATGAGGATTTTTACCCGCTGTTGGCCGAGGATGGAGAAAGCGCCCTGGCCCGGCTGGAAAATGAGGCCGTCGATCTGGTGCTGCTCGATATCTGGATGCCGGGGGTCGACGGTTTGGAGATTCTTTCCCGCCTGCGCGAGTTGTATCCCCGCCTGCCGGTGATCATGATCTCCGGCCACGGTACCATCGAAACCGCCGTCCAGGCCACCCGCCTGGGGGCCTACGATTTTATCGAAAAACCACTATCCTACGACAAGGTCATTCTGGCGATCAACAACGCCCTGCGGTTGAGCCGCCTGGAAGAGGAGAATATCATCTTCCGGGAGCAGACCAAACAGCATGTCTTAACCGGCGATTCGGCGCCCATCAGTGAGTTGCGCCGGCAGTTGGAGCGGGTGGCCCCCACCGACGCCTGGGTGCTGATCCGGGGTGAGCACGGTACCGGCAAGGAGTTGGTGGCCCAGACCATCCACCGCCTTTCGCCGGTGGCCCACAAACCCATGGTGGAACTCAATTGCGCGGCGATTCCCGAGGAGTTGATCGAATCGGAGTTGTTCGGGCACGAAAAGGGCTCCTTCACCGGGGCCGCCACTTCCCGGCGGGGCAAATTCGATCTGGCCGACGGCGGGCTGCTTTTCCTGGATGAAATCGGCGACATGAGCCTCAAGACCCAGGCCAAGATCCTGCGTATATTGCAGGAGCAGAAATTCGAGCGGGTGGGGGGCGGCAAGACCATCCGGGTCAATGTCCGGGTGCTGGCGGCCACCAACAAGAACCTGGAGGAGGAGATCGAACGGGGCAATTTCCGGGCCGATCTTTTCTATCGTCTGAATGTGGTGCCGATTCTGGTACCGCCGCTGCGAAAGCGGCGCGAGGATATCCCGCCGCTGGTGGCCGATTTTAGCCGGGAGTTTGCCGGCAAAGGATTGGGAGGGGCGGAATTTGAGCCGGCGGCCCTGGAATTGTTGATGGAATACGATTGGCCGGGTAATGTGCGCCAATTGCGCAACTTTGTCGAGCGGGCCCTGATCATGGGGCCGGAGAGGGGCAGGATCGGGGGTGATTTTGTCGGCCGCTTGCTGGGCGAGGTGACGGCGGCCGGTACCACTGTGGCCGCCGGCGACGAGGAAGGCCTGGAGCGTTTTCGAACGCTTGCCTATAAAGATGCCAAACGGTCTTTTGAACGGGAATATCTGCGGATGTGTCTGGCCGACAACCACGGTAATATCTCCCAGATGGCGGAACGGATCGGCCTGGAGCGCAGTCACTTGCACAAGAAGTTGAAAGCGCTGGAGGTCCCCGAAGAGTGAGTTGAGTGTTTGGGTGGACGGTTTAATTCTCAGGAGTTGGTTATGAGTGACAAGGATGATGACACCTCGCGGCCCCAAGCCGCTTTTCCCAGCCAGAAAGAACTGGAGAAGGAAATCAGCGAATATTTGAGCAACAAATATGGCCGCAAGGTGCGGATTATTTCCGCCGGTCAGTTTCCCGGCGCCCAGGCCGACGATGAGTCAAGCGGGGGCGGCGATAGCGCCCCGGCGGCTACTGATGGGTTCCATTTCGATGTCGATCCGGAGGATCTGATCGCCCATCTCGACCAGTACGTGGTGGGTCAGGAGGAGGCCAAGGCGGTCTTGGCCACCAAGATCTGCACCCATTTCAACCGGATCAGCCGCAGCCAGGAGCGTCAGCGGCAGGGGGAGCAACACGGTGGCGGCAATGTCGGCCGGATCAAGAACAACGTGCTGCTCATCGGCCCCACCGGGGTCGGCAAAACCTACCTGATTAAACTGATCGCCCGCCATTTGGGGGTGCCCTTTGTCAAAGGGGATGCCACCAAGTTCAGCGAGACCGGTTATGTCGGCGGCGATGTCGATGACCTGATCCGCGATCTGGTGCGCGAGGCCGACCAGGATCTGGAGCGGGCCCGCTTCGGGATTGTCTATCTCGACGAGGTGGATAAGATCGCCGGCGGCCAGTCCCGCCAGGGCCTGGATGTCTCCCGCAGCGGTGTGCAGCGGGCCCTGCTCAAGCCCATGGAAGAGACCGAAGTGGAGATGAAGGTGCCCCACGACCCGATCGCCATGATGGAAGCGGTGGAGCACTATCGGCAGACCGGCAAACGCCGCCGCCAGACCGTCAATACCCGCCATATCCTTTTTATCATGAGCGGCGCCTTCGGCAGCCTGGAGGAAACCGTGCGCCGGCGCTTGCAGCAACGCTCCATTGGCTTTGAAAACCGGGTGGCCGCCGCCGATGGTAAACCGGGCGCCTTCCTCAAGAGAGTCAAGCCCGAGGATTTGGTTGAATACGGTTTCGAGAGCGAGTTTATCGGCCGCTTGCCGGTGGTGGCGGTGCTTGATGAACTGGCCGAGGACGATCTCTACCAGATCCTGAGCAGCCCCAACAGCTCGGTGATCGTCAGTAAAAAACAGGATTTTCAGGCCTACGGTATCGAACTGCGTTTTGAGGACGCGGCTCTGCGGGAGCTGGCCGCGCTGGCCGCCAACGAGCGCACCGGCGCCCGGGCCCTGGTCAGCGTGGTCGAGCGGGCCCTGCTCCACTTTGAGCGCAAGCTGCCCTCTACCGAGATCCGCCACCTGGTGGTGGACAGTAAACTGGTGGCCGATCCGGCCGGTACTTTGGGCAAATTGCTGCGGGATAGCCGGTTGCGCCAGCGCCAGGTCAAACGCTGCGCCACCCTGGCCAAGGCGGAGCTTAAGGGGCTGGTGGACTTTATTCGTGAAAAGCTGGGGGATTACCTGGAGAGCCGGGATGTTTTACCCACTCCGGCCCGCTTGGAGATGATGGCTAAAGAGGTCCAGGCCGAAAATCTGGAGCCGGCCGCGGTCTGTGAGCGTTTCATCGAGTTGGTTAAGTTGATTACCGAACAGGCCGAGCAGGCCGCCCGGATCTACGGGGTGGATCTCAGTTTCAACGACGAGGCGGTGGATCGGATCCTGGCCCGCCAGCCCCGGGACGAGGCCTCGGTGACCGCCACTTGCGACGAGGTGCTGGCCGCCATGGAATACGGCCTGCGTCTGCTGGGTCAGCGGCGGGAGATCCCCGAGCTGGTAATCACCGCCACCGGCATCGACAGCCCGGATATTTTTATCAATCAGGTGGTCAGCAAAACCTTCAGGCTGGAGTAACGGCCAGCTGGCACCGTATCTAAATTACAAGGAATTCAGTTATGATCTACCCCGATTATCGTCCCCGACGCTTGCGGCGCACCGAGAACCTGCGGGCCATGGTGCGGGAGACCGTGTTGACTCCCGCCAACCTGATCTACCCGCTTTTTGTGTTGCCCGGTAAGCAGCAGCGCCAGGAGGTGGGCTCCATGCCCGGGGTTTTTCGCCTCTCGGTGGATCAATTGGCGGCCGAGGCCCGGGAGTGCCGCAAGTTGGGGGTCAACAGCCTGATCCTCTTTGGCCTGCCGGCCAAGAAGGATCGGGTGGGCTCCGGGGCCCACGCTGCCGACGGCATCGTCCAGCGGGCCATCAAGGAGATCAAGAACAAGGTGCCGGAGATGACGGTGATCACCGATGTCTGCCTCTGCGAATATACCGAGCACGGCCATTGCGGCATCATCCATCAGGGCGAGGTGGATAATGACGCCACCGTCGAGGTACTCGCCCGTACCGCTTTAAGCCACGCCCAGGCCGGGGCCGATATGGTGGCCCCTTCCGATATGATGGATGGCCGGGTGGGTGAGATCCGGGGGGCGCTGGATGAAAATAATCTCGACCCGGTGGCGATCATGTCCTACGCCGTCAAATACGCTTCGGCCTTCTACGGCCCTTTCCGCGACGCCGCTGACTGCGCCCCCCAGGAAGGGGACCGGCGGGGCTACCAGATGGATCCGGCCAACGCCCGCGAGGCCCTGCGCGAGGCCACCCTTGATGTCGAGGAGGGGGCCGATATTCTGATGGTCAAGCCGGCCCTGCCCTATCTCGATATCATCCGCCAGTTGCGCGATGAGTTCGATCACCCCATCGCCGCCTACCAGGTCAGCGGCGAATACGCCATGTTAAAGGCCGCGGCGGCCAACGGCTGGCTTGACGAGGAACGGGTGATGGCCGAAAGTTTGCTCTCCATCCGCCGGGCCGGGGCCGATCTGATCCTCACCTACTTCGCCAAGCAGATGGCCCGCTTGCTCTAGCGTGGCGGCATATCGGCTTTGACTAAGGTGACCGGCGTCTGCTCCCGGAACCGGCCGGGGTATTACAACGTAACCGTTCATCAAGGCCGACAACCGTTGATTTAACGGGCCGTAACCGTTCAGCAGTACCGCAGATTGTGGCAAGCAGCCAAGCGCCTCGTACCCCGTGTACTTAAGCTTGGCTGATCGCCGCAAGGTGCGGTGCTGCTGAACGGTTACGTTACAACAGATAATCGGGGCGGACGTTGCCCAAGGCGGCGAAGATGTTGGCCTCCAGGCGGGGGTCGTCACCGGTGATGGTGTGCAGCAACTGGCGGATCCGGTGGCGCCGGGAGCGGTTGGTAAGCGGGCAGGGGTTGCTTACCGCCTCAACCTGAAAGAGTTCTCCCAATTGCCGGACCATGGTCTTATCCAGCAGGGCCAGGGGGCGGATCAGTTGCAGGCGGCCCTCAAAGAGGTGCTGATTGGGGACCATGGTGCTGAGGTTGCCGCCGTAGAGCAGGTTCAGGAAAAAAGTCTCGATGATATCTTCCCGGTGATGGCCCATAGCCAGCTTGTTGCAGCCCTTCTCCCGGGCCAGCTCGAAAAGCCGGGCCCGACGGCGGCTGGCGCAGTGATAGCAGCCGTTTTTGCCTCCCTCGGCGGCCAGCGCCTCGGGACCGTAGGTGGTTTCTTCCATATAATAGGGCAGGCCGATTTTTTGTAGTTGGGCCGCCACTGCCGTGGCGGTGGTGGGCAGGGGAGCGCTTGACGTATCCCGGGGGTCATTACCCCACTCCGGCGGTGGCAGATAACCGGCAAAGCCCATATCTAGATGGACCGCCAGCAGTTCATAATCGATGGGGGCCTTGTCCCGCCAGAGGGCGAGCAGCCGGCCGAGAACCAGGCTGTCGATGCCACCGGAGACGGCGACCATCACCCGGTCGCCGTCGGCCAGCATTTGATAGCGATGCATGGCCCGGCCCACCAGGCGATTGATTTCTGGCGGCAGCCTGGGACCTTTTGCCGGGCGGGCGGCCATCTTGCCGGGGGGCTGGTCGACGGCGGCTGCCACCTCCTTCTCCCTTGCCGTGTCGGGGGTGAATTCCATCTGGCTGTTGGTTACAGACTGCCCTTGGAGGAAAGCGGCCCGGCCAGGCGCTGGTCAATGGTGGTGGCCTGGTCAAGGGCCCGGCCCAGGGCCTTGAAGATCGCTTCAATAATATGGTGGCTGTTGTCGCCGTGGGCCAGTTCGATATGGAGGGTGATGCCGCCGTGGTGGGCCAGGGCCCGCAGAAACTCCTTGGCCAGGGCGGTATCGAAATTGCCCACCTTGGCATCGGGCAGTTCTACCCCGTAGTGGAGATAAGGCCGGTTGGAGATATCCAGGGTCACCCGCACCAGGGTCTCGTCCATGGGTACCGCCGCCGCCCCGTAACGGCGGATGCCGGCCGTTGCCGCCAGGGCCTGTTTGAGGGCCTGGCCCAGGGCGATGCCCAGATCCTCCACCGTATGGTGGTCATCGACTTCGGTGTCGCCGCTGGCGCTGATGGCCAGGTCAAAAAAACCGTGGACCGCCAGCAGGGTCAGCATATGATCCATAAAGCCCACCCCGCTTTTACTGGTGGCCTCTCCCCGGCCGTCCAGGTTCAGGTTCAGGTGGATATCGGTTTCCCTGGTTTGGCGCTTGATCTCGGCCTGGCGGCTGGCGGCGGTCATAGTCTGGTTCTCCCGGGTTGGGTTATTGGCTGCTGAACGTTTACCAATTTAACCGTCCAGCGGTCGTAATGGCAAGGGCTTAAATCCACTTTGGTTTTTCTGTTGACAAGCACCCGTCCCGCTGGTATATAGTCGCCCTTTAAACGCTGCCGGTGAGCGGGAATAACTCAGTGGTAGAGTGCAACCTTGCCAAGGTTGAAGTCGCGAGTTCGAATCTCGTTTCCCGCTCCAATCCTGCTTATCAGCAAGGGTTTGCAAATGTTTTTGGAAACCCTTTTTCACCTTCGGGTTTTACCGCCCGTGGCAGGGTCACGGGCGGCTCCGCAATCTGGATATTTAGAGTAAATACGAGGCAGAATATGAAGACCCATCTGGCGCCGGTTAAAGAAATTGAGCGCAAATGGTACGTGGTGGACGCCGAAGATATGGTCCTGGGCCGGCTGGCCTCGGAGATCGCCACCCGCCTGCGCGGCAAGCATAAGCCGATCTACAGCACCTTTATGGATACCGGCGACTTTATCGTGGTGCTCAATGCCGACAAGGTGCGGTTGACCGGCAAGAAATGGGATGACAAGGTCTACTATCAGCACAGCGGTTATATAGGCGGTATCCGCCAGGATACGGCTAGCGAGTTGCGGGACAAGAAACCCGAACTGTTGGTTTACCGGGCCGTTAAGGGTATGTTGCCCAAGAATTCCCTGGGTCGCAAGCAGTTGAAAAAACTCAAGGTCTACGCCGGCGGCGAGCATCCCCACAGTGCCCAGCAACCGGAAGCGCTGCAGCTTAAGAAATAGCCCCTCCTCGAGGGAACCGTTAACCCTGTAAGGCAGTACTGGAGATAACATGGCAGATAACAGCATTTACGCTACCGGCAGACGCGTACCGCGGTGGCCCGGGTGTGGCTCAGGCCCGGCAACGGCCGGATCATGGTCAACAAGAAAGAGTTGGAGGATTACTTCGACGGCGGCGAATATTCGCGGGCCCTGGTGGAAAAGCCTTTGCAACTCACCGAGACCCAGGCCAATTTTGACGTGATGGCCACTTTGCAGGGCGGCGGCAAGAACGCCCAGGCCGAGGCCATGCGCCATGGCATCTCCCGGGCCTTGATCAGCGCCGATCCCGAATTGCGGATGGCCCTCAAGCGGGCCGGATTGCTGACCCGCGATCCGCGGGGCAAAGAGCGTAAGAAATACGGTCAGCGCGCCGCCCGGGCCCGGTTCCAGTTCTCCAAGCGTTAAAATCACCGATGGGGCCGTCGTTGGCGGCTTCGCGTCGGCACTTTTATGGAAACACCCACAGGGAAGGCGCTCGCCCGGAGCACCTTCCCTTTTTTTGTCCGCGCCGCCTGAAAGGTCAACCCCGGTGGTTGACCGGGAGTCTTTGTTCATGATCAAGGTAGGAATTATAGGGGCTTCGGGTTACACCGGGGCCGAGTTGACACGCCTGTTGCTTAATCACCCGGAGGTGGAGCTTACCCTGGCCACCTCCCGCCAGTACGCCGGCCAGCCCCTGGCCCGGGTCTACCCCCATCTCAACGGCCAAACCGAGTTGCTCTGTCAGGACCCGCAAGGCCTGGATTACCGTGGCAAGGCCGATCTCTTTTTCACCGCCGTCCCTCACCAGACCGCCATGGCGGTGGTCCCCGAACTGTTGGCCGGCGGCGCCAAAGTGATTGATCTTTCCGCCGATTTCCGGCTCCATGAGCAAACGACCTATGAGGCCTGGTATCAGGTCCATTCGGCCCCCGAGTTGCTGGGTGAGGCGGCTTACGGTCTGCCGGAAATCCACCGGCGACGGATTGCCGCCGCCCGCCTGGTGGCCAATCCCGGTTGCTATCCCACCAGCGTGATTCTGGGCCTGGCGCCGCTGCTCAAGGCCGGGGTCATCGACTCCGACTCCCTGATTATTGATGCCAAAAGCGGCACTTCCGGCGCCGGCCGGAGTGTTCAGGTCGGCACCCTGTACTGCGAAGTAACCGACGGTTTCAAGGCCTACAAAGTGGCCTCCCATCGGCATACTCCGGAAATAGAACAGGAATTGGGGCAGTTGGCCGGTGGTCCCCTGACGGTCTCTTTCACCCCCCACCTGGTGCCGATGTCGCGGGGGATGTTGAGCACCATCTATGGTAAGTTGACCGCCGACATCGACCAGGCCGGGCTGGAACAACTGTATCGTGATTTTTATGCCCGGGAACCTTTTGTTCGGGTGTTGGGCGACGGGCAACTGCCCGCCACCCAGTATGTCCGGGGCAGCAATTTCTGTGATCTAGCTCTGCGCTTGGATGAGCGCTGTGGTCGGGTAATAGTCCTGGCGGCCATCGATAACCTGGTCAAAGGGGCCGCCGGCCAGGCGGTGCAGAATATGAACCTGCTCTACGGCCTGCCCGAGGAGCAGGGGCTGAACGTGGTGCCGCTCTTTCCTTGAATGTTAAACTGACCATCGCCTTTGACGGCACCTCTTTTGCCGGTTGGCAGCGCCAGCGGCGTCTGCCTACCATCCAGGCGGCGCTGGAGGATGGACTGGCCAGGTTGCTGGGCGAAGCGGTGGTGGTCCATGGGGCCGGCCGCACCGATGCCGGAGTCCACGCCGCCGGCATGGTCGCCAACTTTCGGGCCTCCCGGCGTTTACCCCTGGCTGCCTACCACCATGGCCTGAACAGCATGCTGCCGCCGGCGATTCGCATCCTGGCGGCCGAGGAAGCGGCCCCCGACTTTCACGCCCGTTTCAGCGCCCGGGGCAAAATTTATGTTTATGGTTTCACCACCGCCGCTATAATGCCGCCCTGCCGGCGCCTTTACACGGCGCATTTCCCCGGTTCATTCAACCCCGGGTCGGTGGTGGAGGCCCTGCCGCGATTGTTGGGTGAACATGATTTCACCACTTTCGAGGCCGCTGGTTCCCGTTGGCGCCCCGGCGAGGGTGGCGCACCAGAGGGCCGGGGCGGGGTGCGCCGCCTGTTCCACCTGAGCCTGCACCGGGGCTCGGAGGCTGTACTGCCGGCGGCGGCGCTACGGGCGGCTAGCACTGCCGCCGGTCTGATTGCCGCCGCCACGCCGTCATCGGAGGTTGGGCAACCGGCGGGGGGCGAGGAATCGGACGATCCGGCGGGGCTGGCGCTTGGCCCTGGCGATGAGCCGCCCGCCGGTGATAATTATTACCTGGTGGTGGCCGGAGATGGTTTCCTGCGGCACATGGTACGCAATCTGGCCGGCACTTTGCTGGAGATCGGCCGGGATAAAAGGACACCGGAGTCGTTGCCGCAATTGCTGGCCGACCGTGACCGCAGCCGGGCCGGTCCCACCGCCCCGGCCCATGGCCTGACCCTGTGGCGGGTTCTTTATGATGGTTTTTGATAAAAAACACAAGCATATGGAGGAAGAGAGATGGCTGGCCCAATCGAACTGGCGGCGCGGGTAAAAGAGATCAAGGCCTCACCGACCCTGGCGGTGGACGCCAAGGCCAAGGCCCTGAAAGAGCAGGGGGCCGATGTCCTGAATTTCAGCGTCGGAGAACCGGATTTCGATACCCCGCCCCATGTCTGCGAGGCGGGCAAAAAGGCCATTGATGAGGGCTTTACCCGTTATACCCCGGTGCCCGGCATCCTGCCGCTGCGGCAGGCAGTATGCGACCGGCAGGCCGCCGACCATGGCCGCCATTACCAGCCCGATGAAATCCAGATCAGCTGTGGCGGCAAGCACGGGCTCTATAATATGGCCCAGGCCCTGTTCGGTCCCGGCGACGAGGTGTTGATTCCGGCCCCCTACTGGGTCAGCTACCCCCCCATTGTCCAACTGGCCGGGGCCACCCCGGTGATCGTGCCGCTGGATGAAAAGAGCGCCTTTGATCTCAATCCGGCCGTTCTCAAGCAGTATGCCAGTGACCGGACCCGGGGGATCATTTTAAACAGCCCCTCCAACCCCACCGGTTCGGTACTGTCGGCCGGGGCCCTGACCGCCATCGCCGCCATGGCCCTTGACCAGGGTTGGGTGGTGATCTCTGATGATATCTACGATACCATTGTCTACGGGACCGAAAAATTGCCCCACATCCTCGATCTGGAACCGCGCTTGCGGGAGCAGACCCTGATCTTGAACGGGGTTTCCAAATCCTTTGCCATGACCGGCTGGCGGATCGGCTACACCGCCGGCCCCCGGCATATCATCGCGGCGATGAACAAGATCCAGAGCCAGTCCACTTCCAACCCTTCTTCCATCGCCCAGAAGGCCGCGCTGGCGGCGCTGACCGGTCCCCAGGACTTCCCCGTCAGCATGCGGGACGCCTTTGTACCCCGGCTGGAGTTTATCGTCGACGCTTTAAACGCCATGGAAGGGATCAGTTGCGTACGCCCCCGTGGCGCATTTTATGCTTTCCCCAATATGTCGGCTTATTACGGCCGGCAAACGCCGGCGGGTACCAGTATCGACGGCTCGCTGGCCCTGGCCGATTATCTGCTGGAGGAGGCCCTGCTGGCCACGGTGCCGGGAACGGCCTTCGGGGCCGACGACTTTATCCGCTTCTCCTTTGCCACTTCGCTGGCGGTGCTGCAGCAAGGGATGGAGCGGTTGACGACGGCCCTGGCCAAACTGGACTAAATAAGCGGTAAGTTGAACAGGAGTTAAAAAGAGGAGGCGCCGCCGGCGTGGCTGGCTTCACTTAGAGCCCAGGTCCAACCGTCCAGCGGCCTTTCTTTGGAGAGCGCCTTTTTGCCGTTTCTGGTGTAGCAGACATAGACCCAGTCCGTGCCGCTGACGTAAATCCGGATCAGGCCCAGGGTAGGGTGATTGTACCAGCCCTCTTGATAGGTTCCTTCCATTGTTGCCCTCTTATTGATATCCTGAGCCGTTATTCTTTATCAAGGCATTCGTTGATGCATTCCCGGCATTTATCGGCCGTCTTGCCGGCCTGGCAGTAACGGTTGAATTTCTCGATCCAGTCTTCGCCGCCCCGAGGACATTCGTCGACAAATTCCATCAGCAGGGTGAGCCGATCGATGATCTTGGTGGGGGCTGTGTGTTCGATCTGACAGGCCCCTTCCTCGGCCAGCTCTTCCTCCACCGCCAATACCCGCAGGAAAAAATTCTTCAGGGCCTGATGGCGCTGAATCACGTCCTGGGCCGCCTTCTCCCCGGCCGGGGTCAGGGTGATTACTTCGTAGGGGGCGTAGTTGATCAACCCTTTCTGCGAAAGCGAGCGGAAAGCTTCGGTGACCGAAGAGCGGCTGACCTTGAGCCGGCTGGCGATCTCCTTGGCGCGGGCCACCTGTTTCTCCGCCACAATATGATGAATTATTTCCAGGTAATCTTCCAGGCTGGCACTCAGGCGCTTTCCGCTCTTGGGCATAACCGATTCCTTTTAAAAAAATTTTTTCGGATGCGCCAAAATAAATTAGGCCGCCACCGGATGTCAAGGTTTTCTTGCTGCCTTTTTTTCGTTTCTAAATCCGGGCCGGGCCGCTGCCTGGTTACCAAAAATAAAACAGTAACTGCAGGCAAATCAGGGCGTAGAGACCGGCCAGCAGGTCATCCAGGACAATACCCAGACCGCCGTGGCAGCGCTGATCGAGCAGCCGGATGGGGAAAGGTTTTAATATATCGAAAAAACGAAAGAAGACAAAGGCCAGCAACCAGGCCAGGGGAGTGGTTGGAATGGCGATCAGGGCGATCAGCATGCCGGCCACTTCGTCGATCACTACTTGGCCGGGATCGGCTTTATCAAGGATCTTTTCGGCTATGCCGGCAACAATCACCGCCAGGATGATGAACGCCGCCAGGATCAGGGCGTAAACCGGCGGCGTCAGCCCCATGATGGCCCAATGGGTCGGGAAGGCCAGCAGGGTGCCCCAGGTGCCCGGCGCTTTGGGCAGACGGCCCAGACCGAAGCCGGTGGCCAGCAGCAGAATCAGTTTATCCATGCTCCGCAACGTATCACGCTTATGGTCGATAGGCAAGATAGACCGACATGGTTTCGTTCCACGGTGGTGGCGAGCGCAAGACTTTGACCTTATCCTGGCCATAATGACTTTTCGATTGACAAAGCGGCAGGGAAAAGCCATTTCTCAGCAGCGGCGGTAGCCGGACAGGCTGGACTTGGAGGTGGCATGAATAGCAGACGACTGATTTTTGAGCGGCCCCATAAGGTAACGGTGGAGACCACCGAGCTCCCATCGCCCGGTCCTTATCAACTGCTGGTGGAAACGTCTTTTTCCGCGATCAGTGCCGGGACCGAGATGTTGGTTTACCGGGGGGAATTCCCTGGGGAGATGGCGATCGATTCCCGGCTGCCGGGCTACGGCGATCAATTCGGCTATCCTCTGGCTTACGGTTATGCGGCGGTGGGCCGGGTGGTCAAAGCCGGGGAGGGGGTGAGCCGGGAGTGGCTGGGAACCCGAGTCTTTGCCTTTAAACCCCATGCCAGTCATTTCCTGGCGTTACCCGAGGAACTCTATCCTCTGCCCGATGACATCACGGAGCAAGAGGCGGTTTTTCTGCCCGGCCTGGAGACGGCGGTGAATCTGGTCCAGGACGCCGCCCCGATTCTGGGTGAAAAGGTGCTGATAACCGGCCAGGGGGTGGTGGGGTTGTTGACGGCTAGCCTCCTCTCCCGTTTTCCGCTGGCTGCCCTGGTCAGCCTGGATAGCTATGCCATCAGGCGGCAAGCTTCCCGGAAGGCGGGTTGCCACGCCAGCCTGGACCCGGCGGATGATGGGGTGGCCCGCCAACTGGCCGAGTTTTTCCAGAGCGCCGAGATGCCAGGGAGGGTCGATCTGGTGTTGGAGTTATCCGGCAACCCCGCGGCCCTGAATACCGCGCTGGATTGGGTCGGCTTTGCCGGGCGGGTGATAGTGGGCTCCTGGTACGGCAGCAAGGAAGCGGTGATCAAGCTGGGAGGGGAATTCCACCGCAAAAGGGTCGAGTTGCTCAGCAGCCAGGTCAGTACCATAGCCCCGCGACTCTCGGGGCGCTGGGATAAAAGGCGGAGACTGGCCTGGAGCTGGGCCGAATTAAAAAGAGTCGGGCCGGCGGCGTTGATCAGCCATGAATTCGCCATTGAGGAGGCGCAGCAGGCCTATGAACTCCTGGCGCGGCATCCTGAACGGGTCCTCCAGGTTGTTTTTCGTTATGACCGCTAAAAAAACGGGTGAGGCCATGTATACCCTGTGTGTGCATAGAAATTTCAGCGCCAGACACCGGCTGATCGGCGGTGATTGGGGTGAAGAGAGTGTAACCCACGCCCATTCATACCGGCTGGAAGTAGCCCTGGACGGCCCCGAGCTGGACGAGCACGGTTTCCTGGTGGATATTGTCGAACTGGCCGGCAACCTTGATCTGGTCCAGGAGGTATATGAAGACAGGATCTTAAATGACCTGCCGGAATTTGCCGGCTTAAACCCCAGTATCGAAAACCTGGCCCGGCTGATCTGGCAAAGACTCAGTCAATTGCCAGCCGGCGGCAAGCTGCTCTCCATGTCGGTTACCGTCTGGGAGGATGACCAGGCCTGGGCCAGATTTCAGAGTAAACTGCCATGCGGATAGGGTTGCTCATTTATGGCGATCTGGAGCAGTGTACCGGCGGGTATATCTATGATCGCTATCTGGTCAATCATCTGCGGGCCGGCGGCCATGAAGTCATCCCGATCACTTTGCCGGCTTTATCCCTGGCCGGCAAGTTGGCGGACAATTTTTCTCCTTTGCTGGTTGGCAGGATAAGGGCCCTGAAACTGGATATCCTGCTCGAAGACGCCTTGTGCCTGCCTTCGCTGCTCGGCTTGAACCGAGTCCTGTCGCTCTGTACCCGGCTGCCCATAGTGGCCCTGGTCCACCAGCTTGTTTATCGGCGCCAGCGCCAAAGGGGGTGGAGAAGGTTTTACGCTTTTGGGGAGAAAACCTTTTTGCGCTCGGTCGATGCCATCATCGTCAACAGTGAGCAGCTGCGGCGGGCCATCAGGGAGGAATTGGGGATTAACCGGCCCGCCCTGGTGGCGACTCCGGGCGGCGACCGGCTGGCCGCCGGAGGTGTCGAAGAGCGGCAAAAATTATCGCAAAGAGTCGAGCAGCCCGGTCCCCTGAAACTTTTTTTCCTGGGCAATGTGTTGCCCAATAAGGGCCTGCACCGGCTGCTCACGGTCTTAAAGGAGCTTGACCCGGCGAGCTGGCGGTTAAGCGTGGCCGGCAGCCTGGAAATGGATCAAGCCTATGCTGATCGGATCAGGCAATTCATCGCCGACCATGCTCTCGCCGCCCAGGTCAGGCTTTTGGGGCTGCTGGACAGCGAATCTTTAAAGGCGGAACTGGCAAGGCATCATCTGCTGACTCTGCCCTATTCCATAGAAGGTTTCGGTATCGCTTATCTGGAGGGGATGTCGCTGGGGCTGCCCGCCATTGGCAGCACCCGGGGGGCGGCCGGTGAAATCATCGACCATGGTAAAAACGGTTTACTGGTTGAGTTTGCCGGCGACGGCGCTGATTTGAGAGGCTATCTGAGCCACCTGCAGCTGCATCGGCAGGAACTCAAGGCGATGAGCCTGGCCGCTTTGGACAGTTTCCAGGAGTTTCCCACCTGGGAAGAGAGTATGGCGCAGATCCGGGGATTCTTGCAGGAAGTCGGGGGGGCTAGGGCAAGGGTGGCTCGTCCGCCGGGATAAAGGCGGTAAGTGGCAGGCCGGCCACCCGGGTGTGGATGGTCAGCAGCGGCACCCGATGGCGGGTGGCCGCCGCCTGGCAGGATTCATACTCGGGATACAGCCGGGGACCATCGGGGGCGTGGACCTTTTTCACCGCGATCGGGCCCCATGGCGTTTCCACGCTGCCCTTTTCCCGGGGCAGGGTGCGACGCTGCTGACGATGAAAGCGCAGGCCGATGGCGGTGGTTTCGGTCAGCAAACACTCCTTGAGGTCGTGGCCGCAGGCTGGGTCGGCCAGTACCCGCAACAGGTAGCCGGGGCGTCCCTTTTTCATCAGCAGCGGGGTCAGTGAGACATCCAGGGCCCGCAGCTCAAACAGGCGCTGGCAGAGATGGGGGAAACCTTCGGCGGCCCAGTCGTCAAGCTGGGTTTCGATCACCTCGATCTCCTGGGCCTCGGCCACCGCCGTCTCCCGGCCCAGCAGCAGCCGCAGTAGATTGGGGCGGCCGTCGGGCCGTTGGCCGCTGCCGGCCCCATAGCCGATTTGTTCGATGGTCAAAGGTGGCGGCGGGCCGAAGTCGGCGGCCAGGCTTCTGACAATGGCCGCCCCGGTGGGGGTGACCAACTCCATGGCCACTTCGACCCCGTAGGTCGGGGTGGTGCGCAGCAACTCCAGGGTGGCCGGGGCCGGCAGCGGCAGCGGCCCGTGGGCGCTCTCCACCCAACCCTGCCCCAGCGGCAGTGGTGAGCAGAGCAGCCTGGTGATGCCAAAAAAGTCCCAGCCGATGGCCACCCCGACGATATCGACAATGGAATCGACCCCGCCCACCTCGTGGAAGTGGACCTCTTCCGGGGCGCCGCCATGGATTTTGGCTTCGGCGGCGGCCAGGGTGGCAAAGATTTGCAGGGCCGTCTCACGGCACGAGGCTTTAAGCTCGGCGCCCTCCAGCAGGGCGCGGATATCCCGCCAGCTGCGGTGGGGCGTCTGAGCCTTGGTGACCAGCACCCGCAAGGCGCCGGCCGCCAGCCCGTTGCGGTCGGCCCGGTGGTAAGCGAGCTGATAACCGTCAAGCTGAAGTTTTTGCAGTTGCTCTTGCAGGTGTTCCAGGGGCAGCCCGGCGTCCAGCATGGCGGCCAGCAGCATATCGCCGGCAATCCCGGAAAAACAGTCGAGATAAGCGGTGGTCATCGGGGCATCCGTAATAAGCGTTTACCAGGACCGACAAAGGTCGACGGCATGGTTCGCAACCGTTCAGTGGCAGTGATCGCCGGGTTTGATCCGGTGGCCCCGCAGGAAATCTCCCACCGCGAGTCGTTTGCCGCCTTCCTGCTGGATTTCGCTCACCAGCAGGCAGCCCTGGCCGGTGGCAATGCCCAGCAGGTTGTTGTCCGGGTTGACCACGGTGACGGTGCCGGGTTCGGCCCCGGCCGGTTCATCGGCCACCCGGGGTTGGTAAAGGCGTACCGGATACTCGCCCAGGGTGGTACGGGCCAGCGGCCAGGGGTCCAGCCCGCGGATCTGGCGGGAGATCTGGGCCGCCGACTGGCGCCAGTCGATCTCGGCCATGGTCTTGCACAGCGGCGGCGCCAGGGTGGCCAGGTTGTCATCCTGGGTCTGGGGCGGCAGTTTGCCGGCTTTGAGCAGCTCCAGGGCTTCGACTAGGGCGTCTCCGCCCAAAGGGGCCATTTTGGCGGCCAGGCTGGCGGTGGTGTCGTCGTCGCTGATGGTCAGCCGGCGTTGCAGCAGGATGGCGCCGGTATCCATCCCCTCGTCCATCTGCATGATGGTAACTCCGGTTTCCGGCTCCCCGTTTAGAATCGCCCATTGCATCGGGGCCGCGCCCCGGTAGGCCGGCAGCAGCGAGCCATGGATATTGATGGTGCCCAGCGGCGGCAGGTTGAGCAGGGCGCCGGGCAGAATCCGGCCGTAGGCGGCCACCACCAGCAGATCGGGCTTAAGTTCCCCGATGGTGGCCAGAAAATCCTCGCCCTTGATCTTCGCCGGCTGCAACACCGGGATGCCGCTGCGTTGAGCCAGTTCCTTGACCGGTGGCGGGCAGAGCTTCTTGCTCCGCCCCTTGGGCTTATCCGGCTGGGTAACCACCGCCACCACCTCCTCGCCGTGGGCCAGCAGGGCGGTCAGGGGAGGCACCGCGAATTCGGGGGTTCCAAAAAAGATAATACGCAACGGATTGGCGGTGCTCATGGGCTTTCTTTTCCTTGCTCGGCGGCAATGATTTTTTTCAGTTTTTTACGGTAGAGGGCGCGTTTCAAGGAGCTGAGCCGGTCGATAAAAAGAGTACCTTCCAGGTGGTCAAGCTCATGCTGGATAACCCGGGCGAAAAAACCCTCGGCGTCGATTTCCAGCGGCTTACCCGCCAGATCAAGGGCGCTCACCCGCACCCGGGCGTAACGTTTAACCTTGCTGGTATATTCACGGACGCTCAAACAGCCCTCTTCGTCCATCTCCTCCCCCTGGGCCTCGACAAGCCGGGGGTTGATCAGCACCAGCGACGGATTCCGTTCTTCTTCCACGGTGGCGGGCTGTTGGTCACCCTCGCCACCGGCCAATTCGGGCCGGGCCACCCGCCCCAGGATCACCACCACCTGCAACGGTACCCCGATCTGGGGGGCGGCCAGCCCCACGCCGGGGGCGTCATGCATGGTGGCAATCATATCCGCCACCAGTTCACGCAGGGAATCATCAAATTCGGTAACCGGGCCCGCCTTGCTCTTCAGCGAAGCCTCGGGGAATGTAACCACAGGTCGAATAGCCATAATCTTGTCGCATTTTACCAGGGTAGCACTGGTTTTCAGGTTGTCCATGGAAAGTGGAGTTAACGGCTCAGCAGCCAGAATCTATACCATGTTTTCGGGATCGACGTCCAGGCTCAATTTAACCGTGGAAGCCCCGGGAAGTTTGGCAAATTCGGCGCAAATCCCCCGACAAAGGGTGTGAATGGCGGCTACCTCCGCCCCCTTGAGCAGCAATTGCCAGCGGTAGCGGCCCCGCAGCCGGGCCAATGGTGCCGGGGCCGGTCCCAGCACCTGCACTCCGGCGGGTTGTTGCCGGCGGGCGATGGCTCCCAGGCCGGCCGCCAGCTCCTGGCAGCGCTGTTCGTTTTCGCCGTCCAGCCGTAGGTTGATCAGCCGGCCGAAGGGCGGAAAACCCAGCCGCCTGCGCAGGGCGATCTCCCGCTGATAAAGCCCCTGGTAGTCGTGGGCCTGGGCCAGGGAGACCGAATAGTGGTCGGCCTGCAGGGTCTGGACGATGACCCGACCGGGATGCTCGCCGCGGCCGGCCCGGCCGCTGACCTGGGTCAGCAATTGAAAGGTCCGTTCGGCCGCCTTGTAGTCGGGGATCCCCAAGCCGGCGTCGGCCCAGACGATGCCCACCAGGGTGACCTGGGGAAAGTGATGGCCCTTGGTGATCATCTGGGTGCCGATCAGGACGTCGATCTCTTGATCGCGCACCGCCTTGAGCACCGCCAGGTAGCGGCGGCGGTCACGGCTGGTGTCCTGGTCCAGGCGGGCGATCCGGGCGGCGGGCAACAGCCGGGTCAATTCCTCCTCGAGCCGTTCGGTGCCGAACCCCGCCGCCACCAGGGTACCGGAGCGGCAGTGGGGGCAGACCACGTCGCGGGGCAGGTGAAAGCCGCAATGGTGGCAGAGCAGCTGGCCGCGCTTTTTGTGCAGGGTCAGGCTGACCTGGCAGTGCTGGCACTGGATGGGGCGGCCGCAATCCTTGCAGAGCATCAGGTTGGCAAAACCCCGGCGGTTGAGAAAGACCAGGGATTGGCGGCCGCCGGCCAGGTTCTCCTTGAGGGCCTTGACCAGTTGCGGCGAAAAGAGCGGCGGCCGGCCGGAGACTGTTTTGACCTCTTGCAGATCGATAATCTCCACCGTCGGCAGCGGCCGATCCTCCACCCGTTTGGCCATGGTCAGCAGCTTGAATTTGCCGGCCTGGGCCTGGTGAAAACTGGCCACCGCCGGGGTGGCCGAACCCAGGATCACCGTGGCCTGTTGCTGCAGGCCACGGAGCACGGCGAGATCGCGGGCGTTGTAGCGGGGCTGATCCTCTTGTTTGTAGGCCGGATCATGCTCCTCGTCGACGATGATCAGGCCGGGATTGGGCAGCGGGGCGAAGATCGCCGACCGGGCGCCGATGGCGATCTGCGCCTGGCCGGCGAGCAGCAGGCTCCACTGATCGAAGCGCGCCCCGGCGGCCAGGCCACTGTGCAGCAGGGCCACGATGTCGCCAAAGCGGGAGCAGAAATGGCCTTCCAGTTGGGTGGCCAGGGCGATCTCCGGCACCAGCACCAGCACCTGGCGGCCCTGGGCCAGGGCGGTGGCGGCGGCTTGCAGGTAAACTTCGGTCTTGCCGCTGCCGGTGACCCCGTGGAGCAGAAAGGGGGCGTAGCGGCCGCCGGCCACCGCCGGTTGGATGGCGGCCAGTACCGCCTGCTGTTCGGCGGTGAGTTGGGCGGGTTTGGTGAAAAAGGGGGGCGGTTCACCCAGGGGGTCGCGGAAGAGGCGGCGCTGGCTGAGCTCCACCAGGCCGTGGGCCGTCAGACCTTTAAGGGCCCGACCGGCACCGGGGTATTGCCGGGTCAACTCCCGCCGGGGTACGGCGGACTGCTGCTCAGCACCGGCCAATTCCCACAACAGCGCCAGGGTCTTGGTTTCCGAAGGCTTAAGGGATGGTTGCTGCTGTCGCTGCCCGGTGGTTGTAGGAGAAGCCAGGGGGAGCGCCACGGTTTCGGTTTTGGGGCGGACCTTCTCGGCGCGCAGCCGGTGCCCCAGCTGTAACCAGCCGCGTCGCCGCCAGCGGCCAAAGGGGCCTTCCCGCTGCTTGATGATCCGGGCGCTGGTGGCCGGCGACAGCTCCCCCCGGGCCAACAGTTCCGGCAGCCACACCGGGGTCTCTTCGGCGCTCGGTGGGGCCATGAGGGCCTGGGTCCCGGCGGCGGTCAGTTCGATGACCGGCACGCTGCGGCGATCCAGGCCGGACGGCAGGGCGCTTTGAATGATCTCGCCAATGGGGTGGTGGTAATAGTCGGCGATCCAGCGGAAGAAGGGGATCATGGCGGCGGGGAAAAGCGGCTCGGGGTCGAGCACCGCCAGGGCCGGACGGATCTTGGCCCCCACCACCGGCGGCTGCTGCTGGCAGGCCAGTAGATAACCGGTGATCTGGCGTTTCCCCAAGGGCACCAGCAGACGCTGGCCGGGTTGCAGGATAGCCGCCTCCGGGGGCGGGGCGTAAGTAAGGGGATGCTCGATGGGAGCGCATACCGCCACTTCCAGATAAGGCGTCGCCGGGGCCTCGTCGCTGATCATTGCTGGTAGCCGCGCGACTTCTTCATATATTGGGGCATACCTCTTGCAGGTGCTGGCGAAACTCTTTGCCCAGGCTCGGGTGGCGCAGGGCGAAGGCGACAATGGCCTTCAGGTAACCCAATTTGTCGCCGGCGTCATAACGGGTGCCTTCAAACTCGTAGGCGTACATCGGCCGTTTCTTGGCCAGGGCCAGCAGGGCGTCGGTGAGTTGGATCTCGCCGCCATGGCCGGGGGTGGTTTTTTCCAGCAGGGTAAAGATATCGGGCTGCAGCAGGTAGCGGCCGATAATCGCCAGATCGGAATCGGTGGTGCCGGGGGCCGGTTTTTCCACCATCCGTTGCACTTGGTGTACCCGCTCCCGCAACGGGGTGCCCTCGACAATACCGTACTGGTTGATCTCCTCCGGCGCCACCCGCTGGATGGCGACCAGGGACTCGCCGAGATCCTCGTAGAGATCGAGCATCTGCCGGCAGCAGGGTGACTGGTCGGAGAGCACCAGGTCGTCGCCCAGCAGCACCAGGAAGGGTTCGTTGCCCACCACATTACGGGCGCTCCAGATGGCATGTCCCAGCCCCAGGGGCTTTTTCTGGCGTACCGCGATGATATCGATTAGGTTGGAGATATGCTGGACCTCATCGCGCAGGTCCTGTTTGTTTTTTTCCTTGAGTAGGGTATCAAGTTCGAAATCATAGTCGAAATGATTCTCGATGGCCGATTTGCCTTCGCTGGTGACGAAGATAATCAACTCGATCCCGGAAGCCACCACCTCTTCGACGATATACTGGATGGTCGGCCGGTCGACGATGGTCAGCATCTCTTTGGGGATCGCCTTGCTGGCCGGCAGAAAGCGGGTACCGAGCCCGGCGACGGGAATCACGGCCTTACGGACTTTGGTGATCATGGCTCCTCCTTAAGGTGGTGGCAAAGTAACCGTTGCGGCAGCACCGCACGTTGTCACCCCCGGTGAACGCTTAGATGACAAATACTCGCTGACGCTGTGATGTTCACCGCATAATATGCCGAGAAGGGCGGCTGGTCAAGAACGACGCTTGGTTATCGTATGCATCCTTTGGAAAAAAAAGTCAGGCAGGCGGTGCTGGAAAAGCGACTGATCACCGCCGGGGAGCGAGTGTTGGTGGCGGTTTCCGCCGGGCCGGATTCCTTGGCCCTGCTGTACGTCCTGGGCGCCTTGCATGGGGTGTCCGCCATGCCCGCTTTCAGTCTGGCGGCGGCTTATATCGATCATGGTCTGCGGCCGGCGGAAAGCGGACGGGAGCGGGCACTGGTGGCCGCCGCCGCTCGGGAGTTGGGGATACCCTGGCGCGGCGGCCGGGTGGCGGCCCGGGAGTATGCCGATCGCCACGGCCTGTCCCTGGAACATGCCGCCCGGGAGCTGCGTTATCGCCAGTTGCGGGAGTTGGCCACGGAGTTGACGGCTACTTCCCTGGCGGTGGCCCACCAGGCCGATGACCAGGCCGAAGAGTTGCTGTTGCGCCTGCTGCGGGGTACCGCCCGCGAGGGTTTAAGCGGCATGGCGTGGTCGCGGCTGCTGGTAGACGCTGGAAGCGGCAGCGAAGAGCCTGGGGCTGGTGGTGGGGGCGGAGCAACTGGAACGTTTAATGGAGTGGATGCTGCCGGCGCTGAGCCGGCGGCACTGCGGCCAGCCGGGGGTGGTAATGGTTTGCGGCTGATCCGCCCCCTGCTGGCGGTGCCCAAGGCCGAAATTTTGAGCTATCTGGCCGAGCGCGGCATTGCCCACGCCGAGGACAGTTCCAATCAGGACCGCCGTTTCCTGCGCAACCGGGTGCGGCTGGAATTGCTGCCCTGGCTGGCCGAACGTTTTAATCCCAATATTCGGGAAACCCTGCGTCGGACCGCCACGGTTTTGCGTGATGAGGAAGAGCTGCTGGGCGAGCAGGCGACGGCGGCCTACCGCCAGGCCCGTAAACCGGGGGGTGACCCCGTGGCCTTGGACCTGGTGGTTTTCAACGCCCAGCCTCGGGCCCTGCGCCGCCGCCTGCTGGAAAAGGCCCTGTGGGAGCTGGCCGTCAAACCGATGACCCGCCAGATCGAACAACTGCTCCAGGGGGCCGGCAAACCGGGCGGCGGCGTCATCGCCCACCTGGCCGCCGGGGTGACGGTGCGCAAGCAAGGCCAAATACTGCTTTTTGAACGGGGCACCCCGGGCCCCCGCCGTCGGCCGGCCAGGCGATAAAAATCTTTACGCTGCTCCCGATCCGTGGTAATGAGGCGGGCGTGCCGCAGGCGGCACCACATAAGTGGGCGGGTAGCTCAGCTGGATAGAGCGTTAGCCTCCGGAGCTAAAGGTCGTGGGTTCGAATCCCGCTCCGCTCACCACGAAAATCAAAGGGAAATCAGGCAAATAAGCCTGGTTTCCCTTTTTTTGTGCCATGTAATTTCACCAACAGTCCGTTTTGGGATCCCAAATGTCCCATCCCTGGCTCTTGGTGGTTCAGGGTTGCAAGGAGCGCAGCCAGGTGGCGACCAGGCGGGCTTCCTGCTCGCTCAAGGCGTAAGAGGCCATGGCGCCGGTGGGGGTGGTGGTCAGTCCCAGCTGGCGGGCGGTTTTCGGGGTTGGTTCCATCAGCCAACGCTGGAGCAACTCGAACTCGTACTGGGCGGCCCCTTCCAGCGGACCGCCGAGGCCACCGCCTGCGGCCCCCCGATCGTCGAGGGAGTGACAGGCCAGGCAGCGATTGTTATCCAGAATCGCTTCTACCTTGCTCCATTTGGTGCCCAGGGCGGCGGCGTCCGGAGGGAAAATTTCCCGCAGGGCTTCGGTGAGCAGGCGAGCCTGGGAGTCGGTAAGGTGCAAACCGGTCATGTCGCCGCTGGGTTGGCTGCGAATTTGCAGGGCGCGGGCGGTGGCGGTGTCCGGGTTGCGGAGAAACTGCAACAGGGTCTCCTGGTCGCGGCTGGCGGTCGCTTCCAGGCTCCCGCCGGGGTCGGGATAGCCGGTTTCGCCCATGCTGTGGCAGGCCAGGCAGCCCATCTGGGAAATACGGGCTTTAGCGGACAACGACGCCAAATCGAGGGGACGGGTCGCCTGGTTGAGGGCCAGCAGCGAGCCCGAAGCGGTCAACGCCACCAGGGCGGCGAGGATCGTCACCGGCCGGCGCCATTTCGCCCAATCATGCCGATAACGCCGGTGGATCACCGCCAGCGCGGCCCCGCCGCCGATCAGCAGCATAAACCAGCCCAGTTTGTCCAGCCAGGCCGGTACCGGTACATAATGGGGTTTGGGGTGCAGCAGCATGATGGGCCAGATGCTGGCCAGCAGCGGGATGCTCAGATAAAGCGGCGGGGTGCGGCGGCCCAGGGTCAGCGCGACGGTGGCCAGCAGCGCCCCGAAAACCAGACCGCCGGAGCCGAGCCGAAAGATGGCGGCCACGTCGCCCGCCATCAGCCGGCTCCAGAAGAGGGTGTCGATCTCCCGGAAGAACTGGGATTGGCTCCACCAGCAGAGCCAGAGCACCGCCGGGGCCAGCAGGGTCAGGAGAAACAAGCCGCTGTCGCCGCGCCCTTCCCGGCGGCCGGCCATGGCGCTCAAGACCAGCAGGGCGGCGAGCAGATAAAAAACGAGTCCGGCTTGCAGCGACCAAAAAAGAATCCGGGGTGTCATGGTGGTACCTCCAAGCAAGTGGCTCCTCGGAGCCCTCGGGGTTTGTTAGTATTAGTGATAAACCTGAATGTCGCCGATTGTACCGCATGGGCGGTGGTCATGTCCAAAAAAAACCGCTTATCCACCTTAGAGATGGACAGCAAAGGGCGTCGTGCATTACCCTCAACATGGTGTTGCAACATTAACCAGCAGGGTGTTTGGCAAGGAGGTCGGGAAAATGGGAGATAACGGGGGCAGGCGCGATTTACGGCCGCGCCAGAGCAAGATTGTCTGCACCATCGGGCCCAAGACCGCTTCGTTTGAAGCGATCCGGCGGTTGGCCGAAATGGGGATGAACGTGGCTCGGCTCAACATGTCCCACGGCAGTCGGCAGTGGCATCGGCAGATCATCGGCAATATCAAGCGCTACAATAAGAAATTCGCCGGCTCCCTGGCCATTTTGCTCGATACCCGGGGAGCCGAGATCCGCAGCGGTGATCTCAAATATGATTTGCCCCTGGCGATGGGTGATACCCTGACCCTGACCACCCGCCGCCAGGCCGAACTGGAGCCCTATTGTGTCGAGGTCAGCCACGACGGTTTTGTCAGCGAGGTCTCGGTGGGCGATATCATCCTGGTGGATGGCGGCATGTTGCGGCTGCAGGTGAGCCGCTTGACCCGTACCGATATTATCTGCCAATCCCTTGACGACGGGGTACTGGGTTCGCGCCGTCATCTCAATATCCGGGGCAAGAGCGCCGCGTTGCCGGCGATCACCGAGCAGGACTGGCGGGATATCGAATTCGGGATCGAGCAGCGGGTCGACTTTATCGCCCTGTCTTTCGTGCGCAGTGCCGAGCCGATCATTGAGTTGGGGGGCCATCTGGAAGCGCGCGGGGTGGCGGTGGAAGTCCTGGCCAAGATCGAAAGCGCGGCCTCCATTCCCGAGCTGGATCGGATCCTGGCCGCCGCCGACGGGGTGATGATCGCCCGCGGTGATCTGGGGGCCGAACTGCCCTACGAAGACGTGCCGCTATTACAGGAGATGATTGTCGCCAAATGTCGGCGGGTTGGCAAGCCGGTGATCGTGGCCACTCATATGCTGGAGTCGATGATTGTCAACCCCACCCCGACCCGGGCCGAGGTCAACGACATCACCCAGGCCGTGCGCCAGGGGGCCGACGCCATCATGCTCTCCGGCGAAACCGCCACCGGTCGTTATCCATTCAAGGCCCTGGAGGTCATGGACACGGTGGCCCGGCGGATCGAGTGTCATCAGGTCCAGCAGGCCGGCCAGGAGCAGCTCTGCACTTGTCGGCTTGAAGGTGAAAAAAGCGTCGATGCGGCGGCGGATTGTGGTATCGGTTACGGGGTGGTGACGGCACCGCTGGCTGAGGAGGCGGCAAGCGAACTCAGGGCCGCCCGCCTCCGCTCCAAAATCGAAATCTCCCGCAGTGCCGCCATGTTGGGTAATAACCTCGGGGTTGCCGGCACCCTGGTCATCACCCGCCGGGGCCTGATGGCGGCCCTGTTGGCCCGCAGCCGGCCCCACGCCCCGATTTTCGCCTTCACCAATACCACCCATGTCCGGCGCCGGTTGGGTATTTACTGGGGGGTGCACGCCTTTGTCGTCAAACTCTCCAGCGAGCCGGAAGTGACCATCCAGCGAGCCATCGAACAGTTGCGCCGCAAAGGGGTGGTGGCCGCCGGCCAGCGGCTGATCATCCTTTCGGATATCCTGGCCGGCGGCGATTTTGTCGAAACCGTGCAGGTGCGGGTGATCCTTTAAGGTAGCCGTTCAGCAGCACCACACCTTGTGGCGATCAGCCAAGCTTAAGTACACGGGGTACGAGGCGCTTGGCTGCTTGCCACAATCTGCGGTACTGCTGAACGGCTACAGCCCGTTAAATTTCCGGTTGTCGGCCCTGGTGAACGATTACCGCTTTAAGCGGCCAGCGCTCTGGCCGAACTTGGGCCGTGGGTGAAATTAGAAAAACTTTATTTTTATGATGTGAGGAGAAGTCTTTTTAAAGTATGAATCGTATTGTTTGCTTGGCTTTAATGCTGTTGTTGGCGTTGGTCGTTTTCCCCTCTAGGGGATGGCCGGCGGCGGAGAGTGGCGAGGCCCTGGTTTTGGTGCTGGAAAATGATATTTTCCATAATACCGATCGCCACTATACCAATGGCCTGCAATTGAGCTGGATCTCCGGCGGTGCCACGGCAGCCCCCGCCTGGGCGGTGGAAATCTCCCGCCTCGTGCCGTGGTTTCCCGCGGGAAGCGAGATTCATCATGGCTATGCCTTTGGTCAGAGTATTTTCACTGCCAGCGACATTACCATCGAGCAGCCCGCCCCGGACGAACGTCCATATGCCGGGTGGTTGTATGGTTCTGTCGGCTTGGGGGTGGAATCCGGCCGGCGGCTTGATCTGCTGGCCTTAGCCGTCGGCATGGTGGGGCCGGCCTCCCTGGCTGAACAGACCCAGAAGTTCGTCCACCAACTGATCGGCAGCCCCGAACCCCGGGGTTGGGACACGCAACTGGGTAATGAACCGGGGCTGATCGCCAGTTACCAGCGCAGTTGGCGAGGGCTTGCCACCTCCACCCTGGCCGGCCGGCAACTGGACTTTACCCCCCATCTCGGGGCGGTTCTGGGTAACGTCTATACGTACTCCCGGGCCGGCCTTACCCTGCGTTACGGCCCCCGCTTGCCCGACGATTACGGCCCGCCGCGTATTCAACCCGGCCTGCCGGGAGCGGGGGATTTCTCGCCGGTGGCGGATTTCAGCTGGTATTTTTTTGCGGCTCTCGAGGGGCGGGTGGTCGCCCGCAATATCTTCCTTGATGGCAACACTTTTAAAAACAGTCGTAGCGTAAGCAAAAAGCCCTTGGTCGGAGATTTGCAATTCGGGGTCGTTATCGATTGGCAAAAGTGGCGGCTCAATTATGCCCACGTCATGCGCAGCAAGGAGTTTCGCGGCCAGGATGAGCACGACAATTTCGGGGTGGTCAATATTTCTTTTAAATTTTGATTGTTCCGTTAACGGGGATCTTTGTGGTATAGAGCGCTGGGGGCGCCGTCGATGTAGATGGCTTCCAGGTAGGAGAGTTTGCGGGGTAGTTGCGCCAGGGTGCCGCGACTTACCAGGAAGGTGGCCGGGCTTCCTGTACTCAGCGTCCCGAGCTTTTGCAGGCCGAAAAAGGCGGCGCCGTTGGCGGAGGCGCAACGGATGCTCTCTGCCAGGCTGTAGCCGGCCTTGATAAAGAGTTTCATTTCCTCGACCATTGATTCGCCGTGGATAATGCCGTGGCTGCCGGCCCCGGTGCCCAGCGCCGTGGTCACCCCCAGCTCCCGGGCCCGCCGCAGTTGCGCCAGTTGGGCGGCCAGGGTTTTTTGCCAGAAGGCCCGGGCGCCGGGGTCCGGTTTGCCCGGGGCCACGTAGCGCTGGGAGAAGCGGCAGCAGACACTGCCGCCGCCGCTGGCCCCATCCAGGGCGTTTCTGGCGCGCAGCAGGCTGGGAATCCAGAGCACCCCCCGCCGGGCCATGGTCCGGAGGTTGTCCTCGCCCATCCCGTAACCCTGTTCGATGGCCTCGCATCCCGCTTTAAGCGCCGCGGCCACCGGTTGCCGGCCGTTGGCCACCACCACCGCCGGGCGGCCGTGGCGGCCCTCCAGGGCGCGATTCAATGCCGCCTCGCCCAGCTCGCGATCGGGAAAGCCATCTTCGATATTGGCGGTATAAACGAGCCTGAGAAAATCGGGGCCAGCGGCGCGCCATTCCACCAGGCCCGTTGGCGTTGTTCCGGCAGCGCCGTTGGTGGGCGGTTCGGGTTGGTCGTTGTCGGCTATCCCCAATACGCCGTGGAGGTGGCAGTAAAGAGCGTGCCGGCGGCGGCGCTCCATGGCGCTCAACTGGCCGGTGGCGTCCGCTGGCGCCGCCGGCGGCCAGCCCACGGCCGCCGAACTGGCCAGCGAGAGGCTGCAGTCGACCAGAGGTGGCACCAGGGTACAGTGTGAAAAATCGGTAAGCGCGGCCCGCGCCTGGTCGGTGAGTTGCGGCGCGGCCTCGATGGCGGTGATAATCCCCTCCTCCACGGTCAGCAGGACCTGCCGGCGCGCCTGGGTGGTGCAGCCGTCCAGCAAATTTCCCGCCACTATGATGTGTGTTGGGCTCATATCCTGCAGTGGTCCGGGCTATGGTTGGTAATCGCCATCACTTATCGGGGTTGGGGCCCGGTGGTTGGGAGAGTTCATAGCTCATGCCCAGCCACAGGCAATAGCAAAGCAGCAGCATGATGATCGCAAAGGGCAGGGCGGCGGTGATCGCCATTCGTTGCAGGGCCTCCAGGCCGCCGGTGAAGAGCAGGATGCAGGCGGTGGTGGAAACCGTGATCCCCCAGACGATCTTCTTCCAGTTCGCCGGCCGCAACTCCCCGTTGGAGGTCATCATGGCCAGCACATAGGTGGCCGAATCGGCCGAGGTGATGAAAAAAACCATCAGCAGCAGCACGGTGATCAGGGTCAGCAAATTGCTCAAGGGGTAGTGCTCAAAGAGTTGAAAAAGCGCCACCGAGACATTTTCCGCCACCTGGCCGGAGATATCCACCTCGCTGACGATCTGTAGATGCAGGCCGGCGCCGCCGAAGACGCTGAACCAGACGAAGGTCAGCAGGGTGGGTACCAGCATGGCGCCCAGAATAAATTCCCGGATGGTCCGCCCCCGGGAGATGCTGGCCACGAAGAGGCCGACGAAGGGGGCCCAGGAGATCCACCAGGCCCAGTAGAACATGGTCCAGGATTTGGTCCAGTCATAACCCTCAAAGGGGTTGCTGGCCAGGCTCATCTCCAGCAGGTTGGAAAAATACTGGCCGAGGGTGGTGGTGAAAATACTGAGGATATAGACCGTGGGGCCGACAATCAGCATAAAGGCCAGCAGCAGCAGGGCCAGGATGATATTGGCCTTGCTGAGCATCTGGATGCCCTTGTCCAGGCCGGTCAGGCTGGAGATCATAAAGAGCACCGTGACGATGGCGATCACCCCCAGGGTGGTGGCGAAAACATCCGGCAGCGGCGAGATCGCCGCCAGCCCGCTGGTGATCTGGATGGCCCCCAACCCCAGCGAGGTGACGATCCCGAAGATGGTGGCCAATACCGACAGGATATCGATCAGATAACCGAGGGGGCCGTTGATGCGCTCGCCCAGCAGTGGATAGAAACAACTGGAGATCAGCGGCGGCATGCCGCGGCGAAAAGAAAAATAAGCCACGGCCAGGCTCATGACGATGTAGATCGCCCACGGGTGCAACCCCCAGTGAAAAAAGCTCTGGCGCATGGCAAAGGCGGCGGCTGCCCCGGAGCGGGGGTCAAGGTTGCCGGGTGGTGCGGTGTAATGGCTCAGTGGTTCGGCCACCCCCCAGAAGATCAGGCCGATCCCCATGCCGGCGGCAAAGAGCATGGCAAACCAGCCGAAATAGCCATACTGCGGTTTTTCGTGATCCTGCCCCAGTTTCAGCTCGCCAAAACGGCTTACCGCCAGGCCGATGCTAAAGACCAGGAAGAAGAGCGAGCTCAGCAGATAGCCCCAGCCGAAGTTGTCGAGGATGCGGGTATGCAGCCAGCCGGAGATGGCCTCGAACAGGTCCGGCCGGCCGATTCCCAAAATGATAACCGCCAGCGAAACCACCAGGGACGCCAGGAAGACGATATTTTTCTGGCCCCACTCAACCATGGCTTATCTGCCCCCGGGGATAACCAGCACCGAGCAGGGGGCGCTGTTGTAGACGGCTTCGGCGGTGGACCCCGTGAAGCTGCTGAAAAGGCCGTTGGAGTCGATCTTGCCGATAATCAGCAGATCGATGTTGCTGAGCCTGGCATGGCGCAAAATCTTGCGGGCCACCCCCAGACCGACCACCTCCTTTTTCTCGATGGTCTCAAAACCGTTGTGGCATTGCCGGGCCAGATCCTCCAGATTGGCATTTACCTGCTCCCGCCGTTTGCCTTCGGCTTCCGGGTCGGGGGCCCGGCGGCCGACATGGAGCAGCACCAGCCGCTTGGCCTTAAAGGCCGGGTGCTGGATATAGCGAACGCAGACCTCGTCGGTATGCTTGAAGCTGGTGGCGTACATGACATTGGTCAGCAGTTGCTCACTTGCCGCTGAAGTAAGGCTTTTTTTGTGGATCAATACCGGTTCGTCACTCATCCGCACCACATCGCTTACCACGCTGCCGGCCAGGGCCATCTTCAGGGGGTTTTTCCACTTCTTGATAAAACAGATAGTGCTGCGGGTGGTCCGGGCGGCGGCGGTGATCTGGCTGGGGATATGGCCCTGTCGCAGCAGACGTTCCACCGGCAGGCCCTGATCCGCCATCTCCTGCTCGAGTTCCTTCAGCCACGCCAGTTGCCGGCTGTGCTGGGGCGGGGCCACCAGCAGCAGATAGATTTTTTCAGGCTGGAAAATCCCGGCAAAATGGGCCAGATTCCACAACTTCTGGGTCGAAATGCCAGGATGTACCGGGAAAATAAAATTCTGCAATATCAAGACTCCATATTGGTAAACGCGGCTTGCCCCGGGGTTGGTGGTTCGGCGCTCTGGTGGAAAGCAGCCTTAAACAGGGCCCGGGTGTAGGGATGCCGGGGATTGTTGAAAATCTCGCGGTTGCTGCCGGCCTCCACCACCCGGCCGTTCTGCATCACCGCCACCTCGTCGGCCAGGCTGCGAATAGTGCGCAGGTCATGGGAGATGAAAATATAAGTCATGTTGTGCCGTTCTTGCAATTTCTTTAATAATTCGATGATCTGGTTCTGGATCGTCATGTCCAGGGCGCTGGTGGGCTCGTCCAAGACCAGCAGGCGGGGATTTAAGACCAGCGCCCGGGCGATGGCCAGCCGTTGGCGCTGGCCGCCGGAAAATTCGTGGGGGTAACGATCAGCGGCCGCCGCCGGCAGGCCGACCTCCCGCAGCACCTCCTCCACCATGGCCCGCCGGGCCGCCTTACTGCCGCCGATCCGGTGGGCCTGCAACCCTTCGTTGATGATCTGGGCCACGTTGAGCCGGGGCGAGAGCGAGGCGAAAGGATCCTGGAAGACCACCTGCAGCTCCCGGCGCAGGGGGCGCAGTTGGCGGTTTTTCAAGGCCAGCAGCTCCCGGCCGGCGTAATCGATGCTCCCCCGGCTCTGTTCCAGCCGCAGCAGGCACATCCCCAGGGTGGTCTTGCCCGAGCCCGATTCTCCAACCAGACCGTAGGTGGTGCCTTCCCGGATGGTCAGGTTGACGTTGTCCACCGCCTTGATCAAGCCCACCGTGCGCCGCCAGAAACCTTTTTTGATGGGGAAATGGCAACGCAGGTTGCGTACCGTCAGCAACGGTTCCCCCGGTGTTTTGCGCGGCGGGGTGCCGTGGGGTACGCTGTTGAGCAAGTGGATGGTGTAGGGGTCCTGCGGGGCGCGGAAAATCTCTTCGGTGCGGCCTTCCTCCACCACCTTGCCCCGGTGCATGATATAGATCCGCTCGGCGCATTTGCGAACCATGTTGAGGTCGTGGGTGATCAGCAGCACCGCCATCTCCATCTCCTGCTGGATATCGACGATCAACTGCAGGATCTGGGCCTGGATGGTGACATCCAGGGCGGTGGTGGGCTCGTCGGCGATCAGCAGGGCCGGTTGGCAGGCCAGGGCCATGGCGATCATCGCCCGTTGCCGCTGGCCGCCGGAGAGCTGGTGGGGAAAGCTGTCGATCCGGGCCGTCGGATTGGGAATGCCGGTGCGTTCCAGCAGCTCGACGGCGAAATCCCGGGCGGTTTGACGGTCCATCCGGCGATGGATCATCAGTGGTTCCACCACCTGGTCGCCGACGGTATAGACCGGGTTCAAGGAACTCATGGGCTCCTGGAAGATCATGGCGATCCGGTTACCCCGCACCCGCCGCATGGTAAGCTCCCGCAAGCCCAGCAGATCGCGGCCCTCAAACTCCACCACCCCGCGGGTGCGGGTAGCCTCCGCCTCCAGCAGCCGCAGTACCGCGTGGGCGGTGACCGTCTTGCCGGAGCCGGATTCGCCGACCAGGGCCACGGTCTCGCCGGGTTTGACGTGGAGATTGACCCGGTCAAGGACCCGGCTGAAGCCGCCGTCGCCCTTGAAGTCCACCTCCAGCTCCCGGATATCCAAAAGTTTTTGGTCGCTCACCGTTGGCGGCCCCCTCGCTTATGCTTTTCTAGGATCAAGGGTTTCTCTTAGCGCTTCGCCGATAAAGATCAGCAGGGCCAGGGTCCCCACCAGCACCCCGAAGGTGCTCAACGACAGCCACCAGGCCATGATATTGCCCTTGCCCTGGGCCAGCAACTCGCCCAGGCTGGGGGTTGGCGGCGGCACCCCCAGGCCCAGGAAATCGAGGCTGGTCAAAGCCAGGATGGCGCCGCTCAGCCGGAAGGGCAGGAAGGTGATCACCGGGGTCATGCCGTTGGGCAGCAGATGGCGAAACATGATCCGGATATTGCCCACCCCCAGCGCCCTGGCGGCCTTGACATACTCCATGTTACGCCCTTTCAGGAATTCGGCCCGGACATAGTCGGAAAGCCCCATCCAGCCAAAGAGTGAGAGGATAATCAGCAGCAGCAGGGCGCTGGGCTTGAAGATGGCGGCGAAGATGATCAGCAGGTAAAGTTCGGGCAGGGCGCTCCAGATCTCGATGAAGCGCTGCATGAACAAATCGGTGCGGCCCCCCAGATACCCCTGGATGGCGCCAGTGATAATGCCGATGAAGGTGCCGATGGCGGTCAGGGTCAGGCCGAAGAGGACCGATAGCCGGAAACCGTAGAGCAGCCGGGCCAGCACGTCCCGGCCCCGGTCGTCGGTGCCCAGGTAGTTGGCCGCCGAGGGCGGGGCCGGTACCATCCGCTCCAGCTCCAGGTTGATGGTATCGTAGTAGTAGGGGTTGGGTGGGAAGATCGCCCAGTTGCCTTCCCGGGCCATCACCCGTTGGAAAAAGGGGTCGTGGTAATCGGTTTCGGTTTTGAAATCGCCGCCGAAAGTGGTCTCCGGATAACTGACCACCAGCGGGAAGAACCACTCTCCCTGGTAGTTGACCAGCAGCGGCCGGTCGTTGCTCAACACTTCGGCAAAGAGGCTGAGGCCAAAGAGGACGATAAAGAGCAGCAGGCTGTAGTAGCCCCGCTTGTGGGCCTTGAAGCGGCGCCAGCGCCGGGAGAGCGGCTTGTCGGCGGCGGCGCTGCCATCGGCCTCGCCGGGAAGGCTGTCGGGCTGGTCGTAAATGGTCATCGTTAATCGGCGCTCTCAAAGGTTATCCGCGGGTCCACCACCACATAGCTGATATCGGTGAGCAGCCGCGAGATCAGGCCGATGATGGTAAAGACGTAGAGGGTGCCTAAAACCACCGGATAATCGCGGTTCATGATCGACTCGTAGGCCAGCAGCCCCATGCCGTCCAGCGAGAAGATGGTTTCGATCAGCAGGCTGCCGGTGAAGAAGGCGGCGACAAAGGAGCCGGGAAAGCCGGTGAGGATCGGGATGATGGCGTTGCGGAAGACGTGGCGGTAAAGAACCCGCCGCTCGCTCAAGCCCTTGGCCCGGGCGGTGAGTACATACTGTTTGCGAATCTCTTCCAGAAACGAATTCTTGGTCAGCAGGGTCATCAGCGCCAGGCTGCCGACGGCGCTGGCGGTCACCGGCAGGACCATGTGCCAGAGATAGTCCAGGATCCTGGCCAACAGGTTCAACTCATGCCAGCCGTCGGAAACGATGCCCCGCAGCGGGAAGATATTTAAAAAACTGCCGCCGCCAAAGAGCACGATCAGCACCAGACCCAGTACGAAGCCGGGAATGGCGTAGCCGACCAGCAGGATGGTGCTGCTGGCGGCGTCGAAACGGGAGCCGTCCCGTACCGCTTTTTTGATCCCCAGCGGGATGCAGACCCCGTAGACGATGATGAAAGTCCACAGCCCCAGCGACATCGATACCGGCAGCTTGGAGATCACCAGCCCGGTCACCGGGGTGTGGTGGTAGTAGCTGTCGCCGAAATCAAAGACCAGGTAATTCTTCATCATGGTGATAAAGCGTTGGGCCGGCGGCTGGTCGAAACCATAGAGGGCTTCTAGCTCCTTGATCCGCTCCTCGTCCAAGCCCTGGGCCCCCTGGTAGAGGTCGCTAGCCCCGGTGGCGCGGATCTCGCCGGCTGTTGCGCCGTGGCCTTCGATCTCGGCCAGCAGCCGCTCCACCGGCCCGCCGGGGACGAACTGGGTGACGATAAAGGTCACCAGCATCACCCCGAACAGGGTGGGGATCATCAGCAGAATGCGGCGCAGGATATAGGCGGCCATTTACGCTTTTCCCGGTTTGTTGCGCAGTTGTTGCAGATCGTGGCCGGTGGGGTTCTGGAAGACCCGCAGGCCGAATTCCGGCATTACCGCGAAGAGATGATCGAAGATATCGGCCTGGATGCCTTCGTAGTCCACCCAGGTGATTTTGCTGCTGGTCAGCCTCGAAGTTGACCTCCAGGGGGATGCCGTCGGGTCCCGAGGGCCAGTTGGCGCACCATTTGGGTTTGGGCGGGGTGGATATGGGGTGGCCCCGCAGGTAATTGTTCAGGTAGGCCCGGAAGGTGCCGAGATTGGTCAGCCGGCGGCCGTTGATCGGGGAAGAGAGGTCGATCCGGTGGGAGCGGTTGTGCTCCTCGATCTCCGCCACTTTATAGTCGAGATAGGCTCCCAGCAACTCGGCTTTATGTAGCCGCTGGATATCGTCTTCGGTGAGGAAGCGCACACTGGTGGCGCCCAGCATGACCGACACCGCTTCCATCTGCTCTGCTCGCCGCCTCCTTCAGTGCCGCCAGTTCTTGAAGGAATCGGCGATCAGGGCGTAGGTGGGAACGGTGGTATAGGTGTGGTCCCAGTTACGAACCTTGACGGTGGTGAGATTGATATCGATCACCTCGCCGTCGGCCCCGTACTTGGGCATCTCCAGCCAGTCGCCCACCGCCAGCATATTGTTGGCGGCCAGTTGGACGCCGGCCACCAGCCCCAGGATCGGATCCTTGAAGATCAGCATCAGCACCGCGGTCAGGGCGCCCCGGGCCGTGAACGGCGACCACCCGGCGACTTGCCGATCAGCAGGGAGACGGTAAAGATCAGGGCGAAGATCGAGGCCAGCAGCTTGAGGCTTTGAAACAGCCCGCGCAGGGGCATCTCCTGGCCCTTCTCCGAACGTTCGATAAAATCCTCGGCCAGGTCCAGCAGGGAAAAGAGTGAGAGCAGGGCAAAAAGCACCGTCCAGAGCTGGGTGGCGGTCTCCAGCAGCGGCCGGAATCCGGCCGGTCGGCTCGCAGCCAGATGCCGGGCCTGCCCAGCGCACGGGATACACGCCCAGCGGCCAGGGCCAGGCGGTTGAACGCGGGCTCTAGCGCTCCAGGGTGCTTACGTTCCAGGCGGACCGCCAGCACCACCACCGTGCAGCCGGCCAATGGATGGCCAGCGAGAGCAGCGCGATCAGGGCCACGACCAGCACCATGCCCAGCAGTGGGTTCCGGCTCCACCCCCAGGCTTTGTAACCACTGGAAAAGAAAATCCTTCATAGTTTCTCAGTCATCATCCCGGTCGCCGCCACCAGGTCATCAACAATTCAAATGGTTGATAATAGAGTGCAGGGTTTGCGGGCGTTTGTCGATATTGCGCAAGGTTAGCTGGTGGCTG
>JAXHLI010000002.1:0-349983 GCA_034522365.1 Desulfurivibrio sp. | reverse complement strand
TCAAGGACGAGGGCAACGAGCTGCGGGCCATCTGGAGCGCCCCGGACACTCGGCAAGCGGCTGTCGGAAGGCCTGGCGGAGAAGGCGGCGTTTCGGCCGCGAGCAGTTGGCGGAGATGCACCGGATCATCGACGCCGAACAGAGCGATCTCTTCACGTCCTGGCCCACGTGGCCTACTCCGCCCCGCCGGAAACCCGCGAGGTGCGGGCAGCCCGGGCCTGGAATCTACGTCCACGCCCATTTCAGCGCCAAGCAGCAGGCCTTCCTCGACTTCGTCCTCGACAAGCTACGTAAGCCTCGGGGTGGAAGAACTGGATCAGGAAAACTCACCCCCTGCTCCGCCCTGCGCTACCAAGACTCCATCGCCGACGCCATCGCCGACCGGGCCCCCGGAAGAGATCGGCGCCATCTTCACCGGCTTCCAACACGCGCTATACCAGGAGGCCGCAGCATGAAGAGCCAAAACTAGCGCCATTCGGTCTGCCCTCTTTTGCTCTGCTTGTGCCTTGTAGATCTGTAGAACTTTGAATTTGACAAACCTAATGTTGAGAAGCCCCCCCAAGAACACCGATAGATTCTGGCAAGCCACCCATCAATTCCACATATAGGTGTACGATGCGATGAGAGGCGAGAATCTCAAAATGTGCTGAAAAAATTTGGGCTGGTGGTTTTTAGGGACTGTGGCAGGTCACGATCTTTGGACGAATGGCTACCGGGATTTTTCAACGGGAAAAATTTGACATATAGAGGTGGCATATGGCGCCAGCCACCAGAAAGCGTCCTGTTGACAAGGAGATGAAGACCGGGGTCTATTTTTGTAATTGCGGCCGCAACGTCAGCGGGAAGATCCACGCCCGGCGGGTCGAGGCGGCGTTGGCGGGGGCCGGGGATTTCTATTTCAGAGAGTCGCCCCTTTCTCTGTCTCCGAGGAGGGCAGGCGTTTTCTGGCCGAGGATCTGCGCCGGGGGGGAGCTCGGCGGCTGGCGGTCGCCGGCCCGTTCGCCCCGGGAGCACCAGGAGACTTTCCCGCGGGGCCTGCCAACAGGCCGGGCTTAATCCCTTTCCTGCTGCAGATGGTTAATATCCGGGAGCAGATCGCCTGGGTCTGCGATGATCCGGAGCAGGCGGCGGGCAAGGCCGGCGGCGACCATCCGGGGGGCCTGCGGCGGGTGGCCTCTCCATGAGGACCCGGCCCGGGAGGAGTTGGAGATCAACTCGGCGGCCACCGCGATCGGGGCCGGGCCCGCCGGGCTGACCGCGGCCCTGACCCTCGCCGAGGCCGACCGCCGGGTGCTGCTGGTGGAAAAAGAGTCAGCGGCTCGGGCGGGCTGGCCGGCGCCGTTCGAGGAACTTTTCCCCAACCTGGAGTGCGGCACCTGTCTGCTGGAGCCCCTGCTGGGGGAGGTGCTCCACGGCCGTCACGCCGGCAATATCGAATCTGCTCCACCCTGGCGGAGGTGGCGGAGGTCAGCGGTTTTCTGGGTAATTCCGGTCAAAGCTCCGGGCAGCGGCCGCGTTTTGCTGGACCTGGACCGCTGTATCGGCTGCGGCGAGTGCATCGTAGGCCTGCCCGGTCCCCGAGTCCGGCCGGCGCCGCACGGCGGGGGTCCGCAAGGCCATCGATCTTTGCCTTTCCCGGCGCCCTGCCCCGGACGTGCCCCGGCTCGAGCCCGAGCACCGCCGGCGTTTCGGTGATGATCCGGAGTGCCAACTCTGCCGGGCTCGCCTGCCCCATGGGTGAAGATTCGATCCGCATCTTTCCGATTCCGAGAGGGTCAGCACCCACCAGGGTGGGGGCGATTGTCGTCGCCACCGGGGCCGGGCTCTACGATGGCGAAGGCTCGCTCCAACCGGCGCCGGCAACGGTGACCGAAGTATTGCCGCGTCGGCCTCGCCGCCGCTGCTCCTGCCCCCGCCGAACCCCCGCCCGCCCGGCCGCACCGGGCAGCGTCAGCACCGCCCTGGCGTTTGAACGGCGGCCTGGCGGCGCCACGGTCCCACCGGCGGCGAGTCGCTCGACCGCCGCCGGCGTCCCTGCCCCGGTATCGATCGCCATCATCCATGGCGTCGGCTCCCTGGATGAGAACCGGCAACCTCAACTCCCGTTCCGGGATCGGCCGCCAGTACGCCTTCAGGTACAACCATCTTTTGGCCGACCGCCTGCCGGCGTGCCGAGGTGGTTCATCTCTATAAGGAGATCGCCGCCCCCGGCCTGGAAGGCCACGGCCTCTGGCAAAAGGCCCGGCGTAATCCCCGGACCACTTTTGCCCGTTATGAACAAGCCACCCAGTTGCGGCTGGCGGCCGACGAACAAGGGGCGGGGGTGGCGCTGACCGATGGCCGCCGGTTTAAGGCCGAAGAGGGCGGGCACCTCTGCCCGGCGATTATGCCGGGGATGACAGTGCCGCCCTGGCCCGGCTGCTGGATATCGCTCTGCGACCAGTACGGTTTCCTGGCCCCTCTGCACAGCCGGCTGGAGGCGGGCCGCAGCAGCGCCCGGGCATCCATCCGGCTGGCAGCTCGCCAGGGGCCGGCCTGATATCGCCCGGGCCAACCGCCCAGGGCGCGGCGGCGGCCGGCTACGCCCTTTCCGACGCCCGGCGGGAGGGACTGATCTCGGTTGGAGCTGGAGCCGCTCTTCGCCGAGCTGGACCAGGCGCGTTGCACTCGGCTGCAAGATCTGTCCAGACGTTCGCCCCGCACCGGCGCATCCGGCTTCGACGCGGCCCGGGGTGGCGACCATCAACCGGGTTATCTGCCGGGTCGCGCGCCTGCGCCGCCGCCTGCCTCCTTGGGGCCACCGGTCGCCCGGCAGTTCAGCGACGAGATGTTGCTGGCGGAGACCGAGGGGGTGCTGGCACTGAACGGCCAGCGCAGGTAAGACCTGCGAATCGACGCAACCGCCGGGGCGGCGGCGAAGAAGGGCGCGGTGGGTGCTTTCGTGCCCGGCATATCGGCTTCTGTGCACCTGGCTGCGCCGATGCCGGGGCCGACAAGGCGGGGGCCACGCAGCAGCCCTTCCCCGCCAACCTCCACGTCGTGCGCGTGATGTGCAGCGGCCGCGTCGACCCCCGGCTGATCGATGCCGGCCTTCTCGCCGCCGGCCGACGGAGAGTCCGGCACCGGCCTGGCCATCCCCGGCCATTGCCACTACAAGGAGGGCAACCGCCGGGCCCGCCGGCCGCCAGGCCCTGCTGAGGCGGCTGCTGGCCCAATTCGGCCTGTCCCGCGCCGCTGTCGTTTTGATCATGTCTCCGCCACCGAAGGTGAAAAATATCGCCGCTTAATCGGCACCATGGCGGAGGAGCGCAAAAGTCTTGGCCCCTTGCGTGTTAACGGTTAAGTTGCCGTTGTTTGCTCGTTACCCGGGAGTTATCCCTGTAGTTCGACCAAAGGTGTGAAGCTGGCCGAACAGCAACCCACGGCCCGCCAGGGGGCCTTAAACGCCCGCAACCCACTTTGAAGATGACGGTGATGGCGATGAAGATGAAGACCCGGCGACATCCTGGAGGTCACCGCCGACCGCCCGAGTCTCAGCAGGACGTCCGCGGACTGGTGTTTGCGTTCAAAAAGGTGATGCCGTTTATCCGTGACGAAGGCGAGGCCAAGGTCTGCCAGATCCAGTTCTGAGGCTGGTCGGAATTGATGGTCCAGCATGCGGTGCGCGATGCGCGGTTCCCTTTCGCCTCGCATCATGCCGGCCACCCCTGGTCGCTTCCCCGGCGGGCCGCCTCGTCGGCCGCGCCTTGGCCTTTCATGCTCCTCCCCGGCGCCCCGCCGTCGGTGGTCTGGCTGGTTGCCGGGCTGGCGATGGCGGCGGGGCGGCGGTCGGCAGCGCCTGGTTTTGCAGTGCCTCGATTGGCGCCGAGCTGGGCCGGCTGGCCGCCTGGTTGCACGTCTTGGTCCGGGGCGGGGAAGAGGCGGCAGGCCCGCCGCCGGTGCTGGACCTCACGGAGTGCGCCGGGCCGCTGAGCGATCTGGGTCGCTGGGCCGAGCGGCAGCGGCAATTCGCTGGAGATCGGCCCGGGCGGCCCGGGAGGGCGATCTGGGGCAGTCGGTCGTCCCCGGGGCGAAGTGCGCTGACGCAACTGGCCACGGCCTTTAACGGGGTGCTGGAAATGATCTCCACCAGGCCGACCTCGAGCTACGCCGAGGCGATCAGCTACTCCACGCCATTCCGGCCCCCATCCAGGTGGTGGATCGGCAGCTTAATATCCGTTTTATCAATCAGGCCGGGGCCCGGGCCGCCCGACTGGCGGTGGGCCAGTGCATCGGCAAGAAGTGCCACGAGCTGTCCTAGACCCCGGGATTGCAAGTCCGATCGCTGCAAGGTGGCCCGGGCGATGATCCAGAACCGGGTGCTGACCGGGGAAAACGTGGCGCTCACCGCCAAGGGTGAGGCCCCGTATCGTTATACCGCCGCCCCTTTGAAGGACGAGCATGGCCGGATCATCGGGGCCGTCGAATATATCGTCGATATCCGTGACGAGATGCGGGTGGTGGCCATGGCCGAGGCCATCGCCCAGGGCCACGATGGGATCAGCACCAACCCCGCTCCGGGTATGATCGCTTAAGTCACGCCCTGAACAAGATGGCCGCCACCCTGCGGCAGCTGGTGGAACGCCAGGCCGAGGATCGCTGGCTGGAAAACGGGGTGGCGACGGTAAGCGATCGGCTGCACGGCGAACATGACCATCTCTCCCTGGCCCATAATGTGCTGGAAGCCCTGGTGGAAGTGTTGGAGGTCCGGGCCGGGGCCTTCTACCTGGCCCAGGACCAGGAGACCCTGCGGCTGCTGAAATCCTACGGCGGTGACGGGGAAATCGAAGCCAGGACGCTCCTGCCACGGGATCAGGGGTTTATCGGCCGGGCCATCGGCCAGCAGCGGGTGTTGACGGTCAACGATCTGCCCCCCGACTATCTCAAGGTCTTCTGCGGCCCTGGGCGAGGCTGCCGCCACCTCCCTGGTGGTCTTGCCGGTTTATTTTGAAGACGAGTTGCGCTGTGTCATTGAACTGGGCGGGCACCGCCCCTTTGATTCCCGAACCGAACTGCTGTTGCAGCGGGTGGCGGAGATATCGGTGGTCGGTCATACCACCGAGGTGCGCTATGAGTTGGCCCGGCTGCTGGAGACCACCCAGGAGCAGGCCGAAAACTGCAGGTACAGCAGGAGGAGTTGCGCCAGACCAATCAGGAGCTACAGGAGCAGGCCAAGGACCTGGCCTCCTCCGAAGAGCAGTTGCAGGTGCAGCAGGAGGAGTTGCGGGTTTCCAACGAGGAGCTGGAAGAGCGCAGCCGCTCCCTGGCCGAAAAGAATCGCCAGCTTGACCGGGCCCGCCGCGACCTGGAAACCAAGGCCCACGACCTGGAAACCTCGGGGCGCTACAAATCGGAATTTCTGGCCAATATGAGCCATGAGTTGCGTACCCCGCTCAACAGTATCCTGATTTTGTCGCAACTGCTGGCCGCCAACAAGGAGGGCAACCTGCAGCCCCGGCAGTTGGAGTTTGCCAATACCATCCATAATTCCGGCTCCGATTTGCTGAATCTGATCAACGAGGTGCTCATCTCTCCAGATCAAGGCCGGCCGCATGGAGATCAATCCCGATAGCGTCGAGCTTCAAGAAATGATTCACCCCTGCTGGGGCCCTTCCAGGCCAGGCCGAGCAGAAGGGGGTGCGGCTGGTCGGGGAGATGGCCGCCGGGGTGCCGGCCACTGTGGTTACCGATGAGACCCGCTTGCGCCAGATTTTGAAGAATCTGCTCTCAAACGCCTTGAAATTTACCCAGCAAGGAGAGATCACCCTGCGCTGCGGTCGGCCGGCGGCGGCCGTGCCTGCCGGCTGGTTGGAACCCGAGCGAGCAGTTATTCGCGGTCAGCGATTCCGGGATCGGGATCGCCGCCGACAAGCTGGAGGTGGTTTCCGAGGCCTTCAGCAGGCCGACGGCACCACCAGCCGCAAGTTCGGCGGCACCGGTCTGGGGTTGTCGATCTCCCGGCAACTGGCCCGGCTGCTGGGTGGGGAGCTGTCGGTAAGCAGCCGTGAAGGGGAGGGGGCCACCTTTACCCTCTGGTTGCCGGAGCGTCTGAGCGGAGCCAGCCGACCTCGATTCCCCCGGTCCGCTGGCCACTCCGGCCGGGCGGATGAGTCGGCGGCGGCTGGCGGTAAAGCGGCGGCCCCCACCGGCGATGCTAAGGAAGCAACGGCTAAAGCGGCACCCCCCGCCGGCGATGCTGCGGCAACGGTGGCCGCCGGCACGGGCCGGGAGGCTTCGACACCGTCGGCCGGTACTGACGATCGGCAGGAAACCCCCGGCTGACCCCAGGCGACGCGGCACCGCCGGACCGCCGCCGGAGCAGGACGCCAATGCCCGGCTGCGGGATGATCGCCGCAGCCTTAAACAGGATGACAAAAGTCTGCTGATTATCGAGGATGACGCCACTTTCGCCGCCCTGATGCTGGATCTGGCCCGGGAAGGGCTACCATGGGCTGGTGGCCGAGGATGGCGAGGTGCGGACTGCATCTGGCCGATTATTACCGCCCAGTGTCATTATTCTGGATCTGGGCCTGCCGGGGATCAGCGGCCGGGAGGTGATGGAGCGGCTCAAAAAGAACCCCGAGACCCGCCATATCCCGGTCCATTTCGTCTCCGCCAGTGATCGCTCCAGCGAATTGATGCAGTTGGGGGCGGTGGGCTTTTTGACCAAGCCGGTGAGTGCTGAGAAACTGGGCGAGGTCTTTTACAGCATCGAAAAGTTGGTGGAAAGCCCGGTCAAGCGGCTTTTGATTATTGAAGATGACCTGGTGCAGCGCCAGGCGATCCGGGCTTTGATCGGCGATTCCGGCGATGTCGAGGTAATCGAGGCGGCAAGCGGCGAGCACGCCCTGGAGCTGCTGGCCGGCGAACACTTCGATTGCGTGATCCTTGATCTGGGGCTGGGGGGTATGAGCGGATTCGACCTGCTGGCCCGGATCAAGGATGATCCGCAAATCGCCAAAACCCCGGTGGTGATCTATACCGGCCGGGAGATCAGCCCCGATGAGGAGGAGCGGCTGCAGCAGTACGCCGATTCGATCATCATCAAGGGGCCGCTTCGCCGGAGCGGCTGCTCGATGAAACCACCCTTTTTCTCCACCGGGTGGAAAAGAGCCTGCCCGACGAGCAGCAGGAAATTATCAAAACCCTGCATGAGCGGGAATCGATTTTCGAGGAAGGACGGTGCTGCTGGTGGATGACCACACGCGGAATGTCTTCGCCCTCTCCAGCGTGCTCGAGGAGCACGGCCTGGAGATCCGCGGCGGCCCGGGATGGCCGTGAGGCCCTGGCCAAACTGGATGAGCAGCCGGAGTCTGATCTGGTGCTGATGGATATCATGATGCCCGAGATGGACGGCTACGAGGCCATGCGCCGGATTCGCCGGATTCGGCCCGCAAGAGGTTTGCCGATTATCGCCCTGACCGCCAAGGCAATGCGTGGCGACAAGGATAAATGTTTGGAAGCCGGGGCCAACGATTACCTGGCCAAGCCGGTGGATTCGGAAAGATTGCTCTCCCTGCTGAGGGTCTGGTTATACCGATGAACGACGATGGCAAGGAACTCCAGGATCTGGAATCCGGCTGCTGCTGGAAGGGATCTACCAGCGTTATGGTTACGATTTCCGGGGACTATTCGCTGGCCCATCTACGGCGCCGGTTGCGGCACCGGCTGGAGAGCAGTGGGCTGAGCGATTTCGGGGTTTTGCAGCATAGAGCCCTTGAGGATCGCGGTTTTTTTGAATTATTGTTGCGCGATCTCTCCATCAACGTCACCGAGATGTTCCGCGACCCGGCGGCCTACCGGCGGATTAGGGAGGAGGTGGTGCCGTTGCTTGAGACCTATCCCTTTATCAAGATCTGGCACGCCGGTTGTTCCACCGGCGAGGAGGTCTATCCATGGCCATTCTGCTGGAGGAAGAGGGATTGCTGGAGCGCAGCCGGACTCGCCACCGACTTCAGCCAGGTCGCCTGCAGAAGGCCCGGGAGGGGGTTTATCCGCTGGAGTACGCCCGCGGATATTCGCGCAACTACCAACTCAGTGGCGGCCGCGCCTCTTTGAGTGACTATTACCGTACCGACGATCAGCACCTGCTGATGAAAAAATATTTGCGGCAACAGGTGGTTTTTGCCGATCACAACCTGGTCACCGACAGCGTCTTCAGCGAGGTGCAACTGGTGGTCTGCCGCAATGTCCTGATCTACTTCAACCGGGAGTTTCAGGAGAAAATTTTTTCAACATTTATGAAAGTCTATGCCCCGGTGGTTTTCTCTGGCTGGGTCTGAAGGAGTCCCTGCGCTTGTTGCGAATAGCGGAGCGTTTCAGCGCCTTGTTTGCCGAAGAAAAATTTATCGGAAACGCTTGCAATGAACCGGGTGAGCGGGTAATAGTGCGTCAGGGAGGGCGGGAAGAGGTCGCGCCCCCTCCTGGCCCTGACAAAGTGGTGGTGATCGGGCTCGGCCGGCGGCCTGGAGGCCCTGCGCTTGATTCTCAAGCTGGCTGCCGGCCGCTTTCCCGCTGCCGGTGGCGGTGGTCCAGCACCGGGGGGCCGAGGCGGATGGTTATCTGGCACGCCATCTCGATGAGCGCTGTGAGTTGCCGGTGCGGGAGGCCGAAGATAAGGAGCCGGCCCGGCCGGGGGGTTGATCTGGCTCCGGCCACTGACCACCTGCTGTTGGACGATGACAGCGCTTTTGCCCTGTCCCTGGAAGGCCCGGTGCGCTACTCCCGGCCTTCCATTGATCTGCTTTTCGAGAGCGCCGCCGACGCTTTGGGGCTGCCGTGCTCGCCGTGATCCTGACCGGGGCCAACAGCGACGGCAGCCGGGCTGGTTGGCGGCGGTCAAGCGCCGGGGCGGCCTGGCGGTGGTGCAGGACCCGGCCACCGCCGAGGCCAGTGCCATGCCGACGGCGGCCATCGACGCCGCCGCCGTCGATTTCGTGTTGCCATTGCGGGCCATCGGCCCTTTTCTGGCCAACCTTTACGTGCAAACTTCGTAAACGTTTACCAGGCTGATAACCGTGGACTCAACGGGCCGTAACCGTTCAGCAGCTGCCAAAAAGATGTTAAGTTTTCCTGTTAAGTGTTAATTTGACTTTGAACTAAAACTTAACACTTAACACTTAAAACTAGTGCCGCAGATTACGGCAAGCAGCCAAGCGCCTCGTACCCCGTGTACTTGAGCTTGGCTGATCGCCGCAAGGTGTGGCGCTGCTCGAACGGCTACGGGAAAACGAAGCCGTTTGTCGCCAAGGGAAGAAGTGATGCCGCAGACGCCAAAAATTCTGATTGTCGACGACAAGCCCGCCAATCTGCTGGCCATGGAAGGTCTGCTGGAGGGGGTGGAGGCCGAGTTGATCACTGCCGAGTCCGGTCCAGCAGGCCCTGAACCTGGTGCTGGAGCACGAATTCGCCCTGGTCCTGCTCGATGTCCAGATGCCGGAAATGGACGGTTTTGAAACCGCCACCCTGATCCGGGGCCGCAAGCAGACCCGCCAACTGCCGATCATCTTCGTCACCGCCATCAGCAAGGAAGATGAGCATATCTTCAAGGGGTATGAGACCGGGGCGGTGGATTATCTCTCTAAGCCCATCAATCCCCATATCCTGCGCAGTAAGGTGGAGATTCTTTCTTGAGTTGGAGCGGCAGCGCCGGCAATTGGCCCATAAAAGCGCTGAATTGGACAGCCGGGTGCAGGATTTGCTGGCCATGCAGGAGCAGTTGGAGGAAGCCAACCGCAAACTAAACGAACTCTCCCTCACCGACGGCCTGACCCGGCTGGCCAACCGCCGCGCCTTCGAGGAAGCCCTGCAGACCGAATGGCGGCGGGCCCTGCGCAACCGTCATTCTCTGACTCTGATCCTGGCCGATATCGACTCCTTTAAGCAGTTCAACGATACCTATGGACATGTGGCCGGCGATGACTGCCTGGTGCGGATCGCCAAAGTGATCAAAAGCCCGTTGATGCGCTCCTCGGACCTGGTGGCTGTTATGGTGGCGAAGGAGTTTGCCTTTCGGCTGCCCGATACCGATCTCCAGGGCGGCGAGCATCTGGCCGAGGAGATCCGGCGGGCAGGTGGAACAACTGGCAATCGACCACCAAAATTCGGCCACCGGCACCCATGTCACCATGAGCTTCGGGGTCGCCTCGGTGGTCCCCCGGCTGGACCTGGTGGAACTGGACCTGGTCTGCGCCGCCGACCAGGTCCTTGGCACCGCCAAGGAAAGCGGCCGCCAACCAGGTCACTCTCCCAAGACAAATCCCTGTAAATTAAAGGCCGGCGGCGGCCAATTGCTTGGCCAGTTCTTTTTGCTGGTCGTTGAGCTTGCCGGGGATGGTCAGGTTGACGCGGACCAGCAGATCGCCCTTGGGGCCCCTGGGGCCGGAAGGCAGGCCGTGTCCCTTGAGGCGCAGCCGTGAGCCGGGTTTGCTGCCCGGCGGCACCTTGACCTTGAGTTTGCGCCCTTCCAGGGTGGGGACCGCCAGCTCACTGCCCAGCAGGGCGGCGCTGATGGGAATCTCCTTGTCCACCACCAGGTTGTTGCCCTCGCGGCTAAAGGTGGGGTGGGGCTGGATGCGGATCAGCAGCAACAGATCCCCCGGCGGGCCGCCCATGGGCGAGGGGGCGCCCTTGCCGTTTAAGCGCAGCTTTTTGCCATCCTCGATGCCGGCCGGGATCTTGATCGATACTTTCTGGCCGGCCGCGCCGCCCTGTTGTCCCAGGGCGATGGTCTTCTCGGCGCCCTTGAGGACATCCTCCAGGCTCACCGGCAGCTCCAGGCTCAGGTCGTTGCCCTTGACCATCTGCTGTTGACCGCCGCCGGGAGCCCCGCCCTGCCGAAAGAAATGAAACTCGCGCCCCTGGCCGCCCAGATTGCCGGCCCCGCCCATGCCGCCAGAGCCGCCGACCCCGAAGAGGTCGTCGAAGAAACCGCCACCGCCACCGGAACGAACGTTGGTCCGGCCGCCGCCCAGATTGATGCCGAACTCCCGCAAGATATCGTTGATATCGGCATTGCGGAAAATATCCTCCTGGGAATAGCGTTGTTGAAAGTCCGCGGAGCCGTGGGTATCGTACTGCTGGCGTTTTTCGGGATCGGAAAGCACCGCGTAGGCCTCGCTGATCTCCTTGAACTTGGCTTCGGCTTCCTTGTTGCCCTGGTTATGATCGGGGTGATACTTCAGGGCCAGCTTGCGGTAGGCCTTCTTGATATCTTCCGGTTTGGCGTTTTTTTCCAGTCCGAGAACTTTATAGTAATCCATATCTTTTTTGCATTTCCTGGTTGTTTTAGTAAAGAATCCGCAGCGCTTGTGACACAGGGGAACAATAAGAACCCTCACCGCTTTTGGCAAGGTGGCGGAATCCCGTCGGCGACTTAACAATTGTAGGGGGTGCGGTGCTTACTTTGGTAACCGTCCAGCAGGGCCGATAACCGTGGACTTAACGGGGGCCGTAACCGTTTATCTGGCCACCACGAAGGCGTCCTGGAAAGCCGGCTTCCCGCAAGACCCGTGCCTGGCGGCGGGCTTCGCTCAAGTCGGAGCCGGCGACCACCTGGACTCGGTGGAAGGCGCGACCGCCGTGGTCATATTCCCGGATCACCGCCCGCCGTCCCCAGTCGCTGAACTGCTGCCGTAGCTGGCGGGCGTTGGCCGCCCGGGTGAAGGAGCCCACCTGCACGTAGAACTCGCCGTGTTCGAAGTCCGGGGTGGCGGTGAAGCGGCGTTTATCCCGGCCATCCTGGACATAACGTTCGGTCTCGCCCAGGGCGGTGATCCTGACCCGGCCCACGCCCTGATCGGCCAGGTCCAGCTGTTGGGCGGCCCGGTAGGAAAGATCGATGATCCGGCCGCGGACAAAGGGGCCCCGGTCGTTGACCCGTATCGTGGTTTCCTTGCCGTTCTCCAGGTTGGTCACCAGCAGGTGGGTGTTCATCGGCAGGGTCTTGTGGGCGGCGGTCATGGCGTTCATATCGTAGATTTCGCCGTTGGAGGTGGGGCGGCCGTGGAATTTGGCGCCATACCAGGAGGCCAGGCCGGTCTGGGTAAAGCCGCGGGCCGAGGGGATGGGGTAATAGGTCTTGCCTTTGATCCGATAGGGGCGCTGGGTGGCCGGGCTCGAAAGGGCGGGGCCGGGCTGCTCGGCTTTGGACCCCGGCCCCTCCACCCGGCTTTTGCCGATGGGGCCGGAGATAACCGTGGGTTGGCCGCAGGCGGTGGCCAGCAGCGGCAGGGCGATAAGTAGCAAACAGAGTGAGCGAAGCGGCATGGTTCACAACACTTGAGGAATTTAGTATCCGGGGTAATTCGTTAATCCGACTGCCATTGGCAGCCGTTTACTCTAGCCGGACTGAAAAAAAATGTCCCGGCTTTTTGTTTTGTCTTTTGCCACTTAGATTCATTGGTGCTATAGTCCGGCCAAACCAATCAACTTTCTATATTAGGGAACCATGAAGCCTGCCAACAGTAAACCGCGTACCAAGTTTATTTTCGTCACCGGCGGGGTGCTCTCCTCGCTGGGCAAGGGGTTGGCCGCCGCCGCCATCGGGGCGCTGCTCGAGAGCCGGGGGTTGAAGGTCACCTTCCAGAAGCTCGACCCTTACATCAACGTCGATCCCGGCACCATGAACCCCTTTCAGCACGGCGAGGTTTACGTCACCGACGACGGCGCCGAGACCGATCTCGATCTCGGGCATTATGAGCGCTACACGGCGGTCACCCTGGGGCAGCGCAACAATTACACCTCCGGCCGGATCTATCATACGGTGATCAGCAAGGAGCGCCGGGGTGAATATCTGGGAGGTACCGTTCAGGTGATCCCCCACGTCACCGACGAGATCAAGGCGGCGGTACGGCAGCTGGAAGGCGAGGTGGACGTGGCGATCATCGAGATCGGCGGCACCATCGGCGATATCGAATCCCTGCCTTTCCTGGAGGCGATCCGCCAGTTGCGCGGCGATCTCGGCCGCGACAACACCCTCTATCTCCACGTCACCCTGGTGCCCTATATCAAGACCGCCGGCGAGGTCAAGACCAAGCCCACCCAGCACAGCGTCAAGGAGTTGCGGGCCATCGGCATCCAGCCCGATATCCTGCTCTGTCGCACCGAGGCCCCTTTGGCGGATGACTTGAAGGCCAAGATCGCTCTCTTTTGTAATGTCGAGCCCGACGCGGTGATCACCGCCCGCGATGTGGACGATATCTATGAGGTACCGCTTTATCTGCATGCAGAAGGGCTTGACAACAAGATTTTGCAACTGCTCAATATCTGGACCGGCGCTCCCCAGTTGGAGCCCTGGCGGCAACTGGTCGCCAGGATCAGGCAGCCCGCCGTCGAGGTGCCGATTGCCATTATCGGCAAGTACGTCGAACTCAAGGAGTCCTACAAGAGCCTCCACGAGGCCCTGGTTCATGGCGGGGTGGCCAATGACGCCCGGGTGGTGCTGCATTATGTCAGCGCCGAGGATATCGAAGAGCAGGGCGCCGCCCCCCTGCTGGCCCACTGCCACGGCATCCTGGTGCCCGGCGGTTTTGGTAACCGCGGGATAGCCGGCAAATTGGCGGCCATTACCTACGCCCGCCAGCAGAAGGTGCCCTTCTTGGGGATCTGTCTGGGAATGCAGTTGGCCACCGTCGAATTTGCCCGTCATATCGCCGGCCTGGCCGAGGCCGACAGCACCGAGTTCAACCCCGCCACCCCGCATCCGGTGATCTACTTCATCAAGGAGTGGTACGATTACCGCACCAGCCAGCTGCAGACCCGTGCGGAAGACGGCGAGCTGGGCGGTACCTTGCGGCTGGGGGCCTATCCCTGCACCCTGCGGGAAAACACCTTCGCCCGGGCCGCTTACGGGGTGGCCGAAATCAGCGAGCGCCACCGCCATCGTTATGAGTTCAACAACCACTACCGCCAACAGTTGACCGACGCCGGGCTGGTGATCGCCGGTGCCTCGCCGGATGACAAACTGGTGGAAATCGTTGAGCTGGCCGACCACCCCTGGTTTCTGGGCTGCCAGTTCCATCCCGAATTCAAGTCCCGGCCGATGCACCCCCATCCCCTCTTCGTCGATTTTATCAAGGCCGCCATAGGTCATCAGGAGGGGCTTCTACGGTTAGCAACCGTTACAGTTCGACGGTTGTCGGCACTGGTGGTCAATATTTTTATTTAGAGGTCGTGCGATGAATGGGGTTACCATTGGTGAGGGTCTGCGGCTTGGCCCCGGCCAGCCTTTATGCCTGATTGCCGGTCCCTGTGTGCTCGAGGAGGCCGGGGTGATGCGGGAGATTGCCGCCACCCTGCGGGATATCACTTCCCGGCTGGGTATTCCCCTGGTCTTCAAGGCCTCCTTTGACAAGGCCAACCGGACGGCCCTGGACTCCTACCGGGGGCCGGGGCTGGCCGCCGGTTTGGAGTTGCTGGCGGCCATCGGCCGGGAGTTCAAGCTGCCGCTGCTTTCCGATATCCACGAGACCGCCCAGGTGGCGGCCGCCGCCGAGGTGCTTGATATTCTGCAGATCCCCGCTTTTTTGTGCCGCCAGACCGACCTGCTGTTGGCGGCGGCCGCCAGCGGCAGGGTGGTCAACATCAAGAAGGGTCAGTTCCTGGCCCCCTGGGATATGGCGCCGGTGGTGGCCAAGGTCGGCAGCGTGGCCGCCGATAAGCTGCTGCTCACCGAGCGGGGCACTTCCTTTGGCTATAACAACCTGGTGGTGGATATGCGTTCCCTGCCGATCATGCGGCAGCTGGGCTGCCCGGTGATCTTTGACGCCACCCACAGCGTGCAACTGCCGGGCGGCCAGGGCACCGCTTCCGGCGGGCAGCGTCAGTTTATTGCCACCCTGGCCAAGGCGGCGGTGGCCGCCGGGGTGGACGGGCTCTTTCTGGAGGTCCACCCCGATCCCGACCGGGCCCTTTGTGACGGCCCCAACTCCCTGCCGCTCAACGAGGTGGAAGGGCTGTTGCGGCAACTGCTGGCCCTTCGCCAGTAAGGGGTGGTGTAGCCATGCCTCAATATCCTTCCGATTGTGAGATCACCGCCGGTTTGCGGCAACAGGCGGCGGCCCGTGGTGAAGAGCCACAGCGCGGTTACGCCTGGAAAAACTGCCTGCCACGGGCGGCCAAAGTCGAGCTGTTGCTGCTCGATGTCGATGGAGTCCTCACCGATTCCACCATTATCTTTGGCGCCGGGGCGGATTCCGAGGCCAAGGCCTTCTCCACCCGGGACGGTCTGGGTTTGCGGCTGCTGCGGGAGGCCGGGGTGGAAAGCGGGATCATCACCGCCCGCAGCTCCGAGGCGGTGCGGCGGCGGGCGGAAAACCTGGGTTTACGGCATGTTTTCCAGGGAGCCGATAACAAACTGGCGGCCCTGGAAGAGATCATGGCCAGCCAGCAACTGCAACCCCACCAGGTGGCCTATATGGGCGATGACTGGCTCGATCTGCCGGTGCTGACGCGGGTGGGACTGGCGGCGGCGGTGGCCGACGCGGTGGCCGAAGTGAAGGCCGTGGCCCATTTTGTCAGCCGTCAGCCCGGGGGCCGGGGGGCGGTACGGGAGCTTTGCGAGTTGCTGCTGGAAGGGCGGGGACAATACCTCCAGAGGCTGGCCGCCTATTGCCCGCAGCATCCGTTTCTGGCAACCGGTGAGCGGCGATGATGGTAAGCGTTCCGCAGCGCCGCGTTTTGGAGAAGGTGTACCGATGATGCACGGCCGTCGCAACCTGCTGTGGCTGCTGCCCTTGTTGCTGCTGCTGGGCTGGCCTTTTTACGGCGGCTTTTTGGGCGCCCTGCTGGCTCCGCCGGAGTTGCATGAAGGCGGCTCGGCCGCCGGGGACCAGGCCAGGCGACGTTTTGTCATGGAGCAGGTCCGGCTTTACCAGGACCAGGCCGGAGTCCGGCAGTGGCGGATCGACACCCCGCGGCTGCAAACCGGTGATAACGCCGATGAGCTGCGGCTGGCGGCGGTGACGGCCGTTTTATTCCGCGACGGCCAGGCCCATTTGCGGATCACCGCCGACCAGGGCCACTACGACAGCGCCGCTGAAGCCCTTTTTCTGCAAGATAACGTCCGGTTGCAGGGCGAAGACGGTTTCCGACTGAGCACCCCCGCCTTGGTTTACCACGAGTCGCAGAGCCTGGTCAGCAGCCGGGCGGGCGTGGAAATCCACAGCGACGAGGCCCGGGTACGGGGGCAGAACCTCGATTACGACCTGGCCGCCGATCATTATGCGATAAGCGGCCAGGTACGCTTTACCACACCCTGAATGTTCTATCCCAAGATTCCTTGTCTGGCACGGAGCTTGCTAGGTTGCTGTAGCCATCCGGTTAATTAATTTTTCAGGAGGCAACCATGATCAAGGTCCTTATCGTCGCGGCCGGTACCCTGCTGCTCTTGCAAATGCAGTCGTCGCTGGTGGGCGGCGGCAGCTATCTGCCCATTATAATGAGTATGTTGCTGGTTCTCTGCGGCCCGCCTGTGGCCACCCTGCTGACCTATCCCCGTCGCAGCATCATCGGTTTGCTTGATGAGTTGAGTGGCAAGGGGGAGTGGGAGCAGAACCGGCGGCGGGAAAATCTTGCCGGGCAGATCCGGGAACTGGCCAGAATCTGGACCGCCGCCAACCCCCGGGAATTTGACCTGGAGGCGGTGAAGATCGCCAACCCTTTCCTGCGTAAGGGTATGGAGATGGTGGCCGACGGTTATTCCACGGAAGAGATCCGGCGGATTCTGGAAAAGAGCTACGAGCGTTACCTCTCCGGCCGGGAGGCGCGGCTGGCGATCCTGGCTTCGCTGGTCAGGCTCAGTCAGTCCTTTGGTTTCATGGGCACGGTGGTTGGCCTGATCATCGTCCTGGGCAACCTGCAGGATACCGCCAGCATTGGCTCCGGGGTCTCGGTGGCGCTTTTTACCACGCTTTATGGCCTGTTGTTCGCCAATTTTATCTACAACCCCATCCAGCGGCGTTACGCCGAGAAAATCCGGCGGGAGCTGGAGACCTTCCCGTTGATCACCGAGGGGGTGTTGGGGTTGGCCCAGCGGGAGAGCGCCAGCCATATCTATTACAAGCTCAATTCCTGTCTGGATGGGGAGTTGTCGGACGAGCCGGTGGCTGGTGGTCCCCTGCGGCTGGCCCTGGCCGGTTGCCTCTTCCCGCGTCAGGGTAAATAAGGGAGGCGGCCAACATGAGCAGTTACGCCAAGATCCAGGCCGCCCTGGCCGAGAGCGAAGACAACTCCTGGGGAATCATCGATATCCTGACCCTGCTGCTGATCTTTTTTATCATCCTCTATATCAACGAAAAGGGGGTTGGGCCGGAGTCCCCGGTTGAATCTCCCAAGCCACGGCAAGTGGAGGCTCCGTCGGGGGCGGCTTCGTCGCCGGGGTCCCGGAGTGACGCCAAAAACGATGCGGTGACGCCGACGTCGGCGGTTATGCCCGCCGGCGGCCAAAGCAAAAGCGGCGGCCTGCTCAGCCATTACTTCTCCGATTTCGACCGTGACGGTTTCATGGTAACCGGCGATGCCAGCCGGTTCACCCTGACCATCGAGGAAAAACTGGCCTTTGCCAGCGGCCGGGCCGAACCCCGGGAGCAATCGCTGTCCATCCTCCGGCGGTTGGCCGAGCTGTTGGCCCGCAAGCCCGATTACCGGGTAATTATTGCCGGCCACAGTGATGATCGGCCGATCAGCAACGAGCGTTTTCCTTCCAATTGGTACCTTTCCTCGGCCCGGGCGGTGGCGGTGGCCGAATATCTGCTCAAACAGGGAGTGGAGCCCGACCGGCTTACCACCCAGGGATATGCCGAATTCCGTCCCCGGGTGCCCAATGACAGCCCGCCCAACCGGGCCCGCAACCGGCGGGTGGAGCTTACCCTGACCCGGGATAAGCCCCCGCTTTACGCCGCGCAACAATAGCCGCACGGAACAAAATTACTCCAGCAGGGCCAGCAACTCGGTGCTGCTGCGGGGCGGCCCCTGGCGGTTGTGGTTGAGCAGATCGCCGGCCAGGTCGCGTTTATGCTGGTGCAGGGCCAGGATTTTTTCCTCGATGGTGGAACTGGTAATCAGGCGGTAAACGGTAACCGGCCGGTCCTGGCCGATCCGGTGAGCCCGGTCCGAGGCCTGTTCTTCCACCGCCGGATTCCACCAGGGGTCGAGGTGGATCACGTAATCGGCGCCGGTGAGGTTAAGGCCCAGGCCGCCGGCTCGCAGGCTGATCAAAAAAAGATCCTCCCGGCCATTCTGGAAATCCTCCACCCGGCGCTGACGGACCGCCGCCGGGGTGGCGCCGTCCAGGTACTGGTAACCGATGTCCCGGGCGTCGAGTAGTTCCCGGATCAGGGCGAGGTGGTCGACAAACTGGCTGAAAACCAGAATCCGATGGTGGTTCTCCAACAGTTCGGTGACTACTTTAAGGAACAGTTCATGTTTGGCGCCGGGTAATTCACTCTCCGGCAAGACCAGGCGGGGATGGCAGCAAACCCGGCGCAGTCTCATGATTTCGCGCAGAATCCGCAACGGCGTGCGGTGGCGGCTTTCTTCCTGTTCTAGGCTGTTTAAGGACTGGCGGCGCAAGGCTTCATAAAGGGAGGCCTCCTCCCGGCTCAGCTCCACTTGCAGGGTGATATCGGTGCGGGGCGGCAGTTCCTGTAAGACCTCCCCTTTGAGTCGTCGCAACACGAAAGGAGTCAGCAGTTGGCGCAGGTGATGACGGGCCTGGGGGTCCCGGTGTTGCTCGATGGGGGCCGCGAACCGGCGGTTGAAGCGCTCCAGGTTGCCCAGCAGGCCGGGGTTGATAAACCGAAAAAGGGTCCATAGTTCGGCAAGGTGGTTCTCCAGCGGGGTGCCGGTGGTGATCACCTTGCAGCCTCCCTGCAGGCGCATCGCCGCCCGCGAGCGTTTGGCCAGGAAATTTTTGATCGCCTGGGCCTCGTCCAGGATTATGGTCTGCCAGTAAGGGGCGGCCAGCGCTTCGGCGTCCCGCTGCAGCAGGCTGTAGCTGCCAATAACCAGGTCGCGGGGCCCCAATTCCTGCAACAGATGGCGGCGTCGGGGGCCGGCATAGGCGATTACTCGGAGTTCGGGGGCGAAACGGGCCGCTTCCTGTTGCCAGTTGCGGCAAACCGAAGTGGGGGCGATCACCAGGCTGGGACCGGCGGCGGCCCGACTCAACAGCAGGGCCAGGGCCTGGATGGTCTTACCCAGGCCCATGTCGTCGGCCAGGCAGGCGCCGAAACCCAGCTCGGCCAGTTGCCGCAGCCAGTGATAACCTTCCAGTTGATAGGGACGCAGGGTGGTCTTCAGGCCGGCCGGTACCTCCGGTTGCCATTGGTCGAGCCGCCGCAGGCGGTCCAAAAAGTCATGCCAGGCCGCGTCACCGCTTAGTTGCGGGGCGGCGGCATCCCCAGCCGCCGGGTCTTGCTGCTGCTCGCCGTCGTCCGGCCCGAACAGCAGCCGGGCGGCCAGGGGATGGAGGGTGACCCGGCCGTGGCGCAATTCGGCCAGGGCCGCCAGTTCGTCCAGCTTGCGGCGCAGGGAGTCGCTTAAACTCAGGAAGCGGCCGTTGCCCAGGGGGATAAAACGGCTGTGGTCCCGCTCGGTGGCCCGTAACAAGCTGTCCAGTTCCAGTACCAGCCCGTCGTCCAGCCGCAGGCTGCCATCCAGACTGAACCAGTCCTGGTGGTGGTTGATTTTTAGTTGCAACTGGCCCAGACCGGCGGTGGGGCTCAAGGAAAAACCTTCCCCTTCCGGCCACTCCAGGCGGGTGGCGGGCAGTTTCCGGCGCAGTTGTTCCAGCAGTTCCAGGCAGTGGCGGGGGTCATGGAGCCGCCAGCTGTCGTCCTCGGGTTGTTCCTCGGTCCCGGCCTGGGGTGGTTCTAAACCGCAGCGGGCGGCCAGTTCGTGGACGGCCGTTCTTTCCGCCGCCAGGTCGCGGCGGACATGGCGGTTATGGGGGGCGGCGGTGACCCAGATCGCGGCATAGCCCCGACCAGGCGGTAGACAGGGACCGTCGGCCCCCAGGGGGCGTACCCGGGGCCGCAGGCGCAGACCCTGGCCGGCGGGCATCAGTTGCAGCACCGGTTGCGGATCGGCGGTTTCCTCGGTCGCCTCAAGGGGTAGCCCGGCATGTTCGGAAAAGATATTGAGCCCGGTGGGCAGCTCGCCCAGTTGCGCCAGCAGGGAATCGGCGGTTGCCAGCGGTTGGCGCTGGCCGGCGGGGCCCAGTCGCGAGGCCAGTTGCTGCAACTGCTCGTTGAAAGTAAAAAGTTGAAAATCGGCCTCGCCGCAACGTATCAGCACCTGGTTGCCGGATTCGGGAAAGGGGGCGAGGCTGAGACGCCAGTGTTGGCTATCCTCCTTAACGAGCAGCAGGGCCGGTCGCTGGCTTTCCAGCCTGACCCGGACTCCCGGGTTGGTGGCCAGAAAGAGCCGGGGATGATCTTCCAACAGGCTTAAATCGAGCCGGGGGGAGAGATAATAACGCTCACCCCCCGGCCCCGACTCCCGTTCAATGGCGTTGCCCAAGGCGCGGTCACGGTGGTCAAGCCGGATTGGTCGCGGCCCGTTGAGCAGTTGTTCGGGACTCAGCAGCCGGCGCAGGGCCAGAGGCCGTCCTTTGCTCCAGCCGTTGCGGCGGCGGTGCTGGACCACCGGCCGCAAACGGCAGCTTTGTTCCCGGGGCAGATAGTGCAGCAACCAAGCCAGGCGACGGTGGGGTTCGGCCTCGGTGGCGCCGGCCGGGTCGGCTTCCGCTTGTTCCAGGGTTTGGAGGGCGTGGTGCCAGGGCTCCCGGGGAAGGATCAGGTGGTTCAGGGAGCGCCAGGGGTGGCAACGTTCAGCGCCCTCTTCGTAGGTCGGCAACAACTCGTCCAGGCCGGCCGCCAGCCAACAATGATGATTCTCCCACGCCCGTCGGGCCGCCGTCTGGATATTGGCCTGCAGGGAGTGCGGCATGCCCCCGCCCCGCCAGCGGCGGAGTAAACCGCTCACCAGCAGGGTTACGCCATCGTCGGGGGGCGGGGTGTTATCGAGCAGCCGGCGGTCCGCCCCCGCTTGATTTTCCAGGATGGCGGGCACCGTTTTGCAAAGCCGATAGGCCGGCAGTAGGAAGTTGTGGGGCTGACCATCTTCAAGATCGGCGATGATCGCCTTGATCTGCGACAGATAGCGGTAATTGTCGGCGGCCAGTTGGGCCAGCAGAAAAAGCAGGCCTTCCAGGCCGGTGAAATAGGCCCTTGCAGAGTTCTCCCGTTGCCGCAAGATTTCCAGATCGGTGCTAAAGGAGGCCACGGCGGCGTCGTCCTCGCCGGCCAGGAAAAGCAGCCAGCCGGCAAGGCCGAAACCGGCCAGTTGGGAGCTTTGCCGGTCGAGGATGGCGGTGGCCTCAGCGAGCCGGCCCTGGAGTAACAGCCCGACCAGCTGCAGGTAGGTAAAAGGGGGATGAAAGCGGGCCGGGACATTGGCCCGGGCCGTCGGTTGTTCCAGAAAGGCAAGCTGGGGACTCAAATCGGCCAGCCGTTTAATCCGCTCCTGGAAGATAAGGTTTAAGGCATACAGCTTGATCGGCGGCGGCAGCAGGGCCAGGGCTTCGGGGTCAAAGGGGGTGTCCAGTAACTCGAGGAGGGGATCTGGGTAATCCCCTCGCTCCTTCAGGTCGAACCAGGCCAGGATTGCCTGTTGCAGGCCATCCTGGTCATGGTGGCTGACGGCCAGCCGCATGGATTCGATGATGCGCTGGTACTGCTGATTGCTTTCCGGGTTTGCGCTCACCAGCATCTCTCCGGTCGCTTGGCCAGCGACGGTTGGTATTGCTTTAGGACAAAACATTGTATTCTAAATGATTTATCCCTGATCGGCGAGGGGAATTTATGATAACGGGGGAATTCAGCTCTCTAGTTGAGAATAATTCTTCTTGCATGCTGGTCCCAGTTTACCTAATATACTCCGGTATTGTTTCCGCATGGATTTTCTAACTTAACGTAAAATGGCAAGGGGGTTCAACGATGGCTCTTTTTACCTGGAAGGATGAGTATAGTGTCAACATCAAGGAGATCGACGACCAGCACAAGCAGCTGGTGGAGATGATCAACGAATAAAAAGTACGCCAGTCACCTTAACGCCAAGGGGATCAAGTAACCCGTAACCGTTTACCAGCCGGGCGTCTACTTTTGTTCGCCGTACTGCCGGAGGTATTTGGCTTGGAGTTCGCGGAGGGTGGCCATGTACTCCTCGGCTTGTTTCAGGTCGTCACGGGGAGGGATTTCGGCCAGCAGGGAGTCGATGGTCGGCCGGATATCCAGACCGTGGCGGTTGATGCCGGCCTCGTTGGCCCGATCCAGAATCAATACCGCGTAGTACTGGGTCAACAGCCGGATATCCGGGGCCCGGCGGAAGAGATAGGAGCGGCCGCCCAGGGTATTAAGGAAGAAACCGGCGTATTCGTAGAGGGCCGGCAGCGGGAGATGAATGCCGAGGCCGCTGGGCGGGCACTCCGGGGCGATTATTGACCAGCGATGAAAGGTGGCCAGGATTTCTTCCAGCCGGTCGCGCTCGTTTTGCAGCACCTCCTTGAGCAACAGTAAATTTTCTTTTTGCAGGACGCGATAGAGATGGGTGGTGTTGTCCAGGACCCCCAGGATGGTGTCGGTTTCACCGCTGACCAGCGGTGGCTGGGCCAGCAGTTGGTCGATCAGGCGGCCGAAATGGATCCTGGTCGGTTCCTCAAGCTGTCGGGCGGCGATATATTGACGCTGGTCAAGATGGGTAAAAAAATCTTTGATCCGGCCGCTTACCTTATCGCATTCGGTCTCTGGCGCCGGGGGGGCGGCCGGATCTGCCGAGCCGGCTTCCCCGGCTCGCGCTGCTTGCGCCGCTTGTTCCGGGGTGGTGGCCGGTGGTCGGCGTTGGTCGGCGGCGCCCGGCGCCGCTTCTTCTGATTCTGCAGCTCGTGGAGAGCGGCCCGGATAGTCACCCACCGGGGGCGGTTGGTCGGCGGAACGTCCCGGGGTTGTCCCGTTGACGGCCGGCGACGGGGTGGAGGTAACTGCCGGTTCTGGCGGGGAGATCACGAAATACCAGAACAGTAACCCCAGCAGGGCGATGACACCCACCAGGATCAGGAGCAGCGGCAGCAACGATCTTTTCTGCTGGATGGCCCGTTTTTCCGGTCCGGCCATGGCTATACCCTCCAGTTTGTAGGATAATAGTGAACCGTCGTGGTTAACAAACGGCGGGGGCAGCATAGCCAATAAACCGGAGGGGGTCAAGGGACGGGCGCATTTTCCGGCCGCCGGCTTTCCGTGCGTGACGCCGCTGTCAATCATCGGCGAAAAGCCGATAACATGCGGTGCTGCTAACGTTTACTCAAGTAACCGTAATATGGTAGAAGGGGACGATGAAGAATACCTTTGTTAAAAGTGGTCCGCGCTGGCTGGAACGTTATATTCCCTTTGTGGCCCGCAGCCCGGAAAAGCAGGTGGAATGGCTGGCGCAGACCCTGCCGCGCGAGGTGTTTACCTATGCCGAAATAACTCCTTATGTCCGGCTGCTGCTGGAAAATGACGACGAGGAAGTTAAACAGCGTCTAGCCGCGGCCCTGGCGTCAATGGGCCCCGAATTGCGGGAGCAGCTGGTGGTGGCCGCCGATATTTACGATACCCCCAAGCTGTTGGCCCTGCTGCCCGAGTGTACGGTAAGGCAAGTGATGGCCGCTCTCCGCAAGGAGCCGCCGCCTTATGAGCACCATCCCCGCCTGGTGCGGGACCGGCTCTTCTACGCGGTCTATACCCGGGCCCAGACGCTTTTCTTGTCGGCGGTGGAGCGTCTGCGACAGGAGCGGCTGGCGCCGGAGGGTTTTGAAGAGGCTTATAGCCGTTTCCAGGAGTTACTGGAAGACGAGAAGCTGCTCAGCGATCTTTATCCCCGGGCCCGCAAGGGGGATATCGATATCCGGGATCTGGAAGCGCTCTCCTCCCTTTAGTTGGTTTTTATGGATACTACCTGCCGCAAGCCGGGACTGCACTCCTATCCGATCCGGTTGGCCGAGGCCCTGGCGGAGGCTCTGGGTGAGCGGCAGGAGTTGTACATCACCGGCGGCGCGGTGCGGGATTGGTTGCTGGGACGGCCGAGCCGGGATCTGGATTTCACGGTGCCCGCCGGCGGGATTGCTTTTGCCCGCCGGTTGGCCGCCGTCTTGCATGGCAGCCTGGTGATTCTGGATGAGGGGCACGATCTGGCCCGGGTGGTCTGGCAGGATCTGGTTTTGGATTGTGGTGGCTGGCGGGAAGGTGCGACCACTATAGTGGAGGATCTCAAGCGGCGTGATTTTACGATCAACGCCCTGGCTGTGGCGTTGACGGTGCAGGGAGGGCGGTGCCGCCAACAGCCGGAGTTGATCGATCCCGTTGGCGGTTGGCGGGATCTGCAAGCCGGGATTATCCGGGTCGTTTACCCCGGGGCCCTGGCCGCCGACCCTTTGCGGCTGCTGCGGGCTTATCGTTTCCTGGCCACTCTTGAACGCCCGGCTTCGGCCGAGGCGGCGGACGGCGAGCAAGGCGGCTGGCGGCTGGCGGCGGCCACCGAAGACCTGATCAAGACGGCCAGCGACCGGCACAACCTGGCCGGAGTGGCGGCGGAGCGGCTGCGGGCCGAACTGGACGCCATCCTGGTAGCTCCCCGGGGGGCGGCGGCCCTGCGGGGTATGGCCGCGGCGGGCCTGCTTTTCGCGGTGGTTCCGGAGCTGGCCGCCGGTCAAGGCTTGGCGCAGCCGGCCAGCCATCACCTGGATGTCACCGGGCACTGTCTGGAGACCGTGGCCTGTTTGCGGGCCGTGGTGGCTGCCCCGGAGGTTTATTTCCCCCGGGACGACTCCCCTTTGCGAACCTATCTGGCCGCCGCCGCTTGGCCCGATCGCCGCTGCACCCTTTTCTGGGCGGCCCTGCTGCATGATCTGGGCAAACCCGCCGCCTGCCAGTGGCGGCGCGACCGGGTCACCTTCTATAATCACGATCAGCTCGGGGCCGAGCTTTGTCAGCAGCTGGGGCGGCGGCTGCGCTTCAGTCGTCGTCGCCTGAATCTGCTGGCCAAGCTGGTGGGCCATCATATGTGGCCCTTTCATCTTAACAATGCCCGCGCCCGGCAGGGGATTACCCCACGGGCCGCGCTGCGCTTGTGGCGGGCGGTGGGGGAGGATCTGCCCGGGCTTTTCCTGCTGGCCATGGCCGACAGCCTGGCCGGCCGGGGGGGGGGTAAACCACCGGATATGGAAAAGCAGCTGGCGGCCCTCTATAGCGAAGTGAACCGGTTGGTCCGGCAGCGGTTGGAACCGGTACTGCGCCGGCCGCCGCTGCTAAACGGCCATGATCTGCAACGCTGGTGCGGCCTGTCCCCGGGGCCGCTCTTCAAAGAGATCCTGGATGGCTTGCAGCAGGCCCAGGTGGCCGGCGAGGTGCGTGATCGGGAGCAGGCCCTGGCCTGGGTGGCGCGTTTTTATGGCCAGGCGCGGCGCTAACCGCCCCCGGATAAACACCGTCGCCCCGCGATAGTCACCGGGGCGGCTTGGAAGTTATCTAGACCGCTTGATCTTTGTCTTGCCCGCAAGCGTTGCCATGTTGTAGGGTAGGCTTTTAAATTACAGTAAAGGTGCCGGTATGCCCAAGTCTAAATCCAGTTCACCGGCGGTTGCCGATCAGCCGCCGACCGCGCCCTATTGCAGTATCGGCGGCCGTCTGCAGGACGAGAACCTGATCAGCACCATCAATCATCACCTGTTGAGTTTTCTGGGGCGCGACCCGACGCGGGCCGGCAACCGGGAGTTGTACAAGGCCGTGGCCTACACGGTGCGCGATTTGCTGATCGAACGCTGGATCAAAACCCAGAAGGAATTTTACGCCCGCAATCGCAAACGGGTCTACTATCTTTCCCTGGAGTTTCTCATCGGTCGCTCCCTGGATAACAGCCTGGTCAATCTGGGGCTTTACGACAGATTTGCCGAGGTGCTCAAAAAGATGGGCTACTCCCTGGAAGAGATCAGCGAACAGGAGGAGGACGCCGGGCTGGGCAACGGCGGCCTGGGCCGGCTGGCCGCCTGTTTTCTGGACTCCATGGCCACTTTGGGGATTCCGGCTTACGGCTATGGCATCCGCTACGAATACGGTCTGTTCTACCAGCGGCTGCTGGACGGTTTCCAGGTGGAGCACCCCGACAACTGGCTGCGTTACGGGACCCCCTGGGAATATGACCGGCCCTGGAATCTCTACCCGGTCAAATTCCATGGCCGGGTGCACAAGTACCGGGATAACGCCGGCAACCTGCGCTGCGAATGGGTGGATACCGACGAAGTGGTGGCCATGGCCAACGATATCCTGGTGCCGGGTTTTAACAACGACTCGGTGATCAACATGCGGCTATGGAGCGCCAAGGCCTCCCGCGACCTGGATCTGGTCTCCTTCAATCGCGGCGACTATGTCCAGGCGGTGCGGGATGTGGTGGAGTCGGAGACCCTTTCCAAGGTGCTCTATCCCTCCGATGATATCCGCGAGGGCCAGGAGTTGCGCTTCAAGCAGCAGTACTTCTTTGTGGCCGCCACCTTCCAGGATATCCTGCGCCGCTACAAAAAACAAAATGGCCGGGATTTCAGCAAATTTGCCGACGAAATCGCGGTCCAGCTCAACGATACCCACCCGGCGGTGGCGATTCCCGAATTGATGCGGCTGTTGCTTGATGACGAAGGTTTGAACTGGGAGCAGGCCTGGGATATTTGTGTCGCCACCTTTGGCTACACCAACCATACTCTGATGCCCGAGGCCCTGGAGACCTGGGCGGTGGATTTGTTTGAACGGCTGCTGCCGCGCCATCTGGAGATCATCTACGAGATCAATCACCGTTTTCTGGGTGAGGTGGCGGCCCGTTATCCCGGTGACCAGGAGCGGTTGTGGCGGATGTCGCTGATCGATGAGGGCGAGGTGCGCAAGGTACGGATGGCCCACCTGGCGGTGGTGGGCAGCCACTCCATCAACGGGGTGGCCGAGCTCCATACCCAATTGCAAAAAGACTGGATCTTCAAGGATTTTTACGAACTCTATCCCCACCGCTTCAACAACAAGACCAACGGTATCACCCAGCGCCGCTGGCTGCTTAAAAGCAATCCCCGCCTGGCCCAGCTGATCACTGAACAGATCGGCGGCCAGTGGGTTACCGACCTTGATCACCTGCGCCGGTTGGAAGCGCTGGCCGCTGATGCCCCATTCCAGAGCCGCTGGCGCGGTGTCAAACTCGCCAATAAAGAGCGGCTGGCCGACCTGATTCGGCAGAATTGCGGGGTCCGGGTCGATCCCGAGTCGCTGTTTGACGTGCATATTAAACGGATCCATGAATACAAGCGGCAACTGCTTAATATCATGCGGGTGATTATCCATTATCAGCGGCTGGTCCGGTGGGAGCGGAGCGACGCGCCGCCCCGGACCGTGATCTTCGCCGGTAAGGCCGCCCCTTCCTATGCCCGGGCCAAGCTGATCATCAAGCTGATCAACGAGGTGGCCCAAGTGGTCAACCATGACCGCCGGGTGGGGGATCGGCTCAAGGTGATCTTTTTGCCCAATTACGGGGTCAGTCTGGCCGAGAAAATCATTCCCGCCGCCGATCTCTCCGAGCAGATCTCCACCGCCGGCACCGAAGCCTCCGGCACTGGTAACATGAAGCTGGCCTTGAACGGCGCCCTGACCTGTGGCACCATGGATGGGGCCACCATTGAGATGAGCCAGGAGATCGGGCGGGAGAACATGTTTATTTTCGGTCTCAGCGCCGAGGAAGTCGTGCGGGCCCGGCAGGATCCCGAATGGGTGCCGGCCAAGGTCTACCAGGGCAACCCCGAGATCCGGGAAGCGGTGGACGCCGTGGCCAACGGTTGTTTCAGCCGGGGCGACAGCGCCCTTTTCCAGTCCCTGGTTACGGTCCTGCTGGACCCCGCCGAACCTTATCTGACCCTGCTGGATATTGAGGACTATCTGCGTTGTCAACAGGAAGTGGATCGTCAGTTTGTCGACCAGGCCCTGTGGAACCGTAAATCTATTTTAAATGTGGCTCGGATGGGTAAATTTTCCACCGATCGCACCATCCGGCAGTACGCCGAGGAGATCTGGGAAATCACCCCGTAGGTCGGGCCGGTACCATCTTAGGAAACAAGGAGGTAAGCGATGAAAGTTGTGGCATTTAACGGCAGTGCCCGGCAGGGCGGCAATACGGCGAGCATGTTGCAGGCGGCGCTGGCCGAACTGCAGGCGGCGGGGATTGAGACCGAACTGGTGGAATTGGCCGGCCGGGCACCCGGCGGTTGTACCGCCTGCTACCAGTGCGGTAAGAAGAAGAATCGGCGTTGCGCGGTGGATAACGATATGGTCAACGACTGTATCGCCAAAATGGAGAGCGCCGACGGCATCCTGCTGGGTTCGCCCACCTATTTTGCCGATCTCTCGGCGGGCATGAAGGCCCTGATCGAGCGCTGCGGCATGGTCGCCCGGGCCAACGACGACATGTTCAAGCGCAAGGTCGGCGCCGGGGTGGTGGCCGTACGCCGGGGCGGCGCCTACCACGTCTTCAGTTCCTTAAACGCCTTCTTCCTGATCGGCCAGATGATCGTGGTGGGCTCTTCCTATTGGAACATGGGCTTTGGGCTGCATCCCGGCGAGGTCGGCAACGATCCCGAAGCGTCGCGGACCATGGCCGATCTCGGCCGCAACATGGCCTGGCTGCTGCAAAAACTCAATTAAAGGTGAAGCGCCCCGGCTCATTGATGACCATTGAGCAGTTCCAGAAAACAGGCCCGGGAGTTGATCTCCCGTTGCAGCAGATGGCGGCTGTAGTGCTTGAGCAGGTGGGCCGCCTCGCGGGCGTTGGCTGCCGGCAGCCGCAGCCGGGAGAGTTTGTCGGGGGCCAGTTCCAGGACCCGGGCCAGCAGACGGACGGTCCCCAGGGAAAGCGGGATCAGGCCGTGGTCGGCGCGGTTGCAGGAAGCGCAGAGCAGGCCGCTCTGGCCGAGACTGAAGTGAAAGGGGCGGGCGGTGGCGGCCAGGGTACCGCAACGCCGGCAGCCTTGCAAGTCGGGGCAGTAGCCCAGCAGGGCCAGCAGTTTGGTTTCAAAAAAGATCGCCAGGGGCGGCAGTTCCACCATTGGTTGGCGGCAGTCGGCGATGGCGTGCAAGACCCAGAGCAGCAGGCTGAAGATCCGCGCGTCATGGTCGTCTTCGCCGCTGAAACGACTTACCAGTTCGCCCGCCAGGGCGGCGGTGGTGTAGCGGGCATAGTCCCGGCGAATGGCGGCAAAAGGGTGGCTCAATTCGGCTTGGTCGATGCGGACCAGGCTGCTGCGGCGTCCCGGCTCGTAGGTCAACTCCAGCAGGGAAAAGAGTTCCAGTTTGTTGACAAAGCGAATCCGGCTGCGGTTGGCGCCTTTGGCGATCCCGCTGAATTTGCCGGTGGTGCGGCCATAGAAGGTGACGATCTTGTCGGCTTCCCCGTAGCTGCTTACCCCCAGCACCACGGCGCTGGTCTGTTGCAGGGGCATTCTTTAAGGCAGCCGGAGATTGATCACCCGGCCGCTGGGTCCCAGGGAAGGCATGGGAGTGCCGTCAAAGATCACCTCGACACCGCCGGCGTTGCCGATGCGCAGCTCTATTTCTTCTTCGGCTTCCCAGCTATGGCTGGCGCCGGCTTCAAAGAATAACTCCCGGGTCGGTTGGTCGTCGATCTGGATCCGCAACCAGGTATCTTCCGTGAAACGGATTTCCAGTTGATGGCCCGCTTCCGTAGCTTCCTCTTGCGCCGCCGCGGGTTCGGTGGTGGCCGGGAAGGTCGCCGGTTGCGGTTCTTCGGTACCGGCGGCGGGTTCCGGGGTAGGCGACTCGGGAAGGGGCTCCGGGTTGTCGCCAGTCTCCGGTTCAGTGATGGTTATAGGTTGGGGTTTAATGTTGTTTACCGTCTCGGCGGCGGTGTTCTCTGCCCCTTCGGGGGTCGTCTGCTCGCCGTTAACTATATTGTCAACCGCGACCTGTGGTGGCTGGGGAATAACGGGAATTACCGAAGCTGGTGGTGCTTTTGCTGTTTCCGTGGGCTGCTGTTGGAAAATTTCCTGCTGGACTAAAGGTGGTGACTCGCTGCTCCGGTAATAACTATTGTAGCTCCAGTAGCCGAGGAAGCCCAGCACCAGCAGCAGCAGCAGGGCAAAAACATGGTTGCCGGTGACCCGGCGGGGGGCTTCGGCCATGCTTTCGGCGGTCATGATTTCTTGGATATTGACCTTCTGGGTGGTGGCGGTGGCGGGTAGGCCTTGTTCTTCGATATGCTGCTGCAGGGCCTGTTCCGGGTCAAGCCCCAGATAGGAGGCGTAAATACGGATAAAGCCGCGGGTATAAACCGGGGCTGGCAGGGCCTCCCGGTTGTCCTCCTCCAGGGCGGCCAGGGTGGTGGCATGAATCCGCAGCGCCTCCCCCGCTTCCATCAGGGAAGCCCCTTTGGCGCTGCGGGCCTGGCGCAACCGTTCGCCCAAGGAAAGGTGATGTTCTTCCTGGTGGCCGGTGGCATTGTTTTCCTGATGGAGAGCAGTCATGGCTGCTGGCCTCGTTTCTGATCCATTCCCGGCATACGCGTTAGCCGTTCAGCAGCACCGCACCGCGCAAGCAGCCAGGCTTAAGTACACGGGGTACTTGCAAGCGCTTGGCTGCTCGCCCTTGACAATCTGCGGTACTGCTGAACGGTTACGGCCCGTTAAGTCCACGATTATCGGATTACCCATACGCCTACCTACAATAATATCCTGATGTAGGCGCTGTCCCTGAGTTCACTTACCCAGCGGGAGAATTCTTTCTCCACGGCCTGTTGGTAAAGTTTTTCCCGGATTTCGTCCTTCAAGTCTTCATAGCTGCCGGTCGCCCGGATATCGCCGCGGTTGGAAAGCAGTTTGAAAAACTGGTAACCGGCGGCGGTTTCCAGCACCGGAGAAATCTCGCCGGGTTCCATTTGGGGGATCTGCTCCCGCATGACCCCCGCCAGTTCATCTTTTTTAAAAACTCCCAGATCACCGCCGTTACGGGCCGACGGTAAATCGGAGTGGCGGCGCGCCAATTCCCGGAAATTATTTTCGTCCACCGCTTGTTGGCGAATTTCCGCGGCCCGGCGCCGGGCTTCCGCCCGGGCCTCGTCGCCGCCCCGGGGCCAGCCGATGCCGATCTGCAGGATATGATAGGCGTCTTCCTGGGGCTCCCATTGTTGGCGATTTTGCTGGTAATACTCCTTGATCCGGCTCTCCGGGATTACCACTTTCTCCCGGACCTCCCGGTTGATCAGCCGGGATTGCAAAATCTGATCCCGCAACTCTTGCCGGTAGCCCGCCATGCTGCCCTGGCGACGTTCGATTTCGGCGACCAACTCCTCTCTGCTCAACTGGTTGTCGGCCAGGATTTGTTCGATGGCCCGCTCGACCTCCTCCTCGCTAACCCGGATACCCAGGCGCTCCGCCTCCTGCCGGATCAGCAGGCGGTCGATCATACCGCTCAGTACTTCCTGTCGGGCCTCCTCTCGCTCCTGTTCGTCGGCTCCGCTCTCTTTTTGCCGCCGCAACTCCGGTGCCACGTCGCTTATTTCCCGCTCCAGTTCCGACATGGTGATGATCTCGCCGTTGACCTCGGCGACGATGCGATCCATCACCCGGCTTAAGCCCGGTTGGGCCAGCAGTAGCACGGCGGCCAGGGTCAGTAGCAGGATCGACAAGCGCGGCTGGCGGCGGCGCGGTTGCAAGTGGAGATAGTAGGTCATGGCACCATTGAATGGACGGATTGATCATAATAAAACTTTATGGTGAAATAGCATTACCTTGCAAGGCGTGCAACAACTTTTTGATTTCATTGAATACCACCGTCGTGGAAGGATTGGCCGGCAGCGGTTTTATCAGCTTGCCTTCCGGGGTGAAACGCATTCCTTTTTGCCCTTGTGCCACCATCTCCAGGACGCGGTCCGGGGGCACCGGCGTGGAGGAATCGAAAAAGAGCACCAGGGCGGCCGGGCCTTGTTCGATTTTACTTATTCTTAGCACCGTTAAGCGGTTCTTTAAGGCGATGATCTCAAAAAGATTGGCGGTTTCCGGCGGCAGGGGGCCAAAACGGTCTTGGAATTCATCCTTGATGTCGTCCAGGGTGGCGTCATCCTCGGCGGCGGTGATTTTACGATAGCAGAGGTAGCGTTGGTTGACGTCGGCGACGTAGGCGGCTGGAATATGCGCGGCCACGGCCAGTTTGATTTCCGGTTCGAAATCCTCCCCGCTCTCTTCGAGTTCTTCGCCTTCGGGGGGTGATTCACCATCCTGCCGCAGCCGGTGTTTTAAGTCAAGGACCGTTTTCTGCAGCAGGTCCAAATACATATCATAACCAACCGCCGCGATGTTGCCGCTCTGCGATTCCCCCAGAATATTGCCGCCACCCCTGATCTGCAGATCGCTCATGGCCAGCTTGAAGCCACCGCCCAGTTCGTTGTAGTCCATCAGGGCCTGCAGCCGGTGGCGGGCCTCGCCGGCCAGCTCGTCAAGGGCCGGTACCAGCAGATAGGCGTAGGCTTGCTGGCTGCCCCGCCCGACCCGGCCCCGCAACTGGTAGATCTCGGCCAGCCCCAGGCGGTCGGCCCGGGTAATGATAATGGTATTGGCGTCGGGGATATCCAGCCCCGATTCGATGATGGTGGTACAGACCAGGACATCGATCTCCCGGCGCACAAAACGCACCATGATCTCCTCGAGTTGGCGGCCCGGCATCTGGCCGTGGGCCACCGCGACGCGGGCCGTCGGCGCCAGTTGCTGGGCCTTGGCCGCCACCTCGTGGATGCTGCTCACCCGGTTGTGGACCAAAAAGACCTGGCCGTCGCGCCCCATCTCCCGGAGGATCGCTTCCTTGATCACCAGATCATCGTGGCGGGCGATAAAGGTCTTGACCGCCCGTCTCAGCTGGGGCGGGGAGCTGATCACCGACAGGTCGCGGACTCCCAGCAAGGAGAGCTGGAGGGTGCGGGGGATAGGAGTGGCGGTCAGGGTCAGGACATCGATGCCGCTGCTCATCTTCTTGATTTTTTCTTTATGGGTGACCCCGAAACGATGTTCCTCGTCGACGATCAACAAGCCCAATTGGCGAAACTTGACATCGGCGGAAAGCAGCCGGTGGGTACCGATGATGATATCAATCTCACCGGCGGCCAGCTGGGCGATAATTTTTTTCTGTTCGGCGGGGCTGCGGAAACGGTTCAAGGAGTCGATGCGGACCGGAAAACCGTCCAGCCGCTGCCGGAAAGTGGCAACGTGTTGTTCGGCCAGGACCGTGGTAGGAACCAGCAGGGCCACCTGGCCACCATCCTCGGCCACCTTGAAAGCGGCCCGGATGGCGACTTCGGTCTTGCCGTAGCCGACATCGCCGCAGACCAGGCGGTCCATGGGCTTGTCGGCGCAGAGATCGTCGATCACTTCGCCGATGGCCTTGAGCTGGCCGGGGGTTTCGTCGTAGGGGAAAGATTCTTCCAGTTCGTGGTACAGCTCGCCGGGGGGCGAAAACCGGTTGCCGGCGGCCACTTGCCGCTTGGCATACAGTTTGAGCAAATCCCGGGCCACCTGCCAGACCGCTTTTTTGACCTTTTGGCGGGTGTTGTGCCAGGAGTTGTCGCCCAGTTTGTCCAGGGTCGGTTGCTGTTCGGCCAGCCCCTTGTATTTGCCAACGCTGTTGAGTTGATCCACCGGCATGAAGAGCTTGTCGCCGCCGCGGTAATGAATTTCCAGATAGTCGTTGGTGATGCCGTTAAGCTCAATGGGCACCAGCCCTTGATAGATACCGATGCCGTGCCGGCGGTGCACCACCGGGTCGCCGGGGTTGATCTCATCATGGCTGGTGATACCGGTCGCCGGCGCCGGGGATTTGGTCTGGGCGCCGGCCAGGCGGCGTTCGCCGAATAGTTCACTTTCCGAAAGCCAGTGTTCGGCCTCCCTGGTCAGGTCAAAACCGCTGCTCAGCGGTTGTTCCAGGATCTGGAAATGGTGGCCGCTGTCCAGGCCGTGGCCGACCAGCAGCTCCCGCATCTTGGCGGCGTGGCGGGGGGATCGACAGGCCAGATAAACCTGATCTCCCTGGCTTAGCCATTGCTCGAGCTGGCGGGCCAGGGGGGCCAGCAGTCCTTCCTCCCGGCGTTTAAGGTCGAGGTTCTGTTTAAGCAGGACGTGGTTGCCGACATCCAGCTGAAAATTTTGGCGATTGTCGGCTTCCCTGGGGGCCATGGGGAAGAGCCGAGCGCCGGGACCGCCATCCAGGTGGCTTTGCAGTTGTGCCGGGGATTGAAAAAGATCGGTGGGGGGCAGGGCCGGTTGGGCGGCGGCGGCCAGTTCCTGGTAATTGCTCTCCATTCGCTCCCCATGCAGCTCCAGGTTTTGGCCCAAACGGGGATAATCGACCTGCAGGGTCAGGGTGGTGGCGGGCAGGTAGGACAGCGGCGAGACCGCCGCCGGTTCCAGCAGCGGCAGAAAAAACTGATCCCCGGCAAAAGAGCGGCGGCTTTGCAGGACACTCTTCAAGTTGCCGGCTCTGCCGGTGGTCCCATGACAGTTTGGCCGCCCATTGCCGAAAACGCTCCAGCAGGGCTCGCTGCTCCGCCGAGTCGGCGGTGGGATAGAGGCAGTCGCTGGCCGGCAGCAGGATCGCTTCCTCCAGGTCACCCAGCGAGCGCTGACTGATGGGGTCAAAGCGCCGGATCTCCTCGACGGTGTCGCCAAAAAAATCCAGCCTTAAGGGGTGTGGCTGGCCAGGCGGGAAAATATCGATAATGCCGCCCCGCACGCTGTATTCCCCCACTTCCTGAACCAGGGCGACCCGTTCGTAACCGCCGGCGCTTAAACGGTCGGGCAGTTTCTCGGCTTCACACTCCTCGCCCCGGATTACCAGTTCGGCCAGAGCACTCAGGCGGGCCGGCGGCAGGGTCCGGGTGCTTAAAGCCCGGCCGGCGGCCACCAGGATGAAAGGGGAGGAGTTGTTAATGATGGCAAAGAGCGCCGCCAGCCGGGCGGCCCGGCTGGCGGGATCGGGGCGCAGAGGGGCGTAGGGGGGCACCTCCAGGTCGGGGTAATGAATCACCGGCCGGTCGCTGAACAGGGCCAGATCGGCGCTCAGCCGTCGGGCCTCGTCGTCGTCGGGGCAGACACAGAGCAGCGGGCGGTCCAGGGCGGTTAACTGGCCGACCAGCCAGGCCACCGCCCCGCCCCGTACCCCGTAAATCTCCAGGGGTTCCTGGCTGTCTCCCAGGCTTTTGATTATATCATTCATGGTTGCAATAGAGGCAAGCGTTCAGTGGGGCCGACAATCGTCGAGGCGTCGGGCCCCGTTCAGCGGCAACTTAACCAGCAAATACCCGGCTTAGAAGATGCCGCCCATGGAAAAATCCCACACCGCCTGATCTTCGTCATCTTTGGGGTCGAGGTTGTAGCCCCATTCCAGACGCAGCGGGCCCATGGGGGAGAGCCAGCGGAAACCGAAGCCGACGCTCTGCCGCAGATCGTCGAAACTCCAATTGTCGCTGTCGCGGTAGACATTGCCGGTATCGTAGAAGACCAGCCCTTTAAGGCCGATATCCTGGGAAATGGGAAAGATCCATTCACTGTTCATGTACCACATCTTTTCGCCGCCGATACGCTCGCCGGTATCCGGGTCGCGGGGGCTGATGCCGGCGACCTCGAAACCGCGCATACTACGCAGGCCACCCAGGAAGAATTTCTCGTAGATCGGCAGGCTATCGCTCTCGTTTTCCATAACATAGCCCATGGCGCCTTTCAGCCGGAAGGTGGTGCTGTGTAGCCAGTCGCTGCGGCTCTCCTTGAGTGCCGGGATCCTCTCCCAGGGGAAGAACCAGGTGGTGGAGCCCTCAAAACGGGTATAGGCGGCATCGCCGCCCAGCGGACCGCCGGCGTGTTTTACTTCCAGGTCATGGTAAGCGCCCCGGGTGGGGTCCAGGCGGTCGTCGCGGGTGTCCCGGGTGACCCCCAGCCGCACGTAACTGCTGGTCTCGATATCCAGGGATTGGGTGATCCAGAAGGAGGCGTTGTCGCTGATATCGCTCAAAGTGGTTTTTTCGTAGCCGTAACCCCACTTGAGCCGCCAGTCATCGCCCAGCGGGTAGCCGAAGCGCAGGGCGCCGCCGGTGGATTTGCGGGTGTAGTCGATATACTCCCGTTCCCAGTTGTAGAGATCGAAACCGAAAAGCAGCTCGGAGTCATCGAGATGCGGCTCGGTGAAGCCCAGGTTGTAATGGGCCGCCCTGGAACTGATATCGGCCTGGAAAGCCAGGCGCTGGCCGCGGCCCATGAAGTTTTCCTGGCTGATCTGGCCCATGACCATGATCTGGTCCATGGAGCTGTAGCCGGCCCCGATACTGAAAGTGCCGGTGGGTTTTTCCGTCACCTCGATGTTGACATCCATCAGGTCGTCGCGCATCAGCGCCGGTTCCGGTCGGATATCGATATCCTCGAAAAAATCCAGCCGCTGCAGGTTCTGCATGCTCTCTCGAAGGGCGGTGGTGTCAAAGATTTCCCCTTCCTTTACCTCGACCTGGCGGCGGATGACGTTGTCCCGGGTGCGGGTGTTGCCGCGGATGACGATCCGGTTGATATGGACCAGTACATCCTTATCGATGACAAAGTTAATATTTATCCGCCGGTCTTCGTCGTCCCGGCTGCTTTGGGGCACCACTTCGACAAAGGCGTAACCCTCTTGGGCGTAGCGGTCGCTGAGCCGGTTGACATCCTCGCGCAGCACCTGGCGGTTGAAATATTCTTCATCCTGGAGTTCGATCAGAGCCCGCAATTCCTCTTTGGGAAAAAGCAGATCACCACCCAGCTCGATTGCACCGACCCGGAAGCGGGGGCCTTCTTCGATGTTAAAGACAATCCGCAGGCGGTCATCTTCCTGTTCAATCTCCGGCTCGCCGATGCGGACGTCGATAAACCCGTGGTTGTTGTAAAAGGCGGCCAGCCGGGCCCGGTCCTGCTCCAGGATTTCCGGCTGCAGGCGGCCGGAGCTGGTAAGCCAGGAGAAGAACCCTTTGCTTTGGGTGTCGATCTCCCGGCGCAACTGGCGGGCGGAAAAGGTCTCGTTGCCGGTGAAGGCAATCTCCTCGATATATATCCGTTGCCCTTCTTCAATCTCAAAGCGGACGTTGACCTTGCCTTGCTCGGTTTCCACGATTTCCTGCTCGACGACGGCCTCGTGGTAGCCTTTATCCTTGTAAAACTGGGTGATATTGGCCGCCGCCTGGCGCACCAGGCCGGGGTTGAGGATGGTATTGGGCACCACCGCGACATGTTCGCGGATCTCCTCCTCTTCAAGCTGTCGGTTGCCGCTGATCAACACCTGACTGATCACCGGTTTTTCGGTGACCACGAAGGTCAGGCTGGTGCCGTCGTCCTCCTCCTCGGCCTCGACCTGGACATCGTCGAAGTAGCCCAGTTCGAAGATCGTTTTGATATCATCCCGCAACCGTTGGTCATCGAGCCGGTCGCCCACCTGGCTGGAGATCTGGCGCCGGATCGCCCCGGCGCCGGTCTTGTCGTTGCCCTCGACGTGGATAGCGCTGATTTGGCCGGCCGGTTCGGTATAGTTCAGAAGGTCGGTGGTCAGCCGTTCCAGGGCCGGGGTCAGTCGTTCCTCGTGGTCGGCTTCGGTGTTGAAATGGCGCGGCGGCTGCTCCCCGGCCCGATCGTAAACGGTGGTATCGATACTGAACCCCGTTCCCAGCCGGGTCAGGCTGCCGAGCACCAGAAAACGGGGCTGCTCCGGCAGTTCCAACTGTCGCAACACGCTGGCCGGGGGCGGCCAGTTGTCATATTCGGCCAGCAAGCGGTTGGTCAACGACCGTGGGGCCATGCTGAAATCGTAGCGCTCGGCGATGTCGCCCCACAGCAGATCGACCCGGGTGGTCAGTTCATCTTCGGCTTCGGCGGCCAGGACCCGGGGGGGGAGCAAAAGGGTGTCGGCGGCGGCTTGGGCGGTGCCGACCGGCAGGGTAAAAAGCAGCAGCAACAGCAAAAGACAGCGGCCGGGCAGGCCGGGGGTTGTCGAAGGGGCGGAATTTCTGGGTGGCTTCATGGGCACCTGCTATCTCCTTTTGGAGCATCAATGGAACTTTAAGTAACCGCTCTTAAACCCGCTTTGCTTAGCAGTAGCGGGAACGGCTGTCAAGGTTTACGATACCGGTAGCAGGGTGACGTCAAAGTTTGCCTATCAGCCACCGGGGGGCGGGGCCGTTTAGCCGGCAGTGGCTATAACGCCGGCAGTTGTTCACGGCTGATTTCCCGCAGTTGGCCGTCGGCCAGTTGCAATACCCGGTTTAAGCGGCCGGCCAGGCCGTAATTATGGGTTACCATGACCATGCTCAGGCCCAGTTCGCTGTTGAGTTGCTGGAGCAGTTCAAAGACCTGCTGGCCGGTTTGCGGGTCGAGATTGCCGGTAGGTTCGTCGGCCAGCAGCAGCCGGGGTCGCATGATCAAGGCCCGGGCGATGGCCACCCGCTGCTGTTCGCCGCCGGAAAGCTCACCCACCCGATGGTGGCCGCGATTGGCCAGGCCCACCTGCTCAAGCAAATGGGTGGCGCGGTCGCTGACCTCGCCTCTGGGCAACCGGCCGATCAACCCGGGCAGCATGATATTTTCCCGGGCGCTGAATTCCGGCAGCAGGTGGTGGAACTGGAAAATAAAGCCGATGGCGCGGTTACGAAAATCTGCCAGCTTTTCCGGCGACCATTGGAAAATATCCTCCCCGTCAAACAGCACCCGACCGCCGGTGGGGTGATCCAGGGTTCCCAGAATATGCAGCAGGGTGGTCTTGCCGCAGCCCGAACTGCCGACCACTGCAATCGCTTCCCCGGCCGCCAGCTCCAGCTCCACACCCTGCAGCACCTGTAGCTCGGAAGGGGGCGGGTAGGCCTTGCCCAGTTGCTCCAGTCGCAGCAATGGCTGTTTATCGGTATTATGCAGGGAGTCGGGTTTATTCATAACAGTTTTGGTTTCGTTCGGCTCGAGTGTGGTTTGTCGGTTGTCGTGCCGTTGGGGTTTACTCGTAGCGTAGGGCCGCGGCCGGTTCCACCTTGGTCGCTCGCCACGAGGGATAAATGGTGGCGGCAAAGGTGATCAGGACGGCGGCGGCGGCGATCATCGCCACATCCTGGGGCAGGATCTGCACCGGCAGGGTCGAAATCGGGTAGACCTCGGGCAGCTCGATAAAGTGATAGCGGCTCAGGATCTCGCCCAGGCCCAACCCCAGCGCCACCCCCAGGGTGGTGCCCACCAGGCCGATTACCAGTCCTTCATAGACAAAAATCCGCATGATATCGCCATTGGTGGCGCCCATGGCCTTGAGGATGGCGATATCTCTGGTCTTTTCCATCACCACCATGGTCAGGGTGCTGATGATGTTGAAGGCGGCCACCACCACCACCAGGGTCATGATCACCGAGAGGGCCGCTTTTTCCAGGGCCAGGGCGGAGAAGATATTGCGGTGCATGTTCTTCCAGTCCCGGGCCTGGTAGCCCGCGCCCAGTTCCTGTTCGATCTGCCGGGCGATCCGGTCGGCCTGGTTGATATTCGCCACCCGCACTTCCAGGCCGTGCACTGCCGTCCCCAGGTCCATGAAATCACGGGCCGCGGTCAGGTCCAGGTAGGCCAGCGAAGAGTCGTATTCATACATCCCGGAGCTGAAAATACCGACCACCAGGCAGGTCTTGATTTTGGGCATGACGCCCATGGGGGTCAGTGGCCCGGAGGCCGAGAGCAGTTTAACCCGCTCGCCGACCGTGACCCCCAGCTGCTCGGCTAGATCCCGGCCCAGGATCACTCCCGGAGCCCGGCGGCTGCCCGGCGGCACTGCCAGGTCGGCCAGTTCGCCGGTCTCCAGATAGTCATCGAGTTGCAGGACCTTAGCCACGGTTTGCGGTTCGATGCCGCGAATAATGGCGCCGGTGCCGCCGACCCCGCCGGTGACCATCCCCTGGCCGTAAATATAGGGAGTTACGCCGTCAACTCCGGGAATTTCGGCGATCCTGGTGGCCGCTTGCTGGTAATCGCGCATTTCGCTTCCGGCCTCTTGGACCACGATATGGGAGTTGATTCCCAGAATCTTGTCCCGGAACTCGGCGGTAAAGCCGGTCATCACCGCCAGTACCACGATCAGGGCCGCGACCCCGACCATGACCCCGGCCACCGAGATCAAGGAGATCAGGGAAATAAAACCCTTGTGGCGCTTGGCCCGGAGATAGCGACGGCTGATAAACCAGGAAAAACTCATCGTTTATGATTTTTCCGGCCGCAGATGGGGAAAGAGGATCACGTCACGAATCGATGGTGAATCGGTGAGCAGCATGGTCAGCCGGTCGATGCCGATACCCTGGCCGGCGGCCGGCGGCATGCCGTATTCCAGGGCCCGCAGAAAATCCTCGTCCAGGACCGGAAAAATCTCCTCGTCGGCGCCCCGTTCGGCGATTTGTTTTTCCAGCCGCCGGCGCTGGTCCCCGGGGTCGTTGAGCTCGGAAAAGGCGTTGGCCATCTCGCGGCCGGTGATAAAGAGCTCGAAACGATCGGTGACCTCGGGATTTTGCTGATTACGCCGGGCCAGGGGTGAAACCTCGGTGGGATAGGCGGTGATAAAGGTCGGGTCGACAAGTTTTTCCTCGACCAGCAATTCAAAAAGCTCGGTCTTGACCTTGCCGATGCCCGCCTGGGGTTGTAACTCGGCCCCCTTTTTAAGGGCCAGTTCTTTTAAGGCGGCAAAATCGTCCAGCATGGCACCATCCAGGCCGCCCACCGCCACCAGCGCCTCGTCCATGGTATAACGGTGCCAGGGTGGAGCGAGATCCACTTCCTGGCCCTGGTAGTTGATCTGCATGGTGCCGCAGACCTCCATGGCCACCCAGGAGAGCATCTCCTCGGTCAGTTCCATCAACTCGTCGTAGGTGGCATAAGCCTGATAAAACTCGAGCATCGTGAACTCGGGGTTATGGCGGGTGGAGAGCCCTTCGTTGCGAAAATTGCGGTTGATCTCAAAGACCCGTTCAAAGCCGCCCACCAGCAGCCGTTTCAAATAAAGTTCGGGGGCGATCCGCAGGTAGAGATCAAGCCCCAGGGCGTTGTGGTGGGTCTTGAAGGGCTTGGCCGTGGCGCCGCCGGCAATGGCCTGCATCATCGGCGTTTCGACTTCCAGAAACCCCCGATTGGTAAGAAAATCCCGGACCAGGCGGATGATCTCCACCCGCCGGCGAAAGGTATCGCGGACCTCGGGGTTGACCATCAAATCGACGTAGCGTTGGCGATAGCGGGTTTCGATATCGGTCAGGCCGTGGAACTTTTCCGGCAATGGCCGTAATGACTTGGTCAGCAGTTTGACGGTAAGGGCCTGCAGGGTGACCTCGCCGGTCTTGGTGCGAAACAGTGTCCCGCTGAAGGCGGCGATATCCCCGACATCGAATTTCTTGAAGGCGGCGTAGGATTCCTCGCCTATCTCATCGCGTTTAACATGGATCTGAATCCGGCCGCTGGAGTCCTGCAGGTGCAGAAAAGCGGCTTTGCCGAAGCGGCGCAGGGCCATGATCCGCCCGGCCACCGCCTTGTGGCCACCGGCCAGTACCGCTTCCGGGTCGCGACCGGGCAGCAGTTCCTTAATGCGATGGCTGGGCTTGAAACCGGCGGCGTAGATATCGACGCCCTGCTCGCTTAATTCCTCGGCCTTCCGCCGCCGTTGGGCAATGACCTGGTTGCTGTCGTCGTTTTGCATGACCGTCCTTTTTAAGTGTTACGTGTTAAGTTTTAAGTCAACTTAACGCTTAACACTTAGACTAGCCAAGTAATTTGCTGCTTTAACGGTTACAGTTTTATAGGTATTTGCCGCGGAGGATGGCGGAGACCTTGCCGGTCAATTCCAGCACCCGTTCGGCCGCTTCCCGGCCCAGTGAGCCGGTACCACAACTGGGGGTAATCAGGGTGCGATTAAGCAGGCCCACCATGTCCCATTGCTCATTGACCAGTTGCTGGGCCTGCTCCTCCCAACGGGCGGCCAGTCCTTCGGCGCTCTCGGCAAAAATCTGATCCTCGTCGGCGGTGGGAATCAGGCCCCAGGCGATGGTTCCTTGCCGCTCAAGAAAGCGGTACAGGGCGTCCTTGCTGGCCACCAGGCGGTCAAAAAAGCTGTAGGCGTCAAAGCTTAAAATATCGAGATCGAGCTTGAGCATGAAATCCCAATCGGTGTTGGCGCAGACATGGACCCCGGTCTGGGCGCCGTGCTGATGGACGGCGCCGATAACCTCGTTGAGATCGTTACCTATCTCGTCCAGGGAGACGCTGATATAAGCCGAAGAGCCCAGCCCGGCCAGGGCCGGCTCGTCGAGGAAAACGATCACCGGGATGCCGATGGCGCTCAAATAACGGGCCTGCCAGGCGGCCCGCATGGCCAGCCCTTTGACCACCATTTCATGGATGGTGGGGTCATACCAGGCGTCCTGCTTGTTTTCATCCTTAAGACCGGTTAGCAGGGTGAAAGGCCCGGTGATCTGGCCCTTGACCGCCGCCAGTTCGGCCGGCGGGGCCGATTGCAGACGTTCCCGCAAACGGTAGATGCCGGGCACCCGGGTCTCACTGCTGGCGAAACGGGAGTCCAGCAACTGCTCGGGATCCTCGCTGACCGCCAGGTAATCCTCAAAAAAGGCCAACTGCTTTTCGGCAAAGTCCTCGTCGCTGGTTTTAAAAAAGGTGCGTCCCTCTTCCTCGCAAAAGCCGGGAAAACCTTCGCAGAACTGGCGCAGCATGCCGCCCTCGTCGGGGTTGCCCGGCAGCTGTGGCCACAAGGGGATGGCCGGGGTATGAGCCAGGATCAGATCCAGGGCTTGCTGATAGTCGTCAACGGGCAGGCTGCCGATCAGGGTACCGTGGCCGGCGGGTTGCAAAGTTGTAGTGTTCATAATGGCGTCCAATGGTTCTAAGGTTAATAATATGGGTTGTCGTTGCGCCAACGCCGTGGGTGGTGATGTTGCCGCATGGGGCGACGGGTCCGTTGGCCACTGTCTAGCTAGCAATAATGGGCCGGAAAGTCAAGTAAATCCCCCCGGAATCCCCCCGGAGCTTGACGCTGGGCTAAAAGTTGAGTACCATCCTCAGGTTTTACGCAATACTTAACCAAGGCGGAGTCGGCCGTTGCCGACAATCTGCGGCACTGCTGAACGGTTATTTAACAAGCAGCGGCGAGAGTGGCGGAACCGGCAGACGCACTGGATTTAGGATCCAGCGGGCAACCGTGGGGGTTCGACTCCCCCCTCTCGCACCAGCGTCGCCGTTTAGTCCGCCGCCGTCCCCCGGGCGGTTCTCAGTAAATTCAATTATTCAAGGAAGGCGATATGCAGGTTAGTGTAGAGGATGTCAGCAACCTGACCAAGCGGTTGGAGGTTACCCTGCCTTCGGAAGCGGTGGCCAAGGAACTGGAGGCCGCTTACCAGAAGCTTAAAGGTGAGGTCGATCTTAAGGGGTTTCGCAAGGGCAAGGTGCCGCGCAAGGTGCTGGAAAAGAATTACGGCCAGAAGGTCCAGTATGATGTGGCCGACCGATTGATCCAGGAGAGCTACTTTGACGCCTTGGAGCAGGTGGCCATCGACGCCGTGGTGCACCCAGAAATCCGTGAACATCGTTTCGACGACAACGGCGGCTTTTTTTACCAGGCCGAGGTTGATGTCCGACCGGACTTCGAGGTTGGGGAGTATAAAGGAATCGAAGTGGAGGTTCCCGAACTGAAGGTGAGTGAGGAGGCCATTGAGGCTGAATTGACCAAGCTGCGCCGGGAACTGGCGCCGCTGCGTAATGTTGAGGAGCGCGGGGTGGCCGAGGGCGATGCCGCGGTGATCGACTTTGTCGCCTATGATCAGGGCGAGTTGATGAAGCATGTCGGCGGCAACGACTTCTCCGTCGATGTGGGCAGCGGCCAGATCGGCCCGGAGTTCGAAAGCAAGCTGGTGGGGCTTACGGCCGGCGAAGATTCCACGGCCGTGATTGATTTCCCGGCCGGCTTTGCCAACCCGATGCTGGCCGGTAAGAGCATTGAATTTCGGATCACCGTCAAGGAAGTCAAAGAACGGGTGCTGCCCGAGCTGGACGATGAATTCGCCCAGGATGCCGGCAAGCAGTTCTCTACCCTGGAGGAGTTACGGGAGCATCTCCGCCAGCAGTTGCTCCGGGACCTGGAGGATAAACGGCGTGGTGACCTGGTGGATCGGGTGATGAGCCGGATCCTGGAGAATCATCAATTCGAGGTCCCCCCCCGGTTGGTGGCCCATGAAATCGACTCGATGATCAAGGAGCTGGAAAATAACCTGCAAAACCAGGGCCTGAGCCTGGAAGCGGCGGGGGTCGATCGCGATTCACTGGTGGAAAAATACCGGGAAGCGGCCGAAAAACGGGTCAGGGGCGACTTTCTTTTGAAGAAAATCGCCGATCTGGAAGAAATCAAAGTGGCGGATGAAGATATTAATAAGGGTTTTCAGCGGATTGCCGATCAGTACCACATGCCGGTGGACGAGGTGAAAAAATATTTTCACTCCCGCAACGAGTTGATGCCTTTCATGCATGAGTTGCTGACCGAAAAAATCCTTGATTTTCTGGTTGATGCTGCCACCATAAAGGAAGTACCCGCCGGCGAGGAAGCGGTCGGGGCCGAGGAAAACGAAACCGCCAGCGGTGATAAGGAGTAACCATGAGCAGTCTGATACCTTTTGTCATTGAGCAGACCCCGCGGGGGGAGCGCTCCTACGATATCTATTCCCGGCTGCTCAAGGAGCGGATCATTTTTCTGGGCACCGGGATCAACGACGAGGTGGCCAACGTGGTCATCGCCCAGATGCTTTTTCTGGAAGCCGACGACCCGGACAAGGATATCACCTTCTATATCAATTCCCCCGGCGGTTCGGTGACCGCCGGCCTGGCGATCTATGATACCATGCGCTACGTCAAGTGCGATATTGCCACCCTCTGCCTGGGCCAGGCCGCCAGCATGGGGGCGGTGCTGCTGGCCGCCGGTACCAAGGGTAAACGTTACTCCCTGCCCAACGCCCGGATCCTGATCCACCAGCCCATGGGCGGCTTTCAGGGCCAGGCTTCGGATATCGATATCCACGCCAAGGAAATTCTGCGGATGCGCCAGGGGTTGAACAAGATCCTGGCTGATCACACCGGTCAGAAGCTGAAAAAGATTCAGACCGACACCGAACGTGATTATTTTATGAGTTCCGAGGAGGCCAAAACCTATGGCCTGATTGACAAGGTTCTGCTTGAAAGGACCAGCGCCAGCGAGGATGAATGAAAATGGCGACAAAAAAGAGTGACGACACCGAAATCTGCTGTTCGTTCTGTGGTAAACCCCAAAGCGAGGTACGCAAGCTGATTGCCGGCCCCACGGTTTACATCTGCAACGAGTGTATCGACCTCTGTAACGAGATCGTCAACGAGGATCTCCAGCAGGAGCTGGGAGAAGACACCGCGCCGCGGATTCTCAAACCCGCGGAGATCAAGGAACTGCTTGATGAATACGTGGTCGGTCAGGAGCGCGCCAAGCGCAGCCTGGCGGTGGCGGTGCACAATCACTACAAACGGGTGGAAGGCGAGGTCGGCGAGGATTTTCGGGATGTCGAGTTGCAGAAGAGCAATATCCTGCTGCTCGGCCCCACCGGCAGCGGCAAGACCCTGCTGGCCCAGACCCTGGCCCGGATTCTCAACGTGCCCTTCACCATCGCCGACGCCACTACCCTGACCGAGGCCGGTTATGTCGGCGAGGATGTCGAGAACATCCTGGTCAACCTGATGCAGGCCGCCGACAACGATCCGGAACGGGCCAGCCGGGGGATTGTCTATATCGACGAGATCGACAAGATCGCCCGCAAGTCCGACAGCGCCTCCCTGACCCGGGATGTTTCCGGTGAAGGAGTGCAGCAGGCCCTGCTCAAGATCATCGAGGGGACGGTGGCCAGCATTCCTCCCAAGGGCGGCCGCAAACATCCCCAGCAGGAGTATGTCAAGCTCGATACTTCCAATATCATGTTCATCTGTGGCGGCGCCTTTGTCGGCCTGGAGCAGGTGATCCGCCAGCGGGTGGGGGCCAAGTCGCTGGGCTTCGGGGCCAATGTCCAGGGACAGAGCAAGAAGAAGGTGGGCGAGATTCTGGCCCAGATCGCCGCCGAGGATCTGTTGCGCTTTGGCCTGATCCCCGAACTGGTGGGCCGGCTGCCGGTGCTGGCGACCATGGACGAACTGGAGGAAGAAGATCTGGTGCGGATCCTGCGGGAGCCTAAAAACGCCCTGACCAAACAGTATGAAAAGCTCTTTGCCTTTGATGATATTCGCCTGCGCTTCACCGAGGGGGCGCTGTCCGCTATCGCCCGCGAGGCGATCAAGCGCAAGGCCGGGGCCCGAGGGTTACGTTCGGTGATGGAGCGGGCGATGCTGGAGGTGATGTATGATCTGCCCTCCCGGGATGATGTCCGGGAATGCGTGATCAGCGAGCAGGTGGTCACCAACCAGGATTATCCGGTGATTCTGTATGATAACGAAGAGAAAAAGACGGCCTGAAAGATGACCGATTCGGACGCTGATCAGCAAGTTTATCCCCTGATGCCGCTGCGGGATATCGTGCTCTTCCCGTATATGGTGGCGCCGTTGGTGGTGGGTCGGGAGCGTTCGATTAAGGCCCTGGAGGAGGCCATGGCCTCCCGCAGCGAGATCATGCTGGTGGCCCAGCGGGATTCGACCCAGGAGGACCCCGAAGCCGACGATCTCCACGAAGTGGGCACCGTGGGCACCGTGATGCAGCTGCTGCGCCTGCCCGACGGCACCATCAAGGCCCTGGTGGAAGGTAAACGACGCGGCCGGGTGGTGGAGCACTTGCCCCAGGCCGATATCTTCCGGGTGGTGGTGGAGGATTTGCCCGAAGAGGGCGCTACCGCGTCCCAGTCCACCGCCTTTATGCGCGAATTGCGTGATTCCTTCCAGCAGTATATCCAGCACTACAAAAAGATTCCCACTGAAGTGGTCAAGTCCCTGGGGCGTATCGAGTCACCGGCCAAGTTTGTCGATGTCCTGGTGGCCCATATGCCCATCAGCAGCGAGGAAAAGCAGCAGGTGTTGGCCACCCTGGAGTTGAGCAGCCGCCTCACCCTGGTGCTGGAGTTGCTCAACCGGGAGATCCAGGTGTCCCAACTGGAGGCCAATATCCGCAGCCGGGTCAAGAAGAAGATGGACAAGACCCAGAAGGATTACTACCTGGCCGAGCAGATGCGGGTGATCCAGAAGGAGATGGGCAACCAGGACGATCCCGCCTCGGATATGGCCCAACTGGAAGAGCGAATCAAAGAGAAAAAACTGCCCCAGGCCGCCGCCGACAAGGCCGCCCAGGAGCTTAAGAAGCTCAAACAGATGCCGGCGATGTCGGCAGAGGCCACGGTGGTCCGCAATTATATCGATTGCATCCTCAGCCTGCCCTGGTGGGAGAAGAGTGACGCCAAGCTCGATATCGACGACGCCGAACGGATTCTCCACGAGGATCACTACGGGTTGGACAAACCCAAGGAGCGGATTCTCGAATACCTGGCGGTCAAGGCCCAGGTGGACAAGCTCAAGGGGCCGATCCTCTGCCTGGTGGGGCCGCCGGGGGTGGGCAAGACCTCGATCTGTAAATCGGTGGCCCGCGCCATGGACCGCAACTTTGTCCGCCTCTCACTGGGCGGGATTCGCGACGAGGCCGAGATTCGCGGCCATCGCCGGACCTATATCGGGGCCATGCCCGGCAAGATCCTGCGTTCCATGCAGCAGGCCAAGGTGATCAATCCGGTGCTCTGCCTGGATGAGGTCGACAAGATGAGCATGGACTTCCGCGGCGATCCCTCGGCGGCCCTGCTGGAGGTGCTGGATCCGGAGCAGAATAACAGCTTCAACGATCATTATCTGGATCTGGAGTATGACCTCTCCGGCGTTTTTTTTATCACCACCGCCAACAGCCTGGCCGGAATCCCGGCCCCTTTGCAGGATCGGATGGAAATCATCCAGATCAACGGCTATACCGAAGAGGACAAGGTCAATATCGCCCAGGGCTTTCTGGCCCCCCGTCAGTTGGCGGCCAATGGTTTCGCCACCGGTGATATCGTCTTTACCGATCCCGCTCTGCGGGAGTTGATCCGCCGTTACACCCGGGAGGCCGGGGTCCGCAATCTCGACCGGGCGATCGCCGCCATTTGCCGTAAACTCGCCCGTCACCGGCTTAAAAAGCAACAGCGGGACAAGCGCTATCGCCTGACCCCGGCGGTGGTGGCCAGGCATCTGGGGGTGGCCAAATACCGCTACGGCCTGGCCGAGGAGCAGGACCGGGTGGGGCTGGCCACCGGGCTGGCCTGGACCGAGGCCGGCGGCGAGTTGCTGCAGATCGAAACCGCCCTGATGCCGGGCAAGGGCAAGCTTACCGTCACCGGCAAGCTGGGCGAGGTCATGCAGGAATCGGCCCAGGCCGCCTTGAGCTACATTCGCTCCCGGGCCCGACTGCTGGGATTGGCGCCGGATTTTTACCAGAAGCTGGATATCCATGTCCATGTGCCGGAGGGGGCGACTCCCAAGGATGGCCCCTCGGCCGGGATCACCATGGCCACTTCACTGGTCTCGGCCCTGACGCAGATCCCGGTGCGCAAGGATGTGGCGATGACCGGCGAGATCACCCTGCGCGGGCGGGTGTTGCCCATCGGCGGCCTGGCCGAGAAGCTGCTGGCTGCCAAGCGGGGCAATATCCGTCGGGTCCTGATCCCCGGTGAAAACCAGCGCAACCTCGAGGAAATCCCCGCCAAGATCCGCAAGGACTTGCAGATCGAAGCGGTGGCCGATGTTGACCGGGTGCTGGAGGTAGCTTTGGCCCTGCCGGAAGGGGAATCCCTGTTCAAAATACAGGCACCGGCAGGTGGTGGGGAAGAAGCCACCCTGATTCCCGCTCTGGCCCCGCTGGAGCAGCAGCACCCCCATTGAAAAAGCAAGGCGGAGCCGATAAATTTGCTTGACGAAAACCGCCCCCCATGGTTAATAGGGGGCCTTGCCGGGACGGGCGAATAGCTCAGTTGGGAGAGCATCGGCCTTACAAGCCGAGGGTCACAGGTTCGAGCCCTGTTTCGCCCACCACTTCCGCTATACCTGGGGTTGTAGCTCAGATGGTTAGAGTGCTGGCCTGTCACGCCAGAGGTCGCGGGTTCGAGCCCCGTCAACCCCGCCAGTAGAAACAAAGGGAAATCAGGTAAATAAGCCTGGTTTCCCTTTTTTTGTGTTTGGTGCCACAAGGTGCGGCACTGCCGACAAATCCTGCTTGCTGTTAGTAAACCGGTCTGCTAAGCTGCGATGCATTTTACAAAATTATTCGTTGTTCTTTTATGATGCTTTTTGCAGGCGAGCTAAGTGAATATTTTTTCTTCAGTGTGGTGGCATCAGAAACTGGCGAATATTGGCCGTTCGGCGGTTAGTGGTGAGACGGTCGTCGGCGATTTTTCCAGGCCGGCTGGCCTTGGGGAACAACTGTGGCGTTGGTTGGTTGTCGACCTGCGACTGGTTGATCGCTTGCGTGCCGTCTGTTTGGTGTTACTGATTGTGTTGCTCGAGCCAGGCTTTGGCTCGTCTCACTTGGGCGCTCTTTACACCGCCGCCGGAAGTCCCTTCGGCTATCTCTACTGCCTCCACTACCGCGGCGGTCCGCCCCGAGGTCGCCGCCACTTCCCAAGTTGCTGACCTTGGCGAGAAGCTGGCCGACTTGCAGCTGTTCGGCCGCGCCGAACCCATTGCACAGGTTCCTGCCAGGTCGGCCTTGATTGATGCGCCGGAAACCACCCTGAACCTGATATTAAAAGGACTGCTGGGTTCGGCCAGCGGGGAGCGGGGGCTGGCGTTGATCGCCGAGCAGGGTAAAAGTGACGAGGTTTACGGCATCGGTGATCGGGTGCCGGGGGATGCCACCGTGGAAGCGATTTTCCCCGACCGGGTGATCCTGCGCCGGTCCGGGGAATTGGAGACCCTTTACCTGGAAGAGCACGATGATGAGTCCTTGGGACAGGCCTCTTTTGGCCGGAATGCCGCGCGGTCCGGAGGTGAACGGCCGGCCCGGGGTGACACCCGGCGGGTCAGCCGCCGGTACGTCAACCAGGCTCTGAACAATCTGCCGGAACTGGCCCGGGAGGTGGAGGTGCATATTCACAACCCCGAAGAGGGGCGTCGTGGTTTTCGCCTGGTCTCCCCCGAAGGTAGTGACTTTCTGGACGAGATCGGCTTACGCCCCGGAGATATTATTTATGAGATCAACGGCATCCCCCTTACCGACGCCGGAGCGGGGATGACCGCTTTCAATCAGTTACGTGATGCCTCTAAAATCAGTCTGGTCTACGAGCGTGATGGCCGACAACACCAAGCCACCATTACTATTCGTTGATATGGACAGGGTTATAAATAAACCGTGACGGGGAAGCTTATGCCTGTAAAAAAAATCGTCGCCCTGCTGATGTTGTTGTTGCCGGTTTTGCTGCTGGTACCAGGAGAGCGTTTATTGGCCGCGGAAAAGGTGGGAGGTGCGGAGGAGACCGTCACCCTCAATTTCAAAGATGCCGAAATTAAATCGGTGGTTGACTCGGTGGCCCGAATCACTGGCAAAACCTTTGTCATTGATCCCGCCGTCAAGGGTGAGGTTACCATTGTCTCTTCCAAGCCCTTGCCGCCCGATGAGGTCTATGCGGTATTTCTCTCTATTTTGCAGGTGCACGACTTTGCAGCCGTGGAAGCCGGTGAGGTGACCAAAATCATCCCCGCCGCCAAGGCCAACCAGGACCTGGTAGTCAGCTGCCGACCAGGGAAAAAGCCTGGACTTGCCCGAGGACCGCATCGTTACCCGGATTTACAAGCTGCAGAATCTGCAAGCCGACAAATTGGTACCGATCCTGCGGCCCTTGCTGGGTAGTCGTTCTGGTCAGATGACGGCCCTGGCGGTCAAGGAGGGCAACTCACTGATTATCACCGAACGGGCCGGCAATGTCGAACGACTGCTGCAGATTGTCCGGCGCCTTGATCAAGTATCTGCCGGTGGCATGGAGGTGGTGCGGGCTGGAGCATGCCGATGCTCGGGAAGTGGTGGCGGTGGTCAGTAGTCTGGAGTTGGATAGCGGTCAGCTTTCTGCCGATCAATTGCGGATGGTGGCCGATGGGCGTACCAACAGCGCGCCGTTGCAGGGCGATAAACAGCACGTGCTGCGGGCCAAGGCCACCATTCTGCATCTTGATACCCCGGTGGCTGAAAGCGGCGATACCGCAGGTGATCTTTTTGCGCTACGCCAACGCCAAGGACATGGCCCAGGTGATTTCCGGCATCGAATTGCCCGAAAAAACCGCCGGCGGCGATGGTGGCCGAACCGCCAAAGCGCGTGAAAAGGTCAATATCCAGGCCGACGAAGGCACCAACGCCCTGATTATGACCGGCCCTCCTGCCGCCATCCAGGATCTGCAGGGCGTGGTCCGGCAACTCGATATCCGCCGGGTGCAGTTGATGATCGAGGCGGTAATTGCCGAAGTCCTCCACCAGTAATGATGTTAATTTGGGGGTACAGTGGTTCGGGGCTGATTCCGACCACTTGATTGGGGCTTCCAACTTTCCCGGTAGTGGTGTCGGCATTGGCGGGGTGGCCGTCGCGGATGAAAAGGCCGTTGCCGCTTTGGCCAATCAAACCGGTCTGAACATTGGGGCTTTTACCGGTTCCACCCGAGATCCTGGGCCAGGAGTTTTTTAATTTTGGCTCCCTGATCAACGCTCTTGGCCTCCGATGCCGACACCAATATCCTCTCCACCCCCAGTCTGGTTACCTTGGACAACCAGGAGGCCGAAATTGTGGTGGGGCAGAACGTACCATTTCCCACCGGCAGTTATACCCGCGCTGGTGATGGCACCAGCATCGACAATCCTTTTCAGACCATTGAGCGCCGTGATGTCGGTATCAAGCTGCGGGTCCGGCCCCAGATCAACGAAGGCGATGTGCATCCGGCTGGAGATCGAGCAGGAGGTGTCCAGTGTCGAGCGGGATTCCTTGGAGCAGACCGGCGGCAGCGGGTCTGATCGACCAATACCCGCAGTATTAAAACCAGCGTTATGGTCGAAGACGGTAAGGTGCTGGTGCTGGGGGTTGATCAGCGACGATGTCCAGGAGCGGGTCGCCAAGGTGCCGCTGCTGGGTGATATTCCGCTTTTGGGAGCTATATTTCGCCATACCAGCAGTGAAGCGCTCCAAACGCAACCTGATGGTCTTCCTGCGGCCGGTAATTCTGGCCGATGGTATGGGAGGGCGGGTCTCGCTGGATAAGTACGATTTGGTCCGGGGCCAACAGTTGCAGCGCAACGAAAGAGGAGTTCGCTTGCAGCCCAATCAGCAGCAGCCGATCTTGCCGGATTTCGATGAGTTTGAACGACGCCACCGGGATGAGTGAGGCCACCATGAACGCCGCCGCCCCCAGACTGCCCTCCTTCGCTTTCGCCAAGCGCCATGGGGTGTTGGTGACCGGCTTGGCCGGCGAGACCGCGCAGGTGGTGGCCCGCCCCGGGGTAACCACGACGGCATTGGCCGAGTTGCGCCGGTTTCTGGAATTGCCGCTTAAGGTGGAGGCGGTCAGCAGCGAGCAGTTCGACCGGCAATTGCGGGAGATTTACGAGGGCGGCTCCGAGGAGGCGATGCAGATCGCCCCGGAGTTCGGTGAGGATTTCGATCTCGACTCCATCGCCCAGCAACTCTCCGAGCCCGAGGATTTGCTGGAGAGCCAGGATGACGCGCCGATCATTCGGATGATCAACGGCCTGCTGACCCGGGCGGTCAAGGAGAACGCCTCCGATATCCATATTGAACCCTTCGAGGACCGGCTGCGGGTGCGGATCCGGGTTGACGGTATTCTCCAGGAAGTGATGCATCCCAGCCGGCTGGTGGCGCCCTTGGTGATCTCCCGGCTCAAGGTCATGGCCCGCCTTGATATCGCCGAGAAACGGTTGCCCCAGGACGGCCGGATCTCGCTGAAGATCGCCGGCCGACCGGTGGATGTGCGGGTATCGACGATCCCTTCCGGCTATGGCGAGCGGGTGGTGCTGCGGCTGCTGGACAAGCAGGCCGGGCGGCTCGATCTCGAACAGTCTGGGCATGGATCCCGCCGGCCAGCGCTTGATGGACCGACTGATCCACCGCCCCAACGGGATCCTGCTGGTCACCGGCCCCACCGGCAGCGGCAAGACCACCACCCTGTATGCCGCCCTCACCCGGCTCAACGAAAAGAGCCGCAATATCATGACCGTCGAGGACCCCATCGAATATTACCTGGACGGCATCGGCCAGACCCAGGTCAACCCCAAGGTGCAGATGACCTTTGCCCGAGGGTTACGGGCCATCCTGCGACAGGACCCGGACGTGGTCATGGTCGGCGAGATCCGCGACCTGGAGACCGCCGAAATCGCCGTCCAGGCCAGTCTCACCGGCCACCTGGTGGTTTCCACCCTGCATACCAACACCGCCGGTCGGCGCGGTGACCCGGCTGCGGGACATGGGGGTGGAGCCCTTCCTCCTCTCTTCCTCTCTGATCGGGGTGCTGGCCCAGCGCCTGGTCCGGGTGCTCTGCTCCCGCTGCAAGGAACCCTATACCCCGGACCCGGCGGAATTGGCCGATCTCGGTTTCGCCTACGATGATCCCCTGGTCGCCGAACCGCCCACCATCTACCGGGCCCGGGGCTGCGAGCACTGCCATCAGCTGGGTTACGCCGGCCGGATCGGGATCTACGAGTTGATCCCCGTCGATCCCCACCTCCAGGAGATGATCCACAACCAGGCCGGCCAGTATGAAATCGAGGCTTACGTACGCGGCAAAATCCCCAGCATCCGCCAGGACGGCTGGCGCCGGATCGTCGCCGGGGACACCACGGTGGCCGAGGTGCTGCGGGTTACCAGGGAGGATTGATGGGCGCCTTCGAGTACAAGGCGGTGGATAGCGCCGGCCGGAGCCGCAAGGGGGTATTGGAAGGCGACACGCCGCGCCAGGTGCGGCAGCAGCTGCGGGAAAAGGGGTTGATGCCGCTGGCCGTCAACGCGGTGGCCGAAGAGAGGAGTGGCCGCCGCGCCGCGTTTTCCCGGCGGCGCCTGTTTGGTCGGCGAATCCCGGCCGCCGATCTGGCCCTGGTCACCCGCCAGCTAGCCACCCTGGTCCGCGCCGGCATCGTCCTCGAGGAAGCCCTGGGAGCGGTGGCCGAACAGACCGAGAAGCCCCGGATCAAAAGCATCCTGCTGGCGGTGCGCGCCCGGATCATGGAGGGTTACGCCCTGGACCAGGCGTTGGCCGACTTCCCCGGCGCTTTCCCCGAGCTCTACCGGGCCACCCTGGCGGCCGGCGAGGAGGCCGGCCATCTCGAGGTGGTCCTGGAGCGGCTGGCCGATTACACCGAGAGCCGGCAGCAGATCCAGCAGAAGGTGATGCTGGCCCTGCTCTACCCGGTGCTGCTGACCCTGGTAGCGCTGGCGGTGATCATCGCCCTGCTGGTGCATGTGGTGCCCCAGGTGGTGGAAGTCTTCGACCAGATCGGCCAGAACCTGCCACCGTTGACCCGGGGGCTGATCGCCACCAGCGAATTCCTCCAGCAACACGGCACCATTCTGCTGCTGGCCCTGCTGGCGCTGCTGGTCGGCGGTGGCTCCCTGCTGCGCCGACCGCGGATCAAGCGGTGGTTCCACCGCTGGCTGCTGACCCTGCCGCTGGTTGGTAAATTTATCCGGACCGTGGAGTCAGCCCGTTTCGCTCGTTCCTTCAGTATCCTCACCGCCAGTGGCGTGCCGGTGCTGGAGGGGTTGAAGATCTCCGCGCAGGTGGTCGCCAATCTTTCCCTGCGGGGGGCCATCGAAGAGCCCGGAGCCGGGTGCGGGAGGGGGCAGCATCAGCCGCGCCCTGGCCGCCGAAGGCTGCTTCCCGCCGCTGACCATCCACTTGATCGCCAGCGGTGAGGCCAGCTCCAACCTGGAACAGATGCTGGAACGGGCCGCCATTACCCAGGAGCGGGAGACCGAGACGGTGATCGCCGCCACCACCGGCCTCTTTGAGCCGCTGATGATCGTGGTCATGGGCGGGATCATCCTGCTCATCGTGCTGGCCATCCTGCTGCCGATCTTTGAATTGAACCAGTTGGTCCGATGAGCCGGCAACGTGGTTTTACCCTGCTGGAGATCGTCATCGCCCTGCTGGTGCTGGGGTTGGTCGCGGCGGCAGCCCTGCGGGCCGCCGGCGGCGCCATCGATGCGACCTTTTATCTGCGCCAGCAGACCTTCGCCCACTGGGTGGCGATGAACCAGGCCGCCGAGTTGACCTTGGCCGGCGAAAAGTGGGAGTCCCGCGAACGCTCCGGCAGCGCCCTGCTGGCCGGCGAGCGCTGGCCCTGGAGTTTCGAGGTCCATGAGACCGAGGAGGAAGAGATCGCCCGGCTGGAGATCGAGGTCTGGCACGACCGGCAAGAAGGCGAACCGCTAACCCTGCTCACCGTGTTCAGGAGGCGGCCATGAATCGCCGCTGGAGGGGTTGCCAGCGCGGCTTTACGCTGCTGGAGCTGATGGTGGCCCTGGCCCTGTTCGCGCTGCTGTCGATGGTGACCTTCACCAGCCTGCAGAGCCTGATCGACAGCCGGGAACGGACCCGGGAAGAGAGCCGTCGACTGGCGGCGATCCAGATGGCCGTCTCGCGGCTGACCCTGGATCTGCAACAGCTTCGGCCCCGGGGAATCCGCGACCAGTACGGCGATCCCCGGCCGGCCCTGCTGGCCGGCGAGCCGGCGGGCGAGGGGTTGGAATTCACCCGCGGCTCCCGCCCCGCCGGCGATCCCGCCCGGCCCGGCGGCGGCCTGCAACGGGTGCGCTATCTGCTTGAGGATCGGGAATTGTTCCGCGACACTTGGCCGGTGCTGGATCGCGGCCCTCGGTCGGAATACTGGCGGCAGTCGGTGCTCAGCGGCGTAGACGGGTTCGCCTACCGTCTGCTGGACCAGCAGGGCCAATGGCACGACCGGTGGCCGCCCGCCGCGGTGGGCTTTGATGAGCGGGGTGAGCAGCAACCAGCCGACGATTCACCGCCGGTAGCGGTGGAATTGGTGCTGGAGCTGGAGGATTGGGGCCGGATTCGGCGGCTGTTGCCGCTGGTCCAGGGACCGCTTGCCGATGACTGATGGGCCGTGGACCATGGGGTCGGGGATTTGCATTGAAAATTGGGGCCACGCGGGGTTGGGTCTTGTTTTGCCACAAAACTGTCAAGAGCCAGGCAAGCGGTTATGAGCTGGGGGCGGATGGCGCAACCGGAGCCGCTTGCCGGGGGGCATGCGTCGGGGCCGTAGGCCGCAATCAGCGCGGCGTTGCCCTGCTTTCGGCGCTGCTGGCGGCGGCCTTGGTCACCACCCTGGCGGCGGCGATGATCTTTACCCAGCAGGTGGATATCCGCCGGGCCGGGAATGTGATCCATGGCGATCAGGCCTGGTTGTACGCCGTTGGTGTCGAGGAGTGGGCCGGGGTCCTGCTGTCCCGAGCCGAACCGGGCAGTGAGTATCGGTATGTCGGCCGCGAATTGCCGCCGATCGCGGTGGTCGGCGGCCAGGTTGGCGGTCGTCTCGACGATCTCCAGGGGCGGTTCAATGTCAACAACCTGGTGCTGGCCGGGGGCGGCAGCGAGGAGGGGGAAGGGGAACCGACTCCCCACCAGGCCCAGTTCCGGCGCCTGCTCGGCGCCTGCGATCTGGACGAGAATAGCGAGCAGGCGGTCACCGACTGGCTGGATGCCGACCAGCAGCCGCGCTTTCCCGGCGGCGCCGAGGACAACGAATATCTGCGAGGCGAGCCCGCTTACCGCGCCGCCAACCGGCCCATCACCGACCCCGCCGAGTTGGCCCTGGTGCGCGGCCTGGACAACGAGGAGTTCCGTGGTTGCCTGCGGCCGCTTTTAAGCGCCCTGCCGGAAGCCACGCCGCTCAATGTCAATACCGCGCCGCCACCCCTGCTGGCGGCGTTGAGCGACCGGCTGGAGCTGGAGCGGGCCGAACGGCTGGTCGCCGAGCGTCCGGCCCAGGGGTATGAAAGCGTTAGCGATTTCCTTGAGCATCCGGCCCTGGCCGGTAGTGGCCTGCGCTCCAATGAGGGTCTGCTCACTGTGCAAAGTCGCTACTTCATGGTACAATCGCGGGCCCGTATCGGTCAGGGGCGGGTGGTGCTTTACAGTAAACTCGAACGGCAGGGCGGCGCGGTCAGGGTCTTGCAGCGGAGCCGCTGACCAGTGGGAACGATAAGATGATGACCCGAAAAACTGTGCTTAGATTGGAACCCGGGGACTTGGCAAGCTGCTCCTGGGTGGTGCTGGCCGCCGACGCCGAACCCCGGGTGGGCCGCGGCGCTCTGGCCGAAGCGGCGGCCGCCGCTGCCGGGCGGTTGGTGGTGCTGGTGCCCGCCGGCGAGGTACTGCTGACCCGGGTGGCCCTGCCGCCGGGCAATCGGAAGCAGATGCTGGCGGCGATCCCCTACGCCCTGGAGGAATCGCTGGCCGCCGAGGTCGAGGAGCAGCATTTCGCGGTGGGCGACGACGACGGCGGCGAGGTGCCGGTGGCGGTGGTCGGCCGCCGCCGGCTGGAGCAGTGGCTGGAGCTCTGCCGCCGGCACGGCCTGGAGCCGGCGGCCCTGATCCCGAGACCCTGGCCCTGCCCCTGGCTGCCGGTAAGCGGAGCCTGCTGGTGGAGACCGCCGGCGCCCTGGTCCGCACCGGTCCCCGGGACGGTTTTTTCCTCGAGGCCGCCAGTCTGGAGCTGTTGCCGTTGCTGCCCGGGATCGCGGAGCGGCCCGATTTTACCCTTTATCAGCACGATGCGGCGCCGGAGCCCCCGGCGGCGGTGGTCGAGCTGGTGGCGCACCGCCAGCAGGTGGAGGAGCCGACCACCTTGCTGGCCGAAGGCCTTGATGAGCGGCGGGCGATCAACCTGCTCCAGGGCGAATACGGCCCCCAGGCCGGCTGGGAACGCCACTGGTACCGCTGGCGCTGGCCGGCCGCCCTGCTGCTGCTCCTGCTGCTGCTCCAGGCGGGGCTGGGGTGGTGGGAAAACCGCCAGTTACGCCACCACGAGCAACAACTGGCGGCGGCCATCGAGGAGGTCTACCGGCAAACCTTCCCCGACAGCCGGCGGGTGGTCAACGCCCGGGTGCAGATGGAGCAGCGGCTGCAAGAGCTCGGCGGTGGCAGCGATGACGGCGACCGGCGCCGCGATTTTCTGGAGCTGCTGGGTGCCGGTGGCGAGACCCTGGCCGCCGCCGATTTGCAGTTGCGGGGCCTGCGCTACCGGGACGGGGGCCTCGATCTCGAACTGGAAATCGCCAGCCTGCAGGCCCTGGACCGCCTTGAGGAGGAGCTGACCGCCGCCGGCCTGGGGGTGGAGATCCGCAGCGCCACCAGCCGCGGCGAGCGGGTCCAGGCCCGGTTGCAACTGCAATCAAGCCGCCGGTAAGGCCGTGGTTTAACCATAAGCAAGGGACCGTGATGATGGCAAACGGCGATTGGCGCCAACAATTAACGAAGCACGGGCGGGAGCCGCTGGCCGGGATCCCGCCCGGCCAGCGGCCGCCGCTTTCTATCGGCTTGGGCGTTCTGGCGTTGCTGCTGAGCTGGCTGCTGGTGCTGGCACCGCTGGCCACCGAGCGGGCCGAACTGCAAGCGCGGATCGACCGGCAGCAGCAGGATCTGACCTGGATGCGGCAGGCCGCCGCCCGGGTCCGGGGCCATGGGCTGGACGCCGCCGCCACTGAGGCGACGGGTTCGCCGTTGGCCGCCATTGATAGCAGCGCCCGCGAACTGGGGCTGGATGGCGCCTTGCAACGGGTGGAGCCGGCCGGTGCCGGCGAGGTTCGGGTCTGGCTGGCAGAGGCCCCCTTCGACGAGTTGGTGCGCTGGCTGGCCCGGCTCGAGGCCGACCACGGTATCGTTGCCGCCGAAGTCAATGTCGATCCTGGCCCCCCCGGCTCCGGTCTGGTCGATTCCCGTTTGAGCCTGGTGCGCGAGTGATGAAGAGATATCTATGGCTGGCCGGCGTGTTGCTGGTCTTTTTTCTGATCTACTATTTCCCGGCTCGGCTGGCCTGGTCCCTGTTGCCGCCGGCGGCGGGGGAGGCGGTGGAACTTTACGGGATCAGCGGTCCCTGGCATCGGGGCACCGCCACCGCCGCCCGGCTGGCCGGAGTGCCGGTTGGTGAACTCCAGTGGCGGCTGCGGCCCTTGCCCTGGCACCCTCTGCGGGCCGAGATCAGCGGGGAACTGGCCACCGGCGCCCCCTTTGGCGGCCGCCTCAGTGCCGGCTGGGGGGATCGCCGGCGATGGCCCGGTGGTGCTGCGCGAGTTGGCCGCCGAGTTGCCGTTGTCCTATTTGGCGGGGCAACTAGCGGCCTATGACCTGGCGGTGGACGGCACCCTGCAACTGGCCTTTGAGCGGCTGGAACTGGTCCAGGGGATGCCCCGCCGGGCCACGGGTTATTTTGAATTGCACGACTTTCGGGCCCTGGAACCGCTGAAGCTGGAGCTGGGCGATTTCCGGGGCGAGGTCGGCACTACCGGCGATGAGCTTCGCCTGGAATTGCGGGATCTGGCCGGTCGGCTTAAGCTGGACGGGGTGGCGGTGTTGACCCCGGCAGGGGAGTACGACATAAGTGCCGAGTTGACCCCCCGCCGGGCCGACGACGAGGAGTTGCGCCGGGTCATTGGTTTTCTAGGCCCGCCGGACAAGGACGGCACCGTCCGGGTGGAATTTGCCGGCCGGCTGCGGTAGACGGGCCGGGTAACAAGGTGGTCGGGCAGAACGCCCGGCGTTTACCGCGTATTATGCGACGAAGCCAGAGAGGAAACAGCGATGCGGCAGTGGCATAAAAGAGCGGGCGGCCTCCGGGACCAGGGGGGCTTTACCCTGATCGAAATCATGGTGGTGGTGGTGATCCTGGGGATCCTGGCCTCGGTGGTGGTACCGCGGATCATGGACCGGCCCGACCAGGCCCGCAGATAACCAAGGCGGCCCAGGATATCCGGGCCATCGAGAACGCCCTGGGGCTTTACCGGCTGGACAATTTTACCTATCCCACCACTGACCAGGGGCTGGAAGCCCTGGTCAGCCACCCCACCAGCGAACCGGAGCCGCGGAACTGGCGGGAAGGGGGTACCTCGACCGGCTCCCCAAGGATCCCTGGGGCGGCGCTTATCAATATCTTAATCCCGGCCAGCACGGCGAGTTCGATATCTTTTCCTACGGTGCCGACGGCCGCCCCGGCGGTGACGGGATCAACGCCGATATCGGCAACTGGAACATCGAATAGCGGCCATCGGGCGCCGGGGCTTTACTTTAATCGAGGTCGTCGTCGTCCTGCTGATCATCGGCATCTTGCTGGGCGCCATCGGTTTGGCGCCGCCGGGGCGGGAGCAGCAGTTGCAGACCGAGGCCGAACGGCTGCTGGTTCTGTTACGCCTGGCTCGGGAAGAAGCCATACTGACGGCCCGGGAGATGGCGGTGGGGTTCCACGCCGAGGGCTACCGTTTCTACCGCTACCGCGACGGCCAGTGGCGGCCGTTGACCGCCAGGCCGTTTAAACCCCGCCAACTGGCGCCAGACCTGCGGTTGGAGCTGCGGCGGCTGGAAGTGGACGAGTCTCCGGTGGAGCTGCCCTACCGGGATGGCCCGCAAGATGATCGGCAACTGCCTCGGCTCTACTTTCTGCCCGGCGGGGAGATCACCCCATTCCGGCTTACTTTACGCCTGGAAAATGGCGATCAGCCCAAGGTGATCGAAGGCGGTTCAGGGACTTCGGTGAAACTATTGGAATGATCATGTTTTGCCCGCAAGGTGGCGCGCCCCGGCGTAGAGCAGGGCGTAAATCCCCAGGGACAGCAGGGTCCAGAGGGCGGCGATGGCGGCAAAAATCTGGGGGGCCTTCATGGTGGTGGTCATCAGGGAGTCCTGGTAGTAGAAGAACCAGGGATGGTCGGGGGGGAAGATCCACTGGTGCAACCGGTCAAAGACCTCCTGGGGCCCTTGCCACCACAAGATAATGCCGACAACCCCCAGCAACAGCAACCACATGGCGGCGACCCCGCCCGGCAGTGGCAGGGGCAGTCGCCGCCACCACAGAAACGGGGCCAAAAATAGAGCGGCCGCCGTAAACCACCAGCCGGCCCTGGTCAGCACTGCCACCAGCCGTTTTACGTCCCGCAGATGGCCGATTTCTTCGGCTCTTAGAAATTTCCCCAGTTTGCGCCCCTCGGCATTATAGTAATGCGCTGATGCCAGGGGTTCTTCCCGGCCTTGGATGGCCTGCACGATCAGGCCAAAAAGCCGGCGATGCTCCTCCGGGGAGGTCTGCGCGAAATCCGCCCGCCCCTGGCGGTTCTGGGGCGCGTAGTAAGTGATATGTTCCTCAATGGCCAGAGCCTGGTACCACACGGCATAAAGAAAATCCAACCGGGCCAGGGTCAACCAGGCCAGCAGCAGAGCGGTGGGCAACAAGCACCCCACCAGCAACCACCCCGGCAACCGCCGTAATTCGGATCGGTCTAATTTGTCTATCATAAGGTAATAATTGGTGCGGTTCTCCACGCGCCCGGTTTTACCGTAATCCGTCAGCTTGCAACCATCTTCAGTACTTTGGCCGTTATTTGCGCAGGCAATGAAGGGTTGGCCCGGGTTTTCACATTCAGGCGCAGCAGGGGCTCGGTGTTGGAGATCCGGAAGATTGAACCGGAAATCGGCGGTGCCGAAACCCAGCCCATCGGTGTCATCGAAAACCCCTTCATATTCGGCGCACCATGCCTTTACCCTGGCCAAGGCCCCGGCCGGATCCGACACCCGGCGGTTGATCTCCCCGCTCACCGGGAAGGCCTTTTGCCCATCCGCCACCAGTTGCCCCAGGCTGCGGTCGCCACGGCTTAATAATTCAGCAGCCAGCAGCCAGGGAATCATGCCGGAATCGCAATAAAAAAGTCTCGGAAATAGTGATGGGCGCTCATCTTGGTGGCCTTGATCTATACCCGGTTACCCACTGAAAACCCGGAAGCGCCCATTTTTTCCATTTAGTTATTATAGTAGTAGGTGCGATATTGCCTATCGCCCAGTAGTGTTTAACTTCGGACGCGGTTGATTTTTTGGGTGGAAATTGCCCGAATACAGCTTGAAACCGCTTATCGCGGACATAGTAACCCCTTTCGCCCCACGGGACAAGGTTTTCGCGGAAAACTGTTTTATGATATTCCCCAAAAAAAAATGGCCTTGGTTCGTGACGGGACTTCCCCTTTTTATTTGACAAATGTCAGCCGGGGCGGCTGACCTTCCCTCTTTAATCTTAAGGCGGTGGCTGGCCGCTTGGATTTTTTGATTCTAGGCAGGGGGTTACTGATTGCTGCTGGCACGTGTTGAGCGTTTGGGTGAGCGCTCCCTTTATATCCTGGGCGATCTCGGGCGGATGGGGATCTTTCTGCTGCTGGCCGTCGGCGGTCTGTTCAAGCACCCTTTCCGTTTTGCCGAGGTGGTGCGCCAGACCCGGTTGATCGGGGCCAACTCGTTGCCGGTTATCTTCTTTACCGCCGCCTTTACCGGGATGGTGCTGGGTTTGCAGGGTTATTACACCCTGCGCCAATTCGGGGCCGACAGCGCCCTGGGTTCGGCGGTGGCGTTGTCGCTGATCCGCGAGCTGGGGCCGGTACTCACTGCCCTGATGGTCATCGGCCGGGCAGGTTCGGCGATGTGCGCCGAGATCGGTATCATGCGCAATTCCGAACAGATCGACGCCCTGGAGTGTATGGCCGTCGACCCTTTCCGTTACCTGATCGCCCCCAAACTACTGGCCACCGTGATTTCCCTTCCCCTGCTGACCCTGATCTTCAATGTGGTCGGCATCTTCGGCGGTTACGTGGCCGGCGTTACCCTGTTGGGGGTCAATCCCGGCGCCTATTTCGCCGGCATGGCGCAGAGCGTGGTCGATGCCGATATCCGGATGGGGATTATCAAATCCCTGGTTTTCGCCCTGCTGGTGGTCTGGATCTGTACCGGCCGGGGTTATTACGTCCACGCCATCCGGGGGGCCGGCTTCGGGGCCGAGGGGGTCAGCCGGGCCACCACCCAGGCGGTGGTCTTTTCGTCTATCGCGGTACTGCTCTTTGATTACCTGCTGACGGCGGTGCTGTTATGAGCGAGCCGATCATTGAGTTTGCAGAGGTCGTCAAATCCTTTGGCAGCCAGCAGGTGTTGGCCGGGGCGGACTTCGCCATCCAGCCCGGCCGGACCACGGTGATCGCCGGGGCCAGCGGCCAGGGTAAGAGTGTGGCCCTGAAGCTGATCCTGGGTTTGCTCAAGGCCGACCAGGGCCGGGTGCGGGTGCTGGGTAAGGAGATCGGCAATTTGCGGGGGCGGGCCCTTAACGAGCTGCGGATGAAGTTCGGGGTGCTCTTCCAGGGCGCGGCCCTGCTTGACTCCCTGAGTGTGATGGCCAACGTGGCCCTGCCCCTGGAAGAAAGGACCAGGCTTAAAGCCGGCGCCATTCGGGATAAGGTGCTGGCCACCCTGGAGCAGCTGGGCTTGAGCGGCCATGAGGACAAGTATCCGGCCCAGCTCTCCGGCGGCATGAAAAAACGGGTCGGCCTGGCCCGGGCCCTGATGCTGCAGCCGGAGATCATGCTTTTTGACGAACCCACCACCGGCCTGGATCCGGAAAAATCCCTGGAAATCTACCGGCTTTTTCTCGAAACCCAGCGGCAATTCGGCTACACTGCGGTGATTGTCAGTCATGATATCCCCAAGATTTTCAACCTGGCCGATCAGGTGATCGTGATGGCCGGTGGTCAGGCCCAAAGCTTTGCCAGTCCCGAGGATATCCAACGTAGCAACGAGCCGGCCATCAGGGAGTTTGTGCGTATAACCATGGGCAATATTTACTTGAGCAGGGACGCGGAAAATGATAGCTAAGAAACTTGATCTGGTGGTGGGGCTTTTTATTCTGGCCGGCTTTTTGGCGTTTGCCTATTTGTCGGTCAATCTTGGTGAATTTTCACCTTTGAGGGCCCAGCGCCAGTATTCCATCGAGGCCGAGTTTGGCAACATCTCCGGGCTTAAGCGCGGGGCCCCGGTGCAGATCTCCGGGGTGATGGTGGGGCGGGTGGCCGCCATCGAGCTGAGCGACCGGCAGCGGGCCAAAGTGACCATGTATATTGACCGGGAGGTGGAATTGACCGACGATTCCATCGCTTCGGTCAAGACCCAGGGGATCATCGGGGAGAAATATATCAGTATCACCCCCGGCGGTTCCCCCGTGCTCCTGGCCGATGGGGATCGGTTGATGGAAACCGAATCGGCCCTGGATTTGGAAGAGTTGGTCAGTAAATATATTTTTGGCGGTGTTTGAGAGAGGCCGGAGGGGCCTTTTAGGTAAGTGCTGAAGGTTTAGGGTAAGGGAAGGGCGATGACCAAGAGCGGTGGGGTTTTGGGGTATGGTTGTGGTCGACTGGTCTGGTTTATCATGTTACTGCTGATGCCGGTGACGGCGGTTGCCGCTGAGCCGGCAGCGGCGCCGGTAAATGGTGGTGACGAGGCCGCCGCCTACGACCCCTGGGGAGATGATCCCTGGGATGATAAACAGGAGTCGGCTGCCAGTCACCAGCCTTTGGCCGATCCCCTGGAGCCGCTGAATCGTTTCTTTTTCGTGGTCAACGATAAGCTCTACGTCTATGCTCTGAACCCGGCGGCCACCGTTTACGCCCATACCCTGCCGGCCGATATACGCTCCTGCCTGCGCTCTTTTTTCCGCAATCTGTTGGCCCCGGTGCGGATAGTCAATCATCTGTTGCAGGGGCGTTTGGCCGACAGTGGGGTGGAGCTGAGCCGGTTGGTGATCAATACCACTATCGGGGTGGGGGGGCTGGTCGATTCCGCTTCCCGTAATTTTGGCCTTGCCCAGCGGCATGCCGATTTTGGGCAAACCCTGGGGGTTTATGGCTTTGGCGGGGGTTTCTATCTCCACTGGCCAGTGCTGGGCCCATCGAGCCTGCGGGGTACGGTGGGGATGCTCGGTGATGGTTATGTCAGTCCTGTAAACCATTTACTGGCGGATGAACCGGGTGTCAGGTTTGCCCTGGAGGGTTGGCGTCTGGTCAACACCATTTCCCTGCATCTGGGAGAATATGAGCAGATTACCGATAACGCTTTCGATCCCTATCTGGCGATCCGGGACGCTTATTGGCAGTATCGCAGTGGCCAGGTCCATGGGTATGATTCGGAGGTGGCGCCGCCGGGGGGCTACAGCAAGAGGGCGCAACCCACCCGATTCGCCGCCGATGATGATTAGTAAGCGTTCACCAAAGACGATGACTTCTGCTTTAAGGTGCGGCGCTGCTGAACGCTGACGATGATTAACAGGAGGAAGGATATGTTACAACTACGGCTGCCGACCATACTCAAGGTCCTGGCGCTGTTGTCACTGGTGGCGGTGGTGACCGCCGGCCAAGCCCGGGCGTCTGCCGAGCTCGAGCCCCGGGAGACGGTAAAGCGGGCAGTGGATGAGATTGTCGGCATTCTCAGCGATCCGGAACTGGCCACCGACGAAGCCCGGGAACAACGCCACCGTTTGGTGGTGGAGCAGGTGGAGAAATTCTTTGATTTTGATGAGATCTCCATGCGGGTTCTGGGCCCCCGGTGGCGGGATCTGGACGATGAGCAGCGACGACAATTTGTCGAGCTTTTCAAGAAATTTTTGGAGAGGAATTATATCAATCGGGTTGATCAGTACTCCGATGAGAAAGTGGTGGTCCGGGCACAGGAAGTTCGCGAGGATAGCCGGGGTAACCGTTATGCCCGGGTGCAGACCGATTTTATTATCGGTGATCAGCAAGTGCCGGTGGATTATCGGATGATCGAGCGTGATGAACGGTGGGTGGTTTACGATGTCAGGGTCGAAGGGGTCAGCCTGGTTCGTAATTTTCGCAGTCAGTTCGATCCCTATTCCTACGGTGAGCTGATCAGCCGCATGCAAGAACAGATTGCCACCGGGGAAGGGTTCGAGTTGGATGAGTTGGAGGTGTTGTGATAGCCTCGGCGGCCAAGGCTTTTGCCTTTCTTGAACCCGCCGTTGCCCAGCGGTTTTTTGAACGTTGCACCGAGCGGCAGTTTTCCGCCGGCGCGACCCTGTTTGCCGCCGGCCAGGAAGTAGATTGGCTGGGGGTGGTTTTAAACGGCAAACTGGTGGTTAAGACCGAATCCATGTTTCCCGGGCGGTTTATTCTGCTGGCCGCCATTGAAGCCGGCGGCCTGGTCGGGGAGGGGGCCCTGCTGGCCGATGAGCAGCACCGGACCACGGTGGTGGCCGACCAGGACAGCCGGCTGCTGGTGATCAAGCGTTCGGAACTAGGCGCCCTGGGCGCCGAGGATCCGGCCCTGCTCCTGGAGTTGCAGGCCAGGGCGCTCAAGGTGCTGCGACGACGGCTGCACGCCGCCGGGGAGCGGCTGGCGTGGATACTCTGAGGCTGCCCGCCGGTCGGCCGTTTCGTTTGGCCCTGCTGTATGGTGTGCTGATCTTCCTGCTGACCGTTAACTTTGTTTGCAGCCGGGACCTCCGGCTGGGACCTTCTTTGTTGATGCCCCTGACCGCTTTGCCGTTGGGGGCCCTGTTGGGGGTGCTGACGGCCGGCGGGGAACGACTGTTGGCGCCGCTGGCCGGTAGGCTGCGGACGGTGTTGCCCGGGTTCACCGCCGGCTTTCTGCTTTTTTTTATTTGTATCCTGGGATTTTCCCTGGTCTTTTCGGGGCTGGTCAGCCTGCCGTTAAGCCTTTTGCTCATTGAGCAGCGAGTGGTGGAGCCTACTTTAGCCATGGAGTTTCGTCTCTACAGTTTCAATTTTGTGCCGCTGGTCTTCCTGCCTTCCTGGCTGCTGGCCGTTTATGCCGGTCCCCTGGCCGCCCAACCCGCCGCCGCCGAGAGTGGTGGCAAAACTCCTTGACAGATCGGCAGGGTAGTCTATAGTTGCGGGTTTTGGTAATCCCGCCGCTTAACTCGACAAGTTGTCGGTTTTGGGGCAACCGTTCTACGGCTGTAGTGTCCATGCGTATAAGATTCAGTGAAATTCCCGCCGCCGGTCTGGAGCTCGACTTATCAGCTCTGGCGTGGTTCCCCGACCAGGAGTTGGGCCGCCGCGGTGATCTTCGGGCCACCGCCCGGTTGGGTTGGGAGCATGGCCGGGTAGTTATGGTCGGCAGTCTGGCGGTGACGGTGCTGTTGCCTTGTGATCGTTGCCTGGAGTCCACCGCCGTCGAGCTGGCCGGTACCTTCCATTGTCGGCTGGAAGTGCTTGCCGCGGCGGCTTTGCCGGCAGCCGGGAGTGAATATTGCTGCCCGGAAGACGAAATGGATATTGTCTATCTGGCCGAAGAAGTGGTCGAGGTGGACGAGTTGTTGCGTCAGCAGCTTTATCTGCTGTTGCCGGACAAGCGTCTCTGTCACCCCGATTGCCGGGGGTTGTGCCCGCGTTGCGGGGTTGATTTGAATCATCTTAGTTGTGATTGTGGCGGGGAAAAGCCGGAATCACCCTTTGCTGTTCTGAAAAAACTTAAAACGGAATAAGATAACTGCTTAACCATTGGAGGTTGCCACCATGGCCTTGCCTAAAAGAAGACATTCCCACGCCCGCACTCGAATTCGGCGGGCCCATGACGCCCTGGCCAGCCGCTCGGTGGCCAAGTGTCCCGAATGCGGCGAACCCAAGCTGCCCCACCGTCTCTGTCCCGGCTGTGGTTCCTACCGGGGGCGTTCGGTGATCAAGCTGGACGAAGAGTAATCACCCGGCCATGGCCGACGAGCTGCGCATTGCCCTGGATGCCATGGGTGGCGACCTGGGCCCCGATGAATTGGTGGCCGGCGCGGTACTGGCGGTACGCCACGAAGGGGTAACGGTAACCCTGCTCGGTGATGAAAAGCGGCTCCGGCAGAGTGTTGCCGCCTCCGGTTGCTCCACCGCCGAGGCGGCTCGTCTGGAGGTGGTGCATGCCGAGCAGGTGATCGGCATGGATGAGTCGCCTTTCGAGGCGATCCGTCGAAAAAAGGACTCCTCCATCATGCGCGCTTTCGCCCTGCATCGGGAGGGCCGGGTGGCGGGCGTGGTCTCTGCCGGCAACTCCGGGGCTACCATGGCCGCCGCCCTCAAGTACCTGGGCCGCCTGGAAGGGATTTCCCGGCCCGGGATCGCCAGTGCCTTTCCCACTCTCAAGGGGCCGGTGGTGATGATGGATGTGGGGGCCAATGTCGATTGCCGTCCCCGCCATCTCTTTGAATTCGGGGTGATGGCCGCCGCTTTCTTCCGGGTGTTGTACAATATCGATCACCCTCGGATCGGTCTGCTCAGTATCGGTGAGGAGATCGGCAAGGGCAATGTTCTGGTCCGCAAGTCCCATCAGCTTTTCAAGCAAAGCTCCCTTAATTATATCGGTAATATCGAAGGTCGGGAGACCTTTCGCGGTAATATCGATGTTATCGTCTGTGATGGTTTTGTCGGCAATATCTGCCTAAAACTTAGCGAAGGGTTGGCCGAGGTGGTGATCTCCATGCTGGGCGAGGAAATCAAGCAGCGCCGGATGGCCAAGCTCGGTTATTTGCTGGCCCGGGGCGCTTTTGATGCCTTTCGGCGGCGGGTGGATTACGCCGAGTATGGCGGGGCCCCATTATTGGGTCTGCAGGGGATCGGCGTGGTCTGCCACGGCCGCTCCAGCCGGGTGGCGATCAAAAACGCCATCCGGGCGGCGGCGGAGATGGCCCGTAACCGGGTCAACGACCATATTGTTGATCTGTTGGCCGCCGACGGCTTTCTGGGTAAGCAGGCGGAGGCCGCCGAAGCGGCCGCCGGCGACAAGCCGGAGCGGCCAGCGAACGCGACCGGCGAGGACACCGTCTGATGTCCGTCAGTCACCAACCGGCAAATACGCCTTCGGTCTCGCTTCCGGGGCGGGGTTTGCGGATTATCGGTACCGGCTCGGCCCTGCCCCGGCGGGTGGTCAGTAATCTCGACCTGGAACAGATGGTGGAGACCTCCGATGCTTGGATTACCGCCCGTACCGGCATAAAGACCCGGCGCATCGCCGGTTTGGGTGAAGAGACCTCCCGGCTGGCCGCCGCCGCCGCCCGTAACGCCCTGGCCATGGCCGGGGTGGCGGCGACCGAACTGAATATGATCGTGGTTGGCACCATTACCCCCGATATGACCATGCCTTCCTGCGCCTGTCTGGTGCAACGGGAGCTGGGGGCGGCCGGGGCCTTCGCTTTTGATCTCAACGCCGCCTGCTCCGGATTTCTCTACGCCCTTGACTTGGCGGACAAATATATCCGTTGCCAGCCGGAGTGGAAAATCCTGGTAATCGGGGCTGAAACCCTTTCTACCCGGGTGGACTGGCAGGATCGTAACACCTGTGTGCTCTTTGGCGACGGGGCCGGGGCCTGCGTGGTTACCGGCGCCGGCGGTGAGCAAGCGGACGACGGGCCGGGCTACCTGGCCGCCACTCTTTTCGCCGATGGTTCGCTCTGGGAGCTGTTGCACCTGGAAGGGGCGCCGAAACGCAACGCCGAGTTGCAGGCCAACCGGGAGACCACTGCCTGCATCAAAATGTCCGGTCGCGAGGTCTTCCGTCACGCGGTGCGGGCCATGACCGATGCCGTCGGCCGGGTGTTGGCCGCCACCGGCCATTCCGCCGCCGATTTGCAGTTGGTGGTGCCCCATCAGGCCAATATCCGGATCATCCAGAGCCTGGCCGAGCATCTGGCCCTGGGACCGGAAAAAGTCTATGTTAACGTGGACAAATATGGTAATACATCCGCCGCCACTATTCCCATCGCCTTGGATGAGGCCAATCGGGAGGGACGGTTGGCGCCAGGCGATCTGGTATTGCTTTGTGCCTTTGGCGGCGGTTTTACCTGGGGTGCTTCCCTGCTCAGGTGGTAAGCGCTGGTTGGGCCGGACAACAGGTAAGCGAGGTGAGCATGAGTTTGCAGAACAAAGTGGCGGTGGTTACCGGCGGCAGCCGGGGCATTGGCCGGGCGGTCTGTCAGCGTCTGGCGGCCATGGGCGCTCTGGTGGTGGTCAATTATGTCAGCCGGCCGGAGGCGGCCGAGGTGGTGGCCGATGAAATCCGGGCCGCCGGCGGCCGGGCCGAAGCCCGGGCCTTCAACGTGGCCGAAACGACGGTCACCGAAGCGGCCTTCAAGGAGATTCTGGCCGATCATGGCCGGGTTGATATCCTGGTCAATAACGCCGGCATCACCCGGGATGGGTTGATGGTCAAGATGAAGGAAGCCCAGTGGGATGAGGTGCTGGACACCAATCTCAAGGGGGCTTTCACCTGCCTGAAGGCGGTGAGCCGGGCGATGATGAAGCAGCGCTGGGGTCGGATCGTCAATATCTCTTCGGTGATCGGCTTTGCCGGTAACGCCGGGCAACTCAACTATGCCGCCGCCAAGTCCGGGATGATCGGTATGACCCGCTCGGCGGCCCGGGAACTGGCGCCCCGCCAGATCACGGTCAATGGGGTGGCGCCGGGTTATATCGTCACTGATATGACCCGCGATTTGCCCGCCGAGATCAGCGAGCAGCTCAAGGCCGAAATTCCCCTCGGTACTTTGGGAGAAGCCGAGGACGTGGCCGCTGCGGTGGCCTATCTGGTTTCCGAGGAGGCCCGTTACGTCACCGGCCAGTTTATCCATGTCAATGGCGGCCTCTATATGGGCTGATATATTTGTAACCGTTCAGCAGCACCGCATCAACCAACCAAACAAGGAGAATAATCATGGCGGTAGAGCAGAAACTGATTGATATCATTGCCGAGCAGTTGAGCGTGGACAAGGATAAGGTGGTCCCCAAGGCCTCCTTTATCGACGATCTGGGGGCCGATTCCCTGGATCTGGTGGAGTTGATCATGGCCATGGAAGAGGCCTTTGATATCGAGATCGCCGACGAGGTGGCCGAGAAGATCACCACCGTGCAGGACGCCATCGACCATATCAAGCAGATTGCCGAGTAAAATTGGTCATTGGCCGCAATTCAAGCCAGTATTGGGAGAGAGTCTACCTTGAAGAGACGAGTCGTGGTAACCGGGGCCGGCCTGATTACTCCGCTGGGGACGGGCGTGGCCAAGAGTTGGGAAGGCCTTTGCGCCGGCCGCTGCGGGGTGGCGCCCATCGAGCGCTATGACGCCTCCGGCCAGGCGGTACGGATCGCCGCCGAGGTCAAGGATTTCAAGCCCGAAGACTTTTTTGCCCCCAAGGAGTCCCGCAACCTGGAGCTCTTTGTCCAGTACGCGGTGGCCGCCGCCCGTGAGGCCCTGACGGATTCGGGTTTGGTTATCACCGCCGACAATGCCCCTCGGGTTGGCAGCATCGTCGGTTGCGGGATGGGCGGCCTGCCCACCATTGAAAAGTATATCCAGATCCTGCATGATAAAGGTGAGCGGCGGATCACTCCCTTCTTTATTCCGATGGTGATCCCCAATATGGGGGCCGGTCAGATCTCCATTTTCCTGGGCACCAAGGGCCCCAATCTGTCACTGACCACCGCCTGCGCCGCCGGAACCCACGCGGTGGGTGAGGCCTTCCGCTCCATCGTCTATGGCGAATGTGACGCGGCGTTGACCGGCGGCAGTGAATCGGTGATCTGCCCCATGGGTTTCAGCGGCTTTCATGCCATGAAGGCCCTGTCCACCCGCAATGACGATCCCGCCGCCGCTTCCCGCCCCTTTGACCGGGAGCGGGACGGCTTCATAATCGGGGAAGGAGGGGGGATCCTAATGCTCGAGGAATTGGAGAGTGCCCGGCAACGGGGCGCGCCGATCTATGCCGAAATGGCGGGCTACGGCCTTTCCGGGGATGCCTACCATATCGCGGCTCCTCCCGAGGACGGAGCCGGAGCGGTGCTCAGTATGCGCAACGCCCTGGCCGATGCCGGGATGTCCCCCGGCGAGGTCGATTATGTCAACGCCCACGGCACCTCGACCCCGCTTAATGACGTGGTCGAGACCCGGGCTCTCAAGGAAGTTTTCGGGGCACACGCCAGTCGTTTGGCGATCAGCTCCACCAAGTCGATGACCGGTCATCTGTTGGGCGGGGCCGGCGGTATCGAGGCGGTGATCACCGCCCTGGCCATCCGTGATCAGATCGCGCCGCCGACCATCAATTACGATAATCCCGATCCGGCCTGTGATCTCGATTATGTCCCCAACCAGAGCCGCCAAATGGAGATCCGGACGGTGATGTCCAACTCCTTTGGTTTTGGCGGCACCAACGCGGTGATTATCATGAAGCGGTACGAGGCGTAGCTATGAAGGTGGCTCTGGGTTGTGATCATGGCGGTTTCGCCCTCAAGGAGACGGTGGCCCAGCGCTTGCGGGCGGCCTCCTGCGAGATCGAGGATTGCGGGGTGATGGACGAGACTTCCGTCGATTATCCCGAGATCGCCAGCAGGCTCTGCCGGTTGGTGGCCGATGGCGCCTGTCAGCGCGGGATCCTGATTTGCGGCACCGGGATTGGCATGTCCATGGCCGCCAACCGGTATACCGCCATCCGGGCCGCCCTTTGTCATGAGCCTTTTTCCGCCCGGATGAGCCGGGAGCACAACGATGCCAACGTCCTCTGTCTGGGTGCCCGGGTGATCGGCCCCGGCCTGGCCGCCGCCATTGTCGATGTCTGGCTGGCCGGCGAATTTGCCGGCGGGCGGCATCTGCAACGTATCACCATGTTTTCTTAGGACCGCGTGGATCGAGGTGAATGTTAACCTTTTATAAAATTAAGCCTGGAAGGAAAAGCCCGTGTCTTATTTAGCCAGCAGTGATCCGGAAGTCTATCGTGCCATTTGTGGGGAGTTTGATCGCCAGTACCATCAGTTGGAGATGATCGCCTCGGAGAATATCGTCAGTGAAGCGGTGCTTGAGGCCCAGGGGTCGGTCTTCACCAACAAGTACGCGGAAGGATATCCCGGCAAACGTTATTACGGCGGCTGCGAATACGCCGATGTCATCGAGGAGTTGGCGATTAATCGGGCCCTGGAGCTGTTTGGGGCCGAATACGCCAACGTCCAGGCCCACTCCGGCAGCCAGGCCAATATGGCGGTCTACTTCGCCTGCTTGCAGCCCGGCGATATGGTGCTGGGGATGGATCTGGCCCACGGTGGCCACCTTACCCATGGCAGCAGCGTCAACTTCTCCGGCCAGCTCTACCATTTCGAGTCCTACGGGGTGGATCGGCAAAGCGAGCGGATTGATATGGCCGAGGTGGAACGGCTGGCCCTGGAGCATCGCCCCAAGATGATTGTCGCCGGCGCCAGCGCCTACCCCCGGGAGATCGATTTCGCCGCTCTACGAAAAATCGCCGATAAGATCGGGGCCTATTACATGGTGGATATGGCCCATATCGCCGGGCTGGTGGCCGCCGGGGTGCACCCCTCGCCGGTACCCCATGCCGATTTTGTCACCACCACCACCCACAAGACCCTGCGCGGCCCCCGGGGCGGCTTGATCCTGGCCCGCCAGGATTATGGCAAGATGCTCAACAGCAAGATCTTTCCCGGCATCCAGGGCGGCCCCCTGGTCCACGTGATCGCCGCCAAGGCGGTGGCCTTCCGCGAGGCCATGGAAGATAAATTCAAGGCCGACATGATCCAGGTGGTCAAGAACACCCGGGCCTTGGGTGAAGCCCTGGTGGCCCGCGGTTTTCGCCTGGTCTCCGGCGGCAGCGACAACCATCTGCTGCTGGTGGATCTGACCCCCAAGCAGATCACCGGGAAGGAGGCCGATGATCTGTTGGAAAAGGCCGGCATCACGGTCAATAAGAACGCCATTCCCTTTGATACCGCCAAGCGCTTTGTCACCAGCGGTATCCGCGTCGGCACCCCGGCGGTTACCACCCGGGGGCTCAAGGAGCCGGAGATGGAACAGATCGCCGCCTGGATGGATCGGGCCCTGGCCACCGTCGAAGGGGCCGGCCGGCAAGCCGAACTGGCCGCCATCCGCCAGGAGGTGCGCACCCTGTGCGACCGTTTCCCGATCTACCCTGGGATGCAGGACGGGGTGGTATAGGGCGCTTTATGCAAGCCCCGACCCAGCGGCCTTCGTGGGACGAATATTTCATGGCGATTACCGATCTGGTGGCCCAGCGGGCCACCTGTGTGCGGCGCCGGGTGGGGGCGGTGCTGGTCCGTGAGCGGCGGATCGTGGCCACCGGTTATAACGGCGCTCCCAGCCATATCCGCCATTGCGTGGAGGTCGGTTGTCTGCGCCAGCAGCTGGGAGTGCCCTCCGGCGAGCGGCATGAACTCTGCCGGGGGCTGCACGCCGAACAGAACGCCATTATCCAGGCCGCCCTGCATGGCGTCAGCCTCAAGGGCACCGTACTTTACTGCACCAACATGCCTTGTTCTATCTGCAGCAAGATGTTGATCAACGCCGCCGTCACCCGCATCTATTATCGGGAGGGTTATCCCGACTCCATGGCGGCGGCGATGCTGGCCGAAGCGGAAGTGCCACTGGTTAAAGTCGGTTACGAGGAAATTGAGCCATGAAATGCCCCTATTGCAGCCGGTTGGAAAACCGGGTGGTGGATTCCCGGCTCAACAAGGATTATACCATCACCCGCCGCCGTCGGATGTGCGAATCCTGCCGCCAGCGTTTCACCACCTACGAACGGGTGGAAGTGGCCCTGCCGATGCTGGTCAAAAAGGATGGCCGGCGGGAGGCCTGGGATCGTCACAAGGTTGTTGAAGGGATTAAAAAGGCCTGCGAAAAACGGCCGGTAAGCGTTGAGCAGATCGAAGAGTTCGTCGATAACCTGGAACGGGAGCTGCAGGATCTGGGAGAACGGGAGATCCCGGTGGGGGCGGTGGGCGAAAAGGTGATGGAAGGCCTGCGCCAGCTCGATGAGGTGGCCTATGTCCGTTTCGCCTCGGTTTACCGCCAGTTCAAGGATTTGAATGAATTTATGCGGGAGCTTAAGGGGATGCTGGCGGCCACCTCCCGGGAAAATCAGGATTGAGGATTGACGGCCGCCGATCGGACTTATATGCGCTTGGCCCTGACCGAAGCCCGCAAGGGGATCGGTAAAACCGCTCCCAATCCTTGCGTGGGCGCGGTGGTGGTCAAGGATGACCGGGTGGTGAGCAAGGGCTGGCATCGCCGGGTAGGGCAGCCCCATGCCGAGGCCGAAGCCCTGCGGGCCGCCGGCGCCGCCGCCGCCGGCGCCACCATCTATGTTACCCTGGAACCTTGCAACCATCACGGCCGTACCCCGCCTTGCAGTGAAACCATCATCGCCGCCGGTATCCGGCGGGTGGTATACGGCCTGGCCGACCCCCATGAGGTGGCTCGCGGCGGGGCCGAGCGGCTGGAAGCGGCGGGGTTGGAGGTGGTTGGCGGGGTGCTGGCCGAGGAGTGCCGTCGGCTCAATCTCCCCTTTATCAAGCGGGTAACCTGCGGTCGGCCCTGGGTGTTGCTGAAAGCGGCGGTGAGCCTTGATGGCCGGATCGCCGCCGCCACCGGCCATAGCCAGTGGATCACCGGCCCACCGGCCCGGCGCTTGGCCCACCGGCTGCGCCAGCAAAGTGATGCCATCCTGGTGGGCAGCGGTACCGTCCTGGCCGATGATCCCTCCCTGACCACCCGCTTGCCGGGCGGCCGCCGGGGGCGTGATCCGCTGCGGGTGGTTCTGGACAGCCAATTGCAAACTCCTCCCACCGCCCGGATGCTGGGCCAGCAGTCGGCGGCGGCCACCTGGATTTTTTGCGCCCCTGAAGCCGCCGCCGAGCGGGCCGCCGCCCTGGAAGCGGCGGGAGCCCGGATCGTGCGGGTGGAACGGACGCCGGGCGAAGCCGGGGAGGCGGCCACCGGTGGTCTTGAACTGTGGCAAGTCCTGCGGGAACTGGCCGCCCACGGCGTTAATCAACTGCTGGTGGAAGGCGGCGGCCGGGTGCACGGCTCCTTTCTGCGGCAGAACCTGGCCGACGAGGCGGTCTTTTGTGTCGCTCCTCTGTTGATCGGGGCCGATGGTCTGCCGGTGGTGGCGCCCCTGAATTGCCAGCGGGTGGATAACGCCCCCCGGCTGCGGGAGGTAAGCACTCGGCGGCTGGGCGATGATATTATGCTGCGGGGCTTCTTTTGAACGGGTTTGGTTATTATGTTTACCGGGATTATTCTGGGTAAGGGGAAAATATACGAGAAACGGCCGGCCGGCGGCGGTGTTACTCTGGGGTTGGAGACCGACTTCCCCCTGGCTGAGCCGGTGGAGGGGGAGAGTATCGCCATTAACGGGGTCTGCCTCACCGCCCGTGGGTTCAAAGGTAACCGTTTTCTGGCCGATGTCTCGCCGGAGAGCCTTGCGCGGACCAACCTCGGGCGGTTGGCGGTGGGCGGCCGGGTCAATCTGGAGCGGGCCTTAAGGCTCAGCGACCGGCTGGGCGGCCATCTGGTCAGCGGTCATGTCGACGCGGTGGCCGAGGTACTGGCCCGCCAGCCCCAGGGCGCTTTTACCCTGTTTAGTTTCGCGGTGCCGCCGGGTCTGGACCGCTATATCATCGCCAAGGGCTCGATCACCATCGACGGCATCAGTCTGACCGTCAACGAGGTCGATGAGCGGCGGTTTACGGTGTCGATCATTCCCCATACCCTGGCAATCACCACCCTGGGGGAATTGGCGACCGGCGGCCAGGTCAATCTCGAGGTTGATCTGATCGGTAAATACGTGGAAAAACTGCTGGCTGCCAAGGAGCCCGGAGAAGCAACTGATTTGCCCGGCAATTCAAGGATAAATCCGGCTTTTCTGGCAGCCCATGGATTTTTAAAGTAAAGTGGGTTTTTAGGTAATACGGAGATAATGATTATGATCAGTCCCATTGAAGATGTAGTGGCGGATATCCAGGCCGGCAAGATGATTATCCTGGTCGATGACGAGGATCGGGAAAACGAGGGTGATCTCTTTATGGCCGCCGAGATGGTGACCCCGGAGGCGGTCAATTTCATGGCCACCCATGGCCGGGGGCTGATCTGTCTGACCCTGGCCCCGGAACAACTGGAGCGTTTGCAGTTGCCGATGATGGTCCAGGATAACCGCTCTCCTTTTGAGACCGCCTTTACGGTCAGTATCGAAGCCCGTACCGGGGTCACCACCGGGATTTCTGCCGCCGACCGGGCTCGGACCATTCAGGTGGCGGTCAACCCCGAGGCCAAGCCCGAAGACCTGGTCAGCCCCGGGCATATCTTTCCGCTGCGGGCCAAAAGGGGTGGGGTCCTGGTACGCACCGGCCAGACCGAAGGTTCGGTGGATCTGGCCCGGATTGCCGGGCTCAACCCCGCCGGGGTGATCTGCGAGATCATGAAGGATGACGGCACCATGGCCCGGATGCCGGATTTGCAGGAATTCGCGCAAAAGCACGATCTCAAGATCGCCACCATCGCCGATCTGGTCGCCTATCGGGTACGCAAGGACAAGCTGGTCCATCGCGCTGCCGAGGTCCAGTTGCCCACCATGCACGGCGAATTTAAGGCCATTGTCTACGACAACGAGGTTGATGATCTCGAGCATGTCGCCCTGGTCAAGGGCGAGATCGACCCGGACAAGGAAATCATGGTCCGGGTCCATTCCGCTTGCTTGACCGGTGATGTCTTCGGCTCCAAGCGCTGCGATTGCGGCGGGCAGCTCTTTAACGCCCTGCGGATGATCGATCGCGAGGGTTGCGGGGTACTGCTCTATATGCAGCAGGAGGGGAGAGGGATCGGCCTGATCAACAAACTCAAGGCCTATGCCCTGCAGGATCAGGGGATGGATACCGTGGAGGCCAATCTCAAGCTCGGTTTCAAGCCGGATCTGCGCGATTACGGGATCGGCGCTCAGATTCTGCGCGATCTCGGGGTTCGCAAGATGCGGCTGATGACCAATAACCCCAAGAAGATCATCGGCCTGGAGGGCTACGATCTGCAGGTGACCGACCGCTTGCCCATCGAAATGGAAGCCGAGCCGGAAAATGTGACTTACCTGACCACCAAGAAGGACAAGATGGGCCATCTGCTGGAGCGGCTGGCCTACAGTAAGGCCACCGCCCAGATGAACCGCAATGAACCATGAGGCGCTTGCTTAGCAGCACCGCATGGTTGTCGGCTTTTCGCTGATGATGGACAGACAGGGAGATCAGCTGGGCCTACCGGGTAGGCAGGAAAATAAAAGGAGAGCAAGCTATGGTTAAATATATCGAAGGTAATCTACAGGCCACGGGTAAGAAAATCGGGATCGTGATCTCCCGTTTCAACTCCTTTATCGCCGAGAAGCTGCTGGAAGGGGCTATCGATACCCTTACCCGCTCCGGGGCCGAGCCCCAGGATATCGAGGTGGCGAGGGTGCCGGGGGCTTACGAATTGCCCCTGGTGGCCGGTAAAATGGCCGGCAGTGGGCGCTATGACGCGGTGATCTGCCTGGGGGTGATTATTCGTGGCTCGACTCCCCATTTTGATTTTGTTGCCAACGAGGCGGCCAAGGGAATCGCCCAGGTGGGCATGGAGAGCGGCCTGCCGGTGATCTTCGGAGTCCTGACCACCGATACCATTGAACAGGCCATTGAACGGGCCGGTTCCAAGGCCGGCAACAAGGGTTCCGAATGCGCCGCCGCCGCCGTGGAGATGGTCGATCTGTTAAGCAAGCTTTCCTGATGGCCGTGGGAACCCGCCGCAAGGCCCGGGAGTTGGCCCTCCAGGCCCTTTACCAGGGGGAAATGCTGGGGGTTGACGCCCTTGACACTTTACCGGCCTTGTGTGAAAATTTCGAGGCCAGCCGCCGGGCGCTGCCCTATGCCCGGGAGTTGTTGACCGGCATCGGAGCCCATGGCGAAAATATCGACGCCGCCATCAGCGCCGCCGCCGCCAACTGGCGGCTGGACCGAATGTCATATATCGACCGCAATTTGATGCGGATCGCGGTCTACGAGATGCGCTGGCGCGAGGAAGTGCCGGCCGGGGTGGCCATCGACGAGGCGGTGGAGTTGGCCAAACGCTACGGCGCCGATGACTCCCCGTCCTTTATCAACGGAATCCTGGATGCCGTAGGAGCCGATGAGTGACAAAAAGGAGCACAATTTACCGGGGCTGGGGCAGGAGATCGCTTCGGTGGCCGGGCTTTTTCTGGCTCTGTTTCTGCTGGCCTGCTTTGCCAGTTACTCGTTGCCGGCGACCGGTAACGCCGGCCCGTTTGCGGTAGGCACCGCCCAACTGGCGGGGGAGGGCGGTAACTGGGGCGGCGCGGTGGGCGGCGTGATCGCCGGGCTGGTGCTTAATTTCCTGGGGATCAGCGCTTTTCTGTTGCCGCTGTTGTTGTTGATTGTTTCCATCCAGGCCTTTTCTCCGGGGTTTACCTTCCGCCGTCTGCCCTTGGTCCTGCTGGGCACCACCGGCCTGTTACTGGCCGGCAGCAGCCTGGCCGGCCTCAACGGCGGCGCGGTGCTGACCTTCTTTGGTAACGATTACCCCCGGGACGGTTTTCTGGGTGGTCTGGTTGCCGATATTGCCGTGCTGGTATTGGGTACCCCCGGCGCCTTGCTCTTTTTTCTGACCATCTTTGTGATTTCTCTGATGCTCACCCTGGAGTTTTCCCCCTACCGTTTCGCCGGCCGTTTGGCCGCCGGCGGTCGCCGTTGCTGGCAACTCAGCGCCGCGCCCCGGGGTTGGCTGCTGGCCCGGGGGGGCGATCTCTGCCACTGGCTGCGCCGGCGTCTGCCGGGGGCGCCCGGCGAGAAGTCGGACAAGGCCGCGATTACCATGCAGGAAAGCGGCGGCACCATACCGGCGGTGAGCTTTTTTGATCCCGATATCGCGCTGCTGGAGCAGGAGAGCGAGGAGGAGCAGCAGAACGCCAAAAAAACGGGGCGGCAGAAGAAGAAGCAGCAGCCACCGCCACCGGAGGAGAATTTTCAACTGCGCCCCCCGGAGACCACCGGTGCTTATCAACTGCCGCCTTTAAGCCTGCTGGAGCGCTTGCCCAATCGGGAGAAGCTGCCGGACAAGGAATATTATCTCCAGGTCAGCAAGCAACTGGAGGAAAAGCTGGCCGACTTCAACGTGGTCGGCAAAGTGGTGGGGATTTCGCCGGGGCCGGTGATTACCACCTACGAATTCGCCCCGGCCCCGGGGGTCAAGATCAACCGCATCGCCTCGCTGACCGAGGATCTGGCCCTGGGGCTGAAGGTGGAGAGTGTGCGGATCGCCGGTTCGCTGCCCGGCAAGGGGGCCATCGGTATCGAGATCCCCAACCCCCGCCGCCAGATCGTGCCGGTGCGGGATATCTTCGCCCACGAGAGTTTCCAGCGCACCGATTCGCGCTTGACCATCGGCCTGGGGATGGATGTGGTCGGGAACCCGGTGGTGGCCGATCTGGCCAAAATGCCCCATCTGCTGATCGCCGGAGCTACCGGGGCGGGCAAGAGCGTGGCGGTCAATGCCATTATCTGCAGCATCCTCTACAACGCCACCCCCGATGAGGTCCGGCTGCTGCTGGTGGACCCCAAGCGGATCGAGTTGTCCGGCTACGAGAATATTCCCCATTTGCTGCATCCGGTGGTGGTCGATCCCAAGCTGGCCAGCCGCGCCCTGCAATGGGCGGTGCGGGAGATGGAACGGCGCTATCACCTGATGGAGGAGGCCAAGGTCAAGAGCCTGGCCGGTTACAACCAGGAAGCCGCGGAAAAACTGCCGCTGATCGTCATCGCAGCTGGTCGGCGAGCGTCGCCGGTGCTGCTGATCGTCTCCTCCCGCGAGGTCGAGGACGCCGTCGCCCGGCTGGCCCAGATGGCCCGGGCCGCCGGCATGCACTTGATCCTGGCCACCCAGCGCCCCTCGGTGGATGTGCTCACCGGCTTGATCAAGGCCAACTTCCCGACCCGGATGTCCTTCAAGGTCTCCTCCAAGATCGATTCCCGCACCATCCTGGACGGCAGCGGCGCCGAACACCTGCTGGGGGCCGGCGATATGCTCTTTATGCCGCCGGGTTCTTCACGCTTGCAGCGGATCCACGGGGCCTTTATCTCCGAGGCCGAAACCGCCCGGGTGGTTACTTTCCTGAAAGAACAGGGCGGGGCGGAGTACGATGCCTCGATGCTGGAGATCGCCAATGAGCCGGAAAACAGCGACGAGGATGGCGACGATGCCACCCAGGATGAACATTACGACAAGGCGGTGGCCCTGGTGACCGAGACCGGCCAGGCGTCGATCTCCATGGTGCAGCGCCGGTTGCGGGTGGGTTATAACCGGGCCGCCCGGATGATCGAGGCCATGGAGCGGGAAGGGGTCATCGGCCCGGCCGACGGGTCCAAGCCCCGCGAAGTCTTAATCAAACGGTAAAGTGTTTTTGTTAATTCCGCGCCTTGTAAAAGCCGATATAGTGGTTACTTTAAGAGGCGTTGACAGCTCCCCCGGCGGCTGTAACTAGCCGGCGGTTTTTTTTACCTCGATACGCGAGGCTTTAAGCCATGAATATTTCCACCCGGAAAATTGATTTGTCCAAGGTTCGGGCCGTGGTTTATCATCTGCCCGATGGTGACTCCTTTGCCGTACCGGTGGAAGGACTGGAACAATATATCGATTTCGGTATGGGCAAGATCTGTGACACCTCCGAGATCGACGGCTATATCCATTTCTTTCCCCGGGGCAACGCCTGAGTTTTGTTATCCCGCCAGCCCGACAACCCGCTTGACGTCAGTGTTGATATCAGTTTTGACGGCCATGTCCATACCGCGCTTTGCTGTCATGCCGCCGGTAACATGGAGGACTACGTCCGGGCCGCCATCGACCGTGGTTTGCAAAAACTATGTTTTCTGGAGCACTTCGAGGCCGGGATCAACGCCGGGCGGCGAACCTGGCTAGATCCCCAGGATTTTGTTTTTTACCAACGGGAAGGCCGGCGGCTGCAGGAACTCTACCGCGGGCAAATCGAGATCGGGCTGGGGGTGGAGGTGGGTTACAACCCCGCCGAGGTGGAGACCATCAAGCATTTTCTGGCCGCCTCCTCCTGGCAGCGGGTGGGGATCTCCTGCCATTTTCTGGCCATCGCCGGTCGCCATTATAATCTGCTCAGCCACAACCGGGAAACCCTGGCGGCCTTCAGCGACTACGGGGTGGAGCGCACCCTGCGGGAGTATTTCGCACTACTGGCCGCCGCCGTGGCAGCGCTGCCCGGCACCGTCCTTTGCCATCTCGACGCGGCTTTGCGCCACCATCCGGCGGTGGCCGCTCCCTTGGCTGCCATCAGCCAAGAGCCGGTCATCGATGATATCTTCAAGACCATGGCCGCCAAGGGTATGGCTCTTGAGGTCAATACCTCCGGCTTCGATCATCGTCGCGCCCAGGCCTACCCCGCCCCGGCCCTGCGGCAACGGGCCGCCGCCTACAAGCTACCGCTCACCGCCGGCTCCGACGCCCACCATCCCGACGAGGTGGGCCGTTATTTTCAACGCTTAAACAACCCGACGGCCGCCGACTAAGCGCACACCGGTAGGGCCCAAGAGGCGATGCCCGGTGGGCGTTTTATGCCAACTTGATGGTCAGCGGGATATAGTGCATCCCCTTGCCGGCCTCGCGGGTGGGTCCCAGCCGCCAGTCCTGGCAGGAAAGGTCAGCGCCCAGGGCCTGGTCCACCGCTTCCACTACCCCTTTGACATCGATGATCGGATGCCGGGAAAAAACCTCCGGCAGCCCGTAGGTCAGGTTGCAGGCCAGGCATTTGCCGGGCCGTTCATGCAACTCCAGGGCCATCTCCAGGGTCTTATCGGCGGGGTTATAACGGTGCAGGGCCAGTTTGATATCGTAGGAGCCCTCGGCGGCGTCGCCCAGCAGGGCCTCAAAAAACTGGTCGGCTCGCCCGGCTGGAAAGATGGCGGTCAGCTTTTCTTCGTTGAGCACTTCCTTGATGGTTGTTTCATCCATGGTTGTACCCTCTTGCGGATAAATGTTGGTTGGTGACTATCAACTGACAAAACCCCGAGGGTATCATTTCCGCCATTAACTTCAACTTTTTTCTGGCCGCTGGTTACGGCCTGTTAAGTTTACGGTTATGGGCACTGCTTAACGGTTGCGCTTGTTCTTATTAAAGGCTTGCCATTTATGGTTTTTTTGTTAGGTTGGTCCGCTAAAGGGGATATCTTTCAACATTTATTAACTTTTGCCAAAAGGGAGGAGAGATATGAGCGAACCCCGTGTGGAGTCGGGCGCTAAACCCCGGATACTGATCAATCCGCCGGTTTTTATTATTTCCGCCGTTTTGATTGTGTTTATTGCCGCTTTCGCGGCCCTGGCTACCGATCTTGCAGTCACGGTTTTCAATGCCACCCAGAACTGGATCATCGACACCGTCGGCTGGTTCTACGTTCTGGCGGTGGCCGGTTTCCTGGTCTTTGTCATCGCCCTGGCGGTCTCCAATTTCGGCCGGGTCAAACTGGGCAGCGACCACAGCACCCCCGATTACAGTTATCTTTCGTGGTTTGCCATGCTTTTTTCGGCGGGTATGGGGATCGGCCTGATGTTTTTCGCGGTGGCCGAACCGGTGATGCATTTTGTCAGCCCGCCGGCCGGTGACCCCGAAACCGTGGCCGCCGCCCGCCAGGCCATGCGGATTACCTTTTTCCACTGGGGTGTCCACGCCTGGGCGATTTACGCGGTGGTGGCCCTTTCGTTGGCCTATTTCGCTTTTCGCCAGGGGTTGCCGCTGACCGTCCGCTCCTCCCTCTACCCCCTGATCGGCGAGCGGATTTACGGTCCCATCGGACACGCGGTGGATATCTTCGCCGTGCTGGGTACCCTTTTCGGGGTGGCTACCTCCCTGGGGCTGGGGGTGGTGCAGATCAACTCCGGGCTTAATTATCTGTTTGATGTTCCCACCACCGTCGGCGTGCAGGTGGTGCTGATCGCCGTTATCACCAGCTTTGCCACCATCTCGGTGGTCATGGGGCTGGACAGCGGCATTCGCCGGCTCTCCGAGCTTAATATATTCCTGGCTTTCTTTCTGCTGGCCTTTGTCCTGCTCTTCGGGCCGACGGTCTTTTTGCTCCAGACCCTGGTGCAGAATACCGGTATGTACATCTCCTCGGTTTTTGAGATGACCTTCAATCTTTACGCCTACGAACCCACCGACTGGATCGGCGGTTGGACCCTTTTTTACTGGGGCTGGTGGATCGCCTGGGCGCCCTTTGTCGGCATGTTCATCGCCCGGGTTTCCAAAGGGCGGACCATCCGCGAATTCGTGGTCGGGGTGCTGCTGGTGCCGGTGGGTTTTACCTTTATGTGGATGACCTTTTTTGGCGACACCGCCTTGCATATGGTGATGGTCCAGGGGATTAACGAGCTTTCCGAGGCGGTGGCCGCCGATACCTCGGTGGCCCTGTTCAAGTTCTTCGAATATCTGCCGTTTTCCGGCCTGACCGCGGTGGTCGCCACCCTGCTGGTGGTCACCTTCTTTGTCACCTCCTCGGATTCCGGTTCGCTGGTGGTCGATATCCTGACCTCCGGCGGCCATGACGACGAAACCCCGGTCTGGCAGCGGATCTTCTGGGCCGTGACCGAGGGAGTGGTGGCGGCGACCCTGCTGCTGGCCGGTGGGCTGGCCGCCCTGCAGACCGCGACCATCGCCACCGCCCTGCCTTTCACCATAATCATGATCCTGATGGCCTGGGGTCTGCTGCGCGCCCTGCGCATCGAGGAGGTCAAGCGGGTCAGTATGCAGGAGGCCCGGGTGATGCCCCGGGGGCCCCATGCCGCCCTGAACTGGCGGGAGCGTTTGCGGAACGTGATTCACCATCCCGGCAAACAGGAAGTCCTGCAGTATCTCAATTCGGTGGTCAAGCCGGCCCTGGAAGCGGTGACCGCGGAATTGAGCGAGCAGCAGGTTGACGTCCGCACCGGCCAGGGCGAGGATGGCCGGGTCTGGGTGGAAGTGCTGCACGGTGACGAGATCGATTTCTATTATTCGGTGCGGCCCCGCGCCTATGAACCGCCGGCCCTGGTCTTGCGTGATACCCGTGCCGACCGAGTCGAGGCCCTCAAGTATTACCGGGCCGAGGTTCATTTGAAGGAAGGCGGCCAGGATTACGACATCATGAACTGGGGCCGGGCTTATGTCATCAACGATGTCCTGGAACAGTACGAGCGGCATCTGCATTTTCTCCAAACGATGCGGCATTAGCATGGGGTGTTGAAAAGTGTGTTGAAAAGCCGGCGGTGGAGGGTGGAAAAGTTGTGGATAAGCCGTTGGCCATTTGTGGAAAATTGTTTTGGGGGAAGGAGGTGGTGTTATGGGCAAGCACAAGTGGTGGGCGACGCTGGCCGGTTCAACAGCCCTACTGCTGGTGGGGGTGAGCGGTGCTCCGGCGATGGAACTGGTGGCGGCAGAGGGTTACAGCTTCGAGCTCTACGGTTCAGCCCGGTTGCAGGGCGAGGCGGTGCGGCCCGATGACCGCGACGCCCTGGATTCCTACACCGGTTTCCGGGACGCTTACTCCCGGATCGGCGCGAAGGGCGATTATCAACTGGACCATGGCCTGACCCTGTTTGGCCAGTTGGAACTGCCGGTGGATCTGGCCAATGGCGAGATCCAGGACCCTTATAATCACCATCAGGATGTGCGGGTTGCCAAGGCGGGCCTGCGGGGTGATTTCGGCTCCCTTGCCTTTGGCAGAATGTGGACGCCCTATTACAACGCCATCGCCTACCCGGTGGATATGTTCAACAGTTATTACAGCGGCTTTGCCACCTACAGTACTTCTCGGGAAAGCCAGACCTTCAGTTATTACAGCCCGGACATTAACGACTTTTCTTTTGCCCTGGGCTGGGCCGTTAACAATGAATACTGGTATGACGACGGCAAGGACCGTTTCCAGGCCACTGCCAGCTACAACCTCACTGCCGATACCACCGTGGCGGCAGGGTTGGATCATTTAAGCAGTGACCAACGTTTATGGGGACTTTCCCTGATGCATAACTGGGAGCAGCTTTATATCGGGGCCAAACTGGAAGTGCATGACAGCGATTATGATACCGGCTACGGCGCCGATGGCGAGACCGCCGTCAATCTGTACGCCGCCTATACTCTGGGCCAGCAAACCTATAAGGCAATGCTGGCCGAGGTCGAGAATTATGGCGAGACCGTGTTCCACCTGGGGGTTGATCACCAGTTCAATAAGCGCCTGAAATTCTTTGCGGAGTACTACCGGGAACAGGACTCGGCGGCCATTACCACCGAGCGAGGCAGCGGTGACGGCACCTGGTTAAATGATTTCGGCGGCGGCGAGGTCTTTCTGCTGGGCGCCCGTTTTGATTTCTAGCGCCTGTTTGTAGTCACAACACTTCCGGCGACGACCGGAGAGGTGATAACCCGCCGCCGCTGCAAGTTCAAAAAAAGGCCGGGTCGGCAACAGACAACTTGTTGCCGACCCGGCCTTTTTAAATGGCGAGATGATTGCAAACCGCCGGGCGGTTCAGCCAGCCCGGCGGTGATAATTATCAGTCAATCCGGCCACTGAGCCAGTAATCGACATACTGGGGATAGTCTTTGATAAAGCGGGTTACCGCTTCCTCATAGGAATTTTCCTGGGCGTAGAACATCGCCTCTTCCAGGACTTCCAGGTCCAGGTACATGCGGGTGATCATCATCGTCACCTCGACGTACTCTTCCGGGAAACCCTGGCGGGTCAGGGCGTGGATCCGTTCCAGGCCGCCCAGGGCGCCCCGGGGGTCTTCAATATAGCGCAGGTCGTAGGCGCCGAACATCCAATGGGGGCTCCAGCCGGTGACCACGATCCACTCGTCACGGCGGATCGCCCGGTCCAGGGCGGAAGTCATGCCGGCGCCGCTGGAAATCTGCAGCTCGTAGCCATCCAGCCCGTAGGTGTCGAGGGCGTCCTTGGAAAGCCGGGTCAGGCCGGCGCCGGGGTCGATGCCGGTGATCCGGTCGTCGAGCTTATCCCGCACCTCTTTTTTCTTCAGATCCTCGATGGAACTCAGTTTACTTTCGGGGATGTAGTCGGGCACCACCCAGCCCAGGCGGGCGTAACCGTAGAGTGGCCCCAGGTTGACGATCCGGTTGCCGAGTTTATCCATGTAATCCTCGTGGGTATTCGGCAGCCAGGACATCAGCATCATATCGATATCGCCAGAGGCCAGCCCCTGGTATTGGGGGGCGATATCGGTCTGGATCAATTCGACTTCATAGCCCATCTCTTCCTCGATAAGGCGCTGAGCCAGCCTGGTGACAAATTCGGCGTCGGACCAGGCCGTCCAGCCGATCCTGATGGGCTCGGCCTGAACCGGCGCTGCGACCAGCATGGCGGCCAGCATGACGCCGGCCATGGCTCCTGTCAGAATTTTTCTAAAACCGCTGCCTTTTTCCATAATACCACTCTCCTTGGTTATTTGGTTACCCTGTCCGCGGGCCGCCGGTCAACGGTGGCTGACCCCCAGGCTCTGGGTGATCCGGTCCAGCAAAATGGCCAGGATCACCACTCCCAGGCCGCCTTCAAAGCCCAGTCCCACATCGAGGCGCTGAATCCCGGTGAGTACGGTGTTGCCCAGCCCGCCGGCGCCGATCATCGAGGCGATAACCACCATCGACAGCGCCAGCATAATGGTCTGGTTGACCCCGGCCATGATCGACGGCAGGGCCATGGGCAACTGGATTTTGGTCAGCAACTGGCGGCGATTACAGCCAAAGGCCAACCCGGCTTCGATCTGTTCGCGGTTGACCTGGCGGATGCCGAGGTTGGTCAGCCGTACCACCGGCGGCATGCAGAAGACCACGGTGGCGATGGCCCCGGGCACTGTGCCCAGGCCGAAGAAGATCGCCGCTGGGATCAGGTAGACAAAAGGCGGCATGGTCTGCATCAGATCCAGGAGCGGCCGGATAATGGCCTCCACGGTGTCGTTGCGGGACATCGCCACGCCCACCGGCAAGCCGACGATCAGGGCCGCCAGGGCCGAGGCCAGCACCAGCGACAGGGTTTTGATGGTCTCCGGCCAGAGATCCATGCCCATGATCAGCCCCATGGCGAGTATGGCGAAAATCGCGAAACGCCAGCTCACCCGCCACCAACTAAGCGCCACCAGGAGCAGAACAAACAACGGAATCGGAATGGCCTGCAGCCCCGAGACAAACGAATCGGTCAGAATCTCCAGCACCCAGGCGATGGCGTCCAGCAGCGGTTCCAGGTTGTCGAGGATCCAGTCGACCCCGCGTTCGATCCAGTCGCCCACCGGGATATTAATAAAATTTTCCATTTTATTGGCCTCTCTTTTTGGCGGCGCTGGCCGTGCGGTTACGATCCAAGGCTTCCACCAGCCGTTGCAGGGGAACCAGGCCGCGGAAAGCTCCCTCGGCGTCCACCACCGGCAACGGTACCGGGCTGGCGGCGGCCCGCCCCGGCAGCTCGGCCAGAGGGGTCTCTTCGGGCACCGGCTCCACCTTGACCGCCACTTCCTTGACCAGGGAGCTGGCATCGTGGCCGCTTAAGCTCTTGGCGGTGACCACCGCCAGGAAGCGGCCGTCGGCGGTGACCTGGACGGCCTCGTTGCCGGGGACGGCGGCTATCTGCTGCTGGGCCTGGCCGATGGTGGCATCCTCGGCCAGTTGCGGAATATCGTCGGTGGCCATGATGTCCCGGGCCTGGAAGACCTGGGTGATATCCACCCCGTAGAAAAACGAGCGGACATATTCGTCGGCCGGGTCGGTGATGATCTCCTTGGGGGTACCCACCTGGACCACCTTGCCATCCTCCATGATGGCGATCCGGTCGCCGATACGGATGGCTTCGTCCAGATCATGGGAGATAAAGACCACGGTGCGGCGTTGCTCACTCTGCAACTCCAGCAGCCGGTCCTGGACTTCGGTGCGGATCAGTGGATCAAGGGCCGAAAAGGCCTCGTCCATCAGCATGATCGACGGGTCGGTGGCCAGGGCCCGGGCCAGGCCGACCCGCTGCTGCATGCCGCCGGAGAGTTCGTCGGGATAGCTTTGGGCGTAAGCCTTCAGGCCCACCTGCTCCAGGGCTTCCAGGGCGCGCTGCCGCCGTTGGGCCCGGCCCACGCCGGCGATTTCCAGGCCGAAGGCGGCGTTGTCGATCACCGTTTTATGGGGCAACAAAGCAAAGGATTGGAAGACCATGGCCAGATCTTCACTGCGTAGTTTGATCAACTCCTTCTGGCTCATGGCGGTGATATCGCGATCCCGGATCTGGACACTGCCGCTGGTGGGCTCGATCAGGCGGTTGAGCAGCCGCACCAGAGTAGATTTGCCGGAACCGGATAAGCCCATGACCACGAAAATCTCGCCCTCTTGAATATCGAGATTGCAGTCCTGGACCCCGACGGTGTTACCGGTACGCTCGAAAATGGCGTCCTTGTCCAGGCCTTCGGCCAGCAATTGTTGCCCTTTTTGCGGGTCGGGGCCGAAGATTTTGAAGAGATTGCGCACCCGGATAATGGGCTCCATGGACAAGACTCCTGACTGATATAGTGAAAGCGGTTCATCCTGGCAAAAAAAAGAACCGTCGGGCAGCTGTTTCTCGTGTTCGCAGGCCGCAGGTGACAGAAATCTTGTAGCGGCTGCCACTTTTTTTGTCAACTCCAAATCCTTTTCCCGCCAAGCTCAAAGCAAACCCAGGGCAGCGCTGCTGAACGGTTACATTCAGCCGGCCAGCAGGTCCCGGAGATACCAGGTGGCGAGGGATAAGTAGATCAGGACTCCGCCGATGTCGGCGATGGAGGTAACCAGCGGGGCGCTGGCGGCGGCCGGGTCCAGCCGCAGCCTGGTCAGCAGAAAAGGCAGGCTCATGCCCACCAGGCTGCCGAAAAGGACGGTCAGCACCATGGCGCTGGTGACCACCACCGCCACTTCCGGACCGGCCCGTAGAACACCGATCAAGGCGACCGCCGCTCCCAGAATAAGACCGATGGCCAGGGCCACCGAGATCTCCTTGCCCAACAACCTGAACCAGTCCTTGTTTTGCACGTCACCCACCGCCATGGCCCGGATCATCAGGGTGGCCGACTGGGAGCCGGCGTTGCCGCCGCTGGCGATCAGCAGCGGCAGGAAGAAAACCAGGGCCACCATGGCCTCGATGGTGGTCTCAAAATAGGCAATCCCGGCCCCGGAAAAGATATTCATAAAGACCAGGATCAGCAACCAGGGCAGCCGTTTACGCAGCATGACCCAAAAACCGGCCTCGCTGATATTGAGGTTGAAATCCGGTTCCCGGTGGCTGACCGCGCCGAAACGGTGGAAGTCCTCGGTGGCCTCGCCGGCTAACACGTCATGGATATCATCGTGGGTGATAATGCCGATCAGGGTCTCGTTGCCGTTGGTTACCGGGATGGCCAGCAGATCGTATTTCTGTATCTTTTGCGCCACCTCTTCCTGGTCCTCGTCCACTTTGGCCCGAACCGGATCGGTATGCATGATCTGCTCGATGGTCAATTCGGGGCGGGAGAGGATCAGATCCCGCAGGGAGACCAGCCCCAGCAGCCGGTGGCGGCGGTCGACCACGTAGATATAGTAGATGGTTTCCTTGTCCGGCGCCACCAGGCGCAAGCGACCCAGCGCCTCGCGGACCGTGATTTCGGCCGGCAGGGCGGCGTAGTCGGAAGTGGTCAGGGAGCCGGCGGTGCCTTCCTCGTAGGAGCCCAGCCTGAGGATATCCTCCCGCTCGCTTTTGGCGATCATGTGCAGCAGTTTTTCCTGCCGCTCTTCATCGATGTTCTTGATCAGATCGACCCGGTCGTCGGCCGACATCCGGTTGATGATTTCCGCCAGGCCGGGATCGGGAATCTCCAGGCTGACCGCCAGCTGAAACTCGGCGGAGAAATGGCTTAAGACCTCGGCGGCCACCGCCGGTTCCAGCAGCCCCAGCACCTTGGCCGCCTCGTCGGCCGTGGCCTCGCCCAGGCCGGTGGCCAGATCGGCGCCGTGGAGCTGCTGGCAGAACTCCAGCAGGCCAACGTCGTCGCCGTTGCTCAGATATTCTTTAAGGGTGGGATAAATATTTTCCCTGGACATGGCTCACCTCCTTGAGATCGCCGCCAGATGCCGTTTGGCCGGCAATGGCGACGGTGAGCCCGCCGCAGGGATCAGGAAAATTCAGCGGGGCGGGTCGGCGTCGGGATGCCGGCTAACGGGTACTGGCAATATGTCTGGCCATAGCGAAAAAACGGGCGTGATTCTACTACTGCCTTCTTCCATTGCTGATTGTCAGACCTCATTGGTTTTTTCTAAAACGGGCCACAACTTCGCCGGCCCGCGGCAATAGAGCCCTCCCCGGCGGAAAGGCGCCCCTGCAGTTAGCAGCAAAAGCCGTTTCTGTCAAGCCCAAAACGGCCGGCATCGGCGTGGTTTTTCTGTTTGTGGCGGGGTTGGGGGGGCTCTTGCATTCCCAAAAGCGAATAAGCCCTCAAGCCGGCTATGTTTGGATGAGTTGGCTGGCAATACCCAGGGTTTGAGCGGCTTGGTGCATGGTGCGGTCGCAGGTGATCAGTTCGGCTCGGTCGGCGTGGCAACAGGCAAGGTGCAGGGCGTCCAGGGTTCTGAGGGCGGTGGTCCGGGCGGTAAGCCATTTTTCCGCTTGCCGATAATGCCTGGTGGCCAGTGGTCGCACCCTGAAAAGTCCGGCCTCGAGATCAGTGGCGATGGAGTTTGTCAGCAGGGTGGCTTGGGATTCATTCAGTTCTTCCATGCGTACCCAGCGAGCAATAGCAGAGGCCAGTTCAACTTTGGTCAGGTCGCTGATCAATACCGGCGGCCGTAATTGGCGCAGTAAACCCAGAATCGCCGCCGTAGCTGGTTCCGTTCGATAATAGGGGAGCAGGGAGCTGGTGTCAAAATAGTGATTAACCGCGTTCATCCCGCAACTCCCGCAGCATGGCGGCGCTGCTTTGCTTTTGCGGTGGTAGCTGGGCTCGCAGCTCGGCGTGCTCGGGGAAGCGCGCCGGTTCGCCGGCAGGCTGTTCAACCTGCAGCAGGCGAGCGACGGGTTTACCTCTCCTGACGATCACAATTTCCTCACCGCCGGCAACTTCATCCAGTAAGCGACTGATATCACGACGCGCCTCTTTGACGTTGACTTTTTGCATTTTTCTTTCCTCTTAAGGTTGATCAAGAAGGGGTACAAGGAATAGGGTACACTTGGCCGGCGCGACTGTCAACTGCAAGGTTTTTGCCCCCTGATCGATGTCGAAATTGACGATGCGGAAGGTTTACGAAGCGGCGCGATCACGCCTTGATGCTCCCTGAGCACTTTGAGTTCAGGGCCAGAGTTACATTCAGCGTGGCTATCCGACGCCTTCTTACTTCTTGCATTTCCAAATAAGTTGGATTTTAGTGTTTGGAATGGATGGAGCGGAGAAAAAACAACTCAGCGAAAGGGACATCTGCAGCAAGTTCATCACCCCGGCCATTCAGCGGGCCGGGTGGGACTTGCAAAGCCAGGTGCGGGAAGAGGTCTCCTTTACCGCCGGGCGGATTATTGTGCGGGGGCGGCTCCATGCCCGGGGGCAAAAGCGGCGGGCCGATTATCTGCTGAGCTTTCAGAAGAACCAGCCCATCGCCGTGATCGAGGCCAAGGACAACAACCACTCCCTGGGCGCCGGCATGCAGCAGGCCCTGGCCTACGCCGAGGCCCTGGACCTGCCCTTTGTCTTCAGCAGCAACGGCGAGGGCTTTCTCTTCCACGACCGCACCGGCTTAAGCGGCCAGACCGAAACCACCCTGGCCCTGAACGAATTCCCCGCCCCCCAAACCCTCTGGGAACTCTACTGCCGCCACCACGGCCTGGCCGACCCCGCCAGCCGGCAAATCGTCGAACAACCATATTATGACGACGGCTCCGGTCGCACCCCCCGCTACTACCAGGTCAACGCCGTCAACCGCACGGTGGAGGCCGTCGCCAAAGGCCAAAACCGCATCCTGCTGGTGATGGCCACCGGCACCGGCAAGACCTACACCGCCTTCCAGATCATCTGGCGGCTGTGGAAAGCCCGCCGCAAAAAGCGCATCCTCTTCCTGGCCGACCGCAACATCCTGATCGACCAGACCAAGAGCAACGACTTCAAACCCTTCGGCCAGGCCATGACCAAGGTCAGCCACCGCACGGTGGACAAGTCCTTCGAGATTTACCTCTCGCTCTACCAGGCGGTCACCGGCAGCGAAGAGGAACAGAACATCTACAAACAGTTCTCGCCGGACTTCTTCGACCTGGTGATAATCGACGAGTGCCACCGGGGCAGCGCGGCGGCGGATTCCGCCTGGCGGGCGATCCTGGAATACTTTAACGCAGCCACCCAGATCGGCCTGACCGCCACGCCCAAGGAGACCAAAGAAGTCTCCAATATCGACTACTTCGGCGAACCGGTTTACACCTACTCCCTGAAACAGGGCATCGAAGACGGCTTTCTGGCCCCCTACAAGGTGATCCGGCTTGATCTGGACAAAGACCTCCAGGGCTGGCGCCCCACCAAAGGCCAGACCGACAAGCACGGCCAACTGATCGAAGATCGCGTTTACAACCAGAAGGATTTCGACCGCAACCTGGTCCTGGAACAGCGCACGGTCACGGTGGCGGCCAAGGTCAGCGAGTTGCTAGCCCAAACCGACCCCATGCAGAAAACCATCATCTTCTGCGAAGATATCGACCACGCGGAACGGATGCGCCAGGCCTTGGTCAACCTCAACCCGGAGCGGCTGCTGGAAAACCGCAAGTACGTAATGCGGATCACCGGCGACGAAGAGGAGGGCAAGGCGGAGCTGGACAACTTCATCAACCCCGAGCAACCCTACCCGGTAATCGCCACCACCAGCAAGCTGCTGAGCACCGGGGTGGATGTCCAGACCTGCAAGCTGATCGTCCTGGACCAGCGCATCCAGTCCATGACCGAGTTCAAGCAGATCATCGGCCGGGGCACCCGGATCAACGACGACTACAACAAACACTGGTTCACCATCATGGACTTCAAGAAGGCCACCGAACTGTTCGCCGACCCCAAGTTCGACGGCGACCCGGTGCAGGTGTACCTGCCCAACCCCGGCGATCCCATGGTCCCGGAAGATGAACAACCAGACGCCCAACTGCCGGACGAACTGGCGGCCCAGCTGCAAGATGAACTGGCCGCCGACGCCGCCAACCAGAGCCACGACGAAACCGCCAATTCCTGGCAAAGCGACGACCACCCCCCCGGCGGCCCGCTGCCGCCGGAATCGGAACCCCCCAAACCCACCCGCTACGTCATCGACAACGTCCCGGTGCAGGTCATCGCCGAACGGGTGCAGTATCTGGGGCCGGACGGCAAGTTGATCACCGAAAGCCTGCGCGACTACACCCGCCAGAAGGTGCGGGAGCAGTACGCCTCGCTGGATGACTTCCTCCGCCACTGGCGCGGGGCCGAGCGCAAGCAGGCGATCATCGAGGAGCTGGCCGAACAGGGCATCTTCTGGGAAGAGCTGAGCAAAGACTTGGGCCACCGGCTGGGCGACGAACCCGACCCCTTCGACGTAATCTGCCACATCGTTTACGACCGCCCGCCACTGACCCGCCGCCAACGGGCGGAAAAGGTGAGAGAACAAAACTATTTCAGCAAATACCAGGGCGCCGGCCGCCAGGTGCTGGACGCCCTGCTGGACAAATACGCCGACGCCGGCATCGAACCCATCGAGGATGTCAAGGTGCTCAACCTGGAACCCTTCACCCGCCTGGGCTCGGCCCTGGAACTGGTGGCGGCCTTCGGCGGCAAAAGCGGCTACACCGAAGCGGTAAAAGAACTGGAGTCGGCCATCTACAGCGACCGGGAGCCGCTGAACGACTACGGCCCCCGTTAGACCGGTTATAAGCCGGCTTTATATGCTAAAATATATTTTATTTCTCTGGTATACATGATAACATATAAAAATGATGGATGATATCGTCAAAAAGCTGCAAGCGGCGCGGAAAGCCAAGGGGCTGACCCAAGGCGCTTTAGGGGCCAAAATGGGTCTGCCGCAAAGTCACATCTCGCAAATCGAGGCGGGAAAGGTCGATATGCGCCTTTCCAGCTTTCTGGAGATGGCGCGGTTTCTGGATCTGGAGCCGGTGTTGGTCCCGCGTGCTTTGACGCCCGCCGTCCGGTCGCTGTTGTCCGGCGACCAAGGCGCCCCGCAACCGGCCTGGCGGCCCGACGACATGGATGACGGGGACGAGAAGGAAGAATTGTCATGACGGCCGCGCTCGACATTTTCCTGAACGACACCCGGGCCGGTTTATTAACGGAGCTGCCGGACGGGCGGATATTGTTCACTTTCGATGAAACCTATATCAACGACCCGGGCCGCCCTGTGTTAAGCCAATCGTACCTTGCAGCCGACGGAGCGCTTCTTACCGATACCAGGGCGTATAGCGTCAAGGCGCCGCCGTTCTTCTCCAATCTGCTTCCAGAAGGGCATTGGCGGGATTATCTTGCGGCGCGCGGCGGCGTCAAGCCAGACCGCGAATTTGCCCTGCTTTACCTGCTGGGTGAAGATTTGCCGGGCGCGTTGATTGCCAGACCCGCGGCAGACTCTTCATTGCCAAAGGGCAGCGAAGAAAAGAGCCTGGCCGCAAAAACCGAATCCAGGCAGCCTTGGCGCTTTTCCCTGGCGGGTGTACAACTGAAATTCTCGGCGCTGATGGAACGGCACGGAGGCATGACTATCCCGGCCGGCGGCATGGGAGGGAACTGGATTGTCAAACTGCCGTCGCTCACCCACGACAACGTCCCGGAAAACGAGTATGCCATGATGCACATGGCTGGCGAGATTGGCCTGAAGGTGCCGGAGATCCGGCTAGTGCCGTTGTCCGAAATTGCAGGTCTGCCCGATTTCGGCAAGTTGCGCGGCACACAGGCGTTGGCCGTCAAGCGTTTTGACCGGACGGAGGGCGGCTTGCGCCTCCACATCGAGGACTTTGCCCAAGTCTATGGCATCTTTCCCGATAACAAATACGAAGGCGTGAGCTTTCAGAATATAGCCGGCATGGTTTGGACCCTGACCGGGGAGGATGGTCTGCGCGATTATATCGCCCGTTTGGCTTACACCATCCTGACCGGCAACGGCGACATGCATTTGAAGAACTGGTCGTTCATCTACCGGGACGGCCGCGTGCCCGAGCTGGCTCCGGTTTACGACATGGTTTCGACCGTGCCTTACATGCCGGGCGAAACGCTGGCTCTGAAATTCGTCAAAACAAAGGAGATGATGCTTTGCGACCTGCGGCTTTTTGAAAAGCTGGCCGGAAAAGCGGGCTTGCCGAAAAAACTTGTCCTGGATGCCGTCCGTGCAACAGCAGCCAAAACGCGCCGCGTCTGGCAAGAGAATAAGGCCCACTACGCCTTGCCAAAGGGTATTGAGACGGTGATTGACCAACATATGAAAAGCGTCCCTCTAACCAATGGAAAATGACCAATGGCAATCAGCACCACCATCAAAGCCATCCAGGACATCATGCGCAAGGACGTCGGGGTGGACGGCGACGCCCAGCGTATCGGCCAGCTCGGCTGGATGCTCTTTCTGAAAATCTTCGATGACCGGGAGGTGGAATGGGAGATGTTCGACGAGCACTACCGCTCCCCCATCCCCGAACCCCTGCGCTGGCGCAACTGGGCCGCCGACCCGGAGGGCATCACCGGCGAGGAGCTGAAAAACTTCATCGACAACTCCCTCTTCCCCGGCCTGCAAAACCTCCAGCCCCAGGGCGACGACTACCGGGGGGTGGTGATCCGCAGCGTCTTTGAAGACGCCTACAACTATATGAAGTCCGGCCACCTGCTGCGCCAGGTGATCAACAAGCTCCAGGAAGGGGTCAACTTCAACAAGGCCGGTGAGCGCCACGAGCTGGGCGGAGTCTACGAGCAGATCCTCAAAGACCTGCAAAGTGCCGGTAACGCCGGCGAATTCTACACCCCCCGGGCGGTCACCCGCTTCATGGTCAACCGGGTGGACCCCAAGCTGCGCGAAACGGTAATGGACCCGGCCTGCGGCACCGGCGGCTTCCTGACCTGCGCCATCGAGCACAAGCGCCAACACTACGTAAAAACCCCCCAGGATGAAGCGATTATGCAGCGCAGCATCCTGGGGGTGGAAAAGAAGCCGCTGCCCCACCTGCTGGCGGTCACCAACCTGATTTTGCACGGCATTGAAAACCCGGACCACATCAAGCACGACAACGCCCTGTCCCGCCCCCTGATCAGTTGGAGCCCCAAGGAGCGGGTGGAGGTGATTGTTGCCAATCCGCCCTTCGGCGGCATGGAGGAAGACGGCATCGAAACAAACTTCCCCCAGGCCTTCCGCACCCGGGAAACCGCCGATCTCTTCCTGACCCTCTTTATCCACCTGCTCAAGCCCCGGGGCCGGGCCGCCGTGGTCCTGCCGGACGGCTTTCTCTTCGGCGAGGGGATGAAAACCCGGCTGAAGGAGAAGCTGCTGGCCGAGTGCCACCTGCATACCATCGTGCGGCTGCCCAACGGGGTCTTCAACCCCTACACCGGCATCAAGACCAACCTGCTCTTCTTCACCAAGGGCGCCCCCACCGAGGCGATCTGGTACTACGAACACCCCTACCCGGAGGGCTACAAGAGCTACAGCAAGACCAAGCCCATGCAGTTTGCCGAGTTCCAGGCGGAAATCGACTGGTGGGGCGAAGAGGCCGACGGTTTCGCCGCCCGCCGGGAAAGCGAGCGGGCCTGGAAGGTGCCGGTGGAGCAGATCAAGGCCCGCAACTACAACCTGGATATCAAGAACCCCTACGCCGCGGAGCAGCAAAACCACGACCCGGAACAACTGCTGGCCCACTACCACCAGCAGCAGAGCGAAATCCAACAGCTCCGCGACCAGTTAAAGGAGATCCTGGCCGAAGCCCTGCACCGCCAGCCCGGCCAACCCGGCCCCCCAAGCCAGGAAAACACCCCATGACCGCCCCCCGCCTGATCACCGATAACCTGGACCTCTGGACCACCGCCGTCACCAGCAAAAGCGGCAACGGCCGGGGCAGCAACGGCCAACCGGAGCTGACCGGCATCAAAAAGCTGCGGGAACTGATCCTGGAACTGGCGGTACGCGGCAAACTGGTCCCCCAGGACCCGGCGGACGAACCGGCCGCCACCCTGCTGAAAAAGATAGCGGCAGAAAAAGCCCGCCTGGTAAAGGAAGGCAAGATCAAAAAGCCCAAACCTTTGCCGCCGGTGGGGGAGGATGAGCAGCCGTTTGGGTTGCCGGTGGGGTGGGAGTGGACAACACTGCCGGTGGTAGCCAGCTACGGCCCAGGAAAGACCCCTTCAACCAAAAATTCGGAATATTGGACAGACCAAAAGCACGGGTTCCCTTGGGCAAACATCGCGGATATGGCGCATTTCGGTATCATACGCGAGACTACAAAGCACATATCGACCGAAGCCGCGAAAGAAGTCTTCAAGGGAGAACCTGTCGAGCCTGGAACAATTTTGATGAGTTTCAAGCTGACAGTGGGCAAGGTTTCGATAAATGAAATCCCGCTGTACCACAACGAAGCAATCATTTCGCTGGCCCCATACGCCGGGGTGGTCCGAGAATATTTATTCAAAATCTTACCCACGCGGGCGCTTGCCGGTAACACAAAAGGCGCAATCAAGGGGAACACCCTGAATGCAGGCTCTCTGGCCCAAATTTTGATTCCATTGCCCCCTCTGGCCGAACAACATCGCATCGTCGAAAAAGTCGATGAACTCATGGCCCTCTGCGACCGGTTGGAGCAGCAGACCAGCGACCAACTCGCCGCCCATGAAACCCTCGTCGAAACCCTGCTCGACACCCTGACCAGCTCCGCCGACGCCACCGAACTGGCCGCCAACTGGACCCGCCTCCAAACCCACTTCGACACCCTGTTCACCACCGAATCCAGCATCGACCACCTCAAACAAACCATCCTCCAACTGGCCGTCATGGGCCGCCTCGTCCCCCAAGACCCTAACGACGAACCAGCCTCGGCCCTGCTGAAAAAAATAGCGGCAGAAAAAGACCGGCTGGTAAAGGCCGGCAAGATCAAGAAAACAAAGCCGTTACCGGAAATTTCCGAAGAAGAAAAACCTTTTACCTTACCAGATGGATGGGAGTGGTGCCGTTTCCCTGATATTGGTGAACTGGCAAGGGGCAAATCCAAACATAGACCACGCAATGATCCCTCCCTTTACATTGGCGGAAAGACGCCGTTGGTCCAAACCGGTGATGTTGCAAGGGCTGACAGGAAAATAACGACTTTCACTGCCCTATACAACCAGGCCGGTGTCGAGCAGAGCAAGTTATGGAAAGCAGGCACTCTTTGTATCACCATAGCTGCAAATATCGGTGATACAGGAATCCTCGGATTCGATGCCTGCTTTCCCGATAGTGTTGTTGGCTTCACACCATTTGACGACAGGTTGGAAAACGAATATTTTGAGTTTTTTCTGAGGACTGCCAAGAAAAATTTGGAAGAATTTGCGCCTTCAACTGCCCAGAAAAACATCAACCTTGAAGTTCTTCAAAATGTTCTTGTGCCATTACCACCGGCAAAGGAGTTGGTGCGAATCGTCGAGAAGATAGATAAGTTAATAGCTCTTTGTGGTCACCTTGAAGTCTGTTTTGCGCAGAGCAGCCAAAGCCAGCATCTTATAGCTGAGGTAATGGTAACCAATGCAGCTACTTGATAGATCGTATAAAAATGTGATCAGGCACCATTTCCACTTGAAGCCACCGGGGAAATTGAGTAACGTCTTCGAAAAGATGCGTAGATAAGCCAAAATGTCAAGTCGGGGGAGAGAGGTATGACTAGGCCGATTTCCAGTCAGCGAACAAACCGCAAGCCGCTCAGGGTATGCCCCTTTGACGGCTTTTCTGTGCTTTGTGTTATATTCGACAATAGGCGGAAGTTTGTGTGGCGCAATATTTAGCTAATTCTGTCTAATCCGCGGTTATGTGTAATACTCGAAAAATACAAGGGATTGAGCATGGCCACTTCCGTATTCTCTGCATTTAGTGAATTTCAGAAAAACTGTGTAAATCTTGCTGCGGCCGATTCTCAAAGAGCAATATCAAGTAGAGACTGGCTTGTTGGTCAGATACATGCCTTTCCAGATAGAGACGCCGATTTCCCTGCTGTGTATACAGATAAGGACATATTTTTCGGTTCTTTTGCGAGAAAGACCAAAAAGCGGCCTTTGGATGACATCGATATCATGATTTGCTTGCACGCCCAAGGCGGTAACTACTCTGAGTCAAGTAACTCAATTGAAATCAATGTTAACGATGATGCGACTGTTCTAAAAAATCTTTGCAACGATAATACAAATATTCTCAATTCCAGAAAAGTTATCAATAAATTTGTTTCCTTGTTGTCTAACGTTCCCCAGTACGAAAAAGCTGAAATTAATCGTAACCAAGAGGCGGCAACAGTAAAACTAACATCATATGAATGGAACTTTGACATCGTGCCATGCTTCTTTACTACGGAGGATTATTTGGGTAATACCTACTATCTGATTCCAGATGGCAATGGAGATTGGAAAAAAACTGACCCAAGAAAAGACAGGGTCAGAGTGCAATCGACAAATAAGCGTCACAATGGAAATGTCCTAAACGCCGTTCGTATTCTGAAGTATTGGAACAGAAGAGCAACAATGCCATCTATGGGTTCATATCTTATCGAAAATATGATTTTGGATTATTATGATTCTGTCGTAGCAAGCTCTGCGAGCGAATACGTAGACTTGGAAATACCAAAACTTTTCATGCACATAAGGGATAGTGTTTATGGTGTAGTTGACGACCCTAAGGGAATACAAGGCAACATAAATAATTTGTCGTTGGAGGAAAAAAGCAAAATACGGGACAGAGCTAGTAGCGATTACTACAAAGTAACAGCGGCTAGGCAATTAGAATCAGATGAAGATCACAGAGGCTCTATCAATAAGTGGAGAGATGTCTTTGGGGAAGATTTTCCAAAATATGGCATGATAACCCTCCAGAACAAGAACAAAAATTTGCCGCAGGCAGCTAAATCACTTCCGCCGCCCAAAGAACTCTGCAGAGGAAAGCGAAAGACGAGGAGCTGCCATTCGAATTCGGGCTTCAGTGTTTCCGCTTATTATACTGGTCTCTCTAGCCGCACTCGCTTTGAATGATAATGATATTTCAAAATTGATTGGATTCAAGCAACTAGATATATCGTGGGTATCTGCTTTTGTTGGCGTTGTTGTGGCTTTACTGGATGTCTTGATACTCACTTCAGCTATTGACAATCTGAAAGAGAAAGCAGCGAAGATACAAGAGATGTTTGACACATCTTTGCTAGGCTTGCCATGGAATTATATTTCGATTGGCAATCAGCCAGATCATGAGGATGTAAGCAAATACTCGCGCCGAATCAGAGAAAACCAAGAAGAATTATCGGAATTTAGAAACTGGTACTCTGTTAAATTGGATAGTTTACCAATAGAGGCGGTATCAATTATTTGCCAAAGATCTAATCTCTGTTGGGATTCAGAATTGCGTGAATATTTTTCAAAATTAATGGGTCATCGATCCCGTCTACTGTCAGTGATGTTTTTGATCTTGATAGGTTTGTATCAGGGGCTAACGTTGAAAACTTTTTTTCTCGTCGTTCTTGCTCCAGCATTGCCGATAATTATCTTTTCGTCAAGGCAGTGGATTGAAAACAAGAAAGCTATAAGTCGACTGTCAACTCTAAAAGATCTAGTGAATGAATCCTGGGGCACTCTGTTTGAAAAACGCGAAGACGTATCCACACTGAAAAGTCGGTCGCGAGCCATCCAAGATCAGATATATATAAACAGGAAAGGTAACCCCTTAATATTTGACTGGGTTTATGAAAAACATAAGTCGCGGCAGCAAGAAGCCATGGCCCCTGCGGTTATTCCATCGACCAAAACGACAGACCCCAGAGTACACGAATTAACGAACACATAACCCCAATCGCACATCCATCTACAGCAAAATGCGCCGCTCGTTCCTTGCTTTGCGTTTTCCTGCCGGTGATGTGAAGCGATGGAGCAGACCGCTAGCGCGCTCTGCTCCGTTAGCCATTCAGGAGAGTGAGCAGGAGAACTCATGGAGTTAAGTAAGCCACAAGAACTATTTTTGCTTTCTGCCGGAGACACGGTATCAAAGAGAAATCTGTTTGATCTGATTCAGTATTCGAAGGTTGAGTCATCTGACTTTTGGGGTGGCGATGACTACATGATAGGAAATACACCACAGCAAGGAATTAATTGGGTTGGTCAGTTGACAGCGGTGAAGGCTGTAATAATCAAGACCCGCCCTGGATCATATGAAGAAGATGGGTGGTCGGATGAATCAAAAGCAACCTACCATTATTCGTTTAAGGCCAGAAATTCAGTAGTTTCATTTGAAGAAAAGGCAAACAAGGTACTTATTGGGCAGCCGCAACACCTATATCCGATACTTCTTTTTACCGAATGCGCTGAGAGGTGGGAATTCGAGGGGGTGTTTTCAGTTGTCGAGATTGAAGATAGATATGTAGTTCTGAATCGTGGTGTGAATCAACCTGAAGAAGTATTATCAGCCCAAGATGATCAGCAGTTTAAAGAAGGTGGACGGCGATATGTAACGCACCTGATGGCAGAACGAAGGAGGGATGTAGTTAAAGCAGCAAAACAATTAAAGCCATTGGTATGTGAAATATGCGGCATAGATTTTCAACATAGGTATGGTGTTTCGTACATGGGTTATAGTCAAATCTGGTGTATGGGATAATTGAGCAAAATGGCGTATCATCCGGTTGATTGATCACCACCACGATCACAACCAACATAGGAGGATACGCCATGGTCAAGTCTACCCCAACCGCTCTTTTACAACAAGGAAACTATGCTCTGGACCCACTCACGGACTTGCTGCGTGACGGTGCCCGCCAGTTGATCGCCCAGGCTGTGGAGGCGGAGCTGCAAGTCTTCTTGGCCCAGCATCCGGCAAGCTTGCCTGACGGTCGGGCCGCCTTGGTGCGTAACGGTTATCTGCCTGAACGGACTGTCCAGACCGGTATCGGCGACGTTGCCATCCGGGTGCCCAAGGTACGAGACCGCAGCGGCCAGGGCAACCGATTCAGCAGCGCTCTACTGCCACCTTATCTCAAGCGTGCCCGTAGCATAGAGGAGTTGCTGCCCTGGCTCTATCTCCGGGGGATTTCAACCGGCGATTACCAGGAGGCCCTTGCTGCTTTACTCGGTGATCAGGCCAAGGGGTTGTCGGCCAACACCATTTCCCGGCTCAAGGCTAAATGGCTGGCCGAGCATACCGAATGGCGGCAACGGAAACTGACGGCGAGCCGCTACGTCTACTGGTGGGCGGACGGTATCTACAGCAAGGTCAGGATGGACGACAAGCTTTGTCTGCTGGTGATCATCGGAGTCACCGACCAGGGGCACAAGGAACTGCTGGCGGTGGAAGACGGCTACCGTGAATCACATGACAGTTGGTACGAATTGCTCAGCGGCCTGCGATCCCGTGGCCTTGACGTCGGCCCGGAATTGGCGGTCGGTGACGGCGCCTTGGGGTTTTGGGGCGCGTTGGCCAAGGTCTATCCGCAAACCCGCCAGCAGCGGTGCTGGGTGCATAAGACGGCCAACGTGTTGAACAAGATGCCCAAGCATGTGCAGCCGAAAGCCAAGGCCGATCTGCATGATATCTGGATGGCCGAGACCAAGGAGGACGCACATCGGGCCTTTGACGGCATGCTGGAGCGTTTTAAGCACAAATACTCCAAGGCCATGGAATGCTTGGCCAAGGATCGGGAAGAACTGCTGGCCTTCTACGATTTCCCGGCCGAACATTGGGTGCATATTCGAACCACCAATCCGATCGAGTCGGCTTTTGCCACTGTGCGGCTGCGCAGTCAAAGGTCACGGAACTGCGGTTCCCGGGATACAACCTTGACCATGGTTTTCAAGTTGCTGCAGGTTGCTGAAAAAAGATGGAAAAAAATCAAAGGGTTCCGCCGGTTGGCTGAGGTTATTACCGGCATTCAGTTTAGAAACGGAATCAAGGTGTCAGATCAACCGATGAGGATGGCCGCCTGATGGTCTATACACCAGATTTGACAATAACTCTTCGTACATTGAAGCCCACCATAAAGTTCCAATATCTACGTACTCATCTCGCTACATCGTGAAACCGGAAGATTTGGCATTGTTATGTCCAAACTGTCACAAAGCAGTGCATATTTATATGAAAGACAGTGATATGGAATATCAGGAAATTAAGCGTGTGTTATAAAGCAATGGTTAACAATAGCATAAACTCGGACCCCAGAAAGCGTCGCTCCTTCGTCGCGTTGTTTTCTGGGTTCGGTTATGGCTGGCGTTAATAACAATAAGGGGCAATATCCCATGGCTGTATATCCGTTTCTTGGCCTGGCTACGACGTTCTCTTAGAAATTCACGGCCCTCTTAACTTGGCGCCGTAAGAACGTATGCGGCATTTAGAGCAATCATCTTGATGGAATCAGGTATTTTTGTTTGGAAAGATAGCTTCTCTGAGCCTATTGTTTGTGCTTAAGAAAACATGAGATACGACTTTGGCCACAGAATGCCGGTGATCGATCTTTTTGCCGGCCCTGGCGGCTTGGCCGAGGGGTTTTCAGCCTTTCATGACGCAGGCGCGAATGTGTTCAGAATATGTCTTTCCGTTGAAAAGGATCGGTATGCGCATAGCACGCTTGAGTTAAGGAGCTTTTTCAGGCAGTTTCCCCGTAAACAGGTTCCGGAAGAGTATTATTCGTATCTCAGAAAAGAAATTTCCCGTGAGAAGTTATTGGCTGCCTGTCCAGAAGAAGCCGGGAGGGCAAAGCCGGAGGCATGGGCCGGCTGAACCCAGATATTGAAAAGGTCAACATAAACTAACGAAGGTCGCACGCAAAAATAAAATCCGCTCTCGGCAAGCGCAAAAATCGGTCTTGGTCGGCGGGCCACCGTGCCAGGCTTATTCAACGGTGGGACGCTCCAGAAACAAGGGAGAAAAAAGCTATTTTTATGTCCCGGAAAAGGACAACCGGCATTTTCTCTATCGAGAGTATTTGAAGATTATAGCCAGGCACTGGCCACCTGTTTTTGTCATGGAAAACGTCAAGGGTATCCTATCCGCCAAGGTGAACGGCAGCAGAATATTTGACCATATCCTCGAAGATCTTAATGATCCTCTTGCAGCTTTGAAGGATGATGGCTACATGGTTAGTAACGGCTACAAATATAAAATATCTTCCCTTGCGAAGCCGGTATCTATACCTTGGCGGCGCCTTTCAGCCTCGATTTTCTCCCGCCCGATTTTCTTATCATGAGCGAGAAATACGGCATCCCTTAATATCGGCATCGTGTCATCCTGATCGGTGTCCACAAATTACGACCGTTGCAGCACCAATGCCACTGTCACCAAAGGGTGACTATGTGAGTACCGCCAACGTTCTCGATGATTTACCAAGGCTGCGTAGTGGGCTTTCACGTGAGAAAGACACTTTTGATCGTTGGGAAGAAAGAGTTTGGGAAATTGTGGACGACATAAAACTTTATGATGATATATGTCACGATTACGGCAAAAAAATCCAGTCTCATATAGAGATGGCTTTGTCAGGGCTATGCAAAACATCAGAACATAACCGTGGAAAAGAATTTCTGCCATTTGACGGGATAAATAGCAATAACTGGTATGACGATCCCCGGTTGAAAGGTGTTTGCAATCATACAACCAAATCCCATATGCCGAGTGATCTGCACAGATATCTTTTTGCTTCCTGTTTTTCTGAGATTCATAAAAGGTCTCCGACCCTGCCCGAATTTCCGAAAAACTGTGGCCGGAGCATGAAAATGCGCATAAAGCAAAGCGGTCTGGAAATTATTCCGATCGCTTCAGGGTACAGCTTGCATCAAAACCGGCCACTACTATCATGAGCCATATTTCCAAAGACGGTCATTATTACATTCACTACGATCCTGCGCAGTGCCGCAGCCTGACCGTACGGGAAGCTGCCAGATTGCAGACTTTTCCGGACAATTACTTTTTTGAGGGCACACGTACGCAGCAGTATGTTCAGGTGGGAAATGCCGTTCCGCCATTGCTTGCTTATCAGATTGCTGAAGTTGTTTACGATATTTTTTTACAGATTTCCTGAAGTGTGTTGGCGCGATGGATACACTATCAAAAGAAAGGCGCAGTTGGAATATGTCCCGTATAAAGGGAAAGGATACAAAGCCTGAACTTATAGTTAGATCGCTTCTGCACAGTATGGGATACCGGTACAGATTGCATCAAAAAAGTCTACCCGGGAAGCCCGATATGGTTTTCAAAAAGTATAGAGCAGTTATTTTTGTTCACGGCTGTTTCTGGCATCGTCATAAAGGATGTAAATTTGCATATAAACCGAAATCCAAACAGGAATTCTGGCAGAGGAAATTCCTGGAGAATGAGGCCAGGGATAAAAAAAACCGATTCAAACTTGAGAAACTTGATTGGAAAGTTCTGGTTATCTGGGAATGCGAGGTTGAGAATATCGAGAAGTTAAAGAGAAAAGTCACGGCCTTTCTCCAATCTGAATAATATGAAAAACTGAACTTGAGCAGACTTTTCATGGAAGACATCAGAACACCTCCGAAAGCGTCATCTCTCATTGAGTCTCTACGCGATATAGGTTATTCGCTGAAGGCATCTGTTGCTGATATCATTGATAACAGCATTGCTGCATCTGCAAGTCGCATTGACCTTTTTTTCAAATGGGATGGTCCGTCATCATATATTTCCATTATTGATGATGGGCATGGGATGCTCCCCGGCGAACTTGTCAATGCAATGCGCCCAGGTAGCACAAGTCCCTTGGAAAATCGTGATAAGATAGATCTTGGCCGTTTCGGCCTTGGACTGAAAACAGCATCTTTTTCACAATGTCGCCGACTGACAGTTGTGTCTAGGAAAAATGGGGAACTATCCGGATGTTGCTGGGACCTTGACCATGTTGCTGCTACCGACGACTGGCTTCTTAAAAGACTTACAAGGGAGCAGATAGGTTTTTTCCCTGAGTTCCACACTCTGGGCACTTCAGGCACACTTGTAGTATGGGAAAACCTGGACCGCGTCATAGATAAAACAATATCCGACAATACCGAGAGCAACCTTTATGAGAAAATGGATGGTGTCAGAAAGCATCTAGAGCTTGTCTTTCATCGCTATCTGAAGGGTGAGGCAGGCATAAAGACAATTTCCATATTCATTAATGGCGAGAAACTGAAGCCTTTTGATCCATTCAACTCATTGCACCCAGCTACTCAACGTCTTCCCAGTGAAGACTTGGAGCTTCTTGGGGAAATAATACATATCCAACCATATATCCTGCCACATCACAGTAAGACCAGTACAGCTGATTATGAGCATTATTCTGCTGGTGATTATCTGAAGAATCAGGGATTTTATGTATACAGGAATGCACGTCTTCTTATTTATGGAACATGGTTCAGTCTTACAAGGAAAAGGGAATTGACAAAGCTTGCAAGGGTAAAGATAGATCTCCAGAACAACCTTGATCACCTCTGGGCTATAGATGTAAAAAAATCAAGAGCTAAACCACCAGAGGTCATAAGACAGAGACTTAAGAAGGTTATTGAAAGAATTACCGGTAGTTCTAGCAGGGTTTATACAACCAGAGGGAGGAGGCTGACACGGCAGGGCCTTAATACGCTCTGGATAAGGAAGGCCAGCCATGGAAAAGTGAAGTACGTTATCAATAGAGAGCATCCTTTTCTGAAGAAGTATATTGACCGACAAAGCGAGATTAACGGTTCTCATTTTCTTGACATTCTGACACTGATCGAAGACCAGTTCCCGGTGGATCAATTTTACTCGGATGTGTCAAGTTCGCCGGAATCTATCGCAGAGAACACCATAGAGGAAGGAAAACTGCTGGAACTTGCCGATCTGTTCTATACAAGCCTGAAAGCCAAGGGGGAGAGGCTGATGAAATTATAAAGCAGTTTGAAATGACCGAACCTTTCAGGAATTATTCACAGATTGTTTCTGATTACCTGATTTCGAGGGAGCAACAGAGTGAGTGATATAGAGAGTCTGCGCGACATGATGATTGCGTTACTGGCCAGAGAATCATCGGTAACGCGTGAATTTATCAGAGACAACGTAAACAGATTTTGCCGGAACCCTCCAGCAGGCGTTACAACCTCTGTGGAAAAAGAGTATCTGATAAAATTTCTGGAAACTCAGTTCGATGTGACTATGAGCATTGGCGCAATTCTCAAGGAAGAATTCACGCCATGGCTGGATGCGGCAAAAAGCTCAATTGATCCTTTTTACTGGGACCGATACAGAAAACTTCTTGAGCAGAAAGGATTCGGGTTAAGAGTGATCCCCAAACTTGATCAAGTTACAGATAAGATACTTGGACTCCTTGAAAATCCGGCGAAAGAAGGGGGCTGGGAAAGAAAAGGGCTGGTCGTCGGCCATGTCCAGTCAGGCAAGACAGCAAATTATACGGGATTAATCTGTAAAGCCGCAGACGCAGGCTATCGCTTGATAATCGTGATAGCAGGGATTCATAACAATCTGAGGAGCCAGACCCAGGCCAGGATCGATGAGGGGTTTGTGGGCAGAGACAGTTCAAGGCTGCTGAGAACCGATAATCAGAATAACTATATTGGAGTCGGCAGATATGATCATGGCCGGATACCAATAACCCTGACAAACACAAATACTGACTTCAGAAGAAATATTGCTAACATGCTCGGGATGGGACTTGATACGGTAAATGTGCCGGTAATTCTTGTAGTTAAGAAGAATAAAAACACTCTGGAAAATCTCATTGACTGGCTGAAAGTCAATAATACTGTCAGGGATGCAGGAATAGAGAATCATCCTATGCTGATGATTGATGACGAAGCTGATAATGCTTCAATAAATACCAGCAAGAATCCAGATGAAGCAACAAAAATAAACAGTCTTATCAGAACAATTTTGAATCTTTTTTACAAACGATGTTATATTGGATACACCGCAACGCCATTTGCCAACATTTTCATAGACCCGGACACTGACGCAGATATGCTGGGCAATGATTTGTTTCCAAGAGATTTCATTGTCAGCCTTGATGCACCGTCAAATTATGTCGGCGCAGAAAAAATTTTCGGTGAGGAAAGTGATACCAATGCTGTCCGATATATTGACGATTTGAGAACCTGCTCCCGATCCGTCACAAAATTGATTATGTCATCAGCGAACTTCCACCCAGCATGTATCAAGCTGCCGATACTTTTGTGTTGGTTATTGCGCTCAGGATTATGCGGGGCCAGGTAAACCGGCATAATTCAATGCTGGTCAATGCCTCCAGGTTTACAAAACCCGAAACTGCCAGCGGGAGCGTACAAAGTCAGATAAGAAATCTTATTCATGAGCATATGGAGGATCTGAAACGACAGATCCGGTTCAATTATAACCTTACGAGCGAGAAGGCTCTTGAGAACAAAACTATGAACAGGCTGTACCAAATATGGGATAGTGAGTTCAACGCAGGCGAATTCAGCTGGGAAGAAATCCAGTCTGTTCTGAATGATGCCGCCTCCCCTGTCAAGGTGATAGAGATTAACAGCAGATCCAATGACACGCTTGATTATGAGAGTTACAATCAGGACGGGTTGAACGTAATAGCAGTTGGCGGGTTCAGTCTTTCACGAGGTCTCACCTTGGAAGGGCTCAGTGTAAGCTATTTCCTCCGTAACTCAATTATGTATGACACACTGATGCAGATGGGGCGCTGGTTTGGATACCGGCCCGGCTATGAAGACCTGTGCAGGGTTTACATGCCAAAGCTTGCAGCAGGCTGGTATGCGCATATTTCAGAGGTAACTGAAGAACTCAGAGGAGAATTCAGGGTAATGGAGCAGGCCAACCTTACCCCGAAGGATTTCGGACTCAAAATCAGAAGTCATCCAGATTCACTGATCGTTACAGCAAGGAACAAGATGCGTTCTGGTGAAACAGTTTATCGCATGATCAATCTTTCTGAACGGTTAATTGAAACGGATAAACTTTTCAGAGAAAGAGAAAAAAGGGAACTCAACAGAAAGGTTTTTTCAGTACTTATGGCCAATCTTTTAAAACATAAACAACCAGAAAAAACGTTGAACAGCAGCAATTATCTCTGGAAAGAAGTTCCGGTCGAAACAGTGCTTGAGTTTATCAACGCCTTCAATAATCACCCCGCTTCTCTCCGAACCCAGACAGGCCCTGTTACTGAGTATATAACAAGACGAAAAAATGATGAACTCAAGCTGTGGGATGTCGCAATAATCAACAAGGCGAAGGCTGGTCCAGAAGACAGTGAAGAGCCGGTAAAAGGAATAGTCATTGGCTGGCAGGAAAGATCAGCAGGACAGAAATCAGATCTCCCGGGAAACTGCATTTTTATCGGCGAGAAAGCAAGGGTTGGTCAGAGCGTTGACGAAAAGGAAGGCCTGTCAGATAAAGAAATTGGTAAAGCCGAAGACAATTATGAAAGCAATCCAGATAAGCCCAAAAAAATTACCGGCCAGTATTACAGACAGGTAAGATCTCGTCCTCTGTTGATGTTACATCTTCTTAAAATCATAGAAAAAAATACTGGGGACACGATCTGTAAAGGGGATGTTGCCTACGGTATCAGTTTTCCGAAGAGCATCTGTACGGCAAGTCCAGTCAAATATGTAGTGAATACGACATGGTGGAAAAGCGAATTTGGCGATGATGATCTTGAGGGTGACGAAGATGAGTAACCCCTGGCGGGATATTAAAATTCCTCTTTCAAGTTATAACGTCAGGCGGGCTGACGCAGAACACCCTTATGAATTTTTCTGGGGAAGAGATATCTCGGGAGATTATCTCTTCCTGTACCAGTGCGATGCAGAAGTCAGATTCCCTGAAAAAATTCCTAAACTCAAGGGAGTTGATATTGTGTTGCCTGTTGTGGGTGACAATGAGCTGACAAGGCTTATTCTCTGCGTCAATAACCGGGATGATTGGGATATTTTTCATTCACTCTGTCTTGATCTGCTTAAAGCTACGATTGAATGCAGTTCTGATGAGTCGGTCGTGGCGGTAATTATGCGACGTCTTGAAAGATGGCACTTATTCCTGAAGACAAATCGGGCGAGAATATTGAGTGAGCTAGAACAGAAGGGGCTAATTGGAGAGCTGCTTTTCCTGAAAGACTACCTTCTGCCAAGATATAAGGTTTCGGAAGCATTGTCATTCTGGCAGGGGCCCCTCGATGCACCGCAGGATTTTTGCATAGGTGAAACAGCCGTTGAAGTCAAGTGCCAGCTTGGAACTTCAAAGCCGCTGATCAGAATATCATCGATTGGACAGCTGCATACTCAGCTTGAAAGAATTTATCTTTTTGTCGTCACAGTGGGAAAGTCTTCTCAAGTTGCCGACAATGTCATTAATCTTCCGATTATTATAAACGAGATCAGGGAGTCAATCCAGAACACCCAGCCTTCAGCAGCTGATATTTTTGAAGTTCTTCTTCTTAAGGCAGGGTTTATGGACCTTGATGAGTATGACGGATATTCCTTTGTGGTCAGCAGGTGCAGATTCTATAAAGTGACAGACGATTTTCCTCGGCTCTTTCCAGACAACATCCCCGAAGGAATTGCAAATGTAACAATGGACATTGTACTTGAAAAATGTTCAAAATTAATCATTGAACCGGAAGCATTGCAATTAAATTGAGGAGTTGAGCATGTCTGAAATTGAATCTTTTTATCAGGACTTCAGGCAGGAGGTGCTGGCAAGAGCTGACGCCAACGAGGATTTCATTGAAAGTGAGTTCGTTGAATATTTGACCGAATTCCTTGTGGACTCAGGTGAAATAGAAAGCTTTGACTATTGTCATTATAGGGCAGACAAAGGAATTCGTGTTGATGGTTATAACCTGATTGAAGAAGATGGAATTCTTAATCTGTTCATATCTGACTACCGGAATAAAGATGAACTGACCAGCCTGACAAAAACCGAAATAGAAAAAGCATTCAAACGCCTGGAAAATTTTTTCTCAAACTCATTGAAACAAAATTTCTATTCACAACTAGAAGAAACATCGCCAGGCTATGGTCTTGCCTATGAAATTTATACCCGAAGAAACGAATTATCGAAAATCAGATTATTTCTACTCAGTAACGGCCTCCTGAGTAGCAGGATTCAATCACTGGAAAGCAAGAGTTACATTGGTTACGATTTTTCCTACAATGTCTGGGATGTTTCACGTCTGCACAGGCTTCTTTCGTCAAGAAAAGGGAAGGAGGATATCGTAATAAACATAGTTGAGACCTTTGGCTCTTCCCTCCCATGCCTTCCTGCCCACCTTGATACAGAAGCATACCAATCTTATCTGATGGTTATGCCTGGCAATATGCTTGCACACCTTTATGAGCAGTATGGCGCAAGGTTGCTTGAGCAGAATGTGCGCTGTTTTCTCCAGTTCAGGGGCAATGTTAATAAGGGTATCAGGAATACGATTATGAACGAACCTGAGATGTTTTTTGCATACAATAACGGTATTACCGCAACTGCGGAGAGCGTTGAGATAGATCAATCAAATGGTGCTACGCGGATCAGTCAGCTTACCAATTTCCAGATTGTAAACGGTGGGCAGACAACCGCTTCCATATTTTCTGCAAGACGAAAGGACAAAAAGGATCTCAGTAAAATATTTGTACAAGTTAAGCTATCAATTGTTGATTCTGAACGTTCAATTGACGTTGTTCCAAGAATATCAGAATATGCCAATAGCCAGAACAAGGTTAATGCTGCTGATTTCTTTGCCAACCACCCTTTTCATATACGGATTGAAAAATTTTCCAGAAGAATATGGGCTCCAAACAAAGAAGGACAGCTCAGACAGACTAAATGGTTTTATGAGAGGGCTCGTGGGCAGTATCTGGATGCCCAAGCTCATTTTACCCCAAGCGAGAGAAAAAAGTTCAAGGTTGAATTTCCAAAGGACCAGATGTTTACCAAAACTGATCTGGCAAAATTTGAAAATGCCTGGGAAGACTGTCCGCATATAGTCAGCAAAGGTGCGCAGAAAAATTTTGCGCTCTTTGCCTCTGAAATCGGAAAACGCTGGGAAAAAGATGAAACCCAGTTTAACGAACTTTACTTCAAACACTTGGTTGCAAAAACTATAATTTTTAGAACACTCGAAAAATTGATTATGAAGCAGACTTGGTATGGAGGAGGGTATCGGGCACAAATAATAGCTTACACAATTGCCTGGCTTGGTCGGAAGATTTCAGAAATCAAGTTAACCGTTGATTTTTCTAGGATCTGGGATGAGCAGCAGATCAGCGATATTTTTTACAGAGAACTAGAACGCGTTTCTTACCGGATTCACCAGATAATTACCGATACACCTGAGAATGTCTCCAACGTTACAGAGTGGTGCAAAAGAGAAGGGTGTTGGCTCATGGTGAAGAATTTCAATATGGATTTGGGTGCGGAATTCATAAAAGAACTGAAGGGAATTGATGAGGTGAAAGAAGATAAAAAAGATGCGAAAAAAGTTCAGAGGATAGATGATGGGATAACCTGCCAGAAGAAAGTGATTGCACTTGGTGTCGAGAAATGGAAAGAGGCGGCAGAATTCGGACTTACAAACAACCTCCTGAATAAAAAAGATATGGGAATTCTTGCAACTGCCGCCGCGATGCCCGAAAGAATTCCGTCAGAAAAACAGTGTATTTATCTGATAAACCTGCTGAAACGGCTCGAACTTGAAGGGTTGAAGCTGCAGGATGGCTGAATGGACAATCAACGACGGGGGCAACAGCCGGATGGGCTCACTGTTCGCCCCCTGTGAGTTTTCCATACCTGGCGCAAGGCCAGCGGGGGTGAAACCATCGACCAAGACGGGATCAATGCTCTCCATATCATGATCGCCCGGCTGTCCGACAGCTGATGTCACAATTAACAAGCGGGGCAACCTGACCGCGGGAAGCTCGGCGGCGCTATGCGAAAAACTTATAGGCGCGGTCAGGTTGCCCTTGGCACTAAGCAAACCTACACCGGAGGGGCAAAATGCTCAAACTACCAGATTTCGTAACCAAAGGAGAAATGGCCCGCCTGGTCCCGGTAGTCGCCGATACCAGCAAGGAACAGCGAGCCGCTTCGGTTCTGTTGGCCGCCTTCCGGGGGGTGCATGAGTTCCGGCAGGCGATGCTGGCTTCCCTTGGCATCCGGGTCGGGAAAAGGGCCACGCTTCAAGCCTGGACGGAGGTAACCTTTCAGGCCGAACCCAAATGCCCCAAATCCGAGCGCCCCGATGGTCTGCTGGTTCTGCATTCCGGCAAAAAACAGTGGCGGGCCATTATCGAGGCCAAGATCGGCAACGCCCTCATCGGCGAAGAGCAGTTGCGCAATTACCTGCAAATCGCCAAGCAGAACAAGATTGACGCGGTGATCACCGTCTCCAACCAGTTTGTGGCCCTGCCCACCCATCATCCAGTCAAGGTGCCGAAAAATTTGGTCAAGGGCGTCGAGCTGTATCACTGGTCCTGGATGTACGCCGTCACCCAGGCCACCCTGCTGCTGGAGCAGAACGCCATCGAGTCCGCCGATCAGCATTTCATCCTGGAAGAGGCCCGGCGCTATCTCAGCCACGATTCCAGCGGCATCACCCGTTTCACCAGCATGAACAAGGAATGGAAGGATGTCGTCGGCAAGGTCAAAAGCGGGGCGCTGCTGGGCAAGAATACGGAAGAGGTGCAAAACACCGTCTCCGGTTGGCACCAGGAGCAGCGCGACTTGTGCCTGGTGATGAGCCGTCGCCTGGGCGAGGCGGTGAAACTCAAGCTGCCCCGCGCCCACAGTACCGACCCGGTGGCCCGCCTCAAGGACGACTGCGAGGTGCTGGCCAAAGACAGAATCCTCAAGTGCATCCTGGAAATCCCCAACGCGGCCACCGATGTCGAGGTGGTGGCCGACCTGACCAAGCGGACCATCATCTGTTCCATGAAGCTGGCCGCGCCCCAGGACAAGAAGCGGGCCACCGCCCGGGTCAACTGGCTGGCCCGGCAACTGGTCAAGGCTGACCCCGAAGGCATGTTTATCAAAGCCCTGCGGCCCGGCCGGGCCGAAGAGACCCAGGCCCCGCTAGCGGCGGTCCTGGCCGACCCGGCGGTGCTGGATTCATCCAACAGCACGGTGGTGCCGAATGCTTTCGAGATATTTTACATGGTAGACCTGGCTGGGCGCTTCGGCGGCAACAAGATTTTCATCGACGAACTGGAAACGGCCGTACCCCGCTTCTACGAACAAGCCGGCCAAAAACTCCGCGCCTGGGTACCCCCACCCCCCAAGATCCACCGCCACGACCCGGTAACCACCGAGGAAGAACCCGAACCGGCCGAACCCGCCGCCGAGCCCGGTAATGGTTGCGAAGAATCGTGAATAAATGGAAGATAGCTCATCGAGGGAGATACCGTTTTGTGAACCGTGGAGCAAAATGATGGGACAAAGGGGAATCATAAAAATTCTGCACGATTACAAGCGGCTCAGCGAAAGTGACATCTGCAGCAAGCACCGGAGCCACAGCCATGATGACCTTCCGTAACCACCGCCTGCGCGATCTCACCGTGCCCATGGGCACCAACTGGCTGCTCAACGATATCGCCGAGGCCAAGGGCAAGCAGGGGCTTTACACCCACCAGGTACGCCTGGGCCGAGGATATAGCCGCTCAGCTGGAAGGATTCAACTTGAACAATAATACCGATATAGGTATAATGTCCACATGAAACCGCTACGATGGGTCGCTTCCAGCAAGAAAGACTTGATGGCAATGCCGACCGCCCCTGCCCATGATATTGAGTTAATCAAATTTCGCCTTAAGGCGCTGACAGACAACCTTGGAGGTTGACACCATGATTGAGATCGAAGAAAGCAGCGGCAATGTATATGCAGATCTGCAAAGGCCTGATGCGGAAGCCATGCTTGTCAAGGCCCGCCTGGCCGCAAAGATTGCCGACATCATCAAACAGCGCAGCATGACCCAGCAGCAGGCTGCCGACATTCTTGGAATATCACAGCCCAAACTGTCCGGTATGCTACACGGAAAATTTCGGGGTATCAGTGAAACTAAAATGATCGAATGCCTCAACCGCCTGGGGCGCAATGTGGATATCGTGATCAAAAAGGCCACGCCTAAACATACTGTGGGTCATACACAAGTTCTATATGCGTGATCAACCCGGATGAATGAGGTGATTGAGGTGACGAACATCTCCAGTCATGGAGTCTGGCTGCTGGCCCATGATAAGGAGCTGTTTATGGCTTACGACGACTTCCCCTGGTTCAAAGACCAGCCGGTCAGCGCGATTTTGCATGTGGAGGAGCAGGCCCCCGGTCATTTCCACTGGCCGGATATCGATGTTGACCTGACAGAGGAAATAATCGAACACCCCGAACGGTTCCCCAATCTGGCTAACGTCGCATAGCAAAGAATCGAAGTTATGCAGTAGAAGCAGGGTTTTGGAGGAAATGCACGAGATCGCCAGAGGCCTGCACAAGGCCGGGTCATCACCAATCGCCGGAATCGCTTGACGTCGGGTGAATTTCGCGTTAAGAATCCGCATATTCACGGTAAATAGTGTCATCAAAGGTTGTTATTCAATGCAATAACGTGGGAAAAAGCAACGAATATAAGATCTCCAAAGGGGTGGGCGAGTAATCGTAATGAAACGGGATATATACCAAAGATTGCTGCGCTGGAAAGATTCCGCTGAACGTAAACCGCTGATCTTGCAGGGTGCCCGCCAAACGGGGAAAACTTATATCCTGCAAGAGTTAGGCCGGGAGGCGTACGAGAGCACTTGCTATTTCAATTTTGAAGAAGATGTCGGTCTGGACCATTTTTTTCAAAAAAACCTGGCGCCGCACCGCATAATCCGGGAACTGGGGATTTACAGCAAGCGGGAGATCAGGCCGGGCCGCGATCTCATCATCTTCGACGAAATCCAATCATCGAGCAATGCCCTTGCCGCCCTCAAATATTTCCAGGAGCAGGCCAACGACTATCATCTGGCTGCCGCCGGCTCCCTGCTGGGGGTAAAGCTTGCGGCAGCAAAACCTTTTCCGGTGGGAAAGGTCAACTTTCTCAACCTTTATCCCCTCTCTTTTGCGGAATTCCTCGACGCCGTCGGCGAAGAGAGATACCGCCGGTATCTTGGTCAACTGGCCGCCCCCGACCCTCTGCCGCAACCCTTTCATGAAGAGCTGATCTCCCTGTTACGCAGCTACTATTTTACCGGAGGGATGCCGGAAGCGGTAAGCTGTTTTGTCAGAAGCGGGGACCCGGTAAAGGTTCGAACCATCCACAAGGAGATCATCAACTCCTATCTGCTCGATTTCGCCAAACACGCCCCCACTGCCGATATTCCGAAGCTCTCCCACATCTGGGAGAGCATTCCCGGCCAACTGGCCAGAGAAAACAAGAAATTCATGTTTTCCGCCATCCGCAAGAGCGCCAGAGCGCGGGATTATGAAAACGCCATCATCTGGCTCGAAGACGCCGGCCTGATCCATCGCTGTTTTGCCGCCTCCACCGCCAAACAACCGTTGTCCAGCTATCTGAACCGGGATATTTTCAAGGTTTACGCCCTCGACGTCGGGCTGCTGGGGGCTTTGGCCAATATCCCCCCCGAGATCATGGTCGCCGGCGACCGGCTCTTTCATGAATTCCAGGGCGCATTTGTTGAAAACTACGTGGCCCAGCATCTGCGCGCCATGTTCGAACAACCACTGGTGTACTGGAAAAGTTCCGGGCGGGTGGCGGAGCTGGATTTTCTCTGTGAAATAAACGGCATCGTGCTGCCCCTGGAGGTTAAAGCCGGAATCAACCCCAAGAGCAAAAGTCTGCTCTCCTTCGACAACCAGTTCCACCCCCCACTGTTGTCCCGCGCAACCCTTCTGAACCTGAAGCGTGACGGCAAAATCCTGAATATCCCGCTCTACGCCCTCAACAATCTCAGGCAGTTAATTTAGTCTTAGCTGGGTAACTCAAGGGCGCCAAAGCTTGACGTCATTGATTTGGCGCACTACTATGGGGCCATGGCCTGAACTTCGGCCGACAACCTGCACCGGATGAAAGAATACGACCACGTTTGGGGTTGGATACCGTTTTGTGAACCGTGGAGCAAAGTGATGGGACAAAGGGGAATCATAAAAATTCTGCGCGATTACAAGCGGGACATGCGAAACAGTACGGCATCCTCGCCATCGGTGTTTTTGGGTCCGTCGCCCGCGGTGAAGCGGTGGAACAGAGCGATGTGGATGTGGTGGTCCGGTTGCCAGGCCCGATCTTTTTTACTGGCCGGCCTCGAGTACGAGCTGGAAGAGCGGCTGCACCGGCCCGTTGACATCGGTTCCTACCGGGAGAACATGAACCAGTTCCTCAAAAATCAAATCGACGGGGAGGCGATCTATGCCTGACCGCAGGAGCTTGGCTGATATGCATCAGGAAACTATTGCGACAGTTAATTGAATCAGGGTCTGAAGGCAACAGCAACGCTTTCATTCGGGCCTCGGAAGAGGTGGTTCAGGAGGAAAGGGCCAAGCAGCATCATTTGCTGGCCAATGATCTTGAAAAAATCCTCTATGGCCGGAGCAAGGCGGGGGCGGCACGGCATTTGAACCTGGTCCAGCGTTTGCCGGTGGACCGGGAGCGCAATTTGCCGCTGTTACAGGTTCAGGAGCCCGTCCGGCGGCTGGAAGGACTTGGCTGCTTTCCGACGACAACAACTCTTTGCTGGATGAAATTCTGCCGGGATATCACCGGGCGGAACTGCTGGAAAAGCAACGGTCTGTATCCGGCGGACCGGCTGCTGTTCTGCGGCCCGCCCGGCTGTGGCAAGACCCTGACGGCCGAAGTCCTGGCCGGTGAACTTGGCTTGCCCCTGGCCACGGTGCGGATCGACAGCGTCGTTTCATCATTCCTGGGTGAGACGGCGGCCAACCTGCGCCAGGTTTTCGACTTCATCGCCCCGGTGCCCATGGTGGTGCTGTTCGACGAATTTGACGCCCTGGCCAAGGAGCGGGCAGACGAGGCGGACCATGGGGAGTTAAAGCGGGTAGTAAACGCCTTCCTCCAACTGCTCGACGCCTGCAAGGGGTAAAAGCCTGCTCATCCCCGCCACCAACCACGAGCGGATTCTCGATTCCGCCGTCTGGCGCCGTTTCGATGGAGCTGCTGGTTTTCCGGGCCGCCCGACCTCGAACAGTTGCGCCGACTGCTGGCCGTCAAGCTTCGAGGGCTGCGCCGTGAATTCGAGATCGAGGACATCCGTATCGCCGGCCTGTTCAAGGGCATGAGCCATGCCGATGTTGAGCGCGTCCTGCGCCGAGCGGCCAAGGATATGATCCTTTCAGGCAAGGAATTTCTCAGCGAGAACGCCACCTGCAAGCGGCCATCCGCCGCGAAGATGCCCGGCGGGCAAGAGCAAAGAGGAAGACAAGGAATAATAAGCCATGGCTGAATACCTTCCCCCACCTGCGGCTGCGGCGTGAAGAGCCGGTCACCGAAAAGCGGGCGGGTACGTGGGCCGCCGAATTGGAGCCGGCCCCAGCGATCCCGCCGCCCACGGCCGCAATTTGCGCCAGCGCCTTGATGCGGCCGAAGCGGCCGCCGATACCTGGTGCCGCCGGTTTCAAGACGAGCGCAGGCTGTTCCGGTTCACCGTCAACAAGGGGTTCGATCCTGATTTGTTGCTAAAAATATCCAAGGAGGTCGAGTTTGTCAGCCAGGAGGGCGATAACCTGGTGGTCGCCTTCGTCAACTCGGCGGCCTCGGATATCATTTGAAGCCCGTTTGGCCTCCCTGGCGGAAGGAGAACGCATCGTCAAGTACAAGGAAGTGTTGTACGCCCTGCAGGGTATCGACGGCTGGAGCGTTGATGATCGCACTGGCTGGGCGTTGCGGCAAGAAGGGCTGCCCGCCGAGGAAATTTCTACCCTGGACGTGGAACTCTGGCCCTTGGAGGACAACCACGAAGAGCGCTTGCAGCTTTGGCGGAAGTTTCCGGAAGAGTGGCTGCAACAGGAAATAATCGAAAAGGTCGATGCCGTCAAAAATGAGGGGTTGTCGCTTTACCGGGTTCGCTGCAATGCCGAGCCAGGCCGGGCTTCTGCTGCATCACCGCGATGTTCGTACCGTGGATTTGCCGCCGCGTTACGGTTATGGAACTGCTCCTTCAGGTATCCGATATTCAGGATATTCCCCAGGTACCGCCACCACCGGCCAACGCTCCGGGCGTGGTGATCCTGGATGAGCGGCCTGGCCACCAGGGCATCCGCTGCTTGCGACCTGCCAGTCGGTGACGCGCAAAGTTTTCTGCCCGGGAAATGATGCCGACGACGAGCATGGTCATGGTACGCAGGTTGCCGGGTCGGCCCTTGTACCGGAAATGTGGAAGATTCTTTGCGTACCGGCAACCTGGCCCCCAGGCTGCGGCTGTTCAGTGGCCGTATTCTGGATCGGCGCAATGAAAACGCTACCGGCTTCGTGGAAAACCAGATCGCCGAAGCCGTGCGCTATTTTAACGGCGAGTATGGCTGTCGGGTTTTCAATCTATCCTTTGGGGATTTCGACAAGCCCTATCAAGGGAAACACCTTAAAGGGTTGTCCTATATCCTTGATACCCTGACCCGCGAGTTGGGGGTGCTGTTTGTGGTGTCGGCCGGCAATGTTATTGGTTCACAGTTGGATGGCCTGGCCTGGCGCCAACGGTACCCGGCATATCTGACGGAGCCCGAGTGGGCCATCGTCGAACCCGCGCCGGCCCTCAATGTGCTGACCGTAGGCAGTCTTGCCCGCTATGATCGAACCTTCAACAATCAACGTTATGCCGGAGATGCCCTCGGAAACGCCGGTGGCCCGAGCGTGATCAGGCCTTCACCCTTTACCCGCCACGGCCCTTCCGTTGCCGGGGCGATAAAACCGGAACTGGTCCCACTGCGGCGGCAACTGGGCGGTCAACGCCCGGGCGGGAGCCGACCTGCTGGTTGACAGAGGCTTGGGGGAATTGAGTACTTGCCGGGATTTACGCCACTGGTCGCCTGTTGGCGGAGGGTGCAGCGGCACCAGCATGGCGGCGCCGCATGTCGCCCACCTGGCGGCGACGCTGTTGATTGAATATCCGGATGCTGATGCCGATCTGATCCGGGCGTTGCTCGTCGCCCACGCCGCGGTGCCCGAAGCCGGTAGCGCGTTTGTTTGCTGATAAGGATGATCAGGTGGAAGGTCTGTGGCTACGGCCGGGTGGATGGCTGCAGCGCTGGCACGCTCTCTGGAAAATGACGTAACCATGATGGCGGTGGATCGTATAGCCAATAAACGCCACCATTTTTACGAAGTGCCGGTCCCGGAAGAGTTTATTGGCGCCGGCCGCCGGACTCGTGAAATCAGCGTGGCGATGGCCCATACCCCCTATGTCCGGTCAACGCGTATCGCCTACAAGGCCACCCGCATGGATTTCCGCCTGGTGGCGGCCGAAGATCTTGATCATGCCGCCACCATGTTCAACCGGGCCACTGACCGGGACGAATACGAAAGGATTCCGGAATTATCCAAACCGGACGTGGGACCGCAAAGCAGGGACAAAGGCACGGTCCAGGCGGCCGAACTGGCGGTTCACCATTTTCAACCGCCGCTCCAGGCTGCGCAACAAACGCTTATTCGTTGTGGTCACCAGAAACGATTTCCCCTGGGCGGAGCCCCACAGCGCCACGGAAGAATCCTACGCCCTCGTGCTCTCGCTACGAGACCGGGACAACCCCCAGGCAAGGCTTTATACCGAAATAAGAAACCGCCTGCAGGCACAGGCAAGAGCCCGGGCGCGGGTCTGATGGCCATCGGCTAGTACCGTTCCGATTTGAAGGCGGCCGGTGAGGGTCTACTTACCAGGGGCAAGGGACCTTGCGGCCCGCTGGCGTTATTTGCCGAGTAAGGGTAGTAACCCTTAAGTAAGGGTAGCAGTAAGGGTATTAACTCAGGTTGCGGCAGGCAACAGAATGCTTTCAAGATCTCTAACATGCCCGACTCTGGCCGGGTGGTCCGGGTCGGCAATCCGGGGCTTGAAAAATTCTTGAAGCGATACGGAAAGGTTTGACAAGATAATCTTACCCAGAGCCAACAAATCGCGTTCTGATTCAATTTTTCTAGTTGGTGTCCGTTATGGTGTCTGACCCCACAGAGGACATTACCCTCGAAAAGGCAAGGAGTCTTTAGAAGGGATGCTGCCGGCAGGGGCAATCTGATCTAGAGCGCTCATGTCAAGTTGCGGATGCGTGAGCGGAGTTTCAGCATCCACGATGTTTTGTTCATTCTTCAACATGGCGAGTTGACCGGCAAAAAGTTCAAAGAAGACCATGGCAACTGGGCCTACACCGTACAGGGGCAGGATCTGGACTCGGGTATGATGGGCCGGGCCGATTACCTGCCATTATTTTCCGAGCAAACGTCGCATGTTATAACGGTCACCGGCTGAACAGGTTCGGCGGTGGTTCGAAGGAGGAATTCGTAGATATGCAGTAAGTGCCTGGAGTGCGGCGGCGAAAATGCGCACCGTCAACGATCTCCTTTATCATCACACGTTACGCAAAGCGGGCTGGATGTCGTTCTGTACGGCATTACCCAATTTCAGTGCCGGAGTTGCGGCGAAAGTTATGTTTCGTTGCCCAATGTTGAACGCCTGCACCGGACCATCGGCGGTTTCATCTGTGCACAGCGCAAAGCCCTGCTCACCCCGGCGGAGATTATCTTTCTGCGCAAGGATTTGCACCTGAAGTCCAAGGAGATGGCGGCCCTGCTCGGAGTGCGGCCGGAAACCATTTCCCGCTGGGAAAGGGGCAAGGAAGAGATCGGTGAGACCCAGGACCGGTTGCTGCGCTCAATCTATATGAACTACGCCTCGGAAAAGGCCAACAACGTCATTTGTCACGGTGTAGTCCAGATGTTCACCGGTCTGCCCAGGGAACGCGCCAAAATCAAGACCCCCCAAGCCATAGAACTGAACTCCTCCGACTGGCTCGGCCCGGAAATGGAGTTTTGCCGCTGAAAATCACGGGTGGCCGGCAGACGGTCAGCGTTTTTTTCGGAACCTGCTGGCGGATGACAGTTAACATTATGGGCTGGGTACCCCCCACCCCCAAAATCCACATGGGTTCGAGAAGAATGAACAGGCCAATATAACCCAAAAAGAACTACGAGTTTGCCAAGGAAGTGGCTCATGACCTGCTGGCTGCGGATACAGCTTCTGAACAGGTTGCTGGCTGCGGAGGAAATTCAGGAGATATGCCATGGCAACAAAAAAGAATAGAAGCAGGGCGTTGGAGGAAATGCACGAGACCGCCAGAGGCCTGCACAAAGCCGGGGTCATCACCAAACGCCGGATGAAGGAATACGACGCCCTGTGCAACCTTGAAATAGCGGAAATTACTCCCGAACGGATCAAAGCCCTGCGCGAACAGGCCCACCTCAGTCAGAGCGGTGTTTGCTGCCGTGCTCAATACCAGCATTTCTACCGTCCAGAAGTGGGAGATCGGCGACAAAAAACCCAGTGGTCCATCTTTGAAACTTCTAAGCATCATAGACAGTAAGGGGTTGGATGCCGTTTTGTAAGTCGTTGCCTACCGGGAAACGGCAGCAGTTGAAAGAGATCGAACGGAAGCCAGTAACCACCGAGGATGCCGCCTGTTCCGCAATAATCGCTTGACTTCGGGTGAATCTCGCGTTACCAGTCCGCTTATTCACGGCAAATAGTGCCCTTGGTGGTCGCCATTCCATGCAATAACGTGAAATACTCAACGAATACAACATCGCCAAAGGGGTGGGCGAGTAATCGTTATGAAACGGGATATATACCAAAGATTGCTGCGCTGGAAAGATTCCGCTGAACGTAAACCGCTGATCTTGCAGGGTGCCCGCCAAACGGGAAAAACTTATATTCTGCAAGAGTTAGGCCGGGAGGCGTACGGTTCCCCAATCTGGCTAACGTCGCATAGCAAAGAATCGAAGTTATGCAGAAAAAAGCGTCTCCGGTAAGTCCAGCAGAAAACGCCATGCCGGCACCACGTCAATCTTTCCTGAATCGAGCTTGATCTGCTCTTCCTCGCCACGAGTCACTATAGTGCCTTGCAACAGACCCAGTTCGGCCATGGCTTCGGCCAGGGCCGTGGTTTCCCGCTTGCGGCTCTGCCGATCGGCCAGCGATTCGCAGACCTGAACAAGCATCCGTGTTGAGTTTCGCGGCCCGGCGATAAAATCAACCTCCCGACCCGCCCTGGTCTTGTAGTAAGCAATATCTGAAGTTACCCGGCGGAGCGCGGTAAATACCAGATTTTCCAGCAAATGACCATAGTTGGCCAGAATACCGGAACTGATCGACGTTACCAGCGCGTGGTCGATGCAGTAGATCTTTTTTGGGTTGGTCTTTGCCCGGGCCAGTGAGGCGTCAAAGAGGTGCACCGTAAACAGAACGTATGCATCCTCGAACCATTCGAGGTAATCGGAAACGGCGGATTTCGGCGCTTTATGGCCCAGGGATTTAAGATGCCCGGTCAGGCTGTTGACGGAATAGAGGGAGGCCGTGTTGTCCACCAGCCAATGCGCCAGATCGGTGACCGCCCTGGGGTGTGGGATACCATGACGTTCGATAATATCCCGGAACAGCATGGCGCCCCAATATTCCTGGTGGGTCTTGATCCGCAACATCCGCTCCAGCCCGATAACCTCGGGAAAGCCGCCGGTTTCCCAATACTCCTCGAATGCCTTCTGGACGGTCAAACGCCCCTTGGTTGATAACGGGCCTTCGCTCTTGATCCCCTTGTAATCGAGAAACTCCCGGAACGAAAAAGGGAACATCTCCCAAGAGAGCGACCGGCCACGCATCTGGGTTGCGATCTCCCGCGAGAGCATCCGGGCTGATGATCCGGTGATAAACACCTCGCACTTTTCCGTACGCATCAAACGGTCGACGAAGGGCTCCCAACCAGGTACGCTCTGAATTTCATCAAAAAAACAGTAAACCTTCTCGGCATTCTTTTTCCCGGGATAGAGCGAGAAGTAGGCTTCCAGAATCAAGCCCAGGTTGTCATGCCGTAGGCTGTGCAGGCGGTCATCGAAAAAGTTCAGATAAAGGATGTTCTGCCGGGAAACGCCGCTGCCCATAAGCTTCTTCATGAGCTGAAACATGAAGGTTGACTTACCACTACGGCGCACCCCGATACAAATCGTGGCCTTGCTCGACACCGGCGAGACCGCAACCCGACGGGGCACTCCGGTCGGCAGATCAATCTCCTGAAAATCGAGAATTATTTCTTTAAGTATCTCAATCATCTCACCCTCCGGTAATAAATATTCCCGCTAAGCCAAGAAACTGGAAATATTTATTACTGGTTAAGGGCTGAGGCGGCAAGCAATTTCTGTGGTAAAGTTTGCACAGATCCGTCGCCCGACGGGTCAGCTGATAAATCTCTGGATCACTGGTCCCGCCAGCCGCCGCCCAGGGCCTTGATCAGTGCCAGGTTGGCCTGTAGCCGTTGGCCGGCGGTGTTGGTTACCGCCCGTTGTAGTCCCAGGGCGTTGCGTTGGCTGGCGATTACTTCCAGGTAGCTGACCAGCCCGGCCTGGTAGCGGCGGCGGGAGAGCTCCTCGCTCTGGCGGGCGGCGGCCAGGGCGCGTTGCTGGGCCTGCTGCTGCTGGCTAAGCAGTTTAAGGGCCACCAGGGCGTCGTCCACCTCTTTGAAGGCTTGCAGAATGGTATGCCGGTAGTTGGCCAGCTCTTCGGCGTAGACGGCTTCGGCCTGTTCGAGCCCGGCCTGGCGCCGGCCGCCGTCAAACAGTGGTTGCGCCAATTGGCCGCCCAGGCTCCAGATGGCGTTGCCGCTGGTGAGCAGGTTGGTCAACTCGTCGCTGGCAAAACCGGTGCTGCCGGTAAGCCGGATGGCCGGGAAGAAGGAGGCCTGGGCGGCGCCGATCCGGGCGGAGGCCGCCATCAGCCGCCTTTCCACCGCCGCTACGTCGGGGCGGCGCTGGAGTAGGGCCGAAGGCAGGCCGGGGTCGATGGCGGGGACCTGGAGGGCCGGGGAATCCTGCTGCTGGTCTTGCTTGTCGGCTGGGCGGCGCGGCAGTGTAAAATCGCTGCTGCTCTGTCCCAGCAGCAGGGCCAGGGCGTGTTCAAATTCGGCCCTCTGCTGGCGCAGGGCGATGACTTCGGCCTCGGTCTGGCCCACCTCGCTTTCGGCCCGGCTGACATCCAGCCGGTCGACCAGGCCGCCGGCGTGGCGGCGGCGGACCAGTTGCAGATTATCCCGCCGCAGCTTCAGGGTGCTCTCCAACAGCTTTAATTCCCGATCCAGGGTCCGCAAAGCGAAATAGTTGCGGGCCACCTCGCCGTGGAGCATCAGCCGAAAGTTTTCCACTTCCGCCGCCGAAGCCGCGAAATCGGCCCCCGCCGCTTCGCTTTGCCGCCGCAGTCGTCCCCAGAGGTCCAGTTCATAGGCCAGATCCAGCGGCAGGTTGAGGGTGGTGTTGGTGGTGGCAACCCCCATGGGCGCCAGGTCCTCGGCGGTGCGGCGGCGCTGGGCCGAGGGTTGCAGATCCAGGCTGGGCAGCAGATCGGCGTCGCTGATCCGGGCCACCGCCCGGGCCTGTTCCAGGCGGGCCAGGGCGGATTGCAGTTCCCGGTTGCCGGCGGCGGCCCGGCGTTGCAGTTCGTTAAGCACCGGATCGTCATAGAGTAGCCACCACTGGCCCTTGGGCAGTTCATCGGCGGGCAGCGGGGCCGGGATGGGGGAGTCCGCCGCCGTCTGGTCGTGGCGATAAGCCGCCGGGGCATCGATGGCCGGGCGCTGATAGTCCGGCCCCAGGGCGCAGGCGGTCAGCAGCAGCATGGTCAGCAGGGCTGGGCCGATTCTAAGCATGATTTTTACCGTTGTTGTTTTGTGGCTGCTCGCCAACCCTTGGTTTAACCCGCCGTAGCCATTCAGCGGCGGTTTCCAGCAGCATGTAAAAAAGTGGCACAAAAAGCAAGGCCAGAGTGCTGGCCGCCAGCATCCCGCCCAGTACCACGGTGCCGATCTCTCGGCGGCTGGCGGCCCCGGCGCCGGTGGCAAAGGCCAGGGGCAGCACCCCGATGATAAAGGTCAGGGCGGTCATGACGATGGCCCGGAAACGTTGGCGGGCGGCGGTCAGCGCCGCTTCCGTGGGGCTCAGGCCGGCGGCGCGGTTCTGGGCGGCGAACTCGACAATCAGGATGGCGTTCTTGGCCGCCAGGCCGATTAATACCAGCAAACCCACCTGGAAGTAAATATCGTTGGGAAAATCTCGCAGCCAGGCGGCCAGGGCGGCCCCCAGCACCCCGAAGGGCACCGCCGTGGCCACTGCCAGCGGCAGGGTCCAACGTTCGTACTGGGCGGCCAGGATCAGAAAGACCATTAACAGTCCCAGGCCGAAGGCCAGGCCGCCGGTCCCGGCCGCTACTTCCAGCTGGTAGGCCTCGCCGATCCAGCCCAGCAGGGTCTGCTTATCGGTTTCCAGACCGGCGATCACCGCTTCCAGAGTCGCTTTGGCCTGGCCGCTGGTGTAGCCGGGGGCCGGGTCGGCCATCAAGCGGGCCGACTGGTAAAGGTTGAAGCGGTCGATGGTGTCGGTGCCGCTGGTGCGCTCCAGCTTGACCAGGGAGGCAAGCGGCACCATGGCGCCGCTTTGGGAGCGCACAAAGACGTGGCGCAGGTCTTCCGGTTCATCGCGGAACTCGCCTTCGGCCTGGATATTCACCTGCCAGGGACGGCCCTGATAAGTAAAATCGTTGACGTAAAGAGAGCCGAAGGTACTGCCCATGGCGGCAAAGACCTCGTTGATCGGCACCTCCATGGCCCGGCTTTTTTCTCGGTCCAGCACCGCCCGGTAGCGGGGGATATCGGCTTCCAGGGTGGAACGGACGTTGACCAGTTCGGGCCGCTGGCTGGCGGCCTGAACCGCCTGGTTGGCAAGGGTTTCGATCTCGGCGGTGGTGGCCTCACCCCGCACCTGGAGGTAACCCTCGACGCCGCCGGTCAACGACATCCCCTGGATGGGCGGCGGCATAAAGGCGAAGATTTGGGCTTCCTGGATGCCGGCCCCCGCTTGCATGATCCGCCCGGCCACCGCCTGGGCGTGTTGTGATGGTGCTGTCCGCTGCTGCCAGTCGGTGAGGTTGGCAAAACCCACCAGGGAGTTGGAGCGCGGGGACATGGCAAAGATATCAAAACCGGCCATTGAGGTGAATTCCGGAATCTCATCCATGGCCACCAATTGGCGGCTCAACCGGTCCCGCACCGCCTCGGTGCGCCCCAGGGCGGCGGCCGCCGGCAGTTGGCCGATGATGATGGCCACTCCCTGGTCCTCCTGGGGCACCAGGCCGCTGGGCAGGCGCTCCAGCAGGTGCAGGGTGGCGCCGCCGCAGAGGATAAAGAGCAGCAGGCCGACCAGCCAATGGCGGAGCAGGAAACCGGCGCTGGCCACGAAAAGTGAGGTCAGATGCTCAAAGAGCCGGTTGAAGAGACGGAAAGGGGCCAGCGGGGCATGGGATTGTTTGTCCAGCAGCTTGGCGCACATGGCCGGGGTCAGGGTAAGGGCCACCACCCCCGAGATCACCACCGAGACGGCGATGGTCACCGCGAACTGGCGGTACAGCTCGCCACTCAAGCCCCCCAGGAAGGCCACCGGCGCGAAGACCGCCACCAGCACCAGGGTCGAGGCCACCACCGCCCCGGCCACCTGGCGCATGGTCTCCACGGCGGCCTGCTGGGCGGTGAGGCCCTTTTCCCTGATCAATCGCTCGACATTCTCCATGACGATGATGGCGTTATCGACCACGATACCGATGGCCAATACCAGGCCGAACAGGGTCAGCAGATTGACCGAAAAACCCATGGCCTGCATGCCGGCGAAGGTGCCGATCAGCGAGACCGGAATCGCCGCCACCGGAATCAGGGTGGCCCGCAAATGTTGCAGGAAAAGAAAAGTGATCAGCACCACCAGGGCGATGGCGATAAAGATGGTAACCACCACCTCGCGGATGGAAATCTCGACGAATTCGGTGGTGTCGTAAGGGATACTGTAGGAAAGGCCGGCGGGGAAACGCTGCTTAAGCTTGGCCATGGTCTCCTTGACCTGCCTGGCGGTCTCCAGGGCGTTGGCCCCCGGCTGCAGATAAACCCCGATGGGAACCGCCGGGCTGGCGTTGTAGGTGGCGGTAATACTGTAATTCTGAGATCCCAGCTCCACCCGTGCCACATCCCCCAGGCGCAGGGTGGAGCCCTGGTCGTCGGCGCGCAGGATGATGTTGGCAAACTCCTCGGGGGTGGCCAGCTGGCCGGGGGCGCTAACGGCAAAGGTGAAGGCCTGTTGCGGCGGCGCCGGTTGGCCGCCGATCCGGCCGGCGGCGAACTGGGCGTTCTGTTCGCGCAGGGCGCTGGCGACATCGGCGGGGGTCAGTTGGTAGCGGGCCAGCTTGTCGGGTTCAAGCCAGATCCGCATCGAGTAGTCCTGGCTGCCGAACAGTGAGGCGTCGCCCACCCCCGGCAGGCGCACCAGCTCGTCGAGGACGTTGAGCAGGGCGTAATTGCTGATAAAAAGCGGCTTATGGCGGCCATCCGGAGAGGTCAGTACCGGTACCATCAGCATATTGGTGGAGCGCGCCTCCACCCGGACGCCCTGGCTGCGTACCTGTTGGGGCAGGCGGGCGGTGGCGGCCTGTACCCGGTTGTTGACGTTGATCGCCGCCTGGTCGGGATCGGTGCCCATCTCGAAACTGACGGTGATCATCAGCATGCCGGCGTCGGTGCTGTTGGACTCCAGGTAGATCATATCGTCCACCCCGTTGATTTCCTGTTCCAGCGGCGCGGCCACCGCCTCGGCGATCACTTTGGCATCGGCGCCGGGATAGAAGGCCTGCACCACCACCTGGGGCGGCACCACATTGGGGTATTGCTCCACCGGCAGGAAGCGCAGCGCCACCATCCCGGCCAGGATGATGACAAAGGAGATAACGGAGGCGAAAATCGGCCGGTCGATGAAAAAGCGAGCCATCTTATTCCTCCGCCGCCATCGGGGTTACCGGCGCGCCGTCGGCCAGCGCCACCTGGCCGTTGACCACCAGCTTATCGCCGGCTGCCAGTCCGCTGAGGATCACCTGCCGGCCATCCACCCGGGGGCCGAGTTCCACCGGCCGGGAATGGGCCCGGTCGTCGTCGTCGATGATGAAGACCCTGGGGCCCTGGCGGTTGTTGTCGATGGCTTGCGGCGGCACCCGGAAGACGTCGTTCAGTTGTTGCAGTCGGAGACGCAAACGCAGCAATTGCCCGGGCAGCAGGACGCCGTCGGGATTGGGCAGGATCGCCCGGACGGTGACGGTCCCAGTGGCGGGATCGACCACCCGGTCGGTGAAATCGATCTCGCCTGGGTGGGGGTAGGTGCTGCCGTCGGCCAGCCGGACGCTGACCGTCAGCGGTTTGCTAACGTCATCGCGGGTGTCCTGTCGCCGGGCCAGCAGGGCGGCGTCGGGTTCGGCCAGGGCGAAACGGAGATGGAGCGGATCAAGGCTGGTAATGGTGGTCAGCAGGCTGCCGACTTCCACCAGGCTGCCTTCGGACAGGCTTTCCAGGCCGGTGCGCCCGGCGGCCGGGGCGCTGACTTCGGTATAGCGCAGGTTGCGCCGGGCGTCGGCCAGGTCGGCCTCGGCCAGGGCCAGGCGGGCCTGGGCCAGTTGCAGGTTGGTTTGGGCCTGGTCCCGCTCCCGCTGGCTGATGGCGTCATCCTCGTAAAGGGTGCTATAGCGCCGCCATTCCCGCCGGGCGTGGGCGAGTTCGGCTTCTGCGGTAGCCAGTCGGGCTTTGGCCTGTTGTTGGGCGATCTCGAAGGGCTCGGGGTCGATGCGGAAGAGGGCGGCGCCTTGTTCCACCGCCTGGCCTTCGTGGTACAGCCTCTCTTCCAGGATGCCAGCCACTCGGGAGCGGACCTGGACTTCCCGGGAACCATGCGCCCGGCCGGTGTATTCGGCCTCGACGCTGACCGTCTCCGGGGTAACCTTTTGGAAGCTGACCGCTGGCGGCGGCGGTTCCTGTTGTCGTGCTTGTTGCTTGTCGCCGCCGCCGCTGTCGCAGCCGGCAAGCGTTGCCAGCACCAGCAGCACCAGCAGCAACCGTCCGGGAGCGGTTCCCGCAAGAGCCTGGCAACGGCTTACCAGGGCGGGGCTTTTGCCGCGGAATTTGGTCATGGTCGGTTCTCCTTATTGTTCCATCACCGGTAGCCCGGTGTTTTTTGTCCTTTGCCGCGGCAGCCGGACGGGCCGGCCCCGTTCAAGCCCGGATGGCATGCCAGGAGGCCGTCACCGCCAGTTCGATGGTCTCTTTCGTGACCGCCAGGTTGCGGTTGCTGTGCTCCTTGGCCAGGGCCACCACTGGCCCGCAGGCCAGGGCTTCCAGGACCGGCAATGGGGCCTTCTGGCATAAGCCCTGCTCCCGGGCCTCCCGGATGACCTGCGGGATCAGGTTCTTCTCGGTGGGCAGCCGGGAAGCGTCGGAAGTGGCGTAGGGGGAATAGTAATACAGTTCCATGAAACGGAATTCATCGGGGACGGCGATAAAGAGCCGCAACAGCACCCTGAATAGTTGGCGCAGACGCTCCGGGGGCGGTGCGGCGGCTTCCAGATCAGGCCAGCATGGCCTGCTGGTAACGCTCATGCAGGTCGGCGCAAAGTTCGTGGATCAGGCTGTCCTTGTCTTTGAAATAACGGTAAATAGTGCCGACCCCGACTCCAGCCTCGGCGGCGATGGCCGAGGTTGGAGCACCGTGGAAGCCCCGCTCGGCGAAAAGCCGCAGGGCCGCCGCCATGATCCGTTGCCGTTTGTCGTCGTCGGTCATATTCAGTGTTTTTATAAATTGGTCAATTATGATAAATTGACGACAAATTAATAAGTTATATGTGGTCTCAGGCCTTTTCCGGCAGCGGAGTGAACATTCACTCCGCCGTTACCTTTTAGCCGAAAGCAAATTCGTTGTCAAAGAGATTTGATACAAAAAAAGGGCGTAAAAAAGGGGTTGCGAGCGGCTCGCAACCCCTGGGGTCAGCTTGGCTGGGGGATAGGGATTCGAACCCCAACAGGCAGAGTCAGAGTCTGCTGTCCTACCATTAGACGATCCCCCAAGCGGGTTTGTACAGAAACTCCCTCTATAAAAAACAGGGCCGGGGATGTCAAGGTTTTTCAGGCTTACGTCGGCAAAGCGCAAGCGAGTCTGGAATTGTCAGGAATGAATTCGTCGTTTTGCCTGTGTCGCCAGCGCTCTGTGAAAAAAACGAGTTGCCTCCATCCTTGGGGATGTTTATACTTTATTTAAACTTTACTGAGGAGGCGATACAATGGCCGAAGCGGTACTCAATATCAAACACTGGGGTAACAGTCTTGGCGTTCGTCTGCCTTTAGCCGTGGCACGCGAAGCGCATTTGCGCGAGGATCAGCAAGTGCGGCTAACGGTGGAGGAAGGCAAGGTCATTATTTCTCCGATCCGGGATACCCCCCTTACTCTCAAACAACGTTTGGAGCGTTACAAGCCGGAGCGGCATGACGGAGAAGTAATGCAGGGCACGGACAAGCTCGGGGCCGAAAAATGGTAGCGGCAAAACGGGGGTGGGTGCCGGCCCGGCGGGAGATTATCTGGATCGACTGCAATCCCCAGGCCGGCCGCGAAATGCGCGATATCCACCCTTTTTTGGTGCTTTCTCCCAGGGAGTTCAATGACCGCACCTCCCTGGTCATCGGCCTACCCATGACCACCGCCGAATATAATGCCGATAACCCCTTCGCGGTGGCCGTTGGCCCTGCCTCTAAAGCTGGGATCGACAAGACCAGCTACGTCCTTTGCCATCAGCCCAAATCTTTCGATTGGCGTGCCCGTCAGGCCACTCCCCACCCGGCCGTCAAAGTGACGGCCGCCAGCTTTGCCGAAGTATGCGAGATTCTTAACCAAATTATCCAACTTTAACTAGAAATCCTGGAAATCGTCGTCGTCAAAGGGGATTACTTCGTTGGACCGGCGTTGGCCACCCCCTTCCTTTACCCCTACTGGCCTTTGACAAACTTGAGTAGTGGCAGGTGAGCGAAAAACGTTGATCCAAATAAACCTTAATGTTTATCTGGCTAAATGAAAAATGTGCGACTTGCTTATACTATCAAAACAACCCCCTAATATCATATTGTGATTATTTTTTTAAGCTCATCATTTGATGCCAGGGGATTTGCCCGCGCCGACTGAAATTGTCAGGAATGAATCTGTATCCGGTTGCGGCCCTGCTGCTTGGCCTGGTAGAGGGCCTCGTCGGCCCGTTGAATCATTTGCCAGGGGTCCTGATCCTGGGGGTTTGAACCGGCAACCCCCAAGCTGGTGGTAACTTCGGTGCGGGCCGCTACCGCTTCCCGCAGTCGCTCGGCCACCGCCTCGGCTCGGGCGTCGCCAGCCCGGCGCAGGAGAATCAGAAACTCCTCGCCACCGTAGCGCACCGGTAGATCTTCACTGCGTACGCAGTCCCGTATGATCTGTCCTATTTCCCGCAACAGCCGGTCACCGGCCAGGTGGCCGCGGGTATCGTTGTAATGCTTGAAATGATCGAGATCGAGCATGATCACCGCCAGCGAGCTGTTTTCCCGTTGGGCCGTGGCCCAGTGCCGTGCCAGTTCCAAACTCAATTGGCGACGGTTGGCCAGGCCGGTAAGGGCGTCGTGCCCCGCCTCGGCTCTTTTCTCTTCATAGCGGCGGGCATTTGTGATCGCCATGCCAAGTAAAACGCCGATATCCTTGAGCAAACTCTGTTTGCGCGGTGGCATCTGGTTGCCGGGGGGTAGATGATAATAAAAGACCCCCACGGTGCCTTCCTTGGACTGTAATGGCACAATTATATGTCCGTGGGGTTCCATGCCCGGATGGATAATGGTATGGCGGGGGTCATCGGTACCCTTTTCGTCGACATGGACTTCACCGCTTTGGGCGACCATACCGCAAAGACAGGTGCCGACCCGCATATCGACGTGGGCCGCTCGAAAAGCCGGAGAGGCGCCCCGGGCTGCGGCCAGGGGCATATTTTCATTTTGGATTAAAAAAATACCGCAATCAACCGGGCCGGGTACCAGGCCAGCCATCAGATCCAGAATACGCTCCAATAATTCGTCTATCTGGCCGAATTCTCCCACCGCCCGGGCCACGTTGTGGAGCAGGGATAGTTCGGAGTTGGTCTCTTCCAGTTCCCGGCTGGTCTTTTTAAGGGTTTCGATGGCCTCGGACCACTGCTCCCGGATTCGACTGGCCTGGCCAGGGCCTCTTTGAACAGCCGGTTTTCCCGTTCCAAAGCCTTTAGCTGTTCCCCCTGCCGGGAGACATCATCGCGGTTACTCATACAAGGCGGAGCCGGGGTTGTTGGCGTGGAGATCGGGGTAATGGATATCGGTGCCGCAGCGCAGTTCGCGCAGGTAGTTCAGGGCCGTCGCCACATGCCGGGGCGGGATCAGCGAGCCGTGCTGAGGCAGAATGGCATCAATCGTCAGTCCGGCAAGCCGGTGGACAAAACCGCGGGCGGCGATATTGGAAGCCATGTAGTCCAGGTGAAAGAGATCCATGTACTTGCAGTGCTCAGCAAAGTCATCGACCACCAGTTGCCAGTTGATATCCAGGGCGGCCCAGATATCGCCGGAAAAAAGGGCGCGGGAGGCATCATCGTAGGTCACGAAAGCTCCGGGAAAGTGGAGAAAGGGGGCTTCGATAAAGCGCAGGGTGGCCCCGGAGGGCAATTTCAGGCGGGGTGTGGCGGTGACATCCCGGTAGTCGTAATCTCCGCGGCCATAATGGGGCAACAAAACCTGGGTACGGGGCGTAGTGTAAACCCGGGCCTGTGGCGCCACCTCCAGCCAGTCATTAAGGGAGGCGGCCACATCCGGATCCTGGTGGCAGATAATCAGGCCGCCCAGGGTGGCGGGATCGATGATTTGGGCCACCCGGTTATAGACGGTGGTAAAAAAGCGGCGGTTGCCGGGATCAACCAGCAGGGCCTGGTCGCCGTCGGCGATCAGATAGGTGTTGCAGCGGAAGGCAGTCTCCTCCTCGATGCCCAGCCAGTAAACAGCGTGCTCGCCTTGGCGGTAAAGCAGGGTGGGACAGCCCCCGTCGACCCGAACAGTATGAAGTTGAGTGAAATCCATGGGTTGGTATGAGCTCTCCAGCTGACACTATTCATCTTTTTCAGAAGCATCACCCCGCCATAATACTATGGTCCCCGGTTGCCGGCAATAGACGATCATTGTACAGGCACCAGCTACGTCCTTTGTCATCAGCCCAAATTTTTCGATTGGCGTGCCCGCCAGGCTACTCCCCACCCGACCGTCAAAGTGACGGCCGGGTGCTTTGCGGGAGTATTTGTGATTCTTAACCAAATAACCCAACTTTAATTAGAAATCCTGGAAATCGTCGTCGTCAAAGGGGATTACTTCGTTGGACCGGCGTTGGCCGCCGCCTTCTTTGTTGGTCTGGGTGGCGCCGCTTGCGTTGGTATTCTTGCTCTTGCTTGTTTGCGCGGTAGCCTGCCGGGTCTGGCCCGTTTGGCCTTTTGAGCCGCTACCGGCGGAGGTTCTGCCCTGGTTTTGGGGCTTCCGGTCCTTGCCCTGGTCACCCGTGGATTCGGCTATCCTCTTGGTTTGGGCGGCGGCTTGGGAAGTTTTGGTTTGCTGGCCGCCGGCCGGTTTCTGTCTGCCTTTCTGCTGTTTTTGGCCTGTTTTACCGATTTGGTTGGCGGCAATACCCACCAATTCCAGTAGATCCATCACGTTGCTTTCCATCTGGGCGGCCATGGCGTTTAGTTCCTCGGAGGAGGCCGCCGATTCCTCGGCGTTGGCGGCGGTGCGTTGCACCACCTGATCCATTTCGCCCATGGCGGTGTTGAGCTGGCCGATACCCTTGGATTGCTCGTTGGAGGCCACCGCGATCTCGCCCACCAGGGTGGCGGCCTTGCCGGTGCTGGTGGCCACTTCGTTGAATTCGCTGTTGGTCCGTTCCACCACCTGGACGCCGGTGTTGATCTTGGTGACGGTGCCATCGATGAGTTCGGCGGTATTTTTGGCCGCCTCCGCCGCCCGCAGGGCCAGGTTGCGGACCTCGTCGGCGACCACCGCGAAACCGGCCCCGGCTTCACCGGCCCGGGCGGCTTCCACCGCCGCGTTCAAGGCCAGCAGGTTGGTCTGGAAGGCGATCTCATCAATGGTCTTGATGATCTTGTTGGTCTCCTCGCTGGCCTTGCTGATCTCTTGCATCGATGCGGTAAGTTCACCCATCGACGATTCGGCCCGTTTGATTACCTCGCCGGCCTCCTTCATCAGGCCGTCGGCGCTGCTGGCGTTATCGGCGTTCTGGCGAGTCATGGTAGAGATCTCTTCCAGGGAAGCGGAGGTCTCTTCCAGGGAAGCGGCCTGCTGGGAAGCCCCTTCGGCCAGCTCCTGGCTGCCGGCGGAGACCTGGCTGGAGGAAGCCGATACCTGGGCGGCGCCGTCGAGCATTTCCCCGGCAATGTTGTTGATCGGCTTGATTACCGAAAGCTGCAGGGAGGTGTAGTTAACGACGACGATCAGCAGTAGCACCAGAGCCGAGATAGCCCCCAGAATCATAAAAATAGTGTGGACTCCGGCCGATATCCCGGAGGTGTCAAGGGCCAGGGTGATCACCGCGATCTGTTGGTCGCGAAAATCATGGACCGGAAAGGCAGCCAGGGCCAGGTCGCCATCCTGCCGGATGGTCAAACCCTGACGGCCACCGTCAAGCAAGTCGGCGTTGATGCGTTGTCCTATGTTCCCATCCCGGGTGCCGGAGGCCAGCACGTAGCGGTTGTCCACCATGGGGTGCTTGCTGGAATCTTGCAACTTGGTGGCGGTATCCAGTTGCTCGGCATTGAGATAAAGCTGCATGTTCTGGCCCGGCTCGACGGCGGCCTGGAAAATTTTATCAAATTCGGCCTGCATCTCCACCGAACCCAGATGGCGGCCGTCGGAGTCGGTGATCGGGGCCATACCCCGGATCATCAGACCGCTGCGGCCCACCTCGATACCGTGCAACGTCTGTTTGTTGCGATTGACCTCCAGCACCGTGGGCCGAAAGCCGCTTAAATCATCGGAGATATCCACCCACTCCCCGTTGCGTTGCGTTTGTCGCTCCCGCCATACCCGGGCCAGACTGCGACCGCTGGGGAGGTGGTAGTGGAGTTGCAGTGGCTTGCCGGTCAACTCCTTGAAACCTTTGATGGGGCCGCTTAACTCCTCGCGCAGTAGCTCCCGGGCCTCTTGTACCAGGGGATCTTTCGCGACCTGGATGTTTCCCCGATGGGCCAGTTCATACGCCCGTTGTACCGCCGGCAAGGAGGTAAAGGGGGCGGCTTTTTCCAGGGCCTCTTCGCCGGCCTTGTCAACCGCCCGTTTTAATTCGCTCTGTTTGGAGCTTACGACCTGCTGCACGAAATCATCCCGCAGCTGGTTCAATTCCCGCAGCACCAGCGGTCCGGCCAGCAGGGCCGCGACCAGCACCGAAAGCAGCAGCGGTAGCAGGGCTTTTTGTTTGAGGCTTAAGCGGGAAGTTTTCTGGTTACCCATGGTTGTTTCTCCTTAAAGTTTTTTAAAGTTTTTCTTTATTGTAATGAGTGGTTAGTTGCTTGGCGGTTAGTGCCGGGGAAAATAGCCAACCTTGGCAGGATTGGCAACCGTGTTGGTGGAGAAAAGCCAGTTGGGCTTCGTTTTCTACCCCTTCGGCCACCAGGTTCATGTCCAGGCCCCGGCCCAAATCGATTATCGTTTTAACGATCATCCGGTTCTGGTGATCATCCTCGAGATCACCGATGAATGTCCGGTCGATCTTGAGGGTGTTGATGGGCAGATTTTTCAGATAGGCCAGCGATGAGTAGCCGGTGCCGAAATCGTCCAGGGCGATCTTGACCCCCAGGGCCTTTAGCTCCACCAACTGGCGGCCGGCCAGCTCCAGGTTGTCCATGGCGGCGGTTTCGGTGACTTCCAGCTCCAGCCGCTGGGGCGGGGCGCCGCTGTGGCGCAGAATCTGTTGCAATTTGGCGATCAGATCCGGGCGGCGAAACTGTTGCACCGAAAGATTGACCGCCATCCGCCAGTCAAGTCCTGCTTCCTGCCAGTCGGCCAACTGCTGGCAGGCTTTTGCCAGCACCCAGTCGCTGATCGGGCTGATCAGGCCGGTGGCCTCGGCCACCGGGATAAAACGATCCGGCGGCACCTGGCCCAGTTCTTCGTCATGCCAGCGCAGCAGGGCTTCGGCCCCGACCACCCGGCCGTCGGCGATATCGATCTGCGGCTGGTAGAGCAATTGCAATTGATCATTGGCCAGAGCCTGGCGCAGCCGGTCATGAAGTATCAAGTCATCTAAATGGCGTGATTCTATCTCTTGGCTGAAGAAGGCATGGCTGTTGCCACCGACCTGTTTGGCCAGCTCCAGCGCCATGTTGGCCTGCCGCAGCAGGGCCTCGGGGGTGGTTTGTTGCCGGGCCGGGCAGTAGGTAATCCCCAGGCTGGCGCTGATGGTCACCTCCCGGCAGTCGGCGGTGGAAAAAGGGGGGGCCAGTAGTTGCAAAATTTCTGTCGCTCGCCGGCCCACCGCAACTGGTTCGTGCAAGCCGGTCAGCAGAATGCCGAATTCGTCGCCGCCGAAACGGGCCACCCTTTCCGTGTCGGCCAATTTCCGTCGTAGCCGAGCGCCGACGGCGTTGAGCAATTGATCGCCGATATCGTGCCCAAAGCTGTTGTTGACCGCCTTGAAGCGGTCGATATCGAGCAGCATCACCGCCGTTAGCGCTTCCTGGTCGCCATTTTTGTGCTTAACCGGGCTGTGGTCCCGGTTCAGGACCTGATTGAGCAGGCCGCGAAAACGATGGCGATTGGGTAGGCCGGTCAACCAGTCACGTTCATCGGGTATTTCCATGGCTTTGTTGAGTAGTTGCATAAACATGACTCCTCCTTGGCAAACCCCGTTTTCTTCAGGTTGGGTCCGCTCCGGCCGTTACCGTAAACAGGGTGTCCAACTGCATCCTGGTAAACAGTTTTAAGCTTAAAGTTTTTTCTTGAGAGGTCGACAAAGCAAGGTCTGTGCCAAGGAGGAAGGATGTTTTGATGTTTGTCCAAAAACTCCAGCCAACGGTGAGATAAATATGTTACTGGGTGGTGTGGGCTAAAGTTACACAAGGTAGTATCGCAGGTGGTGATTGGCATCGGATGCCAAAGTGGTATCCGATGCCAATCGGGCAGTTTGTGAAGTGGTTCCGATCAGGTAGTCGTGGGGCCCGGTTGCTTTGTTGCCGCCTGGACGGCGGGTAGAAAGACCTTAAAGGTGGTGCCGACGCCCTCGGCGCTGTGGACGGTGATGTCCCCGCCCAGGGCTTTTACGATGCCGTGCGCCATGGCCAGGCCCATCCCGCTGCCTTCACTCCGGCGCTTGGTGGTGAAGTAGGGCTCGAAAATCCTGGGGATAATCTCCGGGGCTATCCCTTCGCCGTTGTCTTGTACCGTCAGTTGCAAATAGGTTTTATCGGGGGGCAGGCCGGGGGGCAGGACCGTGGCCGGGGTTGGGGGCGTGGCCGATGCCGGGGCCTTTTCCCTTGGGGCCATCGTCTCAGGGAGAGTGTTACTTTGCCCCCCTGCCGGCGCATGGCATAAGCAGCGTTGGTCACCAGATTCATAATCACCTGGGTGATCCGAGTGGGATCGGCGTTGACCAAATCCTGCCCGTTTTCACCCACAAACTCCAGCTCGATATTGGCGGGCAGGGTGGTACGTATGAACTTGAGGGTCTCCTTGACCAACTCTTCCAGGGCCAATTGCCGGGGGTTGTGCTCACCCTGACGGCTGAATGCCAGAATCTGGCCCACCATGGTCTTGGCCCGCTCCGCCGCCAGCCGGATCTGTTCCAGGTTGTGGCAGAGGGGAGAATCCGGGGGAGAATTTGGCGGTAGCAGGGCCAGGGACATCTCACTGCGCATGATTATCGGGGTGAGGATATTGTTGAAATCATGGGCAATCCCACCGGCCAGCACCCCGATGGATTCCAGACTGCGGGCTTGAAAGAGTTGTGATTCCAGCTCCTTAGCTTCGCTGCGATCACGAAATATCACCACCGCCCCGACCAGTTTCTCTTCTTGTATCAGCGGGGAGACCAGCAGAGAGACCGGAAAAACGCTGCCGTCCTTGCGCCAGAACCACTCATCCTCTTCCCGGCGCTGATGGCCATCCTCCAGGGTTAGCCGGATTGGGCACTCGGCGTACGGATAGATAGAGCCGTCCATGGGGTAGCGACCATGGAAGAGCTTGTGCTGATCGCGTCCCAGCAACTCCTCGGCGCTGAAACCCAGCATCTCCTGGGCGGCCCGGTTAAAAAAGGTGCAGTTGCCGTTTTGGTCTACCCCGTAGACCCCTTCGCCGATACTGGTCAGCAGCAGCTCCCGTTCGGCGTTGGCGGCTTGAGCACGACGGTTCTTCCGGCCCAGCAGCAGGGCCAGGCCCAGACTCAGCAAGGTCAACACCAACATGATGGTGCCGATCAGAAGCGCCTCCACCGACGGGCAACCGATTTCGGCTGCCGCCGGCAAAGCGGATTGACCCGGGGTAACCGGCCAGAAGAGTGAAACAGTGATCGTAAGAATCGTAACTATCCGGGTCGGGGTTATTTTGCATCTCTTGCTTTTATGGGTTTGCAGGTTGATCATGCTCGCCAACCCCGGCCATCATGTCGGGCACCTCCGGGCGCAGCGCCCGGTCAATATCCAGCAGAATCTTGACCCCGCCTTCAATTTTGGCCATCCCCAGCAGGAAATCGTCATCCAGGGCCGCTCCCATGGCCGGGGCGTCTTCGATCTCGTCGGCCTTGATATTGAGCACCTCGGAAACCGAATCGACCACCGTGCCCACCACCAGGTGGTTGCTGTCGTGGTTTTCCACCTCCACCACGATGATACAGGTACGCTCGGTATGCTCGACCTCCTCCATGCCGAAGCGCAGGCGCAAATCAACAATCGGTATCACCAGGCCCCGCAGGTTGATTACCCCCTTTACATGCTCCGGCATCTTCGGCATGGAGGTGATCTTCATCATTCCGATGATCTCCCGAATTTTAACGATAGCAACCCCGTACTCTTCATCCCCGAGGGCAAAGGTGAGGTATTTGCCTGCCAGCAGGTCGTTGTCGGCGGTAACTTGTGCATTGGTCATGACTTTCCTCCTTGTTTTTCCGCATAATCAAATAGTTTGCGGCTATTATCCCATTACTGAAAGCTTGCAACTTGGGCCGCTCCCCCATGGTCTCGCTGGGGTCAGCGACCCCATGGGGAGCGGTTCGGGCTCTAATAATCCTTGAAGTCATCGTCATCGAAGGGGATGGCTGCGGCCGCCTTGTTGTTGTCTTGCGGTTGTTGCCGGTTGCCGGTGGCTTGGGTAGTCGGCGCCTTGGTCGCTTTTCCGGTGCCGTTCTTTTGGGTTGCCGGCTTTTTCCCCGGTTGCGATGGGGTGGGGAGTTCCCGGCTGCCGGTTGATCTGTGATCATTGCCGGTAATCAAGGCCTTCAGTTCGCCGACATGATCCTCCATCTGGTTGGCCATGGCGTTTAACTCCTCGGCGGCAGCGGCGGATTCCTCGGCGTTGGCGGCGTTGCGCTGAACCACCTGATCCATTTCGCTCATGGCGGTGTTAAGCTGGCCGATACCCTGGGATTGTTCGTTGGAGGCCACGGCGATCTCGCCTACCAGGCTGGTGGCCTTGTTGGTGCTGGTGGCCACTTCGGTGAATTCGCTGTTGGTCCGTTCCACCACCTGGACGCCGGTGTTGATCTTTACGACAGTACCATCGATGAGTTCGGCGGTATTTTTGGCCGCCTCCGCCGCTCGCAGGGCCAGGTTGCGGACCTCGTCGGCGACCACCGCGAAACCGGCTCCGGCCTCGCCGGCCCGGGCGGCTTCCACCGCCGCGTTCAAGGCCAGCAGGTTGGTCTGGAAGGCGATCTCGTCAATGGTCTTGATGATCTTGTTGGTCTCCTCGCTGGCCTTGCTGATCTCCTGCATGGAGTTGGTCAGCTCACCCATGGAGTCCCCGGCCTTTTTAACGATGGTGTTGGCCTCCCGCATCAGATTGTCGGCGGCGCCGGAGTTCTCGGCGTTCTGCTTGGTCATGGTGGCCAGCTCTTCCAGGGAAGCGGAGGTCTCCTCAAGGGATGCCGCCTGTTCCGAAGCCCCTTCGGCCATCTCCTGGCCGCTGCCCGCCACCTGCCCGGAGGAAGCGGAAATCTGAGCGGCTCCGTCATTAAGCCCCAAAGAAATCCTAGAAAGAGGGATGGTAATGGACCTGGTGATGACAAAGGCCGCTCCGACTCCCACCAGCAAGGCTAATACAACCATGGTCATGATGAAGCTGCGTGCGGTGAAGGCCAGGTCTTGGGCCTCAATACCACCCTCTGTCATATAGTTGTCCTGATACTCCACCACGTCCACCACGTTATCAATATACTGCCCCTCGGTTTGGTGTAGCGCCCCCAAAAGCAGGGTGTGGGCATCATCGGAATTGCCCGATTGCAACAGGTCCAAATATTGGTTGGTATGCAGGCGGTAGTCTTCCGTGAGTTTTTGGAATTGGTTCACCAATGTGACCATCCGCTGGCTGTCGCCATCGGCCCGTAGTCCCTTAGTGAGTTGATCAATTTCGGTTTGGGCGGCCCTGATCAGCTCAATCTCTTGCTGCCGCTCCTCAGCTTCGATGATGTAAAGTCGGGGTAACGCCCTGGCAATCACATTGATGTTATCGATAATCTCATTGGCTTCTACGGTTTTGACATAACGATTATCCACCACTTCGTCGACAATCCCATTCAAGGCTCCCAAACGCAGGGTGGCGAAAACACCTACCACCGCCATCATGACCAGAACCAGTCCAAAACCCAGGGTCAACTTCATGCTTACACTGAGATTTTTTCCAAATTGCATGTCCATTCTCCTTTGTTGTTGTCTCTAAGCTTATAGTTTTTTCTTGAAGAGTCGATAGAGCAAGGTCCGTGCCAAGGGAGATGGGGTGTTTTGGTATTTGTTTTAAAAAACTCCAACCAACGGTGAGATAGATATGTCACTGGGTGGTGCGGCTTAAAGTTACATAAAGTAGTATCGCGGGCGGTGCTTGGCATCGGATGCCACTTTGGCATCCGATGCCAAACGGGCAGGTTACGGGTTGGGAAAATCATGCGGCGCGGAGAAACTTCCCAGCGTCGTTCAACGGCGCGGGTGATTGCCTGGAAAGAAGTTGGGAAAATTCTGGAGAGATAACGCCGATGATCAGCTTTTGATTTGGTGTTTGCGCAGCAGGCGGTAGAGTTGGGAGAGGGAGAGGCCGGAGATGGTACAGGCGCTGTTCATGTCCTGGGCGCTTTTTTGCAGCAGTTGCTGGAGGTATTCCCGCTCCAGGCGGCTGATTATCCGGTTGCGGGCGTCTTGCAGCGAAGGCAGGGGGCCCGGGGGCAGCAGCTCGGCGGCGGGATTCTCCGGTGGGTGGGTGGCCGTGGCCGATGCCGAAGGAGGGTCAACGGTTGCGGCCTGGTGTTTGTTATCCTGGCACTCCATTTCCCGGACTTTGACCTTGGCCCGGATATCCGAAGGCAGATGGATGGGGTAGAGCACCGGTTCGCTGCCGGCCTGGGTAAAGGCGTGGGTAATCACGTTAAGCAGCTCGCGGACGTTGCCCGGCCAGTCATACTGTTGCAGGATATGCAGAAAGTCCGGGCAGAAACCCTTGGCCGGCAGTCGATTGAATTCACTCAACCGGGCGCAGTGGGTCATGCTCAGCTCGACAATATCCTCGCCCCGTTGCCGCAATGGCGGCAGCTGGCAGTCCAGACCGCGTAGTCGGAAAAGCAGGTCCTGGCGGAATTCTCCCTGGGCCGCCATGGCTTCCAGGTCGCGGTTGGTGGCGGCCACTAGTCGGAAGGAACTGGCCAGTTCCCGGCTGCCGCCCACCGCCCGGTAGCGCTGTTCCTGCAGCACCCGCAGAAAGGTTTTCTGGACCGCCAGCGGTAATTCGCCGACTTCGTCGAGAAAGAGGGTGCCTTGGTGGGCCTGGCCGACCAGGCCGGTGTGGCTCTGGTCGGCCCCGGTAAAGGCGCCTTTTTCATGGCCAAAGAGGGTGCTTTCCACCAGGCTTGGGGGCAGGGAGGCGCAATCCACCACCACGAAGTTTTTATGGGCCCGGGGGCTGTTGTCATGGATGGCCCTGGCGAAGAGTTCCTTGCCGGTGCCGGTTTCGCCGGTGATCAGCACCGGCATATCCCCGGCCGCCGCTTTGGCCACCGTCTTCAGGCAGCTTCTGACGGCCGGACTTTCGCCGATGATCTCCCCCCGGTGCAGGGTGGCGGCGTCGGCGGTGGCAGCCTTGCGGCTGCGGTATTCCAGGGCCCGGTTGAGGCTCAGTTGCATCCCTTCCACCGAGAGGGGCTTGCGGACGTAATCCCAGGCCCCGTTGCGAATGGCCAGGTCGGCGCCGTCGCTGGTGCCCTCCCCGGTGATGATGATCACCTCCGGGGAGAACTCCTGGTCGCGGATGGTGGGAATAGCCGCCAGGCCGTCGCCGTCGGGCAGGTTGACATCCAGGAAAACCAGGTCGGGCCGTTCTCGCTCCATGCTGGCCAGGCCGTCATCCATGCGTTGGGCGGCGACATGCTCATGGCCCAGGGATTGGACGAAGTCGTGGAACACCTCGCAGATCATCGGATCGTCGTCGATGGTCAGTATTTTTGCCATGTTGCGCTTTTCCCCCAATAAAACAGATACCACTACAATTTTTTAGCGATCCCGTTGCCCAGGTGCAAGGTCTTCTGGTCCAGTACCCGGCGGATTTCGGTGGCCAGGTTTTCCTGGCCCAGCGGTTTCATCAGCAGGGCCGAAATCCCCATGGCCATGGCCGCCGATTCGTCGATTTTGCTGGCGTAGCCGGTGCAGAGCATGATCGGCAGTTCGGCCCGGATCACCTTGGCCGCCGCCGCCAGTTCGGTGCCCTTGAGCCTGGGCATGCTGTAATCGGTGATCAATAAATCGAAATCGGTTGCCTGTTGGGCCCGCAGCAGTTCCAGGGCCTCGATGGGGTCCTGGCAGACGCTCACCCGGTAATTGAGTTTGCTCAGCCCGGAGGCGGCCGCTTCCAGTACCGCCTCTTCATCGTCGACCAGCAGGATATGTTCGTTCTGGCCCTGGGGCAATGGTTGGGTTTCCGGGGGTTGGGAATCCTCTTGTTCGCCGTTCAGAGCCGGCAGGTAGATCTCAAAGCTGCTGCCCTTGCCCGGCTCGCTGCTGATCCGGATCCGGCCGCCATGCCGGCTGACGATGCCGTGGACCACCGGCAGCCCCATGCCGGTGCCCTCGCCCTTCTGTTTGGTGGTGAAGAAGGGATCGAAAAGCCGGGGCAGGTCGTCGGCGGTAATGCCGCAGCCGTTGTCGCGGACCGTGATCTTGAGCCACCTGGTGTCTTGGGGGGCTTCCTGCTGGCGGGGTTGGGGGTGATCGTCGGGTAGCGGCACCAGGTAACCCCGGTTGGCCGTGGTCGGCGACTCTTCGGTCTCGTCCAGGCTGATCAGCAGTAGTCCCTCCTGGTCGCCCATAGCGTGAATGGCGTTGAGGCTCAAGTTCATGATTACCTGTAGAAGCTGGGTGGGATCGGCGGCAATGTTGTCGCGGTCGGTATTAATTTCGTAGTTGAGCTTAATATTGGCCGGGGTCGCCGATTGCAGGAATTTGACCGCCTCTTTGACAATCATGCTCAGTTTGACCAGCATCGGCTCATGCTTGCCCTGGCGGCTGTAGTCCAGGATCTGGCGGACCAGGGCGGCGGCCCGCTCGGCCGCTTTCTTGACCTGGGTCAGGCTGCCATGCAGCGGGCTCTCCGGTTCGACCTCCCGCAGGGCCATCTCGGTATGCATGGTGATCGGGGTCAGGATATTGTTGAAGTCATGGGCGATGCCGCCGGCCATCAAGCCCAGGGCCCCCATTTTGTCGGCCTGCAGGGTCGCGTTTTTCGGCCTGTTTCCGGTCGGTGATATCCCGGACCAGGGCGAGGTTGTAGCCCTGGCCCTCGTACTCAAAATAATTGGCGTTGATTTCCACCGGGAACACCCGGCCGTGGTGGTCGTGATGGCGCGCTTCAAAAACCAGGTTGCCTTTGGCCTGCAATTCCTGCCAGTGGTCGGGCCATTTTCCCATGGGAAAGTCATGGTCGATATCGTCGACTCCGGCGTCGCGCAGTTCGCCCTGGTGGTAGCCCATCAGGCGGCTGGCTGTCCGGTTGACGTATTGAAAGCACCCCTCACGGTCGATCAGGTAGACCGCTTCGGCGACCTGATCCAGGGCATAACTGAGCTGACTCAGTTTCTTCTGGGCCTGGTGGAGCTCTTGGTACGGGCGATGGATATTTTCAAGAAAAATGGCCCGGTAGATCAGCAGGTAACCCAGTACTTTATAGGTATGGCCCAGCAGGATCAAACCGTCGGAGGTATCCTGGTAGCTGGCGAAATACAGGCCGCCGGCGGCCAGGATCAGCAGGGCCGGGGCCAGGAAAAGGCGCAGGGATGGCGAGTAGCGCTCCGGAAAGCGCAGAATGATGCCGATGATCAGCAGGTTGAGGGCGATTAACAGCCATTCCAGAACGATCTTGAAGGTAGTCAGGCCGTGGCCGGGGATATAGGTGGCCGGGATCAATTCCGACTGGAAAACTACAATGTAACCGCAAATCGCGGTGATAAGTAAAGTGCCGGTTAAAATTATCCACCTTGCCGGCCGCCGGCCGGGGATGTCCAGACCCGGCCAAACCAGGGCCAGCAGGGCGAAGGTGGCCAGAAAACGGCCGGTCAGCCACAGAAGTATCGATTTATGGGTGGTGTTGGCGGTCAGGAAATCATTCATTCCCGGATAGGAGAGGGTATGGAGAAAGTCGATAATGCCCACCCCCAAAAAAGCGCAGGCCATGATCAGGGTGCCGGTGTTCTGCCGTTTATTGGGGGCATGGAAGCCGGTGGTAAAGATCAGCAGCGCCACCACCACCGCGAAAAGTTCACCGGCGGCGTGAAAAGCCAGGTAAATGGAAACGGGCAGAAAGTCCGGTACCACCAGCAGGCCGGTCCATGAGGCCGCCGCCACCAGCACCAGTAACAGCAGGGCTAGCAGAACGAGTTGGTGAACAACCCCACGTTCGTTGGCCGGAGGGATGATTGATTGTAAAGTAAGCATCGCTCGAAATTACACTCCGCGTAATGGTGGAGTCAAATTATATCTTGGTTATCGTTGATTTGTTGATTATAATTATCATTATGTCTTTGAGCTTGGTAAACGCCTTGTTTGGGCGCTAACCCTGTGGTATTAGTCGGCCCGGATCCCGGGGAGATTGCACCGGGTAATCGAACCGCCGTACCACAATTAACAAGAGTGGAGCTGGAGCATAAAATCATGGTATCAATTGGCGGACGGGGACTGGCCCGAGCGCAAGACCGCGGTTGGCGGTTGTTGAGGACGTTGATGTTGCTGGCCTTGCTGTGTTTGCCGGCCGCCTGTGGTGAGCAGCAACAGTTGCAGTTGGGAGATCCGGCCCCGGATTTCCAGGCCGTGGATCAGCATGGCCAGCCCTTTAAGCTCAGCGAGCAGGCCGGGGGGCCGGTGGTGCTGCGTTTCTGGTCGGTGGATTGTCCGTACTGCCGGGCCGATACCCCGGTATTCAACGAATATTTTCGCCGTTACCGGGATGACGGGTTGATGATCGTCTATGTCAGCCGTACCGACGATGAGGCAATGGTGGCGGATTTTATCGAGTCCCTGGATATTGAATTTCCGGTGGTGATGGACCCCGAGGATCGTATCGCCGAACTATACCGGGTGAAGATGGACCCCATGGCGGTCTTTATCGACCCCCGGCAAAAATTGACCAACGCCGTGTTGGGCGGGGTCGGCGAAGAAGAGTTGGAGCGGCTGCTGGGGCCGTATCTGCCCTGAGGTTTCCTGGTTGGGACCAGTTCCGGCCGGCGGAGACGGGCAGGGCGGCCCGGCAGTTGTTGACTTAAAACCGTTGTTAATGGAGGAGATGATGAGCAAAAAAGGTTGGTTGCTGTTAATTCTGCTGCTGTTGTGGTGGCCGGCGGTGGCCGTTGCCCAAGGAACGCCTGCCCCGGTGCCGGAAGAGAAGATCGATGCCCGGGAGAAATGCCCGGTCTGCGGCATGTTTCCGGCCCGTTACCCGCAGTGGATCAGCCAGTTGCAGCTGGCCGGCGGCGAGGTTTTCTACTTTGACGGCATGAAGGATCTGCTGGCCTATTACTTCAATCCCGCCGAATTCGGCGGCGCTGCCGACCAGGAGGTGGCGGCGATCTGGACCCGGGATTATTACACCACCGAGTGGATCGACGCCCGCCGGGCCTATTTTGTCACCGGCAGCGATGTGCACGGCCCCATGGGGCATGAATTCGTGCCGCTGGCCAGTGAAGACAAGGCCCGCTCCTTTAAAAAGGACCACGGCGGTGAGCAGATTCTCCGTTTTGAGCAGATCGACCCCGAACTGGTCCATTCCCTGCGTAGCGGCCATCGCATGCGGGGCGGCCATTGAGGGAGCAGCCGCGCCGTCCCGCCGCCCGGCTGGCCGCTCTGCTGCTGCTGCTGGCGCTGATCAACACCGTTATCTGGTTCCATGGTCAGCAGATTCGTCAGCGGCAGCAGCAGGCCCTGCCTAAGCTGCATATCGTCACCGCCGCCCTGGGTTTGACCGACCTGGCGGTGGCCACCGAGGCCCGTTACACCAGGCACCCGGCGGTGAGCGATCCGCTGGCCGCCTTTATGGATCATCCCGGCGCCATCGAACATTTCCCCACCGGTTCCTTTTGGGCGCCGCCGCCGCTTTTGCGTGAACCCCATCCCAGCGCCGCCGCGCTGCGCCGCCGGCCCAACGGCGAGGGATCATGAAGCAACAACTGGCCAAGCAACTCAACCTGCTGGATTTCGCCCTCTCGTCGCTGTGGCGGCGGCGGGGTAAGAACGCCGGGGTGATGCTGGTCTTCACCGCCGTTATTTTCCTGCTGGCTTCCTTCCACCTGGTGACCAGCGCCTTGACTGAAAGGGCCGGGGAGATCCTGGCGCCGGGCCCGGATATTGTCATCCAGAAGATGAGCGCCGGCCGCCAGGAGGCGATCCCGCTGGCGTATCGGCAGGAGTTGCGCGACTTTTTTGGCATCCGGCGGGTCGTGCCCCGGATCTGGGGCTACTATTTCGACGAGGTACGGCTGGCCAACTATACGGTGATCGGCATCGACCCGGCGCGCATGCCCATGGCCGAGCACCTGGGGCAAAGCCTGGCGGCGGGTGATTTTCCCGGCCCGGTTGCTGAATCCGATGGGCCGCCGCCGGCCGCCGTCGGCGGGTTGATCGCCGAGACCCTGGATGTCGCCCCCGGTGCATATTTCTCCCTGTTCCGGCCCGATCTCAGCCTGCAAACCTTCGAGGTTTCCGGAGTCTTCGCCGAGGCCACCGACCTGCTCAGCGGCGATCTGATCGCCATGGAACTGGCGTCGGCCCGTGACCTTTTCCAGATCCCCGCCGGCCGGGTTACCGATCTTTGCGTCTATGTGCACAATCCGGCGGAAATCGACAATCTGGCCCGCCGCATCAGCGAGGTTTTGCCCGATACCCGGGTGCTGACCAGAGGCCAGATTGAGCGTACCTACCAGGCGGTTTTCGGCTGGCGCAGCGGCATGGCCGCCGTTTGTCTGCTGGCCGCCCTGGCCGCCTTCGTGATCCTGGCCTGGGACAAGGCCTCCGGGCTGTCGCCGGAGGAGCGGCGCGAGGTGGCGATCCTGAAGATGGTCGGCTGGGAGACCGCCGACGTGATGATCATGCGCGCCCAGGAGGCCCTGGTGGTGGCCGGCGGGGCCTTCCTGCTGGGGATCACGCTGGCCTGGGTGCATGTCCTTTATTTCGATGCCGCCCTGTTTCGGCCGGTGCTGGTGGGCTGGTCGGTGATCTATCCCAGCTTCGGCCTGGCGCCCCGTATCGAGCTGGCCGATCTGCTGCTGCTCTTTGCCCTGACCGTGCCGCCCTATCTGGCCGCCACCGTGATTCCCACCTGGCGCAGCGCCGCGGTCCCCGCTGAAAACGCCCTTAATGAATGATGACGATGCTGATCGAACTGGAGAAAGTGGCGAAAATATATAACCGGGGGGCGGCCAACGAGGTCCGGGCCCTGGCCGGGATCGATCTGCGGGTGGCCGCCGGCGAGGCTGTTTGCCTGAAGGGCCCCAGCGGCTCGGGGAAAAGCACCCTGCTGGCCATTATCGGTTGCGTGATGCCGCCCACCAGCGGTCGGGCGGCCATCGCCGGCAAGCAACTGGCCCGGCTGCCGGATCGTTTTCTGACCCTCCACCGCCGCCGGACCATCGGCTTTATCTTCCAGCGCTTTAACCTGCTGCCGGCCCTGACGGTGCTGGCCAATGTCACCCTGCCGCTGCTGCCGCTGGGCGTGTCCCCCGTGGAACAGCGGCGCCGGGGGCGGCGGCTGCTGGAACGGCTGGGGATCGAGCACCGCGAAAACTTCCCGGCCGGCCGGATCTCCGGCGGTGAGCTACAGCGGGTGGCCATCGCCCGGGCGTTGATCAACGAGCCGCCGCTGATCCTGGCCGACGAACCCACCGCCCATCTCGATACCCGGCTGAGCCATGAATTCATGGCCATCATGGCCGAGTTGAAGGCCGAGGGTAAGACCATCGTCATCACCTCCCACGATCCACTGGTGGCCGAAGATAAGGTGGTGGACCGGGTACTGGAGGTAATCGACGGCCAGATCGTGGCCGCGTAAAGGGGGAGCGATGCTGTTGAACAGTTGGAGCCTGGTGCTGATCATCAGCAGTCTGCTGGTGGTCTTCCTGCTGGCGGTGGCGGCCCGCAGTGCTGTGCGGGTGTTGCGCTTCTGGGACCCGGCCCGCGACGACAGCCGCCAGATCAGCCTGGAGAGCGAAATCTGGCTTTCATCCACCCTGGTCAGCTACGCCCTGGGGGTGCAGATCCTGAGCCTGGTCCTGCTGGTGCTGGCCGCCGACGACTTCGCCGCGGTGATCAGCGGCGCCATGTGCGCCACCGGCACCCTGCTGGCCAATCCCTTCGGCTTGCCGGCCCTGCTGGTCAAACTGCTCGGGGTCTTTTTGTATGGTGGCTGGCTGGTGCTCCACCGGCTGGATATCAGCTCCGAGCATTATCCCCTGGTGCGCCACAAATGCTGGTACCTGCTGGCCCTGCTGCCATGGCTGGCGGCGGATATCGGCTTGCAGAGCCTTTATCTGCTGGAGCTCGATCCCGATGTTATCGTCTCCTGCTGCGCCGTGGTCTTCCGGGCCGGCGACCAGGGCTCGCAACTGCTGGTCGAGCTGGCCGGGGAGCGGGTGTTGCCCGTTTTCTACGCCGCCGCCGGGGGTTTGCTGCTCCTGGGGGCGGTGACCTGGTGGCGTCTGTCGGCGGCCGCGAGGCCGGCGGCGACCGGTTCCGCAACCTCGGCGACGGCTGGTTCCGCAACCCCGGCGGCGGCCGGTTCCGCGACCCCGGATCGGGCGAACGGGGAGCGGCTCCGGGCGGCCGACCCCCGGCTGGAGTCATGGCTGGTGCTTATCTACGGCGCCGGCTGGCTCTTGTTCCTGCCGCTGGCCCTGCTGGCCATCACCGTGGCCTTTTCCTCCTATATTTACGCCATGCCCTACCACAACTGCCCGTTCTGCATCCTGCAGCCGGCCTACCACTATATCGGCTTCGCGATCTATATCCCGTTGCTGCTGGGCGCTTTCTACGGCTTCAACGTCCCCCTGGCCAGCCTTTTTAGCCGCCACCCCCACCTGGCCGAAAGCGCCACCGCCCACCGCCGCCACGCCCTGGCCGCCTCCCTGCTGCTGCTTATCCTGTTCACCGCCATCGCCTCCTACCACTACCTGCGCTACATGATCGGCGGTGGCCAATGGTAAAAAAACCCGGTGTTTATCGTCTTGAAATGTGGTAGTCATTTAACCATTACCTATTATATTTTAAGGAGGGCTAATCCATGGCAGACGAAAAGAGTATGGTCAACGAAATCTTTTTCTTTGATTCAATGTTGACTCCCAAGATCATTACCGTGGTTTACTGGTTGTTTCTGTTGTCCAGTGTGCTGGGCGGTCTTGGCCTGATGCTGGGAAGCAACAGCGTGGTGGGTGGCTTGGGGATGATAGTATTCGGCTGCGTCGGGGCTCGAATCTGGTGCGAGTTGTTGATCGTGCTCTTTAAGATTCACGAAAATATCAAACGTTTGGTAGACGGGCAGACCGGGCGGGAGCAAGCAACTGATAACGATCCCAAAAGGGTTTAATTGATTTTATCTGCCACGGCCGGCAAAGCTCAATAAGCCGGGACTGCCGCCTCTCCGTTTTGTATCCGCCACATGCCGGCATAAACCCCGCCCCGGGCCAGCAGTTCGTCGTGGGTGCCGCGCTCGGCGATGACCCCGTCCATCAGCACCAGGATTTCATCGCAGTGGCGGATGGTGGACAGGCGGTGGGCCACCGCCACTGTCAGGCGCTGCTCCTTTAAATGCAGCAGGTTGTTCTGGATCAACTCTTCGGTGCGGGTATCGACGGCGGAGGTGGCCTCGTCCAGGATGAGCAGGGCCGGATCCCGCAGTATGGCCCGAGCCAGGGAGAGCCGTTGCTGCTGGCCGCCGGAGAGTTTGAGGCCCCGCTCGCCGATCAGGGTGTCGTAGCCGGCGGGTAATCGGTCGATGAATTCGGCGGCGCCGGCGATGGTGGCGGCCCGGTGGATCGCTGCCGCATCGGCCTCGGGTGAGCCCAGGCGGATATTCTCCGCTATGGTGCCGTAGAACAAAAAGGCTTCCTGGGAGACATAACCGATATGGCGGCGGAAACTTGCCAGTTTGAGCCGGGGTAGCGGCTGCCCGTTGAGCCGGATTTCGCCGCCGGTGGGGTCGTAATAGCGCAGCAGCAGTTTGACCAGGCTGCTTTTGCCGGCCCCGGTGGGACCGACGATCCCCAGCGCCTGCCCGCGTTGCAGCCGAACGTCGATCCCGCGCAGCACCGGTTGCCCCGGGGTATAGGCGAAATCCACCCGGCGCAGCTCCAGGCTTGCGGGGCGGTCGGGCAATTCCCGTGCCTCGGGGGCGTCCTGCACCCTGGGGGTGGTCTTGAGCAACTGGTCAATCCGCCGGGCCGAGGCCTCGGCCCGTTGGATCTGGTTGATCAGCATCCCGAAGATAAAAAGCGGGAAGACCAGACGGACGGCGAAGAGGACGAAGGTGGTGAAATTACCAATGCTGGGGCCGCTATCCTGGACGGTCAGCCAGGCTCCCCCGGTGATCAGCAGGGCGAAGGCGCAGCCGGCCACCAGGTAGATCAGGGGGATGAACCGGGCCCGTTCCCCGGCGGCGGCGATGGTGGCGTCTACATAGTGGCGGGAGCGCCGGGCCACCAGCTGTGATTGCTCGGCTTCGGCGGTAAAGGCCTGGATTACCCCGATGCCGCGGATATTGTTTTCTATGATACTGTTGATCTCACCCACCGCCTGGCGGGATTTGCGGTATTGGGGCTGGACCCGGGTGGCGAAAAAACGTACCGCCAGGATGGCAAATGGCAGGGGGGCGATCAGCAGCAGGGCCAGCCGCCACTCCAGCCAGAGCAGAAAGCCATAGACCCCGACGAAAGTGATTACCAGGCGGATAACATTGGTGGTGACATCGGCGAAGAAATATTCCAGATTATCGACATCGTTGGAGGCCACGGCCAGCAGGTCGCCGGTTTGGCGTTCTTCGAAGAACCCGGCGTCCAGTCGCTGCATCTGGGCATAGACCGCCAACCGCAGGTCGTGGCGTACTTTCTGGGCCAGGGAGTCGAGGCAGTAATCGCTGGTACTCTGGAACAGGGCCAGGGCCAGAAAAGTGGCCAGCACCGCCAGCCCGAAGCCCAGAAAAAGGCCGGAGCCGGCCTCGGCGGGCCGCTGGGTGATGGCGTCCACCACCCAGCCGATCAACACCAGCGGCAGCAGATCAAACAGCCGGGCGGCGGCGTTCAAACACAGACCGCTGATCAGCCGTGCTTTGTAGGGGGCGACAAAGGGGAAAATCCGCCAGAGATAGCGGCCCAGGGCGGCGGACTCCGCTGCCCGGCGGGGTTGTTGGTCATCGGCGCTTTCGGTGCTCACGGTCACCGGTTATATTGATTTTGCGCCGCCCTGTCAATGCGGCAAGGCGAGTCTTTTTGAATTAGGTTGATCGATATGTAAAGGTGCCAGGTGGCCAGCTACGGGCCCCATTTCGGCGAGGAAGAGCCGCGCCCGGAAGGCTGGGTCAAGGTTCCCGTTCCGTGGTATGCCCATGATCATGCGGCTCCCGCTCATGGTCGGGATGCTCGTGGTCGTGGAGTAGACGGGCGGTGTGGCCATGCCGTTGCTCACCTTCCTCGTGGGCATGGAGGAAACGGTGGTCGTGGTCATGTTCGTGTTCGTGCAGGTGGCTGTGCGCCAGTTCGCCGTGCCGATGCGGGTGCTCATGGAGATGGCGGTGTTTGTGCCGATGCTCGTGGACATGCTGCAGGTCGCGGATGGCGTCGCTGCTGCGCTGTCGGTAGCTGTAGGCCAGGCCGTTCACTGCCGCCAGTCGTTCCTCGGCCAGAAACGCCGCCGTGGAGAGATCTTCCACCAGCGTTCCCTGGTGCATAACCAGGGTCCGGGTGGTCAACTCCCCGACGACGTACATATCTTGGCTGACCAGCAGCAGGGTGCACTCTGCGCCGCGTAGAATCTCCAGCAGCAATTCCTCCCCCCGGGGATCGAGCCCGGCGCTTGGTTCGTCGAGAATCAGCATTCGGGGCGCCAGCACCAGGGCGCAGGCCAGCGCCAGGCGCTTGCGCTCTCCGCCGGAGAGATGCAGCGGCACTCGCTGTTCAAAGCCGTCCAGGCACACCTGTTGGAGGGCTTGGGCCACCCGTTCTTCGCGTTTTGGGCGCGGCACCCCGGCCTGCTCAAGGCCGAAGGCCACCTCCTCGAAGACCGTTGGGCAGAAGAGTTGGTCGGCACACTCCTGAAACACTACCCCCATCTGGCGCCAGAGTTCTCCGCGGTTTTGGCGGCTCACTTGCCGCCCGGCAAAGTGGTAGCTTCCCTCTCCCTGGTTAAGTCCGAGCAGACATGAGATCAGGGTGGATTTACCGGCCCCGTTTTCGCCGACCACCGCCACTCGCCCCCCCTCCGCCAGGGACAGGTCGATTCCACGCAGGGCATGGGTGCCGTCCGGGTAACGGAAGTGATAGTCCCTTAGCGTGATAAGCGGTGTCGGCGACGGTTCCGGCCCCGGCTTTTCAGCCGCTGTCGCCGCTGCCGCCGCTGCCGCCGATTGCGGGGAGGTCGGGGTTGCCGGTGGGGGGACGCTGGAAAAACGGAAGGAGAAATCCAGGCCGTGTTCGCGCAGGGCTTCGCGCTGACTGACCAGGGTTGCCATGGAATAGTCGTGATGAATCCGCCCCTTCTCCAACACCACCGCCCGTCGGCAGAGTTCGTAGAGAAAAATCAGGTCGTGGCTGATGCAGACCAGGGTGCCGCTGAAATCGCGCAGCAGTTCAAGAAAGAGCTCCTCCTGGCGCGGATCGAGGTTGGCGGTGGGCTCGTCCAGGATCAGTACCTCGGGGTTCATGGCCAGCAAGCCGGCCAAAGCGGCCCGTTTTTGCTGCCCGACGCTAAGTTGATGCGGCGGCTTGTAGGCCAGATGGGCAAGGCCGACCCGCTGCAGAGTTTGCAGCGCCAGTTCGCGGGCAGTGGGGGAGGCCAGCCCTTGGTTGCAGGGGCCGAAGGCGACATCATCGACCAGGGTGTGGCCGAAGAGCTGATCGTCCGGGTCCTGGAAGAGCAGACCGATCTGCAGGCGCACGGCGTTCAGATGGGCTCCCGACAGAGGCTTGCCCCGATAGTAAAGTGTTCCCTCGGTGGGAGCGTTCAGACCACACAATTGGCGAACCAGCGTGGTTTTGCCGGAACCGTTGGGCCCCACCAGGGCGATACGCTCCCCGGTGGCGATGGCAAGGTCGATGCCGAGCAGTGCCTGAGTCCCGTCGGGATAGTGAAACCCCAGTTGTTCGGTTCGAAACAGGGTGGGCGATTCCGGTCGCGGTTGCTGTTTGATCTCAGACATGTCGTCGCATCCCGTGTAAGCGTTCATCCCCAACGATCCGCTAGTAGCAGCCCGATACCGAGAATCAGCCACAGTATGCTCAACAGCAGATCGCCAGGGCGCATCTTCAGTTCCACCGTCTCCGGGAAACGGCCCTGGTAGCCCCGGGCGCGCATGGCGTCCATGACCCGTTCGGTACGTTCGAAACTGCGCACCAGCAGCATGCCGAGAAAGTTAGCCATGGCGCGCAGGGCCGGCAGGCTGGTGCTTTGGCGGAAGCCGCGCACCTGCATGCCGGTGGCCAGGCGGCGGGCTTCGGCGTGGAAGACATGGCTGTAACGATGGCAAAGCAGCACCAGTTGGCCGCCCATGGCGGGAACTCCGAGCCGGGAGAGTCCCTGCAGGGTCACCGGCAGCGGCGCACTACCCAGCAGCGGTTCGCTGAGCAGGGCGATGGCAACACCCTTGGTAAGCAGGGTGGCCGCCAGTTCGAGCCCGCGCAGGTTGAAAGGGAAGCTCTCCAGGCCGTGGAATACCAGCAGGGTGTCGCCGGGATGGGCCGGCGCCGAAAAGGGCATCACCACCAGGAACATCCCCATGAAGCCGCCCAGGGCGAGAAATCTCATCAAAGCCCGATGGAGAGGGGTCCGTGCCAGCAGCAGGGCCAGAACGGAGATGAGCAGGGCGAGCAGGGCAGAAGAAAGTTGCTGCAGGGCGGCAATCATAAAGGCGTAGATCAGCAGGCTCAGCAGTTTGCAGCGCACGTCCCAGCGGCTGAATAACGAGTCATGTGGCTCGCTTTCAAGGGCGGGAAGCGACCAATCCCGTTCTCCCTGCCGCGCCCGGCCTCTGCGGAGCCAACGGCGCAGCGCCTCCAGCAGGCCAAAGAACAGCAGAAAAGGAAGCGGCAGCAACAGGAGATAAGCCGTGGGTAGTTGATGAACGACGGGAGTCATAGGCGCGGTTTTCGAGGTTGGTTACCTTCTTTGACTGCGTCTTGCGGCCTGCGGACGCGGCAGAAGCTCTGGTTGAGAATCTCCGGCTTGACCTTGGCCAGAAAGCCGATGGTGAAGAAACTGACCACCCCTTCGATGATGAAGACCGGCAGGTGGGCGGCCAGGGCGATCTTGGCCACCCCGAAGAAATCCTCGCCTCCGGTTACCAGCAGCAGGGCCAGCAACAGCGCGGCAAGCCCGGTGCCAAGCGCCCCGGCTACGCCACCGAGCAACGCCTGACGGCTACTGGCTTGCCCCCGGAAGCGGGCGAAGAGCCAACCACAAAAAAGGGCGGGAACACCCATCATCAAGGCGTTGGCCCCCAGCGCGGTTAGACCGCCGAACTGGAAGAGCAGACTCTGTAGCAACAGACCGAGGGCGATGGCGAGAAAAGCCGAAGCGCCCAGCAGGGCACCGGCCAGGCCGGGGATCAACAGATGTACGCTGGTCGGTCCAAAGGGCAGGTGAATCAGCGAGGCCACGAAAAAAGCGGCGCTGACCACCGCTACCTTCGGCAACTCTTCCTCCTCGGTTTGGCGGGCGCTCCAGGTAAGCAACCCGGCGCTGACCAGATAGCTGCCCACCGCAACGGCGGTGGGCAGGACACCATCGGCAATATGCATTACCTTACCCCTTTTGGCGCCGGCCGGCCAAAAAGAAGGCCACCCCGAACAGGCCGCAGATATAGCCGATTCCGGCGAAGACCTCGCTTAAGCCCGGTTTGGCGATTTCGGCCTTGAGAGCGGCCAATTCACGCTGGATGCGGCGCATATCTCCGGAGACCTGGTCGCCCAGAACGTCCACCTTGGCGCTTATTTCGGCACAGCTTCCCTGCTCCGCGCCGAAAGCGGCCGGGGCCGCGCCGAGCAGCAGGGTGCACAGCAGCAGGGTAAGGAGTGTTTGTTTCATTGTCCGCTCTCCACTTCGGCCTTTTGCAGGATGAACTGGTTTTGGTGTCCCATGGTCGCTTTGATCACGAGGCGCAATTCATCGACCTTGGGAATCCTGAAGTGGAACCGCCCTTCCTGGTCGGTGTCCCCGGTGAGCAGTTTGTGGTCCTCACTGTCGAAGACCAGCACCTTGCCTCCCACCACCGGCCGGCCATCGGGAAAGTAGCTTTCGGTGTAGATGGTGCCCCCCTCGACGTAGGCGAACAGATTGACTTTGTGGGCCAGGGCCGGCAGGGCCGAAAGCAACACCAGCAGGGCGGCCAGCCATAACCACCTTTTAAGCTGTTTCATAATAACACCTCACTTTGCCGGTAGCCGGGGTCTGCCATACGGCTACCGCATATCATTGGTGTGGACCCAGTAGACGGCGCCGATTTCAATGTTCTTCTCCTCCCCTTCATGCTTGATGGTGCGGTCCGCTTCGTTGAGGGCGGAAAAACCCCACCAGCCGGCCTTGGGCATGGCATAGTTGAAAACCCCGTTGGCGTCGGCCTTGACCACCTGGGTGACATAGGGATCGGAAGGTGGGTGGATATGGCTGATGTTACCGGGGGATTCGTTCAAGTACTCGATCTCCACTTCGGCAAAGGGGACCGGTTTGCCCTTCAGCAGCACCTGCCCGGTGAACAGATTATTGGTCCACAGGCCGTAGGGGCGGCTCATCGGGACAATTTCGGTCTCCAGCCCCACCGGCTCGTCCCAGCCCTCTTCCAGGCCGAAGGAGTTGACGCAGACCTTGGTGTAGTGGACGATGAAAAGATCCTCGGCCGGTTCCCAGTAGGGGGTCGGTTCCAGATAGAAGGTATAGTCGCCGGGGCGCTTGATTTTGTAATCGGCGCTCCAGAAGGTGTATTTTTCGCTCTGGTCCGGGCTCTTCCCCTTGGACTTCTGCAAGGTATTGAGCAGATCGGTTTTTTTGCCGTTATGGAGCACCCCGAAGCGCTGCGGCTTGACCATTTCCATGTAGTGCAATTCCATAGGGTGAATAAACTTTGCTTCCAGACTGAGCTTTCGGCTGTCCTCCTGGGTAACGATGTCATCGGACGGGATGATGGCGCCGAAATGGGCTATGGCCGGGGTAGCAGGCAGCAGCAGAGCGATCGTAAGTAACAGTTTTTTCATGGTGTTTGCTCCTTTTGTGGCTGGGGCAGTATCGGTAACATGAATAAATATTACGTGACAACCTACGGTCCAAATCGATTGCTGTCAAGCTAAAAAATAACTTTTAGGTTTTCGTGTTACTCAGGTTCGTTCTTCAGGATTGTCCCGGGGTGGTTTGTCACTCCATAATATGGATATACTTGGCCACCAGGTCCGGGTCGAACTGGGTGCCGGCGCATCGCCTGAGTTCCTCCACCGCCTGCTGGTAACTCATGGCCTGCCGGTAAGGGCGGTCGTTGACCATGGCGTCATGGGCGTCGGCTATGGCCAGGATTCGGCAGGGAAGGGGGATGTCGTGGCCGGCCAGGCCCCGGGGGTAGCCCTTGCCGTCCCACCTTTCGTGGTGCAGAAGGATCCATTCCGCTATAGGTTGCAGGTTGGGCACGGAAAGGGCGATCTCGTAGCCGATCTCGCTGTGCCGGCGCATCTCTGTCATCTCCTCTTCAGTCAAAGGGCCGTCTTTGAAGAGGATGCGGTCGGGAACGCTTATCTTGCCCAGATCGTGGAACTGGGCCAGCAGAACCAGGTCGTTTATGTCATCCTCGTCCATTGCTGCGGCGCGGGCCAGAGAGGTCATCAGTTCCTGCAGGCGCTGGCTGTGCCCTTCGGTTATAAAGTCCCTGGCCCCGAGGGCCTTGGTCAGGGCCCGGACAGCGACACTTTGGCTGCTTTTCTTCGTCTGTATCTTCTCGCGGTACATCCGGTCGTCGGCTTCGCTGAAGAGGGCCTGCATGTCCACGGGACTGCTGTTGGCTACGGCAAAGCCAACGGACAGGGAGATGGGGATCCGGGGGTCCTGGTTGTTGTGGTCCTCCACGTAGTCGCGCAGGCGCTGCGCGATCTCCCGGGTTTTTTGATAAGGGGTCTCCGGGAGCAAAACCGCGAATTCGTCGCCGCCGATCCTGGCTACGATGTCGCTGGTGCGAAAGCTTTGTTTCAGGATATGGGCGGTGTTGCTGATGAGCTCGTCACCGGCCTGATGGCCCAGGCTGTCGTTGATGAGTTTGAGCCCGTCCAGGTCGCAGATGACGAGCCCCACAGGGATGTGGCGGCCGTCGGCTAAGCGTTTCATCTCCTCCTCGAAGAAGTTACGGTTGTAGAGTCCGGTCGGGGTGTCGTGAAAGCTGATATGCTCTAAATGGGCCTCCGCTTCCTTGCGTTTGGTAATGTCCATAAGGACAATCAGTATGAGGGGCTTTTCCTTGTGCTGAAGAAGAGAGGTGGAGGCAAGAAAGGTCAGATCTCGCTGCTTTTCCTCCTGTTTCAGGGATAAATGCACTTCCACCTGGTTAAAGCTTTTCCCGGTGGCAAAGGTCTCTTTCGTGGTACTGTGGAAGGCGCAGAGGTGACAGTGCGGCCCGGAACCGCAATCGTTACAATGTGGGCAGGTAAGGATTTCATCGAGCCGACTGTTCAGGATGTTATCCATGCTTAGCCCAAAGAAAGAGCCGGTGTAGGGATTGGCTTTTCGGATCCGGCAGTCCTGATCGGCAAGCATCATGATCAGGGGGGCGTTTTCATACATGGCCCCCAGTTCTTCCTCGTTTTCCCGGAGTGCCTGCTCGGCCAGCTTGCGGTCCGTGATATTTCTAAAGGAAGTGAGCAGGGCCGGCTGGTTGTTCCATTCCGTTTCCTGGGTGCGCAGTTCCACGCCGACCAGGGTATTGTTTTTTGATAGCAGTTCGATCTCGGTGTTTTTCTTGGTGGTCAGGGGGTAGCCGAATTGTTGGCCCAGCAGGTCGTTTTCTGTCCGGCCAAGCATCGCCGCGGCCGCCGGATTGATGAATTTGATCACCCCGTGTTTGTCCATTACCATGATACCGTCGGCATTGAGACTGACCAGCTTGTCCAGTTTGTCGTGTGCTGCCTGCAGTTCATCTTTATCCACCGCTATCTCATGGAGCTTTGTGCTTAGTTCCCCCACCGCCCGAAAGGCCTCGGTGAGTTCGCTGAAACCCAGGCTGCTTTGGCCAAGCTGGGAGAGGGTGGGCAGGTCGGTGACCGTTTTGATCGCGGCGGTCTTTTTCCGGAATTCGGCAATAACCGTGCTGATTCGGTTGACCACCAGGGTGGTAATCCCCACCACCAGGGCGATGGTCAGCAGGCCGTAGAGGACAAAAAGCCAGAGATACTGGCCGCGCATCCGGGCCGTCATCTCCGCGATATTCTGCTTGACCTCGACAATTCCCAGCACCGAGCCCATTTCGGCGTTGGGATGGCAGGAGAGGCAGGAGGCGTCATCGACGCGCAGGGGGTAAAGGTGCCGGGTGATGTCGCCTGTGGTGGTGCTTTGCTGGCCGTAGCCGGGGGCCAGTCCCTTCTGTTGCACGGTCTCTTTAAAAGAGGAATGCTGTTCGATTTCACCGTAAAGCTCATCGACCAGCGGACTGCGATAGACCTTGATCTCATAGGGGGTGTCGGCATAGGCCTGGCGGATTTCGTCGATCACCGTGGTAAGCTCTTCGCGGCTGGGGCCGTGGGGCATCAGGGCGTTGATGGTGGTGTAGGTGTGGGCGGCGATATCCTTGGCGACGGTTCGGGCCTGGTTGGTGATCAGCCGATCATAAAGCACGGTGGCGGTGCCCAGCACCACCACGAAAATCACCAGGGCCACCCCGATAAAACGGGAGAAAAGAAAGGCCCGCAGGGAATGGCTGAAGGGTAGCGTGAGGATTTTTGGCAAACATTCAGGCTTAAGCCAGGATTTAAAAGACATGTTTTGTCCTAACTTATTCCCGGAGCTGGATATCCAGACCCTCCAGAACCTTATCCTTTTCGGAGAGATCGCCGACAATTCTGCGAAGCGGCTCGGGCAGTTTCCTTAGCAGGGTGGGCACGGCCAGGATCTGCATCTCCCGGACCTTATCCGGTTGTTCATAGATGTCGATGACCTCCAGTTCGTACTGGCCCTGCAGGTACTTTTCGCAGATTTCCCGGATGTTGTGGATGGCCTGCTGGGAACGCCCGGTGCTGCTGGTCACGAAAAGCCGCAAATGATAGACGGGGTGATGGGGGTGTTCTCCTCCCTGTTCGGTATGGTCCATGTCGGTTCCGCTGGTATTGTTATTTTCCGGGGTCATGGTAACGTAGCCTTTTGTTGCGGTTCGTTTATGGTGTTAAGAGCCGCCGCGGAGTTGTTGGCGTCTTTCCTGGCGCTGGATATACATCTCTTCTTCCTGTTCGGCTTGTCGGATAGCATGCTCCAGTTCGTGTTCCTCGTCCTGGAGCTCGGCTTCGATCTCCTTGAGCCTGGCCTCTTTGACCTGGCGTTTGCGCTCCAGTTTCTGGCGCTTGCGGTCAATCTCTTCCAGACGCCGTTTATGTTCCGTTTCCTCCTGGGCCTCCTGGGTATAACGGGCTGTACCGACAATAAACCCGGCTGGCCCGGTATAGACATCCTTTAGTTCAATGCCGTGAGCGGTGAGCAGAAACTCCCTGACCTGGTGGGAGTGGGACATGCCGCGTGCTTTGAGTACAGAGAGGATCCGGTTTCGTTCGCCGGCGGTTTCCAGATCCCGCAGGAGAAGCCAGGCATCCATCAGGGAGGAGATATCGGTGTTGGTGGCCTCCATGGCGCTGTCGCCGCTTATAAGTTCGGTGGTCAGGGTGGTGATCCCGCGCGATTTCAAGAGATCAATCAAGCGGGTCAGCAGGTTTTTCACCTCTTCGGGGGAGCCCATCTGCAGCATGTTGCTAACCGGGTCGATAACCACGACCTCGGGCTTGTGCTGGTCGAGCAGTTCTTTGACGGCAAAGAAGTGCTCTTCCAGGCCGTGCGTGGTTACCCGGGTGGTATGGAAGGTGAGCCTGCCGTTTGCCAGCCACTGCTCCAGATCGATACCGATGGATTTCATGTTGCGTATGATCTGGGAGCGGGATTCTTCGTAGGAGATATACATTGCCTGTTCACCGCGATTACAGGCGGCATCCACAAAACTGGCACTGATGCTTGATTTGCCGGTGCCGGCGGTGCCGGCCAGCAGGATACTGGAGGCCCGGTAAAAACCCTTGCCGCCCAGCATTTCGTCCAGGCGGGAGATGCCGCTGGAAAGGCGTTCTTGCGAGACCGGGAAATCAAGTCCCAGTTCAGTGACCGCAAAAAGGTGAATGCCGTTTTCGCCGATCAGGAAGGGATATAGATTGGTGCCGTGGTTTGAGCCCCGGTATTTGCGGATGCGCAGGTGCCGGCGTATGGTCTGTCCCCGCATGGTTTGGGATAGCTCGATGACGCAGTCAGAGACGTACTCCTCAATGCCGAAGCGGGTGATACCCGCCTGGCCCCGTTCGGCCGTGATCACTGCGGTTATGCCGCGCTCCTTGAGCCAGCGCAGCAGTCGGCGGAACTCGGCCCGCACCATAGAGGCGTCGGTAAAGACGCCGAACAGGGTTTCCACGGTATCAAGGACGATACGGCGGGCGCCGATAGCGCGGATCGCGGCGTCCAGGCGCACGAAAAGCCCCTCCAGGTCATAAAGGCCCGCCTCTTTTACGGTGTGGGAGGCAAGGTCGACGTGTTCCACCGCCAGTTTGTCCCCCTCGCTGAGCCTTTCCAGATCCCAGCCCAGGGAGGCCACGTTTATCTTGAGGTCTTCTTCCGTCTCCTCAAAGGCCACAAAAACGCCCGGCTCCTGCTCCTGCGTGGCACCATTGACCAGAAACTGCATGCCGAACATGGTCTTACCGGCACCGGCGTCGCCGCAAACGAGAGTGGAACGGCCGCAGGGCAAGCCGCCTCTTGTGATTTCGTCAAATCCGGGAACCCCTGATGTGGTTTTGGACAGTAGAGCCTTCTGTCCACTGGGTATATCATCTACGACGGCAGCCATGATTTATTCTCCTTGAGAAATAACAAAAATTCCCCTCGCGGGGGCAGTGGCTCGCTAGCCAGGGTCCGTGACTTTATGCACCAGCCTTATATCAGGACAATCGGCTTTTATCAAGTCCCGTTGCTTCACGTAGTCCAGGCAGGCTTTCTCCTCCTCTCGGTGAATTTACATTTCATGCTTACACGCGGTACTTTTCCCCCACCGCCGCGCAATTGTCAACAGCAGGCTGGCCGGTTAAGTGTTTTTGTGGTTGTCATCCAGTGGGGCTTTGGCTAGCCTGCGCGGCAATGGCGGCCGGTTTTTCGTTTCGGTTTGCTTGGAAATTAGGTAATATGCCCGGATTACTAAACCAAAACAGGCGGTCGCTTGACGGTAATGAGCAACAAACGTAAAAAATATTTTGGCCGGGGTAAGGTGCCGGGGGGAAGACGGCGGATCAGTCTGCTGCCCAGTATCCTGACCACCATCAGCCTGTTCAGCGGCTTTTATGCCATTGTCGCCTCCCTTGAGGGACAATTTTTCCACGCGGCGGTGGCGATTCTTGTCTCCGGGGTCTTTGATGGGCTGGACGGCCGGGTGGCTCGGTTGACCAATACCGCCAGCCGTTTCGGCGAGGAATATGATTCGCTTTGCGATCTGGTGGCCTTCGGGGTGGCTCCCGCCATTCTGAGCTACCAGTGGGTGCTGCAGCCGTATGGCCGTTATGGCTGGCTGGCCGCCTTCCTTTATGTGGCCACCACCGCCCTGCGGCTGGCCCGTTTCAACTCCCTGCCGCCGGCCGATGAAAATAAAAACTTTACCGGTCTGCCCTGCCCGGCGGCCGCCGGAATGATCGCCACCACCTATCTCTTCTGCCATTTCTGGGGGATTAGTGGCCCGGCCATGGACATCACCATGATGGCGGCGGTATTTCTGCTTTCCTGCCTGATGGTCAGTTCGGTTCCCTATCTCAGTTTTAAGCATCCGGAAACCCAGCGCAAAAAGTCTTTTCAGATGCTGGTGGGGCTGGTGGTGCTGATCATGGTACTGGCCACCGAGCCGCGGGTAACGCTTTTTCTGCTGGGGTTTACTTATGTGCTGTCCGGGCCGCTGGCGGCGGCATACCGATGGCTGATCCCGGCTGGGAAAGCCGTGGAGCAGGGTAAGGATGAGGAGAAGACAGTGGCCGGGTCCGGGCAGGAGAGCCCGCCGGACGGCGAGGAAGTGCCGCCGGATCCCGCCGCACCCCGTTGAAAGAGCTACAGGGACGAGAAAAGATGGCCGAGAAGATTTTTATTTTTGATACCACCCTGCGCGATGGCGAGCAGTCGCCCGGCGCCAGCATGAATATCCATGAAAAATATCGCCTGGCCCAACAGTTGGCCAAGCTCGGAGTCGATGTCATCGAGGCCGGTTTCCCCGCCGCCTCGCCCGGCGATTTTGAATGTGTGCGCAATATCGCCGACAATGTGCGTGGCGCTCAGATCGCCGCCCTTTGCCGTTGCCATCCCAAGGATATCGATACCGCCTGGGAGGCTTTGAAAAACGGGGAAAACCCCCGGCTGCACCTCTTTCTGGCCACTTCCGAAATCCATATGCAACACAAACTGCATCTGAATAAGGAGCAGGTGCTGGAGAAAGCGGCGGCCATGGTGGCCTACGCCGCCCAATACACCAGCAATATCGAATTCTCCGCCGAAGACGCCTCCCGCAGTGATCTCGACTTTGTCTGCCAGGTGTTTGCCGCGGTGATCGAGGCCGGGGCCACCACCCTCAACTACCCCGATACCACTGGTTACGCCCTGCCCGAGGAGTTTGGCGCCCAGGTCCGTTATCTGATGGCCAACGTCCCCAATATCGATAAGGCGGTCCTGAGTGTGCATTGCCACAACGATCTTGGTTTGGCGGTGGCCAATTCGCTGGCGGCCATCAACAACGGCGCCCGGCAGGTGGAATGCACGGTCAACGGCCTGGGTGAGCGGGCCGGTAACACCGCCATGGAAGAGGTGGTGATGATCCTGCGGACCCGGGCGGAGAGTTCCCCCTATTACACCGATGTCGTCACCGAGCATATCTACCCCAGTAGCCGGCTGGTCAGCACCATCACCGGGATGCCGGTGCAGCCCAATAAGGCCATCGTCGGCGCCAATGCCTTCCGCCATGAATCGGGGGTCCATCAGGACGGAGTGCTCAAGGAGCGGACCACCTACGAAATAATCGACCCCAAGGATGTCGGTATTTCCATCAGCAACATCGTCATGGGCAAGCATTCCGGGCGCCATGCCATGCGGGACAAGGTCCGGGAGCTGGGCTATGAAGATCTGAGCGAGGAGGAGGTGGAACGGGTCTTCAAACGCTTCAAAGAGGTGGCCGATCTCAAGAAGGAGATGTTCGAGGAAGACCTGGAGGCGATCATCATGGATGAGGTGCTGCGGGTGACGGAATCCTTCCAGCTGTTGCATCTGGGGTCGATGAGCGGCAGTCTTTCCTTGCCCACCGCCGCGGTGCGGATGTTGATCAACGGCGAGGAAAAGGAAACCGCGGTGCTGGGAATCGGGGCCATCGACGCCACCTTCCGGGCGATTGCCGAGTTGATCGGCACCAGCAGTAAACTGCTCTATTTTTCGGTCAGTTCGATCACCGGCGGCACCGACGCCCAGGGCGAGGTGATGGTCCGGATCGAGGATAACGGCAAGATGGTGATCGGCCAGGGGGCCGACCCGGATATCATCACCGCCGCCGCCAAGGCCTACCTGATGGCCTTGAACCGGCTGGAATTCTTGAAAAAACAGTTGCAGCAATAATTGTATAAATCAACCAAAGCAAGGAGAGAGCAAAAACCATGAGTGGTTCGGCAAGAAAATTGAACGTGGCGGTGGCCGGGGCCACCGGCGCGGTGGGTGGCGCGATGCTGGAGGTCCTGGAGCGGCGGAATTTCCCGGTCGAGGAGTTACGGTTGCTGGCTTCTTCCCGCTCGGTGGGCAAGAAGATGTCCTTTAAGGGGCGGGAGTTGGAGGTCAAACTGCTGGATAAGGACGCCTTTGCCGGTATCGACATCGCCCTTTTTTCCGCCGGCGGCGACCGGTCCCTGGAATTTGCCCCGGCGGCGGCGGCGGCCGGGGCCGTGGTGGTGGATAATTCCAGCGCCTACCGGATGGACCCGGAGGTGCCGCTGGTGGTTCCGGAAGTAAACCCCGGGGCCGTCGCCGATTATAAGAAGCGGGGGATTATCGCCAATCCCAACTGTTCGACCATCCAGATGCTGGTGGCCCTGAAACCGATCCACGACGCGGCGACCATCAAGCGCATCGTGGTCTCCACCTACCAGGCGGTCTCCGGTAGCGGCGCCGAGGCGATTGCCGAGCTGGAGCAGCAGGTCAAGGCGTGGGTGGCGGGCCAACCGCTTGCTAAAAACGTTTATCCCCACCAGATCGCCTTCAACTGTCTGCCCCATATCGACGCCTTCCTGGACAGCGGCTACACCAAGGAAGAGATGAAGATGGTCAACGAAACCCACAAGATCTTCGCCGACGACACCGTTGGGGTCACCGCCACTACCGTGCGGGTGCCGGTCTTCTACGGCCATTCCGAGGCGATCAATATCGAGACTGAGCGCAAAATCAGCGCCGCCGAGGTCAGGGAGCTGATGAGCCGGGCGCCGGGGGTGAAACTGGTGGATGAGCCCACCCTGGCCCGATATCCGTTGGCCCTCGATAGCGCCGGCCAATTCGACACCCTGGTGGGCCGTATTCGCGAGGATAACACCATCGCCAACGGCCTCAATATGTGGGTGGTGGCCGACAATATCCTGAAAGGGGCGGCCTTGAATACCGTGCAGATCGCCGAAGTACTGGCCGCCGACTATCTGTAGCCATGGATGATCGGTGGGCCGTTAAATCGACGGTTATTGGCCCTGGTGAATGCTTGGGGGCCGTGGGGTAGCGGCGTCTGATGCGGATCATCGGTGGAAGTTGCAAAGGGCGGCGGCTGCTGGCCCCCGGCGGGCGGTTGGGTGGGCGCTTGCGGCCCACCGCCGACCGGGCCCGGGAGGGCTTGTTCAATATCCTCGGTCCCCGGGTGCGCGGCGCGGCGGTGCTCGATCTCTTTGCCGGCACCGGCGCTTTGGGCCTGGAAGCCCTGAGCCGGGGGGCGGCTTCGGCCCTGCTGCTGGAGCAGGACCGCGAGGTTTACCGGTTGTTGCAGCGCAACCTGGCGCTTTGCGGTTTTACCGAACCGGTTGCCCGTCTTGGGCGGCGCGATTGCGGCGGGCGGCTTGATTTCCTGGCACCCCTGGCCCCGGCTGGTGGTTTCCACCTGGTGCTGGCCGATCCCCCTTATGGCCGGGGGCTGGCGGCCGGGGTGTTGCGGGAGCTGGCCCGGCTGGTTGCTGCTTCCTTGCCCGGAGAGCGGGGTGGGGACGGGGCCGGGACCGGAGTCCTGGCGGTTGACGCCCTGGTGGTGCTTGAAACCGGCCGGGGAGAAACCCTGCCGGAGGTGACAACGGGCCTTACGAGTGCCTGGCCGGCGCGCCGTTACGGCGAGGCCCTTTTCCATTTTTATCAAATTAGAAAAAATGAGCTGTGTGGATGAGCAGTTATGAACCCCTGGTACGGGAAGAGACCGATGAGCGGATTGCCATTTACCCCGGCACTTTCGATCCGATCACCATGGGGCATCTGGATATTATCAAGCGGAGTTTGACGCTCTTTGATCGGATTGTGGTGGCGATTGCCAAGAATCCCGGCAAGGAACCGCTGTTCAGCATGGAACAGCGGCGGCGGATGGTCAAGGATTGTTTCCCGGCGACCGAAAAGCGGGTGGAAGTCGATGAAGTCGAAGGGCTGCTGGTGGATTACGCCTATCGGCGGGGCGCCCGGGCGATTATCCGGGGCCTGCGGGCGGTTTCCGATTTCGACTATGAATTCCAGATGGCCCTGATGAACCGCCGCATCGAGCGGGAGGTGGAAACCGTCTTTTTGATGACCGGTTTCCGCTGGATCTATATCAGCTCCAGCATTATCAAGGACGCGGCCCGTCATGGCGGCGATGTCAGCGGTCTGGTGCCGGATCACGTCTGTGAGCGCCTGCGGCAGCGCTTTATGGCCCCCGATTGAGTTGTATAAAGGGCCGGATGGTCGCTGAAGGCTTTTACTGGGGCTTGACCCACGACGAGGCAGGGATATGAGCCAGCAGCATGGTTACAGCAGGCGCGCTTTTTTGCAACTGGCGGCGGGGGTGGCCGCTTCCCTGCCGTTGACCGCCCTGTCGGCCCGGGCGGAATTTTCCTGGCTGGAGTCGGAGGCCGGCGGCGAGCGGCGAGTGGCCACCCTTTGCGGCATGTGTCCGGCGGAGTGCCTGATTACCGCCACCGTTAAGGACGGTCGGGTGGTGGAGATCACCGGCACCGAGGGCAACCCCTTGAATGGCGGCCGGGTCTGCCAGCGGGGGCGGGCCGCTCCGGATCTGCTCTACGATCCCGATCGCCTCAAATACCCGATGAAACGGGTGGGCCCCCGGGGCAGCGGCCAGTGGCGACGGATTGCCTGGTCCGAGGCCATCGACACCATCGCCCTCAAAATGGAGGAGACCCTGCAGCGCCACGGCCCCGGCGCCCTGGCCCTGTTGGCCGCTGGCCCTTCCAGCGGTTATATCCGGGAGCTGTTTGCCGAATTCGCGGTACCCGCCCTTAATGATTCCCATTACGAGCATTGCCACGGCAACCGTGAGGCCGCCTATATCGCCACCCTGGGTTTTTCCCCCGGGGCGCCGGGGCGGCTGGATTATGAAAATTGCCGGTGTTTGCTGCTGCTGGGCAGCCATTTGGGCGAGAATCTGATGCTGCCGGAGATGGCGCGCTTTGACGCGGCCCGCCGGCGGGGCGCTAAGCTGCTGGTCGCCGACCCCCGGCGGGGACTGGTCGCCGAACGGGCCGATCACCATCTGATGCTGCGGCCCGGCAGTGATACCGCCCTGCTGCTGGGCTGGATCAATCTGCTGCTCACCGAGGAGTGGTATGACCGGGAATTTGTCGCCGCCCATACCCTGGGTTTGGCACAACTGCGCCAGCGGGTCGCCGCTTGGACGCCGCAGCGGGTGGCGGCGGCCACCGGCCTGGAAGTGGCCGAGATCGTCGATTCCGCCCGCTTGCTGGCCGAGCAGGCCCCGGCGGTGATCGTCCATCCCGGCCGGCGCAGCAACCGCTGTGGGGACGAGGTCCAGCGCCTGCGGGCCCAGGCGATCCTGAGCGCCCTGCTGGGAGCGGTGGGGCGTCCCGGCGGCCTGCTGCTGCCGGCGGCGGTTGAAGAAGAGGAATATGCCGAGCGCCCCCAGCAGGCCCTGCAACGTTCCCTGAACAAGGATGGAGATGACCGGGCGGCGGCCATTATCGACGGCCTGGCGGAAAAGCGGATCAAGCTGCTGGGCTGCTGGGGGCAGAATCCCTTCCACAATTTCCCCAATCCCTATCGCACCGCCCTGGCCTGGCGGCAGGCCGAGTTTATCTTCACCTGCGATGTGTTGCCCGGAGAAGCGGCCCTGAATGCCGACATTATCCTGCCCGAGGCGACTTTCCTCGAACGCCATGATCGGCTGCGGCTCCGCCCGGAACTCGAACCGCAAGTGTTGACCGCCCGTTTGCCGGTCCTGCCGCCGGCCTTCGAGGCCCGGGAGCCCTATGATATTGTCCGGGAGCTCAGTATTCGTTTGGGGCGGGGGCCTAACCTGGAATATGCCGAGGTTACCGGCCGACTGCGGGACGAATTGGCGGCCACCGGGGTCGATCTCGCTTATCTGCGCCGCCATGGGGCCTGGGCCCGCCTGCCGGTCGGGAGCAAATATCTGGCCGAGGTCGGCGGCGAGGAATTCCGTTTCCCGACCTTAAGCGGCAAGATTGAACTGGCCTCCCGGGAGCTGGCCGAGGCCGGCCACGACCAGTTGCCGGAGTTTAAGCCGCCAACGGAGCCGCCGCCGGGCTTTCTGCGCCTGCTCACCGGCCGCTCCCCCCTGCACACCAACAGCAGCACCCAGAACAACCGGCCCTTGATGCGGCAGCAGGGAGAAAACGAGTTGTGGCTCAATGAGACCGTCGCCGCCGAGCAGGAGTTGCAAGCCGGCCAGCGGGTATGGTTGGAGAATCAGGATGGCCTGAGTTCGCTCAAACCCGTGGCCCTGCGGCTAACCGACGCCATCCGCCCGGATTGCGTCTATCTGGTCCACGGGTTTGGCAACCGCTCGCCGCTGCTGCAAACCGCCTTTGACCAGGGGGTTTCCGATAGCGCCCTGCAAAGCCGGGTTACGGTGGAACCAATCACCGGCTTGGTCGCGGCGGGTAATAACTTTGTCCGGATTGTGCCTGATACCGTCCGGTAAGGTGTTTCACCTCACTCCTTTTTGTGCCAGACCGGCAGCTCGGGGTCGAGCCGTTGGAAGCGGCGATCGCTGGTGATGGCGTCGCTGTTCTTATGGTTGGCGATCAGGATGCCGCCGGCTTGCAGCCGCTCCTCGATCAATCGCTCAAAGCGCCACTGCAGTTGCCGGTCGGCAAACGGGCGGAAGTAGTAGATCACCTGGAAACGGTGGTAATCCTGATACTCCCAGATATCGGCCGCGGCCACCCGCCGGGCGTCGAAAAAACGGCGGGCCATGGCGCAAGGAGCGGGGTCCTTTTCCAGGCCGTAGACCTCGAAGGCCAACTGTTCGGCCAGCAGCATCACATTGCCGATGCCGCAACCGACATCAAGCAGGGTGGGGCTGCCGCTGGGGGTCGTCCACCTGTCGTTTTCCACCAGCCACCGGCGGGCCAGGGCCAACTGGCGGAAAACCTGGCGATTGTCCATGGCCACAAAGGGGTATTCGCGGCTGGGGTCGTTGGCGCTGTCACGGCTGGCCTCGCCGGCCAGCAGGCCCAGAAAGCGATTGCTGAGATTGATAAAGGCCTCGCAGCGGCTTAGCGGATCATGGGGCCGGTCGCAATGGTCCAGCTCACCGCTGTCGTGGCTGGCGTTGGAAGGGGAACCTATGTTGATATTTATCAAATCGGTCTCCGTGGCCGGATAACGGCTCCGCTGCAGATGATGGCCGCTCTGGCGGTGCTTGGGCTGGTCTAGTGTTTGCCGAAGGGGCAGACCGGATACAGGCAATTCTTGCAGTTGCGGCACAGGCCGCCGTGGCCCAGGGCGGCGAAGGTCTCCCGGCCGATCTTCTCGCCGGCCAGTACCCGGGGCAGGATCAGGTCGAAGACCGTGATCCGGTGGAACATGCCGCAGGCCGGCAGCCCCAGTACCGGCACCTCGCGGCCGTCGGTGGTGGGCAGCAGGGCGCTTAGGAACATGGCGCCGGGCAAAACCGGAGTCCCGTAGGTGATCTCCCGGGCGCCGGCGGCGGCGATGCCGCTGCGGGTGACATCGTCGGGATCCACCGACATGCCGCCGCTAGTGATCAGCAGATCGGCGCCGGCGGCCAGGCACCGGGCCAGGGCGGCGGCGATCTGCTCGGCGTCGTCGGGGGCCTTGACCACTTCCACCACCTCCGAATTGAGGGCGGCCAGTTTCTCCCGCAGGACCGGTTCAAAGGCGTCCTTGACGCGGCCGTGATAGACTTCGTTGCCGGTGATTACCAGGCCGGCCCGGGCAGCCCGCACGGCATCGACCCGGATGATACCGCCGTCCTTTTCGGCTTCGGCCACCGCCTGCTCGACCAGTTGCCGGCTGCCGAGCAGCGGAATCAGGCGGGTGGCGGCCACCGGCTGCTCTTCCTCCACCAGGCTGTCGCCATGGAGGGTGGCGGCCATGACCTCGCCCAGCAGGTTGAAACGGTAGAGGGCTTCCCGGTCCACCCGCAACACGCCCCGCTGCGCGGCGTTGAGGCTGATCTTGCCTTCCACCGGTTCGCCGCTTAAGCGGGTGCCGGGGCCGGCCAGGGCCGCGGCCAACAGAGCGGCGGCTTCGTTTTCGTGGATATCGGCGGCGGTCAGTTCCAGAATAAAGATCTGCTCCTTGCCCAGCCTTTTGAGGTGTTCAATATCCTCGGGCCGGATCACGTGCCCTTTTTTGAAGGCCCGTCCCTTGAATTCGCCGGCCCGGATCTCGGTAATGTCGTGGGGCAAGACCATCCCCACCGCTTCTGCCACCGGTACACTCTTGGCCATCTTCCCCTCCTAAACTATCTCGTAATAACGACCGTGGGCACAGGGGCGGCAGAGGGTCTGTCCCCCTTCGCCGGTTACTTCCCGGCAGTCCTGGACCCAGTCGCCGCACTTTGAGCATTGCACCCGGCGCAGTGGTTTACCCGGCAGATCCTCCGGTGGTACCTCCACCCGCACCCGTTGTATCTTGAAAAGTTCCTCCTCCGGCATCACCCGGTAGGCCTCCAGTTGTTGCTTATTCTTGGCCTGAATCTCCGGGAAGTAGCGGGTCGCCAGCTCCCGTGCTTCTTCCCGGGCCGTCACCCGCACCGCCCGCTCATCCTTGAGATTGACGAAGGTGGCGGCCATGATCCCGTAATCAAGCCATTTGAGTGAGCGTTTACCCAGCGAGCAGCCGGTGACGCTCTGGATGGCGTCGGTGGCGCAGCGATCGATTTCGACCAGGACATAAAAGTCCTTGCGCTGTGCTCCCCGGGGCTCGTCGATGCCGATTTCCCGCAGCCCCGCCATGGCCAGGCGTACCCCGATCACCTGTCCGGGACAGATATGACCGTGGATGGTAGTGGATTTTTCCAATAGTTCCGCAAATGATTCTTCCATGATGCACCCCGCAGTAAAACAATAACCCTAAAATCAACCATTCCCGATTCAGGGCCAGAGTAACCGTTGTCCGAATATTTTTTGAACAGTTACCGATAGCCACCAGCCCGGGACAGCTATAGAACAAAGCACGTCGGAGAGTAGCCAAGAACCGCCGATAAAGCAACCGCTTTAAGATAATGTTAAGGAGGGTGGTTGAGCTTATGAAAAAGTAAAGCCCCTTGCGTTGGGGGACACAAGGGGCTTTACAGGTGTAAATCAGCAGGCCGGTTCCGGCTCGAAGACCTGCTGACGGAGGGGGCATGTTTTATTTGTCCAGTTGTAATAGCAACCACCGTGCCAAGCGGCGACGCTTACTTGAGAAAAATTTAATTTATTGGTTTAGCGATATTTTTTCTATCAGGTCAGAAAATGACCAAGGCTGGTCGTAAGAAAAATAAACAGGCCCCGGGGACAGGAATGTCCCAAGACGGTGGAAATTGTGTGATAACTTTTTGTAATATCGAGATAAAACCATATTGGGTCAATATTGTCCCAATATGGGGCAGTGGCGACCTTAGTTCGAATCGGGCTGGTCCAGGTTGAACTGACGCATTTTGCGAAACAGGGTCTTGCGGGAAACCCCCAGTATGCCGGCGGTTTTTCCTCGTCGCCAGTGGTTGTCGCGCAGGGCCTGGAGGATAAGTTGGCGCTCGATGGTGTTGATGTTGTCCTGGAGATTGGCGGAGGGCAGCTTATGCCCATGCGGGCTATCGATGCCGGCCACCGGCGGCGCCTCCCCGGCCCCGCTTGGCTCGTCGCCGGGGACGGCGGGGGCGAAGACCAACTCCCCCATGGTCAGGTAGCGCTGGATCACATTTTGTAACTCCCGGACATTGCCCGGCCAGGGGTACTCTGCCAGGCGCTGGTGGACCTCCTCGGGCACGGCGGTGGCATCGCCGTTGAATTTGCGGATAAAGTGTTCGGTCAATACTCGCAAATCCTCGCGCCGGTCGCGCAGGGGTGGCAGTTGCACCGGAATTACATGGATACGGTAAAAGAAATCGCGGCGGATCTTCCCCTCCTGCACCAGTTTTTCCATATTGCGGCTGGTGGCGCCGATGATCCGCAGATCGGGCTGGCGGGTATCGCGGCCGCCCACCGGGCAGAAGCCGTTGCCTTCCAGGACCCGCAGCAGTTTGACCTGCATGGCCAGGCTGATCTCGCCGATCTCGTCCAGAAAGAGGGTGCCGCCGTCGGCCCGGTCGAGATACCCTTCCCGGTCACTGTTGGCCCCGGTGAAGGCCCCCTTGCGGTAACCGAAGAATTCGCTTTCCGCCAGGGTTTCCGGCACCGCCCCGCAGTTGACGGCCACGAAACTGCCCGGCGAGCGCCGGCTCAGCTCATGGATGGTACGGGCCACCACCTCCTTGCCGGTGCCCGACTCCCCGTAGATGATGACGTTGGCGTGGGAGCCGGCGGCCTTGGCCAGGGTGTCGTAAACCCGCAGCATGGCCGGGCTGTTGCCCACCAGCAGGCCGAAGCGGATATTGTGACGAATAAAATGGGCCTGTTCCAGTTGGCCCTGGGGCAGCATGGTCCGCTGGTGTTGATCCGGGGCCAGCAGGGCCAGCATGTGCCCGGAGAGATCATGGAGGGTCTCCACCGCCCCCAGCAGCCGCCCCTGTTCATCGTAAATCGGGGCGGCCATAAAGTGGAGATGGAGGGGGCGGCCGCCCATCCGGAACCAGTCGGAGGCCTCCCAGGCGTTGGGAATCACCCGGGACTGGCCGGGGTTCTTGTCCTGATAGAGCGAGAAAAAGGCGTGGTGGTCGTTTTTCATCACCAGGTCGGCGACAATGGGGCGTTTATGGGTATAAAAGGGCTCCCAGTGCCGGTCGGTGCCGATCATTTCCCCCGCTTTGAAACCGGTCAGGGCTTCACAGGCCCTGTTCCAGTACATGATTTTATTGTCCAGCCCCACCGCGAACTGCGGCAACGGCGAGCAGTCAAGCAGTTGAAACATGGTTTTTCCCCCTGCGCGCAAAACCGGCGGAACCCGGTTTGTAACTCCTGTAGTAATCCCCAAAGTACTGTCCACAGGCTACGCCAGAAACCGGATGAAGTCAAGAAAGACCGTGAAATCGCATTGTCAAACCCCATTGGCCGGGTTATCTTCACATCTTGCTACCAACCCCGGCATTCCGTGGGATCAACCCGGTGACCTGGTGATAACTTATCTCTATAATAATCGCCAAGGCCGACAGCTTGTCGCCTTGGCCAAGGATTTTTACCCATGCAGCAGTTGGCAACTCCCACCATTTTCCCCACCGCCGACGAGGTTCCGGCCTCCCTGCGTTTAACCGCCCCTGTTGAGTTGCGGGAGTACCTTTGCGACGGTCGTCTTCTTTCCTGGCGCGGGGCGACCAGCGAGGTTTATTCACCGCTTTATCGGCGCCAACCAGCCGCCAGCGGCGAGGAAGAACTGCAGCCCCAGCGGCTGGGCAGCTATCCCCGCATGGGCGAGCCCGAGGCCCTGGCCGCCCTGGCCGCCGCCCGCCGGGCCTATGACGATGGCCTGGGTTACTGGCCGTTGTTGCCCCTGGCGCGGCGGCTGGCCATGCTGGAAGAACTGGCGGCCCGTCTGTCGCCGCTGCGGGAAGAAGTGGTACGTTTGCTGGTCTGGGAGATCGGCAAGGGGCAGGCCGAAGCCGACATGGAATTTACCCGCACCCTGGATTATATCGCCGCCACCCTGGCCGCCGGTCGGGAAATGGCGCGGCATGATGAACCGGTCCAACACCGTGGGGTGCTGGCCCGGTTGAGCCGGGCGCCGTTGGGGGTGGCGCTTTGTCTGGGGCCCAGCAATAATCCCTTCTATGAAACTTTTACGCTGCTGATTCCGGCCCTGCTGATGGGCAACACGGTGATCTATAAACCGCCCCGGCAAGGGGTGCTGCTCCACCGTGGTCTGGCCGGGATTTTTCAGCAGACCCTGCCGCCGGGAGTGATCAATACTCTTTTCGGAGAAGGGGAGGAGGTGCTGCCACCGTTGCTGCAAACCGGCCAACTCGCTGTCCTGGCTTTTATCGGCCCCCGCCGGGTGGCCGACAAGCTGCGCCGATTGCACCCGGAGCCGGGCCGGTTGCGCTGTCTGCTGGGGTTGGAGGCCAAAAACGGGGCCATTGTTTTAGCCGATGCCGATCTCCAGGAGGCGGTGGCCGAATGTCTGCTGGGCGCTCTGGCCTTTAACGGTCAGCGCTGTACCGCCTTGAAGATGCTCTGGGTGGAAGCGGGGATCTGTCGGGAATTTTTGCGTCAACTGGCGGCGGCCATGGATGGTTTGAGCATGGGGATGCCCTGGCGTCCCAAAGTTCGGATCACCCCGTTGCCGGAGTTAGCGCGGGTAGATTACCAACGGGAGTTGCTGGCGGACGCCCTGGCCAAGGGGGCCGAGATCATCAATGAAGGCGGCGGCCGGTGCTGCCGCACCTTTATGACCCCGGCGCTGCTCTATCCGGTCACCGCTTCCATGCGGCTCTACCATGAAGAACAATTCGGCCCTCTGGTACCGGTGGCCGCCTTCCGCGATCCGGCGCAGCCCATGGAGTGGCTCAAAGAGTCACCTTTTGGGCAGCAGGTCAGCCTTTTTGGCCGGGAACCTGAGCGGCTGGCGGCCCTGGTGCGACCTTTGGCCAATCAGGTCTGCCGGGTCAATATCAACTGTAAATGCCGCCGCGGTCCCGACAGTCTGCCTTTCAGCGGTCGCAAGGATTCCGCCGAGGGTACCCTGTCGGTGGCCGAGGCCCTGCAGGCCTTCAGTATCGACACCATGACGGTGGTTCGGGAAAACGAGGAAAACCGGCGGCTACTCCACCACCTCAAAACCGATTCGATCGATGGCGGCCCGGATGGCAGTCATTGGTAATTCGTCCTTGCTGAGCTCAAAGCTCGCTTCGTGGTCGCTCAACGAGACATGGACATTGCTGATCCCGTCGATATCGCTGAGCGCCTTGGTCACCGAGGCCACGCAGTGGGCGCAGCTCATTCCTTTGATTTTAATGGTGGGCATGGCAAGACTCCTGTAAGTAAAGCGGTTAATGGTTGTTGCCGACGGTACTTTCCCTTTAGGAAATCCTTAACACGGCGTCCAAAATTCGGTGGGCCACCGCTTCCTTGCTCAGCAGCGGCAACTCTTCCACGGCGTCATTGCGGTCCACCATGGTAACCCGGTTGTGATCCACGGCGAAACCGGCATCCTCGGCGCTGATATCGTTGATCGCCACCAGGTCGAGGTTCTTGGTCACCAGCTTGCGGCGGCCTTCTTCCAGATGATGCTCGCTTTCGGCGGCAAACCCCACCAGTAGCGGGAAACAGGGGGCCTGGCGTTTCAACTCTCCCAGCTCGCGGAGGATATCCGGGTTGCTGGCCAGGGGCAGCGCGGCGTCCACGGTGTCCTTTTTGATTTTATGGGGGGCGTAGGCAACCGGTCGATAATCGGAAACCGCCGCCGCTTTGAGCACCACGTCCATGGCTGGCGCCCGCGAGAGCACCTCATCATGCATCTGCTGGGCGGTGACCACCGGAATCGTCTCCACCCCGGCCGGGGGGGTGATACCCCCCGGACCGCTGACCAGAGTTACCGTGGCGCCCCGCTGTCGGGCCGCCGCCGCCAGGGCGAAGCCCATCTTGCCGCTGGCGCGGTTGGTCAACAGCCGCACCGGATCCAGCGGTTCCCAGGTGGGGCCGGCGGTGACCAAAATTTTCCGGCCGGCCAGGTCATGGGGAGTCAGAGCGCTAAGCATCTCCTGGCGCACCGTTTCCCAGGGAGCCAGTCGGCCCGGCCCTTCCTCGCCGCAGGCCAGATCGCCGTGCTCCGGCGCCAGCACGGTATAGCCGTATCGCCGCAGCCGGTCGAGATTCTCGCCGGTGGCGGGATGGGCGTACATGGCGCTGTTCATGGCCGGACAGACCATTACCGGGGTCTTGGCGGCCAACACCACGGCGGACGGCAGATCATCGGCCAGGCCGTGGGCCAGGCGGGCGATCAGGTTGGCGGTGGCCGGCGCCAGCAGGATCAGATCAGCTTCCCGCCCCAGCTTGATATGGGGGATTTGCTCAGCCTCAGTGGCGGCGAAAATATCCTCATACACCGGCTGGCCGGACAGGGCGGCCATGGTCAGGGGGGTGATAAAGCGGCCGGCCGCACCGCTCATCATCACCCGCACTTGCGCCCCCTCCCGGCGCAGGTTGCGGACCCAGTCGGCGGTTTTGTAGGCGGCAATCCCGCCGCTGAGGCCCAGCAGGATTTTCATGTCGGTGAACGGCAAAGACATCCCGGTTACCACTTAGAAACTGAAAGGAACGGCCTCGCCCTGCTCGCTGGCCCCGTTGCCGCCGTTACTGCCGCCGTTGTTGATGGCGGCCAGATCCTCGGTGAGATAAATCCGTACCGTGGCCTTTTGGCTCAATTCCCCTTCGTTGATGATAATGGTGCAGGTCTTGTAGGGTTTGGCAAAGGCCAGCATTATATTCTTGTGCTTGACCGAACCGGCCAGCTTCCAGCCCTGGCGCGGCATGGTGGTGGTGAAGAAATCGCTCAGGGAATTGGTTTCCACCCGGCCGCGGAACTGAAGTACCCCACCGGCGAAGGATTCGGTCTGGACCACCATGCTGTTTTCGCGGTCGAAATCCAGTTCACTGGGGATCCGCAAATCCTCAAGGCCGGAAATATGGTAGGGCTGGGGCGGGGCCTGTTTTTTTGCCGGGTCGCTCTCATCGCGAGCGCCAGAGCCCCAGCCATTGCCGGCAGTACAGCCACCGGCCAGCAAGCTCAGGGTCAGCAGCGAGAGCAGTAACAGCAACGGGAAATGGGCAAAACCGGTTTGCTTAACGTGTCGCTTGGTCATGGGACAGCCTCCTGATGGTTAAAGGGATTTGATGATAAAATGATCCAGTTGTTTACGTTGTGAATGGCGTTCACCGGGGGCCGGGTGGCCCAGGGCGATCACCGCCATTAATTCCAACTGCTGGTCAAGCTCGAGAAGCTGCCGTACCTGTTGTTGGTTCTTCAGGATCTGGCCCAGCCAGACCGCGCCCAGGCCCAGGGCCTCGGCGGCCAGCAGCATGTTCTGGATGCAGGCGCCGGCGGCCTGGTGATCCTTGAGATCGTCATACATCGCTTCCGGGTCGAGAAAAACCGCGATCAGGGCCGAGGCGCCCAGCACCACCTGGCGGTAGCTGGTCTGCTCGGCCAACTGCTCCCGGATATGGGGATCGCGGCTCAGCACAAAACGCCAGGGCTGGTTGTTGAGCCCGGAGGGGGCCCAGATGCCGGCCCGGACGATTTCCCGCAGGTCGTCAACGGAGACCTCCTCGGCGGTGAACTGGCGGACGCTGCGGCGGTGGTAAATCGCTTCCAGTACGGGGTGGGACATGACAACCGGTTCCTTTACGTGATCGTTCAGCTTTTTTGAATGGTTTTCAGGGCCAATCAACCCCGAATAATAGTCGGCGGACCAGATGGTGTCAATGGAAACGGCCCCGCTGCCTGCGATGGGACTTTGACGTTGCCCTGGGCCAAAGAGGGATTGCCGCTGTGGGGGCCATCTGTTAAAAGACCATTTTTTTGTTGCTTGTCAGCCTTAACCGTGGAGAATAGCCATATGAGCGCCAAAATTGCCGTGAACCCGCCGGTGGTGGGGGATAACGCCTCGCTGATCGACACCCATTGCCATCTTGATTTCCCCGATTACGCCGCCGATTATGATGATTTGCTGGAGCGGGCCCGGCGGGTCGGGGTGGAGGCGGTGATCACCGTCGGCATCGATCTGGCCACTTCCCGACAGGCCGTGGCCCTGGCTGCCGGAACCCCGGAGCGGGGGCCGCGGCTTTACGCCACGGTGGGGGTCCATCCCCACCATGTCGGGGAGATGGGTGCCGAGGATTATCGCCATTTGCGGGAGCTGGCGGCCGAGCCGGCGGTGGTGGCCTATGGCGAGATCGGCCTGGATTATGTCAAGGAGTATTCCCCGGCCGCCCGGCAACGTCAGGCTTTTGCCGAGCAGTTGGCGCTGGCCGGGGAGCTTGCCTTGCCGGTGATTATCCACGACCGCGAGGCCCACGCCGATACCCTGGCCATTCTCAAGGAGGCCGGCAATTTGCCCGCCGGCGGAGTGATGCACTGTTTTTCCGGCGACGCGGCCCTGGCCGAAGAAGTGCTGGCGCTGGGCTTTTATATTTCCATTCCCGGCGTGGTCACTTTCAAGAATGCCGCCGCTTTGCGCCAGGCGGTGTCCCGGGTGCCGCTTAAGCGGCTGCTGCTGGAAACCGACGGGCCGTTTCTGGCCCCCGAGCCTTATCGCGGCAAGCGCAACGAACCGGCCTGGCTGGCTTTCACCGCCGCCCGGGTGGCCGAGGTCAAAGGGGTCAGCCTGGAAGAAGTGGCCCGGCACACTACCGCCAACGCCAAACAGCTTTTTGGGGTAGATTGACGACCGTTGTGGTAATAGCCCGTAACCGGCAATCCTTCACAAGCCCGGGTCCACGGGGATGGCGCTCCCGGTTGCCGGTTTCTGTTTAGCTTTGGCAACAGTTTTTATTCTTTGCAAGCGGCTAATATAGTGCTAGGATAGTTAGCTGAATTTATTTTTTTGTCAACTTTTATGGTCGCCGTTGGTGACGCTTGCTCTGTTAACTACAAGTAACCGGGAGTTGTGGAGATGGATGCACAAAAATGGTCGCTCAGGGGTAAGATCGTCCTGTTGGGGGTGTTACTGCCCACTATCCTGATTCTGGTACTCTTTAGGCTTTATACCGGCGAATCCCGCGATAAAACCCTGGAGGCCTTCACCGATAAGGCCCGGGCCATCTGTCTGACCGCCGAGTCGGTGCGCGAGGAGATGGAGGTCAAGTGGCAAATGGGGTTGTTCTCCACCGAGCAGTTGCGCCGTTACGCCGCCGCCGGCGAGGATAAAAAGGTGCTGGCCGCCATCCCGGTGGTAGCGGCCTGGGACGCGGCGATGCGTAAGGCCCGGGAGGGCGGCTACACTTTCAAGGTGCCCAAGTTTGAACCCCGCAACCCCAAAAATGAGCCCGATCCCCTGGAGGCCCGGGCCCTGCGCACCATGAAGGAGAAAAATCTCGATGAATATTACGAGATCGACGAGGAGAGCAATGCGGTGCGTTATTTCCGGGCGGTGCGTCTGAGTGAGACCTGTATGGTCTGCCATGGCGATCCCGCCACCTCCCGTCGGCTGTGGGGCAACAACCAGGGGATCGATCCCACCGGCGGCAAGATGGAAAACTGGCAGGTGGGAGAAATACACGGGGCCTTCGAGGTGATCCAGTCATTGGACGCCGCCGATCGCCAGTTGCAGGAGTCGGTGCGCTACGCCACCTGGGTGGTGATCGGTGGTCTGGTGTTGATGGCGATCCTCTTTGCCACTCTGGTGCTGCGGGTGGTCTCCAATTCGGTGATCAAACCGATTTCCCGGATCATCGGCGATCTCTCCGGTAATGCCGACAACCTGCTGGATGCTGCCACCCAGGTCTCCTCCTCCAGCCATGAACTGGCCGACGGCGCCAGTAATCAGGCGGCCAGCCTGGAGGAGAGTTCGGCCTCGCTGGAAGAGATGTCGTCGATGACCCAGCGCAACGCCGAGAATGTCAAAGAGACCAGCCGGATGTCCGAGGAGACCCGCAGTTCGGCGGAGACCGCTCAGCACAGTATGGAAAAGATGGGCGAGGCCATTGACAATATCAAGAAATCCACCGATGAAACCGCGGTGATTATGAAGACCATCGACGAGATCGCCTTCCAGACCAACCTGCTGGCCTTGAACGCGGCGGTGGAAGCGGCCCGGGCCGGCGAGGCCGGCGCCGGCTTTGCGGTGGTGGCCGACGAGGTCCGCAACCTGGCCCTGCGCAGCAGTGAGGCGGCCCGCAATACCGCCCAGCTTATCGAGCAGTCCCAGAACAGCGCCGAACACGGGGTGGAATCGGCGGTCGAGGTCAAGGAGATCCTGGTCAAGATCGTGGAAGGGGTCAAGAAGGTCAGTCAACTGGCCAAGGAGATCGCGGTGGCCAGCGACGAGCAGGCCCATGGGGTCAACCAGATCAACATCGCGGTTTCCGAGGTGGACAAGGTCACCCAGGGCAACGCCGCCATTTCCGAGGAGGCCGCCTCCGCCAGCGAGGAACTCACCGGCCAGGCCAACGAGATCAACAACCTGATCCGCGATCTGGCCGCCATTGTCGGCACTTCGCTACCGGAACACGGTGATGGTGGGAGAAAAGGGGGGCTCAAAAGGCCGCCGGAGAGTGGTAAGAACCGCGGGGGTCGGCAAGCCCTGCCGGCGGCCGGTGGTGGCAAGTCCGGCCAGCAGCAGTCCGGTGGCGGCAAGTCGGGCCAGTCGGCCGGCAAGCAGGAAGCACCGACGGCTAAAGGTAAGAAACAGGGCGGCTCCGGAGCGACTTCCGGCCGTGGTAAAACCGGTTCCGGGACCACCACGCAAGCCTCCGGCGCTGGTCGGAGTGGCGGAGGCGGGAGCAAAGCCTCTGCGGCAGCCGGTGACGGCAAGGCCTCCGGTGGTCAGCAGAGTAAAAAAGCCAACGAGGTAATCCCTTTCGATGATGACGACTTCGAGGATTTTTAGTAGATGGTGGACAGCGATTTGCCGCCCAAAGTGAAAAGGAGGAAATGATGGGGCAAACCATCGTGGAAAAAATCTTTGCCGCCCGTAAGCGCGATAAGCCGACTCCGGAGAATACCATCCTGGATCTCGACGTGGTGATGTGCCACGAAATCACCACCCCCATTGCCGTCACCGATCTGGAAGCGCGGGGGATGGATCGGGTTTTTGATCCCGATAAGATCAAGGTGGTAATCGATCATGTGACGCCGGCCAAGGATTCCAAGACCGCCACCCAGGGTAAAATCCTGCGGGATTGGGCCCGGCGCCACCAACTTCGGAATTTCTTCGATATCGGCCACAACGGGGTCTGCCATGCCCTCTTTCCGGAAAAGGGCTTTATCCGGCCCGGTTACACGGTGATCATGGGGGACTCCCATACCTGCACCCACGGCGCCTTCGGGGCCTTTGCCGCCGGGGTGGGCACCACCGATCTGGAGGTCGGTATTTTAAAAGGGGTCTGTTCCTTCCGATTGCCCAAAACCATCCGGGTGGAGATCACCGGCACCCTGCCCGCCGGGGTTTACGCCAAAGACGTGATTTTAAAAATCATCAAGGAGTTGACGGTCAACGGCGCCACCGACCGGGTATTGGAGTTCACCGGCCCGGTGGTGGAGGCGATGAGCATGGAGGCCCGGATGACCCTGTGCAATATGGCCGTCGAGGCCGGGGCCACTTGCGGCATTTGCCTGCCGGATCGTACCACCGCCACCTATCTCTGGCCCTTTATCCAGGATGAATATGAATCCCTTGAGGCGGCGGAGACCGAGTTCGCTCGCTGGCATTCCGACCCCGACGCACTCTACGAGCAGCAGTTGCGTTTCGAGGTTTCCGAGCTGACCCCCCAGGCGACCTACGGCTTCAAGCCCGACGAGGTCAAGGAGATTACCGCCATGGAGGGCACCCCGGTGGATCAAATCTATATCGGCTCCTGCACCAACGGTCGGATCGAGGATTTACGGGAGGCGGCCCGGATTCTCAAGGGGCGCAAAATCTCTGAGCAGGTGCGGGGCATTCTGGCCCCGGCCACCCCCAAGGTCTACGCCCAGGCCCTGGAGGAAGGGATCCTGAAAATCTTTATGGAGGCCGGTTTCTGTGTCACCAATCCCACCTGCGGGGCCTGCCTGGGGATGAGCAACGGGGTGTTGGCGGAAGGCGAGATTTGCGCTTCCACCACCAATCGCAATTTCAACGGCCGGATGGGCAAGGGTGGCATTGTCCATCTGATGAGCCCGTTGTCGGCGGCGGCCGCCGCCGTGGCCGGCCATATCACCGACCCCCGGCCTCTGCTGGCGTAAACGTTGGGGTAGCACCAATTCCTGGTGGATCTGGAAATGGCTGTGATGGCGGGGTAAACCCCCATGGTAAATGCAAGGGAGTTGCAAGATGAAGAATTTTTCCGGCAAGGCGCTGTTCCTTGATCGTAGTGATATCAATACCGATGAGATCATTCCGGCCCGTTATCTCACCGAGATCACCAAGATGGCCCTGCAACCCTATGCCCTGGAGGATCTCAAGCTGGGGGGCTTTGACCCCAAACGGGATCTGGCGGACAAAAAGGTTATTGTCAGCCGGGCCAACTTCGGTTGCGGCTCCTCGCGGGAACACGCGGTCTGGGTGTTTGAGGTCAACGAGATCAACACCGTGATCGCCGCCAGCTTCGCCCGTATCTTCCGGCAGAATATGTTCAACTGTGGCCTGCTGGCCCTTGAATTGCCGGAGGAGGATCTCTGACACCCTGTTTGCCCTGGGCGGCGAGGTGGAGATCAGCGTTGACCTGGCCGCCGGCCGGGTCGTGGCGCAAGGGGACCGGCAGGCCGAGTTTTCCTTTACCCTGAACGAATTTGACCGCCAGCTGGTGGAAGCCGGCGGCTGGTTGAATTACGCCGATCAGCATTATTGAGTGGCGAACTGTGCGGATTACCTTCCTTTCAATATCCTCTGCAACCGCCACCGGTGTTTATCCGGTCGTGGTTCCCCTCCGCCCGTAATCGTCTCCGGGTCAAATAATCTGCTGGTATAACGATTACTTCCGCCCTAAGGGCTGGCGACGGGTGAGCTCTGCCGTGCCGTTCTCACCACCGTCCCAGGTAACTTAGATGTTGCCGGGGACGGTTTTCAAGCAAGCTTGACAATATCTTGAAATAATGTAACAAGTTGCCGAAAGTAGTTGTTTTTTATTAACAATTCGGTGGTGCGGCATGGTGTCGCCGTGTTTAATGGTGCAATCTAGCTAGAGAGGAAAACCATGGAAAAGTACGAATGTCCCTGCGGTTATGTTTACGACCCCGCCGAGGGTGATCCCGACCAGGGGATTGCCGAGGGCACCCCCTTTGCCGATTTGCCTGATGATTGGGTCTGCCCTAAGTGCCAGGCGGAAAAGGAGCACTTCTACCAGGTGTGATTTTTGTTTGTCGCACGTTGATTAATTCTGCTGGGGAAAGCCGCGATGGGGGCCCGCAGACTCTATAACGTGAGTATCAATCTGCCTTCTCTGGAAGATCTTTATCAAAAGCACCAGGAGGAGGTGGTTGCCGCCGCTTCCGGCCGGGAAGTGCTGCGGGGGCTACTGTTGCGGGCCTTTAATCAGGCCTTTGCCAAACTGCGCCTGGACAAACTCGAAGAGGTGCTCTTGGGCTCCCATAATGTCCGGGATGAGTTGAGCAGCCTGGTTGATAACATTTTGCGGCGGATCAAGCGGGATGAGCCCGATCCCCGGGTGCGCTTGGATTTCACCGTCGACTACGACCCTGCCCCCCACCGGCGCCAGGTGATCATCGATATCGCCCGCGACCGAACCCGGCTGGCGGTCAAGGGGCGGGCGCCCAAGGACGGCATTGACGGTTTTCTGCGGGAAAAGGGGCGCTACGCCGCCGAACGCCGGGCCCGGCAGCGGGCCGGCGGCCGGATGGACCATTATACCACCGGTGAGTTTGCCGATACCAAGGCCGAAGAAGTGCTGGCCCTGATCGACAACACCAAAACCAAGGGCGAGCCCGGGATCGATATCCGGGGCATGGTGGTCAAGCCGCAAACCGCCCTGGCCTATCAGATCAGGCTGGGGGAGGGGGTGGCCAAACAGGAGACCGCCGGCGGCAAGTTGGCACTGGTGGCCCAGCAGAGCGGTCTGGTCAAGACCAAATATGACGATGAAGGCAATCTGCGCTATCTGGCGGTGGAGCAGGATCTAAGTTTGGGCGAGGTGGGGTTGCGCAGCGGCGGCCACGTCAAGGCCGGCCGGGGTGGCGACAAAGGCAGCCTGCAGGTCGAGAACGCCGAATTCCGTACCGTACCGCCGGCCTTTGAAGCCCGCACGGCAGGCAGTATCGTGGTCAAGGAGCTGGTGCAGGGCATTGTTTGCGGGGCCACGGTAAACGCTGAAATGGTCAATCAGACCGCCGGTAAATATATGGTGGCCACCGACGGGGCGTTGGTGATCAACCGCTCGGCGCAGGGGGGCACCCTTTACGCGCCGCGGGTGGTAATCGGTAACCAACAGGTGGTGGCCACCCTGCTGAATACCACCATCAACGCCCGTAATTCGCTGGTGGGGCATAAATTGCTGCTGGCCGGCCGCAACCGGCTGCTGCTAGGCAGTGACAAGCTGCAAGAGCAGGGCAAAGGCGGTAAGCGCTGCGCCGTTTCCGGCCAGGATCTGTTTGCCGGCCGCTCCCACCTGTTGCAGGAGTTGGCGGACTACAACAAGGAACTTACCGCACTCAACGGCCGCATCAACGGCCTGCTGATGGGGCATGTGCAAAGCCGGGTGGAGGCCCGGCGGCCCCTGGACCGGGAAGTGGTGCGCCGGGCTCTGGAGGACATGGTTACCCTGGATCGGGAGTTTATGGCCTGCGGCGACGACGAGGAAGAAGATCTCCGCCGTCGGCTCAACGCTACCCTGATGGATATCGAGTTTGACAATCCCCTGCCGATTCTGCGGCATCTTGATGAAAAGAAACGGCTCAACGCCGAGATCGACCGCCGCCAGGAGAAACTGGCCGCCATCACCCAGCCGCTTAGCGTGGAGTTGGAGATCGCCGAATGCAAGGTGGGGGCCGAGCTGATCATCCACTGCTGGCGGGATGAACTGCGGCTGCGAGAAGATGAGCAGGAAATCCTGATCGAACGTCCGGCCGATGAGCAGCGGTTGGCGACCATGCCGCGCAAGGACCGGAAAGTGGTCTTTAATTTCGATTATGATCGTGAACTGCTGACCATGGCCGTCGATGACTGAGCGTACGGGGCCGGGCAGCCCGAAGCCCGGCCGCAAACAGCGCACTTCTGATGGAATCGTTTGGCTTAACGTTTGCTTTGGCGGTAATATTGTTCCAGCAATTCCAGGGCCTGCTCGCGGGTATCGGTCGGCTGTTGCAGGATCAGCACCACGGGATCAAGCGCCGGGGCGCCGTCGTTGCCGTCGCCTGCGAAATAGCCGGCATAGGCGTAGACCCCGGTCAGGGTGCCCGATTTGAGCAGCCGTCCCGGTTGTCGGGGCAGCAGCGTGGCCCAGGGCTTGAACAACTCCAGCAATCGCCACAGGGCCCGGGGCGTGATCCGGTTCCGTCGACTCAACCCCGAACCCTCCGCCACTTGGTAACTGCCGGCGGGCAGCCCCTTTTCCTTGAGGAAATCTTGCAATAAGCGGCGCCCCTGCTCCCAGCTGGCCGGCGGTTGCTGCTGCGCGGCAACCGCCAGCAGCAGTTGATTGGCGACGAAATTATTGGAATAAAGCAGCATCTGGGCCACCACCTCGGTCAGCGGCCGGGACGAGTAATGGCGATGGATTTCCCGGCCGCCGGCGGGGACTTTCCCCGCCCGGAGCCGGCCGTTGACCTTGATTCCCTGGGTGCGCAGCAGCTGTCGAAAAAGTTCGCCGCTGTGGCGGAGAGTACGTTCGTCCGGCCGGGCAAGATTGAGCCGGTGGCGGCCGGGGGGCAACCCCTTTGCCAGCTCCCGCATCACCGGCAGGGTGGGGGTCTGTTGCTCGGCGGAACGTACCGTGCCGGCGGCGCTGATTTGCAGGTGGACGGTGTTGAAATTGACCACCAGGGCGGAGTTGGCGGCATCGTAGGCGCGGCGCGAATTGCCGGCCCCGGCCGGCCGGGGTTGCTCCAGGCGGAAGTAGGAGTCATCCAAAATCAGATCATCCACGGCCGTGACTCCGGCGGCCGCCAGTTCGGCGGCGATAGCGGCCACTTCCTCGGAGACCAGCAGCGGATCGCCCCGACCCTGGATGATCAGATCGTCGCCGGCCTGATAAAAAATGGTCGGGAATCGGTAATTGGGGCCCAGACGTTCCAGGGCCAGCAGGGCGGTGGCGATTTTCCAGGTACTGGCCGGGATCAACAGGCGATCCGGCTGGTGGGCCGCCAGCAGCCGACCTTCTTTGCTGACCAGATAGCCGCCGTCCTGGAAAACCGGCGGTTCCAGCACCGCCGCCGCTGCCGCCGAAGCAAGGAAGATCGGCAGCATCAAGAGTAAAGCGATAATTCTGCTGGGCATGGTGGCGGTTTCTCCTGTTGGGGCTTGCAATCCGGCTCAACAACAACTATTTTGCGGCGTTGATGCAAAATAGCAGTCCATCCCCGATTCAGCAATTCAAACCAGGAGGTTATGTGATGGCCGACAGTAAAACCGAAGAGAACCTTTGGGCCGCCTTTGCCGGAGAGTCCCAGGCCAATCGGAAATATCTGGCCTTTGCCAAGAAGGCCGACAAGGATGGCTACCCCCAGGCGGCCCGCTTGTTCCGGGCCGCGGCCCATGCCGAAACCGTGCATGCCCACGCCCATCTGCGGGCCCTGAAGGCGGTAGGCGACACCAAAGACAACCTGCGGGGTGCCATGGAAGGCGAGTTGCACGAGTTTAAGGAGATGTATCCGCCGATGATCGAGGAGGCCAAGGCCGAGGGCAACAAGGCCGCCGAGATGTCGTTTTCCTACGCCAATCAGGTGGAGAAGACCCACGCCGAGTTGTATCGCCACGCCATGGAGAACCTTGAGCATCTGGAGGAGTCGCCCTATTATGTCTGCGAGGTCTGCGGTCATACCGAGGCCGGCGGCAGCGCTCCCGAGAAATGCGCCGTTTGCGGGGCCAACAGCCGGGCCTTTACCCGGGTCGAATAGGTTGTCGGTTATGTGGGAACATATCCGGATCGGCACCAGGGCCAGCAAACTGGCCCTGGCGCAGGCCAATTGGATCAAGGAGCGGCTCGAGGCGCAATATCCCCACTGCCGGGTGGAATTGGTCAAGATTATCACCAAGGGGGACAAAATTGTCGACGTCCCCCTGGCCAAGGTCGGCGGCAAGGGGCTTTTTGTCAAGGAGATCGAGGAGGCAATGCTGCGCCGCGAGGTCGATATCGCGGTGCACAGCATGAAGGATGTCCCCGCCGAATTGCCGCCGGGGTTGCATATCGGGATTATCACCGAGCGGGAAAACCCCTTTGACGCCTTGATCTCCAACCACTATCAGAGTCTTGAGACCTTGCCGGCCGGGGCCCGGATCGGTACCAGCAGCCTGCGGCGCCGGTCCCAACTGGCCGCCCTGCGCCCCGAGCTGACCATTGAGGATCTGCGCGGCAACCTCGACACCCGGCTGCGCAAGCTCGACGAAGGCCAGTATGACGGGATTATCCTGGCCGCCGCCGGTCTCAATCGCCTGGAGTTGGCCCACCGGGCCGCTTACTATTTCCCGGCCGACCAGATGCTGCCGGCGGTTTCCCAGGGGGCGGTGGGGATCGAGTTGCGGCAGGCCGATGATGAACTGCTGGCGATGCTTTCGTTTATGGAGCATCGGGCCACCACCCTGGCGGTTCGGGCCGAACGAGCCTTTCTCCAGCGCCTGGAAGGGGGTTGCCAGGTGCCGTTGGCCGGGTTTGCCACCCTGGACGGAGAACGGTTGCAGTTTGACGGCATGGTGGCGCCGGTGGACGGCAGCCGGTTGCTCAGGGTCAGTAAAAACGGCCCGGTGGCCGAGGCCGAGCAACTCGGACTGGCGGCGGCCGAGGAATTACTGGCCGCCGGTGGTCGGGAAATTCTGGAAGAAGTGTACGGCACCAGCCTGTCATCATAAGTCTGACAATCCTTTCTCGATAAACGGATATTTCCATATGCACCAAACAAGCGGTAAGGTTTACCTGATCGGCGCCGGTCCCGGCGATCCCGAATTGATCACCTGCAAGGGTAAACGGTTGCTGGGCCGGGCCGGGGTCGTGGTCTACGATTACCTGGCCAATCCCCGTTTGCTGGAACTGGCGCCGCGGGATGCCATCTTTATCTACGCCGGCAAAAAGGGGGGCAGCCAGCATACCCACAGCCAGGCCGAGATCAACCAGATGCTGGTGGATCACGCCCGGGCCGGTAAAACCGTGATCCGCCTCAAGGGCGGTGATCCCTTTATCTTCGGCCGGGGCGGTGAGGAGAGCGAGGAGCTGGCCGCCCATGGCGTCTCCTTTGAAGTAGTGCCCGGGGTGACCTCGGCTTCGGCCGCCGCCACCTACGCCGGCGTGCCTATCACCCATCGCCATTTTACTTCCACGGTGGCTTTTGTCACCGGCCATGAGGATCCCCACAAGCAAGAGAGCCGGATCGCCTGGGACAAGCTGGCCACCGGCATCGGGACCATTGTTTTCTACATGGGGATCAAGAACCTGCCCAATATCGTCGCCAACCTGATCCGTTACGGTCGCGACCCGCAAACCCCGGTGGCCGTGGTCCGCTGGGCCTCTACCCCGCAACAGCGCTCGGTGGTCGGTACCCTCGCCGATATCGTCGAAGTGGTCCAGGAAAACGGGATAGCGCCGCCGGCCCTGGTGGTGGTCGGCGAGGTGGTCGCCCTGCGTGAGGCCATCAACTGGTACGAAAAACGGCCGCTGTTCGGCAAACAAATCCTGGTAACCCGCAGTCGCGAGCAGGCCAGCGAATTGGTCGAACAATTGGAAGACATGGGGGCCGCCTGCCTGGAAGGACCGGCCATCGCCCTGGCCGAGCCCGAGGATTGGGGGGAGCTGGACCGGGCCCTGGAGCGGCTTGGCGCTTATCATTGGCTGCTGTTCACCAGCCCCAACGCGGTGCGTTTCTTCTTCCGGCGCTTGGCTGAACTAGCCCTTGACAGCCGCGCCCTGCAAGGGCCGCAGATCGCCGTGGTCGGCACCGCCACCGCCGAAGCCCTGGCCGATTATGGGATCAAGGCTGACCTGCTGCCGGCCCAGTTCACCGCTGAAGGGCTGAGCGCCGCCCTGTTGGAACATGGGGTGGCGGGCCAAAAAATCCTGCTGCCGCGGGCCCTGCAGGCCAGGGATATCCTGCCAGACGACTTGGGTCGGGCCGGGGCCACCGTCGATATCGCGCCGGTTTACCGTAACATTAAGCCGCCCCTGGCCGACGAAATCCGGCAGGCCCTCCAGCAGCGGCAGGTCGATCTGCTCACCTTCACCAGCTCGTCGACGGTGAACAATTTTATCGAGCTGCTGGATCTCGATCCTCAGCAACGGGCGGAGTTGCTGGCTGGGGTCAAGGTGGCCGCCATCGGCCCGATCACCGCTGCCACCGCCCGCCAGGCGGGACTCACCGTCGATATTCAACCGCAAGTACATACCATCCCCGCCCTGGTGGCCGCCATCACCGATTTTTTCGCCACTAACTCCCGGCCATGATTTAGAGTAAGCACTAAAACCCCTTGCTTTTCTCAACAAGAGCCTGCTACGCTGCTACCACATTTCAAGTTAAAATGACAAATTAGCTGGTCGGCGCTGCCGGAAGCGAAATGTTGCGGTGCGTACTATGTCGGGCGGGTAACAGACGGGGTGATGGTGGCCATGCAAGACTCAGTATCTTCCTTTTCATCGCCCGCTTTGCCCATTGATCACTTGATTGCGGTGGTCGAAAATGGTGGCCGGATCCGTACTGGGGTCGATGTCTTTAACAATCGGGGCCGGTTGCTGCTGGAGAAGAATGTGCTGGTGGCTGATGCCGCTATCCTGCATAAGGTTAAAAGACAGGGGGCCGCGATGGTGCCGATTGTCGAACAACAGGCCGGTGGTATGTGGGACAGCCAGGGCCGGCGGATTTCCTTGCCCGCCACCCGGGAACGGGTAATGCAGGGGCCGGCGCCGGGCAACGGCGAAAAACTTTCCGGAGGTGCCGCCCGGCATGATATCGAGCGGCGGATCGATGAAATCGTGGCCGTGAAGAAAGCCGCCGCCCGGAAGTATGAACAAGCCAAGGGGTGCATCAGGCAGGCCCTTGATTCCATCCATGCAACCGGCGGCGAGTTTGATATGGAGCCGGTTGCCGCCACGGTGGGGGAGTTGGTCGATTTTGTCACCACCAGTGAGAGCGCATTTGCTTATCTGACTCGGGAGATTTTTTCCTACGACGATTATCTTTACAACCACTCGATCAATGTCTGCACCATCGGCACGGTGGTGATGCAGAAATTCAACAGCAGTTTCAGCGCGGCGGTAAACCGCTTCCTCAATGACGAGGCCTCCGGTAAGCCGGGGACGGTACAGGCCGATCAGCAATCTTTTGTCTATTACACCCCTTCCGAATTACTGGATATCTCCATCGGTTATTTCATGCATGATCTGGGCAAAGTGCTGGTCGCCCCGGAGATCCTGAACAAAAAAGGCAAATTGACCCAGACGGAATTCACCGAGGTCAAGACCCACGTTACCAGTAAGGCCGAGCGGATTATGCGGCAGAACCGTTTGCGTGATCCCCATCTGGTCAATGTCTGCCTTTACCATCACGCCGCCCTTTATGAGGGGGAACAACGCTGTTATCCCGAGCTGGATCATCGTCTGGTACCGGCCTATGTCAAGGTTTGCAAGCTGGCCGATATTTACGATGCCATGACTTCTAAACGCTGCTATAAGGATGCGCTCAACCCGGTGGGAGTAGTTACCGACATCTTCCACCATTACGCCGGCAAGGATCCCCTGTTGCAATATGTCCTGTATTCCTTTATCAAATCGGTGGGGATCTATCCGGCTGGCAGCGTGGTCACCCTGACCAACGGCCAGTTGGCCTATGTGCTGGACAGCCGGGGACCGATGTTGTTGCCGATAACCACTCCCACGGGTGAGCCGGTGGCCCAGGAGCCGGAGATAGTCGAGATGAGTCAGCGGTAAGAGCGCCGATGGTCTGGTTATTGACCGCTACCAGCCGCCGATTTGTCCTATTGACGCTTATAAAGTGATGCCACCTTTTCTGCGGCGGGCGATCGAGACGGAAATGGCGGCATAGGCTGCCAACCGTGACCGTGGTGGTGGAAGTAGTTACATTGTCAGTGAGGCATTATGCACAGTCGGCAGGCACAGACGAGAGAGCCGGGGGTGGTCTATTGCCGGCCCCATGACGGGGATTGGAGCGCCGGGGTGGCGGAGCTGCTGGCGCCCACGGGATTGGCGGCGGCGGTGGCCGGGCAGCGGCGCCTTATTTTAAAACCCAACCTGGTGGAGGCGGCACCGCCGCCGATCACCACCCCGGTGGAGTTGGTGGCGGCGGTGGTGGCTTACCTGCGGCTCCACGCTCCGCAAGCGGCGATCACCATCGCCGAGGGTTGCGGTTCCACCGCCTACGCTACCGAGCACTGTTTTAGTAAACTGGGTTATAGCGAACTGGCGGCGGCCTATGACCTGGAGTTGGTGGATCTCAACCAGGCGCCGACCACTCGCCTGGTTCGGCCTGAATGCCGCCGTTGGCCGGAGATGCACCTGCCGGAGCTGCTTTTTGACGGCTTTTTGCTCTCCCTGCCGGTATTGAAGGCCCATACCCTGGCGGGGGTTACCCTGACCATGAAGAACATGATGGGTGCGGCGCCGCCGGCGTATTACCAGCAGGGCGGGGCCTGGAAAAAGGCCTCCTTCCACCACGACATCCAGGAGGCGGTGGCGGATCTCAACCGTTACCGGACTCCCGATTTCACCATTCTGGACGCCACCGTCGGCTTGCGCCAGTCCCATCTGGGGGGGCCGCCCTGCGACCCGCCCCCGGGCTTGTTGGCCGCCTCTTTCGATCCGGTGGCCGTGGACGCCTTCGGCTGTGAACTGCTTGGCCGCCATTGGCGCGATATCGGCCATATCCGGCAACTCCACGGCGAGTTGGGCCGGGGTGAACCGCGGGAACTGGTTCGCTTGTAAATAGCGGTATTTAAACCCCGTGGTTTAGATCGGCCGGTTTTTTGCTGAGCCCCAGCTCCTGGGTCACCTGGGTGGCGATCTCCTCGATGGAGCGCCCGGTGGTGGAGATTATGGGGATACCGTGATTGTTTAGAATCTGCTCGGCCTGCTTAAGCTCCTTGCTGCAGTTGTTGAGCCGGGCGTAGGTGCTGTCGGGATAGCGCTTTTCCCGCACGGTGTGCAGCAACTCGGCGGTGGTGGTCAGCCCCACGGCCCGGCGGACGTTGCGGCGCAGCGCCTCGGGCAGCCGGTATTCCTGGAGATATTCGCTGGTCATCGGAAAATTGGCGGCTTTCAAGCCCATCTGGGTGGCCAGGTAAACGCTGACCGGGGTTTTACCGGTACGGGAGACCCCCAGCAGGATCACTTCGGCTTCATCAAACTCCCCGCTTTTGACCCCGTCGTCATGTTCCAGACAGAAATGGATCGCCTCCACCCGCTTGGCCATGGTGGTATTGTCCTGCCGGTGGGAAAAACCCGGGGTGCGTAACGCCTGCACTTCCAGACAGTTTTCCAGGGGCTGGAGAAAGGCCGCGAAGGCGTCGAACAGCTCCACTTCGGGATGGTCAAAGATCCGGCGGGTACGGTCGTCGACCAGGGTGCTGAAAATAATGGGCCGACGGCCGGCGGAGTGTTTCAGGATATAGGCCAAGGTCTTTTTTGCTTCCTCCCGGCTCAGGATGAAAGGAAAGCGCTCTTCATGGAAATTGACCTCGGGAAACTGGCGGATCATCGCCTGGCCCAGATTGGTGGCCAGAATACCGGTGCCGTCGGAAACATAATAGATATCTTTGGAACTCCACATGGCTGCCAATCCTTTACGTTGCACTTTCCAGGTCGTTATCGCTGCGGTAGAGGGCCTCTAATTGTTGCAGCCGCTGCCGGGTGGTCGCCGGCAGGTCAAGCTCGTAGCGCTGGACGTATTCCGCCGCCATGCGGTGGGTGTTGAAGATCGGGCAGTTCAGGGTCAGGTTGTTGAGGCAGCGCTCCAGGTAAGCCTCGCGCTCGGGGGAGGCGAAAAAGGCCGTCAGGGGTTCGGGCAGCATCTCGTAAAACGAGGCGGCATCTTCCCGGTAGAGCAGCTCCGAGGGGTTTTCACTGAGCAAATCGGCGTCGATCGGCTCCTCGTAGCCGAATTTCCAGCCGGTTTTGCCGTCGTGGTAGCCTTCGGCCCACCAGCCATCGAGGATGCTGATGTTGGGCACCCCGTTCATGGCCGCCTTCATGCCGCTGGTGCCGCTGGCCTCCAGCGGCCGTTTGGGGCTGTTGAGCCAGGCGTGGCAGCCGGCCACCATCAGCTTGGCCACCGACATATCGTAATCGGTGACAAAGACCAGCTTGGCCAGCCCTTCACTTTTCCGATAAAGTTCTTCCTGGATGCGTAAAATATTCCTGATCAACTCCTGCCCCGGTTGGTCGGCGGGATGGGCCTTGCCGGCGTAAATGAAATTAACCGGCCAGTTGTGGGCCAGCAGGATCGCCGCCAGCCGGTCGATATCCTCAAAAATCAGATCGGCCCGCTTGTAGGTGGAAAAACGGCGGGCAAAACCGAAGGTGAAGGCCTCCGGACTCAACTTTCCTGCCGCTTCGCCCAGGTAGGAGAGGTAATTGGGGGGGTCGATCCAGGTGGAGAGCCGCTGCTGGCGGTGCTGGGCGAGCATGCCGTTGACGTGGGCGATCAGTTGCTCACTGTCGTGGCGCCAGGCCTCGGTGAAGGCGCGGCGGAATTTGGGGTTGGCGGTCAGCTGGTGGCAGCGCCCGAAAACCCCGGGGTCCTGGCGCCAGCCCGCCAGGTCCGGTGCGCTGTCATAGACCGCCGCCTTGGCGGCACTGATCCAGGTCAGGTGGTGGACCCCGTTGGTGATGGCGCTGATCCGCTCCTTGCATTGGGGGAACTGGGTCCTGGTAACTTCCCGGTGCAGCCGGCTGACGCTGTTGGTGGCCCGGTTAAGCCGCATGGCCAGGGCGGTGAAGTTGTATTCGGCCGGATTCTTGTCATCCAGGGCCAGCAGGTGCAGAATCCGGCGAAAAAAGGAGTGCTCCAGGCCGTGGTAGAGATGGTGGGGGAAGCGGTCGTGGCCGGCTTTGACCGGGGTGTGGATGGTATAGACGATATGCTCGGCCGCCTCGCTGGCGGCGGCCATGATATCCTGGTCGTCGGCCTGCCGCTGGTAGTCATCGCCGAAGCGGCGTTGCAAGATTTCGGTGATCAGGGACAGCACCAGCAGGACCCCGTGTTGCTCATTCAGATGGATGGTCCGTGAGGTCAGTCCCAGGGCCCGCATCGCCGGCAGTACGCCGGCCCCCAGCAGGCGCCGCTGGATGGCTTTGGAGGTCTCGGAGCTGCTGTCGTACAATTGGTGGGAGGCCTGACGAATCCAGTCCGGGGAGTCGGGCATATCGTAATCGAGCAGGATCTCGGGGACAAAAAAATCGAGTTCGCTGGCAATCTCCAGCTTTAGCCAGACCCGGGCCATGGCCCGAATTGGCCGGTCATCCCGGTCATGGAAGGCCACTTCCACGGTCAGCGGAGTAGTGGGGTCAGCGGGTTGGTGGAGCAGGTAGAGCCCCGGTGTATCCTGGGGCGCCCACTCCCGCGACCAGACCACCTGGCCCAGGTTGATATCGACCAACTGGGAGAAATAGCCCCGCCGGTAGAGCAAGGAGACCGCCGCCACCGGGATATGGCAGTCGGCCATACTCTTTAAGGTATCACCGGCCAGCACCCCCAGGCCGCCGCTGTAAATGGGGATTTTGCCGGGACCGTGGAGAAATTTGTCGGCCCAGGGTCGCAATTCGCTGGCCAACTCGCCCCGTCTGGCTGCCGCTTCCAGCAAATCCTGGAGCGGGTGGTAAACATCGCGATCGGCGCCGATTTCCATGGAGACATAGGTTACCGAGTTGCCGTCGGGGGCGGTCAGGGCCTGCCAAACCCGGTCGAAACACTGCTGCGAGACACCGAAAAATTCACCGTAGGGGCTGGTGGCCAGCAACTCGTTGGCGCTGGCTTTGAGGGTTGTCATGGTGGTACCGCCTTGGGTGAGAGCGTATTTTCTTTAAGGGAAAAGTCCGACTGGAACAAGCCGCACCTGAATCGCACCAAGTTACCGGCTTTGGCAAAGCGGGTCAAGTTGGAAAAAATTGGTTGAATTTCCTGACTCGTTTCTATAGAGTGGGTAGCGAATGCACTTTATTGGCCATATAGTGGCTTTCCCGAAATATTCTAAAGCAGGAGGATGAGGAGTGATGAGAAAGGAACTGAAGCAGTATTTTACCGTGGCGGCGCTGGTTTGCATGGTGGCCCTCTTGACTTTCGGCTGCTCCAAACAACCGGTAAAGGTTGAACCGGGGGCGGAAACGGCCAGAGTAGAGTCGAAGGCCGATAAGGTTGGCCCTCCCACCCACACCCCCTGGAAACCAGAAGACTCCTGGCCCGGCCATTCCGAGGAGGAAATGCTGACCGATACCGGCTACAGTGATCGTGATCCGGCCGTGCGCGAAGGCCGCACCAGCGCTCCTTTGCTGCCGGTCTATTTTGATTTTGACCGTTCCAATATCCGTCCTGATCAGCAGGATCGGCTTACCGACAACGGCGATTACCTGCTAGACAACATGACTGTTCGCGTTCGTGTCGAGGGCAACACCGACGACCGCGGCACCCGTGAGTACAACATGGCCCTGGGTGAGCGGCGGGCCATGAGCGCCAGGAAATACCTGCTGGATATGGGGGTTGCTGGCGACCGGTTGGAGACCATCAGTTACGGTGAAGAACGTCCCATCTCCTTTGCCCATGATAAGGAAGCCTGGGCCTTGAACCGGCGGGCCGATTTTGTTATCACCAAATAGGTGACGGTGCCGTTAAGGTGGTGTAGCGGGCGTCGGGGCCGGTTGAAATGCCGGTTGCCGGCGCTTGAATGATCCGGGGCGGGGTTGCGACTTGCCCCGGATTTTTTAATTTTGGTAATCGGTAATTTAGACAAGGAGTGGTGTGGTGATGAAGCGAAGAAGTCTGCATGCAATGATGGTGGTCGCCCTGTTAATTACCCTGGGTCTGTCGGTCCAGCCTGTGGCCGCCGCGGAAGGGAAGATCGCGGTGGTCAGTATCCAGGATGTGCTGGATCGCTCCAGCGTGGCCCGGCAAGCCCGGCGCCAGGTGGAGGAGGAAGTCAAGAAACAGCGGCAAAAGCTGCAACAGGAACAGGCCGCCCTGACCGAAATGCAGCAGGAGATCGAGACCAAGAGTTCGGTTTGGAGCGAGCAGGTCAAAGAGGAGCGGCAGCGGGAGTTGCAACGCCGCTACCGGGATTTTGAGGAACTCAACGAGGATGCCAAGGCCGCCGTCGAGCGTAAGGAACAGGAACTGATGGAGCCCATCCTCGAGGAATTGGACGCGATTTTGACCGAGTTGGGCAAAAAGAATGGCTACAGCTTGATCATGGAAAACTCCACCAAGGGGTTGCGCAGCCGTACCGGCCTGATCTACTCCGACGAAAATCTGGATATCGGCGACCAGGTGGTCGAGGAGTTAAACAAGCGGCTGGAATAAAAACTATGCCAGCAACTGGCGGGCGGCGGCGCTGATCGCCGCCGGGTCGATGCCGGCCAGTTGCCGCAGCTGTTCGGGGCTGCCATGCTCGAGGAAGTGATCGGGCAGCCCCAGCAGCTTGGCTGGCAGATGGCTCAAGCCCCGGCGCTGGAGCAACTCCAGCACCGCCGAGCCAAAGCCGCCGGCCCGGACATTGTCCTCCACCGTCACCACCCGGCCGGTCTTCTCGGCCCAATGGCAGATCAATTCACCATCCAGAGGTTTGATGAAGCGTGGGTTGATCACCGCCGCCTCGATGCCGTCGGCGGCCAGTTCCGCCGCCGCTTCCAGGGCCGGATAAACCCGGTTGCCCACCGGCAGCAGTAAAAGATCATCACCTTCCCGCAGTATTTCCCCGGTGCCAAAGGGGATCTTGTGCAATTCCTCATCCAACTCGACCCCCACTCCGGCCCCCCGGGGATAGCGCAGCGCCGCTGGTCCTGGGCAGTGCAGGGCGGTGTAGAGCATATGCCGCAGCTCGTTTTCGTCCTTGGGGGCCATCAGCAGCAGGTTGGGGATTATCCGCAGGAAAGCCAGATCGAAGACCCCGTGGTGGGTGGGGCCGTCGTCGCCCACCACGCCTCCCCGGTCAACGGCCAGGATAACCGGCAGGTTGGGCAGGCAGACATCGTGGATGATCTGGTCAAAGGCCCGTTGCAGAAAGGTGGAATAAACCGCCACCACCGGCCGCAACCCTTCACTGGCCAGGCCGGCGGCAAAGGTTAAGGCGTGCTGTTCGGCGATACCGACATCGAAGAACCGGTCGGGAAATTGGGTAGCAAATGGATCAAGCCCGGTACCGCCTGGCATGGCGGCGGTAATCGCCGTCAGCCGGGGATCGGCGGTGGCCAGTTCCAGCAGGGTGTCGCCGAAAACCTTGGTGTAGCTGGGCGGTCCGACCGGGCTTTGCTGAATTTTGCCGGTGGCGACCTCAAAGGGACCGACCCCGTGGAAATCACCGGGGCGCTCTTCGGCCGGGGGGTACCCCTTGCCCTTGGTGGTCAGGACGTGGATCAGCACCGGCCCCTGGCTGAAATCCCGGACATTGCTCAGGGTCTCCAGCAGCACTTCCAGTTTGTGGCCGGGGATCGGCCCGACATATTCAAATTTCAGGGCCTCAAAGAGCATGCCGGGGGTAAAAAAGCCCTTTAAGCTCTCTTCGCTGCGTTTCAGGAACTGGAGGATATTCTCGCCGGCCCGGCGGTTTTTTAGCAGATACTCCAGCTCTCGCTTGATCCGGACCATGGTGCGGCCGGTGAGTTTGCGGCTTAAGAAGCTGGACAGGGCCCCGACATTGGGGGAGATCGACATCTCGTTGTCGTTTAAAATAACGATCAGGTTGTTACCCAGATGACCGGCCTGATTCAAGCCCTCGAAGGCCAGACCGCCGGTCATCGAACCGTCGCCGATCACGGCGATAGTTTTGTTGTCTTCCCCTTTTAAATCGGCGGCCACCGCCATGCCCAAGGCGGCGGAAATCGAGGTGCTGCTGTGGCCGGTGTCGAAGGTGTCGTATTCGCTCTCCTGGCGTTTGGGAAAGCCGCTGATCCCCTGGTAGCGGCGCAGGGTGGCGAAACTATCCCGGCGGCCGGTGAGCAGCTTGTGGGCGTAACACTGATGCCCCACATCCCAGATGATCTTATCCGCCGGAGTATTGAAAATGTAATGCAGCGCCACCGTCAGTTCCACCACTCCCAGGCTGGGGGCCAGATGACCGCCGGTGGTGGCCACCGTGTTGATAATCCGCTGACGCAGTTCGGTGGCCAGCTCGGGCAGCAGGGCGCGATCCAGGCGCCGCAGGTCATGCGGGGAATCAATGGCTTCCAAAAGCGCCGGCGCTGTTTTTTGTGCACCGTGATTGATTGTCATGGCAGTGTCTAAAACCTCTGTATGGGGTTAAACCGTTTGTAATCGTTCACCAGGGTCAATAACCGTGGACTTAACGAGCCGTAATCGTTTATTGTTTACGGGCGTGGATATAACGGGCCAATTCCCGCAGGGGTTCGGCCCGCTGGTCAAAATCCGCCAGGGCCGCCGTTGCCGCCAGCACCGCTTCCCGGGCTCTGGCTTCGGTGGTTTCCAAGCCCAGCAGGGCGGGGTAGGTGGCCTTGCCCCGGGCGGCGTCGCTGCCGGCAGCCTTGCCCATGGTGGCGGCATCACCGGTGACGTTGAGCATATCGTCGACGATCTGGAAGGCCAACCCCAATTGTTGCCCGTAGTCGGTCAGGGCGGCCAATTCTTCTGCGGTGGCGCCGCCGCCCATGGCCCCGGCTTGGACGGCGGCGGTGATCAGGGCCCCGGTCTTATGGCGGTGGATAAGCTGCAACTCCGCAAGGTCAATATCGCACCCTTCGGCGGCGATATCCAGTACCTGGCCGCCCACCATCCCCCGCGGGCCGACGGCCGCCGCCACGGTGGCTACCAGCCGCAACTGGGCGGCCGGATCCGGGGTGTTGGCCGCCGGCGGCCGGGCCAGCAATTCAAAGGCGAAGCTGAGCAGCCCGTCGCCGGCCAGAATGGCTGCCGCTTCGCCGAATTTCTTGTGGCTGGTGGGCAGGCCCCGGCGCAGGTCATCGTTGTCCATGGCCGGCAGATCGTCGTGGATCAGGGAGTAGGTGTGAATACATTCCAAAGCGCAGGCGATGGGCAGCAGCGGTTCGGGATCGCCGCCCACCGCCTCGGCGGCGGCCAGGCAAAGGATGGGCCGGACCCGTTTGCCGCCGGCCAGCAGACTGTAGCGCATGGCCTCGATATGGGCGTTCAGGGGGCCATCGTCGGCCGGCAGCAGCGTCGCCAGGGTTTGATCCACCTGTTCCTGGCGCTTGGCCAGATATTCTTTAATGTCCAGGGCGGCCACTTTCAAGCCTCGTTGGGTTCGTCAAAGGGTTCGGCGACCAGTTCCTCGTTTTTCTGCAACAGGATTTCCACCCGCTTCTCCGCTTCGTTCAGGGTTTTGTTGCAGAATTCGGCCAGCTTGATGCCCTCGTCAAAGCGCTTCAGGGACTGCTCCAGGCTCAACTCGCCCTCTTCCAGCTCTTTGGTGATCTCTTCCAAACGGGCCATGGCCTCTTCAAAATTTTTCTGTTTTGCCATCGTCCTAGCCTTGTTGCCCTTGCTTGTCAGTGATCCCGTACCCTCGCCTTTAGCCACCAGCGGCGTGGCGCGAGCATGGTAACTCCGGCCGGCTCGCTTTGGTGATGGTCGGGTGCCGCCTGGGGACTACCCGGATACTACCCGGATACTACCATGGTGCTACCAGGACGCAGGATAAATGAAGCCGGGGCTTTGGGCAATCTCTTTCCAAAAAAAGCGCCCTGTGGTAGGCTGCCCGCCTTGGATAATGGAAAATTGACCAGAGGTGGCACTCGCCCCATGGATGGCAGCGTGCAGGCACATATCACCGCTTTTCTGCGTTGGTTGACGGTGGAAAAGGGCTATTCCGACCACACCGTCGAGAGTTATCAGCGGGATCTGCAGGAGTTCGTGGCCAGCGCCGGCCGCTTGGCGCCTGCCAAGGCGGTGACTGGCAAAAAAGGCGCACGGGGTGGTGGTGACTCCCCACCGGCAGCGGCCGCCGAGCTGGCCGTGGAGCAACTGGATGCCACCCGGGTGCGGGCCTTTGTTTACAGCCTGCATGGCCACAACAAAAGTTCATCGGTGGCCCGCAAGCTTTCCGCGCTCCGGACCTTCTTCAGATTTTTGCGTAAAAACGAGATTATCAATGATGACCCGGCCGCCGCCATCGCCGCCCCCAAGGGGGAGGGGTATCTACCGGTGGTGCTCAGTGTCGACGAGGTCTTTTCGCTGTTGGAAATGCCCGGCCCCGCTGACCGGTTCGCGGCCCGCGACCGGGCGATCCTGGAGTTGCTGTACGCCACCGGCTTGCGGGTTTCGGAATTGGCCGGTTTGGATCCGGTCCAGCTTGATCTGGCCGCCGGCCTGGTCCGGGTGGTGGGTAAGGGCAACAAGGAGCGACTGGTGCCCATGGGAACGGCGGCGGTGGCCGCCATCGAGGCCTATTTGCCCCAGCGCCAGGTACTGCTGCGGCAAGCCCCCGCCCGGCAAAAGACCACCAAAAAGACCAGGGCGGCGGAGCCGCTGCTGGTCAACAGTCGGGGCGGCCGGTTGACCAGCCGCAGTATCGAGCGGCTGGTCAAGATGTACGCCGAACGGGCTGGGATCGCCGCCCGGGTCAGCCCACACGCCCTGCGCCACTCCTTTGCCACCCATCTGTTGGAGATGGGGGCCGATCTGCGGGTGGTCCAGGAGTTGCTGGGGCATGCCAGTCTGTCGACCACCCAGCGTTATACCCACCTTAACCTGGATCACTTAACGGCGGTTTATGACCAGGCCCATCCCCTGGCCCACGGCTAGGTGTGGGGCGCTGTTAACTGCTAAATTACAACGAGGCTGATAATTATGGAAATTCGTTCAACCACGGTGGTGGCCATCCGCCATCAGGGGCAAGTGGCCATGGCCGGAGATGGCCAGGTGACCATGGGCAGCGTGGTGGTCAAGCACCAGGCCCGCAAAGTCCGCCGCTTGTACCATGGCAAGGTGATCACCGGTTTCGCCGGGGCCACTGCCGACGCCTTTACCCTGTTTGAAAAACTGGAACAGCAACTGGAGAAATATGGCGGCAACCTGTTGCGGGCGGCGGTGGAGCTGGCCAAGGAGTGGCGTACCGACCGCATGCTGCGCCGGCTGGAAGCCCTGCTGGTGGCGGCGGACGCCGAACGCTCGCTGCTGATCTCCGGCAACGGCGATGTCATCGAGCCCGATGACGGCATTCTGGCCATCGGTTCCGGCGGTGCCTACGCCCAGGCCGCGGCCAAAGGCTTGATCGCCCACAGCGACCTGGAGGCCGCCGAAATCTGCCGCGCTTCCCTGCGGATCGCCGGCGAACTATGTATCTACACCAACGAACAGATCCAATTAGAAATCCTGTAACGGAGTTTATAAATGATTATGCAGGCCAGTGTTGAACAGTCGGAGCAGGAAACCGCGGTGGCGGTTAATTCCCTGACTCCCCGGGAGATCGTCCGCCGGCTCGATGATTTTATTATCGGCCAGGACGAAGCCAAGCGCTCGGTGGCCATCGCCCTGCGCAACCGTTGGCGGCGGCAGCAAGTGCCGCCGCCGCTGCGCGACGAGATCGCCCCGAAGAATATCATCATGATCGGCCCCACCGGGGTCGGCAAGACCGAGATCGCCCGCCGCCTGGCGGTGCTGGCCCAGTCGCCCTTTATCAAGGTGGAGGCCTCCAAGTTTACCGAAGTGGGTTATGTGGGGCGCGATGTCGAATCGATGATCCGCGATTTGCTGGAGCTGGCCATCACCATGGTCCGTGACGAGGAGCGCCAGCAGGTAATGGAAAAGGCCGCGGTGCAGGCCGAGGAACGCCTGCTCGATCTGCTGGTGCCGCCGGCGCCCCGAACTTCCCAGGGTGGCAAGAGTGGCGCTTACGGTCCGGCGGGGGTCGATGCGGCCAGCGTCTTGACCACGCCGCCGCCGGCAAGTGATGGTAAAACCGCCGCCGAGGCCCTGCCCGGCGACCAGGAGGCCGGCGGAGTCGGCGAGAGCACCCGGGAAAAATTCCGCCGGATGTTGCGCGATGGTCAGCTCGATCAGCGGGAAGTGGAGATCGAGGTGCAGCAGCAACGCTCCTCCCCGATGCCGGATCTCTTTGCCGCCGGCGGCACGGAGGAGATGGAATCCAATATCCGCGACATGTTCGGCAAGATGTTTCCCCCCAAGACCAGCAAACGGCGCATGCCGGTGGGCGAGGCCCGGGAAGTCCTGTGCCAGAGTGAAGCGGAAAAGCTGGTCGACGAGGAGAAAGTGATCAGTCGGGCCATCCGCCGCACCGAGCAGTCCGGGATCGTCTTTCTCGATGAGATCGACAAGGTCACCTCCAAAAGCGGCAGTCAGGGCCCGGAGGTCTCCCGGGAAGGGGTGCAGCGCGATCTGCTGCCCATCGTCGAGGGGGCCACGGTGACCACCAAGCACGGCATGGTCCGCACCGACCATATCCTTTTTATTGCCAGCGGCGCTTTCCACGTCAGCAAGCCCGCCGATCTGATCCCCGAGTTGCAGGGCCGTTTTCCGATCAGGGTGGAGCTGGCCTCCCTGGGTGAAGAGGAGTTCTACCGGATCCTCACCGAACCGCAAAACGCCCTGTTGAAACAGTATGTGGCTCTGCTGGCCACCGAAGAGATTGAGTTGGAATTCGCCGAGCCGGCGGTTCGCGAACTGGCCCGACTGGCCGCCGAGGTTAATTCCCGGACCGAGAACATCGGCGCCCGGCGGCTGCATACCATGCTGGAGCGGCTGCTGGATAATCTTTCCTTTGAAGCCCCCGAGTTGGCGGAAAAAAGTTTTGTGGTCAGCGCCGAGTATGTGCGTGAGCAGTTGTCCACGGTGGCCGAAGACGAGGATTTAAGCCGTTTTATCCTGTAATCGTGTAAAAGTGTCGCAGATTATCGGCGTCTAGCGCCGACGATTGAGAGAGGCAAGCAGCCAAGCGCCGCGTACCCCGTGTATGTAAGCTTGGTTGATCGCCCAAGGATGTGGTGCTGCTGGACGATTTGCTGGAATTTTTTTGCAGGGTTGAGGGGGCGAGGAGGCGAGTATGACCTGACGTCGGAAATACTCTCCGGCGTGTGCAGCGGTAAGCAGTTCCGGTCCGAGATCGAATTCTGCGGGGTCTGTGAAGTGGCGCTGCTGGCGGGTGCCGAGATGCAGGAGCGGGAAAACCAGCGCCAGGCCGTCCGTCAGGATCGCAGCGGCGAGTTCACCGGCGGTGAGGAGTTGGTGGTGATCCAGCGGGGACCGTTGGGCGATCTACGCCGTTTGGAAGAGTTGCTGGGCCGGGAGCGGATTCCGGTGCGAATCGAGGCTGATGAGGCCTCCTGCGGCAAGGGGTGCGGTGCTGCCAGCTTTCTGCTCCAGGTGAGCCGCGATGACGCCGCCGAGGCGGCGAAAATCGTAACCGCCGAGCACCGCCGCCAGACCGCCCTGGACGACCACCAGGAAGTGGCGGCGGACGCGGTTTTCAACCCCGAAGCCGAGGAAACCACCTGCCCGGCCTGCGGCCATCGTTTTCCACCTACCTCCAGCCAGTGCCCGGATTGCGGCCTTAATTTCGGTTAAGCCGCTGATCCGGCAGGGCGGCGATGCCGGAGCTGGTGGTTTTAGTCGGATATTTCGGGGGTGGCGCCCTCGCCCTGGCCAAGCAGGAAATAGGTGTGCATGGCGCCTTTGCCTTTGAGTTCGATTTCTCCCCGGTCTGCAAAGCGGTAATCTTCTTGCAACAGGTGGGCAAATCTGGCGTTGCAGTGGATGCGGCCGGGCAGGGAGGAACTTTCCAGACGGTTGGCGGCGTTGACCGTGTCCCCCCAAAGGTCATAGGCGAATTTGACGCTGCCGATCACCCCGGAGACCACCGGGCCGGTGGCGATTCCCACCCGGAAGTTGAAATCGGTTACCTGCAATTCCTGCTTGATACGGTCAAACTCCCGCACCAGTTCCAGGGCCATATCGGCCACCCGCCGGGGATGGTCGTCATCCATGGGATCAAGTCCGCCCACCATCATGTAAGCGTCGCCGATGGTCTTGATCTTCTCCAGCCGGTATTTGATGGTGAGGTCGTCGATCATCCGGAAGATCCGGTTTAGGGTGTCCACCACCCGGCGGGCCGGATGGTTGGCGCTGTAGCGGGTGAAGCCGGTCATGTCGATGAAGATCACGGTGACCAGTTCGTGGGCGTCGGCGATCAGTTCCTCGCCGGATTTCAACCGATGGGCGATGGGTGCGGGCAGGATATTGGCCAGCAGACGTTCATTTTCCTGGTTTTGCAAGGCCAACTCCCGTTCTTTTTCCTGACGTTCAAGTTGATGTTCAAGCTCCCGCTGATAACTCGCCGTCCGCGCCCGATAGGTCAACAAAGCCAGCAGTACGGCCAGCGCCAGCGAAACAGCCAGGCCGTAGAGGCAGGCCCGCAGCACTTTTGCAATGCGGGCCATGTAGGCACCAACCGAGAGATCGACCCCGACTATGCCCACCGGCTCGTGGTTACTGTCGTAGAAGGGGGCAAAGGCGCTGACAAAGGTACCGAATTCGTCACTGTGCAACTCTCCCACGGTGAGTACCGCATTTTCCAGGGCATAAAGCATAGCCGGGTCGGGAACTTCGTAGGGTTCCATGACATTGCTGGGGACCATGGGCACGGAAGGGCGCTGGTCACGGATCTGGCGGGTGGTGTCAAGAATGAAGTGGGGCTGATCGTCAACCAGTACCACGGTATAAACATAGTAAAGGGCGGGGGAGGCCCGGTGGAAAGTCACCAGGGGGGCGATCAGTTGCCGATAGAGTTCACCGCCGGTTTGCTCGGGTTGAACCAGTTGCCGGTGCCGGTCGCCGTCCACCACAGAGGCGGCGATTTCGGCCAGCATGGTCAGTTCTCCTTCAATTGCCTGTTGCTGTATGTTGCTGGTCAGAAAGTAGATCCAGCCAAAACTGGCCACCGCCACCAGCGTCATCATAACCCAGATCAGCAGGGCTTCCCGCCCCGGCCGAATGGTGGAATATGCCGTTTCACCCCCGGTTTTGCCGGATAAGTGTCCCCTCATGACTGGCCCTCCCTTTAAGTTTGCCTGGCTAACGTAATCTCCGCCATGCTAGCCAACCCAGGCCATAAAAACAACCCCGAAAAAATACAGCCAGAATGGATGAGGTGACGGAATGTGCATTCGGTGATTTTTGTCAATTTTGTTTATTTAAATTTTTTGCTTGTGTTTCAGGATAAGCAATTTTAAACTCGTTTCCTTTAGTTTCAGGACTGTGAATACAGCCCATCCCTATCGTATCTACTCCACCATGGAGGCATGAACATGAACCTGCGCGCTAAAATCACCATGATGATCTTTCTGGCGGTACTGGTGCCACTCTGTCTTACCGGAAGCTACATTTACCTCACCCAGAATGTCGATCCGCGTGAAGGTATGGCCCGCTTATTGGTTACCACTGGGGAAGCCACCGCCACCCTGATGGATAATTTTATCGTGCAGCGGGGCACGGAAATCGGTCTGGTCTCCGGTTCCAGCACCCTGCGCGGTACCGCCGAAGAAGCCCAATACGGCCTGGAGCGCTACCATTCCACCTTTGATGAGTTCGATTCCCTGGTGTTTACCGACCCAGCCGGTAACCTTGTCGCCAAGGATGGGAAGGTCCTGTTGAGCAAAGGGGAAAACAGTGCCGCGGCCGCCGCCCGGCGTTGGGTTAAGAAGGCGGAGCAAGGCACCCGAATCATCGATGTTGTTGCCGAACCCGGCAATTTTGACCGTTACCTGGTTTTTGTCGCCCCGGTACAACATCAAGGGCGTGATTACGGTTGGATTTTTGGTCAGCTCAACAGTGAAAAGATCGCCGCTTTCTCCAATAAAGTGAAGGTGGGTAAAACGGGCCGGGCCACCCTTTTTAACGGTGACGGGATTCTGATCGGTCATCCCAATAAAAGCCGTTACGGTTATGACATGAGCAACTATTCGATCATGGCCGATACCCTGCAACGGGGAGTGAACAATCCCGGTGATTTCTTCCGCAGCGGGGATGGTCGCGATAAATGGGGAATGACCCTGCTGCTGGAAGATACCCTGGAAAAATACGATCTCAAATGGGGGTTGATCGTTGACCAGACTGTAAAGGAAATGTTTGCCCCCAATCGCCGGTTGCGCAACGCCCTCATCCTGATCACCGTCTTTTGTCTGGCGGTCTTTCCGCCGTTGGGGTTCTGGCTGGTCAACCGTTATGTCAGCCGCCCCCTCGGGGAGGTGATTAGTGGTCTGGAACAGGAAACGGAATCAATTGTCCACGCCTCGGGGCAACTGTCCGCCGGTAGTAGCGAGCTGGCCGATGCCTCTTCCACACAAGCCGCCTCTCTGGAGGAGACTTCCTCCTCGCTGGAAGAGATCTCCGCCATGACCAAGCAAAACGCGGAAAGCTCCGATCGGGCCGAGGGCCTGGTACGTGAAGTAAATGGCGTAATTGGTCGGGCTGGAGAGTCCATGCAGCAACTCACTACTTCCATGGCGGAGATCAATCAGGCCAGTGAAGATACTTCCAAAATCATCAAGACCATCGATGAGATCGCCTTCCAGACCAACCTGCTGGCCTTGAACGCGGCGGTGGAAGCGGCTCGGGCCGGCGAGGCCGGAGCCGGTTTCGCGGTGGTGGCCGACGAGGTCCGCAACCTGGCCCTGCGGTCCGCCGAGGCGGCCAGGAGTACCGCCGAGCTCATCGACGATACGGTGGCCAAGGTCCATAGCGGTACCAAACTGGTCAATCAGACCGATACCGCCTTCAGTGAAGTATCCGACAGTTCCGGGAAGATAACGATGTTGATGAATGAAATTGCCACCGCTTCCCGGGAACAGGCCACCGGCATCGAACAGCTTAACAAGGCGGTGGCCGAAATGGAATCGGTGGTCCAGCGCACCGCCGCCAACTCCGAGGAGTCCGCGGCCTCGGCCCAGGAAATGGACGGCTTGTCCAACGACCTGGAAGACTACGTCCGCCGGCTGAAAGCAATGGTCGGCTAACGGCGCTGAAACTTTGTAACCGGACAGCCGCACCGATACGTTATCGGCGTCCAGCGCTGACAATCTGTGGTGCGGCTGTTCGGTTACGCAATTTTTTCTGCCAACAACCTGGTCAATTCCCTTGCAGATCAAATTATGACGCGCTACCTGCCCAAGGCCTAATCCCGCAGGGCGGCGATGATTTCCCGTAAAAAGGCCGGCAGGTCGTCGGGGGTGCGGCTGGTGACCAAGTTGTCGTCCACCGCCACTTCCCGATCGACGTATGTGGCGCCGGCGTTGGTCAAATCGTCCTGGATGGCGAAAAAGCCGGTGACGGTGCGATCCTGGAGGATCTTGGCCGAAGCCAGCATCCAGCCGGCGTGGCAGATCGCCGCCACCAGTTTGCCGCTTTGGGCCATCTCGGCGACGATCCTAACCATGGCGGGATGGCGCCGCATATGATCCGGGGCGTAGCCGCCGGGGATCACCAGCCCGTCATAGTCGGCGACTGCCACCTGCTCGGCGGCGATCTCGGACTTGGCCTTGATCCCGGAGTTGCCACTGTAAATCTTGCCGGCCATGGGCGAGACCACCACCACCTGGGCTCCTCCCTCCAGTAAACGGTAGTAGGGGTACCAGAACTCCCGGTCGTTGTACAGTTCTTCGACCATCAATAGAACTTTCTTGCCTTTCAGGGTCATTGTTGCCTCCTTTCATGATTTCCGGTGATGGCTGCGCCTGCACAGTAAACCCTTACTTTTCCGGTTTGCCATTGTCAAGGCGGAGCGGCTGACAACGGCAGAAAAGCCTTGACGTTCTCCCCCGGGTGCCGCTAGAGTCAGCAACGGTTCAGGTGTTCGGCGGCGGTTGCGTCCGTGGCCGGACATAATAGGGAACCCCGTGGGAATCGGGGACGGGCCCGCCGCTGTGACCGGGGACGAATTCCGCAAGCATGCCACTGACCGCCCAGGCGGCCGGGAAGGCGCGGAACGAGGATGAGCCGGAAGTCAGAAGACCTGCCTGAATCACGACTTTTATCCCCCTCGCGGACCAGGGCGGGATGATGATTCCGTGGTGAAACAGGGACTCCCCGGATCGATTTTTCAATCGGTCCGGGTTTTTTTTGCCCGGATCACCCCGTAATCAGGAACCGGGCGACAAACCCGGCTCCACCGACAAGGAGAGCCCCATGTCACAACTCATGCCCCATCACCAAGAGGCCCAGCCCGACCAGTCGCAAGCAGCGGCACCACTCTTCAGCGCAATTAAAAAACGGGATCAACAGCTGGTTCCTTTCCAGGCGGAAAAAATCACCAGGGCGGTTCATAAGGCGGGCCAGGCCACGGGAGAAGTCGAATTGCCGGAGGCGCGGCGGCTGACCATGCAGGTGCTGGCCATCGCCCAGACCATTTTCAGTGCCGCTACCCCCACGGCCCTTACACCACCCGAACTCCCCACAGTAGAAGCAATTCAGGATCTGGTCGAAGAGGTGCTGCTCTCATCCCCCTACAAGAAAACCGCCAAGGCTTACATCATCTACCGCGACCAGCATGCCAGGATCAGGGAGATGGTGACCAAAACCGATCTGGAACTGATCGACGGCTATCTGCAAAAGCTCGACTGGCAGGTCCAGGAAAACTCCAACATGAGCTACTCGCTGCAGGGGCTGAACAACTACATCTCCAGCGAGGTGAGCAAGAGTTACTGGCTCAACAAGATTTACTCCCCTGAGGTACGTGAGGCCCACCAACGGGGCGATCTCCACCTTCACGATCTGGGCCTGCTTTCGGTCTATTGCGTGGGTTGGGATCTGCGCGACCTGCTCAAGAAGGGCTTCACCGGCGCTCCGGGAAAGGCGGAGAGTGCCCCGGCCAAACATTTTCGCAGCGCCCTGGGCCAGGTCGGCAACTTTTTTTACACCCTCCAGGGGGAGGCGGCCGGAGCCCAGGCCTTTGCCAGCTTCGACACCTTTCTGGCCCCCTTTATCCGCCATGACCGCCTTGACTACCGCGAGGTCAAGCAGGCCCTGCAGGAGTTCATCTTCAATCTCAATGTCCCGACCCGGGTCGGTTTCCAGACCCCATTTACCAATCTGACCATGGATCTGCGACCACCGGCCGCCCTCCGCCAGGCACCGGTGATTATCGGGGGTTGCGAGCAGGAGAGCGTTTACGGCGATTACCAGGAGGAGATGCAAATCCTCAACCAGGAATTCCTGGAAGTAATGGCCGAAGGTGACAGCAAGGGCCGGGTCTTCACCTTTCCGATTCCCACCTACAATATCACCCCGGATTTTGACTGGGACGCCCCCGGCCTGGAAAGCCTATGGCGGATCACCGCCCGCTACGGGCTGCCCTATTTCGCCAACTTCGTCAACTCCGAACTGAGCCCCGACGACGCCCGCTCCATGTGTTGCCGCCTGCGACTGGACACCCGAGAGCTGGCCAAGCGGGGCGGCGGCCTCTTCGGGGCCAATCCCCTTACCGGCTCCGTCGGGGTGGTGACCATCAATCTAGCCGCCCTCGGCTACCAGGCCGACGACCAAGCGGATTTCTTCCGCCGCCTCGATCGGCTGATGGAGATCGCCCGTACCTCGCTGGAAACCAAGCGCAAGGTGCTGGAGTCTTTTACCGACAAGGGGCTCTACCCCTACACCCGCTTCTATCTCCGGCAGATCCACCGCCGTTTTGGGCGTTTCTGGGAGAATCACTTCTCCACCATCGGCCTGATCGGGGCCAACGAGGCATCTCTCAATCTGCTGGGGGTGGGGATCGGCGAGGAGGAGGGGCACCGCTTCGCCCTGCGGGTTCTCGATCACATGCGAAGCCGACTGACTGAATTTCAGCAGGAGACCGGTAACCCTTACAATTTAGAGGCGACCCCGGCCGAGGGCACCGGCCACCGGCTGGCCAAGCTCGATGCCGAGCGTTTCCCGCAAATGGCCGCCTCCCTTACTTGCGGGGGTGAAGAGAATCTGCCGATCTACGCCAACTCCACCCAGTTGCCGGTCAACTACACCGACGATATTTTTGCCCTGCTCAACCACCAGGACGAGTTGCAGAGCAGATATACCGGCGGCACCGTGGTCCACTGTTTTCTCGGTGAATCGGAGGTCGATCCGGAAGCGGTAAAGGCCTTTGTTAAGACGGTCTGCGAGCAGTACCAACTGCCCTATTTCACCATCACCCCGGTCTTCTCCATCTGCCCTACCCACGGCTACCTGGCCGGGGAACAGCGGCAGTGTCCACAATGCCGGGCCACCACCGAGATCTACTCCCGGGTGGTCGGCTATCTGCGGCCGGTGCAGCAATGGCATGAGGGCAAACAGGCGGAATTCGCCGTCCGTTCCCGTTATCGTCTGAGTTGAGCCGTGCGGATCGGCGGCTTTCATCCAGTCAGCTTTAACGATTATCCCGGCCGGGTGGCGGCGGTGGTTTTCACACAGGGGTGCAATTTCCGTTGCCCTTACTGCCATAATCCGGGGCTCCTTGAGCCGACCGCCCCGGCCCCTTACCAGCCAGAGGATATTTTCGCCCATCTGGCGACACGGCGGGGGAAGTTGGGCGGGGTGGTGATCAGCGGCGGCGAGCCGACCCTCCAGGAGGATATTATTCCCTTTTGCCGGCGACTGCGCGAACTGGGGCTGGCGGTGAAGATCGACAGCAACGGCAGCCGCCCGGAGGTGCTGGCCCAACTGCTGGCCGCCAAAGTGGTGGATTATCTGGCCATGGATATCAAGGCACCGCTGGCAGACTATGGAAAAGTGGCAGGGGCCGTCATTGATCCCGCAACCATTATCCGCTCCCTGACCCTGATCGCCGAAAGCGGCATCGCCCATCACTTCCGCACCACCTTCGTCCAACCGCTGCTGACCGCCGCCGGGCTCAAGGAGGTGGCGCGGCTGGTGCCGACAGGCTCACGTCATCAGGTGCAGCCCTGCCGACCCCCGGCCGACTGAGGAACATGCGCGAGTTTCCGGTCTTTTTTTGTATGTAAGAGGCGATGCCCTATGATCGCTTACTTTTTTTGTTGATATTGATCTACTCATTTGGTAGCTTCACTGGCTGTTTCAGATGCTCTTGACCGAGCTTAATAGGGAACCCGGTGTAAATCCGGGACGGGCCCGCCGCTGTGACCGGGGACAAATTTTGCGAGTATGCCACTGGCCTTATCAAGGTTGGGAAGGCGCAAAAGGAGGTTGATCCGGGAGTCAGAAGACCTGTCTGAAAACAGATATAGAGCCTGCCCCCGTGGACAAGGGGCGGAGTGCTCATGGTTATTCGTGGGAAAAACAGGGAATCCCCGGATCAATTTTCATTGGTCCGGGGATTTTTTTGCTCCGGGCTAAGAAAACATAAACACAGCTAAGGAGGTTCTCATGCGAAAAATTATCAGCATCCACATTGTCCTGATTTTGTACCTGCTTCTATTCAGTGTTGCCCTGGCCCACAGCCATGGCCACCATGAAGAGGAACAGCAGCAGCACCATGAAAAGGAACATCAGCACCATGAAAAAGGACAGCAGCACCAGCAAGGCATTTTGTTGGTGACCTTCGGCTCCAGTTATCCCCAGGCCCAAGCCGCGTTTGACAATATCGAGGCCAGGGCCCAGGACGCCTTTCCGGAAAAAGATCTTCACTGGGCCTACACCTCCCATATGGTCCGTAAAAAGCTGGCCAAGGAAGGCATAGACCTGGACTCCCCTGTCCAGGCCCTGGCCAACATGATGGAGCAGGGTTACACCCACGTGGCTGTGCAGTCTCTGCACACCATTCCTGGGGCAGAGTTCCACGATCTGCGCCAGGTAGTGGGCGCCTTCCGCTCCATGCCCGGAGATCTGGAACATATCCAGCTGGGCTATCCCCTGCTGAGTTCGGACCATGACCTGCAAGAGGTCAGCCAGGCCCTGCTGCAGAACATACCTCGGGATCGAGGGTCTAAGGAAGCAGTGATCTTTCTGGGCCATGGCACCCATCACCCCAGCAACGCCTTCTACAATGCCTTAGCCTGTGAGCTGCAGCAGCAGGATCCCCTGTCCTACATGGGCACTGTGCATGACACCTCTTCCCTGGAAGGGATCATTCATGACCTCCAGGATCAGGGTGTGCAAAAGGCCTATTTGATGCCCTTTATGTCTGTGGCCGGGGATCACGTGCGCAATGACATGGCAGGGGATGATCCAGACTCCTTGAAATCGCTCCTGCAAAAGGTAGGGATCGACTCCGAATCAATACTCAAGGGGACTGCAGAGTACGACAACATCGTGGATATCTGGCTGGAGCATCTGGAAAAAGCTTATTCCGATCTTGAGCACTAATGCCGTGTCATATGTATATTTCAGGCAGCGCCAGAAAGGAGGTCGCGATATGGTAGAAAAAGAAAGAACTCTCTGTAAACTCACCCTGCATGCGGTTAAGGACTGGGATACCTTTCAGTTTGGTATGCGACGTTGTCTCAGGATGGTTCTGAAGGAAAGCATGATCAAGAAGTCACTTATCATTGGCATTATGGCGTGTTTGTGCATTGGATCGGCAGGTTCTGGATGGGCAGAAAATGAGGAAATTGTTGCCACTTTGGATGAAGTCGTGGTCACCAGTAGCCGCATGGAGGAAGCCATAAGGGAAGTGACCTCTCAGGTCACGATTGTGGGTGAACAGGAGATCAAGATGTCCGCGGCCAGGGATCTGGGGGACATACTGGCCGAGAAGAACATTGGCCATATCCATGTCGTTGTATAGGTTTCTGCGCATCAATCATTTCCGGTACCCTGCTGACCGGAGTTAATTTCAACCATTACTTTGGAGGAGTTGCGTTATGAAGAAATTTACTTGTGGTTTGGCCGTTGCCAGCCTGCTCTCACTGGCCCCGTTGGGAGCGGCGGCCGCTTCCCTGGAAGAGGCCTTCGCCGAGGGCTCCCTTGATGGTCATGTCGGGGTTTACGGGGTCAGCAGCAAGGAGAAAGGTGAAGACCGGACGGGGTTTATCACCGGCAACGCCTCGTTGGCCTATGAGACCGCCCCTTTTCATCGTCTAAGCTTCGGCTTCGGGGCCTGGGGCGCCACCGAGCTGACCGAAACCAATGACGGCGATTATAGTGCCGCAATTGCCAGCGACGCCATTATCCACCAGGCCTTTGCCCGCTATACCGGGGATGATTGGGGTCAACTGCAGGCCGGCCGCTACGAGATCGATCTGGAGTGGCTCAACGACTATATCCTGGGGGCTTCCGCCCGGCTGACCCCGCTGGACGGGCTGGAGTTAACCATGGGCTGGGCGGAACGCCAGGCGGTGGTCGATCCCGATGAAGTCAGCGAGCGTTTTGAGAAGATGAACGACAGCAAGGGGCTCTACTTTGTCGATCTCCAGTACGCGCCCGTACAATGGCTGACCATCAACCCGTACTATTACCACGCCGGCGATATGTTCCAGGCCCCTGGTTTGAAATTGACCGCCGATTATGAACTCTCCGACACCTTGGCGGCCACCTCCATGGCCCAGTATGTCAGCTCCAACGTCGATTCCGCCGTCGGCCCGGATGGTGACTATCTCTGGTTGGAGCAGGGGCTGGGCTACGGTGATTTCGGTTTTTACGCCGGTTATATGCAGGCCGATGACGATGGCGCGGGTGGAATTGCAGAATTTGGCGATCAGATGCCTTTTGAAGAGGGCAGCAATATCTATTCCGCCGATGCTAAAACCTGGTATCTGGGTATGGATTATGGTTGGCGCGCCCTGAATCTGACCGTCCTGTACGGGGAGACCCGTTACGACAACCCCCGGATCGATGAGGAAGAGTTCAACCTGATCGCCGGCTACGCCCTGCGGGACAGTGTCGATCTGGAGCTGATTTACGCCGATGTCAGCAACGATGTCGCCGCCGACGATTATTACACCATGAGTCTGGCCGCTGTTTTTAGTTTTTAGGCCCGTTTTACCAAAAAAATTCTGGTCAACCAGAAAATTAACCCATGCCGTCATCACATTGCCGACCAGCGCCAAAAAATATCGCCCTCGCGAGATATCACACACTACTTCAATGGTACGTTTTGTAAACCTGGTGGCTTGTTCCATGTTGTCTCGGCTCTCCAAAAATAATGATTACCAACCCGGCATAACTCGGTAAATGTTGAATTACAGTCCATCCTTGACCGAATGGAATAACTCGAGGATATTTGTGATGCCCGTACCATGAGTTGCGACATCGATGATTCGGTGGTCGTACGATGACAACCGAAAAGGGCGGAGATTTTGTGCAGCGCCGTTTTATTTAGGCTAGAGAGGCCTAACCAGGCCCGAGTGGATAACCCCCTACAGAAGCATGTGGAGATGGTCGATAAACGTGAACAACAGGCAGGTGTCCGCTCCAAACTAAAGCCCCGGCTTTGCGTGGTGGACGGCCAGGGCGGCGGGATCGGGGCCACGGTGCTCCGTTATCTGAAGGAGGCCCACGGCGAGTCGGTGGAACTAATCGCCCTTGGTACCAACGCCATCGCCACCACCCAGATGCTCAAGGCCGGAGCCAACAAGGGGGCCTCCGGCGAAAATGCCATCTGCCATACGGTTTATCAGGTGGATTGCGTGATCGGGCCGTTGGCGATCACCTGGGCCAACGCCATGCTGGGGGAGGTAACCCCGAAAATGGCCGAGGCGATAACCTCCTGTCCGGCCCCAAAAATCTTGCTGCCCCTCTGGCAGGAATCGGTGGAAGTGGTGGGGGTGGTGCGGGAGCCCTTGCCCCATCTGGTCCAGACCCTGGTGGCGGAAAAACTAGCCGACATCTTAGACGGGAGCAAAAATCATGTGTGAAGCCAACGCTTATTTTGAAGAGGAAGAGGGCCGCCAGGAGTTGTTCATGGAGGCGGTGGATATCATCGAACCCCAGGGCGAAGATCGCTATCTGCTGGTCGATATTTTCGGCGACCGAAAAATTGTGGATGGCAAGATCAAGCTAATGAATTTGGTCGCCCACCGTATCGTCTTTGCCAAAAAAACTTGACCGGCGACGATCCGGCTGGTACATGGGTCCGCTTAATGCGACGGCAGAAGCCGTACGGTGCCTCTGGAGACCAGAATCGTCCCGCCGAGGTTTAGAAGTTTGACGTTTGGAAGTTTAAGGATCAGCAGCGTTTGCCGTAAATCATAGGTTGTCCCCGCCGTTTTAGGCGGCGCCAGCCAAATTAAGTCAAGCCACGAAGGCTCAATCCCCCGCAGGGGATTGATCTTTGTGGCTTTTTTTTTGCCTTTTGTCCTTAAAAGGAGGGAACGATGAAACAACCTGATGTAGAACACGCAAGCCCATGGTTTTTGATCCGAAATTTTCCCAAAAAAAAATTATTAACGATTTGGTTGTTCGGGTTGACCGGATGGCTGATCCCGGTGAGCGTTTTGGCTGGGGAGACAAAGACGCCCGTTTACCAAATGGATGAAATTGTAGTGTCCACCAGCCGAAATGAAATGTCGGTATCGGATGTGGCGCAGAGTGTCACGGTTTTGTCCAGCGAGCAGATTATGGCCTCGCCCTTTGAGCGGGTGGAGGACATTGTTCGGGCCGTACCCGGGGTTTACAACACCCGGCATTATGGCACACAGACCACCGGGGTGTCCAACCCCATCACCATGCGCGGCGTGGGGGGGAATCGAGTGCTGCTGATGGTGGATGGGGTGCCCCAGAACGATAACTTCAACAATTCCATTGCCTGGGTGGCCTGGGGGCATATCCCCAAAGAGGCTATTGAGCGCATTGAAGTGGTGCGGGGGCCTTCTTCGGCCATGTACGGATCAGAGGGCATGGGAGGAGTGATTCATATCATCACCAAAAAACCGGACCCTGAAAGTAAATCATCCGTCCGGACGGAAGTCGGCACATCCGATACCTGGGCCGGGCGCGGGTTTCACAGCCAGTCCTTTGACCGGTTTGGATTGCTCGTGGCGGGTGGGCATGAAGAATCCGACGGGTTTTACATGACGGAAAACCCCGAGCCCTATGACACCAAACGTTACCGGGAGATCGGCAAAATCCTGGGCAAGGTAAGCTATGAACTGGATGATCAGTCCAGCCTGACGGCGTCGGCGTTGGTTTATGATCATGAAACCGGTAAGGGCCGGGAGTTTTTCTATGATGAACTTCAACTCGGCCAGTATGTCGTGAACTATACCCGGACCACCTCCGCCGGAATCGGGCTGAAGGCTCTGGCCTACTACAATCAGGCAGACAAGACCGCTTACCAGGATACAGCCAAAAACAACTTTGCCACACTTTCCCGCTATGAGGAAGCTCCGTCCGATAATTGGGGTATGGACATCCAGGGAACCCTGCCTGTGGGGAAATCAACATTGTTGACCGTGGGCGCCATGTACAGAGAAATTTACTGGGATTATGACAACAATTATATCGGCAGCAGCCGGGACGAAGGGGCTGAAGGTACCCAGCGGTTTATGTCACCGTTTTTTAATGCAGATATAAGATTTCTTGAAGACCGGTTGATCCTCAATTTGGGTGCCCGGTATGACTGGATGGAAACCACGGACGGAAGAAATTGGGACAGCAGCCCCAGCGGCGGCAAAAAACCCTACGACCGATCATATGATGATGAGTCAAACAACAGTTTCTCACCTAAATTCGGCATTACCGCGCACCCGGATGACCGAACCACCCTGCGGGCGTCCGCTGGCAAAGGATTCCGCGCCCCCAGCCTGTTTGAACGTTTCAAAGTTCATGTGCGGCGCGGCGGTACTTATTACCGGGAAGCCAATCCGGACCTGGACCCGGAAGAGATCTGGTCCTGGGATATCGGCGCGGAACGGGCGCTTTTGGACAATCTCCGGGCTGGTATCACCTATTATGAGTCTTATGCCGAAGACTACATCGGCACCCGGACCACCAAAACCTATAAGAAAAACGGGAAAACGTATAAGGAATACGTTCATGACAATATCAGTGAGGTGGAAATGCACGGTATAGAGGCGGAGCTGAACTGGTATCCGTTGGCCGATTTGATGATTTTCGGCAATTATACGTGGAATGTTTCAGAAATTACAAAAAATGATGCAGCCCCCTTTAAAGAGGGACTTTACCTGACCAATGACCCCAGACATAAATTTCATGTGGGCGCTACTTATCAGAATCCGAAGATCGTTAATGTCACCGTGATCTGGAATCATTATCTGGACAAGTATTACAAGGTGGACGAAACCACCCAAGCCAAAGATGATTTCTGGAGCTTGGATCTGGCAGTATCCCGCCGGTTTTTCGATCATGTCACCGCTTACGTGAACGTGGAAAATGTCTTTGACAGCGTGGACAATGAAGGCATCGCGCCTGGCACGATTTATAAGGGCGGCATAAAATTTGAATTTTAGTAAAGAGGAAAAAATGAAACAGTACATAAAAATTTCAACAATACTTGTGGCGACTGTCGCAGGTATGTGGATGGCGGCGGCTTCTTCGTTTGCCCATTATCTGTGGGTGGAAGAAATCGACAGCAAATATGCAGTATGCCGGGGAACCATCGGTGAACGTCTTGACCCCTATGATCCGCCTCGCGTGACGGAAATTTCGGCTGTTACGGACGAAGGCACCGAAATTGCCATCACCCGCAAGGATGAAAAATCGCAGGCGGTGTTTACGGCCGCGCAAAAACCGGCCCTCGCGGCGGTGGTCGCCCAATGGGGCGACCGGGTCAACACCACCCGGGGCAAGAAACTCATGAGCCGTAAAAAGGCCGAAGCAGAAGGCCTGACTGTGATCAGCGCGTTTACTTCCACCCAGTATTCCAAAACACTGTTAGCTCCGGCCGGTATTAACACCCAGCCCCTGGGCATGAAACTGGAACTGGTACCCATGGCTGATCCTGCCAAGCTGACGATAGGCGCACCCATGAATTTTAAGCTCTTGTTTGACAACAGTCCCCTGGCTGGAATGTCCATCTTGACGAACCATGACCAGGAATCCGTCACCAATGCAGATGGTGTGGCAGAGATGATTTTTGAAAAAAGCGGGGTACACCTGCTCTACGTCACGCACCAGATTCCAGCGAACAAGGATTCGGGTCTGGATTTTTTTAAATTCATGACATTTTTAACGTTTGAGGTGAAAGAATGAAGCAGACATTTTTAATTGCCGCTCTGATGTCTCTTCTGGCTCCACCGATAACCGCCTTTGCCCACGGCACGGACTACCGGGTGATTGAAAAAGATCAAGTGGTAGCGGCAGAATTTTTTTATTCGGACATGACTCCCATGCGCTACACCGAAGTGCTGGTTTTCAGCCCGGAAAACGACAAAGTGGAATTTCAGAACGGCCGCACGGATGCCAACGGCCGGTTTGCCTTTTTCGCCCACCTCCCCGGAGACTGGAAAATAGAGGTCAACGACGGCATGGGTCATGCGGTTCATGCCGCAATTGCTGTGAGCCCTGAAACGCAGGAAGCGAATTCCGCCGGAGACAACTCAGGGCTTGAAAAGAAAAAAGCGCATTCAACCGTGACGAAAAAAAATCACGCCCTGTTGGGAGACGCTTCCACGGTGGTGAAATTGTTTCTGGGCTTGAGCGCTATGATAAACCTGTTTTTGGGAATGTATGTGTGGAAACGAAAAAAATAACGGCGAGTGGTAGTAGATACTGAGAATAGAGACGATGGTTTCCAAGGGTAAAGCGCCGAATAAGACCAGACTTTTGCCGGCAGTAAACAAAAATCGGGAGAGGATCATATGAGGCCCATGTTGCTCATACCCTGTATTACGGCAGGGTTTATTTTAACCTTTTTCCTGGCCTGCAACGTCCTGGCCCGGGCTGAAGCTCAGGACACTGGAGAGCAGGTCCGCAAGCCGGTCCAGGAGGCGGTTGAAATAAGGCAGAAAACCCAAAAGGAGCGCGAAGAGTGGCAAGAGGAAAGGCAGGAGTTGGTTGCCTGCTATGATCGCCTGCTGGAGGAGAACAAGGACTTGAAGGACCAGCATGGTGGGCTTTATGAGCAGGTGGAGACCGCAAAGGCGCGAGTCTCCCGCAAGGAAAAGCAACTGCGGGACATAGAACAGGTGGCCGAAGATATAGAGCCATTTCTGGAACAGAGGCTGGACAGCCTGGAGCAGCTGGTGGCAAAAGACCTGCCCTTCCTGCCGGCGGAGCGGGAGAAGCGCCGGCAGCGGCTGGAAGAGTTGATGCGGGATCCGGAACAAAAGGTCAGTGAGAAGTACCGCAGGATCATGGAGGCCTTTCTGGTGGAGGCTGAATACGGCAGGACCATCGAGGTGCGGCAAAAGAGCATCCAGGTGGAAGGGCGCAACATCAGGGCGGATATTTTTCGTCTGGGTCGCCTGGGCCTGTTCTATCAAACCAGGGATAACCAGGAATGCGGCTGGTACAACGTGGCCCAGAAAAAGTGGCAGGAGCTGCCAGGGAAATACAATTGGGCTATTGGTAAAGCTATTGATGTCGGAGCTGAGCGGCAGCCCGCGGAGCTGCTCACCATGCCTTTGGGCAGGCTGGAGGTGGAATGAAAAGGGTAATCTGTATAGTTTTACTTCTGCTGTTGGGCGGTCTGGCAGCCAGCCCTGTGTCTGCTGAGCAAGATATGCGCCAGATTCAGATCGAGGCCAGGCAAGAGAGACAGCGTCTGTTGGAGCAGGCCAGGGAGGAAAAGTGGGCCGCAGAAGAGGAAGCCAGGCAGGCCAGGCAAAATATCCTGCGGGATAGAGAGTCCCTGGAATCCGCCATCTCTGAGTTGCAGGAAGAGAACCAGGAATACAATGATTCTATTGCCTCCTTGAATTCAGAGCTGGAGGAGCTGGCTGACCAAGAGGACAATCTGGATCAGGAGCTGGCGGAAACCGACAGCATGGTCAATGAGTTGCAGGGGGCCATCCAGGTCAATGCCAAGGATGTCAGGGATCTGGCACAGGACAGCCTCCAGACTTCCTTGGATGAGGAGCAGGCCCGGGTCCTGGAGGGCATAGTTGAAGAGGATGACTTCCCGGGGATGGACCAGATCAGGATGATGGCGGACATCCTGCAGCAGGAAATACAGCTCTCGGGCACGGTACGTCTGGGGCAGGGGAGTATAGTGGATCGCTCCGGGCAGGAGACAGAGGCAAAGCTTTTGTTCATCGGTAATTTTACTGCTGCCTACAGGGACGGCCAGGAGACCGGGTTTCTGAGCCAGGGATCCGGCGGGGAGCAGCGGTTTGCCCTGTCCAGCCTGCCTTCCCGGCGGCTGCAAAATTCCCTGGACTCTTACATGGACGGGGAAAGCCAGGCTGTGCCCATGGATGTCACCAGGGGCGGGGCTCTGCGCCAGTTGACCCACGAACTGAGTCTCAGAGAGCAGATCTCCAAAGGCGGCCCCCTGGTATGGCCCATTTTGTTCCTGCTGGGCCTGGGGCTGATCATTATCCTGGAGCGGCTTGTATTCCTGCTACGTAAGCGCTTTGACTCCGAGGGCTTTATGAGCTCGGTGGAGACCCTTATGCAGGATGGCAACCTGGAGAAATGCCGGCAGGCCTGTGACGAACAGGAAGAAAAGCCGTTGCCCAGGGTGATCAAAGCCGGGCTCGGCTGTTGCCACATGCCCCGGGAGGAAATGGAGAGTTGTCTGCAGGAGGCTATTTTAAGGGAAATTCCGCCAATGGAGCGCTTTTTGTCCACTTTGGGCATGCTGGCGGCTATTGCGCCTCTTTTGGGCCTCTTGGGCACGGTGACCGGTATGATCAACACCTTTCAGGTCATCACCCTGCACGGCACAGGGGATCCGCGCATGATGTCCGGCGGGATCTCCGCGGCCCTGGTGACCACCATGGTGGGCCTTTCCGTGGCCATTCCCATGCTCATGGCCCATACCTGGCTGAGCCGGGCTGTGGAAAAGAAAATCGAGGATATGGAGGAGAAGGCCGTGGCCCTGGTGAACATGGCCCATAAGGGCAGGGATGTTGAACACTAACGTGAGCACGATTTTCAGACATGACTGAGGCTTTACTGACAGCCTTTTACCAGATGGAGGAATACTTCCAAAGCGGTGGAGTGGTGATGCTGCCCCTGGTAGCGGTCAGCCTGCTGATGTGGATGCTGATCGTCAACCGGGTCTTGTACTTCAGGCGGCTGCATCGCAAAAACATGGGCTCCAGGACCGCCTGGGAGCATATCCATGAGGACCGCATGCCCGATCCCAAGCAGTACCGGGGCGCGGTGTCCCTGCTGGTGGCGGAGTTCATGCGCAACAGGAAAGGGGATCCTGAAGTGGATCGCTATATCCTGGACGAGTCGGTACTGCGTATCAATCGTTCTCTGGAGGACTATTTGAGCCTGATCGGGTCCCTGGCTGCGGTGGCTCCGCTTCTGGGCCTTTTGGGCACGGTGATCGGGATGCTCATCACCTTTGACGTGATCTCTGTGTTCGGCACCGGGAATGCCAAGGCCCTGGCCGGGGGCATCTCCGAGGCCCTGATCACCACTCAGACCGGGTTGTTGGTGGCTATTCCAGGCATGTACATGAAAGGCTTTTTGGACAAGCGGGCCCAGAACTTGAAACAGCGCAACACAATTATAGGGTATTACCTGCGCAGGCAATTGTAGGGGCTCTTTGACAAACAGTAAAAGTCAAGCCGCAGTATCAGAAAAAACAGGAAAAGGACATGATCAATATTTCCTCGGCCAGGCGCAGGAGAAGCGGGACCAAGGAGCTGAATATCGCTCCCCTGATAGACATGGTCTTTATCCTGTTGATCTTCTTTATCGTGACCACCAGCTTTGTGCGGGAGTCCGGTGTTGAGGTCAGCAGGCCCACTGCATCAACGGCGGTCAGCAAGGAGGATGTGACCATCTTGGTGGCTATAGACGAGAATAACCGGGTGTTCATGGAAGGGCAGGAGATAGATGTCCGGGCGGTGCGGGCCAATGTGGAGCGGGCCCTGGTGGAGAATCCCGAGGGGTCGGTGGTAGTGGTCGCGGATCGGAGCAGTAGCACCGGTAGCGCCATCAAAGTCATGGACGGCTGCAGGCAGGCAGGGGCAGAAGATGTGTCCTTGGCTGCGGATAGGCCGGAGTGATGGCTAGGCACAGCTCAGACAGCCCGTACCAGAAGATGCTGCGGCAGCGCAGGTTCGGAGCCTGGACCGTGGCTGTATTGGGTGCGGCAGGGTTGAATCTGGTGTTGTTTTCCTTAGTGCCTTATCTGTTCAGCTCGGAGCCGGAAATCAAGACCTACGAGGAGTCTGTCTCCAATATCAGGATGGTGCGTATGCGGGAGCCTGAGCCTGATGAACCGGAGCCCCTGGAGCCTGAAGAAGAGAAAGAGGAAGAAAAGGAGCCTGAGCCCAGGGAGAAGCCTGCCCGGCAGAAGCCCGAGCCTACAGAGATGAGTCTGCCCTTTGAGGTGAATCCCCGTTTGCCTTCCGGGCCGCAGAGCCTGGCGATGCCCGAAATGATGGCTTACCAGGTCTCCGCGCCCCCGGGCCGGGTCTCTGCCGGGGACCTGGACCAGCCTCTCAGGGCTGTATCCAGAGTACCTCCCAGGTACCCCATGTCTGCCAAGCGTAAGCGCGTGGAGGGCTGGGTCAAGGTGAGTTTTACGGTGGATAAGGACGGGGAAGTGCGGAAAGTCAGGGTTTTGGCAGAAGAGCCTGAAGGGGTTTTCGGCAAAGCTGTGCGGGACAGCGTGTCCAGATGGCGCTTTGAGCCAGGAACAGTGGGTGGGGTGCCGGTGAAGACCGTGGCTGAGACCACTATACGGTTTGAGTTGGATTGATTCCAAATGAAAAAAGAAGCTCAGTATATTTTATCCATTGTCAGGCTGTTGAGCCTGATACTGGGGCTGCTTGTGGCTTTCCAGCCGGCTGCCTCCGGCGCCCGGGCCTCGGAGTTGCCCAATGCAGCCAGGGTGGTGCTGTTTAAGGCCTACGAGCACATGCAGGAAGAGGAATACCAGCAGGCCCTCAAGGTGCTGCAGGACTTCCAGTCCAGAGCCAGGACAAAGGAGCCGGAGTCGGATCAGGTAGATCCCAGGGGCTACCACCATCCCAAGGTCTATCTTCTGCGGGGCAATATCCACCAGACCCTGGATAACCTGGAGCAGGCGGAAGAGGCCTATCGCAATGCTCTGAAAGGCGATCCAGAGCATCTCCAGGCCAGGGTAAATCTGGCCGGGGTCAGCCATGTACAGGACAAATTCCAAGAGGCTGCCAGGCATTTCCAGGTGGCGTATCAATTAGAGGACAAAGAAAAGCCGGAATATCTGTATTTTGCTGCGGTGAGCTGGCTGCAGCAGGATAGCCTGCGGGAATCCATCCAGGGCTTTGAGCAGCTGCTTAAAGAGCACCCAGAGCAGATCAAGCTCAAGTGGCGGGAGAACCTGGTCCACGCCTATCTGTCTGCTGAGAGGAATGAACAGGCCCTGGAGCACATCCGGATTTTGGCCAGAGAGCACCAAGGCGATAAACAGATCCAGTGGCAGGAGATCCTGCTGCACCAGTATCTGGAGTTGGAGCTGTTGGAGGAGGCTAAAGATTATGCCCTGGAGTTGACCTCCCAGGATCCGGTGCAGGAGAAATGGTGGAAGGCCCTGACCCATACAGCCCTGGCCAGGAATGATTATCAGCAGGCCGTGGTGGCTTTGACCATCTACAGCTTCTTGACTCCTCTAAGCCAGAATGAGCGCAAGCTGCTGGCTGATCTGCGCTTGCAGGTGGACGTCCCGGTGCAGGCTGTCCCCCAATATAAGGCCGTTTTGGATGAAGCTCCGGACAAGAGGGTGCTGCGCAATCTGGTCAGTGCTTATCAGCAGCTGGCTGAGCAGGACCAGGCCCTTAAGACCCTGCAGGAATTTGAGAAACATGAGCAGGATCAGGAACTGATGCTGCTCAAGGCGGATCTTTTGTATCAACTGGAAAGGTTTCAGGAGGCCCATGCAGCCTACAAGCAGGCAGCTGGGCTTCAAGGAGAGCGTTCAGGCAGGGCCTGGCTAATGGCAGGCTACGCGGCCTGGGAAACTGAAGATCTGGGGCAGGCCTGGCAGGCCCTGGGAAAGGCGGCAGAGTTCTCTGAACAGCAGGAAAGGGCAGAATCTGCCTTGGAGCAGTTAGCCAGGCTGGAAAACAGGGAGTGGTGATGGATACGGTAGTCAAGCCCTTTGATCAGGTGGTAAGGGCTCTGTAGATCTCCGGCATCCGCAGGGGCAGGCGTTTGACTTGGTCGATGAAGATGTAGTTGACCGCCCCGAAGAGGTGGGGGATATAATCGTGGGCCTGGCGGTCGATGGTGATGCAGAAGGGGTGAATCCCCGCGTTTTTGGCCTCGATCAGGGCGTGGCGGGTATCTTCGATGGCGTAATCGCCTTTGTAGTCGTCGTAGTCCTCGGGTTTACCATCGGAGATGATAATCAGCAGCCGGATTCTGGCGTCGGTGTCGCTCAGCATTCTGGTCAGATGGCGGATCGGTGGCCCCATCCGGGTGTAGTCCTGGGGGGTGATGCCGCTGATCCTGTCTTGCACCGCCTGGTCGTAGTCCTCATCCAGGTGTTTGATGTGGTAGAGCTCGGAGCGGGAGCGGCGCATGCCGGAAAAACCGTAAATGGCGTGGCGATCCCCCAGCACCCGCAGGGCCTCGCAGATCAGCACCAGGGTCTCCTTGATGGCGGTATTGATCCAGCCTTCGGTGGAGTAAGACATATCCACCAGAAAGAAGGTGGCGATATCGCGCTGATCCCGGGTCAGGCGGATAAACAGCTTATCGGAGGCGGCCTGCCCCGCCCGGAGATCGCTGAAGGCCTCGATGGCGGCGTCCAGGTCGATTTCGTCGCCATCTCTTTGGCGGCGCAGGAAACGCTGGCTTAGCCGCATCATTTCAAACTGCCGTTTGAGCAAGCGCCATGGCCCCTGGTATTTGGCCATGGTTTGCTCGATAAAACGGGAGCGCACCGGCGGCAGCTTCTTTTCCACCAGGGTGCACCAGTTCTTGCGAAACCCCGCCCGGCGATAATCCCATTCATCGTAAACCAGGGCCCCGGCCGGGGGAGCTTGCTCCTCCGCGGCGGCATCAGGGCCGGCCCCGGTGGCCATGCCGCCGCCGGCCTGTTCCAGGGCGGCGCTGATATAGTGCTCCGGGATGCGGCCCAGATCGTCCCTGATCTCCCGGGCCAGCTCCCGCAACTCCTCCGGTAATTTAATCTCCTGCTCGCCCAGGGTAATATATTCGGGCTGCCGGGTTCCGGGTTGCTCGGCCTCCGGACTCTCCGGAGGCGGGCCAGGGGGTGGCGGCATCAGGGCGGCATGCTCGCTGGTCGGCGGGGATGGTGCCTGCCTGGTAGTTGCCTCCGGCGACTCTTCCTGGCCGTCGGCGGTGGGCGGCAGGACAAGCCCCAGGGCCTTGATAAAGCGTTGTCGCTGCTCTTCCCGCTGCTGTTGCCGACTGGCCGCCACCGCCGCCGGTCGCAGCCGACCGCCCAGCAGGGGCTGGTAGTCTTCCGGCCGGTACTCCCCCGGCAGTTGTGCCAGGAATTGGTAAAGGGCGCTGGTCTGGTTCAGGGTGGTGGCCGGCGTGGCTGACTCGGGCGGTGTTGATTCACCGTCGAGCAACTCCAGGGCCCGGGAGAGTCGTTCCTGTTCCGCCGCCGGCCAGTCTCCTTTAATTTGGCCCTGCAGCAGCCATTGGCTCAGGGCCTCCAGCAGTCGGTTTTTATCCCGTTGCATGGCCGCTTCCGGCCTTTGCCGGTGGAGCTGTGCTAAAACCACGGCGCTGTCGCGCATCAGCCCCGGTAGTTCGTCGCGCAGGCGCGCCAGCAGGCGGCGGGTCTCCAGCAGGGTGAAGAGGTCGGCGGCCAGTTCGGGCTGGGGAAAGAGGTTCCAGAAATTGGCGGGGAAGGGCTGCACCGGCCAGGATTGCCGGTGGTGTTTAAGCATTTCGGCAACCGGCTCGCTCAACTCGCTTAACGGTGGCTGCTCCGGGTCAAGCCGCAGGTCAAAGGTGCCGCCGGCCAGCAAGGCCCACTGGCAGCTGGCCAGCAACTTGTAGGTGAGGAAATTAAGGCTTTTCTCCCGGAAAAGGGTGATCTCCGGGGGCAGGAAGATGGTTTTGCCGTCGGTATAGACCTCGGTGGCGGCGGCCAGCTCGAGTTCGAAACCGGCCAGGCCCCGCAGGTAGGGGAGTAGCCGACCGCTGGCTTCCACCAGGGAAATGCCCGCCTCACCCCGGATCTGGCAGAGAAAGTTGGCCTCCACCTCGGCCATGAAGCGGTGGGCCTGCTGCAGGCCGTCCTTTTCATAGACATCCAGGGTGGCGTTGACCCAGGCGCTCAATTGGGAGTGATGGAGGCACTGCAAGGCCTTGGGAACCTGATCCAAAAAGATAAAGCAGAGGGCCTGGCTCACCGGCCAGATCGCCTCCACCTGGCGCAGGATCTCCTGCTGCACTTCCGCGGGCTGCTCGGCCAGTTGCTCGATATGGTCCTCGATCTCCCAGTAATTGGCGGCCTCCACCCTGAGCAGCGTGGGCAGTCTCTCCTTGAGCAGGGTCGAGGAGGTCATTTAAAAGACCGAGCTGACGATTTCATCGACCGCCTCCAGCAGCTCCGGTTCGTCACTCAAGGCGCCGGTGATCGCCACCCGGCAGGCGGTGCGGATGGCAATGCCGTCGCGGGCCAGTTGACCGGCATGGATCAGCAGCCGGGTGCTGGCCCCCTCCGGCAAACCCGAGTCCTTGAGGGCGCGGGTCATAGTGGCCACCTTGACCAGGGCGGCGGCGGTGGGAAGCTCGATACCCGCCTCATGGGCCACGATTTCGGCTTCAAATTCGGCGGCGGGGTAGTCAAACTCCAGGGCCACGAAACGCTGGCGGGTGGACTGCTTAAGGTCCTTAAGCACGCTCTGGTAGCCGGGGTTGTAGGAGATGGCCAGCATAAAGCCCGGCGGGGCGGTCAGCAGCTCTCCCTTCTTCTCCAGGGGCAGCTCCCGGCGGTTGTCGGCCAGGGGGTGGATCACCACCGTGGTGTCCTTGCGGGCCTCGACGATCTCGTCCAGGTAGCAGATGGCCCCGGCCCGCACCGCCGTGGTCAGGGGGCCGTCAACCCAGACCGCCTCGCCGCCCTTGATCAGGTAGCGGCCCACCAGATCACCGGTGGAAAGATCGTCGTGGCAGGAGACGGTGACCAGGGGCAGGTCCAGCTCCCAGGCCAGAAACTCCATGAAACGGGTTTTGCCGCAGCCGGTGGGGCCTTTGAGTAAAATGGGCAAGCCGTTGGCATGGGCCGCCCTGGCGATGGCGACCTCGTCACCCCGGGGCAGGTAGTAGGGTTGGGAGCGGATGCGGTATTCGGCAAGCGGTTGCTGGTAGTCGGACATAAATCACCTCCATGGAGTCCATGGGGGAAGAAAGTAACACCTGCCCGGCTGTTTGTCACGGTGGCTGGCACCGTAAGCGCCACAGAGACGATTGGTTGGCCAACTCCCGCCCCGGCAACCATCGGCCGAGGTGCTAATGGGGCAAATGCGTTTAAGCAGAGGCCTCCGCCGGCGGCTTAACAATATCGCGCAGGTAGGTGGGCAGTATCTTGTAGGCCTCCAGCGGTGCCAGCGGTGGCCGGCGGCGGTCGATTTTCAGCTCCGGCCGGCTTTCTTTCTTGTTGATCACCAACGGCTCCTGTTTGCTTTCCAGGGTTTTGCCCTCTTCGTCGGTGATCGGCAGCAGGGTCGGACCCTGGCTGTCGAGCACGTAGCAGAGGCGGCCGCTGGCCAGGGAGATCACGCTGCCGGGCGGGTAGATCCCCACCGAGCTGACAAAGGAATGTAGAATATACTGCAACAACGGATCTTTACGGGCGTATTGATTGAAGATATCGGTAACCACTCCCACCGGGTTGTGGGCTTCTTTGTAGGCCCGTTTGGAGGTCATGGCGTCGTAGATATCGGCCAGTTTGCACACTTTGACATAGGGCGGCAGTTTGGTATGGCTGCGCTCCGGGTAACAGCGTGGTTCATCCCCGTATAGCCGGCTGTGGTGGTAGAGGCAGACGTTGGCGATATAGGGGTTGGCAAAGCAGTTTTTCTCCAGGATCGTCTGCACCTTGTCGGTAACGTGGGTCTTGACCGTGGCGAATTCACTTTCGGTCAGTTTGCCGTTTTTATTGAGGATCCGGCTGTCGATCAGGGTTTTGCCCAGATCGTGCATGAAGAAACCGATGGAGATATCGCGCAATTCCTCGGGCTGATAACAGGCGAAGGTCTGCTCTTTTTTTACCTCGCCGGCCAGGGGGTCTCCCGGCGCGTTATTGAGGAAATTGTTGATGGCGCTGCTGAAGTTGTCGTTGAATTTCTTAATGACCACCGTGCCGATGGTGCAGACGTTGACGGCATGGTTGTAGCACCATCAGCGGCAAAATGGCACTCCAGCAAGCCGATCGTACTTTGCAGCCCTTCGTTCGTGCGAAGAGCGATTGGACCGTTATCCGCCCGCCGGTCGGGCGAAGGTCATCAGATCATTGACGATCCTGGAGATACGCAGGCCGCCATCTTCCGCTATATTGTGCAACGAGGAGGCCTCGGAAATCCTCCTGGTCGAAGGCCAACTCCTTTGGCGAAAGGTGAGACGCGCTCATCTCAAGAGCCAGTCGATCACATGAATAACTTCAGTTTGTCACTCCTTGCCCATACGAATGGTTTCGCTCCGGTCCCATGGTGAGCACCAGGCAGGGCGACTCTTTTTCCATCTCTTGAGCAGCAGTTTTCAAAGCCGTGCATTCTCGTTTTTTGGTCTGTTCGTCGGCAATGGAATAGCTCACCTGAATTAATTGGCACACTGTTCTGCCTTCTTTGACAAGAAAATCAACCTCATAATCATTCCCGGTCTTGTGATAATAGATATCCTTCCCGCGGCGCAGCAGCTCAAGAAAAATGATATTTTCCAGGTTTTGCCCCTGCCGGGAGCCAACCTGAAATGAGACTCGGTTGGCCAGGCCGGTGTCGATGGCGTAAAATTTCCGGACATTTGCCAACTGTTTTTTCACAGACCAGGAAAAACGGTGGAGTTGGAATATCAGATATGCTTCCTCCAAAAAACCACAGAAATCTTTGGCTTTTTCGTCGGGAGAGGCCGAAACTGTTCTTCAACTTGTTGGTTGAACTTAATGAACTTGTGCTATTGGCCAGTAGAGAATGATGCCATTTCTTCAAGTGCCCTGTAGTTGGTCAGGTTGGGCACGGGCAACAATATCTCTGAGGAGGATGGAGTCGAAATAAGTTGTTAAGAGGTCTTGTCGGGATTCATGGTCTGGCAGCTCGACAAAGCTTGGGAAACCGCCTTGGTTCATAAAAGCTCGGAAGGCCCGGTTTAGTTCCGTTTTTCTGCTGACCAGTTCTGCCTTGGAAGTGAAGGTTATGCCGATGAAATCAAGAAATTCCTGAAAGCTTAAAGGGAAAACCTCAATATCGAGGTAACGGCCCGAGAGAGCGGTCCCTATTTCCCGGCTTCAGCAGGGATGAGCAGGAACCCGTTACATCGAGGTGGGCCGATTTGGTGGCATATTCCTTGAGCAGCCATTTCTCCCAGGCTGGTATATTTTGCACCTCATCGAAAAAGAAAAACGGTTACTCTTTGGGTGCCATAAATTCAAGGTCGGTTTCCTTGATAAGCTCCATCAGCTCCAGATTGAGATCGATTAATAAACCGAGGGTCCTCGAACTTGACATAAAGAATTCTGTTCATGTCGTACTTCCCTCTGCTACCAGCCGCTTCATTCCATTTGATGATGAGAAGGGGTTGATTTGCCGGAGCAGGCGAACGCCTTTGAGAATCAGAATTTCCCCCCGCCTTGGCCTTTCTCATGATTTGCCTTTCATAGGCTGGCCGGTGCACTGTTTCCGGCATGGGGATTGTCCCAATCATTCCAAGTTGCCAGAGCCTCAAAAATTTCTTCCTCGCCGAGCATGTTCTTTCCTGTCCTGATTTTTAGTAATTGCTTATTTCTATCATAACTCAAAACATAATACAATGAAAATCTCACATGTTTTTGATATATTAATCGTATCGATGTCCGTTTTTCCGTGGTCCCAACCTATCTGGGATGCAGGGCGTCAATCTTTGTGACTTCCTGGCCGATCTCATGCAGGCCAATTTCGGCGGCAAGGTTATTTCTTCATTGCTTCAACTGACAATCAACTGGTATGTTTACAACTCGTAGGCTATATCCGACGCTGGACCCCGCCTTGGCGTCCGGCGCGGAAGGCGGAAGGCGGAAGGCGGAAGGCGGAAGGCGGAAGGCGGAAGGCGGAAGGCGGAAGGCGGAAGGCGGAAGGCGGATACCGAAAATAGGTGGTAATGTAACCGTTCACCAAGGCCGACAACCGTCGATTTAACGGGCTGTAACCGTTCGGCGGTGCCACAAGGTGCGGCACTGCTGAACGCGCTACGTGGTAACAGAAAAGGGGTGTAGGAGGAGGGTGAAATGAGAAATCTCAGCTTGTCCAAAAAAATCGTGTTGCTTGTTGGAGTTATCGTCTTTTCTATGATCGTTGTTTTCGGTTTCTTTGTGAATTTTTACATTGATGCATGTGGAGGAAAACATCGAGGGTGGATTGGCAAAGATATCTGAAGTATCTGATATGGATGTTACCAAAGAGGTTGAGCAATACAAAAATCAGCTTTCCAGAAGGACATAAAAAGCAACTTACTGAGAAATTGTCTATCGCATATGGTGTCCTTGAAGTATTTTGGCAAGAAAGCTGAGAGTGGTGCGATGTCAACCGCTCAGGCTCAAGATCAAGCTATGCAAATCGTCAAGCAGACTGAGATATGGCGAGGGAGGTTATTTTTGGATAAATGATATGTCTACATCCTTTGCCCAAGATGATTATGCATCCTTGCTGTGCCTTCTCTGGATGGGGAAGTTCTCTGATAATCCGAAAGTGCCGAGTTGTTGCACTTGGCTGGAGATGAAAATACTTTTCAACGCTATGGTGCAAGTTTGCGACAAAGAGAATGGTTACCAACGATTGGTTGATTACCTCTGGCCTCGTCCAACTTCTCTAGAACAGATTAACAGAAGAACAGCCAAAACTTTCGTTTGTTCAATTGTATCGTCCTTGGGGGTGGGTCATCGGTACTGGTGGTGTATATTGACGATATCGATAGTAAGACCGAAGTGTTCGAAAATCGTACAAAGGACGAAAGGGGTAGAGCCTCTCACTCAAGTCGATAGGGATATTGATAGCAGTAAATAATCAATTTGATGAAGAAGTGCGAAAATCAAGAATTTTCGGTGGTGTGGTGTTATCTTTATTTGCTGGTTTATTCTTGGTTTTGGGTTATTTGTTTGCCAAAAGACTTGCAAATGATTTGGATAAAACAACCAATGTTTTGTTGTCATCTTTTATACATGAAGTCGCTTTATTTACGAGCTCATGTATTGGAAGGAACCAGCGAAGCGATCGTCTTGCAAGGAACCAGTGAACAAGCAGCTTCCTTGGAAGCGAATTCTGCTCACACTGGAAGAGATATCGGCAATGACCAAAAAAAATGCTGAAGAATTCTCAACAAGCAAGTGTTTTGGTTGCTGAATCTAATAAGACGGCAACCGAAGCCGGCAATGGAATGTCAGCATTGGTAACTGCTATGGAGTAAGTATTAGCAAATCCAGCGAGGAAACGAAAAAAATCGTCAAAACTATTGATGAGATCGCTTTCCAGACAAAAATCTACTTGCGCTAAATGCCGCCGTAGAAGCTGCTCGTGCTGGAGAGGGCTGGAGCAGGGTTTGCGGTAGTGGCAGACGAGGTAAGAAACCTTGCCTTGCGAGCAGCAGAAGCAGCTCAGAACACAGCAACCCTCATCGAGGGTACTGTCAATGAGGTGGGTAATGGCTTGCTCTCGTCTTGTGGGAAGCACAAGGGAAACCAAAGTATTGGAGCAAGTTGTTTCTGAGTACGAACAAAGCGTAACGCGTTGATGAATGAGATTGCCTCGGCTTCTACCGAGCAGTCCAGTGGGATTGACCAGTTAAATACTGGAATGTCCCAGATGGACCAGGTGGTTCAAAGTCTCCGCCAGCGTTCCCGAAGAGTCCTCTGCGACCGCAGAAGAGCTCAACTCGGTAGCAGCAAAACTGGAAAAAGAGATGTTGAATTTGAGCGATTTAGTAAACGAGCGGAGTGTCATGATCCCGCTGATTTACAAAACAAAACAGAAAACATTTTCCATGAAGCAAAAAAACCTGCAAAACAGGAAAAGTCTGTAAAACAGCAACCGAAGTCGGAAAGCACAGCCATCTAAAAAAGCTGAACAACAGATTCCTTTTGACGACGACGATTTTAAAGATTTCTGAAATGGTAGGGGTGCGGCGTCGCCTCCGTCGCGTTTCTACCGGATGGGCGATTTAAGGCCCCGCCGCCAGGAGTATAGCGTGCGCCGCCGCGGCCCGCGACCGAGCACGGTCGGCGGCCTCGGGATCGTAAAACGCCCCGATGCCGCAACAGGCCAGTTCCAGGGCCGTGGCGCCGAGATAGATCCGGTGGCCCAGGCGGCCGGCCGTCAGCATGGCATAGCGGTATCCACGGGGGCCGCAGGACGCATTCAAGGCGTCCAGATCGGCTGTGAAAAAGACATGGCAGGCGGCGTTGGCGAGCCACTCCTGGTCCAGGCAGATCCGCGTCATTTGGGGAAGGAAGCGGCCTTTCCTGGACAGCGTCCAGGTCTTTTTCCCCCGGTCCAGCCAATACAGCCCGGGCTGGAGGCCGGACACGTCGCCTGTTAGAATTCCCACCGACAGGGCGTCGTCGTAAGGCGATTCGGTGGGCGCGCACAAGAATTGAATCAATGCCGAGAGTTTTTCCCGATCCATGCCGTGGTCCACGAAATTCCGTCGGGATCTTCGAAGTAGAACCGTATCCGCAAAGCCCTTTTCCGGCCTGGCGGACGATCCGTCGAGTGCCTGGGATGCCGCGTCGCCTGCCGAAATATCCGGAGACGGCGGCGGCGCCGAGGCGGGCGCCGATGTGAGGGCGTGTATTTCGTTGAGCAGGGGATAGTCGGTCTCCCAGGCCGCCGTCCGGCTTGCCTCGGGCTGCACCGGCGGCAGATCCTTTGCAGGGGCGACGTCGCCAAAGACCGTCGCCTTCGCCAGGCAGACCTCCCGATGGGTGTCGATTCCCAGCAACCGGTGGGCCGCGTCGTCGTCGAAATCATAATCCGCCGTCACCGGCAGCGATTGTGATTGGATGGCCAGGGATAAGCTCTCGGCCAGGTGGCCCGAATCCAGCAGATGGTATCGATAGGACCGGTCCCGGTATTTCCAGGAGGAGCGGAAGAAGATGGCGGTGATGAAAAAGACGAGGCAGGGATCGTCGTTTCGGTTGAATCCGGCGTCCCGCAACCGCGTCAGGGCATGGCGCGCCACGCTGTAATGGTACACGCCGTCTTCGAGATCGGGACTTTTCTGAATGACGGCATAAAGTTCCGATGGATAGAGCCCGCCGGCCGACGGCACGCTCCGGTGGAAAAACTCGCCGCCCGGCATGCGGCTGCGGTTGGTCAGTCCGGCGGCAAGGAAAAAGAGGCGGCTCAAAACCGGGAGGGTGATCATTTGCGGATCGGCAGGACCGGGATCGCCCAGCAGCACCGCATCCAGGGGTGCTTGCGCCCCCTGAACCGTTTTCGGCAGTTCCACCCGATCCAGCCCATTATACTCCTTGAACGGATTGGGCTGGTTCGACCAGTCGAGGTAATGGCCGCTGAGCTTGTTCCTCTCGTAGCTCGTACGTTCGTGGTATCGCTTGGCGGATTGGATCATGGGAGCCTCTTTGTTGGATTTTAGCACAGCGATAACAATTCGATTTCCAGAGGTCAATTATCATTCGATTTTGGGGTTCGACGGGGACGCGATTTTCCGGTAGATTGTCGTCTTTTAAGATGCCAGAGCCAGACAGGTGCCGCCATGCAACCTTTTCCTTTTGATCCCGCCACTCTGCCGGCGGCGCCGGTGCAGTTGATCGAGGCCAGTGCCGGGACCGGTAAGACCTGGTCGATCACCGCCCTTTATCTGCGTTTTATCCTGGAACGGCAGTTGCCGGTGGAAAAGATCCTGGTTCTAAGCTTCACCGAGGCGGCCACCGCCGAACTCCACGAACGTTTGCGCGCCCGGTTGCAGGGCGCGGTGGACGCCTATCAGCGTTTTCTAAACGGTGAGCCGCCCGCCTGCGACCCTTTTCTGGCCGCCCTGATTGACCACAGCCGCCACCCCGCTTGGGACCTCTTGTTATTAAAACGCGCCCTGGCCGACATCGACCAGGCGGCGGTGTTGACCATCCACGGGTTCTGTCACCGGATGCTGCAGCAGGGGGCCTTTGAAAGCGGTATGCCTTTTGAGCTGGAACTGCTGGCCGACCTCGATCACTATTTCCAGCAGATTGTCCAGGATTATCTCAATACCGTTTTTCATCGGGATGATCCCCGCCTGCTGGGTTTGTTGCGGCAACAGGGGTGGTGGCAATGGCAGCAGTGGGCCCGGCTGGCCGCCCGGCACCGCCATTTTCCGGTATTGGGCGACGACGAGGGGGCGGCGGAGTTTGAGCGCTTGTGGGCCGCCACCCTGGCCGTCTATGGCCAGGCCCGGGAAAGCTGGCGGCGGGAGCGGGAGGTTATCGTTGAACTGCTGGCGCGGACCGATTTTCAGCAAAAGACGCGCCAGCAGATGGCCGCCGGGCTGCTTGAGCGGCTGGCCGACCATCTGGCCGGGCCAGAGCCGAGCTCGCTGGTGGTGCCGACCGGCAGCGAGGCTCTGACCCCTGAGAAGCTGGCGGACCCCAAGGCCAAGATCTGCATGGCCAAAGACATCAAGGCCGGTAACTGGCCGCGGCATCCCTTTTTCGAGTATTGGCGCGATTATCTTGCTGCCCTGGCCGCGCTGACCGAGCACTATCGCCGGCAACTGCTGGCTGACTTGTTTACCACCGTCCGGCGGGAGTTGCCGGCCTGGCTTTACGCCGCCGGCCGGCAATCCTTCGACGATCTGCTGCACCGGCTGGCCGAGGCCGTAAACGACCCGCAACACCACGCCCTGGCCGCCCTGATCGCGGCCCGCTATCCGGTGGCCCTGATCGACGAATTTCAGGATACCGATCCCATCCAGTACACCATCTTTAAGGCCGTTTACCAGCCAGATCGGGATGTTAAGGAAGCCACCCGGCTGATCCTGATCGGCGATCCCAAACAGGCAATTTACGCCTTCCGGGGGGCCGATATCTTTGCCTATCTGGGTGCGGCCCGTGATGCCGGTGAGCAGTGCTACACCATGAATATCAACTGGCGGGCCGACCGCAGCCTGGTGGCGGCCATCAACGCCATGTTTGCCGCCGTCTCCAATCCCTTTGCGGTACCGGAGATCGCCTTTCACCAGGTCAACCCCCAGCCGGCGGCCGGCGACGGCTGGCACGGCGGGGAGATGGGCGGCACCGCCCCGCTGCAGTTTCTGACCCTGGCCCCGGCCCAAGTGGATGAACTGCTGGCCGGCGCTCGCAGTACCAAACAATTGGCCCGTACTAACCTGGAAAATGAGGTCCCCGCCCTGGTGGCCGCCGACCTGGTCAATCTGCTGCGGGGCGGCGCGGAGTTGACCACCACTGAAGAGGCCGGCCGCCGGCCGTTGCGTCCGGCGGATATCGCCATCCTGGTCCGGGAGAACCGGCAGGCCGATGATATCCAGGCGGCCCTGCGCCAAAAGGGGGTCAAGGCGGTGTTACACAGCCGGGCCAGCGTGCTGCACAGCCGGGAGGCCGCGCAATTGGCCATCCTGCTCTACGGCCTGTTGGAGCAGGCCGGCGAAGGGCAGCGCCGGGCGGCGATGATCAGTGAATTGCTGGCCTGCACCCCCGCCGAGTTGACGGCGTTGGAGGAAGATGAAAAACTCTGGCAGCAATGGCTGGATGATTTCAGCCGCTGGCGGGAGATCTGGCGGGAGCGGGGCCTGATGTCGATGATGCGGACCATCGACCGGGAAAAGGGCTTCACCCGGCGCCTGCTGGCCTTGGCCGACGGCGAGCGGCGGCTGACCAATTACCGCCATCTCTTTGAACTGCTGCATACCCGGGAAACCGAGGAACATCGGCAGGCCACAGCGCTGCTCAAATGGTTTGATGAAGCCCGGGCCGGCCGGGCCGAGGCCAGCGCCGAAGCGCAGGAACTGCGCCTGGAGTCCGACCAGGAGGCGGTGCGGATTCTGACCATCCACCGGGCCAAGGGCTTGGAGTTTCCGGTGGTTTACTGCCCCTATTTATGGAAGACCTGGAAAAAAGAGCGCCGCCAGTCGGATGAGGTGCTCATCTACCACGACCCCGAAGCCGACCGCCAGGGCAAAATCTCCCTGCTGCCCAGCGCCGAAGAGCACCAGTTGCGCGCCCAGGAGCAGTTTGCCGAGGAGTTGCGACTGCTCTATGTTGCCCTTACCCGGGCCAAACATTGCTGCCTGGTGGTCTGGGAAGCGGCCACCGGCTACCAGGACACCGCCCTGGCCCATCTGCTGCATAACAGCCAGCCGGCAACTTTCAGCGAACGGGCGGAGTTGCTGGCCGATTTAAACGACGGTATTAGCCGGCAGCCCCACTGGCAGTGGCGCCAGCTACCGGCGGCTCCGGCGGCGGTAGTGCCCTGGCAGGATCCGTGGCAAGCGGCGGCGGATGTTGCCGGTTATTGTCGTCGCCTGCGGCATGGCATCACCCCTGCCTGGCAAGTGGGCAGTTTTTCCCGGATGATCGCCGCCCGGAGTGGATCGGCCCCGGACTTCAGCCAGGGCCGGGATCACGACGCCACCGCTCAGCAACCGTTTGCTCCCCTGGCCACTGCGCGGCTCGCTTTTGAGCCGGGGGAGGATGATGACGGGGCCGGCAACCGGCGACTGTCGGCCCGGGTGCCGCTGGCCGATTTTCCCGCCGGCCTTGCCGCCGGCAATCTGCTGCATCGGATTCTTGAGTTGATCTCCTTTCACCAGAGCAGTGAGCATCAGCGGATTATCGCCGAGCAAGCCGCCGCTTTCGGTTTTAGCGGGGCCCCGTCCCCCGGTGGCGGGGAACCGGCAACGGTGGTGGCCAAGCTTGCGCCAGCGGTGACGGCGGTGCTGCAAACCCCGCTGTTGCCGGGCCTCGAATCGTTCTGCCTGGCCGATATCGACGAGCAACAGCGGCTCAATGAAATGCCCTTTACCTTCCCGGTCTGCCAGCGGGGCAAGCCCTTGACGGCGGCCGCCCTGGCCGCCGCCTTTGCCGAGGCCGCCGAGTTGCCGGAAGCCTATCCGGCCCACCTGGCGGCGCTGCCTTTTACCACCCTGCAGGGTTTTATGAAGGGCTTTATCGACCTGGTGTTCCAGCATCGGGGCAAGTGGTATATCGTCGATTACAAGAGCAACCTGCTGGGTGCTTGCCATGCCGATTATCAACCCGGGCGGTTATGGCCGCCGATGGTCGAGCACCATTATATCCTCCAGTATCACCTCTATACCGTGGCCCTGCATCGTCATTTAAGCGCCCGGCTGCCGGGCTACGATTACCGGCAGCATTTCGGCGGCGTCTTTTATCTCTTTCTCCGGGGGATGCACCCGGAATTGGGCCCCGCCGCCGGGGTCTTCCAACAGCGCCCCGCCGCCGGGTTGATCGACTACCTTTCCCGCCGCCTTTTTGCGTAAGTAGCGGCCGTAAAGCGGTTGACCAAGCGGGAGGAAGCAAGTACAAATCGGGTGAGGTCCCGGCGCCGTAAACCCGGCTCGGTGTTTGTTGGCCCGCTAGCACGGCTGGCCAAGGCCGCCGGCCGGTGGCAACATATAAAATATTTTGAGGAGTTTTGAGTAATGAGTGGTTTTGCGGAGCTTTTTGAACAGGAAGGGGTGGGTGGCCAGCAACTGGAGCCGGGCCGTAAAATCACCGCCCGGGTGGTGGAGGTCGGCCGCGAATGGATCTTTATCGATCTGGGCGGCAAAAGCGAAGGGTCGGTGGCCAAGACCGAGTTTACCGATCCCGAGGGCAACTGCACGGTGGCGCCCGGGGATGAGCTGGAAGTCTTTTTCCTGGCTGACAAGAAGAACGAGAAAATTTTTACCACTAAAGTGGGCGGGGCCGCCGCCCAGGCCCATCTGGAAGAGGCCTTCCACGGCCGGGTGCCGGTGGAGGGCACCGTGGAGTCGGAGACCAAGGGCGGTTTTCTGGTCAGAATCGGCGGCAGCGCCCGGGCTTTTTGTCCTTATTCGCAGATGGATCGGCGCCGGGCGGAAAACCCTGAAGAGTTCCTGGGCCAGAGCTTTTCCTTTCTGATCATGGAGTTTCGCGAGGGGGGCAAGAATATCCTGCTCTCCCGTCGGCAACTGCTGGAGCAGGAGCGCCAGGAGCTTAAAGAGCAGTTGCGGCAGAGCCTCAAGGTGGGGGATCTGGTCACCGGTACCGTAACCTCGGTGCGTGATTTCGGTGCCTTTGTCGATATCGGCGGCATCGAGGGGCTGGTTCCGATTTCGGAGATCGGCTGGGGGCGGGTGGAGGATATCCACAGCCACCTGGAACCGGGCCGGCAGGTGGAAGTGGCGATTAAAAGCCTGGACTGGGATAAGGATCGCTACTCCTTGAGCCTCAAGGATACCCTGCCGGACCCCTGGGAGCAGGTGGCGGTTGCTTTTCCCGAGGGTTCCACCCAGCGGGGCCGGGTGGCCCGTCTGGCCGATTTCGGCGCCTTTGTGACTCTGGCCCCAGGGGTCGATGGGCTGGTCCATATCTCCAAGCTGGGGGCCGGCCGGCGGCTCAACCATCCCCGGGAGGTAGTGCAGGTCGGCGATGAACTGGAGGTCCAGGTCGAGGCCGTGGCTGGCGAGCAGCGCCGGATTTCGCTGGCGGTGGCGCCGCCGGCGGGCAGTCCCGCGGCGGAAGAGGAGAAAGGTGCCGCCGCCGGTTCGCCCGCCAAACACCCCGCCGCCGGGCGGGAGGAAACGCGGCAGACCGCTAATAGCAAGGAAAAACAGTCCATGGGTACCTTGGGGGATCTGCTGCGGCCCAAAATGGATGATAAACGGTAGCGCCTTCAGCATAATGCCAAACCGGTATCGTCGCAGGTGAGAGATGTTGAAAATCGGCCAAAATTGGGTGCTGCTCCTGCTGTTCCTGCTGGGGTTGCAGTTGGCGGGCTTGCCGCTGCTCGGGGCTGACTTCGAGGCCCGGGCCGCGGCGGCAGCTGATGACCGTCGGGAGCCGATCCGTATTGCTTTATCCCTGGCCTTGAGCGGTAAATACGCCCCGATGGGGCGCAGCCAGCGACGGGCCTTTCGGCTGTGGGAGCGGGATATCAACTTTCGGGGCGGCCTGCTGGGCCGGCCGGTGACCCTGACCATCGAGGATGACCGGAGCCGCCCGACCCGAGCCCGGAAGCTTTACCGCCGTTTTATCGAAAAGGAGGTGGACCTTTTACTGGCCCCCTTTGCCAGTGAAACGACCCTGGCCATCCTGCCGTTGACCGAGCGGCACCACTATCCGCTGCTGGCCTCCGGGGCGGCGGCCGATGAGATCTGGGAGCAGGGTTATGGTTACGTCTTCGGGATCTTCACCCCGGCCGGCAAATTCACCTTTTCCCTGCTGGAGATGCTGGTCGCCTACCAGCTTGATAACCTGGCGGTTTTCTATAGCCAGGAACCGTTTTCCCGCAACGCCGCTCGGGGAACCTTGCGGTGGGCCCGGTGGCTGGGTTTGGAGGTGGTGCGGAAACAGGAATTTGACCGGCAGCGTAGTGATTTTACCCCCTTGGTCAGCAGCGCCCGGCGGGCGGGAGCGGAAGTGGTGATCATGGCCGGCCATCTCGGGGAAGCGGTGGCGCTGCGCCGGGCCATGGCCGAGGTGGGCTGGCAGCCCCGGGTTTATTACGCCACCCAGGGGCCGGGGCACGACGCTTTTGTCGAGCGGTTGGGAGCGGCGGCCGACGGGGTGTTCGGCACCGAACAGTGGCAATACCTGGGAGGTGTGGCGCCGAGCCGGGCCAGCGGGCGATTTGCCCGGGAGTATCAACAGCAGTACGATAAGTCCCCCGACTATTTCGCCTTCGCCGCCTATGCCGCCGGCGATATCCTGGCCGCCGCGGTGGCGGAAACCGGTTCCCTGGCGCGCCGGCAACTTCGCGATACCCTGGCCTCTCTTGATATCCAGAGTATCATCGGCCGCTTCCGGGTGGATGGTCGAGGCCGCCAGAGCCGCAATTTCAGCCTGGTTACCCAGCGCCAGGACGGCCGCCTGGAGGTGGTTTGGCCCGAAAGCCTGCAGACCGCGGAGCCTCGCCTGTGATCGGGGGGGGTGGATTACCCGCCAGAATCAGCAGCCGCTACTACCTGGCCAGTATCCTGGCGGCCCTGCTGATCGGGGCCGGCTTCTACCTGCTGCTGCTCAAACCCCTGGATCACTTTATCGGGACCGTGATCCATGCCTCGATGCGGGAAGCCGTCGCTGATGTGCAGCGGCTCTGCGAATACAACTATGGCGCCCTGCTGCGGGCCGGGGTGGTTGGTGACAGCCCCGCCACCAGGATTCAGCAGGCGGTGACCCTGGGTTTGCTCGAGGATTACGCCGCCTCCCGCCAATTGCGTATCCAGGTGTGGGACGGCGATGAACTCTTGTTAGGCCGGCGGGAACCGGCGCCGGCGGAGGTGTTGCCGGCGGCCGGCCGGCTTTTGGCGACCGCTTTGCTGGTCGCGCCCGACTCCCGGCAAGCGGTGTCGAAAATAGATTTTGCCGGTCGCAGTCATTACGCCGCCGCCACTACCTTTTCTCCCTGGGAGTGGCGGCTGGTGGTGCTCAAGGAGAGCGGACTGTACCAGAGCGCCCGGCAACGCCTGCACCAGGCCTATTATGCCACTATCGCCCTGTTACTGGCCTGGGTGCTGTTGGGCATAATCTTTTTTAAACGCCAGATCGAAAAACCCATCGCCCGGATTATCAGTTCGCTGCGCCAAGGGGAGAAACCCGCCTATCGGGGGGCCTATGAGTTTGAATTTTTAAGCGATCACCTGGCCGCCGCCATGGCCGAGCAGGAGCAGCTGCACCAACGTTTCTTCCAGCAGCAGAAGCTGGAATCGATCGGTCTTCTGGCCGGCGGTATCGCCCATGATTTTAATAACCTGTTGGCCGCCCTCTACGGCCAGATCAGCATGGCCAACCTGGATCTGCCCCCCGGCCACCCGGCCCGGCATCCCCTTGAGCTGGCCGAACAGTCCGCCGACCGGGCCCGTTCCCTGACCGCCCAGTTATTGACCTACTCCACCGGCGGCACCCTTAATCGCCGCATCCAGGATATCGCCGGGTTACTCACTGAGATCGGCCATTTTGTGATCAGTGGCGAGGGGTATCAATTGCGCTTGCATATCGCCGATGATTTGTGGGAGAGCGCCATCGACCGGCAACAGATAGGCAATGTCCTGCATAATCTGCTGCTCAACGCCAAGGAAGCGATGCCCAGCGGCGGCACCGTTGAGATCGTCGCCGCCAACCGGGAGTTGCCGACCAGCAGCGGGCTGCCCCTGGCGCCCGGTTGTTATCTCCGCCTGCAGATCCGTGACTACGGCCCCGGTATCCCAGCGGCCAACCTGAGTCTGATATTTGAACCCTATTTTTCCAGTAAGCCCCGGGGGGCCACCAAGGGAACCGGCCTGGGGCTCAGTATCTGCCAGTCAGTGATCACCCGGCATGGCGGCCATATCGAAGTGGCCTCCCAGCCTGGCCGGGGCACCACCTTCACCATCTATTTGCCCGCTGCCGCGCCAGGATGACGCCGATGGAAGACAGCCGCCTGGCCGCTATCCTGACCGTTTGGGGCCAGCAAGAGATCATCGCCGACTTTGACCGCCATTGGGGCGCCCTGCTGGCCCGGCTCGATCCCACCGCCTCGACGGCGGCGGTGCTGGCCGGGGTGTTGGCCCGGCGGGCGGTGGATCAAGGGCATGTCTGTGTTGATTTGGCGGAACTGGCCGGCCGGCGCTGGCCGGCGGCCGACGGCGTTTACCGGTTTCCGGCGCCGCCGGAACTGGCCTCGGAGTTGGCCGCTTCCTGTCTGGTGGCGGCGCCGGGGGATGGTGAGCAGGGGAGTGAGATCGCCGCCGCAGCCCCCAATACTCCCCTGGTGTTGGCCGGTAACCTGCTTTATTTGCGCCGTTACTGGCAATATGAAGGGGATCTGGCCGCCGCCATCCGGCAACGGGCCGCCGCCTCCCCGCTGGGGACCGGGACGGCGGCTGGTTACGCCCACGAGGAGGCCATGGCGCCCCTGGCCTCCCTGGCCGCCGCCGCCGGGGTGGAATTGGCTGCCGACCAGCGGCGGGCCATTCTGGCCGCCCACCAGCGCCGGTTGACGGTGATCTCCGGTGGGCCCGGCACCGGCAAAACGACGATTATCTTTTTTATCCTGGCCTTGAGTCAGTCGGCGGCGGCCGCCAATCAGGCACCATCCCGGGTTTTGCTGCTGGCTCCCACCGGCAAGGCGGCGGCCCGGCTGGGGCAGGCGGTGCGGGAGAAAAAGACGGCGTTGGCCGGGCTGGCGACCGTTGCTGAACTGCCCGAAGAGGCGATGACCATCCACCGGGCCCTGGGTTACCAGCCGGCCAGCCCCACCGTTTTCCGGCATACGGCCGCCAATCCGCTGGCGGCTGACCTGGTGGTGGTCGATGAGGCCTCGATGGTCGATATGGCCCTGATGAGCAAATTGTTTGCCGCCGTACCCGCCACCGCCCGGCTGGTGCTGCTGGGCGATAAGGATCAACTGGCCTCGGTGGAGGCCGGTTCGATCCTGGGGGATATCTGCGCGGCGGCCGCCAGCCCGGGTGGGGAGTCGCCCGCCGCCGCCTCGGACGCCGCTCGAGGAGCGCTGGCCGCCGGGGTGATCAACCTGCAACAGGGCTTTCGTTTTGATCCCCGGCGGGGTATCGGGGCGCTGGTCAGCGCCGTCAAGGCTGGAGAAGCCGGGGCGGCCCTGGAAGTGCTGGCCGCCGACCACAGTGGCGAGGTGGAGTGTCACCAGGTGGCCGACGCAACCGCCGATCCGGCTTTCGCGCAATTGATAACCGATGGCTTCCAGCCCGCGCTGACCGCCAACGGCCCGGCCCAGGCTTTGGAACAATTGGCCGCTTTCCGTTTGCTGGCCCCCCATCGCCGGGGCGCGGCGGGGGTGGAGGAGTTGAACCAGCGCTGCCAGGGGCTCTTGCGCCAGGCCGGGTTGTTGCCGGCCGCTGACGGGGTCTGGTACCGCGGCCGACCGTTGTTGATCACCGCCAATGACTACCATCTGCGGCTGTTCAACGGTGATCTGGGGGTAATCTGGGATTCCCCGGAAGAGCAGGGGGAGCTGCGGGCCTTTTTCCCGACCGCCGAGGGGCGTCTCCGCCAATTGTTGCCTTCCCGGCTGCCGGCCCATGAAACCGCTTTCGCCTTGACCATCCATAAAAGCCAGGGCTCGGAATTCGAGCGGGTGGCGGTGATCCTGCCCGCCGCAACCTCGCCGCTGCTGAGTCGCGAGTTGCTCTATACCGCCATCTCCCGGGCCCGCCGCCAGGTGCTGCTTTTTGCCGAAGCGGCGGTTATCGCCGAGGCGATTGGCCACCGGGTGCAACGCACCTCCGGCCTGGCCGCCCGCCTGTAGACCGTTGCCGGGTTATCCATCTGGTTGCCTTAGATTCACCTTTGTTCATCTTGTACGGTGCAGTGGAGATTGCCGTCCTGCAGGGTTAGGCGCAGGGGATCACCGGGGGCGGCCTGCTGGACCGAACGTAGGATGGCGCCATTGCTCTGGCGGGGGATCGCGTAACCGCGACTCAACACCGCCAGCGGGCTGACCGCTTCCAGGATGGCGGCAATCCGGCGCAACCGGTTGCGCTGGTCGCTGAGCAGTCGCCGGCTCAGAAAGGCGAGTCGCAGCTGGTGCTCCTGCAGGATGGCGCGCTGGGCCGTTAACCGGCGGCGAGGGTCGAGGCGCTGGAGGGTGTGTTCCAGGCCCAGCAGCCGTTGGCGGCGTTGGCGTAGGCGCCCTTGCAGGGCGCGGGCCAGATCGGCCCGCAGGTAGTCAAGGCGGATGGCGTGCTGGGCCAGTCCCCGGGCCGGATCGCCGAGCAGCCGCTGTTCGGCTTCCAGGCGCCGGCGGCCCTCGGCCAGGCGCCGTCGCATGGCCGCCGCCAGACGCCGGTTCAACTCCCCGGTCTGGGCCCGTAACTGGCGGCCATCCGGCAGAATCAGCCGGGCGGCGGCGGTGGGGGTCGGGGCCCGGAGGTCGGCGACCAGATCGGCGATGGTGTAATCCACTTCATGCCCCACCGCCGAGACCACCGGGAGGGCCGAGGCGGCGATGGCCCGGGCTACCTCTTCTTCGTTGAAGGCCCAGAGATCCTCCAGGGAACCGCCTCCCCGGCAGAGCACGATTATTTCACTGGCTTGCCGCCGGTTCAGCTGCGCGATGGCCGCCGCGATCTCGGCGGCGGCCCCCTCGCCCTGCACCCGTACCGGCAGGATCTCGATGGCGGTGCCGGCCCCCAGTTTAGCGGCCTGGTGCAGAAAGTCCCGTACCGCCGCACCCTGGGGCGAGGTTACCAGGGTGATCCGGCGGGGCAAAAAGGGTAGGGCTTTTTTCCTGGCCGGCTCGAACAGCCCTTCGGCTTCCAGTTTGGCCTTGAGCCGGTCAAAGGCGATCCGCAACAGGCCGGCCCCCTTGCCGTCCATGAAATCGACGATCAGTTGGTATTCTCCCCGGGGTTCGTATACCGAGATCCGGCCCCGGCACAAGACCTCCAGGCCGTCGGCCGGGGTGCAGGCCAGATAGCGTTGCTGGCCCTTGAAAAGCACCCCACGCAGTTGGGCGTTGGCATCCTTGAGGGTGAAATAGAGATGCCCCGAGGCCGGCCGCCGCAGATTGGAAATCTCACCGCTGACCGTGACCATGTTGTAGGAGGTCTCCAGCAGGCCGCGGATGGAGCGGGTCAGCTCACTTACTGTCTGGATCCGGTTGTCAAAAGGGTTTTCCATGTTAAAATCCATTGCCGATGGGGATACTAAAAATCCGGGATGATTTTTAAGTGCAAGGAAAGTATACTACCGGGCCGTAAACGGCAAAGATAAAAAAGTTTTCAGCCAGACAGGAAAGATATCGTGGCCGACCAAAAGATTTTTAAACCGGAAAACATGGCCGTTGACGGCCCCCAGAAGAACTTTTTGGAAGAATTGAACCTGCCGCCCCAGGTGGAGGATTTCCTGTTGGCCTGGTATAAGGTGCTGCTGATCGGGGCGGCGGCGGTGCTTGTGGCGGTGCTGGCCTACAGCTTTGGCTCCCAGTACGTCAGCAGCCGGGAGGAACGGGCCGCCGAACAGCTGGCCCAGGCCATGCGGCTTGACGAGGAAGCCAAGCGGGCGGCCGCCCTGCGGGAGGTTGCCGATGATTATCGCCGTACCGGAGCCGGGGTCTGGGGCCGGCTCGAGTTGGCCCATCTGCGACGTGACGACGGTGATCTGCAAGCCGCTGCCACGGCCTATGAAGAGTTGTTGGGCTCGCTTTCCCGGCGCGATCCCCGCCACCCCATGATCCGGCTCAGCCTGGCCGAAGTGCTGCGGGAACTGGGCGCCGACGACAGGGCTGCCGAACATTATCGGCAATTGGCCCAAACCGCGGGCTACGAGGCCTGGGGCTTATTGGGCGGGGCCAGGATACTGGAACGGCAGGGGGAGACGGCGGCGGCGGCCGAGAAGTACCAGCAGGTTGTTGAGCTGGCGAACGCACCGGCGTTGCTGGTGGAACAGGCCAAGCAGGGCCGCTGAACACCTCCGGCCCGTTAAGTTCACGGTTGTCGGCACTGCTAAACGGTTACCAAACAACGGTTATCGACCGTGGCCAATACTTACCATATTTTTATCTACAAGGTGTTTAGTTAATGCTTAGAGCGATGTTGAAATCAAAAATCCACCGGGCCACGGTGGTTGACTCCGAGTTGTACTACGAGGGCAGTCTGGCCCTGGATGCCGAGTTGATGGCGGCGGTGGATCTGGCCCCTTTTGAGCAGGTCCACGTTTACAACATGAACAACGGCGAGCGTTTTGAAACTTACGTGATCCAGGCGCCAGCCGGCTCAGGGATGATCGGTCTGCGCGGGGCGGCGGCCCGCAAGGGACAGGCCGGCGATTTGGTGATCATTGTCAATTACGCCTTCTATGCTGCCGAGGATCTGGCCGCCTATCAGCCCCGGATCGTGGTGCTGGACGAACAGAACCGAATCAAACGCCGGGGGGCGGCCACCGCCGCCGATCTCGGGGCGTAATTGGGCGGGCCCACCGGTTTTTTGTGATTGACGTAACAGTTCAACAGTGCCGACAACCGTGAACTTAACGTGCGGTGCTGCTGAACGGTTACCAATTGGCGGGGAAATAATTGCAGCATGACGGGCAAAACGGGGAGCGGTTGCTGCTGGTTAGCGCCACCGCCATGGAACTGGCCCCTCTGCGCCGGGCCTTGACCGTTGCCGGTGTTGCCGAGGCGGTTGATTTGCTGGTTTGCGGGGTCGGCCCCACGGCCGCCGCCGCTACCCTGGCGGCGTATCTGGCGCAAGCCACAAGCCCCGGGGGCAATGCCGGCGGAAAACCTTATAGCGGCGTGGTCCTGAGCGGCATCGGCGGCCTTTATCCCTCCCACGCCGCATCCCCACCGGTCGTCGGCGGCGATTACGACCACCCCCCCGACTTGCTTTCCCTCTGTCTGGCCGAGCGCGAGATCCTGGGTGATTTCGGACTTGCCGCCCCCCATGGCGCCGAGCCCTTCGGCCACCCGGAACTGGATGTTGAGCGGGAGTTTGAGCTCGCCTCGCCGTTGCTGAGCCGGGCCGCTGAGATTCTCCGGGCCCTGGGAATCCCTTACTATGGCGGCAGCTTTGTCACGGTCAACGCCGCCAGCACCACCAGCCGGCGGGGACGGGCCCTGGCCGACCACTATCAGGCCCTGTGCGAAAACATGGAAGGGGGGGCTGTGGCCCTGGTTTGCCGGCGCTGGCAACTGCCGCTGCTGGAGTTGCGCTGTATCAGCAACCTGGTGGAAGATCGCGACCTCGGCCGCTGGCAGTTGGCGGCGGCGCTCCAGCGCCAGGCGGCAGTGGTGGGCGAGTTGCTCCCACGGCTGCTTGCCCCGCCGCCGGCCACTACTGCCCCCGGTCGGGAAACCGCGAGCCACGCAAGCCAGACGTTATCACGGGTAAACGCCGCCAATGGCGGTAAGCGGGACGCCGATGAGCGACGATAACCTTCTCACTCTGGGGTTTTCCCCGTGCCCCAACGACACCTTTATTTTCCACGCCCTGGTCCATGGGCTGGTGGAGCAGGCCCCGCCCCTGGCCCCGCCCTGCCTGGAGGATGTCGAAACCCTTAATCATTGGGCCCTGGAAGGGCGCCTGGCGATCACCAAGCTCTCTTTTCACGCCCTGGGCCATGTCCTGGATAAATACACCTTACTGACGGCCGGGGCCGCTCTGGGACGAGGGTGTGGGCCGTTGCTGGTGGCCCGTAGGCCCCTGGAGCCCGCCGCTCTGGTCGCCAAGCGGGTGGCCGTACCCGGCCGTTATACCACCGCCGCGCTGTTACTGGGGCTTTTCGCGCCGCATTGCCAGCGGCCGCTGGTGTTACGTTTTGACCAGATTATGCCGGCTTTGGCTCGGGGGGAGATCGACGCCGGGGTGATTATCCATGAAAGCCGTTTTACCTACCGGGAGCATGGCCTGGTGCTGCTGGCCGATCTCGGGGCCTGGTGGGAGGAGAGCAGTGGTTTGCCGATTCCGTTGGGAGGGATTGCCGCCCGCCGCGAGTTGGGAAGCTCACGGCTGACCGCCATCGAAGCGGCGATCCGGCGCAGCGTCGAGCTTGCCTGGGCGGCGCCGGAGCGGGCCATGCCCTACATCCGACGCCATGCCGGGGAACTGGACGACGCGGTGGTTCGCGCCCATATCGAGCTTTATGTCAACGATTTTTCGCAAACGCTGGGGGAGCAGGGGCAGGCGGCGATTGCCGAATTCTGGCGGCGGGGCCGGCAGGCCGGGCTGCTGCCGCCAGCTTGAGGATTTTTGTAAAGCGTTCAGCAGGGCCGATGACCGCTGATTTAAGGGGCCATAAACGGCCGCTTTGGGAGAGGGGGTTATTGTTTTTTCGGCGGCTCTTCTCGCTGTTGGAGAAATTCCAGATCAACCCCGGCCGCCAGCTCCGGACGGTGATCCAGGATCTGGGCGGCGGCCAGTTCGGCCGCGCCGGCGGTGAGTTCCGGACAGCTGGCGCCCTGTTTTTCCTTGCGCCGCTTGAGCAGGCTACGGCAACAGGTGGCGCCGAAACGCTCCTTGAAGTCGTCATGTAAGCGGCGGGCCAGGGGCTGGAAGTCTTTTTTCGCCAGGCCCTGCTGACAAAACGGCCCCAGCAGCAGGCCGTTGAACATCTGGGCGCCGGCCAGGGCGCCGCACAGGCAACCGGCTCCCCCCATCCCTTTACAGAAACCGGAGCCCAAGCGCACGGCCGTGGACTCCGGCAGTTCCTCGTTGCCAAAGGCCCGGGCCAGGGTAGTCAGTAGCGCTTCGGCGCAACAAAGATCCCGCGCTTGCTGCAGATTCGCGGCCCGTTCGCCGCAAAGCCGGGCGATCACTTATTTCTTCTTTTTGGCTGCCGCCCGCTTGGACGCCTTCAGGGGGTTGATTTTAACGGCGGAGGAGCTGATTTCGGGTTTGGCGTGGGTGGCGAAATTGCAGTAACCCAGGCGCCATTTGGCGGCCGGGGAGGTGTAAGTCTGGCAGTAGCGGGTGGCGTCCACCTCGACCACCCGATTGCAGCCGTCGCATTGGTCGATGATCGGCTGGAATTTGCCGCTGCTGTACTTGCTGGTGTCTATTGGGGCTGCCGTTGCCTTGGCCATGGCCGTTAACCTCCGAAACTGTGAAAAATAAGAGTTGTCTATTGATTGCGCAGAATCCGGATATATAAATGATCTCCGGCGGGTTGTCAAAAGAAAAACGGTTCGCGTTTCTTGCCTCCTTGTCATTACTTGCCGTATGGGCTATAAGTGAGCAGTATTTGACAGCCGCCACCCAACCAAAGAGAGAGGAGTTGCCCCGATGCCGGTATATATCTGGAAAGGGACCAATTCATACGGCGAAAAACGCAAGGGTAAAATGGAAGCGGCCAGTGAGGAGGCCGCCAAGGCGCATCTCAAGCGGATGCGGGTTACTCCCACGCTGCTCAAGGAGGCCCCCAAGGACCTTTTTGCCGATATCTCCTTTTTTCAGCCCAAGGTTACCGTCAAGGATGTGGTGATCTTCACCCGCCAGCTGTCCACCATGATCGACGCCGGTCTGCCCTTGGTCCAGAGTCTGCAGATTCTGGGCGAACAGCAGGATAATCCCACCTTCAAGAAGGTGCTGCGTACCGTCCGGGCCGACGTGGAAACCGGTTCCACCTTCGCCGACGCCTTAAAGAAGCACCCCCATATCTTCGATAACCTCTACTGCAATATGATGGAAGCCGGGGAGGTCGGTGGGATTCTGGACACCATCTGCGCCCGGCTGGCTGCCTTTATGGAGAAGTCCCAGGCCTTGAAGAAAAAGGTCAAGGGGGCCATGACCTATCCCATTATCAGTCTCTGTATCGCCCTGATCGTGCTGGCGGTGATGCTGATTTTCGTGGTGCCGGTCTTTGAGGAGATGTTCGCCGATTTTGGCTCGGCCCTGCCGGCCCCCACCCAGTTCGTGGTCGATATGAGCGAATTCGTGCAGCGCAATTTTGTCTATATGGCGGTGGCGCTTTTTCTGTTAATCTACGCCCTAAAGCGGATTTATAAAACCGAGAAAGGCCAGGAAAAGATCGACGGTCTGTTGCTTAAGGCCCCGATCATTGGCACCCTGCTGCGCCGGGTGGCGGTGGCCAAGTTTTCCCGCACCCTGGGGACCATGCTGCAAAGCGGGGTGCCGATTCTGGAGTCGCTGAAGGTGGTGGCCCGTACCGCCGGCAACAAGGTGGTGGAAAAGTCGGTTTTGCGGGTCAACAACAGTATCAGTGAAGGGCGGGCCCTGGCCGAGCCGCTGGCGGAATCCGGGGTTTTTCCCAGCATGGTGATTCAGATGATCAATGTCGGTGAATCCACCGGGGCGCTGGATACCATGCTGATCAAGATCGCCGATTTTTACGACGAGGAGGTGGACCAGGCGGTGGAAAACCTGACCGCTTCCATAGAGCCTTTGATGATGGTCTTTCTGGGCGGCATGATCGGCGGTCTGGTAATCGCCATGTATCTGCCGATCTTCAGCATGGCCGCCGCCATCGGATAGTTGTAACCGAACAGCCGCACCGCGCAAGTCACAGCATGATGGTTTGCGTTTGTTAACTAATATTTTAGACAGGGAGTGGAAAATGGGTGAAATTATCGGGGTGCAGGGCCGGGAGGTTATTGATTCGCGGGGTAATCCCACCGTCGAGGTGGAAGTTTTTCTGGATTCGGGCGCTTCCGGTCGGGCGCTGGTGCCTTCCGGGGCTTCCACCGGCGTCCGCGAGGCCCTGGAGCTGCGCGACAGCCGTAAAAAGCGCTATTTGGGCAAGGGAGTGGAGACGGCGGTGGCCAACGTCAATAACGTCATCGGCCCGGCCATCACCGGGCTGGAATCCTGCGAGCAGGTCCTGATCGACAAGGTGATGCTGGAGCTGGATGGCACCGATAACAAGAAAAAACTGGGCGCCAACGCCATCCTTGGAGTGTCCATGGCGGTGGCCCGGGCCTCGGCCGAGGATTGCGCCCTGCCGCTGTACAACTACTTGGGCGGAGTCAACGCCAAGGTGCTGCCGGTGCCGATGATGAATGTCTTAAACGGCGGGGCCCATGCCGACAACAACGTCGACGTCCAGGAATTCATGATCATGCCGGTGGGGGCCGCTTCCTTCAAAGAGGCGTTGCGGATGGGGGTGGAGACCTTCCACAGCCTCAAGGCGGTACTCAAAAGGGGAGGGCACCAGACGGCGGTGGGCGATGAAGGCGGTTTCGCCCCCAATCTGAGCTCCAACGAAGAGGCCATGGAGTGCCTGCTGGAGGCCATCAATACCGCCGGTTACAAGCCCGGCAAGGATATTGCCATCGCGCTTGATGTGGCCGCCAGCGAACTTTATGACCCCAAGGCCAAGTGCTACATGCTGGCCGCCGACAAAAAACCCAAGAAAACCGCCGCCGAGCTGATCAAGATTTACGCCTCCTGGCTGAAAAAATATCCCCTGGTCTCCATCGAGGATGGCCTGGCCGAGGGCGACTGGGCCGGCTGGCAAAAGATGACCACCGAGTTGGGCGACAAGGTGCAGATCGTCGGTGATGACATCTTCGTCACCAACACTTCCATCCTGGCCCGGGGCATCAAGGAGGGGGCGGCCAATTCGATCCTGGTCAAATTAAACCAGATCGGCAGTGTCACCGAGACCCTCGATGCCGTCGACATGGCCCACCGGGCCGGTTTCACGGCGGTGATTTCCCACCGTTCCGGCGAAACCGAAGACACCACCATCGCCGATCTGGCGGTGGCCCTGAATACCGGCCAGATCAAAACCGGGGCCCCGTCGCGTACCGATCGGGTGGCCAAATACAACCAGTTACTGCGGATTGAGGACGAACTGGGAGCGGCGGCCCGTTACGCCGGCCGTAAGGCCTTGGCGCTTACTGCTTGACAACGTGCCGTTGTTCTGGTCTTTTAAAGAAGTTTGGTGAATCCTTAACAAAAAAGAACTGTCCCGGGAGGTGTTATGACCCTGACCAAGGCCGAATTGGTGCGCCGGGTGCATCAGCAGCATGATTTGAGCCGGGAGCAGGCTATTGCCGTGGTGGAGAATTTTCTGGAGATCGCCAAGGATACCCTGGGACAGGGGGAGGATCTGCTGCTCAGCGGTTTCGGCAAGTTCAACGTCCGGCAGAAGAAGGCACGGCGGGGGCGTAATCCCCAGACCGGGGAAGATTTGATCCTGGCCCCGCGTAAAGTGATTACCTTCAAGCCTTCCGGCCTCCTGCGTCGGCGGGTCAACGGCGGTTAGGAGATGGCCGGCCGGCAGGTAGCGGCCGTGTGACCAAAGGCGGGGCGTTTCCGGGGATTGCCCGGAGGCGCCCCCTTTTTCTGGGCAGGCTGTCCTTGGCAGTCGGCAAGACGGAGGTGCTGGTTAATGGCGGTAACGGTGGCACAACTGGCAGCGCTGGTGGATGGCGAGTTGGTCGGGGATGGCGAAGTGGCAATCAGCGGGGTCAACAGCCTGGAGTTGGCCGGGCCCGCTGAGCTTTCTTTTCTGACCAGTGCCAGGCAGCGGCATAAATTGTCCGCTTGCCGGGCGGCGGCCCTGGTGGTGCCGCAAAAACTGGCAGCCGGGGAACTGGAAGAGATGGCGCAACGACCTTTGCTGCGGGTGGCCGATCCCAACCTGGCCACGGCCCGGATTCAGCAATTTCTGTTAAGCCGGCCTTTTGTCGCCCGGGGGGTCCATCCCAGCGCGGTGATCGGGGCTGCTTGCCGGATTCCCCCCGAGGTCAGCATCGGCCCCGGGGCGGTGCTGGGTGAGGGGGTGCGGCTGGGTGAGCGGGTCACCATCGCTGCCGGCGTGATGATCGGTGATGAGGTCAGTATTGGCGATGATAGCCGGCTTGATCCCCGGGTTACCGTTTATAGCCGCAGTGTGATCGGCCGGCGGGTGATTATCCAGGCCGGCAGCGTCATCGGCAGCGACGGTTTCGGTTACGCCACCGACCAGCAGGGGAACCATCACAAACGACCCCACCAGGGGAAGGTCCGGCTCGGCGACGAGGTCGAGGTGGGGGCCAATGTCTGTATCGACCGGGGCACCTTTGGCGACACGGTGATCGGCGCCGGTACCAAGATCGACAACCTGGTGCAGATCGCCCACAATGTCGAGGTGGGGGAGAACTGTCTGCTGGTGGCCCAGGTGGGGATTGCCGGCAGTTGCCAGCTGGGTCGCCGGGTGGTGATGGGTGGCCAATCGGCCCTGGCCGGCCATATCACCATGGGGGAGGGGGTGATGATCGCCGGCCAGTCCGGCGTCCATAACGACCAGCCGCCGGGGGCGGTGGTGGCCGGCTATCCGGCCATCGACCATCGCCAGTGGCTGCGGGTCAGCGCGGCGGTGGCCAAGCTGCCGGCCATGATCAAGGAATTGCGCGGGCTGCGGCGCCAAGTTGAACAGCTTACGGCCGGGCCGGCCGGGACCGACGGGGAGGAAACGCAAGATGACGGAAGATAAGTTGCAACAGCTTGATATCAAAGAGATTCTGGCCAGGCTACCCCATCGTTATCCCATGGTGATGGTGGATCGGATCGTGGCCCTGGAAGCCGGGGTGCGGATTCAGGGTTATAAAAATGTCAGCTTCAACGAGAATTTCTTCCAGGGCCATTTCCCCGGGGAACCGGTGATGCCCGGGGTTCTGGTGCTGGAGGGCATGGCCCAGGTGGGGGCGCTGCTGGCCTATCTTTCCGAAAGCGAGTCCACCACCGGTAAGCTGGTCTATTTCGCCGGACTTGACGCGGTAAAGTTCCGGCGCAAGGTGATTCCCGGTGATCAGTTGCATTACGACCTGCAGGTGCGCAAACGCAAGAGCCGTTTCTGGATCATGGCCGGCCGGGCGTATGTCGCCGACACCCTGGTCGCCGAGGCGCAATTGATGGCCACCTTTGGTTGAGTCGTCGCCAACGTTCAGCAGCACCGCACGTTATCGGCACTGCTGAAGGGTTAGCCGTGCTGGTTATAACAAATAAAAAAATCGGGGTTTTTGATGAATATTCATCCCACTGCGGTGGTGGATGCCGCCGCTGAGTTAGCTGAAACGGTGACCGTGGGCCCTTATACCGTGATCGGTCCCGGGGTTACCATCGGGGCCGGCTGCGAGATCGGCGCCCACTGTGTGCTCAGTGGTCCGACCCGGATCGGGGAGCACAACCGGATCGGGCCCTTGGCCACCGTCGGGGCGCCGCCCCAGGATCTCAAATATAACGGCGAGCCCACCGAGTTGTATATCGGTGATCACAACGTGATTCGAGAGTATGCCTCGCTCCATCGCGGGACCGTGGCCGGCCTGGGTTACAGCCGGATCGGTGATCACAATCTGCTGATGGGCTACGTGCATATTGCCCATGACTGCGTGGTGGGCAACCACGTGATCCTGGCCAACGCCGTTACCCTGGCCGGCCATGTCACCATTGAAGACCGGGCGATCATCGGTGGCCTTACCGCCATCCAGCAGTTTGTCCGGGTCGGCGGTTTTAGCTATATCGGTGGGATGAGTGGCCTGAGCAAGGATGTGCCGCCTTTTGTGGTCATGGCCGGGATTCGCGGCCAGATGCGGCTTAGTGGTATCAACCGGGTGGGCTTGAAAAGGGCCGGCTTTACCGCCGCCAGCATCAAAAGTCTGCATGGGGCCTTCAAGATTATCTTCCGCCATCCGGAGCTGTTGTTGTCGGAGGCCCGGCAGCAGGCCGCCGACCAATACGGCGAATGTGCCGAAGTGCGGCAACTGCTGGAGTTTTTCGATCACTCTCGGCACGGCGTGTTGCGCCGGGCGGACGGCGATGCCGATGAGTAAACTGGGGCTCATTGCCGGCGGCGGTCAATTCCCGTTGCTGGTGGCTCGGGCCGCCCGCCGTCACGGCCGGGAAGTGGTGGTGGTGGCCCATCAGGGCGAATCGGTGCCGGAATTGGCCCAGGAGGCAGCTTGCTGCCTGTGGGTCAAGCTGGGTCAGTTGGGCAAGATGGTCAATTTTTTGCACCAGCAGGGGGTCCGCCAATGCGTCTTTGCCGGTACTATTACCAAGACCCGGATTTTTCGCGATGTCTGGCCCGATTTCAAAGCCCTGCAACTTTGGCGCCGGATCGACAGCCGCCAGGATGACGCCATCCTGCGGGCCATCGCCGAGCTGCTGGCTGCCGAAGGCATTGAAGTGGTGGCTTCCACCCTCTATCTGGAAGAGCTGCTTTTCCCCAAGGGAATCTTGAGTCGCCGCCAGCCCGACGCCGAGCAGCGTGATGATATCAACTTCGGCTGGCAGATTGCCCGTCGTATCGGGGAGCTTGATATCGGCCAGTGCGTGGTGGTGCGACAGCGGTCGGTGTTGGCGGTGGAGGCCATCGAGGGGACCGATGGCGCCATCCGCCGGGGTGGTGAGTTGGGCCGGGAAAAGGCGGTGGTGGTCAAGATCAAGAAACCCAACCAGGATTTTCGCTTTGATCTGCCGGCCATCGGCCGCCAGACCATCGCCACCATGCAGGAAGCCAAGGCGGCGGTGCTGGCGGTGGAAGCCGGTCAGGCCCTGCTTTTCGATCCCCAGGAAACCCTGGCCGCCGCCGACCGGGCCGGCCTGGTGGTGGTCGGGGTCGAAGAAGACGCCGAAGGGCGACTGCTTTTCTAAGGTTGCCCCGAGGAACTTGCCCCAAGGAAATTGTCATGGAACAGCAGGAACTCCCCAGAACCAAAGCCGTCCGGCGGCGATAATGGCTTGGCAGGCGATGATTCTGGCCGCCGGTCTGGGGACCCGTTTGCGGCCCCATACCAGCCGGCGGCCCAAGCCGCTGTTCCCGGTACTGGACCGGCCGTTGTTGCTGCGGCTCATCGACGATTTGCGGCGGGCCGGGTGCAATTCCATCCTGGTCAACGCCTTTCACCTGCGGCAACAGATCAAGGCAAGCCTGGCCGCCCTCTCCGGGGTGGCGGTGCAGCTCGAGGAGCGGGAACTGGGGACCGGCGGCGGCCTGCGCCGGGCCTGTGCCGCTTTGGCGCCGGCGCCGGTGCTGGTGGTCAACGGTGATATCGTCCATAACATCGATTATCGAATGGTCTATCACCACCACTTGGCCATCGGCAACGATGTCACCCTGGTACTGCACGATTATCCCCGTTTCAACAACGTGCTGGTCGGCCCCGGGGAGGCGATTGCCGGGTTTGCGCCGGAATCGGCCGCCGGTCGGCAACTGGCCTTTACCGGCCTGCAGGTGATCAACCCCGACTTGTTGCTGAAGATACCGCCGGCTGTTTTTTATCACAGCATTGACTGGTATCGGCAGTTGATCGCCGCCGGTTGTCGGGTGAAAGCGCTGGTGGTCGACGGCCATTACTGGACCGATATGGGCACCCCGGCGGATTATTTGCAACTGCACGCCGAGCTGCTCACCGGCCGGGCTCCGCTGTATCGGGACGAGATGGCCGCCGTTAGCGGCGAGCCACCGGTTTTCCATGGTACCGGGGTGCGCCTGGAACGGGACGTGCAATTCGCCGACTGGGCGGTGCTGGGCAGCCACTCGCGGCTGGCGGCCGGCGTGAGCTTGCGCCGTTGCGTGGTCTGGGACGGCGTCACGGTGGCGGCCGGTACCACCGCCACCGATACCATTTTTTCGTAACCGAACAGCCGTGCCGCTTAAGCGGTTTTTTTGTTGGCAAGGAGCAAGGGTGAGTACCGGGGAACAACTGATAGCGGAAATCCAGCGGCTCTGGCCGTGTCTGGGGGATCCCGGGGAGGCGCCGGTGGCGGTGGAAAAGCTGGCGCCGGATGGTTCGCAGCGCCGTTTTTACCGTTGTCGCCTGGCCTCCGGGGTCAGCCGCCTGCTGGTGCTGCCCTCGCGGGCCGAGGGGGTGGAGTTGGCCGAGGCGAGGGCGGCGGCGACCATCGGACGCCATCTGTACCGGGCCGGGGTGCCGGTGCCGCGGATTTATGGCTTTGATCCGGCCAGTGGCGGTCTGCTGCTGGAAGACCTGGGTGATCTGTCGCTTCATCAATATTTACAAAGCGACCCGGCGCCGCCGGCGATTTTTAATTTTTATCAAGAGGCCATCGAGGCCCTGCTCAAGCTGCAGATCAGCGCCCGGCCCGGTTTCCCCGTGGATGCTTGCTGGGACACCACTCGCTATGATCGCGCCCTGATGTTGCAGCGGGAGTCCGGTTATTTTTACCAGGCCCTGGGGCGGGATGGCCTGGGCTGGCCACCAATGTCCGCCGAACTGGCGGCGGAGTTTGCGTTGCTGGCCGATTGGGCCGCCGCCCAGCCGGCCGATTTTGTGTTGCATCGCGACTACCAGTGCCGGAATCTGCTGCTGACCGACGAGCAAGTGCGGCTCATTGATTTCCAGGGCGCCCGCCTGGGGCCGTTGGCCTACGATCTGGCCGCCCTGCTCAACGATCCGTACGCCGCCCTGGCCCCGGCATTGCGGCAAGAATTATGGGGATATTATTGCCATCGGGCCGCCGAGCTGCTGCCCGGTTTTGAGCAAGACAATTTCCGCCGGGGCTGGTATCCTCTGGCCCTGCAGCGCAATCTGCAGATTCTCGGGGCCTTTGCTTTTCTGAGTCGGCAGCGGGGCAAGCCCTTTTTCGCCGCTTACCTGCTACCCGCCGCCCGCCAGTTGGCCGCCCTGCTGGCCGAAATGCCCGCCGGCCACCACCTGCCGCGTTTGCGCCGACTGGCCGCCGGGTTGCCCGAACAACTCGAAAACTGGTAAACAAAATGACCAACCCGCAACCGTTGCCGTTGGTGGCCCTGGTGGGCCGCCCCAATGTCGGCAAATCGAGCCTGTTTAACCGGATCGCCGGTGGCCGCAAGGCCATTGTCGACGCCACTCCGGGAGTGACCCGGGATCGCCATTACCAGCAGGTAAGCTGGCATCAGCATCAATTTCATGCTGATCGACACCGGCGGCATCGAAGGCGATAAAGCCTCGGAGGTGCCGATCAACCGGCTGATCGGTGAACAAAGCCGGCAGGCGGTGGCCGAGGCCGACGTGATTCTGCTGCTGCTTGACGCCCGCCAGGGGGTCACCCCCGATGATTACCAGGTGGTGGAGATCTTGCGCCGCAGCGGCAAGCCGGTCCATTACCTGGTCAACAAGATCGACGCCCCGGAGCAGATCGATAAACTGCTGCCCACCTTCTATGAGCTGGGAGTCCCCAAGCTCTGGCCGTTGTCGGCCTCCCATGGCCTGGGGCTTGGTGAACTGCTGGATGCGGTGGTGGCCGAGTTGGGGCCGCCGCCGGCAGAACCGGCAGCCGTGGCGGAAGATCAGCCGCGGCCGGTGCGGGTGGCCTTTATCGGCCGTCCCAATGTCGGCAAGTCCTCGTTGATCAACCGCCTGCTGGGCTCCGAACGGATGGTGGTCTCGGAGGTGCCCGGCACCACTCGGGATTCGGTGGACAGCCTGCTGATCCGGGGGGACAGGCAATACCAACTGATCGACACCGCCGGCATCCGCCGCAAGGGTAAGGTGCGGGAGAGTGTGGAGAAGTTCAGCGTCATGCGGGCCCTGGCCACTCTGGAGCGCTGTGACCTGGCCTTGTTGGTGATCGACGCCGCCGAAGGGATCACCGAACAGGATACCAAGGTGATCGGTTACGGCCTGGAGCGGGGGCGGGCCTGCCTGGTGCTGCTCAATAAGTGGGATTTGTTGAAAGATGATCAGCGGCAGCAGAAGCGGTTGCTGGCCGAAGTGGAGCGGGCCGTGCACTTTGCCGGTTACGCCCCGGTACATAAGCTTTCCGCCCTTTCCGGCAGCGGGGTGGGCAAGCTGCTGCCGCTGGTGGACAAAGTCAGCGAGCAGTACGGCCGGGAATTCACCACCTCCCGGCTCAACCAGATCCTGACCGGGGCGGTGGCCGATCATCCGCCGGCCTTGCACAAGGGACGCCGGATTAAATTATATTACGTCACCCAGATCAGCACCCGGCCGCCGACTCTGATCATCTTCAGCAACGACCCCAAGAATATCCACTTCTCCTACCAGCGCTTTCTGATCAACCGCTTCCGCGACGCCCTGGGTCTGGACCAGGTGCCGGTACGGATCTTCTTCCGGCAGCGGCAGCGGCGGCAACTCTGATCGGTATGATGTATATTTAACTTGACGAAGCCTGTTCAACAGTGCCCAGGTTGCGGTCAGCGCCGCCCGGCGCCGCTTACCCCGGCTGCGTAAGCCGGGGCGATTGTTTGATTCTGCCAGGTTATCAGGACCATGCTTGATGCCAGTTTGATCCAGGACGCCGCCGATAGCCCCGGGGTTTATCTGATGAAGGATAAAGCCGGGGTGGTGCTCTATGTTGGCAAGGCGGTGAGTCTGCGCAAGCGGCTTTTCTCCTACACCCGGATCGATCCCGCCGGTCGCAGCAAGACCGCGGTGATGCTTGCCAAAGTGAGGGCGGTGGATACCGTCCTGACCCGCACCGAAAAGGAGGCCCTGATCCTGGAGGCGGGGCTGATCAAGCAGCACCGCCCCCGCTACAACGTTATCCTGCGCGATGACAAGAACTACCCTTCCATCAAAGTTACGGTCCAGGAGGAGTGGCCCCGGCTGCTGATGACCCGGCGGCTCACCCGGGACGGGGCCCGTTATTTCGGCCCATATGCCTCGCCGGCGGCGATGTGGGAGACCATCCGCCTGCTCAACACCCTTTACCCCCTGCGGCGCTGCAAGACCAAAAAATTCCGCCCCGGCCAGCGGGCCTGTCTTAATTACCAGTTGGGGCGCTGCCCTGGCCCTTGTATCGGGGCCATTAGTCCGGAGGCTTACCGGCAGCGGGTGGAGCGGGTACTGGCCATCCTGGAAGGGCGTAAGCGGGAACTGGTCAAGGAACTGGAACAGCAGATGGCGGCGGCCGCCGCCGAATGGCGGTTCGAGGAGGCCGCTACCCTGCGGGATCAGATCGGGGCCCTGCACCAGACCCTGGAAAAACAGCTGGTGGCCGGTCAGCAGAAAGGGGCCCGGGATGTCTTTGGCCTGGTGCGCCGCGAAGGAAAAGTGGCGGCGGCCCTGCTGCTGATCCGGGAGGGGGCCTTGGCCGATAAACGGCAATTTTTTCTCGATCAGCCCCTGGGGGATGACACCGAGGTGCTGGCGGAGCTGTTGCGGCGTTATTACGAACCGGAGCAGCGCCCGGTGCCACCGCACATCCTGCTGCCCTTTACCCCCGAAGGGAGCGCGGCCCTGGGCGAATGGCTCGGTGAAAAACGGGGTGGGCCGGTACGGTTGGCGGTGCCCCGGCGGGGCGATAAAAAGACCCTGGTGGGGATGGCCGGCGACAATGCCGCCCAGGTACTGGCCGAACATGGCAGGCAGGAACAGCAGTGGGAACAACTGGCCGTCGCCATCCAGCAGGCCCTGCAACTGGCCGCCCCGCCGGCGCGGCTTGAATGCCTGGATATCTCCAACCTGGGAGGAAAACAGGCGGTGGGGTCGTTGATCTCTTTTAGCAACGGCGCCAAGGAGCCCGGTCGTTATCGCCATTTCAAAATCCGCAGCCAAGATACCCCCGACGACTACGCCATGATGCGCGAGGTTTTGCAGCGCCATTTAAGCCGCAGCCAGCGGCAGCAGAGCCTGCCCGATCTGTTACTGCTCGATGGCGGCAAGGGCCAGCTGGGGGTGGCCCAGGCGGTGGCGGCGGAACTGGGGCTGGCCGCCGATAAGCCGGCCCTGGCGGCCATCGCCAAAGAGCGGCCAGGGGAGGGGGAGCGGCTCTTTCTGCCCGGCCGTAAGAATCCCCTTAAGCTGGCGCCAAACTCCCCGGTGCTGTTGTTTATGATGCGCCTGCGGGATGAGGCCCATCGTTTCGGCCTTACCCATCACCGCAAGTTGCGGAGCCAGCAACACTTAGCCTCCGGTCTGGATCAGATTCCGGGGGTAGGGCCGGCCCGCAAGGAGGCTCTGCTCAAGACCCTGGGCAGCCTGGAGGCGGTGCGGGGGGCCAGCCGCGCGGAACTGGCCACGGTAAGCGGTATCGGCCCCGAGTTGGCGGCGGTTATCCACGATCATCTGCGGGCCGCTACCGATTCCGGCGATGCTCCTCGTAACAACGTGAGCGGTAACGATGATTGTCAAGTCCCGTAAAGTCGGGGGTGGATTTTTTCGTCAGATGGAAAACGAGCTTGCACTCGTGCTCACGGCGCGCTTTACTTTCGCCACGCCGCCCTGGCCAGAACACCAACGACGCTCTCGCATCAATCTAAGCCGAGCGTCGCGGCAGCAGATGTCAAGTGCCGCCTGATTGATTTAATTAAGCCCCTGCGTTTTGCCAGCACCAGAACGCCCCCGTGCCGAGAGCTTGAATCTTAAGCGTTTTTGCGCAACGGCGCGCCGCAAGATCGTCAACAACCGCTACATGCGCAGGGTTCTTGAGCGCGAATGAAAAAACGGATGATCCACCCGCCCCAAGATTCCATGCGGCTACAGTCATGTTCATATCAACCTTTCGGCGTTCAATCCAGGGCTGCAGATCGGCAGTCTGCTCTCTCGCGTCGTCACTGTCAGGTCCAGCCAGAACTTCATCCACGGCCGATCCTGCGCCACCACTGGCGTTGAACATGCGGTTTGGCGATCAGCCTGTCCGCTGCGAAACAAGACGATCAATGGGGAACTGTTCACGACGACTTTTTCAATCCGCATTGCGTAACTCATCGGCTAATTGCGAGCTTGTAATCTGGAGGACGGAAACATTCGCCTCAGAGAGGGCTGTAATAAAATCCGCTCTTGAAAGCCCGGCTATTTCTGCCGCCCGGTTTTGCGAAATGCGCCCGGTCTCAAACCATTTAATGGCGGCTGCAATCCGCATCTGTTTTGCAAAGTCAGCCGGTTCCACATTGAACGTCGAGAAGGCTTCTTCCGGCATTTCCAGCGTTAGTGTTGTCATTTGATCTCCTTGTTTGAAAACTTGGGGTCACGTCGCAACATGCGACCTTGGAAAGTCATAGCCGCTGCCAACGCTTCACGACATGAAGAGCCATCTAATTTTCGTATCCCAAAAAATGGTCGGTACGAATCTGAGCCGCTTCCACAGAGAGGCTTGCTAAATGTTCTTCCACGATTTTAACCATAACCGGAGGGCCAGAAACAAAAAAGGTGGCGTTGTGGAGGTGTTCCCCCACCTCCATTTGGATGATTTCAGCGGTAATAAAGCCGGTATGGGCTGCTTGTTTACTGGGTTGCTGAAGCACATCAACCAAGTGTAGATGAGGTAAAGGCAAGGCTTGCAGTTCTTGGGCAAAGGCTATGTCCTCTGCATCGGAATTGCCGTAAATTAATACCAAGGGACGTTGATCCTGGTTCTGAGCCAAGTCAACAAGAATGCTACGAATCGGGGTAATACCAATACCCCCAGTAATGAAAACAATTGCCTGGTCCTCTTGACTGAGGCAAAAAGAACCTAAAGGACCTTGCACTTTGATCTGGCTCCCTGGCTTCAGGGATTCAAGGGCCGTGCAGTACTCTGAACCGGTCATTCTTTTGGTGAATTCCAAGAAATCCTGATGGGGACCATCACTCAAGGATAGAGGATGGACTCTATTTTGTTCCGGCCCCAGATGCACCATCATGTACTGCCCTGCCTGGAAGGTAAAGCCTGGCGGACGGCGGAAACGGTAGCTGTGGGACTTGGGGGTACGGATGATCTTCTCGATAAACTCTACGATGTATTCCATTAACCGATACTCCTTCGCTAGGTCCGGGTCCCGGGAAATCACCTCCAGGTCGCTGCCTCTCTCGAGATCGAACCGCTGCCAGTCGGGATCGAGCTGCTCCAACATGGTGGTCTTACCGCACTGCCGCACCCCGAGCAAAGCGACACAAGGAAAGAGCGCCAGTAGTTCCAACAACAGTTTATGGTAAATTCTCTCCCGCAACAGGAGCCTGCAAAGAATAGCAGCATGCGAAGTGCAACGTTTACGTTGATTTTTAAGGTGGGTCAAATTAACCTGTTTGTAATAGATAGTCCGTGTTTTCCGGGAAAAGCGTTATCAATAGCGAGGAGGCTACCATGGCACTGCAATTAAACACCGATACCGGCAGCATGTTCACCGTGGGCAATATGCGTGACAGCCAGCAACAATTGGCTTCTTCTTTGGCTAAGATCTCTTCCGGGCGGCAGATCAACCGGGCCGCTGATGATGCCGCCGGGATGCAGATTGCCAATATGCTGTCCAGCCAGAGCCGGGGCTATGGCCAGGAAATCCGCAACGTCGCCGACTCCATGGCCGCTACCCAGGTGGCCGACGGGGCCCTGCAGGAAGGCGGCGCCATTTTGCAGGATATCCGGGAGAAGGCCCTGCAGGCCGCCAATGCCGGGCAGTCGGAACAGTCCCGCCAGGCCATCCAGGCTGAGGTCAATGAACAGATTACCGCCTACAACCAGATCATCGATACCACCACCTTTAATAACCAGCAGGTGTTGCCCGCTGAGTTACGGCTTTCGGCAGGGGCCGAGGGGGAAGGGAGCCTTCAGGTTACCACCCGGGAAGGGGCCCAAGCCGCGGTGGAGCGGCTCGATACTGCCCTGGGCGATCTCAACGCCGCCCGTGGCGACCATGGTGCCCGCCAGCAGCAACTGACCTCCGAGTTGGCCTCGCTGGCCACCGCCAATCTCAACACCCGGGCCGCCGAGTCCCAGATCGCCGATACCGATCTGGCCGAAGAGGCCATGGTCATGTCCCAGATGAACACCCTGCGCCAGGCCCAGACTTTTGCCTTGGCCCAGGGAATGGCTTTAAACAAGTCCAACGCCTTGAATTTGCTGCAGGGAGACTAAGCATTGCGGTGTTGGCGGATACCAACAAAAGTTTCCGATGGCTACAGCTACTCACCGCAGAAACACCGGAAGAGATATTCCACTAAACCATAGAAGCGAGGAAATTGGTGTTTGACGCCAATTTCTCCTTTTTCGCCGCCAGAAAAACAGGAGAACGCCATGAGTCTGGTACTGGAAATTCCCGATCAGGTAGCACACGCAATCCGTCTACCTGTGGACGGGCAACAGCGGCAACTTATGACAGAGCTGGCCGTAACCCTTTACTCCAGGGGTATTTTATCGTTTGGCAAAGCACTGGAATTAACTCAACTCAACCGTGCCGAATTCGGTCGTCTGCTTGGCAGCCGCAATGTTCCGCGTCACTACGATGAGCAGGATCTTGAGGATGACATCACCTATGCCCGTAGTCAGTAACACATCCCCCATCTGGAATCTTGCCAGCATTGGACAACTCGGACTCCTACACGATCAGTTTTATGATGTCCGGGTTCCACAAGCCGTCTTGGATGAGTTGCTGTTTGAACATGACAGCCCCGAAGCAGAACTAATCAAGGAAACCATTCGTCAAGGCTGGCTAAAAGTTGAACCACTGACCGACAGACACACCCAAAGGTCTCTGATGCTGCAACTGGACCGTGGCGAAGCCGCTGCCATCGCACTGGCCCTCGAATTGGGGATTGATCGGATCTTGATGGATGAACTGGAGGGCCGTAAAACGGCAAAAGTCATGGGCCTGCAGCCGACAGGTATCTTGGGCGTCCTGCTGCGCGCAAAAAATGAGGGAAAAATCGTTTCATTGACTGATGAGATGAAGCGGCTCAGGGGTATTGCGGGTTTCTTTATTGCCGAACCACTTTTTCGACAATTATTACAAGAGGCAAACGAATGATAAATACCTCACCCCGGTTGCGAACTGCATGACGCCGGTTGCCGATTTCTGGTGGTGATGGCGCAACTTGTATCCAAAACCGGCCCCGATGCCGACACCAAAATGAGCCAAAAGATACGCCTGCTCCGGATGCTTAACGCCGGCGGCTACAGCCGCGAAATCATTGTAGAGCTGCTGGCGATTATCGACTGGATGATTCAGTTGCCGCCGCAGCAGGAAAAAGAGCTACTGGAAACAATTCAAAGATTGGAGGAGGAACAGCAAATGCCTTATGTCACCAGCTTCGAACGGATAGGTATTGAGAAAGGAATGGAACAGGGGATGCACGGGATGCAGCAGGGAATGCAGCAGGGCGAAGCTTCTATATTGCTACGTCAGGTTGGTCGTAAGTATGGTCAAAAGGCCGCGGAGATCTATCGCCATAAAATTGAACAAGCTGATCCCAGCGCATTGCTCGAATGGTCAGAGCGTATACTCACCGCAGAAACACCGGAAGAGATATTCCACTGAACCATAGAAGCGAGAAAATTGGTGTCTGACCCCAATTTCTCTCCAATTTCCTCTACCCCAATTTCCTCTGCCAATTTTTCTGCTCTACTCTACCCAATTTCTCCCTTAGCCCTCATCCGGGGCCTGGTCATCCTCTTCGCTTAAAGAGACGAAGACTCCTCGTTTGCCGGGGTCCAGGCGGGCGTAGCGGCGGAGCAGTCCCAGGCTGGTTTCGTTGAGCACCGTTCCTTTGCTGAGCAGCAGAATCCCGGTGCCGCTGTAAAAATCCCGGCTCAGGGTCATGTCCACCGCCAGATCCTTGGGGTGCAGCTCCATCTCCACAAACTCGGCCTTGGGCAGACGTTTTTTGTAAAATTTCCGGGCTTGGGTTTCCACCACCCCGATCAGTTTAGGAGCGAAAAAGGTGCCGGAATTTTGATGCACCCGCTTGAAGGCCAGGGAGATACCGCTATCTCCCTGGTAGCGGCGCACCTCCCGGTCTATAAAGTCGATCAGGCAGATAATCCGGGAGGCCAGGGATGTCACCACGGCGCAGGCCGTCGGGAAAACCGCTGCCGTCGTAGTTTTCGTGGTGGTGGCGAATAATGGTGGCGGACTCGCGCAGATCTTCAACGCGATCCAGGGCCACCTGCCCCCGGATGGGATGGGCTCGGTACTCCTTAAGCTCAGCCTCGTCCATCTTATTGGGGTCCACCAGCAGCATCACATCGGGCATCCCGATCTTGCCGATATCGTGAAGCAGGGCCGCCACCACCATATTCTCCCGCTCCATGCTGCTCATCTTCATGGCGTAAGCCACCATGGAGGCGATCTCCGCCACGTTCTGGGCATGGCTGCGCATCCGTTTATCACGCATTTCAATCAGATCCGCCAATGAGGCAATCATGCTTTTGAAATTGGCGCGTAAACGCAGGTTGAACTTTTTTAACTTATCGTAGTTGTGTTGAATCTCCTCGGTCTGTTCCTGAACCAGGATCTCCAGATCGCTATTCCATTTTTTCAACTCGGCATTCTGTTTCTTCACCAGGGCGTTAAGCCGCAGATTCTCCCGCAGCAACTGGTAGTGCTGGAAGGCGGTGCAAACGGTGTGGCGCAGCTCCTCTTCCTGCCAGGGCTTGGTGAGATAGCGATAGACCCCACCCCGGTTGATGGAGTCCATCGCCGCCTGGATATCGGCATAACCGGTGAGCAGAATGCGCACCGCAAAAGGGGCCTTCTTTCTCACCTGGGCCAGAAACTCAACCCCGGTCATCCCCGGCATCCGCTGGTCGGAGACCACCACCGCGCAATCATCCCGGGAGTTGATAATCTTCAGGGCCTCAGCCCCGGAGGAGGCGATAATCACCTCAAAATCCTCTCCGATGAAGAGTCGACGCAGGGCCTTGAGGATGTTCTCCTCATCATCGACAAAGAGAACATAACCGGTGGACGGCGAAACGGCGGCCCCATCTTCCCGCACAACCTCGGAGCCCTTCTGCCGGGCAGTATCATCTTTTTCCATCACGGCGACTCCCTTTAAACCCTACGCTGTTGCCGGGGCTTGATGATCATCTCGTAGTACAAGAAGGCGTCACTGATGTGCTTGAGCAGCAGATCGTCCCGCCAGGGCTTGGCCAGGAATTTGTACAAGGCCCCCTCGTTCACCGCCTCCAGCACCGTCTCCGGATCGGCGTATCCGGAGAGCACCATCCGCACCGTATCGGGATAGAGATCCTTGACCCGGCTGAGAAACTCTATTCCGCTCATCCCCGGCATCCGCTGATCGGAGAGAATCACCTGCACCGGGTTAGTGGCCAGCAGCTTAAGGGCGGTGTCGGCATCAGCAGCCGTCAGCACCCGGTAGTTTTCGTCCAGCGTCAGCCGCTGCAGCGTCTTAAGGATTCCCGGTTCATCATCCACGATCAGCAGGGTGCGGCAGTCGCTGTCCTGCTCTCGGGCACCTCCATTCCTCGTCCGGAGCGCAGCAGCGCGGCGTACTCCTCCGCCGGCAGGGGTTTGCTGAAGAGAAAACCCTGAAGTTCATCGCAACCGTTCTGGCGTAGATAACCGCACTGGGCCTCATCCTCCACCCCTTCAGCCACCACGCTCAAGCCCATACGGTGGGCCATGGCGATGATGGAGACCGCGATGGCGGCGGCATCGGGGCTGGTGACTATCTCCTCCACAAAACTGCGGTCGATCTTCAACTGATCAATGGGAAAACGGCGCAGATTGGAAAAACTGGAGTAACCGGTGCCGAAATCATCCAAGGAGAGCTTGACCCCCAGCCCTTTCAACTCCTCCATCCGACTGATGGCCTCCTCGGGGTTGAACATCAACATGCTTTCGGTAAGCTCCAGGGTCAACTGCTGGGGGGGGACCTGGTGGCGGCGCAGGGCCTGATCAACCTCCGAACGAAGATCTCCCCCTTGAAACTGGCGGGCGGAGAGGTTTACCGCCAGGCTCAAATCCCACAACCCCTCCTGGTGCCAGAGCCGCAGCTGACGGCAAGCCTCGTCAAGCACCCAGCTCCCCAGTTTCACGATCAATCCGCTGCGCTCGGCCACCGGAATAAACTCGTTGGGCGGCACCAGACCCAGGCCGGGTCGCTGCCAGCGAATCAGGGCCTCGGCCCCCAGCAACCTGCCGCTGCGAAAATCCACCTTGGGCTGATAATAGAGAACAAACTCGTCCTGCTCCAAAGCCCGGCGCATGGCGGTTTCAAGTTCCAAAGAGCGCCGGGCCTGCTCGTTTAAACTACCGGTGGCGAAGATAAACTGGTTTCCTCCAGCCTCCTTGGCCTGGCGCACCGCCAAATCGGCCCCGGCCAACAGGCCCACTCCACTCTCCCCATCCTGGGGGTGAAGGCTGACACCGATACTGAGTCGCTGAAAGACCTCGCCCCCCTCCGGCAGGCTTAAGGGCTGCTCCAGGGCCTTGTGTAGGCGGCGGGCCATCAGCTCCGCCTCCTGGTACTCCTCAAGCTGCTCCATAACCAGAACAAACTCATCTCCGGCCAGCCGGGCCAGGGTATCTTCCCGGCGGGAACAGGCCTCAAGCCGGGAGGCCACATCCACCAGCAGTTCGTCCCCCACGCCGTAACCGTGGCTGTCGTTGATCATCCGGAAACGATCCAGGTTGATCATCAGCACCGCGAGTTTGCTTGCATCCCTGCAGCTCCGCTCCAGGCTGTGCGCCAGACGGGCCTCCAGCAACAGACGATTAGGCAGCCCGGTAAGGGGATCGTGATGGGCCAGATGATCCAGTTTCTCCTCACTGCCCCGTATACGGCTCAAGTCGGTCTTAACCCCCACGTAGTGGCTGGGCACCCCCCGGCTGTCGTAAACGGTGCTGATGGTCAACAGCTCTGGGTAGATCTCCCCGTTTTTACGCCGGTTCCAGGCCTCGCCCTGCCAGTGGCCATGCTCTTTTAAGCTACTCCACATGGCCTGATAAAAGGCGCGATCCTGCCGTCCGGAGTTGAATATCCGGGGGTTTTTACCCACCACCTCCGCCTCGGAGTAGCCGGTAATGGTGGTAAAAGCCGGATTGATCGCGACAATACCCGGCTCGAGGTCGGTAATCACCACCCCGTCTCTACTGGCATCCAGGGCCGCCACCTGAAGCCGCATCTTCTCCTCCAGCTGCTGGCGCTGGGTGATATCACGAAAAACCCCCAGCAGACAGGGCCGGTCATCGAAATGAACCGTAGAGGCGTTGATGTCGGCGTAGAAGATGGTACCATCACGACGTTGCACCGGAATATCCCGAGCCGAAGTATCCGTTTCCTGCAGCTGACGATCGAAATGGGCCAATATCTTCGGCAACTCCGCCGGAGGGTGAATATCCTCCACCCCAAGCCCCACAAGCTCTTCGGGCCGATAACCAAGCATCAGACAGATGGCCGGGTTGCCGAGAATGAGCTTGCGGGTCACGGGGTCAGCCAGCAGGATCCCATCCATGGCGCCTTCAAAAATAACCCGAAACTGCTCCTCCAGACGGCGCAACTTGCTTTCGCTGGAATGCAGGGCCATTCGCTCCTGCTGCAACTGGGCCAGCCGGGCCGCTTGGCCCAGGGTGGCAGGCAGGGCGAAGAGATAGCCGGGATATTTTAACAGATAGTCCGCCACTCCCAGGCGCAGGGCCTCGGCTACATCCTCCTCCCGGCCCGTCTCCCCCACCAGCACCACGGGCAGATCAATCCGCCGCCGGTCGCGTAACTTGCGTAACTCGCGTAACTTCTTGACAATCTCCAGGGCATTGAGGCCGGGGAGCTCGAAATCCAGCAGCAATATGTCGTAATCATCGGGTTTTGCCCCGGAGGCTAAGCCGATCCAAAACCGCCTCCCCTCCCAGCACTCCGTCCAGGTCGATATGGGGGGCGTGCTCCCGCAGGTGCTCCTGGACGGCGAGCAGCTCATCACTAACGCCGCAGCCGTAGAGTACCCGCAACGTCGGGGAGCCAACCCCCCACTCTTGGAAGTAGGCCAGGGCGGCGTTCAGGGTTGAGGGCAGCAGCTCCAGATAATCGACGGATTTAACCAGGTAGTCGTCGGCCCCGGCCTTGAGGGCGGCCACGGCGGCCTCAAGGGTGCCGAAGCCGGTGAGCAGCACCACCGCAATGGGCAGCTTCCGGCTCTGATCGCGGCCATCACCTCCAGGCCGCTACCATCGGGCAGCAGGAGATCGATCAGGGCGAGATCGTAGGGGGGGCCGCTCCAAGTCCAGCCGCTCCAGGGCCTCGGAGACCCGGCCCACGGTGGTCACACTGAAAGCCAAAATCCCGTCCGGTTCAAGGATCGGAAGACCAGATCGGCATCGACGGGATCATCTTCCACATAGAGAACTCGTATCAACCCACTTCTTTCAAACATACACTTCTCCCTCGATAACTACCTGTTTTGTTCTCGTTCCCACGCAGGAGCATGGGAACCAGAAAAAAGAATACGATCGTCTACTCTTCTTTCGCACCCTCTGCGTATCCGGGAATTTCCAGAAAGAAGGTGGTCCCCTCTCCCGGGGCGCTCTCCACCCAAATCCGGCCATTCATCCGCTCCACCGCCTTACGTACCAGGGCCATGCCCACACCGGTACCGGGAAACTCATCCTCCCTGGCCAGGCGGGAGAACATTTTAAAAATTCGCTCGGCAAGTTTCTGCTCAAAGCCGATTCCGTTATCCTCCACCCTAAGGAGCACCAGCTCCCCATCCCGCCGGGCGGTCAGGGTGAGCCGGGGTGGCTTGGAGTCCCGACTGAATTTGATGGCGTTATCGATCAGGTTACGCAACACCAGGCGTAACCCCTCGGGATCGGCCTTTACCTCAAGCGGTGGAATTTTCACCTCCAACTGGACCCCGGCAGAGGTCAACTGGCTTTGGAAGCCTGTCAATACTGACTCCACCAGAGGGGCCAGCGTCACTCCCTGAAGCTTCATCTCCTGCCGCTCCATCCGGGAGTAGGCGAGCAGCCCGTCGATCAATTGCTGCATCTCCTTCAACCCTCGCTGAATATTAGCCAGAAAGAGCCTCCCCTCATTATCCAGCTTATCCAGATACTTTCGTTCCAGCAATTGGCTGTAGCCGGTAACTCCACGCAGCGGGGCCTTGAGATCGTGGGAGACCGAATAGGAGAAGGCCTCCAGCTCCTGGTTGAGGGCGGCCAACTGGGCGGTGCGCTGCTCGACCTGACGCTCCAGCTCAAGTTTCATCTGCCGATCACGCCGGGCACTCTCGGCATGCAGGGCAACTTCTTTGACCTGGCGCTGCCGCTGCCACAACAGAGCGACGCTCAAGGCGGCTCCCAGGATCAACAACAGAATGGCCAACGCGATGACCCAAAGCCGCGCCCACAGCGGGGCATAGACCTCCTCCAGCTTGATATTGGCTGCCAGAAACCAGGAGGTACCCGGCACCGGATTGACCGCGGCCACCACCGGGTCCCCCTGGTCATCCACCCCTTTCACCAGGCCCTTTTTCCCCAGCACCGCCTGAACCGCCGGAATCTCGGAACTATCCAGGGGAAACTCTACTTTGAAGGCACTATCGGGTTGCCGACGAAGGTTGTTGAGCAACAGCACCCGGTCTCCCTCCCGCCGGACCAGCATGGTTTCAGCACTGTCACTAGGCCCCGGCCAGGAGGAGATAAGAGGGAACATAGAATCGGCGGCGTTAATAAAACGGACCACAAAGCCCACCGGAGAATCACCCTCTCGGGCGGAGAGGATGGGCACCACCCAGGCCAGATAAACCCCCCCCTTCCGGATCACGAAAGAGATCACTGGCCACCGGAGTACCTTCACGCCGGGCCTCTTCCTGTAACTCGGCCAAGGCAAAGTTGCTGCTCAGGTCAGTTCCGTGCTGATATCTGGTCCGGCCCTGGCGATCCAGGAGGATAATTCCGCAGAGATTATACCTGTTCTTAAGATCAACCAGACGCTGCCCAACCAACTCTCTGTCGGGAACGGAGTCGTGCTGCAACCACATCTCCACCCGTTGGGCAAAACCGTGGTCGTTGGCCAACTCCTCCCCGTTAATTCGATACTCCCTCAGCCAGGAGCTGATTCGCTCTACTTTCAGCTCGACCACCGCCAGCAGATGCCGATCCGTTGCCGCCAGATAACTCCGTTCATGTTTATAAAAAGAGACAAAAAAAGCGGCGATAACCCCTCCAATCAGCACCACCAAAATAAGAATCAGGGCCAACACTCCCCGTAGCTCCTCCCGCCCCGGCCGCATCTCTTGGGTCCAAATTCGTCTCGCCGCCAGGATTTGCAGAGTGAGGGCCAGGAGAAAGAAGGCCAAGGAGGTGGAAAGAGCGGGCGTATCCAAGCCGCTGCCCTGCAAAATAGGAACCCCCTGCAGATATGCCAGCAGCAAAGTGAAGGCCAGTAGTCCCAGCATCGCGGCCGACACCAGCGCCCCCCACCACAAGGTGCGATGCCGCCGTACGCCTCCCAAGAGCAGCAGCCCCAGAGACAACCCGCCCAGGATGAAACAGAGGGCGGTCATTGCTGAGCCTCGTCGTCGGATGGTTGCAGCAGGGGCAGATGCACGGTGAAGGTGCTCCCTTTGCCCGGCTCACTCTCCACTTCAAGGCGGCCGCCGTGCTTCCTGGTTACGATATCGTAGCTGATGCTCAGGCCCAGTCCGGTACCCTTGCCCACCTCCTTGGTGGTAAAAAAAGGCTCAAAGAGCCGCTCAAGATGCTCCGAGGCGACCCCGGAACCGCTGTCGCGGACGGAGATATGGATCTCATCATCGGCAAACCAGGTGCGGACCCAGATATCACCAAATTTTTCGTGGGACTGGCTGGCGTTGACCAGCAAGTTGGCAAAAACCTGGTTGAGTTTCTGGGGGTGGCACCAGAGGGGAGGCAGCTCGCCGAAATCTTTGTGCACATTTGCATTATACTTCAACTCGTTAAAGACCACCCGCAAGGTATCCTCCAGGCAGGCATTGATATCGGCCATATCCCGGCTGGTTTGATCAACCCGAGAGAAACTCTTGAGGCTGAGCACAATCTGCGTGACCCGTTCGACACCCTCCAGGCACTCTTTAACCAGCTCCGGCAGATCACTTAAGATACGATCGACCCCGGGATCCCTCCGGTAGGGGGTTGCCCCGGAAGCGTCGGCCTCCATCAACTCCTTGATCCGCTCCTCCTGGCGCTGACAGTGATCATTTAATTTAGTCGCGTATTTTTGCAGGGTATTGAGGTTACTACCGATATAACCCATGGGATTGTTGATCTCGTGGGCCACCCCGGCGGCCAGCACCCCGATTGAGGCCATCTTCTCCTGTTGCACCAGGAAGGATTGAGCTGCCTTGAGCTCCTCATGGGCCTTGACCAGCTCCCGCTGGGCCTTCACCCGCTCGGTGATATCGTGGACAATGGAGTAGAGCAGGCGACGTTTTTCAATCTGGATGGGACCGGCAAAGACCTCCACCTCCCGAATGGTGCCGTCGGCCAGACGGTGGCGAAAGTGAAAAACTTTACGCTGCTCATCGATCGCCCGGCCCATCTCCCGCTTAACCTCTTCGTGTCCCATGGTGTTGATATCGGTGATCCGCTTGGCGAGCAACTGCTCCCTGCTCCAGCCGTAGTAGGAGGCAGCGGCGGCGTTGGCATCGACGATGCGGCCATCATCAGGGTTGATGATCAACATCACCGCGTGGTTGTTTCTAAAGAGGCTGCGATACCTGGCCTCCCGCTCCCGCAGTTGTTCCAGATCCTGCCGATGGGCCTCCCGCAAGCGGCGACGCTCCGCCACCCCCTCCAGCACCGGCCCCAGGCGCATCAGATTATCTTTTAAAATATAGTTCCAGGCCCCGGCCCGGATACACTCCACCGCCGTCTCCTCGTTGGTGGCCCCGGTGATGATCAGAAAAGGGATTTCCGGGTCGTACTCCAAGGCCAGGCGCAGGGCCTCGAGTCCGGTAAAATCCGGCAGCAGATAGTCTGAAATAATAAGATTCGGTTTGAACTGTCCCAGGGCGGAGATAAACTCATCCTGACTCTCCACCAGCCGAAATTCCGCCCAGGGGATAATCTCTTTCACCCCATGCTGGATCAGTTCGGCATCCATACGTCGATCCTCAAGGATCAATATTCGTTTAAAATCTTCCATACTCCACACCTGCCTTACCAGCAAAGGGATAAAAATGACGCCTTAGGCACAACACGTACAACACGCACAACACCTTGAGCATCCCACATCGTCGGGCCAAGTTCAACTTAAAAGGGCCTTTCTACCTCTCGGCTTCTTGACAAATTGTACAACGATTATGCAGAATGTTAGAATTAACAATTATTGGAGGGAGCCAATGAAAATCGTACTTGACACTTCTGCATTAATTAATATCGCTGCCAAGAGAGACGAGAAACAGGTGAACCATGAGGGATGATACAGTAGCAAAACAGGATCGTTTGATTTTAAGCCGGATTGCGCCGTACCTGGTGCTGGCGCTGATGCTTGCCGCATCGGTCTGGCTCTGGCGGTTCTGGGTCAACACCGAAACGACCAGGGAACAAGCCCATTTCGACGAGTATTGCGAGCGCATCAGCCAGGATATCGCCGGCAGAATAGACACCTACAGGAGGGTACTCGATGGTGGCGCGGGGATCTTTATCGCTTCCGAAGAGGTGAACCGGGAGGAATGGCGGACATATGTCGAGTATAGCGAGACTCGCACGTCGTTCCCCGGTATTCAGGGCCTCGGGTTTGCCAAGGTCATCGCGCCCTCCGAACTATCGCGCCATGTGGAGAGCATCCGGGCCGAGGGCTTCCCCGAGTATACGGTGTGGCCGGAGGGGGAACGCGCGATCTACACGTCCATCATTTTCCTGGAGCCGTTCGACGCGCGCAACCAGCGGGCGTTTGGTTATGACATGTTCTCCGAACCGGTGCGGCGGACGGCCATGGAGCGGGCGCGGGATACGGCTACGCCCTCGCTGTCGGGCCGGGTCCATCTGGTCCAGGAGACCGACGAGGACGTCCAGGCAGGGTACCTGCTCTATGTCCCGGTCTTTGCCGGGGGCGTGCCCCCGTCCGGCGTGGAGGCGCGCCGGGCCGCGCTCACGGGGTATGTCTATGCCGTCTTGCGCGTGAAGGATCTGATGCGGGGCATCTTTGCGGAGGCCCCGCGGAAAGTCGCCTTCGAACTTTATGACGGCACGACAATTGCGCCGGAAGCCTTGCTGTTCGACAGCCGCGAGCTGGATGGCGGTTCCGGCAAAGAACATCGGGCGCAATTTTCCAGCCACACGCCTCTGGAGCTGTACGGTCACACCTGGAGCCTGGTCTTCCACTCGACACCGCAATTCGAGGCCGAGAAAGAGCCGCATCTGTCATGGACCATCCTGGCCGCCGGGCTTGCCGTCAGCATCCTTGTTTTCCTTCTGATGCGGTCGCAGTCAGAACATCAGGGTCAAGGCCGAGGCGCTGGCCGAAAAGTTGACGGTGGATTTGCGCGAGAGCGAGCAGCACTTGAAACACCTGAATACGGTCAGTCCGGCGGTTATCTACACACACGCTCCGGCCGATTTCTCGCTGACCTGGGTGAGCCCCAATGTGACCGCCTTGACGGGGTACGAGCTGGAAGAGGCGTTGCAGCCCGGCTGGTGGGAAAGCCATCTGCATCCGGAAGACCGCGAGCGGGTCCTTGCCAGATCCGCTGTGGTCGATACCTGGCGCATGGTCCATGAATACCGTTTTCAGCGCAAGGACGGAGAATTCGTCTATATACTCGATGAACGCAGGCTGCTGCGCGACGACCAGGGGCAACCCGTGGAGATCGTGGGATCATGGCTCGACATAACCGAGCGCAAGCGGGCGGCAGAAGAGGCCAGCCGCATGGTGACGGTGGTACGCGACTCAAACGATGCGATCACGATTCAGGACTCCGAGGGACAGATCACCGCCTGGAACCGCGGCGCTGAACAGATGTATGGCTATAGCGAGGCAGAGGCGCTGCAGATGAGCATTGAGCGCCTCACGGCTTCCGGCAAGGTTCAAGAGCAAAAGGATTTTGTCCGGCGGTTGTTGGCGGGCGAAACAATCAGCTCGCTTGAGACCCAGCGGGTGACCAAAGACGGCCGCGTTCTCGATGTCTGGATGACCCTCACAAAACTGGTGGACGATGCCGGAAAATCTATTGGCATTGCCTCCACCGAGCGCGACATCACCGAGCGCAAGCAGAGCGAGGAATCCTTGCGCAAACTCAACGCGGAACTGGAACAACGGGTCGAGAAACGTACGCGGGAACTGGCGCTGACCAAGGAGGCGGCGGAGGAGGCCAATCGGGCCAAGAGCGCCTTTCTGGCCAACATGAGCCATGAGATCCGCACGCCCCTCAACGCGGTGCTCGGTTTTACCCAGATTCTGGAGCGCGACGCCTCCCTCACCCGGAACCAGACCGGGATGCTCCACACCATCGCGCGCAGCGGACGGCATCTATTGAATCTGATCAACGACATCCTGGATATGTCCAAGATCGAGGCCGACAGACTCACCTTGAGCCCGGTGGACTTCTGTCTCTACGATCTGCTGGACGATGTAGAGATGATGCTCCGTTCCCATGCGCAGGGGAAGCAGTTGCAGCTTCTGATGGAACGGGATGACAGTGTCCCGCGTTACGTAAACGCCGATGAAGGCAAGCTGCGGCAGGTTTTGATCAATCTGATGGGCAATGCCGTCAAGTTCACCAAGACCGGCGGGGTAGCCGTGCGGGTCCGGGCCGAAACGGCCACGGACAGCTCGGATGGCGATGCGAATGCGGTTCGTCTGGTGGTGGAGGTGGAGGACAGCGGTCCCGGAATTGCCACAGAAGAGTTGGACAGCATCTTCGAGCCCTTCCGGCAATCGGCAGCAAATCAGGAGGCCGGCGGTACGGGCCTGGGCCTGGCCTTGAGCCGGCGTATTGTGGAACTGATGGGCGGCAGCCTCACGGTGAAGAGCGAGGTGGGCAAGGGCTCCTGCTTCCGCTTCGACGCGCTTGTGACGCCGGTCGAAGGGTCGGCGCAGGAGGATGAGCTAGAGATGCGGCAGGTGGTCGGCCTGGAACCGGGCACAGGCCCCTTCCGCATCCTGATCGTGGACGACCAGAAGGATAACCGCGACCTGCTGGCCGCCCTGCTGGAGCCTCTGGATTTTGAGATCCGGGAGGCGGTCAACGGGCAGGAGGCTCTGGATGTCTTTGAAGCATGGTCGCCCCATGCGGTGCTGATGGACATACGTATGCCGGTGATGGACGGCTACGAGGCCACCCGGCGGATCAAGGAGACCGAACAAGGCCGCACCACCCCGGTCATCGCGGTGACGGCCAGCGTCTCTGACGATGCCGAAAAAGAGGTTCTGGCCACGGGCGTGGACGGTTATATGCGCAAGCCCTTCAGGACGGAGGAGCTTTTTGCCGTGCTGGAGAAATGCCTCGGACTGCACTATGTCTATGCCGAAACTGCCGGGCAAGCCCCGGAAAAGGCCGACGTTCAGCCGCTCACCCGCGAGGATCTGGCGGCGCTGCCGGAGGAGTTGCGCCAGGCCATGCGCCAGGCCGTTGACGAGGGGGACATGGCCGGGCTGCAGATGCTGATCGCCCAGGTCGAAGAGACGGATGCCGCGACGGCACGCAAGCTTAGGAACCTGGCCGACCAGTACGACTACGAAACACTCACCCAGGTATTGACAAAACAGGAAGAAGGAGAACCCGATGAATAACGAGAACAAGACAGCGACCATCATGGTGGTTGATGACATTCCGGCCAACCTCAAGCTTCTGGATGAGATACTTCAGGGTCGGGGTTACCGGGTGATGCAGTTCCCGCGCGGTGCCATGGCCCTGAAGGCCGCCGCCAAAAATCCGCCGGATTTGATTCTGCTGGACATCATGATGCCCGAGATGGACGGGTTCGAGGTCTGCCGGCGACTCAAGGCCGACGAAAACCTGAAGGACATTCCGGTGCTCTTTATCAGCGCCTTGGACGGCACCGACGATAAAGTCAAGGCCTTTTCCGCGGGCGGCCTGGATTATGTGACCAAGCCCTTCCAGGAAGCGGAGGTGCTGGCACGGGTGAAGACCCACCTTGAACTAGGTCGGGTGCGGCGGGAATTGGAAAAACACAATTTCCAGCTAGAGGATCTGGTCCGGGAAAAGGTAAAAGAGATTGCAGCTTCGCAAATGGCTACCATCATTGCCATATCCAAACTGGCGGAGCACAAGGATGAAGAGACTGGCCAACATGTTGAGCGCACCCAGGTATTTTGCCGGATTATCGCCCAAAAACTGCGGGAAAATAACCGCTACGCCGAAAGCATCACTGATCTCTTCATAGAAGATATCTATCATGCCGCTCCGCTCCACGACATCGGCAAGGTCGGCATTGCCGACAATATCCTCCTTAAACCCGGAAAGCTTACCCCCGAGGAATTCGAGATCATGAAGACCCATGCCACCATCGGAGCGACGACCCTGCAAGCGGTGCAACACAGGTATCCGGATAATGCCTTCATCAATATGGGGATTGCCCTGACCCGGTCCCACCACGAAAAATGGGACGGCAGCGGCTACCCCGACGGGCTTGTGGGCGAAGATATCCCCTTGAGCGGCCGCATCATGGCCTTGGCGGATGTTTACGATGCCTTGCGCTCGAAGCGACCCTACAAGGAGGCATTCACCCATGAAAAAAGCTGCAAAATCATTGAAGAAGATGGCGGTCACTTCGATCCCGCCGTCGTGGAGGCTTTTCTTGCCGTGGAGAGTGAATTTGCCAAGATTAGAGAGAATTTAAAAGACGCGGCGGCTTAAGGCTGCTCCGAATGGCGGCCCGAGAAGGATTACGAGAGAGAAAAAAGTGAGAGGAAAGCAGATGAGCAAGCGGTTAGCTGATTTTATCCGGGCAAAAATGGAGCCGATTCTCCAGGATTGGGAAGAATTTGCCAAAGACATCCTGAATGCCAGGCATATGGGCAAGATCGGGCTACGCGACCACGCCCGGGACATGCTTCTGGAGATTGCCGACGATCTCGATACCCACCAGAGCAAGGCTGAACAGGCCGCCAAATCGAAAGGCCGTGGGGCGGAGAACGGAGAGGAGTCCTGGGCTGAAGTGCACGGTGGCGATCGACATGCCAGCGGCTTCAGCGTCATGGAGACCGTGTCCGAATTTCGGGCCCTGCGTGCGAGCGTGGTCTCACACTGGACCAAAGCCTACCCAACGATTTCCGGCCAACAGCTTGAAGACCTCACCAGGTTCCATGAAGCGATCGACCAGGCCGTTGCCGAATCGCTGGAGCAATACGCGACCGAAAAAGAGATGGAAACCCGGCTGTTCGGCGCTATCCTGGTCACTTCTCCTGATCCGATTTATGTCCTGGATCTCGAGGGCAGATTTGTTTATGCAAACAAGGCCACCGCTGATCTTTTCGCTCTGGAGCCCGAGGCGATCATCGGAAAATCCACCTTTGACCTCGGGTTTTCGTTCGCCTCGGACTTCCAGCGCAATCTTGAAAAGGTGATTGCTGACCAGTCTACCTACCGCGGTAAGTTCACCCACACTTTCGCTTCCGGTCAGGGTGAAAGGTTTGAGTATCTGCTTGCGCCCGTGCTGGACGAGGATCGAAAGACCGAAGCGATTGTCTGCATTTCCCGGGATATTACCGAACAGGCAACGCCGAAGCAGTCATATTGCACAATTCCCTACCATGACCTGCTGACCGGGTTGCCGAATCGACGTCTTTTTCTGGATCGGCTGGAACAGGAGATCAAACATGCACAGCGCAATAGCCTGTCTCTTGCCGTACTTTTCATGGATCTTGATGGCTTCAAGGAAATCAATGATACCCTCGGCCATGAAGCGGGGGACCGTTTACTCTCTGAAGTAGCAGCGCGCCTTACTGATTGTCTCCGGGCGGAGGATACGGTTGCCCGTATGGGCGGCGATGAATTCACCGTGATTCTCATCGGTGTTAAGCAGCGCAAGGATGTTGAGCTTGTGGCCCAGAAGATTATTGATGCACTCACGATGCCCTTCTCCATCGCGCAACAGCCTGTCCGGATTTCCGTCAGCATTGGGATCACGTTCTACCCGCAGGACGCATCCTCTCCTGCCGCTCTGCTGCAAGCCGCAGATCAGGCCATGTATAAAGCCAAAAAATCCGGTTCCAGCCGGATGTGTTTTTACGAGAGAATTGGTGTATGACCCCAATTTCCACCGAATGGCGGCCCGAGAAGGTTTACGTTGATTTTTAAAGCGGGACAAATTACGATACCAGGGTTTGCCTGGAAAATGGCGCTGGCGGTTTCACCTTGGGGTGTAGTGCCGGTGTTTGATTATTTTGTTTTAAACCAGTTTTTTCGAGGAGATATCCTCTATGTGGGAATATACGGACCAGGTCCGGGACCATTTTATGAATCCCCGCAACGTCGGCGAGATCCCCGATGCCGATGGGATCGGCGAGGTCGGTTCTCTGGCCTGTGGCGATGCCTTGAAGCTCTACCTTAAACTGGGGGATGACGGCCGGATCGCCGACGCCAAATTCAAGACCTTCGGCTGTGCCAGCGCCATCGCTTCCTCTTCCGCCTTGACCGAGATGATCAAGGGCATGTCCCTGGAAGAGGCCGAAAAGATCACCAACGAGGATATTGCCAACGCCCTGGGCGGGTTGCCCAAGGAAAAGATGCACTGCTCGGTGATGGGGCGCGAGGCCCTGGAGGCGGCGATTGCCAATTATCGTGGAATTCCGCTGCCCATGGCCGAAGGCGAGGTGGTCTGTGAATGTTTCGGGGTCACCGATCTGGAGGTTCGTCGGGCGATCAAGGAAAACAAGCTTAAAAGCGTCGAGGAGATCACCAACTACACCAAGGCCGGCGGCGGCTGCGGCCGTTGCGTTGATCGCCTTGCGGAGATCCTGGCCGAAGAGCGCCAGGACCTCAGCCAGGTGATTCCCGACCAGCGCCAGCCCCGTTTGACCAACGTCCGCAAGATCAAATTGATCGAGGATGTGTTGGATCGGGAAATTAGGCCGACTTTACGCAAGGATGGTGGCGATATCGAACTGGTCGATCTGGATGGCGATTATGTCACCGTCTCGTTGCGCGGGGCCTGCGGCAGCTGCAAGAAATCCCGCACCACCCTCAAGGAATATGTCGAGAAAGAAATTGCGCGAACAGGTGCTCGAGAGCCTGATCGTCGAGGAGGAACGCTAAATGGCCGACCAGCAACAGGCGCCGGAACCGGTGGTCTACATGGACAACAACGCCACCACCCGGGTCGCCCCCGAGGTGCTGGAGGAGATGCTGCCCTATTTTTCCGAGCTTTACGGCAATCCCTCCTCGATGCACAATTTCGGCGGCCAGGTCGGCCGCAAGCTGAGCCGGGCCCGGCAGCAGGTGGCGGAGTTGATCGGGGCCCTCTCCGAAGAGGTGATCTTTACCAGTTGCGGCACCGAAAGCGATTCCACCGCCATTCTGGCTGCCCTGCAGGCCAATCCGGAAAAACGCCATATCGTCACCAGCCGGGTCGAACACCCGGCGGTCAAGAATCTCTGCGAGCAACTTGATAAACTCACCGGGCACCAGCATCGGGTCACCCAGTTGCCGGTGGACAGCCAGGGGATGTTGGATATGGACCGCTATGAAGCGGCCCTGGCCGACGATACGGCGGTGGTCAGCGTGATGTGGGCCAATAACGAGACCGGGGTGATTTTCCCGGTGGAGGAGATGGCCAGGATCGCCAAGAGTCGCGGTATCCTCTTTCACACCGATGCGGTGCAGGCGGTGGGCAAGCTCCCCATTAACATGGGTGAGTCGGTCATTGATTTCCTGGCCATTTCCGGCCACAAGCTCCACGCCCCCAAGGGGGTCGGGGCCCTTTATGTCCGCAAGGGCGCGCCTTTTGCGCCGTTGATCATCGGCGGTCATCAGGAACAGGGCAAGCGGGGCGGCACCGAGAACGTCACCTCGATTATCGGCCTGGGCAAGGCCTGCGAGTTGGCCGCCGCCCGGATGGAGGAGGAAAACGGCCGGGTGCGGCACTTGCGCGACAAGCTGGAGGAGGGGCTGCTGGCCACAATCCCCAACGCCCTGCGCAACGGTCATCCCGAGCAGCGGCTGCCCAACACCACCAATATCAGTTTTGAATATGTCGAAGGGGAGGCGATCCTGCTGCACCTTGACCAGTACAATATCTGCGCCTCCTCGGGTTCGGCCTGCACCTCGGGTTCCCTGGAGCCTTCCCACGTGCTGCGGGCCATGGGGGTGCCGTTCACCGCCGCCCACGGTTCGGTGCGCTTGAGTCTCAGCGTTTACAACAGCGAAGAAGAAGTGGATTTCGTGCTGGCCAAACTGCCGGATATTATCGCCAACCTGCGGGCCATGTCGCCGTTCTGGCACGAAAGCCATAAAGGTGCGGTGGGCGGTGCCCAGTGCGCCTGCTCCTGAACAGTTATCAGCAGTAAGCGGGGGAGAACCTGAGATTATGCGTATCGTGCCGGCTTCATTTACCATTCTGGACGATCTTGACCAACGGAGCATGGCCGAACGTATCGAACTCTGCGGGCGGCTCTGCTACAAAAGCGAGGACAAGATCACCGCCGCTTCCTGTGAGCCCTTTATCCGCCGGGTCATGGAGCACGGTCACAACTCGGTGCTGGAAATGGCGGCCCTCACCGTCCGGCTGTGGTGTGACACCGAGACGATGATCGATCAGTTCTTCGCCGCCCAGCCCAAATTTCTGCAGATCGACCGGCCGGTCAAAAAGGAAAAAAGTTTGCTGATCAGCGGCACCGTGCGGGCCTTTCGCGAGATGTATATGGACTGGCCGCAGGTCAAGCTGGTCAAGGCGCTCACCGCCGTGTTGGCCGCCCGTCACCCCCTGTTTTTTTTTGATCTCGCCGGCAAGCGCGGTTTTCTGCCCCAGACCGGGGTGGAAGTGGAAAAAGTCTCCTTAGCCGAAGTGGAGGCCCTGCCGCCGGAACTGCTGGCCAAGCATCGCCACCTGGCGGTCCGTTTTGTCACCAACCGGGCGGTGACCCACGAACTGGTCCGCCACCGGCCCTGTTCCTTCCTCCAGGAGAGCCAGCGCTACTGCCGTTATTCCCAGGACAAGTTCGGCAACGAGGTTACCTTTATCAAGCCGCTCTTTTTCGAGGAAGGCAGCGCCGAGTTCCAGCTTTGGCAACATTGCATGGAGGAGACCGAGAAAGCCTATCTGCGGTTGCTGGACACCGCCTCGCCGCAGGCGGCCCGCACCGTGCTGCCCAATTCCTGCAAAACCGAAATTATCGTGTATGCCAACCTGCTGGAGTGGCGGCATATCCTGCGACTGCGCAGCAGCCAGGGGGCGGAGCCCTCCATGCGGGAGGTGATCAAGCCGTTGCTGGCGGCCTTGCAACAGCGCTATCCGGCCATATTAAGCGATATTCAAGCTGCACAATAAAGTTTATAGCGGTTCCGGAACTTCTCCGGGCAACTTTTCAAGACCAATCAATTGACGAAGGAGGGTAACCATGGCGCTTGATCCAACCAAACACGCCGACTGGGAAATCGCGGAAGAGGCGGAAAGCCGCATGAAGACCGTCTACGAGCTGGGTGAACAGCTGGGCATGGAAAAAGGGGAGCTGCTGCCCCAGGGCCACTATGTCGCCAAGCTCGATTACCGCAAGATCCTGGAACGCAGCAAGAACAAGCCCGATGGCAAGTATGTTGATGTCACCGCCATCACCCCGACCCCCCTGGGCGAGGGCAAATCCACCTGTGCCATGGGTCTGGTGCAGGGCCTGGGTAAACGTAACAAGTCGGTAATCGGCGCCATCCGGCAGCCTTCCGGCGGCCCGACCATGAATATCAAGGGCTCGGCGGCCGGCGGCGGCCTGGCCCAGTGTATTCCGCTGACTCCCTTTTCATTGGGGCTCACCGGTGATATCAACGCCATCATGAACTCCCACAACCTGGGCATGGTGGCCCTGACCTCGCGGATGCAGCACGAAGCCAACTATACCGACGAGCAACTGGCCAAGCGTAACCTCAAGCGGCTGGATATCCACCCCAAGAAGGTGGAATTTGGCTGGATCATCGACTTCTGCGCCCAGGCCCTGCGTAATATCACCATCGGCCAGGGCGCCAAGATGGACGGCTTCAATATGCAGAGTAAGTTCTCCATCGCCGTGAGTTCCGAAATCATGGCCATCCTCTCGGTGGCTCGGGATTTGAAGGATATGCGGGAGCGGATCGGCAAGATCGTGGTGGCCTACGATAAGCAGGATCGGCCGATCACCACCGCCGATCTGGAAGTGGACGGCGCCATGACCGCCTGGATGGTCGAGGCCTTGAACCCCAACCTGATGCAGACCCTGGAAGGCCAGCCGGTGGTGGTCCATGCCGGACCCTTTGCCAATATCGCCATCGGCCAGAGTTCGGTGATCGCCGACCGGGTGGGGCTCAAGCTGGCCGACTACAACGTTACCGAGAGTGGCTTCGGGGCCGATATCGGCTTTGAGAAATTCTGGAACCTCAAGTGCCGCTTCTCCGGTCTTAAACCGCATTGCGCGGTGGTGGTGGCCACCATCCGGGCCCTCAAGTGCCATGGCGGGGCGCCGATCCCGGTGCCGGGTAAGCCGATGCCCGAGGAGTACGGCAAGGAGAACGTCGGCTGGGTGGAAGAGGGCTGCAAGAACCTGCTGCACCATATCGAGAACGTCAAGAAGGCCGGCATCAACCCGGTGGTCTGCATCAACGCCTTCCATACCGACTCCGACAACGAGATCAAGGCGGTACGCCGGATTTGCGAGGCCGCCGGCGCCCGGGTGGCGCTGAGCCGCCACTGGGAGCAGGGTGGCGACGGCGCCCTGGAATTCGCCGACGCGGTGGTCGATGCTTGCGAGGAGGAGAACGATTTTCGTTTCCTCTACGAGTTGGAAACGCCGTTGGAAAAACGGATCGAACTGATTGCCAAAGAGGTATACGGGGCCGATGGCGTCAGCTATACCCCCGACGCCCAGGCCAAGCTCAAGCGGATGGAGGCCGATCCGGATATGAAGGAGATGGGTACCTGTATGGTCAAGACCCATCTGTCGCTTTCCCACGATCCCGCCCTCAAAGGGGTGCCCAAGGGCTGGACTCTGCCGGTGCGGGATATCCTCACCTACAAGGGGGCCGGTTTTGTGGTCCCGGTGGCCGGTACCATCAGCCTGATGCCCGGTACCGGTTCCGATCCGGCCTACCGTCGGATCGACGTCGATACCGAGACCGGCAAGGTCAAGGGGCTGTTCTAGGGTAACCCGTTGCGGGTTCGTTACCCGTAAACAGTTAACGTCACCACAGTCGCCAAGGGCGTCCGGACCGCGTAAGCGGGCTGGGCGCCCTTTTTTTGTTGGGAGCCCGGCCGGTTTACTAAATATCCTTGCCTGTCAGGGTGGTTCTTTGCTATTTATGAGTGGTTTGGTGGTCGACGATTCTGGTTTAGGGATCGGGGCCAACGCTTTTTACTTCCACTACGGACACAGGTCACGCCCATGGTACAGGCACCTTCCAAATCCACTCTGCGCGCTTCGGTCAAGGATCAATCCGGGGCCGGCAAGGTTAAGATCGGTGAATTGCTGCGCAAGGAAGGGCAGGTCAGCAGCGGCCAGCTCGACGAGGCCCTGGCCGAGCAGAAGAAAAGGGGCGGCCGACTCAGCTCAATCCTGTTGCGGCTGGGTCATGTCGATGACAATACTGTTTTTAATTTCTTAAGTCGGCAGCATAATTACCAGCCGGTGGTGATCTCCCGGGAGCCGCCCAAGCCCGAGGCCCTGGAAAAGCTGCCCTATGAGACCGCCGTCAAATACCTGGCCTTCCCGTTGCGGCTCATCGGCAAAAAGCTGCAAGTGACCATGGCCGAGCCCACCGACACCGGGGCGGTGGAGAATCTGCAGGCGGAAGTGAAGATGCCGCTTACCGTCTGTGTCTCCACCGAGGCGGATATCATCGAGGCCTACCGGACCCATTACAAGATCAGCGACGAGGAGTACCAGAAACTGACCGGGCCGGCGGAAGGGCAGCAGGTCGAAGATGATGTGCCGGTGACTCAGATCGATGACTTCGGCAGCCTGGCCTCCGAGGCCGCCGAGGGCATGGAGCTGGCGAGTTTCGAGGAGGAAAGCGGCGGCGAGCAGTTCGCGGCCACCGATGCCCCGATTATCAAGCTGGTCAACGGGATCCTGGTCAAGGCGGTCAAGGACGGGATCAGCGATATCCATATCGAGCCATACGAAAAAAACCTCCAGGTCCGTTACCGCCTGGACGGTTCGCTGTTCAAGGCGATGAATCTGCCTTTGTCGATCAAAAACGCCCTTAATTCCAGAATCAAAATCATGGCCTCGCTGGATATCACCGAGCGCCGGGTGCCCCAGGACGGCCGGATCCGGATCAAGCTGGGGCGCAATAGGGCGGTTGATTTCCGGGTTTCGAGCCTGCCCACCCTCTTTGGCGAGTCCATCGTCATGCGGATTCTCGACAAAGAGAGTCTTAACGTCAATCTCACCAAACTGGGTTTTGAAGAAAAAACCTTTGCAACGCTTAAACGCTGTATCAGTCAGCCCCAGGGGATGTTGCTGGTCACCGGCCCCACCGGTAGCGGCAAGACCGTTACCCTCTATTCGGCCTTGAACTCCCTGAACAGCGAGGATATCAAGATCCTCACCGCCGAGGACCCGGTGGAGTTCAACTTCAAGGGGATCAACCAGGTCAACGTCATCAACGAGGTGGGGATGACCTTTGCCGCGGCGCTCAAGGCCTTCCTCCGCCAGGACCCGGATATCGTCATGGTCGGTGAGATCCGCGACATGGAAACCGCCGAGATCGCCATCAAGGCGGCGATGACCGGCCATCTGGTCTTCTCCACCCTGCATACCAACGACTGTCCGGCCACCATCGGCCGCTTGGTCGACATTGGGGTGGCCCCCTACATGTTGAGTTCGGCCCTGACCATGGTGCTTTCCCAGCGCCTGGCCCGCCGGCTCTGCCCCAAATGCAAGGCGCCGGTGGACATGGCCACCCTGGATAAGCAGGAACTGGTCAAGATGGGCTTTGACGACGACGAGCTGGATAAGCTGGAAATCTACGGGCCGGTGGGCTGTCCCGCCTGTAACGGCCTGGGCTACAAGGGGCGGGTGGGTTTTTTTGAATTGATGGAGGTCACCGACGAGGTGGCCAAGGCGATCGCCGCTTCGGTGCCCGAGGATCAGTTGCGCAAGATCGCCATCCAGGAAGGGATGAACACCCTGCGGGAGGCCGGCCTGCAGAAAATCCGGGAAGGAGTGACCAGTATCGAGGAGGTGCTGCGCCGCACCGTGGTCACCGAGGAGAGTCTGCCGGCTTATCTGGTCCATCCCGACATCGAGGAATACCAGGATGGCGATATGATTATCCGCCAGAACAACAGCGACAAGGATTTTTTCAAGCTGGTGCACGGGGCGTTGCTGGTGGTCCGCGACGGCAAGAAGATCGCCGAGATCACCGAACCGGGAGAATATTTCGGCGAGATGAGCGCCATCTCCGGGGAGCCCCGCAGCGCCACCATCATGGCCCGGGGGCGTTGCAAAATCAAGCGATTTCCAGGCGATAAGCTGATGGAGGTGATCGAGAAATACCCCGAGGTCGGCAAGCATCTCTTCAAAACCCTGGTCAGCCGCCTGGGGCAGGCCAACAGCATCATCGTCAAGCTGGCCAGCGAGCGCAGCCGGCCGGCGGCCTAGGACAACTGAACATACATTCATTTTTTTTGTAATACCGAAACATCCCCCGGTTGCTCTGCCAACGTCCCTTGAGTGGCGTATAGCCACCACCGGTGGTGGTCAGCCTTGGCAAGGTGTCAAGATATAGTAGTCGAGCCGGCTAAGCCGGCTATAGTACGACGCTCTTGCCGCCATTGCCCCGGTTGGAAAGCGCTTGAAAATGGAATAGAAATTCGTTAAATGTTCTGACTCCGGTTCGCAGTTTTAATACCCCTTAAGCAGTTATAGACATAGTTCGGGATGCCCCACAGTGTGCTTTCCGGGTCGCGGACGGCCCGCGAAAACGAAGGGGGGAAACTGTGCCCGGCGCCAAAATTATAAGATTACAGGAGGGAAGCAAGCTATGAGTGCCAAGATTATCAGCGGAACCGAAGTGGCCAAGACCATCCGGGCGGAGTTGCAGCAGGAGGTCGCCGAACTCAAGGATAAGCACGGGGTGGTCCCCGGCCTGGTCACCATTCTGGTGGGCGAGGACCCCGCCTCCCAGTCCTATGTCGCGGCCAAGAACAAGACCGCCAAGGAACTGGGCATCTATTCCGAACAGATCACTCTGCCCGCCGATACCCCCGAAAGCGAGTTGCTGCAGTTGGTGAACAAATGCAACAACGACCCCAAGGTCAATGGAATCCTGGTCCAGTTGCCGCTGCCCAAGCATATCGACGAGGCCAAGGTGCTGGATGCCATCAGCCCCAACAAGGATGTCGATGGCTTCCACCCGGTCAATGTCGGCCGCATGGTGCTGGGTGAACAGTGCTTTCTGCCTTGCACCCCCCATGGTATACTGGAGATGCTGACCCGCAGCGGGGTGGAAACCAGCGGCGCCGAGGTGGTGATCATCGGCCGCAGTAATATTGTCGGCAAACCGATTGCCAACCTGATGTTGCAGAAACGCGACGGCGGCAACGCCACCGTTACCCTCTGCCATACCCGGACCAAGGATATCGCCGCCCACACCAAAAGGGCCGATATCGTCATCGCCGCCGTCGGGGTGCCCAAGATGCTCACCGCCGACATGGTCAAGGATGGGGTAGCGGTTATCGATGTCGGGGTTAACCGGATGGGGGTCAGCGAGTCCGGCAAGGCGATCCTGGCCGGTGATGTCGATTTCGAGGCGGTCAAGGAAAAGGCTTCCTGCATTACGCCGGTGCCCGGTGGGGTCGGCCCGATGACCATTACCATGCTGATGAAAAACACCGTCCAGGCCGCCCGCCAGGCCGCCGGGGTGTAGACGCGAGCGCTCCCGGGTTTTAGGGACACGGTATTCGTAAAAAAGAGGGACCATATGGCTATCAAAAGAAATGGATGTGAGGAGTGCCCGGAGATTACCTGTGCCTCCAGCAAGGAAGTTCTGGCCCAGGCGCCGGCTCAGAATGTGATTACCGCCTACGACCGGGTCAAGAGCCGGGGGATGAGCGCCTGCCTCTTTGGTTCCGGCGGCACCTGTTGCCGGAACTGTAACATGGGGCCGTGTCAGATCATCGACGGCATCGACGATATGGTCGGGGTTTGCGGCGCCACCGCCGATACCGTGGCCGCCCGTAACTTCGCCCGCATCGTCGCCGCCGGGACCGCCGCTCACACCGATCACGCCCGGGAGATGGTGCGGGGCTTTATCGATGCCGCCAAGGGAGAAGGGACGCACCAGATCAAGGACGTGGGCAAGCTCAAGGCCCTGGCCGAAGTCTTCGGTATTGCCACCGAGGAGCGGGAGATCAACGAGATCGCCCGGGAGCTGGGGGAAAAGGCCCTGGCCGAATTCGGCAAGCAGGACGGCCAGCCCTTGACCATGCTCAGCCGGGCCGCGCCCAAGCGCCAGGAGCTCTGGCAGAAGCTGGAGATCTTCCCCCGCGGGGTGGACCGCGAGGTGGTGGAGATGATGCACCGCACCCATATGGGGGTGGATCAGGATTATCAAAACATCATGCTCCAGGCCTCCCGCTGCGCCTTGGCCGACGGCTGGGGCTCCTCAATGCTCTCCACCGAACTTACCGATATCATGTTCGGCACCCCGGTGCCCCGCCGGGCCATTGTCGATCTCGGGGTGCTCAAACCCGATCAGGTCAACGTCACGGTGCATGGCCATGAGCCGCTGCTGGCCGAAGCCCTCTGCATCGCCGCCCAGGACCCGGAAATGCTTGAATTGGCCAAAAAACAGGGGGCCAAGGGGATCAACCTGGCCGGGGTCTGCTGCACCGGTAACGAAATCCTGATGCGCCGGGGCATTCCGGTGGCCGCCGGTTTCGTCCAGCAGGAGATCGCCCTGGCCACCGGGGCCGTCGAGGCGATGGTGGTTGATGTCCAGTGCGTCATGGAGTCGGTGGGGCAGGTGGCCAAAAACTTCCATACCGATATCATCACCACCAACTACCGGGCCAAGATGCCCGGCGGGGTCCATATCCAGTTTGAGGAAGAGGAGGCCCTGGAGTCCGCCAAGCGGATCCTCAGCCACGCCATCAAGAACTATAAGAAACGGGGCGAATGCTATATCCCCGAGGAAAGGAAACTCGACGTGGTGGTGGGTTTCAGCCATGAGACCATCAACCATATGCTGGGCGGCAGTTTCCGCGCCAGCTACCGGCCGCTCAACGACAACATCATCAACGGTCGGATCCGCGGGGTCGGGGTTATCGTCGGCTGCGACAATTTCAAGCTGAGTGATGACACCCACGAGGTCATCGCCCGCCATCTGCTGAAGAACAACATCCTGGTGCTGGCCACCGGTTGCGCCGCCACTTCCCTGGGCCGGGCCGGACTGGTCAACCCCGAGGCCGCCAAGTATTGCGGCGACTCCTTGGCCGAGATCTGCGAGACCGTGGGGATGCCGCCGGTACTCCATATGGGCAGTTGTGTCGACAACTCTCGGATCTTGATCGCCGCCACCGAAATGGTGCGGGAAGGTGGTCTGGGCGAGGATATCTCCGATTTGCCGGCCATCGGTACCGCCCCGTTGTGGATGAGCGAGAAGGCGGTGGCCATCGGCCAGTATTTCGTGGCCAGCGGCGCCCAGGTGGTTTTCCAGGATCTGCCGACTTCCGGGGCCAAACGCTTCAACAAGTACCTGCTGGAAGAGTTGATGGGACCCCTGGGGGCCCACTGGAACGTGGAGTCCGACCCCCAGAAGCTGGCCGAGTTGATGGTCGCCAAGATCGAGGCCAAGCGCGAGGCCCTGGGCATTAACAAGAAGGGCGAGCGGGTGCTGTTTGACATGGCCATGCGGCGTGATCTCTCAACCGGCGCGCTGCCTGACGCCGGCTGCCATGGCCCGGCTTAAGCGCCCCGGCTGGAACTGTTAACTTAGAGAAGGGATGATTTGACGATATGGATACAGCGATGAAAGCCGGTTCTCGCCTGGAAAAAGTACTCAAGTCCGGAGCGTTTGCCGTTACCGGCGAGTTGGGGCCGCCCAAGAGCGGTAATCCGGAAGTGGTCCGGGAGAAGGCCCGGTTGCTCAAGGGTAAGGTGGACGCGGTCAATATTACCGACTGCCAGACCGCCATTGTCCGCATGTCCAGTATTGGCGCCGGCCTGCTGGCCCACTCCGAAGGGGTGGAGCCGGTGGTCCAGATGACCTGCCGGGACCGCAACCGGCTGGCCATGCAGAGCGATATCCTGGGGGCCAGCGCCCTGGGGTTGAAGAATCTGCTCTGCCTGACCGGTGATCATCAGAAATTCGGCAATCATCCCGGCGCCAAAGGGGTCTTTGATCTCGATTCGATCCAGCTGCTGGGCATGATGCGGGATCTCCGTGATGAGCAAAAGTTCCAGTGCGGCGAGGCAATCAAAAGCCATGAGCCCCGACTCTTCCTGGGCTGTGCCGCCAACCCCTTTGCCGCACCCAACGAGGCTTTCCGGGCCGCCCGGCTGGCCAAGAAGGTTAAAAACGGGGCCGATTTCGTCCAGACCCAGATCATCTACAACGTCGAGCGTTTTGCCAAATTCATGGAAGCGGTGCGCGATCTGGGGCTTGATGAGCAGGTTTATATCCTGGCCGGGGTAACCCCGCCGCGCTCGCTGGGTATGGCCCGTTATATGAAAAACAACGTGCCGGGGCTGGATGTCACCGACGAGGTGATCAAACGCCTGCAGGGAGCCAAGGACAAGGAAGAGGAAGGAATCGAGATCTGTGTCGATATCATCCGCCAGTGCCGGGAGATCAAGGGAGTAGCCGGGGTCCACGTGATGGCCATCGAATGGGAAGCGGCGGTGGCGGAGATTGTCAAGCGGGCCGGCCTGGAAGAGCGGCCGGTGGTTGAGGATCAAGAGACACCGGCGCTGGTCGCGCCGGGCGCAGCCCCGGTTACCGTTGGCAGCGCGGCACCGGCCGCCCCGGAAGCCGGCGAAGCCGAACTGGCCGCCGCCCGCCAGCAGGCCGAAGAAATTGTCGCCACCGCCCGGCGGCAGGCGGCTCAGATAGGGGCCCAGGCGGGTGGCGAGGCCGCCACCAGTGAGCAAACCGAGGTTCAATCAGCGGAAGCGGGAGAAGATGAGATGAACGAAAAAGAACGTCAGATGGCGCTGGAATCGGTGCGCCAGGGACTTGCGGCTTTGAAGAAGGCCTTTAACCTCTCCGATGATCAATTTGACGCCCTGGCCCAGTTCGCCGGCGCCGAAGCGGTCCTCAAACGGGAGCCGGCTTCCAGCGCCGCGGCAGCATCTGCCGCCCCGGCAACCCCCAAGGCCCCGGCGGCTTCCCCGGCTCCAGCCGCTCCAGCCGCTCCGGCACCCCCGGCAGCGCCGGCGGCGACGGAAGACAAGGCCGCGGTGGAGGCCAAGGCCGCCGCCGAGGCCAAGCAGGCGGCGGAGGCCAAACAGGCGGACGAAACCCGCAAGGCCGAAGAGGCTAAAAAGGCCGAGGAAGCCAAAAAAGCGGCAGAAGCCCAGCAAGCCGAAAAGGCCAAGCAGGAAGCCGAGGCCAAGGGTGCCGAAGCCGCCAAGCCGAGTGAGAAGAGCGCCCCGGCCCCGGAAGCCAAGCCGGAGGCGGCAGCCAAACCAGCCGCGGAGAGCAAGCAGGAAGCGGCGGCCAAACCAGCCGCGGAGAGTAAGCCGGAGGCGGCAGCCAAACCGGCGGCCAAGCCCGCCGCGGCCGGCGAATTGAGCGCCGGTGAGCTGGCGCTGGAAAAGACCACTCTGGCCGAGCGGGCCTCCAAGGTCCCCGCCGAAACCTACGCCCAGCAGTACTCGGGCGCCATCCGCGAGGTCAAGCTGGGCAACGGGGAACATAGCGTCACCGTCGGCGGCACCAACTCCATGCCTTTCTATCTCTTTGAAGGCAAGATGGAGCATGAGCCCCTGATCGCCATGGAGATTCCCGATGTTAAACCCGAGGAATGGCCGGAGACCCTGACCCGCCATTTTGCCGATGTCCTGGATGACCCGGTGGCCTGGGCCCGCAAATGCGTCAATGAATACCAGGCCGAGGCCCTTTGTATCTCCCTGGTCAGCACCGATCCCAACGGTTTGAACCGGCCCGCTTCGGAGGCCGCCAAGACCGCCGCCGAGGTGGTAGACGCCGTGGATGTACCGATCATCGTCTGGGGTTGCGGCAACGCCGAAAAGGATACCGAGTCCCTGCGGGAGTTGACCTCGGTGATCGGCGATAAAAAGGTTTGCCTGGCGCCGCTGGAGGACAGCAATTACCGCTCCCTGGGGGCCACCGCCATGGCCTTTGGGCACCCGGTGGTGGCTTCTTCCCCCATCGACGTCAACCTGGCCAAGCAGCTCAATATCCTGCTGGAGAATCTCGGCATGTCGTTGGACAGCGTCCTGATCGACCCCTCCATTGGGGCGCTGGGCTACGGTATCGAGTACAGCTATTCGGTCATGGAGCGGATTCGCTTGGCCGCCCTGACCCAGAAGGATGAAAAGCTGCAACAGCCCTTTATCTGTAGCCTGGGCCGTGAGGTCTGGAAGGCCAAGGAGTGCAAGTTGCCCAGCGACGAACAGTTGGGCGACCAGGAAACCCGGGGCGTGCTGATGGAGGCCGTGACCGCTTCCTGTATGCTGGTGGCCGGCGGCGATGTGCTGGTAATGCGCCACCCCCGCGCCATCGCCCTGACCAAGTCCCTGATCAAGGGTTTACGCGGCTAAACGTCCAGTACGTAAGCGTTCACCAGGGCCAACGACCGCTGGCTTAACGGGCCGTAACCGTTCAGCAGCACTGCACCTTGCGACCAAGAGTAAAAGGAGAATGCAATGTCCAAGATTATCTGTTCTGCCGCCATCCGGGGAGCTCACAAGATTATCGAAATGACCGAGGAGCGCTATCAGGCGGCCCTTGAGAAGTACGGCCCCGAGCAGGCGGTGGCCTTTCCCAACACCGGCTACTTTCTGCCCATCATCTACAGCATGCTGGGCGCCAAGGTGGAGACCCTGGGGGATATGAAGGATATCTTCGCCGAGTGCCGCAAGTTGCTGCCCGAGCAGGTCAGCGACAATCTCTGGCTGCCCTACTTGGCCCCGGCTCTTGATTCGGGAATGGCCACCTTTTTTGCCGAGGAGATGTACGAGGCCATCCGTTACCTCGAGGAGCCCGAATTCTACACCAAGACCGAAGACCCGTTGCCGGAAAACCTCTGGCTGGGGGCCGCCGATGACGTCATCTTCCGCAAAAGGGGGGTCGAGTTCGTCGATGGTTCGGCCCCGGGTTTTGCCGCCATCATGGGGACTCCCGCCGACCCTGAAATGGCCAGCAAGATCGCCCTGGAGTTGCAGGAGAAAAACCTTTATATCTTCATGCATGACCAGACCGACGGCTTGAGCATGCCCGAGCAGTTGCAGAAGCAGGGGGTACAGGTTGGTTGGGGTACCCGGCTGGTGCCCTTTGGTCGCAGTTATACCACCGCCGTTTTCGCCATCGGTTTTGCCTGCCGGGTGGCCATGGCCTTCGGCGGCATCAAGCCCGGTGATTACCGGGGCAACCTGCTCTACAATAAAGACCGGACCTTCGCCTTTGTCATGGCCTTCGGTTCGGTATGCGATGAGTGGTACGCCAACGCCGCCGGCGCCATCAACTGGGGTTTCCCCACCATCTCCGATTACGATATCCCCGAGATCCTGCCCACCGGTATCTGTACCTACGAGCATGTGGTCAGCCGGGTGCCCCATGAGGAAATCGTCCAGAAGGCCATCGAGGTTCGCGGTCTCAAGGTCAGCGTCACCAAGATCGATATCCCCATGTCCTTTGGCCCGGCCTTTGAGGGTGAACGTATCCGCAAGGACGATCTCTTCATGGAGTGCGGCGGTGGTCGGACCCCCGGCGTCGAGGTGCTGGTCTCCAAGGAGATGGAGGAGGTCGAAGACGGTAAGGTGATAATCGAAGGGCCGGATATCAAGGATATCGAAGCTGGTCAGAATCTGCCCCTGGCGATCCTGGCGGAAGTGGCCGGCCGCGAGATGCAGTCCGATTACGAGCCGATCCTGGAGCGCCAGTTCCATCATCTGATCAACTATATCCAGGGCCTGATGCATATGGGCCAGCGGGATATCATGTGGTTGCGGATCGGCAAGGCCGCCGTCGAGAAGGGCTTTTCGCTGGCTCATCTCGGCAAGGTGCTGCACGGCAAGCTGCATCAGGATTTCGGCAGCATCGTCGACAAAATCCAGATCAAGATCTATACCGAGACGGAGAAGGTCAACGAGGTCATTGAGATGGCCAAGAACGTCTATGAGGCCCGGGACGAGCGACTGGGGTCGATGACCGACGAGACCGAGGAGGTCTTTTACTCCTGTACCTTGTGCCAGTCTTTCGCCCCCAGCCATGTCTGCATTATCACCCCCGAGCGGGTGGGGATGTGCGGGGCCTACAACTGGCTGGACGGCAAGGCCTCCTACCAGATTAACCCCACCGGGCCCAACCAGCCCATCAGCAAGGGTGAGTGTCTGGATCCCACCCTGGGGATCTTCCAGGGGATCAACGAATTCGTCGCCCAGGCCTCCCGCGGGGCGGTGACCGACCTGTCCTGTTATTCGCTGATGGTTGACCCGATGACCGCCTGTGGCTGTTTCGAGGCGATTGCCGCGATGCTGCCCCAATGCAACGGGATTATGGTGGTCAATCGTGATTTCATGGGGATGACCCCGTCGGGGATGAAGTTTACCACCCTGGCCGGCATGGCCGGCGGCGGGGCCCAGACCCCGGGTTTCATGGGGGTCTCCAAGCATTACCTGACCAGCCCCAAGCTCTTTCTGGCAGAGGGTGGACTGCCCCGGCTGGTCTGGTTGCCCAAGATGCTCAAGGATGAATTGCAGGACAAACTGCAGGAGCGTTGCCAGGCCATCGGCAGCCCCGAGCTTTTTGACAAGATCGCCACCGAGGAAAATGGCACCAGCGAGGAAGAGATCCTGGAATTTCTCCAGAAGGTGGGGCATCCGGCCCTGGAAATGGAATCAGTGGTTTGATAAGTAATTAATCTGCTTGTATCGAGTTTTATACAGTTGACTTCAGGAGGAACGGACTAATGGCTTTGACGGGAATTCAGATCCTCAAGATGCTGCCCAAGAAGAATTGCGGGGAATGCGGTATCCCCACCTGTCTGGCGTTTGCCATGAAGGTGGCGGCCGGACAGATCGAAATCGCCGAGTGCCCCTACGTCAGTGACGAGGTTAAGGAGCAGATCGGCGAGGCCTCGGCGCCGCCGATCCGGACCGTGAAAATCGGCGGGGGAGAGCATGTTTTCACCATCGGTGGCGAGACCTGTCAGTACCGCCATGAAAAGCGTTTTGAAAACCCCCCGGGGATTGCCGTGCTGGTCAGCACCACCATGGACGACGAAGCCGTGGCGGGCCGCTTGCAGCGTTTCCGGGAGTTGCGCTATGACCGGGTCGGGGTGATGATGCAGGCCGATCTGGTGGCCGTCAAGGACGCCAACCAGGATTCCGCCTCCTTTACCGCCCTGGTCAAGAAGGTGCTTGCCGAATGCCCGGACGCCGCCTTGATTCTGCTCAGTGACCAGCCCGACACCCTGGCCGCCGGCGCCCAGGAGTGCGGCGAGCGCAAACCGCTGCTCCATGGCGCCACCCTGGAGAATGCCGAGGCGTTGGCCAAGGTCGCCCAGGAGTGCGGCTGCCCGGTAGGAATCAGCGGCAGCAATGTCGATAACGCCGTGGAGATCAGCGAAAAATTGCAGGCCGCCGGCCTCAAGGATCTGGTGATTGACACCGGCGCCCGCACCGTCAAGGCCGCTTTGGAAGACAACGTGCTGGCCCGGCGGGCCTCGATCAAGAGCAAATACAAACCGCTGGGTTTTCCCACCATCACCTTCCCCTGCGAGATCGCCGACGATCCCCTGCTGGAGACCATGGCCGCCTCGGTGCTGCTGGCCAAGTACGCCGGCCTCCTGGTGTTGAGCGATCTCCAGGGAGAGACCCTGTTCCCGTTGTTGCTGGAGCGGCTCAATATCTTCACCGACCCGCAGCGGCCCATGGTGGTCCAGGAGGATGTCTACCCGGTCAACGGCCCCGACGAGAATTCGCCGGTGCTGGTGACCTGCAACTTCTCGTTGACCTACTTCATCGTCAACGGCGAAATCGAGTCCAGCAAGGTGCCTTCCTGGTTGTTGATCAAGGATACCGAAGGGTTGAGCGTGCTCACCGCCTGGGCCGCCGGCAAGTTCGGGGCCGATATGATCGCCCAGTTCATGAAGAAGGCCGGGGTGGCGGACAAGGTCAAGCACCGGGATCTGATTATCCCCGGTTATCTGGCCTCGATGAAGGGCGAATTGGAAGAGGAACTGCCCGACTGGAAGATCATTATCGGTCCCCGGGAGGCCGGCCATCTGCCCTCATTCCTCAAGGAGTGGCAGCCGGAGTAAAAAACGCCGTTTGGGGCGGTTGCGGACAAACTCCGGGATAATCCCGGATTACGCGGTATTGGTGAAGAAAGCTCATGAATGATATCACGTTGCAGATAAATGACCAGGAAGTAAGCGCCACCGCCGGGATGACCATCCTGGAGGCCGCCAGCCGGGCCGGCATCCGGATTCCGACCCTCTGCCAGGTCGATGGCAAGAATTCGGAGGTGCCCTGTGAACTCTGCCTGGTCGAGGTGGAAGGCCGGGAGGCCCCGGTGCGGGCCTGTAGTACCGCCGCCGCGGCCGGGCTTAAAGTGAGCACCGAAAGCCCGGAGCTGGTGGCCCACCGCAAAGAGCGGCTGGCCCTGCTGGCCGAGACCCATTTCGGCGATTGTAAGGCCCCTTGCAACCTGACCTGCCCCGGCCAGATCAACGTCCAGGGCTATATCGCCCATATCGCCAAAGGCCAGTATGAAGAGGCGGTGCGGTTGATCATGGAGCGCAACCCCTTTCCCTTTTCGGTGGGCCGGGTCTGCCCCCGTTTCTGCGAAACCCGTTGTCGGCGGTTGTTGGTTGATGAAGCGGTCTCCATCAATCACTTAAAACGTTTTGTCGCCGATTGGTGCATGGCCCACAAGGTCGATCTCAAGCTTAAGACCGCTGCCGCCACCGGCCAGAAGGTGGCGGTGGTGGGGGGTGGCCCCACCGGTCTTACCGCCGCCTATTATCTGGCCCGCCAGGGCCACGAGGTGACGGTGCTGGAGGCGGCGCCCAAGCTGGGCGGTATGCTGCGCTACGGCATGCCCCGCTACAAGGTCCCGGATAATGTCCTCGATTACGAGATCGGCAACATTTTACGGCTGGGGGTATCGGTCCGGCTCAACCAGCGCTGGGGGCGGGATTTCAGCCTCCAGGGACTGCGGGAGCAGGGTTTTGCGGCGATTCTGCTGGCAGTGGGGGCCTGTTATGATGAGTCGCTGGATATTGAAGGCGGTTCCCTGCCGCAGGTGGTGCCGGCTCTGCGACTGCTGCGCCAGGTCAACGAAGGGGTAACTGCCGATTACGGCAAGCGAGCCATGGTGGTGGGCGGTGGCAATACCGCCATGGAGGCGGCCCGCTGCCTGTTGCGGCGGGGTGTCGAGGAGGTCACCGTGGTCTATCCCCGGGCCCAGACCGAGATGCCGGCCAATCAGCGTAATATCGGCGAGGCCAAGGCCGAAGGGGTGCAGTTTCTGTTGATGGCTTCACCGGTGACCATCCGGGAGGGTGAGCAGGGACTTGATATTGACCTGATCCGCATGAAACTGGGTGAGCCCAATGACAAGGGACTGCGCTTCCCCGAGGCGATTCCCGGTTCCAACATCGCCATGACCGTGGATACGGTGGTGGTGGCGGCGGGCCAGAGCGCCACCCGCGACGGGGTGATCGACGGGGAGTTGGAAGAGCAGCTCGAACTGACGCCCAAGCACAATATCAAATCCAATCCCCGCAACTTCCAGACCAACCTGTCCGGCATCTACGCCGCCGGCGATGCCACCAGCGGCCCCCGCTCGGTGATCCAGGCGGTGGTGGCGGCCCGGCGGGCGGCGGATAATATCCACGCCCAAGTGCTGGGGCTGGGCAAGGAGCCGCCGGAGAGCCGCTTCAATTTCAGCCGTGGCAAAAGTTTTGAGCAGGTCGATCTGCGTAACTTTGAAGGAGTCAAAGTCAAGCTGCGGGAAAAGATGCCTTCCCGGCCGCCGGAACGGGCGGTGCAGGATTTCAACGAGGTGCGACTGGGCTTCAACGAACAGATGGCCAGAAACGAGGCGGCGCGTTGCCTCTCCTGCGGCTGTACCGCCTTTGATCGTTGCGATCTCAAGGAGCAGGCCATCGCCCACGGGGTCGATCCCAACAAGACCGGGATGGGTACGGTGCCCGTCTATTCCCGGCGGGATGATCATCCCACCATCACCGTCGATCTCAACAAGTGCATCTATTGCCGCAAGTGCGCCAACTCCTGCGAATATCGGGCCCTGGAATTGACCGCCGGCTCTTTTGACGACAAGGGGCGGGCGCAGGGCATCACTCTGAATTTTCTTGATAATTGCGTCTCCTGCGGAAAATGTGTCGATAACTGTTCCACCGGCGCCTTGAACAAGAAGGATCAGATTATCCCCATCACCGGCGAAGAGACCCGGCTGGTACGGACCACCTGCCCTTATTGCGGGGCCGGTTGCCAGATGAATCTCAAGGTCAAGGGCAACACCATTATCGAGGTCACCGCCGACCCCAAAGCGGCTCCCAACTACGGGGCGCTGTGCGTCAAGGGGCGCTTTGCCTTCCACTTCGTTCAGGATCGCCGCCGCTTGACCCAACCCTTGATCCGCCGGGGCGGCCAGTTGGTGGAATGCTCCTGGGATGAGGCGCTCAATTACACCGCCAAGCGTTTCTTCGATATCAAGGCGATGTACGGCCCCGACGCCGTGGCCGGTTTCTCCTGCGCCCGGGCCACCAACGAAGAAAACTTTTTGATGCAGAAGTTTATGCGCACGGCGATCGGTACCAACAATATTGATCACTGTGCCCGACTCTGACACGCTCCCACGGTGGCCAGTCTGGCCATCACGTTCGGTAGCGGGGCGATGACCAATTCCATCGCCGACACCACGGTCACCGATCTCTTTATGATGATCGGCAGCAACCCCGATACCAGCCACCCGACCATCGGCCTGCGGCTCCATCAGGCCCTGGATCGGGGGGCCAAAATGGTGGTGATTGATCCCCGCCGCACCCGCTTTGCCGAGCGGGCCGATCTCTGGCTGCCGATCCAGCCCGGTACCGATGTCGCCCTGCTCAACGCCATGATGCAGGTAATCATCGCCGAGGATCTGTGGGCTAAGCAATATGTCGAGGAGCGCACTGAGGATTTCGATGAATTGCGGACCCTGGTGGCCGACTATACGCCGGAGCAAGTCGCCGAGATCTGCCGGGTGCCGGCGGCGGATATCCGGCAGGCGGCTCGGATGTACGCCGCCGACGGCCGGCACGCCATCTTCCACGGCATGGGGATCACCCATTACGCCACCGGTACCGACCGGGTCAAAGCGATCGCCAATCTGGCCATGCTCTGCGGCAAGGTGGGGGTCAAGGATCACGGTGTTGACCCGCTTGCCGGCCGGGAGCAACGTCCAGGGGGCCTGCGATATGGGGGCCCTGTTCAATACCCTGCCCGGCTACGGCGGGCTGAGCAACGACGAGTTGTTCGACCGCTACGAAAAGATCTGGAAGGTCCGGCTGCCCCGGCGGCCCGGCAAACCGGCCACCGAGGTCTGGGAAAATATTCTGGATGGTAATATCCGGGCCCTCTATGTCTTTGGCGAGGACCCGATGCTGGCCGACACCAATATCTGCCATGTCCAGCAGGCCCTGGAGCAGACCGATTTCCTGGTGGTTCAGGATATCTTCCTGACCGAAACCGCCAAAATGGCCGACGTGGTGCTGCCCGCCGCCTGTTTCGCCGAAAAGGACGGCACCTTTACCTGCACCGAGCGCCGCGTGCAAAGGGTACGCCAGGCGGTGGAACCGCCGGGGGAGGCCAAACCGGACTGGCAGATCTTCTGTGAGCTGGCCAAGCGGATGGGCTACCAGATGCACTACGAGACGGCCGAGGATATTTTTGCCGAGGTCCGCCAGTTGCTGACCCAGTATAAAGGAATCAGTTACCAGCGGCTTGAGCAGGGCGGTCTGCAGTGGCCGGTGCCCGACGAGAATCATCCCGGCACTCCGGTACTGCATATCGGCAAGTTTACCCGCGGCAAGGGGCTCTTTGTCCCGGAGGGATTTATTCCACCCGCGGAACCGGTGGATGGCGAGTATCCCATGCTCTTTACCACCATCCGGGAATATGCCCGCTACAACTTCAGCAGCATGACCGGTAAGACCAGGGAGATCGACGTCATCGCCCCCGAGGCCCTGGCCGAGGTCCACCCCAACGATGCCGGGCGGCTGGGGGTCAGCGACGGCGTTATGCTGCGGTTGACCTCGAGGACCGAGCAGCGTGGTGTGCCGGGGGCCAAAGTCGGTGACGACCAAACCCAGGAGGGGACCATCTCGGCGCCCTACAACTTCGCCGAAACCCCGGTCAACCGGTTGACCCTGGACGCCCTGGACCGGCTTTCCCGGACCCCGGAGTACAAATTGTGCGCGATCCGGGTGGAAGTGCTGGGCGATGACCAGCTTACATAACTGCCCAAACTGGAGTAGAAATTGGGGTCAGACACCAATTTCCTTAACCGCGTCTTAATCAGGAGCTTTATTTGATGAGCAAGGCAAAGGATAACAAGACGGGGGCCGTGCTGGTGGTGGGCGGTGGTGTGGCCGGAGTCCAGACCGCCCTGGACCTGACGGAGCTTGGTTATTATGTCTATCTGGTGGAGAAGGCGTCGGCCATTGGCGGGGCCATGGCGATGCTGGACAAGACCTTCCCCACCAACGACTGTTCGCTCTGAATACTGGCGCCAAAGCTGGTGGAGGCCGGTCGGTCTCCCAACATCGAGATTTTAAGCAACACCGATTTCCTGGAACTTACCGGTAAACCGGGTAAATTCAACGCCAGGTTACGGGTGCGACCCCGCTATATCGACGCCGACAAATGCACGGCCTGCGGCATGTGTACCCAATACTGTCCCCGCCACTTGGTGGACGACTATAACGAGGGACTGGCCCTGACCCGGCCGATCCATATCGATTATCCGCAGGCGGTACCGGCCAGTTACTTTATCGATCCCGAGGCCTGTCTGCACCTCAAGCACGGCACCTGTAAGATCTGTGTCTCGGTCTGCCAGACCCGGGCCATCGATTTCTCCCAAGAGGCCGAGGAACGTACCGTGCAGATCGGCGCCGTGGTCATGGCCCCCGGCTTTGGCCGGGTACCCGAGGCGGCGCTGGAGAAGTACAGTTACGGCCAGCACCCCGATATCCTGACCAGCCTGGAATTCGAGCGCCTGCTGTGCGCCTCCGGTCCCTTTGAAGGCGAACTGCTGCGGCTCTCCGACCGCCGCCATCCCAAGAAACTGGCCTTTATCCAGTGCGTGGGTTCGCGGGATCTAAATTGCGACAACGGCTACTGCTCGTCGGTCTGCTGCATGTACGCCATCAAGGAAGCGATGGTGGCCAAGGAGCACGAGCCGGAGCTGGACATCACCATCTACTATATGGATTTGCGTACCCAGGGCAAGGGTTTCGATGCCGCCCGGGCGCGGGCCGAGGCCATGGGCATCAAGTTTGTCCGGGCTCGGGTCGCCGATGTCATGCCCTGGGGCCAGAGCCTCAAGCTGACCTACGCCACCCTGGACGGCGGCCACCATTTCAAGGCCTACGATATGGTGGTGCTGGCGGTGGGGCTCGACGCCCCGACCGATGCCGCCAATTTGGCGCAGAGCGCCGATTTCGAGCTCAACCATTACAACTTTTGTAAAACCGAGCCCTTCGCGCCGCTGGCCACCAGCCGGCCCGGGGTGGTGGTGGCCGGCGCCTTCCAGGGCCCCAAGGATGCTGCCGAAAGCGTCACCCAATCCAGTGCCGCCGCCGGTCTGATCTCGGCCTTGACCAAGCAGGACCGGGGCAAGGGCTACGTGGTCAAGACCTACCCCGAAGAGCAGCAACCGGGTGATGACGAGGAGACCCGCATCGGGGTCTTTGTCTGCCACTGCGGGGTCAATATTGCCGGAGTGGTCGATGTCGAGAACGTCGATCAGTATGTCGAGGGGATGGAAGGGGTGGTCTACCACGCCCAGAGCCTCTACTCCTGCTCCCAGGACGCCCAGGAGGTGCTGAAGCAGAAGATCAAGGAGCACAACTTGAACCGGGTGGTAATCGCCGCCTGTTCCCCCCGCACCCACGAGCCGCTGTTCCAGGAGACTTTGAAAGATGCCGGTCTTAACCGCTGCCTCTTTGAAATGGTCAACATCCGCGATCAGTGCTCCTGGGTCCATGCCAACGAGCCGGTTGCCGCCACCGATAAGTCCCGCGACCTGGTTCGGATGGGGATCGCCAAGGCCCGGCATATCAAGCCGTTGCCCGAACAGACGGTACCGGTAACCGCCAAGGCGCTGGTGGTCGGCGGCGGAATTGCCGGCCTGACCGCGGCCCTGAGCCTGGCCGACCAGGGGTTCGCCACCGCCCTGGTGGAACAGCAAAAGGAGTTGGGTGGTGGTCGCCAGGAGCGGGAGGTCAAGGAACTTATCAAACAGGCCCAAAAGCACCAGGAGATCGCGCTGTTTACCGACAGTGAACTGGCGCGGATCGATGGCTTTGTCGGCAACTTCTCGTCGGTGATCAAGACCGGGGAGGGCAAGGAGGCCCAAGAGAGCACCGTCGATCACGGGGTGATCGTGATTGCCACCGGTGGCCGTGAATACCGCCCGGAAAAGGTGCTGGGCAGCCCGGTTAAGTATTCGGCCAAGGTGTTGACCCAGAGCGAGCTGGCCACCCGGCTGGCCGGGCGCGCCAAGAACCGGGCCCCGGCCTCCGTGGTGATGCTCCAGTGTGCCGGCAGCCGGGGTGATGAGCTCAACTACTGCAGCAAGACCTGCTGCCGCCAGGCGGTGGACAACGCCTTAAAACTCAAGGAAAACAATCCCGCCGCCCAGGTGGTGGTGCTCTACCGCGATCTGCGGACCTACGGCTTTAGCGAGGATATTTACCGCCAGGCCCGGGAGCGGGGAGTAATCTTTATCCCTTACGAGCTGGAGGACAAGCCCCGACTGACCGCCGACGGCAAGAGCCCCAAGGTAACTTTTAACGATCCCATCCTGCGCGAGGAGGTCACCATCAGTCCCGATCTGCTGGTGCTGAGCACCGGCATGGTGCCCGCCAGCACCGACGAATTGAGTCGGCTGCTCAAGGTACCGGTCACCGAGGATAAATTTTATCTCGAGGCCCACGTCAAACTGCGGCCGGTGGAGTTGCCGGTGGCCGGGGTCTACGTCTGCGGTCTGGCCCATTCGCCGCAGCCGGAGGAGGAGATCATCGTCCAGGCCCAGGCGGCGGCCGCCAAGGCGGCCATTCCGCTCTACAAGGGTTACGTGACGGTGGAGCCCACGGTGTCGACGGTGGATAAGGAGGCCTGTATCGGTTGCGGGCTCTGCGAGTCGCTGTGCCCCTACCAGGCGATCCGGATTTTCAAGGACGACAACAACAAACGCAAGGCGGAGACCATCACCGCCTCCTGCAAGGGTTGCGGCATCTGTGCCGCCCACTGCCCGGTGTTCGCCATCTCCATGGGCGGTTTCACCGACGAGCAGATCAGCGCCCAGATCAGCGCCTTTGGCGACAAAAAGGAGTGATTTTTATGGCCAGTGAAGAATTCAACCCCCGTATCCTGGGCTTTCTCTGCAACTGGTGCTGCTACGCGGCGGCCGACAGCGCCGGGGTCTCCCGTTACCAGTACCCCCCCAATCTGCGGACCATCCGGGTAATGTGTACCGGCCGGCTCGATCCCGCCTTCGTCTTCCGGGGTTTCGCCGAAGGGGCCGACGGGATCTTCACCGGCGGCTGACAACTCGGTGAATGTCATTACCAGGTTGGTAATTACGACGCCATGGGAGTCAGCTTTGTGATCAAAAAGATCTTAAGCCAGGTGGGGTTAAACCCCGAACGCTTCAATTTGCAGTGGGCCTCGGCCGCCGAAGCGCCGCGCTTTGTCAAGCTGATCACCGAATTCACCGCCGAGATCAAGAAACTGGGCCCCATCGGCGAAAGCGAGGGTCTCAGTGCCGAGGAGTTGCAGAAAAAGCTGGCCGCCGCCGAAAAACTGGCCGAGGACCGCAAGGTGCGGATGGCCCTGGGCAACGCCACCAAAACGGTCCGCAAGGACGGTATTTTCACCCAGGAGCATGTCGACCAGGTCTTCGCCGATAAGATGGCCAAGTCACTGTCCCTGTAACCCATAATCGTTGTCGTTGTCGTAATCGTTGTCGTAATCGAAATCGCCATTTCACGATTACGACAACGATTATGGGGGAGAGGGGGTGCTTGGGCGCTTCATACATCCATGCTGATATCCTTGGCTACTGCCGAGTGGGTCAGGGCTCCCACCGAGATTCGGTCCACCCCGGTGGCGGCGATCTCCCGGACATTGTTCAGCTTGACCCCGCCGGAGGCCTCCAGCAGGGCCCGGCCGGCCACCAGCTGCACCGCCTGCCGCATCGCCGCCGGGGTCATATTATCCAGCATGATGATTTCGGCTTTGGCGGCCAGGGCCTCTTCCACCTGCTCCAGGCTCTCACACTCCACCTCCACCGGCAGGCGGTTATGGTTGTAGCTTCTCACCTTACGGACCGCTTCGGTGAGTGAGCCGGCCGCCGCGATATGGTTATCCTTGATCAGAATCCCGTCGTGGAGATTGAAACGGTGGTTGACCCCGCCGCCCGTCCGTACCGCGTATCTTTCCAGCAGCCGCAGGCCGGGGGTGGTCTTGCGGGTATCGAGGATCTTGACCGGCAACCCCGCCACCGCCGCCACAAAGGCGGCGGTCAGGGTAGCGATACCGCTGAGCCGCTGACAGAGATTGAGGGCCAGCCGTTCGCCGGCCAGCAGATCCGCTATGGGGCCTTCCAGGCGCAATAATTCCGCCCCCGGCTTGGCCCAGCGGCCGTCGGCCAGCAGCGGCCGGGCCTGGATCTCCGGGTTGACGGCGGCAAAGACCAGCGGCGCCAAATACTGGCAGCCCGCCAGCAATAACTCTTCCCGGGCGACCAAAGTTGCCCGGCCGCTCTCGGCGGGGTCGAAAATCGCCGCGCCGGTGATATCACCCCGGCCCAGATCCTCGTCGAGAAAGGCGCCGATGGCCTCGCAAACCCTTTTTCGTTCACCATTATTTTTGAACATTAGCAAATCATCCCTTGTCTGTGGTGATGTAATTCTTTTACACTCAGGGTTTAACCTTGTAATCGTTCACCGGGGACGATGAGGTTCCGACTTAACGGTTACCGGTTACTTAACTTTACCGATCAGGAGCATAGCATAGATGACTGCCCAGGGGAATCAATCCAGCCCACCAGCCGCCGATGGTAAATCTCCCGCCACCGCCGGGGATACCCGCCTGGTCAGGCGGGATACCATGTTTTTTACCGCTTTTGCCTGCCTGGTGATCGGTTTTGTCGGCGGTATAGTGTTCAGTGTTTATAACCTGGCCGATTCCGCCGCTACCCCCGGCGGGGCGGGACCAACGCAGCAGGAAATAACCCCCGAACAGAGCCGGGTCATGGAAAGCCTGCAGCGGGAGGTGGCCGCCGATCCCGACAATCTCCAAGCCTGGACCCAGCTGGGGCATCTCTACTTCGATACCGATCAACACGGAAAGGCCATCGAGGCCTATCGCCGTTCCCTGGAGCTGGAACCGGACAATCCCGATGTGTTGACCGACCTGGGGGTGATGTACCGCCGTAACGGGCAGCCGACCAAGGCCGTTGAAGTGTTTAACAAGGCCATTGCCTTGCACCCGGAGCATGAAACCGCCCGCTTCAACCTCGGGGTGGTCCTGCTCCACGATCTCGATAAGCGGCAGCAGGCGCTGGCGGCCTGGCGTGAACTGGTGGCCTTAAACCCGGTGGCCTATGCCCCCAACGGCCAACTGGTGAGCGAATTAGTCCGGGAACTGGAAGCGGAAGTTGAATAAACTGGCCCGGGAGAGTAAGCGTTATCAGACCATCATCGACACCGCCGCCGAAGGTTACTGGGAGTTGGACAACCAGCGCCGGACGGTGATGGTAAACAAGGCCTTAAGCGCCATGCTGGGTTATTCGCTGGAGGAAATGCGGGGCCACACACCGCTTGCTTTCGTCGATGCCGCCAACGCCGAGATCTTCCGACAACAGCTTGGTAAGCGGGAGGAGAGCCGACAGCGGGTGTACAATATCACCCTGCAAACCAAGGATGGCGGCGAACTCCAGGCCCGGTTCCACGCCACCACCCTCCATGGCCCGGACGGGCAATTGCAGGGCTCCTTTGCCTTTATCACCGATATCACCGAACTGCTGCAGGCCCGGGAGGCGTTGGTGGCCTACGCCCGGAAGCTGGAATATTCCAACCAGGAGTTGCAGAACTTTGCCCATATCGCTTCCCACGATCTCCAGGAGCCGCTGCGCACCATCGTCTCCTTTGGTGACCGGCTGCTGCTCAAACACGCCGAGCAGCTGGACGAACACGGCCGGGAGTACCTTGAGCGGCTGCAAGGGGCAGCCTTCCGGATGCGGCAATTGATCGAGGACCTGCTTGACTACTCCCGGGTCACCTCCCGCGACCAGCGGCTGGTGGAGCTGGACCTGGACGACCTGCTGGCCGGGGTCCTGGAAGACCTCGGCCAACGGTTGCAGGCTTGCGGCGGCCGGGTCGAGAGTGACGGCGCCCTGGGCAAAATCGTCGCCGATCGCGGCCAGATGCACCGGCTGCTGCTTAATCTGCTTGGTAACGCCTTGAAATTCCAGGAGCCCGGTACTCCTCCCCGGGTACGGGTCAGCCGCCGGGAGTTGACCGAGCAGCGGCTGGAGATCGTCATCGAAGACAACGGTATCGGTTTTGACGAAAAGTATCTGGACCGTATCTTCCGCCCCTTCCAGCGCCTCCATGGCCGAAGCCAGTACCAGGGCACCGGCATGGGGCTGGCGATTTGTAAAAAAATCGTCGAACGCCACCACGGTGAGTTGCAGGCCAACAGCACCCCCGGCCTAGGTACCACCTTCCGGATTATCCTGCCGGCCTGAGCAAAGTACAACTAGTGGAAATCATTGTCATCTCCTGATAATAAAACAAAATGCCATAAATTAAGCAGTTGACCGATGACAAAAGCTTTTTGATAGTTTATACTCCCCGCCGGTTGTAAGAATTATCCTCTTTGTTAAATCGTAAAACTGTCCAACTCATCCCCGGGGGGGTGACTGTCCAGCAGTGCTCTAGCATGGGGTGTTGCTGGAGAGTTAATGTCAATCTAACTGACGGTCGCTGCGACCATGGAGTATCCACGGTGACAAATACCAATTCCAAGCCGATAACCATTCTGCTGGCCGAAGACGATGAAGATGACTATCTGCTGATCAGCGAAACCCTGGAGGAGTACCGGTTGCAAAACCGGGTGGAATGGGTCAAGGACGGCGAGGAGTTGCTCGATTACCTCAAGCGTCGCCACGGCTATGCAGACCCCGCCGTCAGTCCGCGCCCCTCGCTGATCCTGCTCGATCTCAACATGCCTCGCAAGGATGGCCGCGAGGCCCTGCGGGAGATCAAGGCCGACCCCAAACTGCGCTCGATCCCGGTGGTTATCCTGACCACCTCCAGCGCTGACGAGGATATCGTCCGCTCCTACGATCTCGGGGCCAATTCCTATATCCGCAAGCCCATCCGGTTCCATGATTTTGTCGAGGAGGTCCGGGGAATCGGCCACTACTGGTTCGAAATCGTTGGATTGCCGGCGGTGGGGGAAGAGCAATGAGTAGTGGAACCCGGGAAACCACGGAGAGCTGGCGGTTGCTGCTGGTCGACGACAGCGAGGATGATCTTTTCCTAATCCAGGACCTGCTGGCCGACTGGTCGGGCGGGCGGTCGCCGGCGGTGTACACCGCCGCCAGTTCCGAGGAGGCCCTGGCCTGGTTTGCCAAGGGCCAGCAATTTGACTGCTTGCTCTTTGATTACCGCCTGGGCCGCGAGGATGGCCTGGAGTTGCTGGAGAAAGCGCGTTGCCGGGGCTGTACAACGCCGGTGATCCTGCTTACCGGCCAGGGTGACGAGGAGTTGGCGGTAACGGCCATGAAGGCCGGCGTTGCCGACTATATTCCCAAACGCCGCCTGACCCCGGAACTGCTCCAGCACGCGGTGCGTTACGCCATTGAGATGCACCGGGCCGAGTTGTTGCGGGCCCAGGCCGAAGAGGCCCTGGCGGCGTCCGAGGAGCGCTACCGCGAACTGGTTACGACGATCCCGGCGGTGGTGTGCGAACTGGCCGCCGACGGCACCATCCTCTTTGTCAATCCGGCGGTGGCGGAGATCACCGGCTATCACCCCGAGGAGCTGCGGGGCGGCAACTGGTGGGAGATTCTGCGGATCGACGAAGCTACCCGCCAAAGTGTTGGTGATCCCACCTGCCGGCAGCAAGAGGATCACACCGGGCAGCACGAATTGCGGATCCAGGATCGGGACGGCGGTTTGCGGGTACTTAACTGGAACGTTACCTGCCGTTTCGACGAGGGCGGCCAACTGCAGCACCTGGTCGGGGTGGGAATCGATATCAGCGAGTTGATCCGGCTGCGCGAGGAGTTGCAACAGTTGGCCATCACCGACGAGTTGACCGGTTTGCTAAATCGGCGCGGTTTTATGACCCTGGCTGTCCACCAGATGCGTCTGGCCGAGCGCCAGGGGCGGGATCTTTATCTGGCCTATATCGATCTCGACGGCATGAAGGAGATCAACGACAACCTGGGCCATGAGCAGGGTGACAAGGCCTTGCAGTTGACCGCCACCGTCCTTAAAGACAGCTTTAGGGAAAGCGATGTGTTAGGCCGGCTGGGAGGCGATGAATTCGCGGTGCTGATCCTCGGCGGCCCCGATTATGACGAGCAGGCCCTGCGCCACCGGCTGGCCGCCGGCCTCGCCAGCCACAGCCGGCAGTATGACTTTAGTCTGGCCTTCAGCATCGGCATTACGCGGCGGGCCGTGGGTGACACCATGGAACTGGAGGCGTTGCTCAAACAGGCCGATGGCGTGATGTACAAGGAAAAAGAGCAACATAAGGCGGCCCGGAGTTAAGTTGATGTCACCCGGGCTGCGCTTCCATACCTCGGCGGTACGGATTATTGCCGTCAGCCTGCTGGCTATCGTTCTGGGGTTGACCATCTTCACCGTGGCCGTCCTGCGGATGCTGGAGCGTGATACCCGCGAGCTGGTGTTTGCCCAGCAGTACTCAACGGTTTCCCTGGTGGCCGAGCGGATTGATCGGACCCTGCGCGAGCAGGTCGCCATCCTGGAAGCAATGGCCGACCAACTGGTGGCCGGCGAGCAGCTGCGGCCACTGGCCGAGATCGAAAATCACCTGGTCAGCCGGATCCGCTTGTTGCGCAAGTTCAATGGTGGCCTGCTACTGCTGGACCTGGAGGCCCGGGTGCTGGTCGATCCCCTGGCCAAGCCCGGCCGCCGGGGGCGCAGCTATCTCAACGAGCAGCACTACCAGCGGTTGTTTGCCGCCGGCCGGCCGCAAATCGGGCCGCCCATTGTCGACGGGCGGCGGGAGAAACCCTTGCTGCCGATTTCGGTGCCGATTTTTGCCGTTTCCGGCCAACCCCTGGGCGTGTTAAGCGGCTTGCTCGATCTGGCTGCCACCAATTTCCTTGACGCGGAGGCCCGACATCCTTACGGAGAAACCGGTGATTACCTGATTATCGACGCCGATTCCGGGCTTTTCGTGGCCGCCGCTAATAAAGAACGGGTGTTGCAGCCATCCCCACTCCCCGGCGTTAATCCGATGCATGATCGTTATATGGCCGGTTTTGAAGGCTCGGGAATCGGTGTCAGTTCCCGGGGAATCGAGATGGTCAGTTCGGCCCAGCGGGTGCCGTTGACCGACTGGTTCGTGGTAGCCCGATTACCGACCGCCGAGGCCTTCGCGCCGCTGCGCAACCTGCAAAAGCTGATTATCCTGGCCGCCCTGCTGGCTCTGCTGCCCATCGGTGGCCTGCTGATCTGGTTTGTCAAACGCCAGCTGGACCCGCTGGTGGATTACGCCGACCAACTGGACGATATGACCGCCGGCCGGGAACCGGTGGCGTTGCTGCCGGTGAGCCGGGACGATGAATTGGGGCGGCTGCTGGCCAGCTTTAACCACCTGTTGGGTTCGGTACGGGCCGCCGAGGAAAAATTCCGCGGCATTGCCGAGGCCAGCCCCGATCTGATCTTCCGGATCGACGACGATGGGCGGCTGTTTTACGCCTCGCCGGCCGCCCAGGCCGTTATGCGTTATACCCCCGAGGCGATGGTGGGGGTCCACTTCCGCCATTTTGTCGAGGAGGGCAGCGCCTCCCAGGCCTACCAGGTCTTTAAAGCCGCCCTTGGCGGTGAACAGGTCCGGCTCTGGGAGATGACCATGCGCCGGGGCGATCAGACTACCTTTGTCGCCGAGGTCAGCGCCGGGCCGATCCTGGACGGGGAGCGGATCATCGGGATACAGGGCGTGGTGCGGGATGTCAGCGCCCGGCGGCAGGCGGCGGCGGCACTGGCCCGGCAGTTGTTGTTCCAGAAAATGGTGGCGACGATTTCGGGGGCCTTTATCAACGCCTCGGGGGCGGAAATCGATGTTGCCATCGAGCAGGCCCTGGCCGAGAGCGGCGCTTTTTTCAATCTCGACCGGGCCAGTCTCTTTTTGCTGGCCGCCGACGGCCGGACCATGAGCAATACCCATGAATGGTGCGCCGCCGGCATCACGCCGCAACAAGAGCGAATCCAGGAAGTGCCCAGCGACGCCTATCCCTGGCTGACCGAGCGGCTCCGCCGGGAATCCTTTGTCCACCTGCCGGACACCACGGAGCTGCCCCCGGAGGCGGCGGCCGAACAGCGGGAATTCGCCGCCCGGCAGATCAAATCGCTGCTGGGGCTGCCGCTGCGCCATGCCGGGGAACAGTTGGGCTTTATAGGCTATGACGCGATACGCCGCCCCCGCAGCTGGAGCGAGGAGGAGATCAACCTGCTCAAGGTGGTGGCGGAGATTATCGCCAGCGCGCTGGTGCGCCGGCGGATGGAAGAGGAGTTGCAGCGCCGCAACGCTGAGTTGGCCCGTTCCAACGCCGAGTTGACCGATTTCGCCCATATCGCCTCCCACGACCTGCAGGAGCCGCTGCGTAAGGTGGTGGGTTTTGGTGATCGGCTGGCCGAGAAGTGCGGTGATCGACTCGATGAGCGGGGCGCCGACTACCTGGCCCGGATGCAAGGCGCCGCCCAGCGGATGGAAGGATTGATCAACGATCTATTGCAGTACGCCCGGGTTACCACCAAGGGGGAAGAGTTCCAGCCGGTGGAACTGGGCGAGGTGCTGCGCGAGGTGCTTGAGTCCTTGGAATACTCCCTTCAGGAGAGTGGGGCGGTAATCGAGGTGGGCGAGTTGCCCACCGTGCTCGGCGACCGGCGGCAGCTGCACAGTCTTTTCCAGAACCTGTTGAGCAATGCCCTGAAATACCGGCGGCCGGAGGTGACCCCGGAGATCCGGGTGGCGGTGGCCGACGCTGATAAAGCCCCGCAGCCGGCGGCTAATGGGGTGAGCATCACGGTAAGCGACAACGGGATCGGCTTTGAGCAACAGTATGTGGAGCGCATCTTCCGCCCCTTCCAGCGCCTGCACGGCCGTAGCAGCGAGTACAAAGGCAGCGGCATCGGTCTGGCGATCTGCCAGAAGATCGTCCAACGCCACGGCGGCGAACTCACCGCCACCGCCACCCCTGGCACCGGGGCCACCTTTACGGTCAACCTGCCCCGCCCCCGGACCTGAAGACCGCACCAATACGCGGTGGTGGCGGCCACTTACCAATCTTCGCCGCCAAGTTGATGCCCATCTTTTAATAGTTGCACTGCCGGCTGATAAAGATTAGTTTAGCCTCCGTCTTTGTCTTTCAGGGGAGCTTATGGGTCGGGAAAAACGCCGTTCAACACGGATAGAAGTCGGCTTGCCGGTGCGGATCATGATCAGCCGGCGGGGTGACGACGAGGTTATGGCCGAGGGGCCGGGGACCATCAACGATATCTCCCAGCATGGCCTGCGGTTGACGGTGAGCAGTGCCAAGCTCGGCGACTGGCACCTCTTTTATTCCTTCCACGACGACGACCGCCACCAGCTTATCTTGCAAACCGCCGGCCAGAGCGTGGCGGGCGACGAGGCACCGGCGTTTTCGTTGGAGGTGCGGCCGGTCTGGTTTGATCGCCTGTTGCAACGGCCGGACAAACCTTTTCAATTGGGCATGGAATTCAAGCAGCCGCCGCCGCCGGAGACGGCCAAATGGTTGCAAAAAATGATCGCCGCCCGCCAGCCGGCCGCCGCCGGCAGCTGGTGGCGTCGCCTCTGGCACCGCTCGTAGCGCGGCCCATTTACCTTATTGCTCTCTTTTCTGCCCATTATCGCCAGCCGTTGCCGGTTCCGCCGCCGGTACTTCCAACTCCAGGGGTTTGCCATCGGCCGTGGGTTGTCCCGGCAGGATCGGACTTAGGATATTAAAGGGTAGGGCCAGTGTGTTGCGCACCAGGTTGAGCATTCCTTCCCCCACCGCCTCCGGCGGCAGCACTGTAATGGCGGGCTTTCGGAGATCGCCCCGGACGGCCACCGGAATGGTGAACACCGTCGCGTCCCGGCCGCCCAGCAACCGGCCGATTACCGGAATTTTGCCGACGATGGCGTCCATGGTTTTAAGGGGAGCGATCAACACCAGCAAGTCGGCCTGGTAATCGGTCAATTCCACGCTGCCCCGGACAAAGAGATTCAGTCCCTCCCCCCGGACCACCAGCCGTTCGATTCGCAGGACATGCTCTTTGATCTCGCCGTCGAATTCCAGGCTCTGGTAGGCAAAACCCTCTTTGTCCAAATCCGAGATGCCGCCGCTGAGGATATCGGTAAGATTGACCACGCTGAAGATCCGGGAGAGCAGGCGCAGGCGCATAATCCTGCCACCTTCCGGGGAGTTGATGGTAATCCGCCCCTCTTGCCAGTGCTCGGGGTCGCCGCGCAGGCGGGCCTCCACCTGGCAATCGCCGATGATCACATCCTGCTTGATCCCAAAGCAGGGCAGGATCTCTTCAAAGCGCGAGGTTTCGGGGCAGACGGAGTTCAGCCGCAACTCGTTGGGGCCTTTTGCGGGGTCCGCATACCAACTGCCGGTGGTCTCCAAACAGCAGATGACGCCGCCGTCGATTTCAGCCTGCAGGTCGCCAGCGGCGGCCAGTTTGAGTTGCCCCCGCAGGTTTTCCCACTCCAGGGGCGGTGACTTGGCTACCACCGTCACCGGGGTGTCCCAGGGCGGTGCCGAGTCGAGCTTGAATTTCTGCAGGGAGAAGTCAAGCTCGCCGTGGAAGGGCCAGGGAAAGGTTTGCCGGGAGGAGGCCGGCAGCTCGAGAGCCTGCCAGGAGCGGCGCCACCGCTGCAGGGTGGAGCGGCTAAGCCGCGGGGACTGCAAGCTCAGCGCCATTTTGGTGCCGGTGGCGGGATCCGGCCGGAGCTGGCCGTCGACCACGATATTTTCTCCCTCTGCCATGGTCAGCGCCAATTCCTCCACCGTTACCTTTTCCGGGGTACCCCGCAGCTGCAGGGTGTTGATGAGCACCGGCGGTCGGGGCCAGAGTTGCCGGCTTAATTCAAGGCCGGTGGCCTTAAGTTCACCGGTAAAGAGCGGCGCTTGGGCGGCGGGGTCCAGGAGCAGTTTAAAATCGCCGCGTAGCTGCTCCAAGCGGCCGGGGGGCGCGGCCAGCAGACGCTTGACGGTATCCCCCGCCAGCACCCCGTCAAAAGAGAGTGTGAGCTCGGGGATCGCCGTCGCCGCCGGGTTTGCCGCCCATTCCCCCTCTATGGTGGCCTGGTGCCGCGGTTGTTGCAGCCGTATCTCGAAGCTGGTGCTCTCGCCCGCCCGGCCGGTGGCCTGGAAAGCGGCGGTAAGCGGCTGGTCATCGTCGTCCAAGGCGGCGTGCAGGCTCCCCGCCAGATCGAACCGGTGGAGCGGTTGATCGCCCTTGATGACCAGTTGGTCGATTTGCAGGGGGGGCCGGGGTTGCAGAGCCGGTGGTAGCCAGGAGCGAGCGGTCAGCCAGGCGGCGGTGTCCGGCCCGAGGGTGCCGCTCAATTGCAGTTCGCCCCGCCAGTCGTTGAACCGTTGATGGGTAAAGTTGGCGCTTTTGAGCTGGAAGGGATCGTTCCCCAGGTGGCCGGCAATATCGCTTAACTGCAGTGAGTTTTCAGCTAGTTGCAGCCGGCCGCCGTCGCTGTCGATGGTGGTGGCCAGCAGCGGGGAGTGCCAGCGCAATTGTCGGGGACTCAGTATAAGCTGATATTGCCAGGCTTGCGGCTGCCACCACCGGCCGCTGGCGGTGGCTTCTTTGATCTCCAGGCGGCCGTCGGCGTGGTCGATGAGGGGAGCCAGCAGCGATTCCAACTCCGGATAAGTTCGCAGATGTTCCAGCAGGGCGCCACTGTCCACGCTGCCTTGCAAGCGGCTCAGGGTGAAAGGCGCTTGAGGAGTGATGGCGACCCGGCCGCTGGTGGCAGCCAGCCGGTGGGGGCCGATGGTGCCGGCCACCTCCCGCCATTGCACCTCATGTTGGCTGATCACCGCCCGGCCCCGCTCCAGCGTAAGCGGCCAGGGCAGCCGTTGCCAGTGGACCTTGCCCTTCAGCTCTTCAACTTCCACCTCGACCTCGAAATCATCCCGCCTTGGGCCGATCCGTAGCCGCCCGAGCGCCCTCCCGCTGGGATCGCTAAAGCGTTGCAGCTCCCGCTGGAAAGTGGCGTCTGCGATCAGTTCCGGCAGCAGGGGATAAATATCGGCCAGGGCGGCATCGATTATGATATCGATTTGCATCTCCTTGAGCTCTTTTAACAGGCCGATATCGAGCCGACCCTCCCGGGCCCGGCTCTCCCCCAGCCGGGCCCGGACCTGGCGCAATTGCATGATCCCGTCCTCGATGCGTAACTCACCGGCCGCCCAGGGCAGATAAAGGCCGATCTCCGGCACCCTGATTTCGGCGCTGGCAACTTCGACCTCAATCTGCATCTTTTTGAAATCACGCAACTCGCTTTGGCTGCCGGCAAAACGCAGACTCGCCGTGCGAGCCTGGCCATCGAGAACGATCTCCTGAAATTTGCGGACCGCCGGCAAGTGGCCCAGGGTGGTTCGCACCACCTCCCGGATGGCGCCGACATCCAGCTGGCGGCCGGTCAGCTCAATCTCCCAGTGGGGCTTGGCGGCACCATCCGCCGCGGCGCTGGTTGGTAAGCGCCGGCTGATTCGGCCTGCCAGTCGCATTGCCGGCTCCCGGAATGCCATCTCTGGAATCCGCAGCTCCCAGGCATCCCGCCGGCGTTGCAATTCCAGGCGGACCAGGCCGCAGTCCAAGCGGACCCGCTCATCCTCCGGCGCCAGCAGCAGGCAGGGCATCTCCCCCAGCAGGTTAACGGTAAAATGTTTTATATCACGACCACTGCTGGTTAACTTCAGGTTGGTGGTGGTTTCCAGGGTGGCGATACGGCCGCCGTCAAACCCCCGAACAACTTGATCCGGGTGCAGGGCGCGGCCGTTTAAGGCCAGTTCATGGCCACCGTCGGGCGTCAGCCAACCGGTCAGGCGCAATTCAGAGCCAAAGGAGGGATCGGCGGTAAGGTCGACGGCCAGCCGTTGGTTCTTAACGCTTACTTGGCCGTTGACCTCCCGTAGTTGCAGGGGGGCCAGTTCAACCCCCAGGGCGCCGCCGCGGTAGCCGGCCACCACCACTTGGCCATGGCGGATCTCTACCCGGACCGAGGGTGGAAAGGGTGGGGGGGTGGAAATGGCGAGGTTGGCTGGATCGATGCTGACCAGCGGCTCTTCCATGATCAGCCGGCCAAGCCGTAGCCGCCCCCGCCAGAGCTTACTCCAGCCGGGGTGAAGTTGGGTCCTGGGCATCCGCAGCGTGAACTTGGGATGTTCAACGGTAACTTCCTTGAGCAGCAGATGCGGCAGCGGGTACCAGGCCGCCTCCAGACTCTCAACCCTGATCGGCCGTCCCAATTGCTGTTCGAGTTGCCGGGCAAACTCCCGGCGTACCGACTCGGTGCCCAGCAGCAGAGTCAGGGTCAGGGCCAGCAGGGCGGCAAAGAGCAGCAGCCCCAGGATTATCAGCCGGATTCTAAAGAACATTAAACATTTTACGACCAACGAGGTCATCGTCGCCAAATTTATGGCGTTTTTTGAGTTTGTGGCGCCCCCAGGGGCGCAGGCTCAGCCCCAGGGCGATCACCAGGCAGAGCAACAGCCAGCCGGCGCCGTAGAGCAGCAGGTGGCGGGTCTCGTAGCCGCCGTAATTGCTGGTCAGATCGCCGTAAAGGGCGGTCAGCAGCAGGCCGGCCAGTATCAGCGGGGTCAGAATCCGGATAAAGAAATTCCACAGTGGTGATACCCGGCTGCCCAGGCGGCTGATATGGCGCCGCAATTTCTCCGGCCCGGTATACCAGCCAACCACCAGGCAGAGCAGCAGGCCGCCGCCCACCAGCCCGTAATTGGTGATAAAATGGTCGGCGATATCCAGCAGATACAACCCGGCCCGGCTGGCGAACAGCGAGCTGCCCAGCAGCCCCAGCAGGCAGACCACGCTGACCACCTTTTTGCGCGACCAGTCGTACTTGTCGGTCAGGGCACTGGTAAAGGCCTCGATCAGGGAAACCCCGGAGGTCAACCCGGCGATGATCAGCACCAGGAAGAAAAGGGCGCCAAACAGGGCGTTGAAACTGGGCAGCAGGTAGATCGCCTGGGGGTAGACGACAAAGGCCAGTTGCGGTCCGCCTTCGATGGCGCTGGCAAAGTCCACCCCCTGACTGTGGGCCATGAAACCGACGACCCCGAAGACCGCCAGGCCGGCAAAAATGGAGTAGAAGCAGTTGGCGGCGACGGTGATCACCGCGTTTCTGGCCAGGTTGGTCTCCCGGGGCAGGTAGCTGGCGTAGGCGATCATGATGCCAAAGCCCAACGACAGGGTGAAAAAGATCTGCCCGAAGGCGGCGGCCCAGACTCGACCGGCGGCCAGCCGGCTGGCGGTGTCGCCGCTTAAAAAGTTGATCTTGCTCCAGTCGGCGCTTAGATAGTGGTTGATAATCCCCTCCCGGGCGCCTTCCAGAGTGAAGACCCAGGCCACCAGGATGGTGGTGAGAATCAGCAGCAGCGGCATGAACAGTTTGGCCGCCTTTTCGATACCATGGCGGATATCGCGGTAACAGATGGCCCAGCAGGTCAGCCAGATAAAGGCGGTGGCCGCTAGAATCGGCCAGCGGATACCATCCAGCTCGCCGGCGGAGGCGCTTAACTGTAGAAACTTATTGAAGAAAAAACCCTCCGGGTCGTCTCCCCAGGCCAGGTTGAACGAGAAGAAAAAATAATTCACGCACCAGCCCATGATAACGGCATAGTAGAGCATAATACCGAACAGGGCCACCACCGGCATCCACCAGCCCAACCCTTCAAAACGCCGGTTGACGCGGGCCAGGGCCAGCGGCGCCGAACCCTTCTCCCGGTGGCCCAGGCCGTATTCCAACAGAATCAGCGGAATCCCGGCCACCAGCAGGGCGACCAGGTAGGGCACCAGAAAGGCCCCGCCGCCATGTTCATGAGCCATGTAACTGAAACGCCAGATATTGCCCAAACCAATGGCCGAACCGATGGCGGCCATCAGAAAGCCGATATTGCTGTGCCAGGTGCTACGGTTTTCGTTCATGGTTGCTCTGCCCCTTTTGCTGGTATTCTCATAATCGTGCGGCAGCACCGCCAAGGCCTTCCAGGGTGCGTATAATAACATAAGGTATTGAAACAACAAGTTGATTGTGCGGGGGGTTCGTGGTAAGGGTAACCGTCCCAAGGTTGATAATCGCCAAAACCGGCGGCATGCGCAACTGCGGGATTACGGCTTAAACGGGAACCTTCCAGCGCCGCATGATAACTGGCGTCTAACACCGATGATTGACAGCGGGATCAGCCAAGCTTAAGTACAGGGTAGGCGTTGCCAGCTTGATACTGCGGCACTGCTAAACGGTTACGGCCCGTAAGTCCGCGTTGGGCTTGAACGGTTGCCTTAAACGTGTAGTATTGAATGGAGTGCCAGTGATGAAAAAAATCCGGGTAGGGGTGATCGGGGTGGGCCATCTGGGCCGCCATCATGCCGCCAAGTACGCCGCCATGGCTCCCGACGGGGTCGAACTGGTGGGCGTGGCCGATATCAACAGCGAGCAGGCGGCGGCGGTGGCCCGGGATTGCGCCTGCCGCGCCTTTGGCGATTATCGCGAGTTGCTGCCGCTGATCGACGCCGCCAGCGTGGTGGTGCCCACCGGCGCCCATCATCGGGTGGCCGGTGATTGCTTAAAGCAGGATATTGATGTCATGCTGGAGAAACCGATGACCACCACCCTGGCCGAAGCCGATGAATTGATCGCCCTGGCCGAGGCCCGGGAGCTGATTCTGCAGATCGGTCATATCGAGCGTTACAATCCGGCGGTGACCGCTCTTGATCAGTTTCTGACCCGGCCGCTGTTTATCGAATCCCACCGGATTCACACCTTCAAACCCCGGGGACTCGATGTCGACGTGGTTCTCGACCTGATGATCCACGATATCGATATTGTTTTAAGCATCGTCGATTCGCCGGTGGAGTCGTTGCATACCGTGGGGGTGCCGGTGGCCACCCCGATCACCGATATCGCCAACGCCCGGCTGATCTTTGCCAACGGCTGTACCGCCAATATCACCGTCAGTCGGATTTCCAAGGAGAATATCCGGCGGTTGCGGATCTTCCAGCCGCAGAGCTATATCTCCCTGGACTACGCCCAGAAATCCCTGCTGGCCATCCGGCTCAAGGATGAACTCGATGAGCAGGGCTTGCCGGTGGAGGAGGTGACCAAAATCGCCTTGCCGGAAGCGGACGCCCTGGAGGCCGAATTGCGGGATTTTATCGCTAACGTCCGCCACCGCACCACGCCCAAGGTTGCCGGCCGGCAGGGTCGGCAGGCCCTGAGTCTGGCCCAGCAGATCATGGACCAGATCGCGGTTAATTTTGAGAAATATCGCGATGTCATCAGACAGTCCCCAAGCTGACCACGCCACCGGCGCAGCGCCCCATATCCTGATCGTCGCCGGGGAGGCCTCCGGGGATATGCATGGGGCCAACCTGGCCCGGGCGCTGCGCCAACAGGCCCCCGGGGTCCGGCTCAGCGCCATGGGTGGCGAGGCGCTGGTCGGGGAAGGGGTGGAACTGGTCTATGAAGCAAGCCGGCTGTCGGTGGTGGGGCTGGTCGAGGTGTTAAGCCATCTGGGTGAGATCCGCCAGGCCCTGGGGTGCCTGCGCGCCTTTTTGCGCCGGCAACGTCCCGATTTGCTGATTCTGATCGACTTTCCCGATTTCAACCTGCGGCTGGCCAAAGAAGCCAAAAAACTGGGGATTCCCGTCTTCTACTATATCAGCCCCCAGGTCTGGGCCTGGCGCCGGGGGCGGGTGCGGACCATCCGCCGGCTGGTGGATAAAATGGCGGTGATCCTGCCCTTTGAACAGGAATTTTACCAGGAACATGGCGTGGCGGTGGAATTTGTCGGCCATCCGCTGCTTGATGAGCTGGGCGCCTGGGTCGGCGGCCAGGGAGAGGAGTTGCCGGCCCCGCTCAGCGCCATTGAGGAGCCGGTGGCGGAGCCGGCCGGAGCGGCCGGCAACCGGCACCCCTTGATCGGCCTGCTGCCCGGCAGTCGCCGGCGGGAAATCGCCGTCCTGCTGCCGCTTTTCCTGGCCGCCGCCCGGCAACTGGCCGCTGAACTGCCCGTCGCCCCCCGTTTTCTATTGCCCCTGGCGCCGGGACTTAAGGCCGAGCAACTGGCCGAATATGGCTTAAGTAAGGCCCCTGAACTAGCCATCGAGGTTACCACCGCTGGGCGTCACCGGGCGATGGCAGCCTGTGATGGCGCCATCGCCGCCTCCGGCACCGTCACCCTGGAATTGGCGCTTCTCAACGTACCGCTGGTGATGGCCTACAAACTCTCGCCGCTGACCTACCTGCTGGGGCGCTGGCTGGTCGATCTGCCCCACGCCACCCTGGTCAACCTGGTGGCCGGCCGGGAGGTGATCCCGGAGTTGTTGCAAAGCCGGGCCACGCCGGAGAATATTTGTCATCACCTGCACCCTTTGTTGACCGCAACCCCGGCCCGGGCGCAAATGCTCGCCGGCCTGGCCCAGGTCCGCGCCCGGCTGGGCACCCCCGGCGCTTCCCGACGGGCCGCCGCCGCCGCTTTGAGACTGCTGACCGGTTGACGCTTGATCTGATTACTGATCCTGAGCCGGCGATTAATTAAGAACGTGGGAAATGTGCCCGATGATCGAAGGAGGGATTGGTTGTGGTGGAAGGTAATGGTGACCCCGGAAAATCAGGATGAACGGAGTTAAGGTCGCACGAGCTCGAATTGAGTGATGCCTTCGCTATCTCGGGAAAGTCAATCAAAGGCAACCGGCGGTGCTTATACTGGCAGGTTATGGGGGTGGAATGTGCCCTTAAAGGATTGATTTTAGATCAACAGAACAAGCCACCTAGAGGATCTGCTGGCCATGACCTTTTGAACCTGACCAGTAGGGGCGCAAATTCCATTACGTGTTTTTAAGTCAGGCACATGGTTTTTGGAGCGCTGGAGTGTGGATTGGCGCTATTATCATTTGCCCAATCCATGGCCCGTCCCCGTCGGGGATTGCTGTCGATGTGGCGGGAAGACTTTATGGTTATATCGTCAAGCATCTGAAACGTCTTTAGACGACGGAGAAAACATCGATGAAAGCCAGTGAGATTGAAGACCGTTATAGGCAAAACGTAGACAACCTCAGGGCTTATCGCCTGAAAGTGTAAGGGCAAAACCTGATTTGTACTGATGGACTGGGCTCTATACAGGGTAAGTTCTCTAAAAACTTCGAGGGGATGAAGCGGAGCAGCCGCCGACGTGGTTTTTTAAAGCAAGCGTTGGGAGGTATATTGGATGATACCATGATCGTCGGACGACGACGTAGGTAACTCCAGAAGAGGAGAGCGAATCGATTGCAGAGTTTGATCTGGATTCCGCCAAACTCCCTCTTTGGCCCGAAAAGTTTGGCACGAGGTGATCGTCGGGTTGTTAATCGTGAATTGGCGGCATTTCATCGGATGCCGACCTGCCTCTTACTGCACCGATAACCGTAACGTTTTACTCGTTACGCGGTGGGGTGGGACGATCTACCGCTTTGGCTCTATACTGCGCGTTTGCTTGCCGGCAGGGGCCTGCGGGTTGTGTGTTTGGATATGCACCTGGAGTGCTCCCGGACTTGCAGCATTGTTTAATGTAGAGGAAAAGGTTGAGCATGGTCAAGGAGTTGTCGACTTGCTGATACGTTTTGATCAAGGCGAGTCACCCGATTTAATGAGCCACCTGTTGCCCAGGTTAACGATCAGGAAAATCTTTTTTCTGATCCCGGCGGGTATACCAGGGCGGATTATGCTTTGGATCTGCGCTTTTTGGATCCCACTTCATGGTACACTGAGGAAATTAATCCTTTGCAATTGTTGATGAGTGGCGTTCGTGAAAAGTTAACATTCACCCCTGATGTAACTTTATTGACAGCAGAACCGGGCTGAGCGCAATAAGTGCTCCTCTGCTGTTTGAACAAGCTGATCTCGTGGTGGTATTTTTCCCTCATCAACAAGCAAGGCGTGGTACCGCAGCGCTTGTGCATGGTTTGATGGGGGCTCGGACCGACAAGAATGAAAATTAGAGTTTGCCCTTATGGTTCCAGATGTGCGTTTTTTGGTTGGGCCATTACCAACGGCAGCCACCGATACCACTTTACGCTTGCGTAATGGGCTCTTCGAATGGATTGCCGAATGGTTGTCACCTTTGCAAAATGCCCGCCGGATGGCTGAATTGGCAGAGTTTGACGAAAGCGAGTTGATGCATTGGATCCCATATCGAGACGCAGTTGGCATCCAGTCAGCATGTGCATGAAATTGGCAGTATTGATCAACTCTATGGGATTGTTGCAGAGTGGGGTTATGGCGTTAATTCCCGAAAGCGGCGATCGGGAAGTTTTTAAACCGAGGAACTGGCACCAAATCAGATGTTTTGGAAGATTTAAAAGTAGACTCTGGTGCAGCGGAAGATCAGGATGAATTGCTAACCGTTTTTATTGAGACAGATTTGGTACGTCGTGCTCTTGATCGTCGTAATCCCTTAGTGCTGGGTCGTAAGGGAACGGGGAAAACAGCACTTTCTCGAAGAATTCGTGAACAAGAAAAAGCAGATCATGACGTTTTGGCGGTACTTCACCTCGTTATGACAAGCGAAGTAATCTCGATCTTGGTCGTACAACCTTGATTGAATTGGAAAAAGATTTCGTTGTTTCCGGACTATTGGATTGGCAACAAATCTGGTTGGCCTGTGTTTTGGCCCAGGCAGTCTATCATGAACTGATTTTCAGAAGAGCTTTTGCAGGAACATTTGCCTAGTTACAGGTTCCCGACCACTGATATCGAATTTATGGAATGGATGAAAGGGATATCTTCACTTTCCAGCGTTAGCCTCCGCTTGGAAGAAGCTTTCCAGGCTTTGGATAAATCTTTGCTGCGTCCGCTGGTTTCGCTATGGGATGGTCTTGATACTGGTTTCGGTAACGATCAAGTTGGTCGTGAACGACGGGAAGAAGCTTTGAAAGGTCTATTGACCATGGTCTTGGAATGGGAAAAAACGTTTTCTTCTATGCATTTCAAAGTGTTGTTGCGGGAGGATATCTGGCGTAGTCTTTCGTTTGAAAATAAAAGCCATCTGTATGGACGTTCCGTGGTTTTAAGATGGAGCGATCAAAACAGTTTCCTGAAAGTGATACTAAAACGACTTTGGCGTTCAAAACGACTTAAAGAATTTGTAAGTGGCCATTTTACATCACGGTCCTTTAAAGATTTGAGTGTTGAGCACTGGGCTGACGAAGATGTAGTTGCGGTTTGGAATCTAATCGCTGGAGAACGAATGAGCGGAGGCAAAACTGCTTTTACCAGGAATTGGGTATGGAGTCGCCTTGGTGACGCAAACGATGACCATGCGCCCCGACATTTATTGCAGTTATTTCACGAAGCAGTGGAAAAGGAGAAAGAACAGGAGCGACGTACACCATATGGGCGCAGTTCGATTCGCCCCAACACTTTGGTCAAGGTTTTACCAGAAGTTCCGGTGAAAGCCCTTGACGCCCTGGTTCGGGAAGAGTTTGAAGAATTGCAACCTTTGATTGAGCGTTTAAAAGAAATTGCCAAGACCCCGTTTATGGCTGTCGAAATTGATGGTCGTAACATGGATCTAAATCTGGGGCAGGAAGTGGGTCTTTTCCAGGAGTTCACGAAGGCACTGACCAGCAGATCGAACGTTATCGGGTTCCAGAACTTTATCGCTTGGGCTTGGGGATGGCTCGAAAGGGACAAGCCTAAAATTACCAGCCAAAAGCTTACGGCCGCGTTGAAATCTTACGTAAGTTGATCTTCGTGACTAGTATGGTTGGTTTGACGTGAGGATCCCCGCCGGGTTGTACAGCAGCAGTTGATTTTCCCGCGAGCGGGATTCGCCGATGCTGGTCACCCGCACCGCCGGTTTATCGCTCACCGGACAGAGGTGCTCGCAGATGCCGCAACCGATGCAAAGTTCCAGATCGAGGTGAGGGCGCTTAAGGCGTACCCGCTGGCCGTCGCGGCCCGTTACCTCCACCTCTTCCAGCCAGATCGCCTTCTTTGGGGTGGGGCAGACCTCTTCACAGACAATGCAGGGAATGCCGTGGGCCCAGGGCAGGCAGCGGTTGCGGTCGAACATCGCCAGGCCGATTTTGGTTTCGGTCTTCTCGGCGATGGTCAACGGTTCGATGGCGCCGGTGGGGCAGACCTGGCCGCAGAGGGTGCAGTGGTATTCGCAATAACCCCGCCGCGGGACCAACTTCGGGGTCCAGAGTCCTTCCAGGCCGGCTTCCAGCAGGGTGGGCTGGAGGCCGCCGGTCAAACAGACCTTCATGCATTCGCCACATTTGACGCAGCGGCCCAGAAACTCTTTTTCCGGTACCGCCCCCGGCGGCCGGATCAGCAATGGCTGGGCCCGCCCTTCGGGAGGATGGCTGATCCGCAGCAGCGGCACCCCGGCGATGCCGAGGGCGGCGGCGCCCAGCAACTGGCGCCGGCCCAGATCCGGGCCGGTGCCGGCCGGGGCCGGCAACGTTGCACGGCCGCCCTTGCGCCAGGCGGCGGGCCGGCGGAATCCAAAACTGATCAACCGGCGGGGGCAGACATCGTCGCAGTTGAAACAGGCGTGGCATTCGCCGGCCAGCCAGGGCAGAGCAGTCGCCGGCGGTGAGGGGGCGTCGTCCGCTGGTCGCTCGGTGCTCTTTGTCGTTCGCGCGGCCGGCCGCGGCGGGGCGGCAAAGTCCCGCCGACTGTGGGGTTCGGCGCCGCCGGGGCAGTGCCGGCCGCAGGCCCCGCAATGGTTGCAGCCCTCGGCCACTTCCCGGCTGAGCAACGACCAGCGGGAGAACAGCGCCAACAGGGCGCCCAGGGGGCAGAGGTAGCGGCACCAGAAACGGCGTTCATGGAAATTAAGAGCCAGGATGGTGATAAACAGGCCACTGATCAATAACGACTGGCTGAAAACGGGCTGGCGAAAGGGCAGGACGGTGGCGCGCAAAAAGCCGTACAACCACTCCGAAACGGCGCTTATACCACCGATCTGCCACAGGTAGATGGTGTCGAACAGGGCGCTTACGGCGTGGCTGAAGGCCGGATAGATCCCCACGGTCAGCGAGCGGATCAGCAGGGAAACGGGGTCCAGCAGCCCGGCCTGCTGGACCCCCAAAGTGGCGGCGGCCAGCATAATGATCAGCAGCAGATATTTCCATTGCAGCCAGGCGGGGTGGCGGATCAGCCGGTGGCGGGCGGCGAGGCCACACAAATTATGCAGGGTGCCGAAAGGGCAGATCCAGCCGCAGAACACCCGCCCCAGCAACAGGGTCAGCCCCACCACCACCAGGGCCAGCAGGAAGGTAACGGGTACGGTTTGGGTGGCCAGCAGGGTGGTGAGCAGGATCAGGGGGTCGAAGTCGAGAAACAGCTTGACCGGCCAGCCCAACTCGTCCCCGCCCTTACCTTCGGTTTCGAGGAAGAGCAGCAAAAAGAGCAGCAGGAAAAAAGCCTGGCTGAGCAGCCGCCAGGTCCGCAACGAGTTCAAGCGTGGCAAGCGCATGGTCGGTATCCCCAAGGCTAAGGCGGCCGGCGGCTTACGCTTACGGCCTGTAAAGTCGGTCGAAGCCTCCCGGCCAACTCCGCCGCAGCCGGTCGAGATTTCCCTCGCCGACCCCCAGCCGGATCGCTTCCCGCACAAACCCCAGCTCGGAGCCCCGCAAGTCGAAAAGGGCGGCGCCCAGGGAATCGACGGCCACCGGATCGCGGCCGGCGATAATCACCCCGGGGTGGCGGACATCGTCGGGATTGCCGCCCTGGGGGCCGTTGGCCACCAGGATGCGGGTGGCATCCAGCACGGTCAGGGTCGGCGGGATAAAGGCGACCAGTTCCGCCAGGGCCTGATCGAGCCGTTGATGGATCCGGCTGCGGTTGCCGCCCAGGATCCCCATCAGGTTTTTGATCCCCATGGTCAACCGGCTCAAGCCGTGGTGTTTGGCGATGGGGGCGTTGATCAGCACGTCGGCCTCGACGGCCTCGCGATAGATCGGCCAGCGGCGCAGGACATCACCGCCGGTGTCCATATCGCGAAAACGGCGCTGATCGACATACTTCAACTCCACCTCCAGCGGTTCCAGGGCGGCGGCGATGCCGCTTTGTACGTAGCAGCGGCGGGCGTCGTTGACCGGCCGGTCAAAAACCTTGACCCGGCGGGCGCCGGCCTCCAGGCACAGCTCGGCCAGGGTGGCCACCACCGCCGGATGGGTGGTGGCGGCCAATTCCGGGCGTCGGTCAAAGCCGATATTGGGCTTGATCACCACCACCGCGCCGCGGCTGACAAAACGCTCCATACCACCCAAGGCCGCCACCGCCCGGCGGGTAGCGGCGGCAGGCTCGCCGCCGCTGGTTCTGACCAGATCCGGCGGCTCGGCGGCGGCGGCCTGGCGCCACCAGCCCGGCAGGATGCCGGGTGGCGCCGGCAGTAGCAGAGCGGAGCCGGTCAGCGCCGAGCCCAGCAAGAATTGACGTCGGTCCATAGCGGTCCTCCCAAAGGGTTGATTATCTTCGCCGGCCAGATAAGCGTTTACCCGGCCAGAGTATCCGCAATCCCCCGGCCTTGGCAACCATAACCATTGCCTGTCCAGAGCCCCGCCTTGTTTTGTTACCGTAAATGGTTTATCTTCCCGGCCATGGAAATATCACAGTCATACCCATCTTTTCTGGGAGAAGAAGCAGTGGTGGCGGGGCCGGCCCGGATCGCCGTGTTGTCGGCGCCGCTGGCCAATACCGTCAGCTGGGGAGGCGGCACCGAAGATGGCCCGGCGGCGATTCTGGCCGCTTCGCCGGCCCTGGAAGTCTTCGATGACGAGCTTCTGCAGGAAACCGTCGAGGCCGGGATCGTCACCCGGCCGCCCCTGGCTTTGGAGGGGCTCGATTCGGCCGCCGCCTGTCAGTTGGTCCGGGAGGCGGTGAGCCGGGAGCTGGAGCTGGGACTTTTCCCGGTGCTGCTGGGCGGCGAGCATACGGTCAGCGGCCCGGCGGTGATGGCGGTCCAGGAGTATCATCCCAATCTCCACGTGGTCCAGGTCGACGCCCATCTTGACCTGCGGAACGAGTATGCCGGTACCCCGTTGAGCCACGCCTGCGTGATGCGGCGGATCGCCGAGGCGGGGATCCCCTTCAGTCAGGTGGGTATTCGTTCTTTTGCCGCCGAGGAGTGGCAACTGGTGCGGCAACGGGGCTGGCAGCCCTTTACCATGGCCCGGATCCACGCCCGGGAAGATTGGCTGGATGAGTTGCTGGCGGCCATTAACGGCCCGGTCTATCTCACCGTCGATGTCGACGGCTTGGACCCGGCGATCATGCCGGCCACCGGCACCCCCGTGCCCGACGGGCTTTACTGGCCCCAGTTGACCGCCCTGGCCCGGGCCTTGGCCACCGGACCCGGGCTGGTCGGCCTGGACGTGTGCGAGTTGGCACCCCGGCCCGGTAGCGAGCCTGCCGACTTTACCGTCGCCAAATTCATCTATCGCACCCTGGGGTATGTCTTTCCCCAGTCCCGCTGCTGCTGAACGGTTGCGTTAACAACCAAGGAAGCCGAATACAAGGAAGTCGATTATGAGTGAGCATGATTTTTTTGAGTGCCGCTGCTGCGGTTATTGTTGCCAGGGGGAGACCACCGTTTCCCTGGACGAAGAGGATCTGGAGCGACTTTGCGGTCATCTGCGACTGCCCCGCGAGGAAGTAATGGAGCGCTTTCTGCGGCTTTCCGGGGAGAACCACGATATTGTCCAGATGCAGACCGTCAACGGTTACTGCATCTTTTACGACCACGCCACCGGCTGCACCGTCCACCAGGACAAGCCCTGGCGCTGTCGGCAATGGCCCCTGCATCCGTCGATGCTTGATGATCCGGACAATTTTGAAGTGATCCGCAACTCCTGTCCCGGTTTTAAAACCGGGATAACCCATGATGAGTTCTGTCAGGCCATGGGGGGAATTATTGGCGGCAAGGATCGTTAGGGCTTGTCGCGGTGCGCCTGGAGCTGCTTTTCCTGGGAAAAACCCGGCAGGATTACCTGGCCCGGGGAATCGACGATTTCAGTCAGCGGTTGCGCCGCTATCTGGCTTTGGAAATCAAGGTCATCAAGCCCCCCAGGCCGCCCGGTGGCACCGGTCGGCTGGGGGAGGGCGCCGAGCGGGAACTGGTCCGGGAGGAGGGAAGGCTGCTGCTCTCCCGTTTGTCTGCCGACTCTTGGCTGGTGGCCCTGGATGGCAGCGGTGAAAGTCCGACCTCGCCTGAGTTGGCCGGGTTACTGGAGGGTTGGCAGCAACAGGGTAGAAGCCGGCTCAGTTTCGTTTTAGGCGGCCATTTGGGGCTTGATCGGGAGGTGCTGGCGCGGGCCAACTATGTGTTGTCCCTCTCGCGGCTGACCTTCACCCACGAAATGGCTCGGCTGCTGTTGTTGGAACAGCTTTACCGGGCCTGGACGATCCGGCTGGGCGGCAATTACCATAAATGATTGGTAACCGCTCAAGCCGCATCACCAAATCCTCGGCCGACAACCTTGGTGAACGGCCCCAATGATCGTGAGGTGCGCCGTCACCGGCAAAGTCCCGTCGATTTCCGGCAGATAGGCCAAATTATGTGCATACCGACCCCGCAGAAAATCTTTTCTTAGAGACGCCTCACCTGATGCCGCCGGTGGTAATCTACGGGGCCATGGTGCTGGGGGTGCTCTCAGCCACCTCCTTTCGGGTGTTGACCATCGTCGAGACCCTTAATCCGGCCCTGGTGCGGCCGCTCTGGTATTTCGGGGTGCTTGGTTATATCGTCTTTTTTGCCTACCGTTTGCAGATCACCCAGAAGCGGCGCCGGATTATCCTGGCCAATAGGCTGCAGGAAAAGATCTGCCAGGGGGAGGAATTGGGCCCTGGGGATCGGGATTTGCTCTGTTACGTGCTCTCCTCGGTGAGTAAATCCAAAGAAAATATCAACTATCTTTTTATTGTCACCATCTCCATTATCGTGGTAATCGTCGATCTGTGGCTGACTTATCAAGGTTTTTAAACCTTAATATGGTTAAATTCAGCTCTTGATAAACGGTCCTGTTTTCGGCTATATTACCTAATCTATTTGTTATTTTAATAACCAGGCGGGAGGTGGAAATGTCCAGTACAGCAGGGGCCAGGACCGGTATTTTGCTGGAATCCGGCACCAACGAACTTGAAATAATCACCCTTTATCTACAGTGGCTGGACCCGGCCAGTGGTGCTTCCATCCAGACCGCTTACGGCATCAACGCCGCCAAGGTTAAAGAATTGGTGGCGATGCCCGCCAAACTCTCCGAGGTGCCGGACAGTCACCCCTCGGTACGCGGCGTTTTTTTGATGCGGGACCGTACCGTGCCGCTGATTGATCTGAGCCACTGGTTCGGCTACACGCCGGACACCTCCCCGGAGGCCATGGCCAAATGGGTGGTGGTGGTCTCCGAGATCAACGGCAAGTTGTTCAGCTTTATCTCCCACGGTGTTGACAAGGTCTACCGGGTTTCCTGGGACCAGATCCTGCCGCCGCCGGAGATGATCGCCGGTCAAAGCAGCCTCACCGGCATCTGCCTGGTCAATGAGCGGATTATCCAGATGATCGATTTTGAAAGGATCTGTGCCGATATCGATCCCTCCATGGCCATGGATGATGTCAGCCACGCCATCAAAGAGGTCGTGGCCGCCGATCAGGCCGAGAAATACGTGGTAATAGCCGATGACTCGGCGATGATCCGTGACCAGATAGTCCGCACCCTGGAACGGGCCGGTTACCGGGTCAAGGCCTTTCCCGATGGCTATTTGGCCTGGGAGTTTCTCAAGGAGATCATGGCCGAAGACCAGGTCGACAACCGTATTTTGGGGATAATCAGCGATATCGAGATGCCCCGGATGGATGGTCACCATCTCTGCTTAAAGATCAAGGAGCAGGAGGCCTACAAAAGGGTGCCGGTGATGCTCTTTTCGTCGTTGATCAATGACCGGGCCCGGCTCAAAGGTGACAAGGTCGGGGCTGATGACCAGATCACCAAACCCGAACTGGGGACCCTGGTGGAACGGCTCCAGGGTTGCTTGCAACGTCTGCAGCATGTCCAGTGAGTGAACAACGCCTGCTTCTCTACCGCAGTAATCGGATTGAGGAACTGCTGACCTGCCTGGGGGAAGAGTTGGCGGTGGGCAGCGCCTCCCCCCTGACCCCCGAATGCATCGTGGTCCAGAGCCGGGGCATGGCGGTCTGGCTGGAGCAGCGGTTGGCCGAACGCTTCGGGGTCTGGGCCAACCCCGATTTCCCCCATCCCCGTAGCTTCCACCAACGCCTGCTGCGGGCCGCCCTGGGGGAGGCGGCGATTCCGGCTTTCTGCCAGCGGGAGACCTTCACCCTGGCCTTGTTGGCGCTGCTGGCGGAATTGCCCCGTAAGGATGAATTCACCGCCCTCCATCGTTACCTGCACCGCGCCGATGATTGGCAATGTCTGCAACTGGCGGAAAAGATCGCCTACCTGTTCGATCAATACGCGGTTTACCGGCCGGATATGGTGTTGGCCTGGGAGCGGGGTGACGACGCTAGCGCTGCCGCCGGTGTCGGCCCGGGGTTGACGGATAATCGCTGGCAGCCGCCGCTCTGGCGGCGTTTGACCCGCCAACTGGGCTCGCCGGTGGCGCCGCTGGCGGCGGCCTTTGAACGTTTGCGCCAGGGGCGCTTGGCGGCCCCGGAACTGTTGCCGCCCCGGGCCTTTCTCTTTGCCATCACCACCCTGCCACCGCTTTATCTGAACCTGCTCAACCAGGCGGCCCGGCTGATCCCTCTGCATCTGTTGTTGTTCAGCCCGGCCCGGGAATACTGGGGTGATATTTTTACCCCCGCTGCCTTAAGGGAAATGGAGTTGCGCCAAAGTGCCGCCGCCTCGGGCGAGGGTGAGCCGGCGAGCTGGCATTTAAGCGACGGTCATCCGCTGCTGGCCTCTTTGGGCACGGTGGCCCGGGAATTCCAGGAGATTTTGGAGGAGCAGAGCGACTACCAGCCGGCCGCTGGCGGGGAGTGTTTCCCGGCGGAGGAAGATCCCCCCGGTCTGTTGCAGCGTTTGCAACAGGATATTGTCCAGCTGCGCCCGCCGGCGGCGGTGGCCGACCGGCAGCCGTCGGTGGACGATGAGTCATTGGCCATCCATATCTGCCACAGCCCCTGGCGCGAGGTGGAAGTCCTGCAGGATCAACTGTTGCACCTGTTGGATGGCGGCGAATTCAGCCCCCATGATATCGTGGTCATGGTGCCGGATATTGAGACCTACGCGCCGTTGATCGAGGCGGTTTTTAACCGGCCGGCCGGGGACCGGCGGCGGATCCCCTACCGGATCGCCGATCGCCGTCCGAGTCGGGAAGGGGGGCTGCTTGATGCCCTGTTGCAAATCTTTGCAGTGGCCCGAGGACGGCTGGAGGTCTCGACGGTGCTGGATTTGCTGGCCCTGGAACCGGTGCGCCGGGGACTGGGGTTGGATGATGGGCAACTGCGGCGGATCGAACAATGGCTACGCCAGAGCCGGGTCTGCTGGGGGATCGACGAAGAACATCGGCGACGCCACGGGCAGCCGGCCCAGCGGCTTAACACCTGGCGTTTCGGGTTGGAGAGGTTACTGCTGGGTTACGCCCTGCCGCCGACTGGTGGAATTTTCCAGGATATTCTGCCCCATGGCGATATCGAGGGCCAGGAGAGTGGCACCGCCGGTTTGCTGCTCAACTTCTGCCAAGAGCTTTTTGCCCTGGCCGAACAGTTGTCAACCCCGCGGACTCTGCCCGAATGGGCAGCCCTGACCCGGCGGGTGCTGACCTCCTTTTGCGGCGCCGCGGCCGAGAGCGATTGGCAGGGACTCTGGTTGCGCGATACCCTGGCGCAACTGCAGAGCGAAGCCGCCGAAGCGGCCTTGAACCGCCCCCTGGAAATTGCCGCCTTTTTGCGTCTGCTGCAAAGCCGGCTCGATGACCCCGGCGGTGCCCGGGGGTTTCTCGACGGTGGCCTGACCTTTTGCAATATGTTGCCACTGCGGACCATTCCCTTCCCAGTGGTTTGCCTGTTGGGTCTGAACAACGATGATTTCCCCCGCCAGGAGCCGGTCGGCGGTTTTGATCTGCTGGCCGCCGCTCCCCGCTTGGGGGATCGTTGCCGGCGGCGGGATGACCGTTTTTTGTTTCTGGAAGCCCTGTTGGCCGCCCGCCGCCGGCTCTATATCAGTTATGTCGGCCGCAGCGTGCGTGACAACCGGCCGCTGCCGCCGTCGGTGCTGGTCGATGAACTGCTTTGCTGCCTGGCGGCGATGCTGCCGGCGGCGGCCGGGGACAACGAGGAAGCGCACCGGCAAAGGGTGGCGGCCCGGTTTACCGTCGAACATCCCTTGCAACCCTTCAGCCCCCGCTATTATCAGGCCGACGCCGGGCCTTTGTTCAGCTATGCCAGCGAGTATCTGCCGGCCGTCGCGGAGAGTGCCACCCCTGTCTCCACCGGTGCGGAGAATGCCAGCCCTGGCACCACCGGCGAGGCAACAACGACCCTGGCCGCTGCCGGTTACCCGTCCGCCGTTTTGGCCACCGCGATTTCCCTGGCCGATCTCCATGATTTTTACCGCCAGCCGGCCAGTTGGTATGGCCGTCGCCAACTGGGTCTGCTGCTGCCCCGGCGGGAAGAGAGCGGGGTTGACCGGGAACCCTTGGAGATCAATAACCTGGAGCGCTACCGGCTCGGCTGCCGGCTTTTGCAACAGCCCGCTTTGTTGTTGCCGGACGATGCCGTCGCGGCGACACCGCCCTGGCAGCCGTTGTACCGGGAATTGCGGGCCGCCGGGGAACTGCCCCCGGGGCGGGGTGCTCATCCGGCCCTGGCCGCCCTGGTTGCCGAATTGCAACCCCTGGCCGCTTTCCTGGCCGGTAATCCCGGCGGCCATTCCTTGCCGCCCCTGGTCCTGGATCTTCCCCTGGCTGTTAACCACCGCCTGGTTGGTGAACTGAGCCAGCGGGCCGAAGCTGCCCTGTTGCGCTGGACCCCTGCCAAGGCCTCGGCAAGCCTGTGGCTGTCGGGCTGGCTGGACCATCTGGCGCTCTGCGCCCAGGCGCCCGCGGATCAGGATTTGCAGACCATCATGGCCGGCCGTGACGAGCACAACGGGGTCGATATTCGTATCTTACGGCCGCTGGAGAGCCAGCGAGCCCGGGAGTTGCTGGCGGCACTGTCAGACCTGTTTATAACCGGCCAGCAGGCCCCGCTGCCTTTTTTTCGGCGGGCTGCTTATGAATTTGTCGCCACCTTCCGGACTGCCAGGGGAGAAGCCCACCAGCGGGAGGCCAAAGCCTGGCAGGCCGCCCGCCGGGCCTTTTATGGGGACGGTTTCTCCCGGGGAGCGCCGCCGGAGTGCGAGGATCCCTATGTGGAAGCACTTTTCTTCGGCCCCTCCGGGCGGCCGGCGGCCGACCGGGAGTTGCCTTCCGGTTTTGCGGCAATCGCCCACCAGATCTACGAGCCGCTGCTGCAGAATCTGGAACAGGTGTCAACAGATGGCTGATGGCGCTGGCCTGACTTCAGGGGTTCTGGCGCAAAGCTTCGTAAAGGACGATGGCGGCCGCCTGGGCCAGGTTAAGGCTGCGGATATGGGGGTTGCTCATGGGGATCAGCAGGCAGCGTTCGGCATAAAGCTCAAGAATCCTGGCCGGCAATCCCTTGGTTTCCCGGCCAAAAATCAGAAAATCTCCGGGGTTGAAGGAGATTGCCGTATAGGAACGTTTAGCTTTTTTGCTTAAAAAATAGAGCCGCTTTTCATCCTGGGCGGCCAGGAATTGATCCAGATCAGGCCAGTGGATGATCCGGACATGTTGCCAGTAATCGAGCCCGGCCCGCTTGAGATGCTTGTCATCGGTATCAAAGCCCAAGGGGTGGACCAGATGCAGCACGGTGTCGGTGGCCCCGCAGAGCCGGGCGATACTGCCGGTGTTGGGCGGGATTTCCGGCTCCACCAGGACGATATTAAACGGTGGCTGGGGCAAGGGGGGGCTCTTAAAGCATGGTCAGCCGCTGGTCGGGTTCGACGGTAATCTCGCGGCTTTTTACAACCCGCGGTCCGTCGGCCAGCTCGGCCGCCAGTTGAGTGATTTCCTGTCGATGTTGCCGGAAGGCCGCCAGCTCGGCGCCTTCCAGTACCGAGCGGGGCTTGAATTCCAGCCCCATGGGGTCGACATAACGACCGTTTTTCTGGATTCGGTAGCAGACATGAGGTCCGGTGGCCAGGCCGGTGGCGCCGATATAGCCGATGATATCCTTTTGTTGTACCCGGTCGCCGACCTGGAGACCCTTGCGGAAACGATTTAGATGGGCGTACGAGGAGCGATAACCGTTGCCGTGGTCGATGGTGACCATATTGCCGTTGCCGCCGTCCCGCCGGCGAAAGACCACCCGGCCGTCGGCCGAAGCCATTACCGGGGTACCCCGTGGGGCGGCCAAATCCACCGCCAGATGGGGGCGGGTCTGGTCGAGAATGGGATGGCGGCGAGCATAAGTAAACCCCGAGGTGACCCGGGCCACGGGCACCGGCGAGCGTAAAAAGGAGGCTCCCAATTCACGCCCTTCGGGGTCGAAGTGGGAAGCGGTGTTCTTGGTTTCGTAATGGAAAGCCGTGAGGACTTCACCGTTGGCGCGCCGGTAGGTGGCCTTGAGCAGCCGCCCGTAGCCGACGAATTGCTCGTCGTGGTAGTACTTTTCAAATACCAGTTCATAGCTGTCGCCGCGGCGGATTTCGACGTTGAAATCGAAACGGGAGGCAAAGATCTCGGCAAAGGCGTAAGCCAGCCGTGGCTTCTCGCCATGGGGCCGGAAAGCGGCCAGCAACGAGGAGTCGATCCGGCCGCTGATTTGCTTGGTGCGCCGGGTCAGCTGTACCGCCATTTTTTCCGCTTGCAAGCGATGATCAGCCTGGCGATATACCCGGTAGGTCTCCAGGGGGCCGCTTTGATAACGGTATTCCACCAACTCTTTATGCTCATCCAGCACCACCTGGAAACGGTCACCGGGGCGCAGGGAACGGAAATCGAGCAGCCCCGCCAGGGCGTCGATCACCGCCCGCCGGTCGTCGGTGGTGAGTTGGCCGCGACGCAGGGTGTCATTTAAACTGTCGCCGCTTTGCAATTGGCCGTCGATTAAAGTGTAATCCTCGGGCCAGCCGGCATCCTTGCCGGTGGTAGGCGCGGTTGTCGGCCGCAGCGCCGGGGCTGGCGGCACCACGGTAACCGCCGGCAGCTCAGGGGAGTATGCCAGGGGTTCGGGGCGGTCGGGCAGGGAAGCGGGGGTGATATTGGCGAAAAGCAGGGCCGCCGTCACCACCGTAACGGCCACCGCCACTGTTGGAAAATGAGTTGAATTAACAAAGAATTTCAACGTTATTCTAAGGCTATGCAGGTGATTCTTAAAGTTGTGTATCATCTTTGCCTCGTCGAGGAGTAAGCGTTTTGCTTATTGTCTCAATTTTAGAATATTCTTTATTTATGCGAAGTATCCAGTTGTTTTATCATTGTTTTTCTGTTTGCTTGTTTGGCGCGCCCTGGGAGGCGATCATGTTTGAATTTTCTACCAAAATTAGCAAGTTAACACAAGTAAAAAAACCGCCCCTTGCTTTTTTAAAAGTAGAAGGTATGATTCATCTCTTTTTATAAAAGAATTCCGTAGCAATGGTAGCGGACAATAGAAGGCGGTTGCGAGCATGGCGATGATTGTGCAAAAATTCGGTGGCACTTCGGTGGCCGACCCGGAGAGAATCAAAGCGGTGGCCCGGCGGGTGCTTAAGGAGCAGCAGGCCGGCAACCGGATGGTGGTGGTGCTGTCGGCCATGGCCGGCGAGACCAACCGTTTTGTTGAACTGGCCCAGCAGATGCAGAATATTCCCGATCCCCGGGAGATGGATGTGCTGCTGGCCAGCGGTGAACAGGTCACGGTGGCCCTGCTGGCCATGGCGCTCAAGGAGATGGGCGGGGAGGCCGTTTCCCTGCTGGGTGACCAGGTCAAAGTGCATACCGATGGCATGCATACCCGGGCCCGCATCCTGAGTATCGACGATGAGCTGATCAACTCCCATCTCGACCGGGGTCGGGTGGTGGTGGTGGCCGGTTTCCAGGGGGTTACCGCCGACGGCGAGCTTACCACCCTGGGCCGGGGCGGCTCGGATACCACGGCGGTGGCCCTGGCGGCGGCCCTTAAAGCCGACCAATGCGAAATTTTCACCGATGTCGATGGGATCTACACCACCGATCCCAATATCTGCCCCGCGGCCCGCAAGATTGAGCGCATCGCATACGAAGAGATGCTGGAGTTGGCCAGCCTGGGGGCCAAGGTGCTGGATATCCGGTCGGTCAGCATGGCCAAGCAGCACCGGGTACCGATCCAGGTCCGGTCCACTTTCACCGCTACAGAAGGAACATGGGTTGTCGAGGAGGACAAAGAGATGGAATCCAATCCGGTATCCGGGGTCACTTATAACCGTAACGAAGCGCGGATCACCGTCGGCAAGCTGCCCGACACCCCCGGGGTCGCCTCCCGCCTCTTTACGCCGGTGGCCGAAGCGGGAGTGGTGGTGGATATGATCATCCAGAACACCCGCGATGGTAATCTCACCGATCTCACCTTCACGGTGCCTAAAGCCGACTATCGACGCGCCATGCAGATTATCGAGCAAAGCGCCGCGGAAATCGGCGCTACCGGGGTCAGCGGCTCGGAAAATATCAGCAAGGTCTCCATTGTCGGGGTGGGGATGCGCAACCACTTCGGGATTGCCACCACCATGTTCGAGGTGCTCTCCCGGGAAGGGATCAATATCCAGATGATCAGCACCTCCGAGATCAAGATTTCCTGCGTGATTGAGGAAAAGTACACCGAACTGGCGGTACGGGCCCTGCACGAAGCCTTTGGTTTGTCCGGGCAGAAGGAGTCTTGCGCCAGCCAGGGGGCGAAGGTTTGATCATATTGCTAGCGGGAGCGTGACCTATGCAAGAGCAGCTTACCATTTACGACACCACCCTGCGGGACGGTACCCAGGCCGAAAATTTCAATCTTTCGGTGGAGGACAAGCTGCGGATCACCCTCAAGCTTGACGAGTTGGGGATCGATTTCGTCGAGGGGGGCTGGCCGGGGGCCAATCCGGCCTCCACCCGTTACTTTGACGAAGTCCGGAACTACGACCTCAAGCATACCGTGGTTACCGCCTTTGGCAGCACCCGTAACTTCAGCAAACCGCCGGCGGAAGATCCCAACTTGGCCGCCCTGTTGGCCGCCCAAACCCGGGCGATCACCATTTTCGGCAAAAGCTGGGATATCCATGTCCGGGACGCGCTGCGCATTGAGCTGGCGGATAATCTGCAGATCATTGAGGATTCGCTGGCCTACCTGCGCCCCCGGGTGGAGTTTCTGTTCTACGACGCCGAACACTTTTTTGACGGCTACAAGGCCAATCCCGAATACGCCCTGACCACCCTGGATAAAGCAGTGGCCGGCGGCGCCCAGTGTCTGGTGCTCTGCGATACCAACGGCGGCACCCTGCCGGCCGAGATCGCCGCCATTATCAACGAGGTCAAGCGCCACTTGGGCGGCGGAGCCGAACCGGAGCAGGCCGTCCTGCCGGTGGAGCTGGGTATTCACGCCCATAACGACGCCGAATGCGCGGTGGCCAACTCACTGGTGGCGGTGTCGCTGGGGATCGACCATATCCAGGGGACCATCAACGGCATCGGCGAGCGCTGCGGCAACGCCAATCTGACCTCGATCATGCCGGGGTTGGCCCTTAAGATGAAGCGCTATTTCAAGGCCGCCGAGCATCTGGAGAAGCTCACCGAGACTTCCCGCTTTGTCTGTGAACTGGGCAATATGCGGCACCAAAAATATCAGCCCTATGTCGGCCAGGCGGCCTTTGCCCACAAGGGTGGTATCCACGTCAGCGCCGTCAAACGCAATCCGCTGACCTATGAGCATATCGCTCCGGAACGGGTGGGCAATGTCCGTCGGATTCTGATCTCCGATCAGGCCGGGCGCAGCAATATTCTGCACAAGGCTCGGAAGTTCGGCATCGATCTGGACAGCCAGGACCCGCTGGTCAATTCCATCCTCAAGAAGCTCAAGGAACTGGAGACCCGGGGCTTCCAGTATGAAGGGGCCGAGGCCTCCTTCGAGTTGCTGATGCGCCAGGCCCTGGGTACCCGCAAGGAGTATTTCGATCTCAAGGGTTTTCGGGTGCTGAGCCAGAAGGTACCCTCTGCCGGGGGCGCGGAGTTGGAGCAGACCATGGAGGAGGCCACCATCCTGCTGGAAGTAGGCGGTGAGACGGTGCATGCCGCGGCTTTGGGCAACGGCCCGGTCAACGCCCTGGACTACGCCCTGCGCAAGGCGTTGACCGGCTTTTATCCCCGGTTGCGGAGTGTCGAACTGGAGGACTACAAGGTCCGGGTGCTGGCCAGTGAGCACGGTACCGGGGCCCGGGTGCGGGTGCTGATCGAGTCCCGCGACGAGGATAGCAGCTGGGGCACGGTGGGGGTTTCCCACGATATTATCGAGGCCAGCTGGCAGGCCCTGGTGGACAGCATTACCTACAAACTGATGAAGGATGAACAGCGCGACCACGGCGACTCCTGATTCGCGCCGTTCGGGGCTGCTGTTGCTGCTGCTGGGCCTGGGGTTGTGGCTGACCAGCCTGCAACCATGGAGTTGGTTGGCAACTCCCCCCGGGCCCGCCGCTTGTGCGCATATTTACCGTTGGCAAACGCCGGTGGACGCGCCGGCCGGGGTTTATCGCTTGTCCCGGGCGGTTGCCGAAGACCAGGTACCGGGCGCCGGCCGCCGCTGCCCCGAGGTGTTACCATCTCCCGCCGCTGGGCCGGCCTATCTGGCCCTGTTTAACTTTTCCCCGTTGCCCGTTAACCGGGCCGAGCGGCAAACCCTGACCGCGCTGCCGGGAATCGGCCCGGTGCTGGCCGCCCGCCTGGTCGAATATCGTCAGCGCCACGGCTCCTTCACTACCATCGACGAATTGGCGGCGGTCTCCGGCATAGGCCCCGTCACTCTGGAAGGCCTGCGCCCTTTGGTAACCCTGTGACATCTTTCCCTCTTGACACCATGGTTAGGTCCGTTCACAATGCCAAAAATCCTGCTTAGCAAAAAATATTACCACTCAACTGAGGAGAAAAAACATGAAACGTTTGTTACCGTGGTTCTTGCTGCTGCTGGTGGTTGCCTGGGCGGCCCCGGCGGCGGCGGCGCCCTTTGAGTTGCAGCGGATGGTCACCGCCGAGATGGTGGAAGAGCGGGAACCGGTGGGGGTGGCCGAGCAATTTGCCGCCGATCAAGCAAAAGTTTACGCCTTTATCGAGGCCCGCGGGATCACCGCCGATACCGAGGTGGTTTTCGTATGGTTCCACAACGACCGCGAAGTGGTGCAGGTTCCCCTGGAAGTACGCCAGGGCAACCGCTGGCGTACCTTCTCCTCCATCACCCTGGCCGGCCGGCGCGGCGACTGGCGGGTGGAGTTGCACGACCAGCAGGGTGAGCTGCTTAAAAAGCGGGAGTTCACCGTACACTGACGGAGCGGCAAGCGATGAATCTACCGGCGGAAAAAATGATGCTCGAGGTGGACGACTACCTGCAAGGGGAGTTGGCCAGTGAGGTGCGGCTGTTCGGTTACCAATTACCCGATGTCTTTTCAGCTGCGGCCGGCGGCGGCTTCCGCCAATTGTGCCATATTGGTTCGAACCTGTTTATACTCACTCTCGCTTAACCCGGCGCCACGGCCGACGATTTCGGCCATGGAGGCGCTCAGAAAGTCCCCCGGACCGTGGGCGTCGGCGTTGATCGCCAACCCGGCTCCCGTCTGGCGGGCCAGGCCGGCGACATGGCCGTTGGTCAGGCTGTGCCCCTGGCGACCGGAGATTTCCAGTAAAACACCGTGGGCGGCCGCCGATTCGGCATCTTCCCGGGTAAGCAGGCCGGGGTGGGCCAGGATATCGACCCCGGCCAGGATCGCCGCCCGGTTGGTGCCAGGCTTGACCGGCTCGACCACCGTTTCCCCGTGGCCCACCACGATTTGGGCCCCCAGGCCGCGGGCCTTGACGGTCAGCTCGGCAAACAGTTCCGGCGGCACGTGGGTCAGCTCGATACCGGCCAGCAGTCGGGTTTGGGAGTAGGGGTTCAAGCCGGCGGCGACGGTGACAAGCCGGGGGATAATAAAATCCAGATTGGAATCATCGGCGTGGTCGGTGATGGCCACCGCCTGGTAGCCCAGGATCTCCACCCGCCGCAGATGTTCGGCCGGGACCAGGGCGCCATCACTGAACAGCGAATGAGTATGCAGATCAATCATCGTACTTGCTCCTTTTGAGGTGTTTTTTTAGTCTATTCAAATTGCGGTACTGCTGAACGCTTACCCCCCCAGCAGTTCCAGCCAGGGGCGGGCAGCCTCCGGGCCGGGGCTGCCGGCGGGGTAGAAATGCAGCAGTCCGGCCGGATCATGGCACTCTTCACAGGCCCGCAGGATGGGATCGAGAAAGGCCCAGGAGAGTTCGATGCCGTCCTGCCGCCAGAACAGCATGTGGTCGCCCAGGATGCAGTCAAGCAGCACCATTTCGTAGGCGTCCAGCCGGGGCCGGCCGCCGGTGCGGCGTTCGTAGTTGAAATCCATGGTTACCGGCTGCAGGCACTCTTTGGTGCCGGGGTTTTTGGCCTGGAAGTTAAGGGAAATTTTTTCCTGCGGGTGGATCCCCAGTGCCAGCCGGTTGGCGGCCAGGTCGGCGGCCAGTTCCCGATTAAACATGGAGTGGGGCACCTCCTTGAATTGGATCACGATCCGGGTCTCCTTAACCGGCAGCCGCTTGCCGGAGACCAGGTAGAAGGGGACTCCCCGCCAGCGCCAGTTATCCAGCCACAACCGCATGGCGGCAAAAGTGGGGGTGGTGGAGTCGCCGGCCACCTCCGGTTCCTGGCGGTAGCCGGCGACCGACCGGCCGTCGATTTGGCCGGGGCTGTACTGTCCCAGCACCAGGTTGGCCGCCAGGTTGCTGGTAGCCAGTGGTTTCAAGGCCCGGAAGATCTTGACCTTCTCATCCTGGACCTGGGTGGCCTCAAAGCGGGAGGGCGGTTCCATGGCGGTCAGGGCCAGCAGCTGCATCATATGGTTCTGGAACATATCCCGCAACACCCCGGCGCTTTCATAGAAGCCGGCGCGGTGCTCGACCCCCAGCTTTTCGGCGCTGATAATCCCCACGTAATCGATATAGCTGCGGTTCCACAGCGGTTCGAAGATGGTGTTGGCAAAACGCAGCATCAGGATATTCTGCACGGTCTCCTTGGCCAGGTAGTGGTCGATCCGGAAGATCTGTTCTTCCCGGAAACTGCCGTGCAGTACCTTTTCCAGGGCCACCGCCGAAGGCAGGTCATGGCCGAAGGGTTTTTCCACCACGATCCGCGCCCAGGGGGTGTCGCTTGGGGAGTGTTCCCGGCTGCCGGCGGCGGTAGCCGCCCCCGAGGTGGCAAAAAGGGTGGCTTCGGTGGCCGCGGGGGCGTCGTGGCCGGCGTTGGCCAGCCCGGCACCCCCCAGTTGGGCGCCGATGGTGGGGTACAGGGAAGGGGGGACCGCCAGGTAGAAAATCCGATTAGGGGCCACGTTCTGCTCCTGGTCAAGCCGGGTGAGCAGGGTGGCCAGGGCCTGGTAATCCTCGGGCTGGTCGTAGCGCAGGGGCTGGTAAAAAATCCGGGCGGCAAACTCCGGCCAATCGGTGTGCCAGTCATCTTCCCGGGTCTCTTGCTGAAAGGTTGCCAGACTCTGGCGAAACTCTTCATGGTCCATGGCGCTGCGGCCGCAACCCACGATATAACAATGCGGCGGCAGGCAGCGCTGGGCAAAGAGATTCTGCAGGGCGGGGATTAACTTGCGGGCGGTGAGATCGCCCGAGGCCCCGAAGATGACAATGCTGCAGGAGGGCAGATCGGCACCGTTGAGCAGGGTGCAGACGCCGTTATCGTCCTTTCTGCGACCATCCTGAATATCAGCCATAAACGTTCCTCCTGTTTACTCAATTGTCGGCACTTACGATTTGACCACTGCCTGCTGAACGTTTACCTTTTTCTGAACAGAACCAGGGGCAGGCAAAGGCCCGAGGCCCAGAATAACATCAGTACCGCAATCAGCAAGCCGGGGGTTTGATAAATCATGCCGGGCAACAACATGAGCAGGGCCAGCAGCAGCGGTGTCAGAAAAAGCAGCTGCCGGCGGGGACTGAAGCCGGCGTCGAGCAGCAGCAGGTAAAAAATGCCGTAAACACCCCAGGCAAAATGGGCCAGATGGGCGTGGTAGACCAGAATCAGGTGGGCGTGTTGCCAGTGCTCGGCCAGTACATACCAGATACCGCTTAAACCGGTGAGTAGCAGGCCGCCGAAAGCCACGCTCAGCGCTGGATTTCGCAACTTCAGGGCCCTGTACAGGTAAAGAAAAATAAGCAGTAACAGGGCCCCGCCGCTGACGGTCTTCAACCAGCCAAGTTGGGTCAGCAGCCCGGCAAACAGTAACAACACGCCGCCCACCAGCACCGTAACGGTCTGCGCCAGGCGCTGATCGCTAAGCCGCAACAGATTGACATAACGGGCAAAAAGCAGCAGCGACAGCGGAAAAGAGAAAGCTAGCAGGATATGGGAAAAAGGGCACTCCAGCAACCAGAAAGTGGTGAAATTCAGGGAATAGAGAAAATACAGCCAACTCAGCAGGGATATCACCGTTGCCGTTTGCAGAAACAGATCTTCCCGGTGATGAACGCCCCAACCGGCGGGGCCTCTCCGGTATTGCCAAACCAGCACAATACTCAGCCCCAGCCCGCCCACCCCGGCGCCGTTGAGCAGCCAGGTCTGGTTTAGCAGAGCGCCGCCGCACAGCACCAGGGTGGTCAGGGCCAGCAGGGAGCGCAGGGGCCGGCTCCAGTTGCCATAGCGTGGGGGGGTGATCAGAAAATGGAGAAAGGCGGTGTAGCCAAACCCCAGCACTCCGATTAAGCCGTGGACGTTGATTCCCGGCGCCAGTTGGGGTAGGCTCTGGTAAAAATAACCGGTCAGTCCGGTCAGCACAAAGTTGAGTAGGCAGATGGCACGCAGCATTGTTGGATAAATAGCAAAAAAAACCATTGGCAAAAAGAAAAATCGTGGATTAAACAGGATCTGCCGGGCATATTTCGCGCGGCTTCCACCTTGTTTATTTTTTTTCCACCCCGGGAGGCGAAGATGAACGCCGAAGTCCCCCTTAAACGTCGTACTGTTTTGCAAATGTTTGCCGTAGCCGGTGCCGCCGGCCTACTGGGCTGGCCTTTGCTGAGAGGACAGCCCACCGGCATGCAGGCGGTCCGGCGCAGCCGGGTGATGCTGGGCACGGTGGTCAATCTCACCGTCTACGGCCAGGACAGCAAGCAGGCGGCCGCGGCGGTAACCGCCACCCTGGAGCGGATGGCCGCCCTGGAAAACCGCTTGAGCCGTTTTCGGGCCGACAGTGAGGTGGGGCGGCTCAACCGTGACGGGGTGCTGACCGGTGCCGGCGCTGATCTGCTGGCGGTGCTGCAGCTGGCCGGCGAGGTCAGCCGGGCCAGTGACGGCGCCTTTGACCCCACCATGCTGCCGCTGCTCAAGGCCTCTCGCCGTTTGGGCGCCGAAGCCGGGGAGATTGCCCCGGAGGCCGTCGCGGCCGCTTCCCGCTCAGGGTCCGGCTTTTCTCCTTTTACCAGCGCCGCCGGCCGGGAGATCCTCGCCGCCGGGCGGCAATTGGTGGATTACCGGAAACTGCGACTGGACGGTCGGCGCGTCAGCCTGGCGGAGCCCGGCATGGGGATTACCCTGGATGGCATCGGCAAGGGCTATATCGTCGACCAGGGCGCGGCCACCCTGCAGGAGCACGGTTTCGCGCAAATCTATGTCGAGGCCGGGGGCGACCTGCTGGTCCATGGCGGTAAGCCGGGCGGTGAGCCCTGGCGGATCGGCTTGCAGAATCCCCGCCCGGAAAGCCGTCGACCGCTGACGGTGCTGGCCACCGAGCGCCTGGCGGTGGCCACCTCCGGTGACTACCACCAGCCCTTCAGTACCGATTATCGGCACCATCATATTATCGATCCCCGTACCGGCTTTTCCAGCCCGGAGTTGGCGGCCTGCACCGTCACCGCCCCCACCGCCGCCCTGGCCGACGCCCTGGCCACCGCCGCTCTGGTGCTGGGGCGGGAACGGGGGGGCGCTTTGCTGGGCCGTTTCCCCGGCTGCGCGGGTTGTTTTGTCGGCAAGGATCTGAGTATCAGCAAAACCGCCGGATTTCCCGCCTGATGAAGTCGTTTGCCTTGTCAAAAGGTCTTGAGCTGCCCCTGGCCGGGGCCCCGGTGCAAGAGATCACCGCCGGCCGGCCGGTCAGCCACGTGGCCCTGGTGGGGGACGATTATATCGGCCTGCGCCCCTCCATGGCGGTCAAGGAAGGTCAGCGGGTGGCGGCGGGACAGGAATTGTTCAGCGATAAAAAGAACCCCGGGGTCAAGTTCACCGCCCCGGTCGCCGGTGAGGTGGTGGCGATCAACCGGGGCGCCAGGCGCCGTTTTGAATCGCTGGTGATCCGGGTTGACGGTGATGACGCGGTAAACTTCCCGGTGGCCGAAGCCGGTGGCGGGGTTGCGACCATCGGCGCCACCCCGGGCGAAGCGGCGGCGGGAGCCGGCTTTGACCCCGGCAAGATCCAGCAAATCCTGCTGGACTCCGGTCTCTGGACCGCCTTGCGAACCCGGCCCTACGGCAAGGTGGCCTCTCCCGCGGGGCACCCGGCCTCGCTCTTTGTCACCGCCATCGATAGCCGACCGCTGGCCGCCGACCCGGCCCTGATCATCAACCAGGCGCCGGCCGATTTCACTTTGGGTTTGCGGGTACTGCAGGCCCTGGTCAACAAAATATTCTTATGCGCCCAAGAGGGGGAGCAGCTGCCGGGGGAGCGGCTAACCGGCCTGATTCCGGCCCGTTTTGCCGGCCCCCATCCCGCCGGCCTGCCCTCCACCCATATCCATCTGCTCGATCCGGTGGGCCCCGGCAAAGAGGTCTGGCAGCTGGGTTACCAGGATGTACTGGCCATCGGTTATCTCTTCCGCCACGGCCAACTGTCCGGCCAGCGGGTGGTGGCCCTGGCCGGGCCGGCGGTCAACAAACCCCGGCTGGTCCGCACCCTCCCCGGAGCCGATCTGGTTGAACTGACGGCCGGTGAATTGACCGGCCAGCCGGCCGGCGCTGAACCGGCCACCGGCGGGGCCGGCGGCCGGGAAGATGGGCTGGCCGGCAGTAGCACGCCGGGGCCGGAAGTCGCCAACCGTCTGCTTTCCGGCTCGGTGCTGGATGGCCGTCGGGCCGCCGGCCCCACCCGTTATCTGGGCCGTTACCACGATCAGGTCAGCGCCCTGGCCGATCAACCCGGCAGTGGTCTTTTTAGCTGGCTGGGTCCGGGTGGTGACCGTTTCTCGGCGATTCCGGCCTTTCTCTCGGCCCTGACCGGTTTTAAAGGTGGCGACGGCCGCCTGGCGATGACCACCGCTCTCTGGGGCGGCAAACGGGCGGTCTATCCCCTGGGTACCTATGAGCGGGTGATGCCGCTGGATATCGTCGCCACCGCTTTATTGAAAAGCATTGCCGCCGGCAACACCGAAAAATGTGTCGAACTGGGGGCCCTGGAGCTGATCGAAGAGGATCTGGCCCTTTGCAGTTACGTCTGCCCCGGCAAGAACGATTTCGGCCCCATGTTGCGCCGGGTTTTGAGCAAAATTGAGGAAGAGGGCTAAAGGGATGGCGATCTTCCCCCGAATTGATCAATACTTGCGCTCGCTGGCGCCGCATTTTCACCAGGGCGGCCGGTTTGCCCGCTGGTATCCCTTTTACGAGGCCGCCGACTCCTTTATGGTGGGCAGCCGGCTCACCACCGGCCGGGCCCCCCACGTGCGGGACGCCATCGATTTCAAACGCATCATGATGGTGGTGATCATCGCCCTGGTCCCTTGTGTGTTGATGGCCTTATGGAACACCGGTTACCAGGCCAACCTGGCCCTGCAAAATATCGGGGTCGCGCTGCCGCCGGGCTGGCGCGGGGCGGTGCTGGCCGCCACCACCGGCGCCGACCCGGGTAGCCTGGTCGCCAATATGCTGCATGGCGCCCTCTATTTCCTGCCCATCTACCTGGTCTGCGTGGTGGTGGGCAGTATCTGGGAGAGTATTTTCAATATTATCCGCGGCCATGAGTTCTCCGAGGCCTTTCTGGTTACCAGCCTGCTGCTGC
>JAXHLI010000001.1:0-336249 GCA_034522365.1 Desulfurivibrio sp. | reverse complement strand
ATGTCATCGCCACATTCCGGGCCCTGGGCTGGCAGACCTTTGATCAGCATATCCTCGATCTCTACGAAGAGGGCCAGATCACCGAGGATACCGCCATGGCCTACTGCACCCGCCGCAGCGCCATCAACCGCGGAATGGACAAAATCAAGGCCGCCAAGGGCGAAGAGACCACCAAGATCAAGGGATTGAGCATGGAAGAGGGAGACCAATAAGATGTTATCCAACTGCCCCCATTGCCATCAGCAACTGCAACTTTCGGCGGCCCAGCAGGAAAAGGTCAACCAGGCCCTGGCCGCCCTGCCCGAAGGGCGAACCCTGAAGATCGCCTGTCCGCACTGCCGCCAGCCCATCCACCTGAACCGGGACGGTGAACCGTTGGCCCAACCGGCCACGGCCGCCCCGGAAAGCGGCCCCGCGACGACCGACCCCGGAGCAACGGCCGGCGCCGGCGACCAGCCCGCCGCCGTCAAACCGCCGCCGGAGCCGGTCAAGGAACCGCCGCCGCCCCCGACCCCGCCGGATATCTCCTGGCTCCAGGACGATACCCAGCAGCCGGAACTGGCAGAGGTGATCCGGGACGCGCCGCTGGCCATGGTCCTGATTGCCGATGAAACTTTGCGCCAGCAGGCGGTAACGGCCCTGGAAGGGCTTGACTACCAGGTGGAGGTGCCCCCCGACGCGGCGGCGGCCATCGAACGGATGCGTTTTGTCAACTTCGCGGCAGTGATACTGGACAGCACCTTTGAAGGCGGCAACCTGACGGACTCCAGCTTCCATCAGCATATGCGGCAACTGCCCATGACCAGCCGCCGTTTAATGCTCTACGTCCTGCTGGGGCCGGATTTCCACACCCTCTACGATCTCGAGGCCCTGGCCCACAGCGCCAACCTGGTGGTCAATCGCCGCGACGCCGCCAAACTGCCGCTGGTCCTCAAAAAAGGACTCCACGATTACCAATTACTGTTCGGCCCCTACCTCGACGCCCTGAAAGAGCACAACAAGCTGTCGAGGCAACCCACCGTCGGCGGTTTCGGCAGTCAAATTCCCCCACGCCGGGAATGGCCGTTCAGCAGTGCTGCTGAACGGTTACAACACTTCCGGCCGACCCTGTTCCTGGTCGGCCACCCGTTGCGCAGATATCCTGGACTCGGTCGCGGTGGGCCACCAGCACTGCGTCGGCGGTCTCCACCACCACCAGGTCGTCGACCCCCAGCAGGGTCAGCAACCGGCCCGAGGACCAGGCCTGGCAGTTACGGCTGTTCTTGAGCACCGCCGGGCCGCGCCAGGTGTTGCCGGCACTGTCCTGTTTTTCGCCCCCCAGGGCGGCCAGGGCGGGCCAGGAACCGATATCGTCCCAGTCGCAGGCCAGGGGCACCACCGCCGCCCGCGTGGTGCGCTCCAGTACCGCGTAATCCAGTGAGCGGGACGGGGACGCGGCCAGGGCATCATGGTCGAGATAGACAAAGTCGCTCTCCTGGTGCCGACTTTGGTGACTCTCCGCCACCCGGGCCGCCATCTCCGGCTCAAAGCGGGCCAGTTCGGCCAGATAAGCGGCGGCGGGCAACATAAAGATCCCACTGTTCCACAGACAACCGGCGGCCAGACAGGCGGCAGCGCCGGCGGCATCGGGTTTTTCGACAAAGCGCCGAACCGTAAAAACCTCATTATCGCCATCCGGCAAAGGCTCTCCCAGCTCGATATAGCCGTAGGCGGTCTCCGGCCGCCGGGCCGTGATTCCGAAGGTTACCAATTGGCCGGCGGCGGCGGCGGGCAGCGCCCGCTCCAGGGCCAGCCGGAATTGCTCCAGCCCGGCCAGTTGATGATCCACCGGCAGCACCAGCAGCAACACTTCCGACTCGGCCGTCCGGCTTTGGGCCTCCAAAGCGGCCAGGGCCACCGCCGGCGCCGTCTCCCGGCCCACCGGTTCCACCAGGATGACCGCCTCCAGATCCAGGGCGCGGATCTGTTCGGCCACCATAAAGCGGTGTTCCTTAAGGCAGACCACCAGGGGCGGGGCCAGCGACGGCAGGGCCGCCAAGCGCCGCAGGGTCTGCTGCAACATGCTCTCGCCGTCGACCAGCGGCAGCAACTGTTTGGGATACAGCTCCCGGGACAACGGCCAGAGGCGGGTGCCGTGACCGCCGGCCAGGATCACCGGCACGATCACCATAACCCTCCAGGCGCGCCGGGTGACGCAACCACGGGGAGAGCGGCCAACATCTGCCCCACGGCCGGCGCCAGAGTATCACTTAACAGGTCAACCCCGAAGCCCCAGCGCAGGGTTCCCAGCAGCAACAGCCCCAACAGCAGCCCCAACAGCAGAAACGCGCCCCAGAAGAAGAGCAGCGCCAAGCGATTACAACGCCCCTCCGGCCGCGAAGTGCGGCGCTGGTCCCGGCCGGCCTGGAAGACATAATACCAGCGCCAGCGGCGCGGACCGATAAAACCCCGCACATCAAAGGGGTGCCGGTGGCCGCGATGAGCGCCCAGGGCGGCCCGGAGGCTGAGCAGTTGTTCCTCGCTGAAAGAGGCGGCCACCGCCGGTGGCACCCGGCTCAGGACCCCGGCGATCACCGGATCCCGACGGATATCCTGCTCCTCGTTGGCCGCTTGTGGCTCTTGCCCATTCATTATTATTCCTTCCATAATTTGCGGCACTGCTGACGGTTACGGCCCGTTAAATCTGCGGTTATCGGCCCTGGTGAACACTTACCATTATTCGTAACCGCCCAGCAGCACCGCACGTTATCGGCGGCCAGGCTACTCCACCGTTACGCTCTTGGCCAGATTACGCGGCTGATCAACATCGCAACCCCGCAGCCGGGCCACCTGATAGGCCAGCAACTGCAACGGCACGGTATAGAGCAAGGGATTAAGATCGGGCATAATCACCGGCAGCTCCAGAAACCGCTCACCCAGCTCGGCCAAACGTTTATCACCCCGGCCGCCCAGCAGGATCAGGCGACCGTGACGGGCCTTGATCTCCTCGACATTGCCGATCACCTTATCATAAACCCCGTTCTGGGGGGCCAGGGCCAGTACCGGCAGATCGCGGTCGACCAGGGCGATGGGGCCGTGCTTGAGTTCGCCGGCGGCGTAGCCCTCGGCGTGGATATAGGAGATCTCCTTGAGTTTCAGCGCCCCTTCCAGGGCGATGGGAAAATTCTCTCCCCGGGCGATAAAGAGAAAATCGCGGCATTTGCCAAATTCCTCGGCCAACTCCTCCATGGCGCTCATCCAACCCGGCAACTCGGCCTCCAGCAAGGGGGGCAGTTCAACCAAAGACTCGATCATGGTCTGGCGTTCCTGCACTGCCATCACCCCCCGCACCTGGGCCAGGTAGAGCGTCAGCAGAAACAGCGCCACCAGTTGGCAGGTAAAGGCCTTGGTGGAGGCCACTCCGATCTCGGGGCCGGCGTGGGTATAGATGGTGCCATGGGCCTCCCGGGTCATGGTGCTGCCCAGCACGTTGCAGATCGCCACCACCCGGGCCCCGGCCCCCAGGGCCAGGCGCATGCCGGCCAGGGTATCGGCGGTCTCGCCGGATTGGGAGATCGGCACCACCAGCACCCCGCGATCAAGGATCAGCCGGCGGTAACGGAATTCCGAGGCGATATCCACCTCCACCGGAATCCCCACCCAGCGCTCCAGCCAGTACTTGGCCACCAGCGCGGCATGCCACGAGGAACCGCAGGCCACCAGCGAGATGCGCTCAAGTTCCTTGATCTCCCGATCGGCCAGCCCCAACTCAGGCAGCGCCACCTGCCCGGTTTCGGGATCAACCCGGCCCCGGAAGGTGTTAAGGATCGCCTGGGGCTGCTCGAAGATCTCCTTGAGCATGAAGTGGGTAAAACCGCCCTTTTCGGCCATGGCCGGACTCCAGTCGATCTGCTGGACCTCCTTGTCCACCACCTGGCCGGAGAGCAGCCGTTGCACCTCGAAACCGTCGGTCCACAACCGGGCCACCTCGTCGTCGTCGAGGAAGACCACCCGGTTGGTATAGGGCAGCAGGGCCGGGATATCCGAGGCCAGCAGACAGCCGCCGCCGTCATCGGCGGCCGGCACCCCCAGCACCAGTGGACTCTGGTGGCGGGCGGCGATCAGCTCCCCGGGAGACCCGGACCACATCACCCCCAAAGCGTAGGAACCATGGACCTTCTGCAGGGCCTGGCGCACCGCCGCCAGCAGATCCTGATCGTCGAAAAGATCCTCGATCAGGTGCACCAGCACCTCGGTATCGGTCTCCGACTTGAAGACATGGCCCTTGGCCTGCAGTTCATCGCGCAACGAATGATAATTCTCGATGATCCCGTTATGGACCACCACCAACTCCCCGGTACAGTCGCTGTGGGGGTGGCAATTGAGTTCCGAGGGGGCGCCGTGGGTGGCCCAGCGGGTATGACCCAGGCCGATATGGCTGGCGGTATCCCGCAACCGGTCAAGCTGCTCCTCCAGCTTGATCAGTTTACCCATGGCCCGATGCTTGATCAGATGCCCATCTTCCAGATAGACCAGCCCGGCCGAATCATAGCCCCGGTACTCCAGGCGTCTGAGCCCCTCCAGCAGGACCGGCACCACCCGCCGCGGCCCAATATAACCAACTATTCCACACATTTTGCCCCCTTTTTAACCTTATCATCAGTGCCGACAACCGTGGACTTAACGGGCCGTAACCGTTCAGCAGTGCCGCAGATTACGGCAAGCAGCCAAGCGCCTCGTACCCCGTGTACTTAAGCTTGGCTGCTTGCCGTAAGGTGCGGTGCTGCTGAGCGGTTACACAAATCCCTGGCGGGAGTGGGCCACTACCGTCGGCAACACGGCCAGCAACTCCTCCACCTCGGTCGCCGTGTTCAGCCGGCCCAGACTGATCCGCAGGGTACCGTGGCGGTAGCTTTCGGGCACCGCCATGGCGGTCAGCACCGGCGAAGGATCGAGATCGCCGCTGTGGCAGGCGGCGTGGGCCGAAACCGCAAAGCCCCGTTCATCCAAATCCTGAATCATCTGGGCCGAGGAACAGTGCTCGAAACTGACATTGACGGTATTGGCCAGCCGGGGCGCGCCGGCCCCGTTGAACCGGGCGCCGGGACAACCGGCCAGGATCCCCTCTTCCAGCCGCCGGCGCAGGGCCAGCATCTGCTCCCGGCCGCCGGCCGCCAGATAGGCTCCAGCCTGGCTACAGGCCCGGCCAAAACCCACCGCCCCGGCCACGTTTTCGGTGCCGGCCCGGCGCCCGCCTTCCTGGCCGGCCCCCATCACCAGCGGGCTCACCGGCGCCTCCGGGGCCTGATAGAGCACCCCGCTGCCCTTGGGGCCGTGCAGTTTATGGGCGGCCAGGGTCAGATAGGCCACCGGCCAGTCCGCCGCCGCGATCTCCTCCTTGCCGGCCAGTTGCACGGCGTCACAATGGAACAGCACCCCCTTGTGCCGGCAAATCGCGCCCAGTTCGGCCACCGGCCACAAGACCCCGGTTTCGTTGTTGGCGGCCATCAGCGAAACCAGGGCGGTGTCGTCATCAACGGCGGCCTCCAAGGCGGCGGTATCCAGCAGACCGGCTTCATCCACCGCCAGTTCCACCAGTTGGTAACCGTGCCGGGCGGCCAGGTAGCGCAAGGGCTGCAGCACCGACGGGTGCTCCACCGCCGAGGTCACCAGCTTGCGGCGCTCGGGCCGGGCCTGCACAGCGCTCAGAATCGCCTGGCAATTGGCCTCGCTGCCGCCGCTGGTAAAGATCAACTGCGAGGGAGGGGCGGCGATCAGGGCCGCCACCTCTTCCCGGGCCTGTTCTAGGGCCAGGCGGGCGGTCTCACCAAAGCTATGACCGCTGGAAGGATTGCCGAAGTTAGCCGCCAGGCATTCACCCATCGCCGCCGACGCTTCGGCGTCCAACGGGGTGGTGGCGTTATTGTCGAGATAAATTTTTGACATCATGGCATTGTACCCCTTCCTGACTTGGCAGGCAAACCGGTTCAGATCGCCAGCATTCGGTCCAGGGCCAGGCGAGCCGAAGCGGCGGTATCGGCGGCTACCGTGATCCGATTGACCTCCCGGCCGGCGGCCAGGTGATCGAGCAGCCAGAGCAGGTAGGCCGGTTTGATGCGGTACATCGTCGAACAAAGACATTGAAAAGGGGAAAGGGAGTGGATCTCCTGCTCGGGATGGCGCTGCTGCAGCCGTTTGACCAGGTTGATCTCGGTGCCCACCGCCCATTTGCTGCCGGCCGGGGCTTCCTCGATGGCCTTGATGATCATCTCGGTGGAGCCATAGCGGTCGGCCAGACTGACCACCTCGCGGCGGCATTCGGGATGGACGATGATCTTGATATCCGGCTGCCGCTGGCGCCACTGCTCGACATGGGCGGCCTGGAACTGCATATGGACCGTGCAGTAGCCGTCCCAAAGGATCACTTTGGCTTTTTTGAGCGCCTCGGGGCTGTTGCCACCAAGCGGCCGCCCCCGGCGCCAGAGGATCACCTCTTCTTCGCGCATCTGCAGGGCGGCGGCCGAGTTGCGGCCCAGATGCTCATCGGGAAAGAAAAAGACCCGCTCGCCCTCCTGCAAGGCCCATTTAAGCACCCGTTCGGCGTTGGAGGAGGTACAAACCGAGCCGCCTTTGTCACCCACCAGGGCCTTGATGGCGGCCGAGGAGTTGACATAGGTAACCGGAATCAGCCCGGCGGGCTCGATCACCGTCGCCAATTCCGCCCAGGCCTTTTCCACCTCCGGCCGGGCGGCCATCTCGGCCATCGGGCAACCGGCCCGCAGATCGGGGAGAAAGACCCGCTGCTCGGCATCGGTCAGGATATCGGCGGCTTCGGCCATAAAATGCACCCCGCAGAAGACGATCAGCTCCCGGTCACGGTTGTCGGCGGCGATCCGGGCCAGTTTAAGCGAATCGCCGGTGGCGTCGGCATGCTGAAAGACCGCCTCCTGCTGGTAGTGGTGGGCCAGCAGCAGCAGGCGATCCGCCAGTTGCTCCTTACGGGCGACCAGCCGGCGGTGACATTCCGCCGCCGGTAAGTCGCGGTATTCGGGGCCGATATCGGCCTGTACAAGCGGTTTCATGGTCGAGTTAACAAATCAGACTTCGTCGGTCTCGTCGACGTCGTCGACTTCCGGCAGCGGTTCCTTGCCCTTGGTCGCGGTTTGGCGCCGTTTGCGCTGCAGTTCCTTAAGCTGCAACCCCAGATTATCGAAGGCCTCGCCCAACAGGGTGCGCACCGACTCTCCCTTGCGGTTGACCACCACGGTCTCACCGGGCACCGTGGCCACCAGCCGGATCTCGTAACCGCCGCTTTTGTGGCTGGCGGTCTCCTCAATATTCACCCGCAGGTGGTGAATCAACCCGGCGTGGTGCCTGAGCAGCCGGGCCTTTTCGGACTCGATCTTGTCCTGCCAGGCCTGGCGGATATCCAAATTACGGCCTTCAACCTGAAGTTCCATATATTCCTCCCAATTAAGTTATGGCGGCAAAGCATTCATCAGGGTTAAACGAAAAACGGACACGTTACCCCCAGCCGCCCTTTGTTGCAATTAGAATCAATCATCATGCCGTTTCCGCCATCCCGGCGAACGCTCACGAAGTGAGGGCAGGCACGGTATTGAATACTATAATGGTTGGCCAAGCAGCGTCAACCTTCTTTCGGCCGGGATTGGGCGTAACGGCGGCGCAGGGCGGCAATCCGGCGCAGGGCGGCGGCGACCGGGGCCGGGGCCAATTCACCGGCGTGCAGTTGCCGGCGCAGGTGCTTAAGGGCGCGCCGCGCCTTATCGTGGTCATGGCAAATCAGCAGTTGGTCGGCTCCGGCGGTCAGGGCCGCCGTCACCGCCTCCTCCATGGGCAGATTGTGGTCGATAGCCCCCATCTCCAGATCGTCGGTGACGATCACCCCGTCATAGCCCATTTGCCGCCGCAGCAGGTCGGTCAGGATCGGGGCCGAGAGAGTGGCCGGCCGCTCCCGGTCCAGGGCCGGATAAACGGTATGGGAGGTCATGATCAGCGCCACCGGTACGGCGACGGCGGCTTCAAAGGGCGGCAGGTCGTATGTTGACAACTCCTCCCAACTGCGTTCCAGAGTCGGCAAGTCCTGATGGGGGTCGAGCCGGGCGGCGCCCAGGCCGGGGAAATGCTTGCCGCAGGCCGCCAGGCCGTGGGTTTGCATGGTCTCGATCAGCAGCCGGCCCAAACGGGCAACGGTGGCCGGATCATCTCCCAGCACCCGGCGCTCCATGTAAAACCCCTGGTCCATGGGGCACAGATCCAGCACCGGCGCGAAGTTGATATTGATCCCCACCGCCTGCAGTTCGGTGGCGCAAGTGCGGGCGTAGGCGGTCAGCGCGGCTTCCGGGTCCGGGCCGCCGGCCAGTTGCCGGGCGTCGGGGAAGCGGGTAAAGGGTTCCGGCAGCCGGTTTACCGTCCCCCCTTCCTGGTCAATGGCGATCAATGGTGGCGGCAGTCCGGCCGCCTGGCAGGCGGCGGCCAGTTCGGCGCAGAGTCTGGTCAACTGCTCCGGGCTTTCAACGTTGCGGCTGAAAAGAATAAAATCGTTGACCCGCTGCCGGGCGATCAACTCCCGGGTGGAATCATCGAGTGCACCACCCGGCAGGCCGACCATCAACAAACCACCGACCTCCGTTGCCGCAATACCTTTATCAGCCATACCAACCCTTTACTTAATAAGTGGTAGCTGCCGGAGATTGATAATCCAAGGGATCATCGACGCCCGCCGCCGCAAAGCCCCGGCGGCGCAGGCGGCAGGCGTCGCACCGGCCGCAGGGGCGATGGTGCTCGTCGGGGTCGTAGCAGCTGTGGGTAAGGGCGTAATCGACCCCCAGGGCCAACCCCTTTTTGATGATTTCGGCCTTACTCAGCGCCAGCAACGGCGCCTGGATCCGGAAACCGGGCCCCTCACGACCCGCCTTGGTGCCCAGATTGGCGGTCCGGCTGAAGGATTCCAGGAAATCCGGGCGACAATCGGGGTAGCCGCTGTAATCGACGGCGTTGACCCCGATAAAGATCTCCCCAGCCCCCAGCACCTCGGCCCAGGCCACCGCACAGGACAAAAAAATGATATTGCGGCCCGGCACGTAGGTGACCGGAATCTGCTCGGCGTCGGTCGCCGCCGACTCGGCTGGCGGGGTGCCGGCCGGGTCACCCTTGGGCACCGCCAGCTCGGAGGTCAGGGCCGAACCGCCGATGGCCTCCAGCCCCAGTTTAAGCACCAGATGCTGCACCGCCCCCCAGCGTGCGGCGTTTTGACGGGCCAATTCCAGCTCATGGGTATGGCGCTGGCCGTAATCAAACGACAGGCAGTGGCAGCGGTAGCCGGCGCCACTGGCCCAGGCCAGCACCGTGGTCGAATCCAGACCGCCGGAGAGCAGCACTACCGCCGCTTGGTCTTGCTGGTTGTTATCTGTCATCCCGTTTATCACCTGCCTTTTATGGTGCCCGCCAGCCTGGCGGCGACACCAGCAAAATCCGCTGACTGGGCGCCAGCTTAATCCCCCCAGCCTTTAATTGACAAGGAAAAACAGTTTGTGGTTGAATGACCGCCATGATCCTCTCCGGCGACCATCAGATCACCTGGCGGCAAGTGCTGCGGCGCAGCCTGGAATTGGCCCTGATCTGGCTGATTCTCACCGGCGGTCACGCCGATGCCTGGCTGCCGGGACTGGTGGTGGTGGTCCCGGCGGCCTTTGCCTCGCTGCTGCTGCCCCCCGGCCAAAGCTGGAACTGGCGACTGGCGGGGCTTTACCGTTTCCTGCCTTTTTTCCTGCGCCGCTCGCTGGCCGCCGGGATCAGCGTGGCCCGCCGGGCCCTGGCCCCAAACCCGGGATTGCGGCCGGGGCTACACCGTTACCACTGGCGGCTGGCCGCCGGCCCGGCCCGGGTCTTTTTTGCCAACACCGTCTCATTGCTGCCCGGTACCCTCAGTATCGAACTTGATGACGACACATTACTGCTCCACACCTTAAACATCGACCGCGACCTGGACCGGGAACTGCAACACCTGGAAACCATGGTGGCGGACCTTTTTCAACTGCGGGAGCCACCCCCATGACCGTTGATACCCTGCTACTGGGCTGTGTGCTCTTCCTGCTGCTTACCGTTTGCCTGGGTCTGGTGCGGGTAGCCCGCGGCCCCGGCCGGGCCGACCGAATGCTCTCCGCCCAGTTGTTCGGCACCAGCGGGGTGGCGATCTTTCTGTTGCTGGCCGAGTTGCACGACGATGCGGCGCTGCGCCATATCGGCCTGGTTTACGCCCTGCTGGCGGCGGTGGCGGTGGTCACTTTCGTCCGCCGGGCGACGGCCGGCGGCTCCCATCCAACGGAAGCCGAGCCGGTGGCGGCAAGCAATAACGGACCGGAACATGGCGATTATTAGCCTGTTTCGGGAGGGGCTGGCCCTGGGGCTGATCGTGGTCGCCATGCCTTTTTTTCTGGCCGGCACGGTGGGACTGCTGCGTTTCCCCGACACCCTGTCACGAATCCACGCCGTGACCAAAGCCGACAACGTCGGCCTGGGGCTGCTTACCGCTGGCCTGCTCATCCGTAACTGGTCGCCGGCGGTCAGCGCCGAACTGCTGCTGATCTGGGTGCTGGTCCTGGCCGCCGGCGCCACCGCCGCCCATCTGGTGGGCGCCACCCAATTGGCAGCGGAACGGGAAACGCCGGCGACGGCAACACCCCATAAAGAAAAGGTAGAGTCCCATGCACATACTGCAACTCGCCATTGATCTCTGCCTGATTATCACCCTGCTGGGCCTGGCCTGGGGGGTGCTGTTCAGCCGGGACGATTTCCGGGCGGTGGTGCTCTTTATCGCCCTGGGCCTGTTGATGGCCCTGACCTGGAGCCGGCTGGCGGCCCCGGAGGTGGCCCTGGCCGAGGCCGCCATCGGGGCCGGCATCAGCGGCGCCCTGCTGCTCTCCGCCCTGCCCCGACTGCGGGAGCGCCACCGGCAGCAAGCGGCATCCGGGTCGGTGGCGGCAGTCGACCACGGCGTTACGTCCACTTTTTTGCGGCCTGCTGGCCCTGCTTCTGTGGCTGCCGCCGGCCTGGTTGCTGTTTAAAGCCGCGCCACCGGTGGGCGGCGCCGGGAACCTCGGCCCGAACCCATGCTGCCGGCCAGCGGGTCGAGAGACCGCGGTTGCCGCCGGTACCTGCTCAATTTTCGTTCCTTTGATACCCTGCTGGAGTTGGCGGTGCTGCTGCTGGCGGTGGTCGGGGTCTGGTCACTGGGCCGGGCCAGCAGCCACCAACTGCCACCGCCCGGGCCGGTACTGCTGACCCTGGTGCGGGGAATTTTGCCGCTGGCCATCCTGATCGCCGGTGTTGTCCGTCCTGGATCGGCGACCGGGCGCCGGGCGGCGCCTTCCAGGGGGGCGCGGTGCTGGGGGCGGCCGGCATTATGCTGGCCCTGGCGGCCCGACCACTGCCCTCTTTCTGCCCGCCAGCCCTGCTGCGAATTACCCTGGTGGCGGGGCTGCTCTGCTTCATGATCGTCGCCGCCCTGCCCCTGATTGGGGGCTTGCTCTTTTTGCAGTATCCGCCGGAACTGGCCAAAGCCTTAATCCTGACCATCGAGGCCACGGCCGCGCTGTCCATCGGCCTGGCCCTTTGTCTGCTGCCGGCGGGAGGTCGCTGATGGACACCCCTTTGCTTTCCGGCGGTGCTCACCGGTCTGCGTCCCGCTTCGGGCTGGGCCGGCGTGCCCTTCGGACGCCGTTCGTTATTACGCCGGATCCTGGCCCTTAATATTTGCGCCAGCGGGGTTTTTTTATTGATGATCAGCATTGCCTACGACCCCGCCGGCGGGGAGCCAGATCCGGTACTGCAGGCCCTGGTGCTCACCGGGATTGTGATCAGTGTCAGCCTTACGGGCTTTGGCCTGGCGCTGGCTGCTCGCTCGTAAAAACTGAAGGTAACCGTTCAGCAGCACCGCACCTTGCGGCGATCAGCCAAGCTTAAGTACACGGGGTACGAGGCGCTTGGCTGCTTGCCGCAATTTGCGGCACTGCTGAACGGTTACGCCCCGCTAAATCCAACGGTTTTCGGCCCTGGTGACCGATCTAGCGCCAAAGAGGGAAGATTTGGAGGTGTGGCCGCCCTGGATAGTTTTATTGCCGCTGCTGCCTTTGCTGGCCGCCTTGGTGGCTTTTGTGCTGCCGGTGGCCGGGCGGGAGGATGGCTTTACTGAGCATGACGGCGCTGGTGGGACTGCTGGCCCTGTTGACGCCGTTGGCCGCAGACGGTTTTTTCTATCCCCTGGGGGGCTGGCCGGCGGAGTTGGGCATCGGGCTGCGGGCCGACGGCCTCAACCTCTGGCTGCTCTGGCTGGGGGCGGCGGTCAACGGGGCGGTGGGATTATATGCCTGGCGCTACTTTGCTCCCCGCCATTATTTTTATCCCCTCTGGCTGCTGCTTTGGGCGGCCTATAACGGGGCGCTGCTCAGCGCCGATCTTTTTAATATCTACGTCAACCTGGAACTACTGGGGCTGGCGGCGGTCTGCCTGGCCGCCCTGGACGGCAAGAGCGACGCCCGCCGGGCCGCCCTGCGCTACCTGCTGCTCAACCTCTTTGGCTCTCTGACCTTTCTGCTGGGGGTGGTGTTGATCTACCGTCAACACGGCTCGCTGGGGCTTGCTATCTTTCAGCAGCCGGGGCTGGACGACCCCTTGATGAAACTCAGCCTGGCCCTGCTGGGGCTGGGGCTGATCATCAAATCGGCCCTGTTCCCCCTGCATGGCTGGCTGCCGCCGGCCCATGCCCAGGCCACGGCCCCGGCTTCGGCCCTGCTGTCGGCCCTGGTGATCAAGGTCTCTCTCTATCTGCAGCTGCGGATCTGGCTACCGGCGGCCGCGGACGGTGACATTTTTGCCATACTCTTCCAGTTTTTCGGCCTGCTGGGCGCGGCGGCTATCTTCTGGGGCTCGCTGCAGGCCCTGCGCTGCGCCAGCCTCAAGGAGCTGATCGCCTACTCCTCGGTGGCCCAGATGGGTTATTTTTTCCTGGCCTTTCCTCTTTTTACCGGCCCCACCCCGGAGATCGCCATTCTCGGGCTGCTCTTTTTGCTGGCCGCCCACGCCCTGGCCAAGGCGGCCTTCTTTCTGGCCGCCGGCACCACCGCCAAAGCCGGCGATGGCAGTTTGCCCCACGGCCGGTTGGCCATTGCCGATCTGGCCGGGCTCAGTCGCCGCCGGCCGCTGACCGCCATCACCATGGCCTTAAGCGTGGTCAGCCTAATGGGAATGCCGCCCAGTGGCGGCTTTGTCGGTAAATGGTATCTGTTACAGGCGGCGATGGCTGGCGCTCAGTGGTGGTTGGTGGCGGTGCTGTTAAGCGGCAGCCTGCTTGGGGTGGCCTATCTGCTGCGGCCGGTGGCCGCTACTTTCACCCGGCGGGAAACCGCCATTTCGGCAGGGCCGGTGGAGTCCAGAACGGTTCTTTGGGCTCTGGAGTTGCCTCCCCTGGCGTTGGCCCTGGCGGCCATCCTGCTGGGACTCTTTCCCGGCGTCGCTGCCTGGAGCATCCCGGGCGGCGGCCTTGCCGGCCCTGATGGCCTCGGGCCAGCGGGGAGGCGGACCATGAACCGCTCTTCCAAGCCGGCCGACCATCAACGCCTGGCTGCCGGTGGCCATCCTCTTTCCTCTTTTATCGTCGGGATCATCATCTTCTTTTTGCGCGAGGAGAGTGTCGGCTGGCGCACCGCTCTTAACCTGGGCGCGGCGCCGGGCTGAAACTGGTACTGATCGGGGTGCTGGTCCACGGCCTCTACCGGGGGGTCCATTACGAGGCGGTGATGCCCTTTCTGCCCGGCCTGGAGTTGACCCTGCGGGCCGACCCCCTGTCGGTACTCTTTGCCACCCTGTCGGCGGGGCTCTGGTTTCTCACCACCCTTTACGCCGTGGGCTATCTGGAAAACTCTCCGGACCGCAGCCGCTTCTTCGGCTTTTTCAGCCTCTGCGTCAGCGCCACCGTGGGGGTTTCACTGGCCGGCGACCTGGTCACTTTCCTGCTCTTCTATGAGATGCTGACCCTGACCACCTACCCACTGGTGGTCCATCGCGGCACCTCCGAGCGCCCTGCGGCCCGGCCCGGATATCACCTCTACTACGGTCGGGGGCCGGGCACGCCGCTGCTGCTGGGCGCCCTCTGGCTGCGAGGACCGGCGCCGGCGATCTCGACCTTCAAGCTCCGGCGGGTATCCTGCGGTGCCGTCGACCCGCCGCCGACCACGCACCAGCTCAAGCGCTCGATCTTCCTGCTACTGATCGCCGGCCTGGGGGTCAAGGCGGCCATCTTTCCCCTTCGGCGGCCGGCCTGCCGGTCGCCATGGCGGCCCCGGCCCCGGTCTCGGCCCTGCTCCACGCGGTGGCGGTGGTCAAGGCCGGCGCTTTTGGTATCGTGCGGGTGGTCTTCGATATTTACGGCCTCGAGCTGGCCCGCTTGCTGGAGTTGCTGCCGCTGCTAACCACCATGGCGGCCTTCACCATTATCTACGGCTCGCTGCGCGCCCTTAACCAGGACAACCTGAAGAAACGACTGGCCTGGTCGACGGTCAGCCAGGTCTCCTATATCGTCCTGGGAGTCGGGATCGGCCACCCGCTGGCGGCCATCGGCGGCCTGGTTCATCTGGTCCACCAGGGGCTGATGAAAATCACCCTCTTTTTCTGCGCCGGCAACCTGGCCGAGACCCTGGGGATCCACCAGATCTCCGAAATGGCCGGCAGCGGCCGGCGGATGCCCTGGACCATGGCCGCTTTCACCGTCGGCGCCCTGGGGATGATCGGTACCCCGCCGCTGGCCGGTTTTTTCAGCAAGTGGTACCTGGGCTGGGGGGCGCTGGCGGGCGACCAGCCCTGGGTGCTGGCGGTGCTGGCAGCCAGCACCCTGCTCAACGCCGCCTATTTCCTGCCGGTGCTCTACCGGGTCTGGTTTCTACCGCCCCGCCTTCAGCCGCGCCGGGAACGGCAGGCGGCCCAGGCCGCTTACCGCCGCGCTGGGCAGGAGGCCAACTGGATGCTGCTGTTGCCCTCCCTGGCCACCGCCCTGCTGGTGCTGCTGGCCGGCCTGCTGGCCGCCGCCCCGGGGAGTCCGTTATCCTGGGTGCAGCTGATCGTTATGGGAGGTGAGCCATGATGGCCGCCGCTTTTGCCCCGTTGCTGATTATCGCCGTGGCTCTGCCGCTGCTGGCCCCCCTGGCGCTGTGGTGGCCGCGCGGGCGGGAGACGGTGTTGCGGCGGGCCTGGTTAACCGCCCTACCGGCCCTGTTACTGGCCCTTTGGGGCGATGGCGGCCTCAGCCTGCGGCTGGACTGGCTGTTGCTGGGCGCCGAATTTTCCCTGGCCGGCAGCAGCCGGATCTTTCTGCTGCTCACCGCCTGGCTCTGGCTGCTGGCCGCCTGGTTTGCCGCCGCTTATCTGGCCCATGACCGCCGCGCCCACAATTTTTTGATTTTCTTTTTCCTCGCCATGGCCGGTAATTTCGGCCTGATCCTCGCCCAGGACCTGATCAGCTTCAACGTCTTCTTCTCATTGATGGGGTTGAGCGCCTACGGCCTGGTGGTCCATAACCGCGATTACGCCGCCCTGCGGGCCGGGCGCATCTACCTGATGCTGGTAGTGGCCGGCGAAGTGCTGATTTTTATCGGCCTGGTGGGCTGGGTCTGGCAAACCGGCGGGGCGGTGCAACTGGCCGCCCTGGCCGGGGCCGGCCGGCTGCCGGCGCCGCTGGTGGGCTGCCTGCTGCTGGGATTTGGCATCAAGGCCGGGATGCTGCCGCTGCACGGCTGGTTGCCGCTGGCCCATCCCGCCGCCCCGGTACCGGCCAGCGCCGTGCTCTCCGGGGCGATGATCAAAGCCGGCTTGCTGGGTTGGCTGCGCTTTTTGCCCTCCGGCGAACAAGGGGTGCCGGCCCTGCCCGAACTGATGCTGCTGCTGGGCCTGACTGGGGCCGTTTACGGGGTGATCCGTGGCCTGCGCCAGGCTGACCCCAAGACCATCCTGGCCTGGTCCAGCATCAGCCAGATGGGGTTATTGACCGTCGGCCTGTCCTTTTATCTGGCCGGCGGCGCGGCCCGGGGACCGGCCCTGACCGCCATCGAATTTTACGTGGTCCATCACGGCCTGGCCAAGGGTGCCCTTTTCCTGGCGGTGGCGGCCGGGCTGCGGGGGTGCCGCCGGCTGCTGCCTGCCACCGGCCCTGGCCCTGGCCGGGGCACCGCTGACCAGCGGTTTCTGGGCCAAAAAGCTGCTGCTGGCCGCCGGCGGCCAGCAGGGGGCCCTGCCGGCCTGGTTCCAAGTGGCTGGGCTCTCCGGCCCGCAACTGCTGGGCTGGCTGCTGACTGCCAGCTCCCTGCTCACCGCCCTGCTGTTGTTTCATTTCTTAAACCGCCTGTGGCAAGCGGCCACCACCGGGGTTGAAGCCGAGCCTGATAGTCTGCGTTTAAAGCGGCTGCTGCCCCTGCTGCTGCTGATCATCAGCGGTCTGCCTTTAGGCTGGCGGCTGCTGCCGCCGCTGACGGGGCTGACGGCCACCCTGCCCAGCGCCGCCGCCGGTGATTATTTAAACGCCCTGCTACCGTTGCTGCTGGCCCTGCCGCTGGCCCTGCCGCTGGCCTGGTGGTGGGGCCGCCGCACCGGTGGCCGGCAGCCGGAGTGGGAGGAATCGGCCACCGCCACACTAACGCCCGCCCTCACCGCAACCGCCGCCGACCCGCTAGCCGTCGCCAGCCGTCACTGGCAACGCTGGAGCGGCAAATTGCAGAACCGGCAAGCCGCCTGGCACCACCGCCGCCGCCGGCTGCTGGTGGTCTGGCAACAACGGGGCGGACAACTGGAACAACTGTTGGTCGCGCCCCCCGTGGCCGGCGCCCTCTGCCTCGTGCTGCTGATACTCTTCTTCGGGCTTATCGGTTTACAATAAGCGAAAATCAGGCCGGCAAGTCAAAATTCCGACACCGCCGGCCGGCCACCCCTGGTACCGCCTGCTTCAACTTTTGGGAAACTTGAATTTCAAGCTCTCCTTGCCTTCCTGGCGCTTCAGCTTGACCTGCAGCTCGACATCGCCGCTGCGCAAGCCCAGGGCCAGCACGCTTTTTTCCTGGTCGGCCTCGCTGTGAAGAATACTCCGCATCATATCGGTAATCCGGGTAAACAAAGCCGGGCCCGGAGATGGCAGCGGCTCCTTGGCCTCGCCGCTTTTGACCACCACCTTAACCTCATCCGCCTTCTTCTTTAAGGAGAGCTTCTCCGCCTTCTGGGTCAGGGCGTAGAGCAGGGCCAGGGCCAGATACTTGACGGCATCCTCCTGGGAATCGCCGCCAGCGGCGACTGTTTCCCGCATCCCGGCCGTGAAATCGGTATCCAGGTAACAGTCGCACATCTCGATCAGTTGCTGGTGAAGATTGGGGTCGTGAATCTGCATGGTCAACACCTCTTTTATAAATTGTTTATCAAGCGCCCAGCGCGCACCCCGGGGGGTGGGTGCTGAACAGTCACAGTTAAAACATAACATAAAGGGCAAGGTGGTGCCCACCGATATCGGCCGCTGAACGCCTGCAAAAAACACCATCGGCTTGGCTTAAAGCTTGAACTCGGCCGGACTTCAAGGGTAAGCTGGCGGTCGGTGGCAGTTTTAAACCGCCCGGCGCCGGCGCTGCCGGCCCCCGTATTACGGCAACCCTGTTTACCTGGAATCCGCCCATGACCGCCAAATCTTCGTCATCAACCAAAAAATCGCCGCGCAATAAGGCGGTGGCCCTGCGCTACGACGCCGCCGAGCAGAGCGCCCCCCAACTGGTGGCCAAGGGCAGCGGCGCGGTGGCCGAGAAACTGCTGGAGCTGGCCCGCGAACACGGAGTGCCGATCCACGAGGATGCCGATCTCACCGAAATTCTCTCCCGCCTTGATCTCTATCAGGAAATCCCCGCCGAGACCTACCTGCTGGTGGCCGAGATTCTGGCCTTTATCTACCGCACCAATCAGGATTACCGCTAGCCGGCAGGCCGGCAGCACCGCGCCTTACGGCGATCGGCCCGGCTCGCCGTAATCTGCGGCACTGTCGGCCTGCCAGCTTCCTCTGTTTTACCAGCTTAGCTTACATATCCTGGTTTTTGGACGAGAGGTACCGACTACCCGGAAATTGCTTGCTATTTTGGGCTAAACAGCATCATTGGCACGTTCCTTGCTAAGAATTTAGACCGCAAGCTTTCTTTTTGCTCGATAACATCAACACGGAGTCGCGCCATGCATATCCATAACCGCCTGGGAATGGTCGAGGGGCTGGAAACCATGCGAGCCCAGGAGAGGCGCCTGGATCAGGTCGCCAATAATCTGGCCAACGTCGATACCGCCGGCTATAAGCGCCAGAAAATGGCGTTCTGGGAAATGCTCTACAATGTCACCGACGACCGCCAGCGCATCGGCAAGGGGGCCCATAACTTGATCGACCACCAGCAGGGCAATGTCCAACAGACCGACAAGCCGCTGGATCTGGCCATCAACGGCGAAGGCTTTTTCCGGATCCAGACCGACCGTGGGATCCGCTACACCCGGGCCGGCAACTTCGAACTCGACCCGGTGGGCCAGCTGCGGATGCCCAGCGGCGGCCTGGTGCTGGGTCAGGGCGGGCCGGTGGTGCTCGATCCGGCCGGCGGCGAGGTCAGCATTGATCCCCAGGGGCTGATTCAGCAGGATGGCGCCCCGATCGACCAACTCAACATCGTAACCGTCAATGATTTGACCAATCTGGCCCAGGAAGGGGATAACCTCTTCCGCCTGGAGGATGACGGCGCTGAAGTGGCGGCGGTGGATTTCCGGGTACGCCAGGGTTATGTCGAGAAATCCAACGTCAATTCCGTCGAGGAGATGACGGCGATGATCGATCTTTACCGTAATTACCAGGCCCAGCAGAAGATGATCCAGGGGATCGACGAAATGGATAACCTGGCGATCAGCCGGGTCGGCAAACTCAGCTAAACAACCAAGTAGCAGGAGGATAACACCATGATGCGCGCTTTATATTCCGGAACCACCGGGATGCGTGCCCAGCAGTTGCAACTGGACACCATCTCCAACAACCTGGCCAACGTCAACACCGCCGGCTTCAAGAAGAGCCGCACCCAGTTTGAAGACCTCTATTACCAGGAAATGCGGGCGGTGGGGGTCGAAAATGTCGACGGCGGCCAGGTGCCCTCGGGGCTGCAAGTGGGCCTGGGCGTCAAGGCCACCGCCAACCAGAAGATTTTCACCCAGGGCAGTATCAATGAAACCGGCAACGATCTTGATATCGCCATCGAGGGCAAGGGCTTTTTCCAGGTGATCAAGGATGGCCAGGAGTTCTATACCCGGGCCGGCTCCTTCACCCGGGACGCCGACGGCTTTATCGTTACCCAGAACGGTGATCGGCTGCAGCCCGAATTCCAGATCCCCGAGGAAACCGTCAGCCTCCATATCGGGGCCGACGGCCTGATGCAGGCCAAGGACGCCGAGCAGGAGATCATCGCCGAAGAGCAGTTGACCATTTTTGATTTTGTCAACCCCGGCGGCCTGCATGCCGAAGGCGGCAATCTTTTCCGGGCCACCGAGGCCTCCGGTGATCCCCGCGAGGCCGACCCCGGCACCGAAGGCGTCGGCGTGCTGCTGCAGCGCTTCACCGAGGTCTCCAACGTCGAGGTTACCGAGGAGCTGGTCAACCTGATCACCACCCAGCGGGCCTTTGAAATGAACTCCAAGTCGGTGCAGACCGCCGACCAGTTGCTGGAAGTAGCCAACACCCTCAAGAGGTAAGCCATGAGTACTAAACGCTTGTTGCTGTTGATCCCCCTGCTGCTGGGGGTGCTGCTGCCGCCGGTGGCGGCCGCCGAACAAAATAAGATCACCCTGGGCTCGGCCGAACTGGCGGAAATTTTTGCCACTATCATCCACCGGGAGAGCGTCTGGTCGGCGGCTGAGCTGGAGATCGACAACTTTACCGCCCACCCCGCGGAGGTGCGGATTCCGGCGGGGATTCTCGATTACCGCCTGGAAAACGAGATCGATCCCGGCCATGTGGGCCGCCACAGCCTGCAAGTGGCCCTGTTGGTCAACGGCGCCGAAGCGACGCAAGTCCGGCTCAACGCCGATCTGCAGCGAATGGGCGAGGTGGTGATGAGCGCCCGCCGGATCAACCGCGGCGAGGTCATCAACCCCGCCGATCTGCTGGTCGAACGAAGAAATATCAGCAACTTAAACAACAATTTTATCAGCGACCCGGAGGCGGCGGTGGGCAAACAGCCCCGCACCACCCTCCAGCCCGGGGCCGTGCTTTACCAAAACCGGCTGGAAAAACCGCCACTGGTGCGCCGGGGTGACCGGGTGGAGATTATCGCCCAGCACGGCCGGATACGGGTCAGCGCCCCCGGCGAGGTTCGCGATATCGGCGCCGAGGGGGAACTGGTCCGGGTACGTAACCTGATGAGCCGCCGGGAAATCCAGGCCCGGGTAATCGACAGCGGCACCGTAAAAACCATTCTATAAAGGAGAAACCACCATGCAACGACCAACATTTATCCTACCGGCCCTGCTGGTGCTGGGCCTGGGCCTTAACCTGACCGGCTGCGCCACCACCGGCGGCAACACCGAACCAAGCGCCGCCCAGCGCCTGCCGGAGCGTTACGCCCTGCCGGAAGTCGATAAACCCCGGCAAGCACCCCGGGAAGGGACGATCTACAACGGCGAGCAGGGGCTGGATTTGTACCGCGACAACCGGGCCCGGGATATCGGCGATATCGTCCAGGTCCAGGTGGTGGAGACCTCCAGCGGCCAGAAAAGCGCCGAAACCACCACCGAACGCGACTCCTCGATCAACGGCGGAATCGACAACTTTTTCGGGTTGGGTACCGGCGGGAATGACAACTTTTTCGGGCTGGGCGATTTCATGCGGAAACACGGCACGGTCAAGGCCGGCCTCACCCGGGACTTCGAGGGTACCGGCGACACCTCTCGCAACAGCGACGTTTCCGCCACCATTTCGGCCCGGATCATCGACAAGACCATGAACGGCAACCTGGTGATCCGCGGCTACCAGGAGGTGCGGGTCAACAACGAGACCCAGTTTATCATCCTCTCCGGCCTGGTGCGGCCCGATGATATCACCTCCGACAACGCGGTGTTCTCCAACCGGATCGCCGACGCCCGCATCGAATACAGCGGCAAGGGTGAGCTGGCCAGTTCCCAGAAGCCCGGCTGGCTGTCGCGGACGGTGGACGTTGTCTGGCCTTTTTAACGGTAGTCGGCATGGAAACGGGGTCGCGGTCAGACCCCCATTTCCTTAGACCCCCGGCCGGCGACTCCCGCCGGGCGGGTTGGCACAAGTTATGCATAACAACCCGGCAAGCGGTAAAAAGTTGCCGCCCGGAACCCAAGCAAGGTGACACCATGAACACGAACCACTACTGCCATAACCCATCTCTCAACACGGCCAGCCGGGGAGGAGCACGGCCCTCCCCGCCCCACCTCCGGCCGGCGCCCGCCCGGCTGGCGCCAGTGCCGGCGGCCGGCAACCAACCACGGTCTGCGGGCCCTGGCGGTGGTGGCCGCCGGCCTGCTCTGCCTGCTGCTGCTCACCGTCGATGCCGGGGCCGCCGCCCGGATCAAGGATCTAGCCACGGTCCAGGGAGTGCGCAGCAATCAGCTGGTGGGCTACGGCATCGTGGTGGGCCTGGAGGGCACCGGCGACGGCCGCAACGCGGTTTTCACCACCACCGGGCTGGCCAACGCCATGCGTAATATGGGGCTTAATTTCGACCCCGACAATATCCAGGTCAGCAACGTCGCCGGGGTTATCGTCACCGCCAAGCTGCCGCCCTTTGCCAAGGCCGGACAGAATCTCGATGTCACCGTTTCTTCCATCGGCGATGCCGAATCACTGCAGGGCGGCACCCTGCTGGCCACCCCGCTCAAGGGGTTGGACAACCAGATCTACGCCATCGCCCAGGGGCCGGTGAGCATCGGCGGCTTCGAGTTGCAGGGGCCGGCCCAGCTCGATCGCCAGGAGAATCACCCGACGGTGGCCCGGATCCCAGGTGGCGCCTCGGTGGAACGGGAAGTGCCGGTCTCCTTTGCGCAAAAAGATGAGATCGTTATCAGCCTCAACCAACCCGATTTCACCACCGTCAAGCGGATGACCCAGGCCATCAACGGCCTGCTGGGGAAGGGTAGCGCCCTGGCCCGCGACGGCGCCACGGTACAGATCACCGTCCCCGAAGAGTACCGGGATGACGAAATCGGCCTGCTGGCCGAAGTGGAGAACCTGGAGATCGTCCCCGACAGCGTCGCCCGAGTGGTGCTGGATGAACGTACCGGTACCGTGGTCATGGGCGCCAACGTCCGGGTGCGGGAACTGGCGCTCTCCCACGGCAACCTCAACCTGGAGGTGGCCGCCCCGGCGCCGGGCCAGGAGATCCTGGCCCCCGGCGAACAACCGGAGACGGAGCTGCAAGAACAGAATCTGGTCCATCTTGAGGAAGGCGCCACCCTGGGCGAGGTGGTCCAGGCCCTGAATTCGGTGGGGGTAGCCCCCCGCGACCTGATCGCCATCTTCCAGTCGATGAAGGCCGCCGGGGCGTTGAACGCCGAATTGGAAATTATCTAACAGGAGCAAAAAGATGGACGCAATCGCCGCCAGCAGTGGCAGTCAATTCAAGAGTCCGGAGCAGATGGCCGATAAGCAGAGAGACCACCAACTCCGTCAGGCGTGCTCCGACTTCGAGTCGATCATTCTGCAAAAATTTCTCAAAATGGCTCGGGAAAGTGCGCCCGAAGGGGGGTTGCTGGATGGCGGCCACGCCGAGGAAATGTACCGCTCCATGCAAGATCAGGAGCTGGCCCAGCAAATGGCCGCCGGACCGGGCATGGGCTTGGGTGATTTGCTTTATCAGCAGATCAACAACCAGCATTACAACCAGGAATAAATGAGGGACCGCCATGGGCCGCAAAATACCCGCCGATATCTTTACCCTGCTTGACCAGGAAGACCAACTCTGCCGCGAGTTGCTGACCATTATGGACCAGGAACAGGCGGCGGTGGTGGCCATGGAGATGAACGAGCTGACCGCTTTAAGCCGCCGCAAGACCGAACAGATCGAAACCATCCGCGAGATCGACCGGCAATTGCAACAGCAGGTGGAAGAGCTCACCGGCCAGCCGGGCGGCAACGCCGTCCGGTTGTCGGAGCTGGCCGGGCTGACCTCCGGCGAGGAAAAGCGGCAACTGGAAGAACGGCAGCAGCAACTGGTGGCCCTGCGGCAGGATATCGCCGCCAAGAGCGTGATCAACCACCACTTCGTGGAGGACACCAAGCGCCACCTGCACGAGGCCATTACCCTGATCACCACCGCCGCCACCGGCCAGGACCAAGCCGGCGCTTACAACCGGCCCGGTCGCGGCAAACGGCCGCACACCGGACGGCCGAGTATGATCAGCCGCTCGATCTAACGAGCGTAACCGTTCAGCAGCACCGCACCTTGCGGCGATCAGCCAAGCTTAAGTACACGGGGTACGAGGCGCTTGGCTGCTTGCCACAATCTGCGGCACTGCTGAACGGTTACGGCCCGTTAAGTTCACGGTTGTCGACATGGTGAACGATTTCTAACGAGCCAGAAGACGAGGATAAAGCGATGTCCGGCATCACACATGTATTAAATCTGGCCAAACAGGCCCTGCTGACCCACCAGGCGTCGATGCAGGTGACCAGCCATAACGTGGCCAACGTCGATACGCCGGGCTATACCCGCCAGAAACTCAATATCGAGGCCAACAACGCCTTCCCGACGGCGGCCGGTCTGATGGGCGGCGGCGTCAAAGCCGACCAGATCAGCCGCCAGTACGACCAGTTCATGACCGAGCGGCTCGCCAGCCAGTCGTCACTGCTGGGCAACCTGGATGCCCAGCAACAGGCCCTGCGAGTGGTAGAGCCGATCTTTAACGAGGCCCGCGGCCTGGCCATGAATGATTTGATGAACCAGTTCTGGAACTCCTGGCAGGAATTGAGCGACAACCCCGAAGCCCTGGGGGCCCGCCAGAACGTCCTGCAGCAGGGGCAACTGCTGGCCGACCATCTGGGAACCATGAACAGCGAGATCATCCGGGCCCGCTCGGATATCGGCACCAATCTCAAAAGCGCGGTCAACGATATCAACTCGCTAACCGGCCAGATCGCCCAACTCAACAACAAGATCGCCACCGCCGAGGTAGGCAATGCCGAGGCCAACGACCTGCGGGATAAGCGCGACAACCAGATCAAGGAACTGGCCGAACTGGTTAATATCAACCAGTTTTCCGACAAAAACGGGGCCTCCACGGTAATGCTGGCCGACGGCCATCCCCTGGTGGAAGGCAACGAAGCCTGGCAGGTAGACTGGGTGGATGACCAGCTCAACTGGGTCGGCACCAGCTCCACCGGCCAGACCACCTCCCGGGCTTTGAACAGCGAGCAGCTGGGCGGCAAGATCGGCGGCTGGCTGGAGATCCACGACGAACTGGCGGCCGGCGATCCCAACAACTACGCCGGCCGGCTGGATTCCCTGGCCAAGGCCCTGATCCGCGAACTCAACCAGCTCCACAGCACCGGCGCCGGTACCGTCAGGTTTGACAGCGAACTGGTGGGCGGAGAAAGGGGGGCCATGACTTCGGTGGCCACCGGCCAGGTGGATGACGCTACCGCCGGTAAAACCATCGGCGCCGGCAGCATCCAGTTAAACGGCCTGGATATCGGCGAAATCAAGGGCTCCGCCCCGGTGCACGGCCGAGCCATGGGCAAGGCGGCCAACGCGGTGGAGGCTTTCAACCAGGCCGATGCCGGGGTCAGCGCCCGGCTGACCACCCAGGTGGCGGGCACGGCGGTGGATACCACCGACTTAGCAGAGACAGATCGGACGCACAGTTAACGGCGGTAGAAGTCAGTTTTACGGTCAACGACGGAAGACGTGTCAGCCTACTGATACCTACGATCCCAACGACGCAGGACTTGCTCGCGTCAATGCCGAAATTTGCCGCCAACCTGGCCACCGCGGTTAACGACACCCTCACCGCCCACAACAGCGATGCCGATAACCTGCCACCCGAGGATCATCCATCGAAGCGGCGGTGGGGGGCGGCGATAACGGCGGCCCGGAAAACGCCCTGATCTTCCGCAACACCAACGCCGGTGACGAATCATCGATTACCATCGACGACTTGGACGGTGACTCGTTGACCAGGATGGCATCGCCGACCTCCATCCTGGGCCTGGACAAACTCGAAGATAAAACCATCGTTGCCGATGCCACCCACAACACCGGCGAGATCACCCTCTTTTCCGATCAGCCCTACACCATTGAATCCGGGGTGAACGATAACATCCTCGCCCAACTGGGGCTGCACGATATTGAACAGCGCGAAGACCAGGGCAACGGCCAGTTACGGGTCGAGCCGGGGGAAGGCGATGACGATGATTTTCTGCTCAGCGGCTTCAAACACGGCGACCAGTTGAATACCGAGGATGGCAGCTTTTCCATCTGGATCTATGAAGAGGACGGCTCACTGGCCCTGCCCCAACCGGTGGAGGTCTCCATGGAACGGGCCTATACCGCCCGGGACGCGGTCGAGGCCATCAATAACGCCATCATCAACGCCGGCGGCACCGACAACCCCGAGGATACCCACCCTACTCCCTGGGTACAGGCCAATTTCGAGAAGCAGCGCTTTACGCTGACCCCCAATGACGGGCATCAATTCGCCCTGGATGGCGCCCGCCAGGATGACGGCACCTTCGGCCGGGATACCTCCAACTTCCTGCAGGTAGCCGGCCTCAACACCTTTTTCACTGGCGACAGCGCCGGCACCATCGGCATCAACCAGACCGTCGCCGAGGATCTCAACTACCTCGCCGCCGGGCAGGTGCAGGACGACGGCCAGATTTACGCCGGCGACAACACCAACGCCCTGGAGATCAGCAACCTGCAGCAAAAGGACGATATCAAATTCGATGGCGGCCGCAGCAACTCGCTGAACGGTTTTTATAATTCACTGATCGGCGATATCGGCAACAAGGGGCGGACCATCGGCCGCAACCAGGAATTCAACGAGCTGGTATTAAACCAGATGCAGGAGATGCGGGACGCCGTCTCCGGGGTCTCCCTGGACGAGGAGATGGCCAACCTGGTCAAGTTCCAGCACGCCTACACGGCGGCGGCCCGGATGATCTCGATCTCCGACGAAATGCTGGTCACCCTGCTGGAAACGGTACGATAGGAGAACCGAGCCATGCGAATAACCATGCAGTCGGTCTACAACAACATCCTGTCCAACCTGGGCAACCTGAATAAGGATATGAACCAGATCAACAAGCAGATCTCGTCCGGCAAGCAGATGGACCAGATCTCCGATAATCCGGTCAACCTGGTCAGCGCCCTGGGGTTAAGGACCAATATTTCGGAAATCGGCCAGTACCAGAAGAATATCAAGTACGGCGAAACGGTGATCAACGCCTCGGAAAACTCCCTGACCCAGATGAATGACCTGGTCACCCGGGCCAAGACCCTGGCGATCCAGCAGGCCAACGACTCAATGACCCCGGCCAACCGCGAAAACGCCGCCCAGGAGGTGAGAAACCTCTGGGAACAGGCGGTCAGCCTGGCCAACTCAACGGTACGGGGCAAATATATCTTCGGCGGCTTCCGCACCGACGGCTACACCCCGGCCGAACCGGCCCCCTTCGTCCAGGGCGCCAGGGACGGTTATTTCGTCCATGGTGAAGAACCAGCTCGGATCGCGGGAAAATTGACCGGCACAATTTCTACCCCTGCGTCCACGCCTCCAGTCACTAATCTGGAGGCCAATGATCTGTTGATTAATGGGACGGGTATCGAGGCGGTTGAACTTGATGACACTCCAACGCTCACCGTTGATGGCTTGAACATGGGCGGCGCGGACAACCTGAAACAGAAGATCAACGACAAGACTGACGAAACCGGGGTCAGCGCCAGCCTGACCACCCTCTATGCCGGGGGGGCAGCCACCGCTCCCGGCACGAGCACCCTTTCCTTCTCCCTTAATGGTGAGGCGGTCAACATCACTACCGGTGGAGTCAGCCCCAACCAAACTGCCACCGACGTGGTTAACGCCATCAACGCCATCAAGGAGCGCACCGGGGTGACGGCTGCAGTGGGTGATACCAAAAACGGCGGTGGAAATAATTCCGTAGTACTGCGCAACACCTTGGCGGGAGACGAATCCGCCATTACCGTCCGTGGCTTAACCCCCCCGGAGTCGAGCATCTCCGGACTAGCCAACACTCCCTCCACCGGACAGTCTGCCGATGACACCCACAACACCGGTGCTATATCCTTGAGTAGTTGGTCCGACCCTGATGACGAAGATGCCCCTCCGGCCCAATCTTTTACCATCACCACCAGTGACGGTGACGATGAAATTCTCAAACGAATCGGCCTGGGAGGCGGCGACAAGGGTTTTGCCGATATCGCCGGTGACGGTATCTTGCGCTACGGCCCTGACCTGCAGGAAAATGATTTGCTGATTAACGGCGCGGCTGTAACCACCGAGGACGATAAGATTTCCACCATCTACTCCGACGCCTCGGCCGCCGCCAAGGCCAACGCCATCAATAACGGCGATTACGGGGTCAGCGCCACCGCCATTCCGGCCACTTGGACCGCCCAAGGAGCGGTGGAGGCAGGCACCGAAACAAGCAAGCTGACCGGCACTATTGCCGACAATATTGACGTGGGAGACGGGGATCTGGCGATCAACGGGATCACTACTAGTGCCATTTCGAAGTCGATGTCAACAACCTCCGGTTACAATATGGAACGGGCCGCCACCGTCAAGGACGTGGTCAACGAAATCAGCGCCAGTACCGGGGTCACCGCCAGCCTTACCACCCTCACCGCCGGTAGTTCCGTTGATCATACCGCCAGCACCTCGAAAATTGAGTTCACCATCAACGGCGAGACGGTCAAGTTATATAGCAGCGGCACCAATAACGTGGCGGTGGCCTTCGAAGTGGCGGAGGCGATCAACGCGGTTAGCGACCAGACCGGGGTTACGGCCGCCCGGGGTAGCGGCAACAATGGTGGTGTCGCAAATTCCATCGTGCTCGAAAACACCATGCCAGGCGATGAAACCGCTATTGAGCTTACCGGTCTTTCCAATGATGAAAGTGACAGAACCGGCCTTGGCACAAACGGTGACGGCAAAGAAGATTACATCTTCACCGCCGCCGACGCCAACACCGGCCAGGTATCCTTTTCCTCGGAAGACCAGTTCACCATTTCCAGCCCCAATAACCTCAACGACGACAGTATCCTCAAGGAACTGGGGCTGCACGGCGGCGAGGAGGAAACCGGTATTGAAGGCGACGTGGAAGATGACGGAAAATTAACCTACGGTTCGACTCCGATCTATCTCAACCGCGACGATCTGGTGATCAACGACGTCCGGATTTTCGACCATGCCACTGCCATCCAGGACCGGGACGTCGACAACACCCTGGTCCGGGCAATAAACGATAAAAGCGAAGAAAGCGGCGTGCTGGCCAGTCGCAACGAATCGGGCCAGTTGATCCTGACCGCCGAGGATGGCCGCAATATCCATCTGCAGACCTCGGCTTTGGGTGAAAAGGTCACCCATCTCAACGGCGGTGCCCCCGCCCCCAACGACCAGGTCTATTTCGGCTCGGTAAAGCTTTGGTCCGATCTGCCTTTCAAGCTGGAAAGCGATCTGGCCGCCACCACCGGAGTTGACACCGAAACCGGTTTTGTCGCCATGGGCCTGGACGGCGGGTCTGAAGTAACCGGCGAGGAGGATGATATCGCCGGTGACGGCCGGCTCAAGGTCGACACCATTTACCGCGATGACGACGAGGTGCGCTACGCCGGTGACCGCAACAACGATATCGCCATCAAGGTCGGCCAGCAGAGCACCATCGAGGTCAACAAGAACGGCAACGACGCGATTTACCAGTCCGGGGTCTTCCGGGTGCTCAAGGAGTTGGAAAACTTCCTGCTGGGTGATCGCTTCACCACCGCCACCAGCGCCGGCCAGGCCGTCAACCAGCCCGGCGCCGAACCGCGGGCCAATCTGCGGGTACCGCTGAACAGCGGCGAGACCGGCCTGGAGCTGGAGGAGCGGATCGAGGAAGGCTCCTTCCAGGTCAAGGTGCTGGACCATGACAAGGTACCGGCCACAGAGCGCCCCTTCTCCATCCAGGTCGATCCGGAAAACGATACCCTGGAGGATATTGCCGCCCGTTTAAACGGCCTGCCCGGCCTTAACGCCGCCTGGGACGACAGCGGCTATCTGCAGCTAAGCTCCACCGACCCGGAACGCTACAGCTTTGAGTTCAACAACGACTCCAGCGGCCTGCTCGACGCCACCGGTCTCAAGCACTCCCAGGTCCAGGCCAGCGCCCTGCAGAAATCGATTGACGAGCTGGACACCCTGCATAGCGAACTCAACAACCAGGTCTCCGACTTCGGCGCCCGGGCCAACCGGATCGAGGTCCAGAGCAATATCTATATGAACCTGGAGCTGGCGACCAAGGAAAATCTTTCCGAGTTGGAGGATACCGACCTGACGGAAGCGATCATGGCCCTCAAGGCCAAGGAGACCGCCTACCAGGCCGCCTTGAGTTCGGCGTCCCGGACCATGAAGATGAGTTTGGTGGATTTTTTGTAAATCATGGCACGTATATTGCTTAATACTTAACCAGCCGGTCTTTTTTACCGGCCACCCCCGGACCAAGGAATGATCCGGGAACGAAACCGCCAGGAGGGCTTTAACATGCTGGTATTGGCCAGAAGAAGCGGCGAGGCAGTAGCCATCGGCGACAACATCAAGATCCAGGTGCTGGAGATCAAAAACGGCCAGGTCAAGCTCGGCATCGAGGCCCCGGAGGAGGTCGCCGTCCACCGGGAAGAGGTTTACCAGCGGATTCTGGAAGCCAACCGGCGGGCCGCCGGCGGCCATGATATCGACCTGGAAGAACTGGCCAGCGAACTGCGCCGGTGGGAGGGAGAAAGCAAGCCGCAGGATAGCACAGAATAGCAATAAAACTTTAAGTTATCGGCCGGTTGGCCGATATATCAGGAAAGGCCGGCCAATTCCGGTCGGCCCTCGCAAAACCCCACAAGGAGGTGAACAAATGGCAGAGGCAGCTATGCAACTGGAAGAGAGCAGCGCCACCATGATCGTCAAGAGCAGCCGCTTTGGCGCCATGGAAGTGGACCCGGACAGGGTCATCACCATGACCAGCACCATGCCGGGCTTCCCCGAATCCCAGCGCTTCGTGCTGCGCCAGCACAGCAGCAAGTCGCCCTTTATGTGGCTGCAGTCGGTGGACAATCCACAACTGGCCTTTGTGGTTATCCGGGCCGCGCTGCTGGTGCCGCAGTACCAGCCGGAACTGCCGGTGACCGCCCTGCGCGAGTTGGGCGAAGACGACAGCAAGCTTGATATGTTGCTGATCCTCTCGATCCCCAAGGGCAAACCGGAGCAGATGACCGCCAACCTGCTGGGGCCGCTGATGATCAACTCGGCCACCCGCCGGGCCAAGCAGATCATGCTCGACCCGTCCAAGTACGACGCCAGCTGGCCGGTTTTCGAACCCGAGCAGGCGTAAATGAAAAATCTCGGAATTCCACCGGGCAGGGCTGCCGAACACGGTTAGTGGCACAAGGAAGTGCCACGGGAAATCCCGGATCGACCACTACTACTACTTGAAACGCTTTTCCTCACCCCGCCACAGACGGCGGATATTGTCCCGGTGCCGGTACCAGATCAGCCCGGCGCAAAACAGCGCCAGCAACGCCTCCGGCCAGGCCGGATGGGCTCCCAGCAGGGCCGGCAGACCGCTCAACCCGTCGGCCTCCCCCGCCGGCAGGGTGGTTTCCCAACCCCGGCCGTAAAACACCCAGATCAGCCCCGGCATCAGCAGCGCAGCACTCAACGAGGCCAGTGAGACATAGCCCCAGTTGAGCAGTACCAGCGCGAACACCGCCAGGGTTCCCAGGGCCGCCGCCGGGGTCAGATACAGAAAAATCCCCAGCGCCGTGGCCACCCCCTTGCCCCCTTTGAACCCCAGATAAAGCGGCAAGAGATGGCCGATAAAGGCACCACCGCCACAGAGCAACACCACTTCCCGCGCCCCCTGCTGACCGGCCAGCCACCAGACGGCCAGCAGCATCGGCAACACCCCTTTCAAGAGATCGGCCAGCAGGGTCAAGGCCGCCATCTTCTTGCCCAACAGCCGGCCGACGTTGGTGGCCCCGATATTGCCGCTGCCCCCCTGCCGGATATCGACCCCGGCCAGCCGGCCCAGCAGCAGCCCGAAAGGCACCGAGCCCAGCAGGTACGCGCCGGCAATCAGCAGGAAGAACTCGATCTGTAAAAATCCGTTATCCATCACCGCCGTACTTGTGCTATCCTGCAATTATTATGGATGATTATTATTTTATTCGCCGGACCATCGCCCTGGCCGCCGACCATATCCACCACCGCCGGGGCGGCCCCTTCGCCGCTCTGGTGGTGCTTGATAACGAGATTATCGGCCAGGGCGGCAACCGGGTCACCAGCGACCACGACCCCACCGCCCACGCCGAAATCGAGGCGATCCGCGCCGCCTGCCGCCGCCGGGCTGACTTCCGTTTAACCGGCCACACGCTTTACGTCAACTGCGAACCCTGCCCGATGTGCCTGGCCGCCGCCTACTGGGCCGACATCAAGGCAATCTGCTACGCCGCCGACCGCCAGGATGCCGCCGCCATCGACTTTGCCGACCAGCGGCTGTATGATCAAATATGCCTGCCGCCGGCGGCCCGTTCCCTACCCATGCGCCAACTGCTGCGCCCCGAAGCCCTGGCGGTCTTCGAACAGTGGCGGCAAATGCCCGATAAAATCCCCTATTAAAAAATAGCATAAAAAAATCAAGCTGGTTGATTCAAGTCAAGGCGACAATCTGTTCCCGCCGCTAAAATGAGCCTCAACAGTAGGAAAAGACGGCTCCGGGCCAAGCCGGGGTAATTTGTTATTCACACTAAAGGAGGCAGAACATGTTTTGTTATCAATGTGAACAGACGGCCAAGGGCACCGGTTGCACCACCATGGGAGTCTGCGGCAAGAAGCCGGAAGTGGCGGCGCTGCAGGATCTGCTGATTTACGCCCAGCAGGGGTTGTCCCAGGTGGCGGTGGCGGGCCGCCAGGTGGGGGTCAACGATGAAGAAGCCAACCTCTTTACCTGTGAAGCGGTGTTTTCCACCCTGACCAATGTCGATTTCGACCCCGAGCGCTTTGTCGCCCTGATCAAGCGGACCGTGGCCCTGCGTGACGCCCTGTTGCCCAAAGTGCAGGCCAGCGGCGGCCAGGTCGATACCACCGACGCCGCCATCACCTTCACCCCCGCCGGCGACCAGGCCGGGATGGTCAAGCAGGGTGAAGAGATCGACATGAAAAACGCCGCCGACGATGATGCCGATATCCAGTCGCTCAAGCATACCCTGCTCTTCGGCCTCAAGGGCGTGGCCGCCTACGCCGACCATGCCAAGATCCTGGGCCAGGAAGACGACCAGGTCTACGCCTTTATCCAGGAGAGCCTGGTCAACCTGCGGCGCCGGGATATGGGGCTGCAGGACTGGGTCGGGCTGGTGCTCAAATGCGGCGAGGTCAACCTGCGGGCCATGGAACTGCTGGATGCCGGCAATACCGGCGCCTACGGCCATCCGGTACCCACCGAAGTGCCGCTGGGCGCCAAGGCCGGCAAGGCGATCCTGGTTTCCGGGCATGACTTGAAGGATCTGGAGATGCTGCTCAAACAGACCGAGGGCCAGGGAATCAATATTTACACCCACGGCGAAATGCTGCCGGCCCACGGTTATCCGGAGCTCAAAAAATATCCCCATTTTCACGGCCATTACGGCACCGCCTGGCAGAACCAGCACAAGGAGTTTGCCGAGTTCCCCGGCGCCATCCTGATGACCACCAACTGCATCCAGAAACCACAGGAGTCTTACCAGGAGAACATCTTCACCACCGGTCTGGTGGGCTGGCCGGCGGTGGCCCATGTGGACGACCATGGCTGCCCGTCGCTGCTGGACAAGGTCAAAAGCGCGGTGGGCCTGAATTATGCCGGCAAGGGCAAGGATTTCACCCCGGTGATCAAGAAGGCCCAGGAGCTGCCGGGCTTTACCGCCGACAGTGATAAAGGCAAGGTGATGGTCGGTTTTGGTCACAACGCCGTGATGGGGGTGGCCGACAAGGTAATCGAGGCGGTCAAGGGCAAGGATCTCCGCCACTTCTTCCTGGTGGCCGGCTGCGACGGCGCCAAGCCGGGGCGCAACTACTACACCGAGTTTGTCGAGAAGGTACCAAGCGATTGCGTGGTGCTGACCCTGGCCTGCGGCAAGTTCCGTTTCTTCGACAAGAACCTGGGGGATATCGGCGGCATTCCACGGCTGCTTGATGTCGGGCAGTGCAACGACGCCTACTCGGCGATCCAGATCGCGGTGGCCCTTTCCCAGGCGTTTGAATGCGACGTCAACGAATTGCCGCTCTCCATGGTGCTCTCCTGGTACGAGCAGAAGGCGGTGGCGATCCTGCTGACCCTGCTGCATCTGGGAATCAAGGATATCCGCCTGGGCCCGAGCCTGCCGGCCTTTGTAACCCCCAACGTGCTCAATGTGCTGGTGGAGAATTTTAATATCAAGCCGATCAGCACTCCGGATGAGGATTTAAAGGCTATCCTGGGGTAAGGCCGTTTCCAAATAGGCCCGTCCGGGTTGGTCGGGCCGGCATTTTCGCTTATGGTCGGCAGCGGCCGAAACCCGCGAAACTGCCGGCCCGACCAACCGGGCACACTCTTTGGAAGTTTGATTGTCAATTAGCGGTGCTGCTGGACGTTTACATAATGGAGGTTCAGAGCTATGCAATGCCCGGGTCAGGATAGTCGCTTCTGGGATGGCAACGCCGTTTTCGAGACGGCCTGCGAAGAGTGCGGGGCCCCCCTGGAGTTTTTCAAGGATGATTCCGCCCGGCTCTGCAAGAACTGCGGCCATAAAATGCTCAACCCCAAAATCGATTTTGGTTGCGCTTCCTATTGCCCGTACGCCGTCCAGTGCCTGGGCGAGTTGCCGCCGGCCCTGGTGCAGAAAAAGCAGGACGAGTTGGTGGAACAGGTGGCGGTGGCGGTCAAGAAGCGTCTCGGCCAGGATTTTCAGAGCCTCGGGCGGGCCGGCCGACTGGCCCGCCTGGCCGGGGAGCTGGCGACCGAACGGGAGGAAGCCAACCCGGCGGTGGTCCGGCTGGCGGCCTATCTCCAGACCCTTTACCAACCCGGGCAGGCTGAAGCCGAAGGGGAGATCCGCGCCCTGCTGGGCCAACTGGGGGCCGCCACCGGGCTGACCGACGAGGTCTGCGCCGTAATCGCCGCCCTGCATGGGCAGACGGATGGCAGCGACAACCCCAACTACCAGACATTAGTAAGCGTTCACCAAGGATCAACAACCGCCCAGTTAACGGGCCGAATAGCGGCAAGGAGGCTTTTTGTCATGAAGGTCAAACGGAAGATTATCGAGATAGATGAAGATTTATGCGACGGCTGCGGTCAGTGTGTGCCGGGCTGCGCCGAGGGCGCTTTGCAGATTATCGACGGCAAGGCCAGATTAGTCGCCGAAAAATACTGCGACGGCCTCGGGGCCTGCCTGGGCGACTGCCCCACCGGGGCGCTCAAGTTGATAGAGCGGGCGGCCGACGACTTCGACGAGGAGGCGGTGGAAGAGTTGCTGGCCGCCCAGCAGGCGACAGCGGCGGTGGCACCGTCTCCGCTGTCGGAACAGACCGCAAGCAAGCCCCAGCCGCAGGCAGCCATGGCCTGTGGCTGTCCCTCCCAGCATATCCAGAGTTTCGGACCGGCGGCGGCCACTCCCTGCCAGAGCGCCAACCAGCCCCGCAGCCAGGAGATGCCGACGCCGGGGGCGGCGGCGCAATCAAACCTCAGCCACTGGCCGATCCAGATCCGCCTGGTGCCGCCGGAGGCGCCTTTTCTCAAGGGGGCCGAGCTGTTGATCGCCGCCGACTGCGTGCCGGTGGCCCACCCCGCCTTCAACCAGGAACTTTTGCCCGGCAAGGTTGTCCTGCTGGGCTGTCCCAAATTTGACGACGCCGATCTCTATGTCGGCCGGTTGGCCGAGATTTTTCAGACCGCCGGGCTTAAGAGCATCACCATCGCCATCATGGAAGTCCCCTGCTGCGGCAGCATGCGCGGCATCCTCCAGGCCGCCCAGCAGCAAGCCGGCACCGCGATTCCGGTCAGCGAAGTAGTGGTCGGCGTCCGAGGCTAAAAGAACGGCGGCGGGGCGGTGAAAGTGGCTTGGATTTTGGACAGTGATGCGGTACAATGCGCCGCTTTTGGCAAATCCGTATATGGAGGCTACATGAAAAGTCGCATTTTTAACCCCACTGCCGGTCACCCTCGCGGGCTGTTTGGCGGTGTCCTGCTGCTGGTTTTGTTGTTGTTGCCGCTGGCCGGTTGCGATCAGCAAGACGAGGAAAAGGCGTCGATACCAAGCTTTACCCTGCAAGCGGTGCGGAATGCGGGCACCATCAGCGATGGCGATTTTCAGGGGCAGGCGCTGCTGATCAACTTTTTCGCCACCTGGTGTCCACCCTGCCGCGAAGAAGCGCCGGTCCTGGCCGCTCTCCAGGACAAGTACGGCGACGATGATTTCACGGTGCTGGGAATCTCGGTGGACCAGGGCGGTATCCAGACCGTGCGGGACTTCCTGGCTGAAGTGGGAATTAATTACCCGGTGGTGATGAGCGCCGCCGATACCCCCAAGAGCTTTGGTGGCGTTGTCGGCGTGCCGACCTCCTTTCTTGTTGATAGCCAGGGCCAAATCATTAAACGTTACGAGGGCTACGTCGAACAACGGGTGCTGGAACGTGAACTGCAAAAGATTCTGTAAGCGTTCACCAGGGCCAATAACCGATGACTTAACGGGCCGTAAACGTTCAGCAGTGCCGCAGATTACGGCAAGCAGCCAAGCGCCTCGTACCCCGCGTACTTAAGCTTGGCTGATCGCCGTAAGGTGCGGTGCTGCTGAACGTTTACGAGATTCTGAGCTAGGAGAAACGCCTGTGCGAGATGAAAACCAACTTCCCGCCGCCGCGGCCGCCACCCTGGCCGGGCTGCGCCAGAGCTACCAGGTTTCCCTGGAACCGCTGACCTTAAGAGACCAGCAGTTGCAAATCCTCCAGGTCGACGATCTGGAAAGTCTGCTGGGAGGCCGGGATCCCTTTGCCGATATTGAAAGTTTCCCCTTCTGGATCAAACTCTGGGAGGCGGCGGTGGTGCTGGCCGACTTTATGGCCAGCCAGCCGCCCCAGGCCGATGGCCGGGTCCTGGAACTGGGGGCCGGCCTGGGAGTGCCGGGACTGGCGGCCGCCGCCGCCGGCCACCGGGTCACCCTGAGCGACTATGAGGAGCAGATCCTGGATTTTCAACGGGTCAGCGCCGCCGCCAGCGAGGTTGAAGAGCGGGTGGAGCATTTGCTGCTGGACTGGCTCAACCCGCCGGAGTTACCACAATATTCGATGATCATCGGGGCCGAAATCCTCTTCCGGGAAGAATTTTTCCAGCCCCTGTTGGGGTTACTGCGCCACCACCTGGCGCCGGGTGGAGTCGTTTACCTGGCCCACGATATCCGGCGCCGCAGCCTGCACCCTTTTCTGACCCTGGCCGAAGAGCACTTCACCATCGCCATGAGCCGCCGCCGGCTCACCGCCGACGACGACGAAGAACACACCGTGCTGCTCAGCCGGCTTACCGCCAAATAGCCATGCTTTATCGCGAGATCGACTGGCCGGAACTCTGGCGCCAGGAGCGGCAGCAGAAATCCCGCCCCCGCCGCAGCCGTCATGATTGGGACCGGCGGGCCGCCGATTTCGCCGCCCGCAACCACGACTCCCCGTTTACCGAAAAATTTCTGGCCCTGTTCGACTGGCAGCCGCACTGGCGGGTGCTTGATGTGGGCTGCGGCCCCGGCACCCTGGCCCTGCCTTTGGCCCGGCGGGTGGCGGCGGTCACCGCCCTGGATTACGCCGCCGGCATGCTGACAGAGCTGCAAAAGCAACAGCAGCAACAGGGTTTGGACAACATTACCGCCATCCAGGCCGCTTGGGAGGATGACTGGCAACAGCTGGGCATTACCCCGCACGAGGTGCTGATCGCCGCTCGCTCGCTGGCGGTGGATGATCTGCCGGCGGCCCTGGACAAGATCCAGCAATGGACCAGCCGGTTGGCGATTATCGTCGACCGGGTGGGGGCCGGTCCTTTTGATCCGGAACTGTTCGCCGCCGTCGGCCGCCCCTTCGCCCCCGGCCCGGATTATATCATCACGGTCAATATGCTCTACAGTATGGGGATTAACGCCACCGTGGAATTCATCGAACTCGACCACCAACGGTTGTTTGCCGACCGCCAGCAGGCCCTGGCTTCCAAACTCTGGATGCTCCACGACCCAACCCCGGAGGAAATGGAGAAACTGGGGCACTATCTCGATTCCCGCCTGCACTGGCTGCCCGACGGCCGCTGCCGCCTGGAACGCTCCCGCCCCTCCCGCTGGGCGGTGATCTCCTGGGCGCCGCCGGCCCATTCCAACCTTCATTCTTAAGCCTTGTTTCTCACCGCTCTTTCCGGTAACCTTGCAAGTCGGCCGTAAGGTGCGGTGCTGCTGAACGGTTACAGGGAGGCGTACCCATGCGGATCATGATAGTCGGGGCCGGGATGATCGGCCAGCATCTAAGCGAAAAACTCTCCGGCGAGGGCCAGGAAGTGGTCCTGGTGGACCGCGACGAGCGCAAGCTGCGCCGCCTGGAACGGGAACTCAACGTCATGCCGGTCCCCGGCAGCGGCGCCTCGCCCAGGGTGCTGGAAAAAGCCGGTATCGATAAAACCGAGCTTTTTATCGCGGTTACCGACAGCGATGAAATCAACCTGATCGCCTGCATCATCTCCCGCCAGTACAAGGTCAAGACCCGGATCGCCCGGGTGCGCAACAAGGACTTTTACACCCAGGGCAGCTCACGGATCGAAGAAACCCTGGGGATCGATCTGGTGATCAGCCCCGATCTGGCGATGACCGAAGAAATCCTGCGGCTGATCACCTTGAGCCAGGCCATGGAAGTGGCCGAGTTCGGCCACGGCCAGGTCGACCTGCTGGGTTACCAGGCCCGGCAAAAACACCCCTGCGTTGGCTCCACCCTGGCCGACCTGCGGGATCTGCAGGATATCTACCATTTCCTGGTGGTCGCCATCACCCGGGGCGAGAAGACCATTATTCCCCGCGGCGACGAACGCGTCCAGGCCGAGGACAAACTCTATCTGGTGGCCCGCCGTCCCGACGTGCCGGCGGTGGAAAACCTGCTTTTCGGCAGCTCCAGCCGGCCGCCGCGCAAGGTTTTCATCATCGGCGGCGGCTCCATCGGCGCCCAGGTGGCCAGCCAGTTGGAAAAGCTGCGGATCGACGTCAGCCTGCTGGAACAGGATAACGCCACCTGCGAGACCCTGGCCGAGCAACTGGAGGACACCGTGGTCTTAAACAGCGACGGCCTGGAGGCCCACGACCTGCTGGAAGAGGATATCGACCGGGCCGACCTGGTGATCGCGGTGACCAGCAGCGATACCACCAATATCCTCTCCAGCCTGCTGGCCAAACACCACGGCGCCAAAAAGTGCATCACCCTGATCAGTAACCCGGATTTTGTCCCCATGCTGGGCAAACTCGGAATCGACGTGCCCTTGAGTCCGCGCCAGGTGGCGGCCAATCTGATCCTGCGCCATGTCCGCCACGGCGGTGACCGGGTGGTGCGGGTAGCCAGCCTGCTGGGCAACGACGCCGAGGTGGTGGAGATGAAGGTCCCGGACAAGGAGCAGTTCGTTGATCTGCCCTTAAAGCATCTTACTTTTCCCCACGGCTCCATTGTCGGGGCGATCATGCGCGGCTATCAGACCATCATCCCCACCGGCGAGACCCGTCTGGCCCCCGACGACAACCTCATCATCTTCTTCACCAGCGACGCCGAACAGGGCGTGGAAACGCTGTTCGACTAGCGTCGGAGACCAACAATGCATACCGGCGGCGTTCTCAATATCCTGGGCAAGCTCTTTTTGCTGATCGCCCTTTTTCTGCTTACTCCAATCCCGGTCAGCGTCTACTACGACGACGGGATGATGGCTATTTTCCTGCGCTGCGCCCTGATCGGGGCCGGTATCGGAGTGTTGCTGCTGCTGCTTTTCAAGCCAATCCGGGAGCTCAGCCTGCGGGACGGTTTCGCGGTGGCGGTGATCTGCTGGCTGGGGCTGGCGGGGCTGGGCGCCCTGCCCTACTACCTCTCCGGCCAGGTACCCTCGCTGATCGACAGTCTTTTCGAGGCGATGAGCGGCTTTACCACCACCGGCTCCACCATCCTCCCCGATATCGAGGCGCTTGCCCCCAGTCTGCTGTTCTGGCGGGCCACCACTCAGTGGCTGGGGGGCATGGGCATCATCGTCCTGTCGCTGGCCATCCTGCCGCTGTTGGGGGTGGGTGGCATGCAGCTTTTCCAGACCGAGATGACCGGCCCCACCAAGGATCGCCTGACCCCCCGGATCCAAGACACCGCCCGCATACTATGGGCGGTCTACCTGCTCTTTACCGGGATACTGATCGCGCTGCTACTGGCCGGCGGCCTCACTCTGTATCGATGCCGCCACCCATGCCTTCACCACCATCTCTACCGCTGGTTTTTCGCCCTATAACGACAGCATCGGTCATTTCGACTCCCTTTACGTGGAGATAGTGATCATTATCTTTATGTTTGCCGGCGGTATCAACTTCGCCATGCACCATCACGCCCTGCGCGGCAAAATCGCCGGTTACTGGCACAGTGAAGAGTTCCGGCTCTACCTGGGTCTGATGCTAAGCGCCATCCTGCTGCTCACCGCTCTAAACCTGCAGGCCGGCAGTCTACGAACCGATCCCCGACTCCCTGCGCGCCGCCGCCTTCCAGGGGGTGGCCATTCTGACCACCAGCGGCCTTAGCACCGCCGATTTTGCGCTCTGGCCGTCGGCCTCGCAGCTGATCCTGGTGGGCTTGATGCTGGTAGGCGGCATGGCTGGCTCCACCGCCGGCAGTATCAAGACCGTGCGGTTTCTGCTGTTCTTCAAGTATGTCCGCTTGCAGTTGCGCCACCTGATCCACCCCCAGACGGTGAGCATTATCAAGCTGGGTGGCAGCCGGGTGCCCCAGGAGGTGATGACCGCGGTGCTAGGGTTTTTCGCCCTCTACTTCATGCTCTTTATCACCGCCGCGCTGGTGGTGACCGCGCTGGGGGTCGATCTGCTCACCGCCACCACGGCGGTGATCGCCACCCTCAACAATATCGGCCCCGGCCTGCACCTGGTGGGGCCGACCAACAATTTTGCCGACCTGCCCGAGCCCGCCAAGGTGGTACTGACCTTCTGCATGCTGGCCGGCCGGCTGGAGCTCTACACGGTGATCGTGTTGTTGACCCCGGCCTTCTGGAAAACGGCCCGCCGGCCGCGACTGCGTTTTTTCACTAAACAATGATGAACGAACCATACGATATCATCGTCGTTGGGGCCGGCCATGCCGGTTGCGAAGCGGCCCTGGCAGCGGCCCGGCTGGGTTGTCGAACCGCGGTGCTGGTGATGAACGCCGACACTATCGGCGCCCTGAGCTGTAACCCGGCGGTGGGTGGCCTGGCCAAGGGGCACCTGGTCAAGGAGATCGACGCCCTGGGTGGCGAGATGGCCCGCAATATCGACGCCACCGGCATCCAGTTCCGGCGGCTCAACACCAGCAAGGGGCCGGCGGTGCGCTCTTCCCGGGCCCAGGCCGACCGGCAGCGCTATCCGGCCCGGATGAAACAAGTACTGGAACAACAGGCAAACCTCACCATCCGCCAGAGTACCGTGGACCGGCTGCTGGTGGAGGATAAACGGGTGGTGGGAGTACTCACCTCGCTGGGGGAAGAATTGCGGGCCGGGGCGGTAATCATCACCACCGGCACTTTCTTAAACGGCCTGATCCATATCGGCTTAAAGTCCTTTCCCGCCGGCCGGATGGGGGATATGCCCTCCCTGGCACTGCCGGCCCATTTACAAGAGCTGGGGTTTGCCATGGGCCGCCTGAAGACCGGCACGACCCCGCGCCTGGCCGGCAACAGCATCGATTATTCCCGGCTGGAGGCCCAGTTCGGCGACGACCCGCCGCCGCTGTTCAGTTTCGCCAACGCCGGCGGCCAACCGGCGCTGCCGCAGCTGCCCTGCCATATCACCTACACCAGCGCCGCCACCCACCGGATTATCCGCGCCGGCTGCGACCGTTCACCCATGCTCAGCGGGGTTATCGAAGGGGTCGGGGCCCGTTACTGCCCTTCCATCGAGGACAAGGTCGTCCGTTTCCCGGATAAGGAGCGCCACCAGATCTTCCTCGAACCCGAGGGCCTGGATACCGCCGAGGTCTATCCCAATGGTATCTCCACCAGTCTGCCGGTGGATGTCCAGTTGGCCATGCTGCGGACCATCCCCGGCCTGGAGCAGGTACAGTTGGTGCGGCCCGGTTACGCCATCGAATATGATTATGTCGATCCGCTGGAACTGCAACCGTCACTGGAGAGCAAACGTTTGACCCACCTCTTTCTGGCCGGCCAGATCAACGGCACTTCGGGCTACGAGGAAGCAGCGGCCCAAGGGCTGCTGGCCGGTATCAACGCCGCCCGCCGGACCGGCGGCCAGGAACCCCTGGTGCTGGAACGCTCCCAGGCCTATATCGGGGTGCTGATCGACGATCTGGTGACCAAGGGCACCAAAGAGCCCTACCGCCTGTTCACCTCCCGGGCCGAATACCGGCTGCTGCTGCGGGAGGATAACGCCGATGCCCGGCTCTGCCCCATCGGTCGGCAACTCGGCCTGCTGGATGAGCAACGCTACCGGGCTTTTGAACATAAACAGCAAACCATGGCGGCGTTGCACCAACAATTGCGGCAAACCACCATCCGCCCCGAACCGGCCACCAACCGCCGGCTGGCCGAGCTGTCCAGCGCCCCGCTGCGCCAGCCCTGCAGCCTGGCCGAACTGCTCAAACGGCCGGAACTGGACCTGGCGGCGGTGCTGGCCCTGGCCCAACCGACCACCGACGAACCGGCCACCAAGCAAACGGCACCGGCCAAGCTGGAACTTGCCGCAACACTCCCGGAACTGGGCCATGAAGTCCAACTGGAGATCAAATACGAAGGCTATATCGCCCGCCAGCAGGAACAGGTGGAGCGCTTCGGCAAGCTGGAATCGATCCGCCTGCCCGCCGCGCTGGTTTATCGGGACTTGCCGGGGTTGAGCAGTGAGGTGGTGGAAAAACTGGAGAAAATACGGCCCCGCACGCTGGGCCAGGCCGCCCGCATCTCAGGCATCACGCCGGCGGCCATCAGCATCCTGCAAGTCCATCTGAAAAGGGGATAACAGCCGTTACCCAATGGGCAGCCCGAATAGCCGCTGCCAGAGGTGGTCGATTTGGGCCGGGAAGAAGAGCCAGAGCCAGGCGGCGAGCACCAGAAAAGGGCCAAACGGGATCACGCTGCGGCCACCCCGGCCCTGGTGGATCATGGCCCCGATACCGACAACCAGCCCCAACAACGAACTGGCCAGGATGATAAAGGGCAGGGCCTGCCAGCCCAGGAAGGCACCCAGCATGGCCAGCAGCTTGATATCCCCGCCCCCCATTCCCTCGCGGCGGGTGAGCAAATAATAGCCCAGAGCCACCAGGTAAAAACTGCCGCCCCCCAACAGGATCCCCAGCCCCGCCGCCTGCCAGCCGATACCGCCGGGCAGCAGGGCGGCGGCAAAACCCAGCGCGATGCCGGGCAGGCTGATGACATCGGGGATCAACTGGTGGTCCAGATCAATAAAAAAAATCGCCAGCAGGGCGGCGGAAAAGATAAAATAAACCAGGTACTGCGCCTGCGGCCCGAAACGCAGCAACAGAGCCACCGACAACAGGGCCATGGTCGCTTCCACCAGGGGGTAGCGCCAGGAGATGGCCGCCCCGCAGGCCCGGCAACGCCTTTGCAACCAGATAAAGCTCAGCAGCGGGATATTGTCGTACCAACGGATCCCCTGGCGGCAGGCGGGACAGCGCGACGGCGGCCAGACGATGGTCTCGGTGGCCTCCTCCAGCATCCGGGGTGGCAGCCGCAGAATCACCACATTGAGAAAACTGCCGACCACCGCCCCCAGCACCATGGCGATGGGGAGCAGCAATAGTATGGGGAAAGGGATGAAATTGTCCATGGGCTTGTGTTATAGCTTGTTTAGCTTAAAAGGGCTGCGGCAAAAACGACAGTGCGGCCAGCAATACAAAAAAAACGCCGGCACCGAAAGATTTTTCTATGCACCCACAAGGAGAAGATTATGACTGACCAGGAGCGCCGGCAAAGCAGCCGGGTGCCATTTGAAGCCACCATCAGCCTGCATTTTGCCGACAATCACCATTACGACCGTTATCGGACCGCCGATCTCAGCCTTAAAGGCGTGTCGGTGCCGGGGCTGCGGGGCCATCAGGTGGGGGAAAAATGTGCTGTCGAACTCTTTTTAAGCGGCGGCACCAGCGAGGTACGGCTGGAAATGCAAGGAGAGGTGATAAGGGCGGGGGCGGATGGCCTGGCCCTGCACTTTGTCGCCATCGACCTGGACAGTTTCTTTCATCTCAAAAATATCATCGCCTACAATCTCGGCAACCCGGACCAGGTGGAAGATGAATTCAGCCGGCTAATCGACCATGCAGAATAAACGCCAACACCCGGCCGGACTTCGGCGACCACCGCTGCGCAAGGCCCCTTTTATCGTTATCTTAACCGCCATCCTCCTGGGCCTGGTGGGGATCAGCCAAGGTGAGCCGCAACGGGTGCTGGAACGGGCCGTCCAGGTCTGCTTCAGCTGTATAGGCATCGGTTAGCACCATGCAACGGGTTCGACTCTGGGTACAAGGGTTGGCCACCCTGCTGGTCAACGGCTCGTGGGAATTTCCGGTAACCCGCACCATCTACCAGGGACCGCTGAAGGTGCTTTGCGCCCCCGGCCTCAATTGTTACTCCTGCCCCGCCGCCACCACTTCCTGCCCCATTGGCGCCCTGCAACAATTGCTGGGCGGGGTGCAGTCGACGCTGGCCAGCGGCCAGTTTTACCTGGGGTTGTACGTTATCGGCTTTATGGGGCTAATGGGCGGCATTCTGGGCCGGGGAGTCTGCGGCTGGCTCTGCCCCTTTGGACTGCTCCAGGATTTGCTATATAAAATTCCCAGCCGCAAAATTGCCATCGCCGCCGGTCTACGCTACGTAAAATATTTTTTTCTGGCTTTTTTTGTTGTCCTGCTGCCGCTGTTGGTGATGAATCCGGGCGGCAGCGGCGAGCTCTGGTTCTGCAAATACATCTGTCCCGCCGGCACCCTGACCGCCGGCCTTCCCTTGCTGCTGATGCAACCCAGCCTGCGACAGGCGGTGGGGCTTCTCTTCTTGAATAAATTGCTGATTATGATACTGTTCCTTGGTTGGTCGGTTTACGCCAGCCGCCCATTTTGCCGAACCAGTTGCCCGTTGGGCGCGTTCTACGCCCTGTTCGCCAAAGTCCGGCTGGTCCGACTGCGGCTGGATGCCAGCCGCTGCACCAATTGCAAGGCCTGCCATCAGGTCTGTCCCATGGGCGTCCGGTTCAACGAAAACCCCGACGACCCCGAGTGCATAAGCTGCCTGGCCTGCATGAACCAGGCCTGCGAATTTGACGCCATTTCCCTGGAGATCGGTGGTCAGCCGGTGGGCGCCACCGCCGGCAATCCCGAGACAACAAGTAGCGGAACCGTGCGCCAGGGCAAATAACTTGTTGATATAACGGGCCGTAATCGTTCAGCCACCCCGCACCGGAACTTAAAAACCAGAAACACCAGGAAGATAACGATGCTCCACGCCAAACGTTTTACTCTCACCCTCACTATCGCCGTGGCCCTCCTGTTACTGGGCGTTCTGGCTACCGCCGCCCAGGCCATCGAAATGGTCAGTATCGACCGCCCCAAGGTCAACATGCGCAATGGGCCCGGCACTAATCACGCCATCATCTGGGAACTGGGCAACGGCTACCCGCTAATGGTCATCGGCCGCCAGGGCAACTGGCTCAAGGTCAGGGATTTCGAGGATGACGAAGGGTGGGTTTACCAGCCCCTGGTGGGACGGACCCCGCACCTGGTGGTCAAGGTGAAAACCGCCAATATCCGCAGCGGGCCCGGCACCCGTTTCCGGGTAGTGGGCCAGGCCAAATACGGGGTAGTGCTGCGCACCCTGGAACGGGGCAGCGGCTGGGTCAAGGTCCAGCACGAAGACGGGCTGACCGGCTGGATCGCACGCTCCCTGCTCTGGGGCTGGTAATAATCAAATAGGCCCTCAACGGAGGAGAAAATGACTTTGCTCGGAATCAGCAGCAGCCCGATCCAAGGGGGAAATGTTGACCGGATGGTCCGGTATATTTTGCAAAAAACCGGAAAAGATGCAAAGTTCGTGAACCTCTCGCAGTTGACCTTTTCTCCCTGCCGGGCGTGCGCTCATCTGTGTGCCGGGGACAACCTGTGCAAGTTGGAGGATGATTTACAACCCTGGTACAAAGAGATATTGAACGCCGAAGCCCTGGTCCTTGGCACACCAGCCTATTTCAATAACATGAACGGGTACATGACCATATTTCTGGAACGACTTTGGGCCTTCCGCCATCAAAAATTCCCGTTGCAAGGCAAACCATATGCGGTGGTTGCCTCCGGAGGCGTCGAGGCACCGGATCAGGCAGTCGCAGCCGTAAAAAACAGGATGAATTCTTATCAAAGCACTTTTGTTGGTGATGTCCGGTTTAAATCATCAATTCTTCCATGCTTCTCTTGTGGTTATGGGTCGGTATGCAAAATCGGCGCATTACAAATGATCTACGGTGAAGAAGGCAAAAAACAACTGAAAGTGACGGAAGAATTTTTCAAACTCTGGGAAGACAACCCTGAAATCGTTAAAGATGTTGAAACAATTGTAGAAAAATTGACATAAATATCTAAAAGCGTTCCAGGGCGCCCGGGGTCCGGCGAATCTTGGCTTGCTGGCGCTGGCGGTTGAGCCAGGAGGTCAGCAGGGCCTGCTGCTTGGCCTGACGCAGCTCCTGGCGCAGCGGTTCGGCCCGGCGCTCAAAAAGCTCCTGCTTACCCGGCCGACGCTCGAGCAGGCGGGGGACATAAAAGGCCTCGGCAGCGACCACTTCCTCGGGCAGCGGCTGCTCCCGGCTTAGTCGCAAGCCGGTTGCCAGCAGCTCTCCGGGCAGGTCCACGGTTTCGATGGTGGCCCGGGCGAACCAGGGGGTCTTGTTGACCTCCAACTCATAATCGGCGGCCACGGCGGCCAACTGGTGGCCTTCACGGAGCGCCGCCAGGGCTTCCGCCGCCGCCTGGCGGGCCTTTTGCCGGGCCTGTCGGGCGATCAGATCATCCCGTACCCGGCCCCGCACATCCTCCAAAGGCGGCACTGCCGGGGCCTGCCGCTGGCGGACATGAAAGATGGCGTAACCATCGTCGCCGGCGTTGATGATGGAACTTAACTCCCCTTCCCGCAACTCAAAGGCCGCGGCCAGCAATTTCGCGTATGGAGCCAAGGCGGCCGGCGGCTGGGAACGGCTGAAGAGGTCGGTGGAACGTACCGTGGCGTCGACGACTTCGGCCCCCCGTTCCAGGCTGCCTTCGCTGAGAATCGCTTCGTAGGCTTCACCGGCCCTGCTAAAAGCGTCATCCCCGGCGTCTTCACCAGACTCCGCGGTAAAGAGCAAATAATCAAGGCGTATCCCGGGTTCGGTGCGATAATCCTGGCTGTTTTCCTCGAAATAGGCCGTCAATTCCTCCTCGGTGGGGGCCAGGCCGGACCGGAAAGCGGCGCCATCAAAGCGGAGATAGGCCAGCCGCACCTGGTCATGGTCATAATGGAACCGCTGCCGCACCTCATCGTCGCGGACCCGGACGAAACCCGCCAAGTGCTCGATAATCTTGCGCCGCAACAGATCGGTACGAATCCCCTGTTCAAACTCCTTGACGCTTACCCGGGCGGCGGCCAGGGTCTGCCGATAACGCTCCAGACTGAAGCGCTCAGCCTCGTCGCTGAACTCTTCCATGTTTTGGATTTCACGTTGTATTTCGTTACCGGTTACCAGCAGTCCGGCCTGGCGGGCGCTCTGCAACAAGAGCCGCTGGTTAATCAACTCGTTGAGCACCTGCTCACGAACCCCCAGGGCCTCCAGCAAATCCGGGGGGATCGCCCCGTCGAACTGTTCTCGGTACTGGGAGAGCAGATTATCGTAACGGCGCTGAAAATCGCGCAGCGAAACAGGTTCCTCGTTGACCACGGCCACCGTGTTCGGCCCCCCATCACCGCCCATCTGGGGCAGCCAGAAGATAAAAACCAGCACAATAATGGCTATGGCGGCCAGGACAATCGGCGAACGGGCTTTGCGGCGGAGAAGGGCGAGCATATCGTTTACATTCCCGGGTTGGTTTCTGGAAAATAATGTATAATCAGCCGATATCTAATTTTTTCCCCCACTTTGGTCAATCTTTTTCCGGCGGCGACCCGGGCGCAACCCTAAAATTCGTGATTAGCGCAAGGGGTTTATCGTTTAGCGATGGACAAAAAGTTTTACAAGCGACGTAATTAAGGTAAGATGATGGTGTTTATCCAGTACCATTTACAAATAAGGGGGAAAGACCCATGGAGGAGCTTAAGCTGATAACCTGTATCGTCCAGCGCGGCAAGGCCGACGACGTGGTCAAGGCGGCCCTGGCCGCCGGCGCCCAGGGCGCGACCATGTTCTACGGCCGGGGCACCGGCGTCCGCCAACGCCTGGGCGCCCTGGCCCAGTTCATCGTGCCGGAAAAGGAAGTAGTGCTGATTGTCACCGAGGAACCGCAAGCCGCGGAGATTTTTGAGACGGCGGTGGAGGTCGGCCGGCTGCGGGAAAAGGGGCAGGGTTTTGCCTATATCCAGAAAGTAGAGCACGCGGTGGGCCTGCTGGAAGAGCTGCCGTAACCCGGCGAGCCTTCCCGCGACGTCGCCGACGGCGGAGACCATGCTGAAAAAAATTCTCCTTGTGGGGCTGCTGCTGCTCTGGAACCATTTTGTCCAAGGGCTGGCCCCGGAAACCATATTCGCCGTGTTGAACGAGGTCAGCGCCCGGCACCAGACGCTTTTGGTCACCATCGCGCTGCTGGGCGGCGGCGTTCTGCTGGCCCTGGCCTATCTCCTGACCGGTTGCGGCTTGTACAAAATCGCCAAGGCCGCCGCGGTACTCACCGAACACGCCAGCCTGCTGCTGTTATTGGCCCTGGGTATCGGTCAGGCCTGGTTGCACCTGCAACTGGAGGTCAATCTTTACACCGCCGGGGGCTGGTGGCTGGCCCTGGCCCTCTTTTTCCTGCTGGCCGCCGCCGTCTGGGCGCAACGGATTATCGATTTCAACCACCCCGGCCAGCAGGTTTTTCTGCATGCGGCAATCGCCGCCGGCTGGCCGCTGGTGGTTATCCCCCTCTACAACCTCTTCACCGCCGCCGGCGGCGGTTGAACAACCCGGCCCGGCCTCAGGGCCTCGTCAAAGTCCCAGTAGCTGGCAGCGGGGCCGTTTATCCGGGTGCGGCGGGTTTCGCCCGCCGCCGGGCGCACAGGGATGTGCAGGAGGCGGCGGGCGCCTCGGAGGCGGGCAGGATGCCCGCCGAGAATGAGCCGCTCCCGGATAAACGGCCCCGCCCCACGGTGGCTAAGGGTACGACTTTGACGTTACCCTGGGCCCGGCCTCTCCCTCCTTGACTTTCTACGGTTATTGCGCTAAGAATTCATCTCTTTTTTGCGGTAACATCGCCCTCACTCAAGGACATATTTTTATGCAGGCCCTGAAAGGCTTTAAGGATATACTGCCCGACGAGATCGCCACCTGGCAGCTGATCGAACAAAAAGCCCGCGATCTCTTCCAGCGTTTCGGCTTTGCCGAAATCAGGGTGCCGCTTCTCGAAAAGACCGGGCTGTTCGCCCGCTCCATCGGCGAAGCCACCGATATCGTCGAAAAGGAGATGTATACCTTCAGCGACCGCAACGGCGACTCGGTAACCCTGCGGCCGGAAGGCACGGCCTCGGTGCTGCGGGCCTTTATCGAGCACTCCCTGCACCTGCGCCAGCCGCTGAGCAAGCTTTACACTATCGGCCCGATGTTCCGCCATGAACGCCCCCAGAAGGGGCGCCTGCGGCAGTTTCATCAACTCAGCGTCGAGGCCCTGGGCAGTGAGCAGCCCCGTTTGGATGCCGAGGTCATCGCCCTGGCCTGGGGGCTGGCCACCGAATTGGGGCTTAACGTCAGCCTGGAGCTCAACTCCCTGGGCTGCCCAGCCTGCCGCCCGGCTTATCGGCAACGGCTGATCGATTTTCTAGAAGCCCGCCGGGAGCAACTCTGCGAGGACTGCCAGCGGCGGATCAGCAGCAACCCCTTGCGGGTGCTGGACTGTAAAAGCCAGCACTGCCGGCAGGTCAACGCTGAGGCACCGGCCATCCTCGACTCCCTCTGCCCCGCCTGCGACGAGCACCTGGCGGCGGTCCGCCGCGACCTGGAGGCCCTGGCCATTCCCTACCGGCTCAACCCCTTTATGGTCCGCGGCCTGGATTACTACACCCGTACCACCTTCGAACTGCTCACCGACGACTTGGGCTCCCAGAGCGCGGTGGGGGCCGGGGGCCGCTACGACGGCCTGGTCAAGCAGCTGGGCGGCCCGGATCTGCCCGGTATCGGCTTTGCCATGGGGATCGAAAGGCTGGTGCTGCTGCTGCAAAACCAGCGCCGGATTACCCCGCCGGGCCCGGAGTTATTCATCGCCGCCCTGGGGGAAGACGCCGCTGATTTTGCCTTTGCCCTGCTGCACAGCTGCCGCCGCCAGGGGCTGCGGGCGGTGATGGATGTCCAGGGGCGGGGTCTGAAGAACCAGATGAAACAGGCCGACCGCCTGGGCGCGGCCCAAGTGCTGATTATCGGCGAGGACGAGCTCAACCGGGGCCGGGCCACCCTGCGGGACATGAGCAGCAAGATCGAAACCGATGTTTTATTAAGCGACGAGGATTTAAGCGAGATTATCGCCGCCATCCGGCCATAAACCGGCTTGTATAATTTTTCCAAAAGGAGCAACCATCCATGGAATCCATGGGCCACCTTAAACGTACGCATCATTGCAATATCCTGGGCCGGGAGCAGGTCGGCGAACAAGTAACCCTGATGGGCTGGGTACTGCGCCGCCGCGACCACGGCGGGGTGATCTTTATCGACCTGCGGGACCGCCGGGGGCTCACCCAGATCGTTTTCAACCCCGAGATCAACCCCGAAGTCCACGCCAAGGCCCACGCCCTGCGCCCGGAATGGGTGGTGGCGGTACAGGGCCGGGTCCAACAGCGCCCGGCGGGGATGGAAAATCCCAAGCTGGCCACCGGCGAGATAGAGGTGATGATCGACGAGTTGCGGATCCTAAACCGCAGCCAGACTCCGCCCTTCCCGTTGGACGAAGAGATCGAGGTGGCCGACCAGTTACGGCTCAAATACCGCTATCTCGATCTGCGTCGACCGACCATGGCCGCCAATCTGGTGCTGCGCCACCAGGCCAGCCAGGCGATCCGTAATTTCTTGAACGACGAGGATTTTATGGAGATCGAAACGCCGGTGCTGACCCGCTCCACCCCGGAAGGGGCCCGCGATTACCTGGTGCCCAGCCGGGTCAATCCCGGCCGCTTTTTCGCCCTGCCCCAGTCACCGCAGCTGTTCAAACAGTTACTGATGGTGGCCGGCATGGAGCGCTATTACCAGATCGTCCGCTGCTTCCGCGATGAAGATTTGCGGGCCGACCGGCAGCCGGAATTCACCCAGGTCGATTTCGAGCTCTCCTTTGTCGACGAGGAAGGGGTGATGGCGGTGGCCGAAGGGATGATGAAAAAGCTGTTTAAAGCCACCCTGGGCCGGGAGCTGACTCCGCCCTTCCCCCGCATGACCTACGCCGAGGCCCTGGCCCGTTACGGCACCGATCGGCCCGATCTGCGTTTTGGCCTGGAGTTGGTAGAGATCACCGAAGTGGTCAAAAACTGCGGCCTGCAGGTCTTTCGCGACGTGGTGGAAAACGGCGGCATGGTCAAAAGCATCAACGCCAAGGGTTGCGCCTATTTTTCCCGCAAAGATCTCGATGATCTGACGGCCTACGCCGGCGAATTCGGGGCCAAGGGGCTGGCCTGGGTCAAGATCAAGGAAGATGGCCAGTGGCAGTCGCCGATTGCCAAGTTCTTCACCCCCGAAGAGCAGCAGGCCATGGTCGCGGCCCTGGCGGCCCAACCCGACGACCTGCTCTTCTTTGTCGCCGACCAGCCGGCGGTGGTCCACCAGGCCCTGGCCGAGTTACGGCTGGAGCTGGCCCGCCGCCTGGAGTTGAGTAAGCGGGAGGACTTTTCCTTTGTCTGGATTACCGATTTTCCGCTGCTGGAATATGACGCCGAGGCCAAACGCCACGTGGCGGTGCATCATCCCTTCACCGCCCCCCGGGAAGAGGATCTGCCACTGCTGGACAGCGACCCCGGCCGGGTGCGCAGCCGGGCCTACGACCTGGTGCTCAACGGCAACGAGATCGGCGGCGGCTCCATCCGTATCCACCAACCGGAGTTGCAGGGGCAGGTGTTCACCGCCCTGGGAATCACCCCCGAGGAGGTCAAGGATAAATTCGCCTTTCTGGTCCAGGCCCTGGAGTTGGGGGCACCGCCCCACGGCGGCATGGCCTTTGGCCTGGACCGGCTGCTGATGCTGCTGGCCGGCGCCGATTCAATCCGCGATGTTATCGCCTTTCCCAAGACCCAGAAGGCGACCTGCCCGCTCACCGAGGCGCCGGCGCCGGTGGCCCGTAAACAACTGACCGAGTTGAGCCTGCGGCCGGACTGGAAAGAGCAGAGTTAAGGCAACCGTTCAGCAGTGCCGGTAACCGTGAACTTAACGGGCCGTAACCGTTCAGCAGGAGACTGGAGCAATTGAGTTACCATCAGCAGCAACTGCCTGCCATGGTCCGTTTTCTGTTGCAGCCGGAGGTCTATCCAGAACCGGCGGCCACGGTGGAACTGGTGCAGACCCATATCTCCTATGTCCTGCTGGCCGGCGATTATGTCTATAAACTGAAAAAACCGGTGGATTTCGGCTTTCTCGACTTTTCCAGCCGGGAGCAGCGCCGCCATTACTGCCACGAGGAAGTACGCCTCAATCGCCGGCTCTGCCCGGAGATCTACCTGGACGTGGTGACCTTGACCCGCGACGGCCCCGCCAACCCAGAAGAGGCGGCCGGCTTTGCCCTGGACGGCGCCGGGGAGGCGGTGGATTATCTGGTTAAAATGGTCCGAATGCCGGCCGCCGGCATGATGAGGCGGTTGCTGGAACGAGGGGAGTTGCGCCAACCACACCTGGAGTTGATTATCGCCCGTTTACTCCCTTTTTATCGGCAGGCCGAAGGCGGCCCCGAGGTCCGCGAACTGGGCTCGGCGGCGGCGGTGGCGGCCAATGTGCGGGACAACCTGGCCCAGATCGAGCCCTATATTGACGGCCAGGCCTTAAGCCGGGAACAGTTTGCCCGACTCACGGCCTTCAGCGAGACCTTTTTACAAAACGAAGCATTGTTCGCCGACCGCCAGGCCGCCGATCGGATCCGCGAAGGCCACGGCGATCTGCACTCCGGCAATATCTGCTTTGCCGGCGAGCAGGTGCATATCTTTGACTGTATCGAATTCAACCGCAGCTTTCGCTGCGGCGATATCGCCGATGATCTCGCCTTTCTGGTGATGGATCTCGATTTCCACGGCCAGCAGCAACTGGCCGCCTTTGTTGCCGAAACCATGGCCCACCGCCTGGAAGATCCCGGCCTGGCGGCCATGCTGCCCTTTTACTGCTGCTACCGGGCCTGTGTCCGGGGCAAGATCGGGCTGCTGACCGCCGCCGAAGAGGAAGTGGCCGAAACCGACCGTCAACAGGCCTCAAGCCGAGCCGCCCGCTACTTTAAACTGGCCGAACACTATGCCCAACGGTGAACCCACAGCCACCTCCCCTACCCTCTACGTCTTCTGGGGGATGATCGCCACCGGCAAGAGCACCCTGGCAGCGGCCTGGGCCGCGGAATTGCGGATCCGCCACTACAATTCCGATGTGGTCCGCAAGCAACTAGCCGGGCTGGACCCGGCCGCCCGCCACCAGGAAGCCATGGAACGGGGCCTTTACAGCGCGGAGCAAACCCGCCGGACCTATGAAGAACTGCAACGCCTGGCCGCAGAAGAATTGCAAGCCGGACGCAAGGTGATTCTGGACGCCTCCTATCTGCAACGCTGGCAGCGGCAGCCGGTGGTGGAACTGGCCCGGCGGCTGGGGGTGGAATACTTTTTTATCTTTTGCGACTGCCACGATACGGTCAAACAACAGCGACTGGCGCGCCGGGCCCGCGATCCGGCCGCGGTCTCCGACGGCCGCTGGGAGATCTACCTGGGCCAGCGGCAAAAGTTCGAGCCCGCCACCGAACTGCCCGCCGCTCGATGTCTTAACCTCGACACTGAGCGGCCGGTGGCCGAGTTGATGGCGGAATTGCAAAAAGCGCTAACGGCCGGTTGACAAGCACGCTGGCACTGGCTATCAAAGTAACCGTTCAGCAGCACCACACCTTGTGGCGATCAGCCAAGCGGCGCGCCATTTATCAAACAACCATCAAACCAAGAGGAAAATTAAATGTCCGCACTACTTTGTGGCTCCTACGCCTACGACACCATTATGGTCTTCCCCGACCGCTTCAAGAACCATATCCTGCCGGATAAGGTCCACATCTTAAACGTCTCCTTTCTGGTGCCCGAGATGCGCCGGGAGTTTGGCGGCTGCGCCGGCAATATCGCCTACAACCTGAAAATGCTGGGCGGCTCACCGCTGCCCATGGCCACCGTGGGCAGCGATTTCACCCCCTACGCCGACTGGATGGACCAGCACGGCATCAGCCGCCAGTTCATCAAGGTGATCGACAGCGCCTACACCGGCCAGGCCTTTATCACCACCGATATGGACGACAACCAGATCACCGCCTTCCATCCCGGGGCCATGAACGAATCCCACCAGCAGAAGGTGACCGACGCCGCCGGGGTCAAGATCGGCATCGTTTCCCCCGACGGCCGCGACGGCATGATCCAGCACGCCGAACAGTTCGCCGCCGCCGGCCTCCCCTTTATCTTCGATCCCGGCCAGGGAATGCCGATGTTTGACGGGGACGACCTCAACCGTTTCATCGAGCAGGCCACCTACGCCACCCTCAACGACTACGAGGCCCAACTGCTGTGCGAACGTACCGGCAAGAGCTTCGAGGAAATCGCCGGCCGCCTGGAAGCGCTGATCGTCACCAAGGGCGGGGAGGGTTCACAGATCTATGCCGGTGGCCAGCGCTTTGAGATCCCCAGCGCCCCCATCAGCGAGGCCAAGGACCCCACCGGCTGCGGCGACGCCTACCGGGCCGGGATTCTCTACGGCCTGGAAAACGGGCTGGACTGGGAGACCACCGGCCGGATCGCGGCCCTCTGCGGCGCCTTTAAGATTGAGCAGTACGGCACCCAGAACCACAGTTTTACCATGGAGCAGTTCAAGGCCCGTTACCAGGAAGCCTTCGGCAGCAGCTTCTAACGGAGCAACCGTTTACCAGAATCTACAACCGTCGATTTAGAGGCCGTTGATGAGCAGAACCACCCGCCGTCCGCCGCAACCGGCTCCCCTCAGCTACGGGGATTGTCGCAAGCACTACACCTTCGACCAGGACAAGGTCTGCTCCCCCGAGGAGACCGTGACCCGGCTTAAACAAAAGCTGGCCGAGGTGGAGCTTGATATTTTAAACGACGTACGGCGGGTGGATACCGGCCGGCTGGAGATTCCGGTTTATTTCAGCGTCTGCGGGCGGGAAGCCTTCGAGGTAATCCGCAACAAGAAACAACTGGGCAAGGGCTGCACTCCGGCCCAATCCCAGGCCAGCGCCTGCATGGAACTGGTGGAACGCTTCAGCTTCTTCAGCCACCGCCAGCAGCCGGCCAATTTTATCCAAGCCAGCTATGCCGAACTCCAGGCCGAAGGGCTGCCGCTGCTGCCGCTGCGCTACCTGCTGCAGTCGGTCCACGACGAGACCACCAGCGAAGAGACCCTGGCGGCGCTGCTGGCCGATATCCCCCTCCGCTGGTGCTGGGCCACCAATCTCAACCGCGGCGAAGTGGTGCTGCTCCCCTACTCTTGGTTTTACGCCATCAACGAATTCAATGGCCCGTCGGCCGGCAACTCTTATGAGGAGGCGATCCTGCAGGGGCTCTGCGAGATCGTCGAACGCCATGTCAGCGCCGTGGTGAGCCGGCAGCAGATCAAAGCGCCCCGTATCGATCCGGCTTCCATCGACGATCCGGTGGCCGCCGAGCTGCTGGCCAAATTCACCCGCCACGGGATCAAGGTTTTCTTAAACGACTTCACCCTGGATACCGGGATTCCGACGGTGGCGGCCATGGCCATGGACCCATCCACCTTCCCCGAAACCAGCGAAATCGTCTATACCGCCGGCACCACCCCCAACCCCACCAAGGCCCTGATCCGGGCGCTTACCGAAGTGGCGCAGATGTCCGGCGATTTCCACAGCCAGTCCAATTACGAGGCCAGCGGCCTGCCCAAACCGCTGTCGCTGGCGGAGGTTGATTATATCGTCAACCCGGGACGCACGGTGGGGCTGGAGGAACTGCCCGATCTGGGCGATTAGTAATATGAAGGTGGAGATCGACCGTTGCCTGGCGGCCCTGCAACGGCTGGACATGGAGGTCTTCCTGGTCGATATCACCCATCCGCAACTGGAGATTCCAGCACTTTATACCATCGTCCCCGGGGCCCATTTCCGGGAACGCTCCGACAGCCGTCACGCCGGGCTTTTTGCCGCCAAGTTGGCCCATGAGCTGGTGACCCCGGCCGCCGCCCAGGTCCGGAAGCTGGAAGAGATGGCGACGATCATGCCGCAGGCCTACTTCATCGAATTTTTCCTGGGCAAGAAAAAGGCGGCCATGGGAGACTTCGAGCAGGCCATCACCCACTTCCACCGTTCGCTGAGCCTGCGCCCGGAAGCCGAGGACCTGCCCTATATCTACGCCTACCTGGGCGAGTGCCTGAAGGACAAGGGGGACTTCGAGGAAGCCATCGCGGCGCTGGAGCGCGGCCTGGCGGAAGATGAAGAGCGGCAGGATATCCACAACATGCTGGGCTTTTGCCATTACAAACGGGGCGCCCACCACACCGCCGTCAACCATTTCTCCCGGGCCATCGAGATCGAACCCGGCTCGGCCATCGATTTTGCCAATCTCGGCATCAACCAGCGCTTGCTGGGCGACTATAACGAAGCGGCCCGCAACCTCAAGATCGCCCTGACCATGGACCCTTATCTGGAGCTGGCCCGCCGCCATCTCGATGAGATGTACAACGAGCTGGGCGCCGCCACCACGCCCGACACCGAGGAGTTGCGATCATGACCCTGCGCATCGAAGAGCGCGTCCTAAACGGACTTCTGGCCCATGGCCGACGCGAGGAACCCAACGAGGCCTGCGGCTACCTGGCCGCCAAAGATGGGCTGATCTGCCGCCATTTCGAGTTGACCAATATCGACGCCGCCCCCGACCATTACAGCATGGACCCCGCCGAGCAATTCGCCACCATGCGCCAGGTGCGGGAGGCCGGCCTGGAGCTGGCGGCGGTCTACCACTCCCACCCGGAGACCCCGGCCCGCCCCTCGGTGGAGGATCTGCGCCTGGCCTACGACCCCAACACCATCTACGTCATCGTCAGCCTGATGGCCGGGGTCGAACCGATCCGGGCCTTCCGGATCCAGCAGGGGGAAGAGCGCGAGGTTGCCATCGAGGTGGTCACCGGCCAGGTGGCCTGAAAACGCCGAGCCCACCCCATTACCAACATCTACCGACGATGCCCGGACCGGAGGCCACGGCCGGGCAAGACCTCAAGAATCGCCCTTCCCCGCCAAACGGCAACGGGCGGCGGGGAAAAGCTCAAGGTCGGTATGGGGCAGGAACTGGGAGGCGGTGTACTGCTCCTGGAAGGCGGGGACCTCGGAGAGCTCAAAGCCGGTGAGCCGACGCACCGTGGCCACCACATCGCGCCGGATATGGTTGCTCATGGCGCTCATCCAGGCCCCCATCAACGAACCGTTGCCGATATACATAATGCGGTCGGGGTCGATCTCCGGCAGCAAGCCGATGCCCATGGCGGCGTCCAGATCCAGGTAGCTGCCAAAGGCCCCGGCCAGAATCACCTGTTCCAGATCCTCCATACCCAGCCCCACTTCCTGGAGCAGGGTCCGGGCGCCGGCGTAGATCGCCGCCTTGGCCCGGATAAAGTTCTCGATATCGACTTCACTGAGCACGATATCGTAGTCGGTGCCAGCTTCCCGTCGCCAGGCCACCACGTACTCCCAGCCGCTGGTGCCGGCCCGCAGCCTGGGAGTGGCCAGCCGGCGGTTATATTTGCCGCGCTGATCGATGACGCCGTGCGCAAAGAGGGCGGCGATCAGGGTCAGCAGGCCGGAGCCGCAGATCCCCAGCGGCGGCCGCTGGTTGATGGTGGTCAGTTGCGGCTCCAGGGTGGCGGGATCGAGCTGGCAATCCACGATGGCCCCCTGCGCCGCCCGCATACCGTGGCTGATGCCGCCCCCCTCGAAGGCCGGGCCGGCGGAGCAGGCGGCGCAGACCAGCCAATCGCGGTTACCGATGACGATCTCGGCGTTGGTGCCGATATCGATATAGAGGGTAATTTTTTCGGTGCGGTAGATCCCGGCCCCCATCACCCCGGCCACGATATCGCCGCCGACATAGCTGGAAATGGCGGGATAGACCAGGGCCACGGCGTGGCGTGGCAGATCGATCCCCAGATCGGCGGCCCGGACCGGCGGCAGGAAAGTAGTGGCCGGCACGTAGGGGGAACGGCGGAGATGGCGGGGCTCCAACCCCAGCAGCAGATGGGTCATGGTGGTGTTGGCGGCGATGGTCAGCGAACCGATCTCCTCGCGCCGCACCGCCCCTTTACTGGCTTCCTCGGGAGGATGTGCTTTGTGCAATAGTTCATCCAAAACCTTATTGATGGTGCCCACCACCAACTCCTGCATCAACTCCAGCCCCCGGGGTTTTTCGGCCTGGATGATGCGGCTGATCACGTCCTCGCCGTAACTCAACTGGGCGTTATAATCACCGCCGCGGGCCAGCACTTGGCCGCTGTTGAGGTCGACCAGCAGGCCGTAAACCGAAGTGGTGCCGATATCAAAGGCCAGGGCGAAGTTGCGGTGGGTCCAGTTGCCGGGCTGAATATCCATCACCAGATTACGGCCCCGGCCCACCGGCCGGGCCAGGGTGACGGTGACCCGAAAGTCGTCGTCCCGAAGGGCGGCGGGGATCTTGCGCAGCACCGGCAGGGGAATCACCATGCCACGTTCGTCGTACTGGTTATTAAGGGCGGTGGTGACGCGGCCGGAATCGGCCATGTTGTCGGCCCCGCTGGGGTGGGGCAGTTCCAGATAAAATTTTTCCACCGGCGGCAGAAAAAGGCCATCCCGGCGTAATTCATCGATATCAAAGAGATGCATCCGGGCCCGGTTGCAGCCCGCCACCCCGGTGGTCAAGCCGCCCCGACCCAAGCCCGATTCCACCGGAATCCGGACCGTCAGATCACCGGTGACCACCGCTTGGCAAGCCAGGCGGTAGCCGGTGGCCAATTCAGTGGCGCTCAACAGTTCCCCGGCACCACCGCTCACCTGCCCTTGCTCGACGATCACCCGGCATTTACCGCAGGAGCCCTCGCCACCACAGGAGGCATTGACATGGAGCCCGGCCCGGCGGGCGACGGCCAGCAAGGTTTCACCGGCGGCCGCCATCACGATTTGCCCGCAGGGTTCAAAAGTTATCCGGAAGGGGGCAGTCTCGCTCATTGCTTTTGCCTCATTGCAATTCGTAACCGTTCACCAAGGTCGACAACCGACTATTTAACGGGCTGTAACCGTTCAGCAGTGCCGCATATTGTGGCAAGCAGCCAAGCGCCTCGTACCCCGTGTACTTAAGCTTGGCTGATCCCGCTGTCAATCATCGGCGCTGGACGCCGATAACATGCGGTGCTGCTGAACGGTTACGGTAATTCCATGGGCGGGACGGCCAGCCGCTGCAATTCGGCCACCGTGAAGACTGGCCCATCCTCGCAGACCAGTTGGTCGTCCAGATGGCAATGACGGCAGATGCCGATACCGCACTTCATATGGCGCTCCAGGGTGGTGATGATCTGCTCGTCGGGCAACCCCAGGGCGCGCAAACGGGCAATCACCGCCCGGATCATCGGCGGCGGGCCGCAGAGCAAGGCGCTGGTCCGCTCCGGCTCCAGATACTCCGGCAGCAGCTCGGTGACCAGCCCCACCGCCCCCGACCAGCCCGAAGCCCCCTGGTCCACGGTGAGTTGGCAAGTGATGCCGGCCCGGCCGGCGGAGGACGCGCCCTGCTGACCAGCCGCCCGCCGGTCCTTGGCCGGCGGCTCCAACCCCCGGTATCCCCAGGCCCGCAGATCCTCGGTGAAAGCCACCTCGGCCGGCGTCCGGCTGCCGTAAAGCAGGGTCAGACGGCCAAAATCCCCGGCGGCGGCCAGGCAACTGTTGATCACCGCCCGCAGCGGGGCCAGGCCGATGCCGCCGGCGATAAAGAACAGATCCCGGCCTTTGAGGGCCGACAGCGGAAAAGGCCGCCCGTAAGGGCCGCGCAAGCCCAACTGCTGGCCGACCCGCAACTGCTGAAAAGCCGTGGTCAGCCGCCCCACCCGCAACACGCTCAAACGCAAGCCCGCTTCCCGGGGCGCCGAGGCGATGGAGAGCGGCGCCTCGCCGCAGTGGGGCAGGGAGACCATAAAGAACTGGCCGGGCTGGTGAGTCGGCAGCGACGCTGGCGGCTCGAGCACCACGGTCATGATCCGCGGGTTTTCCCGGATTACTTCACTCACCCGGGCGCTTATCGGCAGCAATGGATCCCGGCTCTCCTTCATTGTCCGGTTCCTCCCACCAGATTGATAAAATGGAGTATATCGGCGCCGCCGAAACAAACCCCCACGCAACGGCCACAACCCACGCAACTGGGCCGGCCGTGACGCCGGACATCATGGGCCAGTTTGTGCATAAAACGCTGCCGCAGCTTGTCCCGTTGGGGTGCCACCGGATTATGACCGCCGGCCATGGCGGTGAAACCCCGGGCCGTGCAGGCGTCCCAATGCCGCAGGCGGCGGCCGCGGCTGGCACTCTGCGGCTGATCGACCACCGTAAAGCAACTGCAGGTAGGACAAAGAAAGGCGCAGCCGTTGCAGTCCTGACAGCGCTCGGCCAGCTCTTCCCAGACTCCGGACGGCACCCGGTCTTCGGCCAGCCGCTTGATGGCCTGCTCGACATGGACCTGGCGGGCAAAACCGCTACGGGCCTCCAAAAAGAGCTGGAAACGGCGCTGCCGCTGCTCTTCCCCGGCGGGGCGGAAAAAATGGGGATAGGCGGCGATCACCTCGGCCCCCCGGGCCCGGCCCACCTCCACCAGAAAATCTTCCCCCAGATCGGTCAATTGCAGATCGGCCCCCTCTTCCTGGAAGGGCCCCGAGCCGGTGGCCAGACAGAAACAGTCGGCGAAGGGCTGGTTGCAATTCAAGCCGATCAGCAAGCTGCCGTCGCGCCGCTGCCGGTAACGGGGCTCCCGGCGCCGGGGCAGCAGGATGACATCGAGATAGAGCACGGCGTTGAGATCGCAAGGGCGGACGGCGAAAAACAGGGTGGGATCGGCCACCGGGGCCACCGGGGTGAAGCTGTAGTTGCCTTTTTTGTCCACCCGGTAATCAAAGAGGTGCTCCCGCTGGGGAAAGAGAAAATCCTTCAGGGAATTGGCCGGCTGGCCCTCCAGGTCCAGTTGGAGATCGTCCAGATCGTCGATGGCGGTAAACATGGTATCGCCCCAGGGGGTGGCGCGGGGGGCGACCAGACGCCGCTGGCGGGCCAGGCGGCGCAGCAGGGGCGGCAGATGATCGGCGGCCAGCAGATAAAGATCACTCATTTTCCCTCCCCCAGGCCTCAACTTTGCTCAACTCCACGGCGCAGATCTTATATTCCGGACATTTGGCCCGTTGATCGCAGACGGCGGTGGTAAGTTGGTTAACCGGCGCCTCCTGGAAATGGAAGGTGCCATAAACCATACCCGGCGGTACCATGGTGGTGATCTCCGCCGCCAGCTCGATTTGCCCCCGCCGGGAACGCAGCCGCACCCGCTCGCCATCCCGGATTCCCCGGGCCTCGGCGTCGGCACCATTGACCTGCAGCCGGGCAACCCCGGCTTCCCGTTCCAACAGCGGGCTTTTCCGGCTCATCCCCCCGGTATGGTAGTGGTGATAAATCCGGCCGGTGTTGAGCAGCAGCGGGTAATCGGCATCGGGCGCCTCGGCCGGCGCTTCCGGAGCCGCCACCACAAAGCGCCCCTTGCCCCGGGTAAAATAATATTTGTGCAGATAGGGGGTGCCGGGGTGGCGGCGATCCCAGCAGGGCCACTGCAGCCCCGCCCCGCCGGCCAGCCGGTCGTGGTAAATGCCGCCGTAGAGCGGGGTCAGCAGGGCAATCTCTTCCATGATCTCATGGGCCGGAGCCCCGGCCATTTCATAACCCAGGCGGTGGGCCAGGGCAGCGATGATCTCGCCATCGGGCCAGGCCTGACCCGGTGGGGCCACCGCCCGCCGGATCAATTGCACCCGCCGCTCGGTGTTGGTGAAAGTGCCGTCCTTTTCGGCAAAACAGGCGGCGGGCAAGACCACGTGGGCCAAGGCCGCGGTTTCGGTCAGGAAAATATCGCTGACCGCCAGTAACTCCAGACTCGCCAGGTTTTGGCGCACCCGGGTCAGGTCGGGGTCGCTGAGCAAGGGATTTTCTCCCATGATAAAGAGGCCGCGCAAAGGCGTTACCGGTTGCTGGTCGGTGGCAGCCGGCCGGCGAGGATCCGGAGGCAGCCGGCCGTGGGTCATTTCCAACAGGCTCTTCCCCGGCCGGGTCGGCAACTCCACTCCCCAGGCCCGCTCGAAACGCTGCCGGCACCCGTCATCGGTCACCGCCTGGTAACCGGGCAGCATGGCGGGCAGGGCCCCCATATCGCAGGCCCCCTGGACGTTGTTCTGGCCCCGCAGGGGATCGACCCCGCACTCCTGTTTCTCGACATTGCCGGTGAGCATGGCCAAGTTGGCCAGGGCCTCGACATTGGCGGTGCCGCAAACATGCTGGGTCACCCCCAGGCAGTAACAGATCACCGCCTTGCGGGCCCGGCCGTACAGCAGGGCGGCCCGGCGCACGGCGGCCAGCTCCAGGCCGCAGGCGGCAATGGTTGCCGCCAGGTCGAGGCGGAAGAGTTGATCGCGCAGGGTAGAAAAATTTTCGGTGCGCATCTCGATGAACAGATCATCGGCCAGGTTTTCATCGAGGATGATCCGCTGCAGAGCGTTGAGCAGCTGGATATCGCTGCCCGACTGGAGGGCCAGATGGATATCGGCGCGGGCGGCCAGTTTGGTGCGGCGGGGATCGATAACGATCAGGCGGGCGCCGCGATCCTGGGCGCTGATAATCCGGCGGGCCACCTGGGGATGGGCCTCGGTGGCGTTGGAGCCGGAGAGCAGGATCACATCCGCCGCTTCGATCTCGTTGATGGAGTTGGTCATCGCCCCGCTGCCAAAGGTGGTGGCCAGACCGGCCACCGACGGGGCGTGTCAGAGGCGGGCGCAATGATCGATATTGTTGGTCTTGAGCACCGCCCGGGTGAATTTCTGCAGCAGGTAGTTTTCCTCGCAGGTGCATTTGGCCGAGGCCAGCACCCCCAGACTGTCGGGACCATGTTCGCGGCCCAGGCGGGCCAGGGCGGCGGCACAGTAATCCAGCGCCTCATCCCAGCCAACCCGCACCAGCCGGCCCCGTTTACGTAGCAGGGGGTGGCGCAGGCGGGCGGGATGATCGATCAGGTCATGGAGCTGCCAACCCTTAACGCAAAGATTGCCCCGGGAGACCGGATGCCGGCGGCTGGGGCGGCACCCCACCACCCGCTCGCCGCTGACCCGCAAATACAGCCCGCAGCCGCAGCCACAATAGGGACAAATGGTGGGGACATCCCGGCTGTCTGCCATATATTCCACCCCGCACAACTACTTAGCAAAACTTGGTCGACCACACTACCGCTATTGGGAGGACTGGCAGCCGCAGCCGCATTTGCCGCCGCCACCGGCGTCTTCCTCCTTGACCATACACCCCTTTTCCCCGCACTGGGGGCATTTCTGCGGTTTACAACGACCTTCCTTGGTGGCGCCACACTTGTCACATTTAAAATTCGCCATCTTATCGCTCCCGCGTTGTTTAGTTACCGCACGTTATCGGTGCGTGAGCGCGATAGCCGCCAAGTGCACTTGGCTGCTTGCCACAATCTGCGGCACTGCTGAACGGTTACGTTCTTGTTGAGCAAGCCGCCAATCAGGGGTCAACCTCAAAGTTCCCCAGCCTCCCCTTGCGGCATCATAGCTTTTACAGCCCGCTTTTCAACATTTTTCCTGCTTGGCAGCTTAACCTGCCGTGGGTTATGATGCCAACAAAAGACGTAGCCGTTCAGCAGCACCGCATCTTGCGACGATCGGCCAAGTCTGCGTACACTTCGGTACGCGGTGCTTGCCTGCATCATAACCCCAGGAATTGACCAAGATCATGCCCGATTTGATAAAACCTGAACGTCTGGCCGCCACCTTTGTCCAGCTTTGCGAAATCGACAGCCCGTCTTTACATGAAAAGGCACTGGCCGATCATCTCCGGGGCTTATTTACCACGGAATTCAAAGCCGACATCCTGGAAGACGATTCGGCCTCCCAGACCGGCTCCGACACCGGCAATCTGGTCATCAGAATCGGCGACCACCACCATGAGGCCCCCACCCTTTTTTTTAATTGCCACCTGGATACCGTGGAGCCGGCCCGGGGCGTCAAGGTCCGCCGCAGCGGCGATACCTTTACCAGCGCCGGGGCCACGATTCTGGGGGCCGACGACAAGGCCGGAATCGCCATGTTGATCGAGCTGGCCCGTTGTTTTAAGGAACACACCATTTCGGGGCCGCCCCTGGAATTTGTTTTTACCACTTGCGAGGAGATCGGCCTGCGGGGCGCCAAACATTTTGATTTTCGGCTCCTGCGGGCCCCGGCCGGCTTTGCCCTGGACAGCGCCGGCATTGATCTGGCGGTAATCGGCGCCCCGGCGGCCAATGGCTTTAAGGCCACCGTGCGCGGGCTGGCCGCCCACGCCGGCCTGCACCCGGAAAAAGGGGTCAACGCCATTCAATTGGCCGCCCGGGCCGTGGCCCGGCTACCGCAGGGGCGTCTGGATGAGCAGAGCACCGCCAATATCGGCTTATTCAGCGGCGGGCAAGCCACCAATATCGTCCCGGAATTGGCAGTGGTGGAGGGGGAAGTACGCAGCCACGACCCCCGCCTGCTGGTTCGCTATACCAACGAAATAAAAGCGATTTTTGAGCAAACGGTGGCCGCCTCTCCCAACTCCACCCCGCAGCTCCCGAACCTGGAATTCACCGTGGAAGAACAATTTCCGGCGATGGACTTGCAACCGCAAAGCCCGGTGCTGCGGCAACTACAAAAAGCCGCCGCGCAACTAGGGCGCAACCTGCGTTACACAGTGGCCGGCGGCGGCAGCGACGCCAACATCTTCACCGCCCATGGCCGCCCCACCGCCATCCTCGGCACCGGCATGACCGACGTCCACACCACCGACGAATCGATCACCTTGAGCGCCATGGTGCGCACCACCGAACTGCTGCTGGCCCTGGCCAAAGGGTGATATACATTTAACATTATGATATAACGTTATTTATTATATTTGTTTCACGTGAAACAAACCACGTATTGACCGCCCGGGGTAACGTCAAAGTCGTAGCAGAGCCACCCGTGGTGCGGACCGCTTATCCGGGTGCGGCGGGGCGAAACCCGCTGCGCCCGGATAAAACGGCCCCGTTGCCAGCCATGGGGCTTGGGCAACGCCCTCATTCCCCGATACTATAAAAAGGCTATTGGCCACTGCCGACAAATAGTGTTAAATGTAATCGTTCAGCAGCACTGCCTCTTTGGGCAAGCAGCCAAGCTCTGGTATAACTTAAAAATCGGCAATTTCAATGACCTCTGGGTCAAAAGGAGCGGCCGGTTTTACGGACTCCGTATTTGGGGTGGGTGACTTTGGGTCATGGGTAAAAAAAACCATCAGAACCGGGCTTGGGTGGTGGCCCTGGCCAATCAGAAGGGTGGGGTGGGCAAAAGCACCAGCGCCATCAATCTGGCGGCTTCGCTGGCCGCGCTGGGACGCCGGGTACTGGTGGTCGACGCTGACCCCCAGGCTAACACCTCCAGCGGATTGGGCTGGCAAGCGCTGACGGAAAACGGTCGGGAGCGCCCTCATCTCTACCATTGCCTGCTGGCGGACACGGCCACCGAGCAGGCCATAGTGGAGGTGGCGGCAATGAACGAAAAGCTTTTTCTGCTACCCAGCCGCATCGACCTGATCGGAGTTGAAATCGAATTGATGAACTCCGAGCAGCGGGAGGGTTATCTGCAAAGAATGCTGGCCCCGGTACGCGGCGATTACGACTTTATCTTCATCGACTGCCCCCCTTCCCTGGGTTTATTGACCATTAACGCCCTGACCGCCGCCAATTCGGTGATTGTCCCCATGCAGTGCGAATATTTCGCCCTGGAGGGCTTGAGTCAACTGGTCCGCACCATTGGGCTGGTGAAAGATTCATACAATCAGCAATTGATCATCGAAGGACTGCTGCTTACCATGTTTGATGGCCGCAACAAACTGACCCACCAGGTGGCCGGGGAAGTGGAAGAACATTTTCCGGGCAAGGCCTATCAGACCGTGATTCCCCGCAATGTTCGTCTGAGTGAAGCCCCCAGTCATGGCAAACCGGCTATTTTATATGATCGGCGCTCCAGCGGCGCGGTCAGCTACGTGCAACTGGCCCGGGAATTTCTGCGCCGCCATAAACAGCGACAGCGCCAGGAAAACCCCGAATCCCCGACCGAGCGGCTGTAAAAGGAGAAGTTGCGATGGGCAAGAGTAAAGGATTGGGCAAAGGTTTGGGGGCGTTATTACCTTCCGGTGAACAGGAGCGCCGCACCTATTTTATCTGCGCCATCGACCGTTTGGCTCCCAATCCCAACCAACCCCGCAAACAGGCGGATGACGAAAGTCTGCGGCAACTGGCCGCCTCAATTACGGAAAACGGCATCCTGCTGCCCCTGGTGGTGCGGCGGGCTGACGACGATGAGCAGGGCGAACGTTTCGAGATCATCGCCGGCGAGCGGCGCTGGCGGGCCGCCAGACTGGCCGCGCTAAGCGAGGTGCCGGTACTGGTCAAGGATGTCTCACCGCAGGACCAACTGGAATTGGCCCTGGTGGAGAACATCCAGCGCCGCGACCTCAACCCCCTGGAAGAGGCCGAGGCCTATCTGCGCCTGGTCCGCGATTACGGCCTGACCCAGGAAGAAGTGGCCCGCCGGGTTGGCCGGGAGCGCTCGACGGTGGCCAACGCCTTGCGGCTCAACCAATTGCCTGCTTACGCCAAAGAGGATTTGAGCCAGGGCAGACTCAGCATGGGCCATGCCCGGGCCCTGCTGGTCCTGGAAGATGAACAGCAACAGCGGCGATTGCGAGACCAAATCATCGACAAGGGCTTAAACGTAAGGCAAAGCGAAGAGCTGGCCAAGAAACAAAAGAATCCCACCCCAAAAAGCGGTGCCAAACGGCAGCAAAAGGAGCCTGGGCTTACCGACGCTTATTGCCGTTCCCTGGTCAACGAGTTGGGGCAGCATTTTGCAACCAAGGTCAGAATCGTCCAGAATGGTAACCAGGGAAAACTGGAAATCGACTACTGCTCGACCGATGACCTGGAACGACTTATCGGTTTGCTCAGGCGCTAAAAAATCGGCGTTATCACCATTTCCCGGAGTTAATCCCCATGAGCGGTCAATATCAGGTTACGGTTGTCGACAAGGAAACCATTACTCCGGAAATTTATCGCCTGACCCTGGCCGCGCCGGCCATTGCCGCCAGCGCCCGGCCGGGCCAATTCGTGATGCTGCGAACCGGCTCGAACCCACCCCCTTTGCTTAACCGCCCCTTTTCGGTCCATTGGGTCACGGACGATGGCCACTTGGGGCTATTGTTCAAAGTGGTGGGGGAAGGAACCAGACGCCTGGCCAGCCTGCAACCAGGGGACGTGTTGACGGCGGTGGGACCGCTGGGCCAGGGTTTTACTTGGCACAACGACAACCGACCCTGCTTAGTGGGCGGCGGCATGGGCATCGCCCCCCTCTACATGCTGGCCCGGGAACTGCTGGCAAGCGGCCAGCAGCCAAGCGCCATTGACTTGCTGCTGGGGGCCCGCTGTCGAGCGGAAGTCGCCGTTTTACGCGATGATTTCGCGGCCCTGGGATTGTCGCCACAAATCGCCACCGACGACGGCAGCCTCGGCCATGCCGGACTGGTGCCGGAGTTGCTGGAAGCCTTACTGTACAACCCCGCCGGGTTTACTGCTGCGGCCCGCGACCCATGATGGCGGCGGTGGCCGCCTACTGCCGGCAACGCCAGTGGCCCTGCCAGGTTTCTCTGGAGACCATGATGGCCTGCGGTTTTGCCGCCTGCCTGGGGTGCGCCGTTAAAACTCAACGACAGAAGACCGGCTACCTCCATGCCTGCCAGGACGGGCCGGTTTTCGCCGCCGAAGAAATCTCCTGGGATTAAAAAGAAGGCCGGTTGATGACACAGAAAGCAAGGGAAGAAACGGCGGTAAGCAACGATAGTGGCCAACAAACTCCGGACCTGCGGGTTAAAATCGCCGGGCTGACCCTGGCCAACCCGGTGTTGAGCGCTTCCGGCACCTTTGGCTATGGGCGTGAATTTGCCGATTATCTGGAAGTGGGGCGGCTGGGCGCGGTGGTGGTCAAGGGTATTTCCCGCCACCCCCGCCCCGGCAACCCGCCCCCCCGTATCGTGGAAACCTCGTGCGGCATGCTTAATGCCATCGGCCTGGAAAACGTCGGGGTCGAGCAATTCTTAAGCGGCAAGCTGCCCTGGCTGCAACAAGCCGGGGCCACGGTGGTGGTCAATATCCTGGGCGACTGCCTGGAAGATTACCGGGAACTGGCCCGGCGACTGGAAGGGGAAAGTGGCATCAGCGCCATCGAGGTCAATATCTCCTGCCCCAACGTTAAGGCGGGAGGCGTGGCCTTTGGCACCGATCCGGCCATGGCCGGCCGGGTCACGGCGGCGGTACGGGAGGCCACCGATTTGCCCTTGATTGTCAAGTTATCCCCCAATGTCAGCGATATAACCGTTATGGCCCGAGCGGCGGCCGAGCACGGCGCCGACGCCATCTCACTGATCAACACCCTGACCGGAATGGCCATTGACCTGGAGAGCCGGCGCCCCAAACTGGCCAACGTGGTGGGAGGGCTTTCCGGCCCCGCCATCAAGCCGGTGGCCCTGCGTCTGGTCTGGCAGGCCGCCGCCAGCGTCAAGATCCCGGTAATCGGCATCGGCGGCATCATGAACGCCACCGACGCCCTGGAATTCATAGTCGCCGGGGCCAGCGCGATCCAGGTAGGCACCGCCAACTTCATCAATCCGCAGGCCACCAGCGAGATCATAACCGGTATCAGGGAGTATTTAAGCAAGCGGCAAATCGGCAGCCTCGAGCAGTTGCGCGGCTCCCTGCGGCTTTAACGTAACCCCGACGTTTACTTCGCCAAATTAACGTATATGAACCAGCAAAGAACCACGGACACCACCATGAAATCGACTGATATCAGGCAGGGGACCATCGACTGGCGGCAAATCGACACCGTTTTGCTGGACATGGACGGAACTCTGCTGGATCGCCATTTTGACGACTATTTCTGGCTCTGTTACGTGCCGGAAAACTACGCCCTGAGCCACGGCCTGGAGATCGACGAGGCCCGGCGCCGACTGCATGCCGAATTTGAGCGCCATCAGGGTACGCTAGCCTGGAGTGATCTCGATTTCTGGAGCAGAGAGCTGCAACTGGATATTCCCGCCCTTAAACGGCGCATCGACGCCTTGGTCGCCGTCCACCCCTACGTCACCGAGTTCCTGGAGTTCTGCCAACAACAACAAAAGGAAATCTACCTGGTAACCAACGCCCATCGCCAGACCCTGGAGATCAAAATGGCCCGGGCGCCATTGCTGGGATACTGCCAGGGGGTGGTTTGCGCCGAAGAGATGGGCCGGGCCAAGGAGGAAGCGGAGTTCTGGCCCCGGCTGCAAAAAAGGCTTGGCTATCGCAAAAAAAGCACCATGCTGGCCGATGACAACGAAAGAGTGTTGGCCGCCGCCGAGCAGCACGGCCTGGGCGGGCTGGTGCATATAGCCCGGGCCAGCAGCCGCTCACCGATAACGCCCTCCGTCCGTTACACTTCCATTATCGACTTCAGGGAACTGATAACCATCCAGCAATGCCGACAACCGTCTATTTAACGGGAACTGATCAGCGGCTGAACGCCTGCCAGCTAAAAGGTCATCCGGATATGGCTGCCGATTTGATAAAGGGAACTCGGAGCGGAACCACCGGCATGGGAAACCGCGGAATTGTCGTCCAGTTGCGAGGCGGTGGTTTCATCAATATTAACATAGCCCAGATGGGCTTCGTAAACCAGATTGTCAAGCAACCGATAGGTGGCGGCGACATCAACTCCCCAGCGACGGCTGCTTTCTCCCAACCGCAAGCTCTGTTCATCACCGCCGAGCTCGGTTTGAGCCAGTCCCATGGAGCCGCGCAGGTTCAATTGCTGGCTGAGATTATAGCCCAGATAAAGAAAGACCGCGTGATTGTCACTGCTCCGCTGGTCAAAGGCGCTTGCACCATCATCGGTGGGGGTAAAAAAATACATCGGATAAGAAGCCGACTGGCCCTCACCGGCAAACGGCACGTAACCACTTTGGTAAGCGTAAAGCAACCCGGCGCTCAAGTCGTCCCGGCTGACTCCGGCCTCCAGGCTCAAAGCCCGCCCATCCGACCCTTGTAACCAAGGGGGCTGATAGTTGGTTTCGGCAAGCCAGCTCAGGTCCAAACGAGCGGCACCATAGTAAGCCTCCGTCGCCAAAGCGGCAAAGGTGCTTTGGCGGTTGGCCAGCGGTTGCTTGTGGCGCCGGGCGCTCTCTTGAGTGGTGTCGGTGGTAAAATAACCCAGGCTGAAACGGGAGGGCCGAGCCGGAGAAGTAAACAACGTACCGTTGGCGGAATCGCTGTCGGACCATAGTCGGCTCAACCAGGGACGGCTGAATTCTGCGACCTCACCGGCATCGGCAAAGGCATCCTCCTGGGCCATGGCAACCCCGGAACCCAAAGCTCCCAAAGCGGCGACACCCAAAGTCGCTATGACCAGTTTCCGCCATTTCATAGCCATTGCCCCAAAAAATACCTATTACCCGCCTCCGCGGCGACCAAAGCCAATACCCAAACAGTGAACCTCGCTGGATGCCTTTACTATAATTAAGCGGCGGTCCAGGGTCAAGCGCCAAATGCTTAACCTACACCAATAATCGTGGCGCTGGCCACCGGGAGCAATAGGCGCCGGGCAAGTTCAATTATAACAAGCCAGCAGCGCCACAAGCGCCAACACGGCAACTAAAAAAACTCCGACCCGCCGGCAAACCGCCGGGTCCTCCGGGGGGTGTTCGTGGTGAGTATCCGCCATCATTCATCTCCTTTAAGCTTTGTTACCAGCCGGTTTACATAACCTTGGACAACCTACCGCCGTTCGGGATAAAGCCGCAGGATATCGGCCGGCTCGGCCCGCATTACCCCTCGGTCGCTGATCAAACCAGTAACCAGCCGGGCAGGGGTGACATCAAAACCATAATTGGCCACCGCCGTGCCCGGCGGGCAAATCAGCACCCGCTCCTGCCGGCCCGCCTGGGTATAGCCCTCAACGTATCGTAGCTCATCACCACCACGCTCTTCAATGGGAATTTCAGCGCCGGCCGCTAATTGCCAATCGAAGGTGGAAGAGGGGAGGGCGACATAAAAAGGGACCCCGTTGTCAGCAGCGGCCAGGGCCTTCAGGTAGGTACCGATCTTATTGGCCACATCACCGTGGCGGGTGGTACGATCGCTGCCGACCAGCACCAGATCCACCAACCCGTGCTGCATCAGGTGACCGCCGGTGTTGTCGGCAATCAGAGTGTGGGGTACCCCCTCCCCGGCCAACTCCCAGGCGGTGAGCCGGGCCCCCTGCAGCCAGGGCCGGGTTTCATCGACCCAGACCCGGACGTCAATCCCTTCCCGGTGGGCGGCATAGATCGGGGCGGTGGCCGAACCGTAATCGACAAAAGCCAGCCAGCCGGCATTGCAGTGGGTCAGGATATTGACCGGGGCGCCCTTTTTGCGCCGGCTGATCTCCCTGATCAAGGGCAAACCGTGCTCGCCGATTAGCCGGCAGTTTTCGGCGTCCTCGTCGGCGATCTCCCGGGCGGTGGCCAGGGCCAGGCGCTGCAGAGCCGCAAGCGGAGCCCCGGAAGGCTTTGCCAATGCCGCCAGCATCCGTTCCACGGCCCAGGCCAGATTGGCGGCGGTGGGGCGGGTCTCCCGCAGGGTGGCGGCGGCCTGCTGGAGAAACGGCCAGGGATCGGCAGCCGGCGCCGCCAAAGTGGCACTGTAGATCCCAAAAGCGGCGGTGGCGCCGATCAACCCGGCCCCACGCACCCGCATCTCGGCAATCGCCCGGGCAAAGTCCTCCACCCGGCTTAATTCTTCCTCCACCAGGGCATGTGGCAATTGCCGCTGGTCGATGATCCTGATCAGCCGTGGATCGTCGGGATCCGGCCAGATGGTTCGATAATGTGTGCCGTTGACCTGCATTCTGTAGTCCGTTTAGACGATCTTGTTCTTCCGCCCAATATACCCGTTCAAGCAGTTAAGTCCACGGTTGTCGGCACTGCTGAACGGTTGCTTCAAATCCTTATTCCCGGACCCGGGCCAGGGTCAACACCTGGACCTCGGCGGCCCCGGCGGCCAGCAACACCCCGGCACACTCGTTGACGGTGCTGCCGGTGGTAAAGACATCGTCAACCAGCAGAATCCGCCGTTTAACCACCAGCCGAGGCTCGGTAAGGGCAAAAGCCCCTCGCAGATTAAGCCGCCGGTGACGACCGCTCATGCCGGCCTGGGACCTGGTGGGCCGGTGCCGAACCAGCAATCGGCTCTTGATTTGCCGCCGTCGCTCAGGGAACAGGGCCTGGGCCAACAGCAGAGCCTGGTTGAACCCCCGACGCCGCAACCGGCTGGGGTGAAGCGGCACCGGCAGGATATAATCCCCGGTCACCAATTCGGCCACCGCGGGAGCCTGGCGACACAATTCAGCAAAGGTGGCCAGCGGAGCCAGGTCACCATGATATTTATAGGTCTGCAGGGCCCGGCCCACCGTATCATCATAAAGCACCGCCGCCCGGGCCTTGCTGAAACCGGGCGGGCTCTGCAGACAAGCACCGCAACGATGACCACTGGCCGGGGGCGCTCCCGGCAGCTGACCCAAAGGGCGGCCGCAACAGGTACAAAGGGGAGCGGTCAGCAGCACAAGCCCGGCCTGGCAGGCGGAACAGAACAGCGGCGGCCTGGAGGTCGGCAAAGGAACCCGGCACCCCAGACAGTGGGGCGGAAAAAGCAGATCCAAGCAGGCCCGGCCCCAATCTCTACCCATAAAAACCCTCCGCTTAAGGTGACGGGGCAACTAACCGAACAAATCCTGGTGGACAATCTTGATGCATTTATCCATCACCACCTGCAAACCCGCCGCGGTCGCTTCGGCGGCGGCCTGCTGGTGCACAATTCCTTCCTGCAGCCAGACCGTCGTCGCGCCCACCGCCACCGCCTCTCTCACCACCGGCAAAACCTGTTCCGCCCGACGAAAGATAACCACGATAGCCACGCGCCCCTCCACATCGACGGCTTCGGTCAGGGAAGCATAGCAGGGCCGCTCCAGGATCTGCCGATGGCCCGGGTTAATCGGAATTACCCGGAAACCCCTGGCCAAAAGGTAGCGGGCCACCTGGTTGCTGGGCCGCTCGGCTTTGGGTGACAGCCCCACCACGGCAATGACCGGCAGGCTGCCGGTTGCCGGCAGTGGTTGCAAAATTTGCCGTAGCGCTGATAAATCTGGCAATAACATCGGCCTACCTGTTGCGCTCAGGGGCGCTTTTTTGTATCTCTTTTATTGTAAGCTATCAGCCGACATTATAGTGCGCTGGAAGCTGGGCGCAACAAACTCTTAAAATCGCGTTGAGGAATTATTCATGTGCCAGATGAAAATCCTGCTGGAAGAAGAGGATAAACAGGAGTTGGTGGCGGAGCAGGCTTCGCTGCTGGAAGTTGTGGAGGAAGGCGTCAACATCAGCACCCTGTTTGAAGAACCCCGGCTGATCACCGGGGTCCGGGTGGCCAGGATCGATTTCCTGGCCGGCAAGGTAACCTTGACGAAGACGGAGAAACCATGACGGAACCACGGGTAGCGGAAAAACTACGGGTATTATTACCCCACTGGATCGAACATAACCAGGGACATGCCGCCGAATTTCGCAAATGGAGCGCCGCGGCCCGAACCGAAGATTGCCAGGAGCCAGCCAACCTGATCGACCGGGCCGCCGAAATCCTCGATGAAGCCGAGCGCTTGTTGACCGAGGCCCTGAGCAAGGCCGGGGGGCCGGCCCAGGGCGGCCATCACCACCACCATCACCATGACTGAGGGGATGACCCGGGGGTTAACGTTCAAAGCCGCGCAGGGCACCGACCAGATGCTGGCGGCCGGCAAATCCCATTTCCCCGGTTAGCGGCAGCAGGTAGTAATCCTCGGGGTCTTGGGCGATTTCCCGCCGCAGTTGGTCGGAAAGCCAGTGGGAGTCCTCCACCAGATTGTAAAAGGCGCTGTCGATCCCGAAGAAACCGTCGAGCAAGTGAACGGCGGTATGGGCCAGCTTGCTCTGGTAACCCTGGGGCACCCGGGCCAGCTCGGCCAGGCTCCGGATACCGGCCTTCTGCAACTCGGCCACCACTTCGTCCAAGGCCCGGCGGTTGGCCGCCAGCCCTTCCTCCAGCCGGGGCATAAAGCCAGCGGCGACGGCATTCTGGCACTCCTCTGCAAAAAGGCGCAGTTCGTCGTAACGAACCAGCTGGGTACGCTGAAAAAAACGCCGGACCAGGGACGCGGCCCGTTGCGGATCGGGAGCCAGAACCAGCATCAGATGGGAATTTTCCAGTTTCATTGAGCTGTCCTCCTACTAAACCTGAGCGGCTACGGCCCGTTAAATCAGCGGTCATTGGCCCTGGTGAACGCTTACGCGGTGGTGAAGGGAGGCAGGGCAGTGATCTCCATAAAACTCTCCACATGGTACTCCGCCGCCAGCGCGGGGTTCTTGAAAGCGATCAGGGGAATTCCAGCGGCGGCGGTATGTTCCCGGTCGACCTGGGAGTCGCCGATATAAATGGCAGCCGTCCTGGGGATTTGCAGCTGGCCGAGAATTTTTTCCAGAGCCTCGGGATGGGGTTTGGGATTGGCCACGTCCCGGGCGGTCACCACCTGATCGAAACACCCCTCCAACTGATGGCGGGCCAATACCAGCGACAGGGTGCTGGTGCGGTTGGTACTGATGGCGGTTTTACAACGGGGCTGGAGCCACTCCAGAAAAGTGGGTAAATCCGGCTCCATACGCATATATTGCAGAAAGGGGGTGTAATCGAGTTGATGCCGGTAGCGCTCGACGGCCGCCAGCTTTACGGGCTGCTCGCGGAACAGGAAGCGCACCGATTCCGCCACATGCTGCATATGAACGTAGCTCAACTCCTCTTCGTCCAGGGGCGGCTGGCCGAAATGGGTTCTGAGGTGGTTATAGTAGGCCCGATTGGCTTCCCGGGAGTCAAACATCACCCCATCGCAATCGAAAATCACCAGTTTTATTTCACTCATCGTTAAAATCCGCCAAATCGGTTATCGTGCAGAAAGCAAGCCGGCCAGGCAAAGGGAGCCGAGCCGCTTCCACCGTTTGGCAAATGTACCAGAATACAAGGGGATTGCAACGTTTTGGACCAGCAAACCGATTTCCTGATTATCGGCAGCGGCATCTCCGGCCTGTCGTTTGCTCTGAAAGCCGCCGCTTTGGGCCGCGTGACCCTGATCACCAAAAAACAGCAACTCGATACCGCCACCAATCTGGCCCAGGGCGGGATTGCCGCCGTGCTTGATCCGGCCGACTCCTTTGCCGCCCATATCGCCGACACCCTGGAGGCCGGCGACGGGCTGTGCCATGAAGAGGTGGTACGCCTGGTGGTGGAAAACGGCCCGGCCCGGGTGCGGGAATTGCTGACCCTGGGCGTCGAATTCCAGCAAGCCCCGGCCGGGGACGCCGGCGGCCTGGATCTGGGCCGGGAGGGCGGCCATTCGGCCCGCCGTATCGCCCACGTCATGGACCGCACCGGCAGCCGCATCGAAGAGAGCCTGTTACGGCAAGCCGCCGCCAACCCGGCCATCACCATCCTCGAAAACCACCTGGCGATTGATCTGCTGGTCGCCTCCCGGGCCGGCGGGGAGATCACCCCGCCGTACCAGGAACGCTGTTGCGGGGCCTATGTGCTGGAGCGCGCCAGCGGCCGGGTGAGCAGTTATCGGGCCCGGGTGACCCTGGTCTGCACCGGCGGCACCGGCAAGGTCTACCTTTACACCACCAACCCCGATATCGCCACCGGCGACGGCATCGCCATGGCCTACCGGGCCGGCGCCCGGGTGGCCAATCTGGAATTCGTCCAGTTCCACCCCACCTGCCTGTATCATCATCAAACCAAGAATTTCCTGATTTCCGAGGCGGTACGGGGGGAGGGCGGCCGTTTAATCGACAGCCACGGCCGGGCCTTCATGAGCAAATACGACCCGCGCGGCGATCTCGCCACCCGGGACACCGTGGCCCGGGCCATTGATCTGGAAATGAAAGCCAGCGGCGATGATTGCGTCTACCTGGATATTACCCATAAGTCGGCGTCTTTTCTGCGGCGGCGCTTTCCCACCATTTACCGGACCTGCCGGCGTTTGGGGATCGATATTACCCGGGAGCCGATCCCGGTGGTGCCGGCGGCCCATTATATGTGCGGCGGGGTGGTCAGCAACGACCGGGGCCAAAGCGACCTGGAAAATCTCTATGTCCTGGGGGAATCGGCCTGCAGCGGTCTGCATGGGGCCAACCGATTGGCCAGCAACTCGCTGCTGGAAGCGGTGGTTTTCGCCCACCGGGCCGCCGAACAGTGCGGCCGGGACTGGCCACGGCTGCGACAACAACCACCACCGGAGGTAAGCCCCTGGCAGACCGGCCGGGCCGAACCCATTGCCGAAGCGGTACTGATCAGCCACAACTGGGACCAGATCCGCCGCCTGATGTGGAACTACGTCGGCATCGTGCGCAGCAATAAACGACTTAAACTGGCCCGGGAACAACTGATACCGATCATCGCCGAGGTGGACCGCCATTACCGCGATTACCTGCCCACCCCGGACCTTATCGAATTACGCAACATCGCTCTGGTGGCCGGGCTGATCGTCCGCTGCGCGAGCAATCGCCAGGAATCCCGGGGTCTGCATTACAATATCGACCACCCCCGCCGTGACGACCAGCACTGGCGGCGGGACAGCATTGTAGAGCCGGCCGGAAAATCGTAGTAGTAGAGCGTCAACACCTCGATTTCCCGCGCCAATTTATCACCACGAGGGTATCAACCAAGCAGGCCGCCGGGGCGGAAAAAAAGTCGGCCATCGCTTGACAAAGGGTATGGCGTTGTGGTCATTCAGCGAGGGAATCAAATTGGTCAGGGCAGCGCAGTATTTTTCATATCAGATTAAACATTTAGATTGAGGAGGAGACGATGGCCACTATCGAGCATAAGGGAAAAACCTTTAACGTGGACGAGGACGGCTTCCTGACCAAGGGCATGGAAGAATGGAGCGAAGAGTGGGTTGACTACGTAAAAAGCATCGAAGGTATCGATGAGCTGACCGACGAGCATCCGCAAAATCGTCGACATCCTGCAAGCACTTACTTCAGGAAGAACGGCGTGATCGCCCCGATGGTTCGGTATCCTTTCCAAGACCACCGGCTGTACCGCTGAAGCGCATCAACCAAGCTGTTCCCCTCCCGGACCCGCGGACAAGGGAGCCTGCAAGACCGCCGGCCTGCCCAGTGCCCACCGTGCTGCGTCTAGCGCTAACGCCGCGTTTTAACGCCAAAAGCAGCTCGAGTTTCCAGGAAGGAGGGCTTGATCCGTTCTTCCTTTTTTTATGATCGCGCCCCTCGACATCGGCATTAGTCAGCGATTTGTGTTGACAACGTCGACGAAATTTAGCATATAGGGCTGTTCTTTCCATATGGCGATGTAGCTCAGTTGGTTAGAGCATACGGCTCATATCCGTAGCGTCCGGGGTTCAAGTCCCTGCATCGCCACCAGTTGATTATCCGGCCCCGCGCCGGTCATGATAAGAAAAGCCCGCTGGCCTGGGAAAGGCGGCGGGCTTTTATGATCAATCGACATCCTCCTCGTCAAACTCCTCCGGGATCTCATCATCATCGCCGCTTTCCGCTTCCTCGACACCGCTGTCATCCGTAATCTCGTCGTCGTCCCCGTCGCTATCGGCGGGGGTTTGCAGCTTGGCAGCCGGCAACAGCATGGTGATGATTTTCTCCACTTCCTCCCTGACCCCGGAGTCTTGCAGACAGACCGGGCACTCAGCCAGGTGCTTTTCCATAAAGGCTACCATCCGGGCCGGGGCCATGGCCTCATCCTGGACCTGCAGGTACCACTCCTTGATTAATCTCTGGAAACGCGAACACTCCATAACCGATAATCACTCCCTGATGCTTAACAAGGCTAAACAAATTATTAACTTCCCACCGGAAAAGCAGGAAAAAAGTTGTCGTAAAAAAGAAAAACTACTAGAGTCCCGCCAGCAGCTCAAGGCACGGAAGTGGAAGGGGCACTGGTGGCCCCCCCGGACTTCAAATCCGGTGCACCGGGTTAATAGCCTGGTGGGTGGGTTCGATTCCCATGCACTTCCGCCATCCCTTTGCTCATGGGGATTGACGCATCAGCGGGAATCCCAGCTCCTGGCGCCGAGCCACGTACTGCTCGGCCACCTTGCGGGCGATATTGCGGATCCGACCAATATAGCGGGTGCGCTCGGCCACGCTGATAGCCTTGCGGGCATCCAGCAGGTTGAAGGTGTGGGAACACTTCAAACAGTAATCATAGGCCGGCAGGATCAACCCCAACTCCAACAGCCGAAAGGCCTCCTCTTCACAGCCGCCAAACTGCGCCAACAGCTTTTCGACATCCGCATGCTCGAAGTTGAAGGCGGAGAACTCCTTTTCCGCCTGCAGAAAGATATCACCGTAGCTGACCCGGTCGTTCCAGGCAATATCATAAACGCTCTCCACCCCCTGCAAATACATGGCGATCCGTTCCAGACCGTAGGTCACCTCCACCGTCACCGGATGTAACTCCAGGCTACCGGCGTGCTGAAAATAGGTAAACTGGGTGATCTCCATACCGTCCAGCCAGATTTCCCAGCCCAGACCCGAAGCGCCCAGGGTGGGGGATTCCCAGTCATCCTCGACAAAACGGATATCATGTTCCAGGGGGTCCAGCCCGAAACGGGTCAGACTTTCGATATACATATCCTGGATCTCCGGCGGGGAGGGCTTGATTATCACCTGGTACTGGTAGTAGTGTTGCAGACGGTTGGGGTTTTCCCCGTAGCGGCCATCGGTGGGGCGCCGGGAAGGCTGCACGTAGGCCGCGCTCCACGGCTCCGGCCCCAGGGAGCGGAGCAGGGTGGCGGGATGAAAGGTGCCGGCCCCGACCTCCAGGTCATAGGGCTGCTGGATGGCGCAGCCTTGCTCCGCCCAGTAGCGGCCGAGTTCCAGAATGATGTCTTGAAAGTGCATAGGATTAAACAACCTCGTCAAAGATAAGACCCCGCCGGAGCAACGGCCGCCCGGCTCCACCAACGGGGGAAAGCGCCCCGGCCACCGGATATCGTGACCTTTTACGGGACGATTGAGGTTTGTGTCAAGGGCTTTATCGGGCGACCAGCAGGAGGACGCAATATGCCGTTATTGGGAGCGCACATGTCGATAGCCGGTGGTCTATACCACGCCTTTGAGCATATCCGCAAGGTCGACGGCCAGGCCCTGCAGATCTTCACCCGTAACCAGCGCCAGTGGCGGGTGCCGCCGGTACATGAAAAGGAAGCCGCCGACTTCCTCGAGGCCTGGCGGCAGGCCGCCGAGATGCCGGTGGCCGCCCACGACTCCTACCTGATCAACCTGGCCGGCTACAAACCGGAAACCGAGGAGCGCTCCCGCCAGGCCCTCACCGCCGAGCTGGAACGCTGCCAGGCCCTGCGGATACCCTGGCTGGTCATGCACCCCGGCTCCCATTTGGGACGGGGAGCCAAGGAGGGGATCGAGCGTTTGACGCGCAACCTGGATCAAGTCCTGGAAGCGGCCGGCGAGGAAAACCGGGTGACCATCCTGCTGGAGAATACCGCCGGCCAGGGTACCAACCTGGGCCGGGATTTTACCGAACTGGCGGAGATTGTCGCCGGCTGCCGCTATCCCCAGCGGCTGGGCTTTTGTTTCGACACCTGCCACGCCTTTGCGGCCGGCTACGATCTGCGCACCCCGGCGGCCTATGAGCGGACCTTCAAAGAGTTCGATGACCAGTTGGGGCTTAACCGGCTGCATTTTTTCCATCTCAACGACGCAGCCAAGGACCTGGGCAGCCGGGTGGACCGCCACGCCCATATCGGCCAGGGTAAAATCGGCCTGGAGGGTTTTCGGCTACTGCTCAACGATCCCCGTTTCGCCGATCATCCCATGGTGCTGGAAACCGACAAGGGGCCCGACCTGCGGGAGGATATCGAAAACCTGAGGGTATTGCGGGGGTTGCTGGCCGCTTAAACAGGAAAGCAGGGGGTTTTGTCCTGCCCGTCGCCAGTGTGGAGCGGCGGGGCCGTTTAACCGGTAGCGCGGCCCGCGGCCCGTTTGCCGGAGACTGATTAAAGCCGCGCCAGGGCGTCGGCGGCCATCTGGCCGACGGTGCGGGTATAAAGTTGGCCATCCTGGTGGAAAGGGAAGGTCTCGCCCTGGTCCAGCAGGGGTTGTAACTGTTCACGGGCGGCGGTCTCCCCCAGCAGTCCCAGGGCGTGGGCGGCCAGGCCGCGGACGGCGGGATCGGGAGAAGCCAGATAGGCAGGCAAGTAACGGGAGGCCCCTTTTTGCCGCAGCAACTGCGGGCGTACCGCCGCCAGCCGGGCCAGGCCCCACATCAAACCGCGCTGCAGGGGAGGATATTCCAGAAAGAAACCATCCTCGCGCATAAAGGAGACCAGGATATGCGTATATTCGGCGGCCAGGTCGTCGTGGTGGACCAGGCATTCGGCCATGGCCTCGGGCACCCCCCAGCCGATGCCGCCGGATTCGTCGTTGAGGCTCCACATCAAGCGGCGCATCACCACCCGGGCCGCTTCCAGATCCTCATCGGCCAGGCCGGCCACCACCGGCCCGAAGGCAGCGATCGCCCGCCAGCGCCGCTTTTCTTCATGATGACAAAGGCCGGCAAAAAGCGCCTTGAGCACCTGGGAGCGGGGCAGTCCGGCCAGTTGGGACAACAGTTCGGGTAATGGGGCATCACCCTCCAGCAGGGCCACCACCCGCTCCTTGGTCGCTCTAAACCCCATACAAGAACCCTCCAGACTACAAACAAACTCCACCGAGGCCGACAACCGTCGACGCAACGGGCCGTAACCGGCCAGCAGTGCCGCAGATTACGGCAAGCAGCCAAGCGCCGCGCCCCCCGCGTGCGTAAGCTTGGCTGATCGTCGTAAGGTGCGGTGCTGCTGGCCGGTTACCAAATTACATGGCCCGGGCCACCGCTTTCCCCAGCTCCACGCAAGCCTGCAGGCTGTCATGGTTGGGGACATTCTTGATCCGCACCCCCTCGGCTACCGGCGCGATCCCCATCTCCTCGAGATAGGTGCTCAACTGCTTGACCGCCTCGCCGCTCCAGCCGTAGGAACCAAAGGCGGCGCCGACCTTTTCCTTGGGGCGCAAGCCTTTCATATAGGTCAGCACGTCGGCCATGGCCGGCATCAGGTGATTGTTGAGGGTGGGGGAGCCGAGCAGCAGCGCCCGGGCGTCCAGCACCTCGGTCATAATATCGCTGCGGTGGTTTTTGCGGGCGTGCAGCAGCCGGATCTCGTTGATCCCTTCCTGTTGCAGACCGCTCTCCAGGGCCCGGGCCATCTTTTCGGTACTCTGCCACATGGTGTCGTAGATGATGACCGCCTTACGGCGGCTCTGCTGACGGCTCCAGCGGTCATAGGCGTTGATGATGGTTTCCGGATCAGTACGCCAGATCAGACCATGATCGGGGGCGATCATCTCGATCTCCGGCCCCTCGGCCTGCAACTGGGCCAGCAGCTTCTGGACCAGCGGCGAATAGGGCAGCAGGATATTGGCGTAATACTTGGCGGCATGGGCCAGCAGTTCACCCGAGTCGACCTCGTCGGCAAAGCGCTCGGAGGTGGCCCAGTGCTGGCCAAAGGCGTCACTGGAGATCAGCAGCTTCTCCTGGGGGATATAGGAGAACATGCTGTCCGGCCAGTGCAGCATCCGGGTTTCGATAAACCGGATGCTGCGCCTGCCCAGGATGATCTCATCACCGCTTTTGACCACCTCCAGGGGCCAATCGGGACGATGGAAGTGCTCCAGCAGGGCCTTCTGGCCCATGGGCGAGCAAAAGATCTTCTCCGGCTTGATCAACTCGATGATCTCCGGCAGGCAACCGGAATGGTCCAACTCGACATGGTTGACCACCAGGTAATCGATCTCTTCGGGGTTGGTCACTTGGTGCAGGTGGTGCAGCAGATCGCTTTTAAAGCCGCTCCGCACGGTATCGAAAAGCACGGTCTTGTCATCGCGGAGCAGATAGGCATTGTAGGTGGTGCCCCGGTTGATCGAATAACCATGGAAATCCCGGTTATTCCAATCGATCGCTCCCACCCAGAAAATATCCGGCTTGATCTCACAAGCTTTCATAACTCACCCCCTACAGTAACAAAACCCCCACCCGGCCAATTAACCGAACGGGGGTATAAAATATAAAACGCTCACAAAACGTTCAGCAGTGCCGCAACCTGCGGCACTGCTGAACGATTTAAGCCTTCCAGAGGCCGTGCAGATTACAATACTCCCGGGCGCTGACCTGCTCGCCACTGACCGGAAAAAAGGCCTCGGGGGCCTGGCCCGGCTCCAGAAACTGGCGGTAGACCTTACCATCGGCGAGCAGTTCGATCCATTCGATATAGTGCTTTTCCTCCATGGGATGGGGTACCGAACCAACCTTGACCTGGTAGCCACCCTCGACTTTTTCAAGCACCGGCACATGCTTCTCCTGGGCGGCATCGACGGTGTTTTCAGTAACCAGCCGCATGGGCTGCCCGCAGCAGACCAACTGGCCGGCTCCGGCGTGCAGCATTTCCACGATATTGCCACAGAGATCACATTTGTATACTTCCAGCTTCTTGGCCATGATAGAGCCTCCTTGTTGGGGTTTTACCAGTTTTCCTTCAGCAACTCGAAATGGTCCCGGGGATGATCACAGGCCGGGCAACGCTCCGGGGCGGCCTCACCGTCATGGGTGTAACCGCAGTTGCGGCACTGCCAGGCGGTGCCCCGCTCCCGCTTAAAGACCCGGCCGGCCTCGATGTTGGCCTTCAGAGCCCGGTAACGCTTTTCGTGGAAGACTTCCGCCACGGCGATACTCATAAAGATATCGGCGATCTCGGCAAACCCCTCCTCCCGGGCGATCTGGGCGAATTCAGGGTACATCACCTGATTCTCATAATTTTCACCGGCCGCCGCCTCGACCAGATTTTCGACGGTGGTGCCGATTCTGCCGGCCGGAAAGGTGGCGCTGATCTCCGCCTCGCCGCCTTCCAACAGTTTGAACAACCGTTTGGCGTGCTCTTTTTCCTGGTTGGCGGTCTCCTCGAAAATCGCCGAAATCTGCACATAACCGTCTTTCTTGGCCTGGGCGGCAAAGTAAGTGTAGCGGTTACGGGCCTGGGATTCACCGGCGAAGGCGGTGAGAATGTTTTTTTCGGTCCTGCTGCCTTTAAGCGCACTCATACTCTCTGGGCCTCCTTAGCAATTAAAGTTTAGGTGCCACCACCATCAACGACAATCCGGACAGAAGCCGGAGAACTCCAGGCTGTGGCGCAGAATCGTAAAACCGCTCTGCCGCCGGGCCTCGCTCTCCACATCCTGCTCCAGGTGGAAATCGAGATCATCGACCTTGCCACATTTGAGACACCTTGCATGGTAGTGGGGTTCGGCGTTGCCGTCAAAACGTTTCTGGGTACCGCCCACCTCCAGCTTCTGGATCATGCCGTGCTCGGCCATCAATTCCAGGTTACGGTAAACGGTGCCGAGACTGATCCGGGGCAGCCGCCGGCGGGCCATCTGGTAGAGTTCATCGGCGGTGGGGTGGCTGCACACCTTGCACAACTCGTCGAGCAGCACCCGTCGCTGCTTGGTCACCCGCAGGTTACCGCCCAGGGATACCGTGGTTTCCATAAATTAATCCTCCAACTTGGGCCACAAGCGGCCAGCGGCAACCAGAACCGACAAACCGCCAAGGCGATTGCTACTTTAGATAGTAATAATTTTCAAACAGCTATAATAGGATAAATGCCACCAATACGCAAGGGTAAATAAAATAAACCGTGGAAAGGCGAATTGGACTTTTTAAAAAGCGATCTTGCCAGAATACGTGGAATACGGGTAAAGAGTATAAACAAAAGGTTCTCCGGCGTAATAGATATTTTGCCCACAAACCCAAGTCAAGAGGTGGCCCATGAAGCAATACGACGACAAATACATTAAAAATATCGTCCTGCTGGGCAGTGTCAAGTCCGGTAAAACCACCCTGGCCGAGACCATGGTCTTTGAAGCGGGGCTCTCCCAGCGCCGGGGCACGGTGGAGGCCAAGAACACCATCTCCGACTATCATGAGATCGAACACGAGCGCGGCAACTCGGTTTACGCCACCCTGCTGCACACCGAATGGCGGGATTTCAAGATCAACATCATCGATACTCCGGGCCTGGACGACTTCGTCGGCGAGGTAATATCGGCCCTGCGGGTGGCCGACACCGCGGTGATGCTGATCAGCGCCCCCCACGGGGTGGAAGTGGGCACGGAATTGAACTGGCGGTACCTGGAGCATTACCGGAAACCGACGATTTTCGCTATCAACCAGGTGGACCACCCCAAGGCCGACTACTTCGCGGCGGTGCAGTCGATCAGCGAACGTTTCGGCCCCGCCGCGGTGCTGATGCAGTACCCGCTCAACCAAGGCGACGGTTTTGAGGCCATCATCGACCTTCTGAAGATGACCATGTACAAATTTCCACCCGAGGGCGGCAAGCCGGAAAAACTGCCGATTCCGGAAAGCGAACAGCAACGGGCCGCCGAGTTGCACAATCAACTGGTGGAAAAGGCGGCGGAGAACGACGAGGCCTTGATGGAGCTCTACTTCGAAAAGGGCAGCCTGGACGAGGACGAGATGCGCCAGGGGCTCAAAATCGGCATGCTGAGCCGCGAGGTCTTCCCGATCTTCTGCCTGTCGGCCAAGCGCAACATGGGCAGCGGCCGGATGATGGGCTTTATCGACAACGTGGCGCCCTCGGCCACCGAAATGGCGGCGGAACAGACCGCCGGCGGCGGCGAGTTGCCCTGCGATGCCGCCGGGCCGCCGGTGCTTTTTGTCTTCAAAACCCTGGTTGAGCCCTTCCTGGGCAAGATCACCTTTTTCAAGGTCTGCTCCGGCGAGGTCAAGGAAGGCATGGAATTGACCAACAGCACCACCGGCGAGGTGGAACGGCTTAACCAGCTCTTTATCATGGCCGGCAAGAACCGCCAGCCGGTGAGCAAACTGGTGGCCGGTGATCTCGGCGCCACCTTGAAGATGAAAGCCACCCGCACCAACCACACCCTGCACGACAAGGATCACCCGCTGACCCTGGCTCCCATGGAATTCCCCGAACCGCGGATCCGGACGGCGGTGGTCACCGGCGACAAAAAGGATGACGAAAAACTGGGCGAGGCCCTGCGCGAAATGCAGATCGAAGACCCCACCCTGCACGCCGAGCTGGCCCCCGAATTAAAACAGTTGATCCTCCAGGGCCAGGGGGAGCTGCATCTCAACCTGGTCAAATGGCGGCTGGAAAAGGTGCACGGGGTCAAGGTCGAGTTCGTGGAACCCAAAATCCCTTACCGGGAGACCATCCGCCGGGCGGCCGACGCCGTCTATCGCCACAAGAAGCAATCTGGCGGCTCCGGCCAGTTCGCCGAGGTCCATATGCGGCTGGAACCCCATGCCGAAGACCTGCCCGAGCCCGCCAACCTGACGGTGCGCGGCAAGGAGGAGCACGAGCTGCCCTGGGGCGGCAAACTGGTCTTTTATAACTGCATCGTGGGCGGGGTGATCGACAGCAAGTTTCTGCCCTCGATCCTGAAAGGGGTCATGGAGAAGATGGAAGAAGGCCCGGCCACCGGTTCCCATGTCCGGGATGTGCGGGTGCTGGTCTACGACGGCAAGATGCACCCGGTGGACTCCAACGATATCTCCTTCAAGATCGCCGGCGCCCAGGCCTTCAAACAGGCCTTCAAAGAGGCCAACCCGCTGATCATGGAGCCCCTTTACGATATGGAGGTGGTGGTCCCCGACGAGCTGATGGGGGACGTGATGAGCGACCTCCAGAGCCGCCGGTCGGTGATCCAAGGCATGGAGGCGCGGGGCAACTACCAGTCAATCAAGGCGGTGACGCCGCTGGCCGAGCAGCACAACTACTCCACCGCCCTCAAATCCTTGACCCAGGGCCGGGCCAGCTTCCACTGCCGCTTCCGGGAATACGCCCCGGTCCCCCATGAAATCCAACAGAAACTGGTAAAGAGCGATTAACCAACGGTTCTTACCAGTGGGGCTGGTTACCGATGCGGTAGTTCATCACCTCCATGGTGTCGGTGACCACCACAAAGGCGTGGGGGTCGATCTGGCGGACCATCCTCTTCAGGGAACCAATCTCCCGGAAGTTGACCACCGCGTATAAAATCTGCTCTTCGTTGCCGGAATAACCTCCCCGGGCCGGGATCACCGTGGTTCCATGGCGCAGATCGCGCAGGATCTCCCGGTTGATCTCCGGCCACTGGTGGGAGATAATCATTACCGCCTTACGCTGGCTCAAACCGGTAACCGCCAGGTTAATCAACACCCCCGCGATATAGATCTGGATCAGGGTATAAAGGGCGGCGTCCAGGGAAAAGACCCCGGCGGTCAGAATCAGGACCAGAATATTCAAGGCCAGCAGGGAAGTACCCAGGGGAATCGAAAAACGCATCATCAGCATCACGGAAAGGATATCCCCGCCCCCGGCGGAGCCCTGGGAGCGCAGGGTGATGCCGATCCCCAGCCCGAAGATGAGCCCGGCCAGGATCGACGCCAGGATGGGGTCCTCCACCAGGAATTCAAACTTGACCAGGGCCAGGGCCAGGGAAAACAACATGGTGCCGGCCAGGCTGTAGAAGAAGAAACGCCGGCCCACCGCCATATAGGCCGTCAAAAAGAGGGGGATGTTGACCAGCAGATAGATCACCCCGACATCCAGGGGCACCACTTGCTGGATAATGACCGCCAGCCCGGTGGCGCCGCCGGCCGCGAAGTGGTGGGGGATGATGATACCGTTGACCGCGGCGGCGGTGAGCACCGCGCCGAGGCTCATCAGCAGCAGGTTGAACAGCACCTGCCGCAGATCGGCCAGGGTGAAACCAAGTTGCGGCGGCTGGGGAAAACGCATTACTCTTGGTCCCGCAGGGGATAATGTTGGCGGATAAAGGCCACTTCATCTTCCCGGTTGTGCACCAGGCCGTCGAGGCGGGCATCCAGTAGCTGCGCCAGCATCTCCTTGAAGGCCGGGCCGGGCCGGTAACCCAACTGTTTGAGATCGTGGCCGTTAAGCGCGGGCTGGGTGGCGCGCAATTCGGTAACATACAACGAGATCGCCTTTTTGGCGCTCTTTTTCCGCATAATGGCCAGCAGAAAAAGCAACCCTTCCGGCGCCAGCCCGGCAAGCAGGTGGTAAATACCGCTGTTGCTCTCCGGCTCGTTGCGGCGCAGGGTGGTGGCCACCTGCCGAACCGCCGTTTTTTCCCGGCGCAAGGTCTGGCGCAGCCGCGTGGGCACTTCAAAGCGCTGACCAAAATCCATCAATTCGGCGATCTTGAGATCCACGGTCAAGGCCAGCAGGTAAACCAGCCAGGGGCGGCAGGGTTCATCCAGATAAAGCAGGTTGTACCAGGACAGCGCCGCCTGGGCTTCGGCCAGCACCTTTTCCAGGCGGTTATCCAGCCGCAGGCGGGGGCTGAGAAAGGGCAGCAGGCCCAGGGCGGCCAGCCGCCGCAGGGCGGGCAGGGGGTTCTCCTCGTCGAGCATCAGCCGCAATTCGTGGTAAAAACGGTAACCGTAGCCACGGTCATAGAGGTTCATCCGCACCGCGTTCTTGATCAGCCTTTCGGTATGTTGGCCGATGCTGAAGCCCATCCGCTGCTCAAAGCGGATGGCCCGGAAGATCCGGGTGGGGTCCTCGACCAGGCTCAGGTTGTGCAATACCCGGATCTTTTTGTCCTTGAGGTCGTTCTGGCCGTTGAAGAAATCCACCAGGGTGCCGAAGGTTTCCGGGTTAAGATCAATGGCCATGGCGTTGATGCTGAAATCCCGCCGGTAAAGATCGAGCTTGAGCGACGAGAGCTCGACGGTGGGCAGGGCCGCCGGATAGTCGTAATACTCCAGACGGGCGGTGGCGACATCGACCTTGCGGCCGTCGGGCAGTTTGACCACCGCGCTGTTGAATTTTTTATGCACCCGCACCCGGCCGTCCAGGCGTCTGGCCAGTTGGCGGGCAAAACGGATGCCGTCGCCTTCAACCACCAGGTCGAGATCAAAGTTTTTCTCCTGCAACAACAGATCCCGGACAAAACCGCCCACCGCGAAGGCGTGATAGCCCGACTCGACGGCCACCTCGCCGGCGATCCGCAGCAGCTCGACAATCCGCCGCCCCAGACGCTCCACCATCAGGTTCTGGAGATGGCGCTGCCGTTCACTGGAGGGCAACTGCTCGCCATGCAGGCTGCGCGGCAGGTGGGAAGGATCGTGGACCAGCAGGTTCAGCAGATCGGTGCGGGTGATCACCCCCCGCAGGCGTTCGTCCCGATTGTCCACCACCGGGATGATCCGCTGGCGGTGCTCGATGATCAACTCCTGGATATCCCCCAGGGTGGCGGTGGGAGGTAGGGTGGCGAATTCGGTGCTCATATAATCGGCCACCTTCTGCTCTTTAAGCCCCAATTGAATGGCCTTGCCCGCCACCCGCCGGGAGATCAACCCCTTGATCCGGCCTTCGGGGTCCACCACCGGCAACACCGTGATATTGTAGCGGTTGAGCAACTCCTCGGCCTCGCCGATGGTGATCTCCGGCCGGGCGCTGATCACCGGGGCGCTCATCAACTCAGCGGCGCCCCGTTGGGGCTGGACCTGCTTGTGCAGCACCTGCAGCAGCTTTTCCTCGGCCTCGAAAATGGTCAACTCCTTCACGGTGGCCGAGGCCGCCGAAGCGTGGCCGCCACCGCCGAACTCCCGCGCCACCTCCCCGGCATTGACCTCGGGAATCCGGCTGCGGGCCACCAGGAAGGTGCGGTCCCCCATGCGGGCCAGGGCAAAGAGGGTGTTCAAGTTTTCCATCACCAGGAAACGGCGCACCACCACCGCGAAACCGTCGATATAGTCCTCGGTGCTCAGCTTGGCCACCGTCACATCCACCCCCTGGATGGTGTAGGTGGTGGCCGAGTGGATCAAGTCATTAAGCAGGGTTACTTCGGTACTGGTCAGCTCCTGGGCGATGAACTGGACCACGGCATGCAGATTGGCGCCCTGCTCCAGCAGCCAGGCCCCGGCCTGCAAATCCGCCGGGCTGGTGGTATCGAAATGGAAGGAGCCGGTATCCTCGTAAAGCCCCATGGCCAGCAGGGTGGCCTCCTCGGGGCTGATCTCGAGCTGCCGCTGGCGAAACAGCTCGACCATGATGGTCACGGTGGCGCCGCGGGGCAGAATATGCTCGGTACTGCCCCGCAGATCGCCGGCGGCGGCGGGGTGATGGTCGTAGATATGGATATCCAGGCCGGGATTACGCAAACATTCCGCCAACGGCCCCAGGCGGGAAGGCTGGCGGGTATCCACCAGGATCAGCCGCTCGATTTTGGCCAGGGGGATATTCTTGAGCCGCTGAAAGTCGTAGGCGTGCTCCACCGACTGGCTCAGAAAATCGCGCAGGTTCTTCTCCTGGGCGCCGGGAAAGGCCAGCAGGGCGCCCGGATAGAGCTTCTTGGCGGCGATCATCGCCGCCAGGGCGTCGAAGTCGGCGTTGACGTGGGTGGTAATCAGTTCCATGCCGCCACTCTACCGCAAAATGGGTTGTTTTAAAACCAAGGGTTGGCTCAGCCCCGGGGATGAAACTGGCGATGGATCTTTTTCAAACGCTGGGCGTCCACGTGGGTGTAGATCTGGGTGGTGGCGATATCGGCATGGCCCAGCATGGCCTGCACCGCCCGCAAATCGGCGCCATGCTCCAGCAGGTGGGTGGCAAAGGAGTGGCGCAGTACATGGGGACCAACTTCCCGGTCAATATCGCAGGCCCGAGCCCGGGCCCGGATGATCTGCCAGAACCGCAAGCGGGTCATGGCGGTGCCCCGGTTGGTGACAAAGAGGAAATCGCTGCGCCGTTTCTTCAACAACCGGGGCCGACCCTGGGCGATATAGAGCGCCAAACTGCGGCCGGCGGCGGCCCCGAAAGGAATCAAGCGCTCCTTGCTGCCCTTGCCCAGCACCCGCAGATGCCCGGCCTGATTAACCGCCGCCACCGGCAATTTGACCAGTTCGGAAACCCGCATGCCGGTAGCGTAAAGCAGGTGCAGCATGGCGTGATCGCGCAGGGCCAGGGGAGCGGTGGTGGCGGGTTCGGCCAGCAACCGGTTGACCTCGTCAAGACTAAGCACTTGCGGCAGGGGCCGGCCCGGTTTGGGTAGGTCGAGCAGGGCGGAAGGATCGGTGGGGATCAGGTTTTCCCGCCGCAAAAAACGGAAAAAGGCCCGCAGGGCGGAAAGCCGCCGGGCGTTGCTACGGGCGGTGATCTGCCGCCGCCGGCAGGCTTCCAGGTAGGCCCGGAGATGTTCGGGGGTGATCTCGGCGGGACCGCTTATGGCCGGGGTCGGCCGGCGGCTGGCCAGAAAATCGAAAAAGGAGAGCAGATCGGTATGGTAGGCCGTCAGGGTATTGGCCGCCAGGCGCCGTTCGGCGGCCAGATACTGGAGGAAAAAATCAAGCAGGGGGGCCACAAAAGGCAACGCCCCGGCGGCCTCTCCCAAAGGAGGGTCGCCGGGGCGCTGGTTACGGGAATTACCGGCAGCGGCGCTCATCCGGCCCCGGAATTTAATCCCGCTCCATCCGGAACTGCAGCTTGCGCAATTTGCGCCGGGATTCGGCCGCCTTGCGCCGCCGTTTGGCGCTGGGCTTCTCGTAAGACTCGCGCCTTTTGAGTTCCTTTTTCATGCCATCCAGTTGCACCTTCTTCTTCAGAATGCGAATGGCGTGTTCAACGTCGCCACGGACTTCAACTTCGATCATTTAACCTTCACCGCCTTTTCGTCGATCATCTGAATTTTCGGTTAATATCCAAAACCCTACGGCCTCGGACCATGTTTACCTGTAAGCGGCCATCTATAACCCTAATCTACAGAGTTGTCAAATTTTTCGCCAACCGGCCCAGACCCGGATGGGGCAGCAAGCTCAACCCATTATCCCAACGCCACATCGAGCAGCATCATCACTGCAAAGCCCGCCATAGTTGCCATGGTTACCAGGTCAATGTTCGCCTCGTTTCGCTGAGATTCCGGGATAAGTTCCTCCACCACTACAAAAATCATTGCACCCGCAGCAAAGCAAAGTGCATAGGGCAGGATACTCTGCATGTGCAGCACAAATGCAGCCCCGAGCACACCTGCAATGGGTTCGACAATGCCGGACGCCTGCCCCATCAGGAAGCTCTTCGTCCGCCCCATTCCTTCTCTTCTCAAGGGCAATGACACCGCCGCCCCTTCCGGAAAATTCTGGAGTCCGATTCCGATTGCCAGCGCGATGGCTCCGCCTAGTGTAGCAGAAGGAAGATGGGCCGCTACAGCCCCAAAAGCAACGCCGACCGCCAGCCCTTCAGGAATATTGTGCAAGGTGATCGCAAGGACCAGCAGTGTACTTCGCTGCCAGGATGTCTTAATCCCCTCGCTTTGCCCCATCGGCAGGCCTGGATGAAGATGCGGGAGGACGCGGTCCGCTAGTCTCATGAAGATCCCGCCAACCATGAATCCGATAACGGCTGTCATCCAGGGGATTTGCCCCATCTGTTCCGCCATCTCGATGCCCGGCGCGAGCAATGACCAGAAGCTAGCGGCAATCATAACGCCAGCCGCGAAACCAAGCATCGAATCCATCAGTCTCGGCTTGACCGTTTTGGTAAAGAAGACGAGCGCCGCTCCCGCCGCCGTCACCCCCCAAGTGAAGAGCGTGGCCATCAGCGCCTGAGTGACCGGACTATATTGCTGAAGGAATTCTATCATTCGGACCCTCCATTTTCACTCGCCACCGACCGACGTCACTTTTCGTTGGCCGCCCCAGCGGTCAACTAAAAAGCGGCGGGCTCTTTTACATGTTCCTTATCTTTGCTCATCGTATTCCTAAAGCGAGTCATTCGCTTTCCAGCGTGTCGGGTTCTTGAGGGCTTTCTTCTCATCGGAGGTCAGGCGGCGTTCGACCTTCTTCACATCCTCGGCGGGCGGGAGCGCTTCGGGGCGGATGCCTCGGCTGAGCAGGGTCTTGCGGACGGCCTGGTTGTTGGTGACGTGCTCGCGGGAAATCTGCGGCTCGCTGGCCATCTGGTTATCGCGGGCATTGTGAATGGTGATCTCGGTGGCAAAGTCCTTGGCCTTGAGGATGATGGTCGGGGCGAAGTCGGCCAAGGGGCGTTTGTCTGGCACCTTCCACTGGGGCCTTCATGGCTTGGGTGCTCTTGCCGAACAGGGCATGGTCGCCCTTACTGCGGATGAGGGCGAAGTTCTGGTTACCGCCGGTCTGCTCGTAGATGACGCTGGAGAGTTCTTTCTCGGTGTCGGAAAGTTTGCGGCGAACGAAGACGCGCTCGGCTTCGAGCAGGCGCTGCTCGATCAGCTCGGCCCGGCGGGTCTGGACGGCGAAGTAGGTCTGGGCGAAAGCGATTTCCTTCTTCCTGGGGTCGCCGTTCTGCGCGATAAGGTAGCAGGCGTAGCGCGTGAGCATGACATCCTCGATCTCGCGCTGGCTGCCCGAGCCGAGATCGACCATTTTGTTGACGTCAACAAAATGGTCGGCCACCTGGTGGCCGGAGACTTCGCAGGCGGTTTCGGCCTTGTCGATGATCTTGAGGAAATTCCGCCACTCGGCATAGCCCGAGAGGTTCTGGAGGTCGCGTCGGCGCCAGTATTCGACCCCGTTGTCGGTCTGCTGCGCGTGACCCTCGAATGTTTCAGTCATTGCTTGAATCTCATTGCTTTCCATTTGAATTCCCCGTTTCAACCTCATTGCTCATACGCGCTCAATCCAGAAATGGTCCGCCCACCGGCGCGTTTCTTCAGCAGCGGCACGAGATATCCTCAGCATGATTCTCAATACGTGAAATAGCAGTTTTCTTCGTTTTAAGTTTCTCCGCAAGTTGTTCTTGGGTTAGGCCGGCTTCTTCTCTCGCTATTTTGAACATGACTCCAATTTTGAATTTCTCATAACCGGATTCATACCCTTTTGGCGAATTCAGGTAAGCGCTCAATGAACCCCTTCTTTTTTTGTCTCCCACCATGGCAATATCTCCCCCGATTGGCGGCCGGGATATCCTCGGCTGCACTTTATCCGAGGAGGAGATCATGGACAAGATGACCAAGCGTCGTTTCTGGGCCGCCCATGTAGCGGCCTGGCAACACAGTGGCCTGACCCAGACCGCGTATTGTCGGGAGTACGACCTGAGCCGGCACGCCTTCGGCTGGTGGCGGCGCAAGTTTAGAGACCAGCCGGCAAGCGAGCAGCCGCTGCTGGTACAGGTGCCGACCGTAGCCCAACCAGCCACCGAGGTCGGTGCTTTTTCCGGCCTGCGGTTGTTGCTGCCCCGGGGTCTGCAGCTGGAAATCAACCAGGGGTTTGATGCCGCCACCCTGGGGCGGGTGATCACCACCCTGGAGGCCGGCCAATGATCCCCGCTGATTTCACTACTATCCAGGTTTACCTGGCCCTGGGCAACACCGATATGCGCAAGAGTATCGACGGCCTGGCGCTGCTGGTCTCCGAACAGCTGGGTTTGAACCCGCTCAGCGGCCAGCTTTTCGCCTTCAGTAATCGCCGCCGGACCATGGTCAAGATCCTGTACTGGGATCGCAACGGCTTTTGTCTGTGGCAGAAGCGCCTGGAAAGGGAACGATTCCGATGGCCCCGCAGCCGGCAGGAGGTTCTGAGCATCGGCCGCCGGGAATTGAGCTGGTTGCTTGACGGCCTTGAATTGGAGCAGCAACGGGCCCATAAAAAGCTGGCATACAGCCGGATTTTTTAACGATTCAGACAAGTATTTTCTTGACATTTCAGGTAGATGGATTACTATGGAGGCATGCTTTCGCCACCCACCGACATACCCGAAAATATCCGGGTCTATATCCAGCAGCTGACCGCCGCCCATGAACAGGAGCGCGAACTCCTGTTGGAACAGATCAAGCTGCTGCGGGCCCAGCTGTTCGGACGTAAAAGCGAGAAAGTCGCGGATATTTCGACCCCGCAACTGCCGCTTTTTGATGAGCAGCCGGCGGCCAGCGAGCAGACCGCGGAGGTGTACGAGCCCGAAGTTCAGGTGGCACCCGCACAGCCGCCGCCGGAAGGGGCGTAAGCCACTGCCGGACGATCTGCCCCGGATGGAGGTGCTCCATGATATTGACGCCGAGGCCAAAACCTGCGCTTGCGGTTGTGAAAAGAGCCGGATCGGCGAGGAGGTCTCCGAGCAATTGGATGTGATCCCAGCCAAAATGCAGGTAATCCGCCATATCCGCCCCAAGTACGCCTGTCGGCAGTGCGAAGGGGTGGAAGACGAAGGGCCGACCGTGGTCATTGCCCCGGCTCCGGAACAGATGATCGCCAAGAGCATTGCCAGCCCCGGCCTGCTGGCCCAGGTATTGACCGCCAAGTTTGCCGATGCCCTGCCTTTCTATCGCCAGGAAGGGCAGTTCGCCCGGCTGGGAGTGGAGATCGGCCGGGGTACCATGTGCGGTTGGGCCATGCAGGTGGCCGAACGCTGCGGACCGCTGCTCAGCCTGATGCAGGAGGAGATTCGTTCCGGGCCGGTGGTCAATGTCGATGAGACCACCGTTCAGGTACTGGCCGAAGCCGGCCGGGCCGCTAAAGCCAAGTCCTATATGTGGGTCTTTCGTGGTGGTGCGCCCGATTGTCCGGTCCTGATCTTCCAGTATCAGCCCACCCGCAGTGGAGATCCCGCCGCTGTGTTCCTCCGTGGTTACCAGGGCTGTGTGCAGACCGACGGCTATATTGGCTATGATTTCCTCGATCATCAGCCGGGCGTGCTTCATGTCGGTTGCTGGGCCCATGCCCGGCGCAAGTTTAACGATGTCCTCGAGGCGGCCGGTAAGTCCGCCAAGCGGGATGGAATTGCCGGCGAGGCCCTGGACTGGATCGGCCAATTGTACAAAATTGAGGCGACCATGCGGGAGGCCGAGCTTGCTCCGGAGGCGATTTACCGGCAGCGCCAGGAGCAGGCGGTACCCTTGCTGGCCGATTTTCGGCAATGGCTGCTGGCCCGCCAGCGGGAAGTCCCACCCAAGAGCCTGCTGGGCAAGGCCATTGCCTATACCCTGGGCCAATGGAAGAGATTGCAACGTTACGTCGAACATGGCCTCCTGCGACCGGATAACAATTTGGCGGAAAACGCCATTCGCCCCTTTGTCGTGGGTCGGAAAAACTGGCTCTTCTCCGGCACCCCGCAAGGCGCCCGAGCCAGTGCCGCAATTTACAGCATTATCGAAACGGCCAAAGCCAACGGTCTGGAGCCTTACTGGTATCTGCGCGCCTTGTTCGAACGGCTGCCGGCGGCCAATACCCCGGAACAGCTCAAGGCGTTGCTGCCCCAGTACATCGACCGCAGCCTCGTAGTTGCACGGTGACTGGGGTTCGCTGAGCGCTTACGAATTCAGGATCACTAGCCTTGCGTTTGGCAACGTAAGATTTCAGGTTTTTCATGTTACTCCCCGCCTCGTAACGGTTCAAATACCTGATTCGGCAACCTCAGGCTCAAAAAGCTCTTTTCTATAATATAACCACCGGGCTTGTCCAACAAACGGATCAGGTCGCGGCTTCGCGCGACCTATCCTTATTCGTTATGTTTTGCTTTCACAGGCTTCCGCTTGCTTTTCTATATACTCAAGTTCTCTTGGCGTAAATCGTCCAAACATGAGTTCGCCAGTATTTGGGTCGCGTAGCCGAGAAATCCCTGAAGCGCAGTGAGGCTCCGCTTTTTCAATCAGACGTTTCTTACAAACTGCCGGATCTGTCGAGTCGAGCCCGCCGAATGCTGACTGAGCGTCTTGACTGAATCCAAAAGCCGGGGCTTTGTCAGGACCGAGTAAAACGCATCCATTGAAGGGGAGGGCTCTGGTGGGTGCTACAGAAAGCACCAAATAATCAATGTTGTGGCACTGCCTGACTTCAACGGTAAAACCTGACACAGGAGTTTCTACTATTTGGTCTACGACCCAATTAATGCTTTGTACAGCCCTTCCCTCGTTTCGTTGGGCGTAATCTAAGGCACCGACCAGAAACGGCAGAGTGACCCCATATCCCCCATCTTTTCCGGAACCCAGCGCTCAATGAGTTGGAACCAGAGCGGTTTATTCATTTCCTTCCCTCCTGCAAAACATAACCTAAGAATAGGTCGCATTTTCGCGCGACCTATTCTCATTCGATGCGCCCTCCTCTTGGCACATGACCAAGGACTCTTCTAAGGTTGAGGTTCCCGTCATCGAAAGTACTTCTGCTTCGTAATTGGCCATCAAAGGTGTGGACAGGCCGTTGTGTTTCGCGCTCAGGAGGTAGGATATACCATCTCCGGCCATCAGTTCCCGCCTTTCCTCGGGCACTTTCGATGGCAAGCTTCGCCAGTCGTCTAGCGGACAGATCGAGGATGTTGCATCCAATCCGCGTCGAGAGAACAACATCGGCTCCGCCGAGGACGCTGAATTGGTCGATTATGACGGTGTTCTCGGTTGGGTTCGCTGGCGGCTGGTATCCGCGCTTCGAACCGACTTTTTTGTCTCACGGCGCCAAAGCACGTCTCTGGGTGCCCCTCAGCGAGACCCAATCGGAGAACACCAGTATCGTCGCGTTGACTGGGGATCCGCCAGTGCTTACCGGGACGAGGGTTCGTGCCCCCATCCCTGCCACCGCTACTTCGAGCGAACTCTACGGAAAACGGTGTTTTCACGTTCGGGACGCGGTCTGCAATGTTTGGCTCAATCTCAGGGCCTGGGTCCTTGATAAGGGATCCGTACGCGAGTATTCCAATTCGTGGCATGTGTATCTCCTTATTCGTTGGGACATAAAATTATGTCCCCGGAACCCCCGCAAGCTCTGAAACATGCTTGCCGTAGATTGAAAGTTCCTTGAATCTTCTCGCTTTCGTTGAAATTTATCTGACCTGCTATCTCCGAAAATATTTGAATATCCAAATTACTACTGCCCCTATCACGGTGTAAGTTAATGCAATTACTACTTTCAGAACGATGGCAGTTTTTTCGCCAATATTATGGCTAGCGGGTAAAGAATACTCAGGTTTTGCACTAATTAATCCCATAATAAAAATGATGGGAAGCCATATTAATAATGTTTTCCAAGGATAGGATTTCTTGGTTGCTATCTTTTGGCCAACAGCATTATCTCCTTTTGCGAAATCTGAAATTTCCTCGTCACGCTGGAAATTTGCGCCAGTAAATGGCTCTGGGTCACCACATTCTGGACAAATCGTGCTATCAGATGGTATCTCTTTGTGGCAGATTTGACACATCAATTTTGGCTTGCAACCACACTTAGGACATGCCTTGGCTCTCTTGGAAAATTTGTGATGACATGATTTACATGTCATTAAGTTTTCAGCACTATTTGAGTTTATCATCTTTTCTTTACAATCTTCAACTTGCACATTACTGGCAACATCTTTCTCTATATCAGGAACAGTAACTCCTCCACACTTTGGGCATTTACCAGTGTACACATCAGAACAAACTGCATAATAGCAATCTTCACATTTCAATTTGTTTTTTTTTATAATTATTTCGCCACCACCACATAAGGTTCTTGAGTAAGCGCTCAGAGAACCCCAGTCACCGTGCAACCACGAGGCTGCGGTCAATGTACTGGGGCAGCAACGCCTTGAGCTGCTCCGGGGTATTGGCCGCCGGCAGCCGTTCGAACAAGGCGCGCAGATACCAGTAAGGCTCCAGACCGTTGGCTTTGGCCGTTTCGATAATGCTGTAAATTGCGGCACTGGCTCGGGCGCCTTGCGGGGTGCCGGAGAAGAGCCAGTTTTTCCGACCCACGACAAAGGGGCGAATGGCGTTTTCCGCCAAATTGTTATCCGGACGCAGGAGGCCATGTTCGACGTAACGCTGCAATCTCTTCCATTGGCCCAGGGTATAGGCAATGGCCTTGCCCAGCAGGCTCTTCGGTGGGACTTCCCGCTGGCGGGCCAGCAGCCATTGCCGAAAATCGGCCAGCAAGGGTACCGCCTGCTCCTGGCGCTGTCGGTAAATCGCCTCCGGAGCAAGCTCGGCCTCCCGCATGGTCGCCTCGATTTTGTACAATTGGCCGATCCAGTCCAGGGCCTCGCCGGCAATGCCATCCCGCTTGGCGGACTTACCGGCCGCCTTGAGGACATCGTTAAACTTGCGCCGGGCATGGGCCCAGCAACCGACATGAAGCACGCCCGGCTGATGATCGAGGAAATCATAGCCAATATAGCCGTCGGTCTGCACACAGCCCCGGTAACCACGGAGGAACACGAGCGGCGGGATCTCCACTGCGGGTGGGCTGATACTGGAAGATCAGGACCGGACAATCGGGCGCACCACCGCGAAAGACCCACATATAGGACTTGGCTTTAGCGGCCCGGCCGGCTTCGGCCAGCACCTGGACGGTGGTCTCATCGACATTGACCACCGGCCCGGAACGAATTTCCTCCTGCATCAGGCTGAGCAGCGGTCCGCAGCGTTCGGCCACCTGCATGGCCCAACCGCACATGGTACCCCGACCGATCTCCACTCCCAGCCGGGCGAACTGCCCTTCCTGGCGATAGAAAGGCAGGGCATCGGCAAACTTGGCGGTCAATACCTGGGCCAGCAGGCCGGGGCTGGCAATGCTCTTGGCGATCATCTGTTCCGGAGCCGGGGCGATGACCACGGTCGGCCCTTCGTCTTCCACCCCTTCGCACTGCCGACAGGCGTACTTGGGGCGGATATGGCGGATTACCTGCATTTTGGCCGGGATCACATCCAATTGCTCGGAGACCTCTTCGCCGATCCGGCTCTTTTCACAACCGCAAGCGCAGGTTTTGGCCTCGGCGTCAACGTCATGGAGCACCTCCACCCGGGGCAGATCGTCCGGCAGTGGCTTACGCCCCTTCCGGCGGCGGCTGTGGGGTGCCACCTGAACTTCGGGCTCGTACGCCTCCGCGGTCTGCTCGCCGGCCGTCGGCTGCTCATCAAAAAGCGGCAGTTGCGGGGTCGAAATATCCGCGACTTTCTCGCTTTTACGTCCGAACAGCTGGGCCCGCAGCAGCTTGATCTGTTCCAACAGGAGTTCGCGCTCCTGTTCATGGGCGGCGGTCAGCTGCTGGATATAGACCCGGATATTTTCGGGTATGTCGGTGGGTGGCGAAAGCATGCCGCCATAGTAATCCATCTGCCTGAAATGTCAAGAAAATACTTGCCTGAATCGCTAAAAAATCCGGCTGTATGCCAGCTTTTTATGGGCCCGTTGCTGCTCCAATTCAAGGCCGTCGAGCAACCAGTTCAATTCCCGGCGGCCGATGGCTCAGAACCTCCTGCCGGCTGCGGGGCCATCGGAATCGCTCCCTTTCCAGGCGCTTCTGCCACAGACAAAAGCCGTTGCGATCCCAGTACAGGATCTTGACCATGGTCCGGCGGCGATTACTGAAGGCGAAAAGCTGGCCGCTGAGCGGGTTCAAACCCAGCTGTTCGGAGACCAGCAGCGCCAGGCCGTCGATACTCTTGCGCATATCGGTGTTGCCCAGGGCCAGGTAAACCTGGATAGTGAAATCAGCGGGGATCATTGGCCGGCCTCCAGGGTGGTGATCGCCCGCCCAGGGTGGCGGCATCAAATCCCTGGTTGATTTCCAGCTGCAGTCCCCGGGGCAGCAACAACCCGCAGGCCGGAAAAAGCACCGACCTCGGTGGCTGGTTGGGCTACGGTCGGCACCTGTACCAGCAGCGGCTGCTCGCTTGCCGGCTGGTCTCTAACTTGCGCCGCCACCAGCCGAAGGCGTGCCGGCTCAGGCCGTACTCCCGACAATACGCGGTCTGGGTCAGGCCACTGTGCTGCCAGGCCGCTACATGGGCGGCCCAGAAACGACGTTTGGTCCTCTTGTCCATGATCTCCTCCTCGGATACAGTGCAGCCGAGGATATCCCGGCCGCCGATCGGGGGAGATATTGCCATGGTGGGAGAGACAAAAAAGAAGGGGTTCATTGAGCGCTTACGTTCTTGATTTAAGATCGTCTGACTTTTCATTCATTGTGATACCTCATCAACATGATGTCTAATAGCCAAATTACTTAACTTGCACTTCCAAATCTGTACGGGTGCTTGCTTAGAATGCCGAATCCTCAGCAAAATCTTACTAGCGGTGGGTTTAACACATCGCCGCGCAGCCTCCGCTGGCGTATCGCGAAAAGATCAAAGATGCTGCACAATAATTTACTAATTCACCAATTCGCATAACGCCCGGGGTCAGCGGCCGATTTGGAGGCGCACCGCACTGAAAATTGGTCCGCTGCAGCTCCTGGTTATGTTGCTTTCTATCAGTCCGAATTTGTTAATTGCTGGTCGTCACTCGACAGCAGCCATTCGATATGCTCTCAGGCCACATTCGTATCCGCAGGGCACTGTCCGATTGATTTTGTTTTTCCACTGACGCAACCGCATCAGATGTAAATCGGCCGGATGTTGCTATGACATGTACATCAACTCTGGGGAGTTCCCAGAGTTTCATCTGTTCTTTTAGAGCAGCTATGTCAGCCGGAGCCACACTCTTAGATTGCCAGTGCTTGCATTGGATAATCACTCTTTGCCTGATGGTTCCACCTAGTAGATCAACAAAGACTCTGTATACAGATAAATCCCTACCACGGTCAGGGGCATTGGTTCTCATTAACCATTCCGGGTTCTCGTAGCCTGCTTCCGTTGTGATAAGTGCGAATACAAGCCGCTCGAAATCTTCCTCACCTAAGGTTTCCCACTCTGAGTCTGGTGGCTACAGGGCCACTTGGTTTCTCTTTAACTAAATCCCCTAAATCCTCTACATCAATAGGAATAGGTTCTTTGTCACCATATAATGATTTCAACAAACCCGCTTTAACCGATGGCCAGTCGTGCTCGATGATGTCCTCGAGATCTCCCAGCATCCCAAAATGCATATGCCTATGAAGATCGGTCCAGCGCTTTGGCTTGGCTATACTGGCTCCGAGAAGCGTGGCGATCTGAGCTGTATTGTTTTTTAGCTCTTCAAATTCATCCTCGTTGATATGGGCATTGGATGATTCTTTACCCTCCAGCAATTCATCAGATTTTGCAGATTAGAATCAATCTGATCGATAAGCTCTCGAAGGGCATCTCGAGTAAGCTCTCTTCTTTTCTGGTTAAACCGATATCGGTATTCTCGAAGCAATCGAGAAGGTTCTGCTATTTGACGCTCGACCCGACATAACACATTCGATTTCACCGACTTCCTGCGCATCCAGTCTGCTCTGTCCAATCTCATCAAAATCCATCAGAGCAATATCTGGCTTCCAGCCGTCAATTTTGGGTAGCTCCGCGTACACAGCGGTAAAATCTCTGCAATTTCTCTCATAATCAACATCTTGGCCGAAGGCTATTCCGCTCGGTATCGCGCTCTCAATCTCGTTTACAAGCGCTTCAGCCTTACCAAGATTGGCTTCGACGGCTTCAAAGTGCCGTATTGCAGTATTGAGTAAACTTTCAGTCATTCGTCCTCCGTTGCCGGTCAAAGCAACATAACGTCGAGTATGAGGCGCAAAGTAATCCGCGCACACGCGGATTACTTTGTCACTCTCCCATGCTCTTGTTCGGTGTCCATTTCTCGAATCCATGACGCATCCTCTGTGGCCTTGTGTGTGCCGTGAGAACCTGAACAGAAAGGCCAAATAGGCTGGTACTCTCCATTAACCTGATACCTCGGTCAGTTCTTCTACTCTACCTGTGTCCATGCGCCACTTAACCAATCCCGACGCCCCGCGCCAACCAGACAAAGCCTGACGCTATTCCTTTCCTGTGTCCCACTTTTTGGTTATCTTAAATCTTAACGCACTGCTTGAAAAACTCCCCTGCGGGGACGCTAACATCGTTCAAACCTCTCGGCGACTTACAGTGCGTTGATCCGGGTTTGATTCTTTACCCAGTGAGCGTACAGGAAGAAGGGACAGTCAGCGGCGAATCGAGCAACAGTTGTTTTTGTGCCAAATCAATCTTGTGCAAGTCCTTCTTCCAGACGCCTCGATCGTCCAAAGGCCACGACCATCAAAAAATAGGACCCAAGACCAAACATATTTGACCCTATAATGGGATTCGCTTTGTTTCTCCGATGTGTCATGAAAGTAAAACGCTTTGGCGCCGTCAGGCAGATGAAAGGTGCGAATGACCAGAGTATTTACATCTTCCTTCCCCATCGTAGAAACCACGGTATGTATACTCAACTTTCGGAGTTGCCAACCAGCAGCCCAATTTTTTATGGTAAAACACTGAAAACACATAATATTTAAAGTGAAATGCTCTTCACTTGTTGGTATATTGCCTTTTGCGAAAAAACCAATAAAATCAACAAGGAAGAGCGCCAAATGGATACTACCAGCCAGCTCGAAATAGAGCAAGAAGCAAAACGCCTGCAAAGTGCAACCAGATCGTTCTTTGACAATTTCTCGATAGGCACCCTGTTGAACCGATCTGGCATCAAGAAGATCAGGGGCGCCTCTCCGCTGGCCGTATTCGAGGCCATCTTCATGCTGGCTTTCCGCGGCAGAGTTGCTACCGGGGCATCGTCCTGAATGAGGAGCTGGGGTTCCAAAAAGATACGGCCTACGAGCTGTTGGAAAATCCCCGCTACAATTGGCGGCAGTTTCTGCTCAAGCTGGCCATGAAAATAATCGTGGTCCTTGATTTGTTGACCAGCGAAGAGCGAGAGCGGGTACTGGTGGTCGATGATAGCGATTATGATCGTACCCGCTCCAAGAAAGTCGAGCTGCTGGCCAAGATATTCGACCACAACAGCAGGAAGTATTTGAAGGGGTTTAAGCTGCTTACCCTCGGCTGGGGTGACGGCGTAACTTTTTTGCCCTTGGACTTCGTGCTGAGGTCGTCGGCCAAAGCGATCAACAGAATCCAGGGGATCACCAAAACTTTGGACAAGCGGACTTGCGGGTATAAACGTCGTATTGAAGCCATGACCAAATCCACGGATGCGCTTGAGGTGATGGTGAAAAGGGTCATGGCCTTCGGAGTCAGGGCCGACTATATCCTGATGGATAGCTGGTCTGTTCCAGCTTGATCAGGAAGCTCTCGGCTCATTTGCCGGTCATCTGCATGGCCAAAGACCTGAAGAGCAACTTCTACCAATACCGGGGTGAATCTCTCCGGCTTGGCAGGCTGTATCAGCAGCTTAAAAAACGACCGGGCAGGGCCAAAGTGCTTGCCAGTATTGTCTTGCCCATGGTGAATGGCCCTTTGGTCAAGCTTGTCTTCGTCAGAAATCGCAACGGCAGGGGTTGGCTGGCGCTTCTCTCCACCGATACGACTCTGCCCGACGATGAGATCATCAGAATTTACGGCAAGCGTTGGGATATCGAGGTGTTTTTTAAGATGGCCAAGCATCACTTGAATCTGGAGCGGGAGGTTCAGCTGCGGGACTACGATGGACTTGTGGCCCACACCTCTCTGGTGTTCACCCGCTTGTCAGCGGCCGCATAAAAATGTATCAAAACCGGTCGTTTGATAATGTCCTTAAAATAACCAGCCGGCAGAGGTATCTACCGGCGGGTTTGGTTAGGTTTGGTGTTTTGTTAGTTTTATTAGGCGGTCAAGCTTTTCATCCGGTAGCTGTCACCTTCAATGACCTCGGTTTCGGCGTGGTGCAGCAGACGGTCGAGGATGGCGGCGGTGAGGGTGCTGTCGTTGTTGAAGGTTTGGGGCCAGTCTTTGTAGGCGCGATTGGTGGTAATGATAATGGCCCCTCGTTCATAGCGCTGGCTGATGATTTGAAAGAGCAGATCGGCGCCAAGTTTGTCGATTGGCAGGTATCCTAACTCGTCGATGATCAACAATTTGGGACTGAGGTATTTTTTCAGTTCCGCTTTGAAGCGCCCGGCCTGTTGTGCGGCATGGAGGTTGTTGAGGGCCTCGACGGCGGTGGTGAAGAGTACGGAGTGGCCGGCCAGACAAGCGCTGTGACCCAGCGAGATGGCCAGGTGGGTTTTGCCCAGACCAACGGTGCCCAGGAAGATGACGTTGGCCTTTTGTTCGATGAAGTGCAGGCGGTGGAGATTCTGCACGGCCATGCGGTTGATTTTCTTTGGCCAGTCCCAGGCGAACTGGTCGATGGATTTGATTACCGGGAAGCTGGCGTTTTTGACCCTGCGAATGGTGGCCCGATCATAGCGGAGGTGCAGCTCACCCTCGGCGAGTTTGGCCAGGAAGTCGAGATGTCCCCAACCGTTCTTGGCGGCCTTTTTGGCGATTTCCTGGTAGTTGTCGGTCATAAATGACAGTTTGAGCTGGCCCAGTTGCTCTGCCAGGGCGGAAAGGGGTTCGGTTGTTTGCTGGTTCATATCGGTTCTCCTTGCTAATAGGGGTTAACGGTCATAAAGGGTAAGATCCGGTTCCTGGATACTGATCTCCAGCATATCGGCGTTTCTGGTCAGGTGTAAGGGACCGGCTTCCGGCAGTTTTCTCCCCCGACACTCCAGGATATTGGCGATGTAATCGGCACCTGTCGCCTGCATGTCGATGGCGTCATCAATGGCCCGGGCTACGGCGTCCCGGCCGTGGATTTCCATCAGGGCGACGATTTCTCTGACCTGCTTGCCGGCATTAATCTGCCGCTGCTCCAGGCGCTGATAATATTTAATGGCCCGGGGTGAGATATCAAGGAAGCGCTTGAAGAGCTGCTGATTTTCCGCCTTGCGCCGCTTCTTGATCAACTCCTTGGGATGATCGGGGTCTTCGAAGTCGCAGTTACGTTCGTAGGAGCGGGAATGCCTGGCCACCAGCGCATTGTCGTAATAGAGACAGAGCCGATCGGGGTAGCTTTTCATGGTCAACCTCATGCCGGCAAAGCGGGCCGGTACCGAGTAACGGTTGCTCTCCAGGGTGACTCGGAACTGGGACGAGGCCCTGACCTGCTGGATATTAGCGAGATCATAGGGGTGCTCCGGCAGTGGTTGCAGGTACGGTTTTTCCTCCTGCCACAGTTCAACAGGTTGTCGTTTGGTCTCCCCGTGGCTGCGGACATTGGCCACGGTGTCGAGCCACTGCCGCACCGCCGGGGCCAGGGCGGTAAAATCGGGTAGCTCTGTCCCGGCCAGGAAGTTTTTTTTGACGTAGCCGACTCCGTTTTCCACCCGCCCCTTTTCGTTACCCTTACGGACTCCACAGGGGCTGACGGTAAAGCCGTAGTAGTTGGCAAAGTCGAGGTAGCGGGGGTTGAGCACCGGTTCGGCCCCGGGTTTACGACTCAAAACCGCGCTTTTGAGGTTATCGACCATGATTCTTGCGGGGACCCCGCCGAAGGCATGGAAGGCGTTCAGATGCCCGGCCAGGAAGTGCTCCATGGTCTGGGAGACGGTGAATTCAACGTAGAGCTGACGGCTGTAGCAGAGCACCATCACAAAAAAACTCAAGCGCCGTTGGCTGTTGCCCACCCGGATCATCCCGTAGGAGCCCCAGTCCACCTGGGCGCACTCCCCGGGGGCAAAGGCCAGGGTGAGAAAGGCCGGCCGCCGTTTGGGTCTGACCTTGCGAACAAAGCGTTTCACCACCGAGTAACTGCCGTTATAGCCCTCCTCCTGGATCCGCTGGCAGAGTTGCCGGGCCGTGAGTACCGGGTAGGATTCCAGCAGCCTGACGATGGTCTCTTTAAAGGGATCAAGCTTGCTCGGCTGGGGCTTGGATTTACGGGGTTGATGGCTTTTCTCCGCCAACCACTGGCGTACGGTGCGGGGGTCGAGTTGCAGACGGGCGGCGATTTGTGAGGCCCGCAGCCCGGCCTGCTGGTGCAGCTCTTTGATGCGGGCAAAGGTCTCAGGATCGATCATGGCCGCCCTCCGCGATTCGTTTGAGAATCTGGGCCATGGAGATGGCCGGTCCAGGTTGCGATGAGACCGGTCTGGTAACCGGCCGTGATTCAACCGCCGGTAGTTCCAGGACCTGATACAACGGTTCCCGGTGGGCGATCAGCTCGGCTTGGAGCAGGCCATGACGGGCCCGCTCCAAGCCGGCTTCATCCATCCCCAGCATCAGGGCGATGTTGTGGTCGGCGTAGTAGCTGAGCCCCTGCTGGTCGGCAACGGTGACCAGGAACAGGTAGAGGGTGGCGGCCCCATGGCTCAGCCGCTTAAGGTGACGCTCGCGGACCAGGCGCTGGTCCACCCAGCTGAACTGCCGGGGTACTACCCGGATACGTTCCGGGCAGATCGGAATTTTGTTGACCATGACTTTTTCCTCCTTTGGTTGATGGTCCAGGGTTGAGTATGTCTCGGCCCAACTCTTCCAGACGGCGGATAGTCATGGCTATCTCATCTTGTAACACCAGGCTGGTCAAGTGCGCTATAAGTCCAACAACCAGGAGGTTTTTACCGTTTAAGTCATCTTGTAACCCCGGCAGCGAGGCGGGTTCCGGGGCGAGTTCGTGCGCTGCAACTTCTTGGTTTACTGTGTTTTCAGGCTGGCAGTCATCTTGTAACAGCGCTCTTCCGGCCGGCGAACGGCAGCGGTCGGGGTTGTCCCGCCGCCACTGCCGGACCCGCTCTACATGCTCGGAACCCTTGAAATAATCTGGGTTTTTGTTCAACCAGCGATCTTGGCTATCGGCCTTGCTGGTCCGTCGGCATTCGGGGGTAAGATTACAATATCGCTGGCGCTGAGCATTGCGATGATCGGGAAAGAAAAATATCCGGCAGTGGGGACAGCGTCTTCTCTGGCGTTGCTGCATGACATGGCACCTCCTTGTCACGACAGCATTAACCACTTGAGATAAGGGAAGAAAATGTTTTTATAAAAGAAGAAGATGGAAGAAGATTTTGTATAATTTGATAGGATTAAAGAAGACGGAAAGGGAAGAAGATTACTACATTTTCAAACGACCCAATTTACGGCATATTCAGGTTGCCGCTGACACCTCCACCCGGGCAGACCGTCCGGCAGTGGCTTACGCCCCTTCCGGCGGCGGCTGTGGGTGCCACCTGAACTTCGGGCTCGGTACGCCTCCGCGGTCTGCTCGCTGGCCGTCGGCTGCTCATCAAAAAGCGGCAGTTGCGGGGTCGAAATATCCGCGACTTTCTCGCTTTTACGTCCGAACAGTTGGGCCCGCAGCAGCTTGATCTGTTCCAACAGGAGTTCGCGCTCCTGTTCATGGGCGGCGGTCAACTGCTGGATATAGACCCGGATATTTTCGGGTATGTCGGCGGGTGGCGAAAGCATGCCGCCATAGTAATCCATCTGCCTGAAATGTCAAGAAAATACTTGCCTGAATCGTTAAAAAATCCGGCTGTATGCCAGCTTTTTATGGGCCCGTTGCTGCTCCAATTCAAGACCGTCGAGCAACCAGTTCAATTCCCGGCGACCGATGGTCAAAACCTCCTGCCGGCTGCGGGGCCATCGGAATCGCTCCTTTTCCAGGCGCTTCTGCCACAGACAAAAACCGTTGCGATCCCAGTACAGGATCTTGACCATGGTCCGGCGACGGTTACTGAAGGCGAAAAGCTGGCCGCTGAGCGGGTTCAAACCCAGCTGTTCGGAGACCAGCAGCACCAGGCCGTCGATACTCTTGCGCATATCGGTGTTGCCCAGGGCCAGGTAAACCTGGATAGTGAAATCAGCGGGGATCATTGGCCGGCCTCCGGGTGGTGATCACCCGCCCCAGGGTGGCGGCATCAAATCCCTGGTTGATTTCCAGCTGCAGTCCCCGGGGCAGCAACAACCGCAGGCCGGAAAAAGCACCAACCTCGGTGGCTGGTTGGGCTACGGTCGGCACCTGTACCAGCAGCGGCTGCTCGCTTGCCGGCTGGTCTCTAAACTTGCGCCGCCACCAGCCGAAGGCGTGCCGGCTCAGGCCGTACTCCCGACAATACGCGGTCTGGGTCAGGCCACTGTGTTGCCAGGCCGCTACATGGGCGGCCCAGAAACGACGCTTGGTCCTCTTGTCCATGATCTCCTCCTCGGATAAAGTGCAGCCGAGGATATCCCGGCCGCCAATCGGGGGAGATATTGCCATGGTGGGGGAGACAAAAAAAAGAAGGGGTTCATTGAGCGCTTACCAATCGCGCCCGGGATATCCACTGGCCGACGCCCTGATGAGTGGTTTTGCGGTCTTCTCCCTCAAGCATCCCTCGCTGCTGGCCTTCGAGAAACACTATGAGAAGGAGCCCGACAACCTGCACAGGGTGTACGGAGTGGGCATCAAGCCCAGCGACAGCCAGATGCGGGAGGCCCTGGACCAAGTTTCTCCCAGTTGCTGCGCCAACCGTTCCGCACTCTGTTTTCCCGAGCCCAGCGGGGCAAGGCCCTGGAGCAGTTGGCCTGGCTTGACGGCCATTATCTGCTGGCGCTGGACGGCACCGGGATCTACTCATCCGAGAAGATCGGTTCAAACTACTGCCTGCAGAAACGCAAGCGTAACGGTAATACCGAATACTACATGATGATGCTGGCCGGCGCCATCGTACATCCCGACCACCCAGAGGTGATTCCGATCTGTCCGGAGATGATCCGACACCAGGACGGCAGCGATAAAGGCGACTGTGAACTTAACGCCAGTCGGCGGTTGTTGCCCCATCTGCGCCAGGAACATCCCCACCTGAAGCTGGTGGTAATCGAAGACGCCTGGGCGCCAACGCGCCCCATATCAAAGATCTGATCGCCAATGACCTGCGCTTCATCCTGGCGGTCAAGCCCACCGGCCACCCCTCGCTCTTTAAGCAGATCGACTTGGCGGTTAAGGAGCGACGGGCCACGGAGTTTACCATGGCGGACCCCGAAGACCCCCGGGTGAGCCACGCCTTTCGCATTATCAAAGGGGTGCCGCTCAACAAGGTCAGCCAGGACGAGTTGGCGGTCAACGTCCTCGAATACTGGGAGGTCGATGCCAGAGGCCAGGAGCGCCGCTTCAGCTGGGTCACCGACTGGGAGCTCACCCCGGAGAATGCCTACCAGGTCATGCGTGCCGGCCGGGCCAGGTGGCGGATCGAAAACGAGACCTTCAACACCCTCAAGAACCAGGGCTACAATCTTGGCCACAACTATGGCCTGGGCGAGAAGCACCTCTGCGCCGTCTTCGCCCAGCTGATGATGCTGGCCTTCCTGGTTGATCAGCTCCAGCAACTCGCCTGCCCGCTGTTTCAGGCCGCTCTGCAAAAGTGCGAGCGCAAAAGCTACCTGTGGCGGCAGATCAGGAGCTGCTACGATATCTTTATCGCCGGCTCCATGACGGCGATTTTGAATGCCATCGTCGATGACGTGAAGGTGTACCTGCCCGACGAAACGTGACGGTCAGCGGCTACGGCCGCCCGCCATAGCGACAAGCCGGGTCCCCGCGAAAAACTTGTCCCGTGGGGCGAAAGGGGTTAGTATGCCCAAAATAAGCCGTTTCAAGACGTTTTTCGGCAATTTTTGCTAAAAACAACTGTGGTCTCGGCGTCAATAACTCCGGCGCGACAGGCACAGTAGGCCTTGCGATCTTAGCAACTAAAAAAAGGAGCTGTTTTGCTGACCTGCTCCATCAAGCCGGGAATTGCTGCTCCGACTCCCGCCTCGGGCCGTTACGCTTTCGTTTCCTTATACGCAACGGGTGGTGGCCTCCCCACCTCCCAGGACGGGTCTCCAGCACTGGGCAGTAAATCTTCAAGAACATGCCGACCCTGCTACCCCGGAAGTCGACGGGCGCTACTTCCGTTATTCCAGCGCCCATCCAACGGCCTTCCCCTTCTGACCACAGGGTCGGCTTCTCCAACTTTGTTTACAAGGCTACTCATAGGTTCACTTGCGTTACGGCCTGCGCTTTTGCTGTTTGGAAACTCACGACCCCTTGTTACCTAGACGCCGCCGCCTCATGCTACCGGGGGGCGTACGGACAACTCCCCGGACGGGACTTTAACCCGCTAGATTTACTGCTGTTACTGCGAACAGTCAGACACCAATTTTGGAGCCACGTTTGGGTGGTCACAAAGATATCCTCGTAAGCGTTGCCACGCTGGTTCGCATGGCAAAAAACAGCGGGATAGTGAAGACGGGGGTTTACGTGCCATGCGGGGATTATATCATCAAACCTTGCAACCTTGCAAACCTGGCACCGCTTTGTTCTTAGCGCTTTTCCCTTGAAATGAAATTTGATGGCGTATATGCTGCCATTATGGTTGCGATAGTAATTGATACGAATGTCTTTGTTGCGGGGTTACGTTCGCCGGGGGGCGCCTCGCGCGAGGTATTGCGGCAATCGCTGATGGGACGGTTTCAACCGTTATTCGGCAATGCGTTGTGGCTGGAGTATCAGGATTTGCTTGGTCGTCCTGTGTGGGGTGCTGCAACCTCCCCGGATGAACGGCTGCAAGTGCTCGCAGCGTTGGCCGGACAAGGACGCTGGATTACGGTGTATTACGGTTGGCGGCCCAATTTGCCGGATGAGGCCGACAATCACCTGATTGAGTTGGCGCTGGCAGGGAATGCCGAGGCAATTGTGACCCACAATGTGCGTGATGTGCGGGGCGGCGAGTTGCTTTTCGACAAGCTGCGCATCCTGACACCCGCGGAATGTTTGGAGGAATGGCGATGAGTACGTTGACGATACGCTTACCCGACGATACGGCGGAGCGCCTCAAGGCGTTGGCCAAGAGCCGGGGCTTGAGCACAAACAAGCTGGTGGAGCAGTTGAGCGCCCATGCTCTGGCGGCATGGGACACCGAAAATCATTTCCGGGCGCTGGCGGCCACCGGCGACGTGAATCGGGCGCTGGCGATCCTGGATCGGCTGGATGCTGAAAACTGGTGACACTGGAGGGTGCGCTCGACTTTGCAGACACCGCTTTTCGTGGCGCCGCGGCGCCCGGCGGTGGTATTCTGCCGCTTATGCCTGAATTACCCGAAGTGGAGGTGGTGCGCCGGGGGCTGGAGCCGCTGGTGGTCGGCCGCCGGATCGACAGTGTAGAGGCCAGCGGCTTGTCGCTGCGGCGGCCGGTGCCGCTGGCCGCTTTGCGGCGCTGGGCGGTGGGGGCGGTGATCAGCGGAGTCGGGCGGCGGGCCAAGTATCTGCTGCTGTACCTGGACAACGGTGCCCTGGTGGTGATCCACCTCGGCATGACCGGCAAGCTCTACCCCGCCGCCGGCGACCAGCCGCCCCGCAAGCACGATCATTTGTGCTTGCAGCTGGCCCCGCCGGATCACCTGGAAATGAGGACAGATTTATTCTTTGCCGACAGATCAGATGTTACCCTTGGCGCCAGCGTAGAAAAAATAAATCTGTCCCCGTTTTTCAGGACGCCGAGGAGGAAGACCAAAAGGAAGAAATACGTTTCAACGATTGCCGCCGCTTCGGGCTGGTGGCGGTTTACGGCCCGGAGGAGGCCGCCGCCCCGCCGCTGCTGGCCGGGCTGGGGCCGGAGCCCCTGGATAAACGGCAGTTCACCGCCGCCTACCTGCACCGCTGTTGCCGGGGGCGGCCAACGCCGCTCAAGAATCTCCTGATGGATAACCGGGTGGTGGTGGGGATCGGTAATATCTACGCCAACGAGATCCTCTTTGCCGCCGGCATCAGCCCCTTTACCCCGGCGGCGCGGATTGGCCGGCTCCGGGCCGGGCGGCTGGTGACCGCCGCCCGCGAATCCTCACCCGGGCCATCGCCGCCGGCGGCACCACCATCGCCGATTTCGCCAACGCCGCCGGTCAGGCCGGTTATTTCCAGGTACAACTGGCGGTCTACGGCCGCCATGGCACCCCTGCCCCCGCTGCGCCCCAAGCTGCGCCGCCGACCCAACCCCGCCAAGCGGCGCGGCGGCCACAAAAAAAGTTGCCAAGGGCTTAAAACCGGTGATAGAACGCCGGGTGCAGGCCGGGCGGGCAACCTTTTTTGCCCCCGTTGTCAAAGGTAAATTAAGGTGGGCCTCCTTGCCCCTCCGGCGACGGTCGAAACCCGCCTCGCCTAAAGCAAAGCAGCCGCCCGCCACACAACCTTAAATATGGACCAATCAACCGTCAGGCGACAATACCGTGATGCGCGTTTTTAAATATCTGGTGCCCCTGCTGGTGCTGCTGGCGGGCTTGCTGGCGATGCTCTTTTTGCTCAACCAGCGGCAGCCGCCGCAGCCCGAGGAACGGGAAACGGTGGGCGCCCTGGTGGAGGTGCGGGAGGTGAACCCCACCGACCACCAGGTGACGGTCCACACCACCGGTACGGTCCAGGCCCGGCGGGAGATCGCGGTGGTGCCGGAAGTAAGCGGCCGGGTGGTGGAATTGGGGGAAAATTTCATCGCCGGGGGCTTTGTCGAGCAAGGGGAGTTATTGTTTAAAATCGAGCCCGCCGATTATCAACTGGCGCTGCGCCGGGCCCGCGCCGCCGTCAAACAGGCCGAGGTGCAACTGGCCACCACCCGCCAGCAGGCCGCCACCGCCCGCCACGAATGGCAGCAATTCGGCGACGGTGCAAGCGCCCCCCAGCCCGCTGGCCCTCTACCAGCCCCAACTGGACGAGGCCCGGGCGGCAGTGGCCGCCGCCGAGGCCGATCTGGCGGCGGCGCAATTAAACCTGGAGCGCACCGTCCTCCGCGCCCCCTTCAACGGCCGGATTCGGCAGCGCGACCTGGCGATCGGCCAGTACCTGCCGGCCGGCGCCCAGGTGGCGGTGCTCACCGGCACCGACGCCGCCGAAGTGGTGACCCCGGTGCCCATGCACGAACTGCCCTGGCTGGCGATCCCGCCGGGGACGGAGGGTTCACCGGCCACCGTCAGCCTGGAGGTCGGCGACCGCTGGCACCAGCGCCACGGCCGGGTAACCCGCACCCTGGGCGAGGTGGAGCAGCAGGGGAGGATGGTGCAGGTGGTGATCGAGATCGACGATCCCTACGGGCAAAAAAGGGGTCTGACCCCATTTTTGTTGCCCGGCGCCTTTGTCGAGGTGGAAATCGCCGGGCGGCGGTTGTCCGGGGTCTTCGCCCTGCCCCGCCGGGCCCTGCGCCAGGGTGACAAACTCTGGCTGGCCGACGCCGAGCACCGGCTGGAGATCCGGCCGGTGGAAGTGGTGCGCCGGGAGCGGCAGCAGGTCTTTATCAAGGATGGTCTGGCCGCCGGCGAGCTGGTCATCCTCACCGATCTGGACGGCGCCGCGCCGGGCGCTCCCTTACGCCTGGAGCGCAGTTCCGATACCACAACATCCCCGCCACAAGCGACGAGCGAAGATGATTCCCGCCAGCCCCGCCGATAAGCCGACACCAGCCCAGCGAAGAAGGACGCGGTTATGAACCGGCAGATCGCCTGGATGGCCGAAAACCACGTGGCCGCCACCCTGCTGCTGCTCCTGGTCGCCATCGGCGGCCTGGTGCTGGCCCTGGCGGTCAAGCAGGAGGTCTTTCCGGAGATCGCCCTGGACCGGGTTACCGTCTCGGTAAGCTATCCCGGCGCCAGCCCCGAGGAGGTCGAGGAAGGGATCATCCTCAAGATCGAGGAAGGGATTGCCGGGGTCGACGGCATCCGCGAGATCCTGGCCACCGCCGGCGAGGACCGGGGCACGGTGAACGCGGTGATCGACACCGGGGCGGACGCCGACCGGGTGCTGCAGGATATCCAAAGCGAGGTGGACCGGATTACCACCTTTCCCGAGGAGGCCGAAGAGCCGGTGGTCAGCAAGGCGCTGATCAAAAACGAGGTGATCTCGGCGGTGGTCTACGGCTCCGCCGGTGAGCGCGCCCGACGCCAGTGGGCCGAACGGATCCGCGACGATCTGCTGGAGCTGCCGGAGATCACCCAGGCCGGGCTGGTGGGGGTGCGCCCCTACGAGATCGCCATCGAGGTCCGCGAGGAGATGCTGCGCCGCCACGGGCTGACCCTGGAGCAGGTGGCGACCGGGGTGCGGCGGGCCTCCCAGGATATCCCCGGCGGCACCATCGAAAGCGAAGGCGGTGAGATCCTGCTGCGCACCCAGGAGCGGCGCTACCTGGGCCGGGAATACGAGGATATCGTGATCGCCGCCAGTCCCGACGGGATGCTGCTGCGGCTGGGGGACCTGGCCACGGTACGGGACGGCTTCGAGGATATCGACCTGATCAGCCGCTTCAACGGCCAGCCGGCGGCCATGGTGCAGGTCTTCCGGGTGGGCGATCAGCGGCCCACCGAGATCGCCGACACGGTGCGGGCTTACATGGCCCGCTTGCAGCCGGAAGTGCCGCTCTCCCTGCAGACGGCGCTGTGGAACGACAATACCGAGGTGCTGCGCAGCCGTTTCCAGTTGCTGCTGAAAAACGCCGCCATCGGGTTGCTGCTGGTGTTTGCCATCCTCGGGGCTTTCATGCGTTTCCGGCTGGCGCTGTGGGTGATGCTGGGACTGCCGGTGGCCTTTCTGGGGGCCTTTTTCTTTATGCCCGCCTTCGGGGTTTCCATCAATATGATCTCGTTGTTCGCCTTTATCATGGCCCTGGGGATCGTGGTGGACAACTCGGTGGTGGTGGGCGAGAGCATCTACGAGCGGCAACGGGCCACAACCCTTGGGCAGCCACCCCCAGCACGCCCCGGCCGACCAGGCTTCCGGCCCCGTCGCGGCGGCCATCGCCGGCACCCAGGAAGTGGCGGTGCCGGTGGTCTTTTCGGTACTGACCACGGTGGCCGCCTTTGTGCCGCTGTTTTACATCAGCGGCACCATGGGCAAGTTTATCAGCAATATCCCGGTGGTACTGATCAGTATCCTGCTGGTCTCGCTGGCCATTTCCCTCTTTTCCCTGCCGGCCCTGCTGGCCTGGGCCGGACGCGGCGGGCCGCCGGCGGCGACCGACCAAGCGCCGGGTAATGGCCAGGCCAGCGGCGGCCACCTGCCGGGGCAGGGGCGGGGCCAGGACCAGGGGCAGGGAGCCGCCACCGATAAGCCGGCCAATACTGACCGCGCCAACGGCCGCCAACGGCTGGCCAACCGGCTGCTGGACCGGCTGATTGCCGGGCCCTATCGCCGGAGCCTGGATTTTTGCCTTACCTGGCGGGGGCTGACCATCGCGCTGGCGCTGGTCATGCTGATGCTGGCGGTGGGCGCGGTGGGCGGTGGCCTGTTGCCGTTTCGCTTCATGCCCGACCTGGAAGGGGATATCATCCGGGTGGAGCTGGAAATGCCCCAGGGCACGCTGGTGACCAGGACCGCCGCCATCGAGGAAATGATCACCGCCCGGGGGCAGCAGGTGGTGTCCACCATCGACGCTGAACGCCGGGCCCCGGGCAGTGTCCTGCGCCATATCCATTCGGTGGTCGGGGCCACCGTTGAACGGGGCGGCCCTGGCGGCGGCGGGGGGAACGACGGCGGCAACCTGGCCAGCATCACCATGATGCTGCAGCCGGTGGAACAGCGGCGGGTCACCGCCGGCCAGGTGGCGGCCCGCTGGCGGCAGGCGGTGGGCGAGATCCCCGGGGTCAAATCGCTGACCTTCACCACCAACCTGGTCCATTTCGGCGACCAGATCGATATCCAGCTCTCCCACGAGGATTTCGACACCCTGCTGGCCGCCCGGGCGCGGCTTAAAGAGGTGCTGGCCGATTATCCGGGGGTCAGCGATATCGCCGACACCTTCCCCGAAGGCAAGCGGGAGCTGCGCCTCAAATTGCGGCCCCAGGCCCGCAGCCTGGGCTTGCAGGCGGAGGATCTGGGGCGCCAGGTGCGGGCCGCCTTCTTCGGCGCCGAGGCGCTGCGTTTGCAGCGGGGGCGCAACGAGGTCAAGGTGATGGTCCGCTACCCCGAAGGGCGCCGCGACAGCGTGCGGGACCTGGAAAATCTGCGGCTGCGGACCGCCGACGGCCACGAGATTCCGCTGCCGGCGGCGGCGGAGATCATCGAGGGCCAGAGCCACGCCGAGATCAACCGCCACGACCGCAAACGGGTGGTCAATATCACCGCCAGTGTCGACGAGAGCCAGAGCAACGCCAGCGAGATCCTGGCGGCCCTAGAAGCCGGGACCCTGGCCGAACTGACCACCGGCTACCCCGGCCTGAGCTACAACCTGGAAGGTGAGGCCCGCGAACGGCGGGAATCCATGGCCAGCATGCGGCAGGGCTTTATCCTCGCCCTGCTGGCGATCTACGCCCTGCTGGCGGTTCCCCTGCGCAGTTTCAGCCAGCCGTTGATTATCATGGTCGCCATCCCCTTCGGGGTGGTGGGCGCCCTGTTGGGCCACTGGCTGCTGGGTTACGCCCTGAGCATGATGAGCCTCTTCGGGATCATCGCCCTCTCCGGGGTGGTGGTCAACAATTCACTGCTGCTGATTGACCGCGTCAACCGCAACCGGGCCAGTGGGAGCCGGGCACCGCATCTTGCGGCAAGCGGGCCGACTCAGATGGCCGACCATTCTTCGCCGTCCCGCTTGCCGCAACCTACGGCACCCGGCGCCCCCTGGCCGGGGGCCAACGAGGCGGGGGTGGCGACGGTACGGGAGGCGGTGATCGAGGCCGGCAGCCGCCGTTTCCGGCCCATCATGCTGACCTCGCTGACCACCTTCTTCGGCCTGTTTCCGATGATCCTGGAGACCAGCGTCCAGGCCCAATTCCTGATCCCCATGGCCATCAGCCTGGGTTTCGGCGTCTTGTTTTCCACCCTGATTACCCTGGTGCTGGTGCCCACCCTTTATCTCGCCCTGGCCGACCTGAAAGGAGAAACATAAGGAAATGCCACTTATTGATGCGGAGGATACGGGATGACGGCAGAAGGACAAAAAATCCTGCTGGTGGACGACGAGGAGAGCTTCCGCCAGCGTTTGGCGACGGCCTTTAGCCGGCGCGGATTTACGGTATTAGAGGCCGGCGATTACGACCAGGCGGTGGCCGTTATCCAGCGGGATAAACCGGCGTTGGCGGTGATCGATCTGCGGATGCCGGGTAAATCCGGCCTGGAACTGGTGGCCGCCGCCCGGCGCCTGGACCCGGAGCTGGCCATGGTGATGCTCACCGGCTACGGCAGCATCGCCACCGCCACCGAGGCCATCCGCCTGGGGGCCAGCGCCTATCTGCCCAAACCCGCCAACGTCGACGATATCCTGCGCGCCTTCCAGCGCCAAAGCGAGGAAGCGGCGCCCGAGACCGACCATGACTTCCCCGCCCCTTCCCTGGCCCGCGCCGAATGGGAGCATATCAACCGGGTACTCACCGACTGCCACGGCAATATCTCCCACGCCGCCGAGCGCCTGGGCTTGCACCGCCGCACCCTGCAACGCAAACTACAAAAATTACCCCCTCGCCAATAGACAGGATCAGCCATTGAGTAGTTTGATCACCGGGTAGCGGTCCCACAGCTCGATGAGGTTGAAGCAGGCCAGGCTCTGCTCGATCCGGAACAGGTGCTTTAAGGGCAGTTGCATAAAATGGCAGAGGATCAGCCGGTTGATGCCGCCGTGGGCGACCACGATGATCTCCCGGCCGGGATGGGCGGCCAGGATTTTGTGGATTGCCGCCCGGCCGCGGCGGGCCACCGCCAGGGTGTTTTCCCCGTCCGGCGGCGCGAAACCCACCGGATCGGCGGCCCAGGCCTCGAAGTGCTCGGGCCAGGCGGCGCGGATTTCGGTAAAGCTCAAGCCCTCCCAGACCCCGAAATGGCGCTCCCGCAGGCCGGCTTCGGCTATCGGGGTCAGCCCGTAGGGGGCGGCGATAATTCGGGCGCTTTCCCGGGCGCGGTCCAAAGGTGAGCAATAAATGGCGGCGGGGCCGGGGGTTGCATCGCCGCCGGGTTGCTGGTCGGCCGCCGGGGCCGCTCCGGAACCATGCACGTCCCGCAGATAATCGTGGCGGCGGGCGGCGGCCAGGTTGGCCAGGTGTTCCCGCAGGCGCTCGGCGGTGGCGGCGATCTGCTCTTTACCCAGGGCCGACAGCGGCACATCGATACTGCCCTTGTAGCGGGCCACTCCATCGCCTTCGGTGGCGCCATGCCTGACTAGATAGAGAGTAGTAACCATGGCCTTTACCAGAGGGCGAAGCGGAGCCAGAGCAGCGCCGCCAGCAGGAAGAAAATTTCCGCAAATTCGTTGATGGCCCCCAGGTTGTCACCGTTTAAGCCGCCGAAGCGGCGGTGGCAGAGGGCGCTGAGCAGGCGGGCAAGCCACCAGAGCGGCAGCGGCAACAAGAGATAAAAAAGCCAGGAATAAGGCGGCAGGTAGGCGGCCAGCAACAGGGCCGGCAGCAGCAGGGCCGCCAGCAGGCTCGCCGCCGCCCAGGCCACCTGGAGCCGCCCCACCCGGCCCAGGAAGAGCCGCCCCAGGCCGTCGGGCCGGGAGGCGGCGGCGGTGGGCATCACCGCCACCATGGCCCATTTGCCCACCGCCGGCAGCAGCAGCAGGGCGAGATAATAGCTGGCGTAAGAGCCATGGGAGAGGGTCTGCAGGGCCTGGAACTTGATTATCAGGGCAAAAAAGATGGCCAGCATGCCGATGGCCCCGGTGGTTGAATCCTTCATCGCCGCCAGCCGCCGCCGCCGATCCGCCTCCGGATCCCCGGAGGATTTCACCGCCAGGGCGTCAAAGCTGTCGGCCAGGCCATCAAGATGGAAACCGCCGCTGAGCAGCACCATGGTCAGCAGCACCAGCCACAAGGCCAGATCGGGATGAAAGAGGTAACCAAAGGCGAAATCGGCCAGCACCAGCACCAGCCCCTGCAACAACCCCACCGCCACGAAAGCGGCGGTACAGCGGGTAAGGTCATCTTCATTCACCGTCAGCCGCCGGGCACCCGGCCAGGGGATAATGGTAAGAAAGCTTACGGCCAACGCCAACGATTTCATTTGCCGCTTTGCCCTTTGATCTTTACCTGGCGCCAGGCGTTGGAGTCAGCCAGCGACTCCGAAGCCACCGGCTCTGCTTGCCCGGTGTCCCCGCTGGCGGCCGGCCAGGCCTTGGCCAGCAGCATGGCGGCTTCGGCCAGGTCGTTCTCGTCCAGATGGCGGGTGATGGAAAGGCGCAGGCGGGCGGTGCCGGCGGGGACCGTGGGGGGTCGGATCGCCACCGTGAAGATCCCCTTGTCGCGCAGGGTGGCCGCCAGTTGCAGGGCGGCGTCACTCTTGCCCACCGGCAGCGGGATGATCTGGGAGGGGCCCAGTTCGGTGCCGATCTCCAATTCCCGCAGGTGGTTTTTGAAGAACTCGACCTTCTGTTCCAGCTCCTGCAACAATTGCGGTTCCGCCGCCAACAGCTTGACGGCGGCCAGCCCGGCGGCGGTGGTGGCCGGCGGCGGCGCAGTGGCAAAAATAAAACTGCGGGCCCGGTTGAGCAGGTAGGCGATGGTGGTACGCTCGCCGGCGACGAAGGCGCCGTAGGAACCCAGCGCCTTGCCCAGGGTCCCCAGCAGCAGATCCACCCGCTCGGCGACTCCGGCGGCGGCGCACAGGCCTCCCCCATGCTCGCCGAACACCCCGATGGCGTGGGCCTCGTCCACCAGCAGGCGGCACTGGTAGCGCTCCTTCAGGGTAATCAACTCGGGCAGCGGGGCGATATCGCCATCCATACTATAAAGGGATTCAACAATGATCAGGGCTTCGTTGTGGCCCCGGTGGCGGCGCAGCAACTCTTCCAGGTGGTTACAGTCGTTGTGGCGAAAACGGTGGAGTTTGGCGCCGGCCAGCCGGCAGCCGTCGTAGATACTGGCGTGGCTGTGGCGGTCGCAGAAGACCGTGTCGTGGCGCCCCAGCAAGGCCGGGATCACCCCGATATTGGCCAGGTAGCCGCTGCCGAACAGCAGGGCCGCCTCCCGGCCGGTGAGCAGCGCCAGGGCCTCTTCCAGCTGGCGGTGGATCTCCAGGTTGCCGCTGAGCAGGCGGGCGGCCCCGGCCCCGGTACCCCAGCGCCCCATGGCTTCGGCGGCGGCGGTCAGCAGTTGGGGATGGCGGCTTAAGCCCAGGTAATCATTGGAGGAAAAATCAAGCATCTCGCGCCACTGCGGCGTCTTGCCCGCCTCGCCGGCCATGGGCAGCCTTACCCGGCCGCCCTCTTCGCCGTGCTCCAGGGGCAACAGCTGGCGCAGGGTGCCCTCTTCCCCCCATTTACTGAGTGCTTCCGTTAAATCCTTCATAATAAAAGCCTTTTACACAATTCAGAACACATCAACCCACATACCCATTGCGACCGTGCAGGCTTTCCTAGGAGCCTCACGATGACCATAATTGCCGCAGCTGCGCCGCCAGTTCGCGGTCCTTTGCCGGGGTGCGGCCGCGCTGGGTGAGGTAGCCACCGATCATCATGCCGTCGGCGCCGGCCAGGAAGGCAGCGGCCATGAAATCGCCCAGGGCCGCCTCCCGGCCACCGCAGAGACGCACGCAGACCCCGGGCAACAACAGCCGGCAGTAGGCGATCCCCCGCAGGATATCCTGCATGGGCGGCGGCTCGGTGTCGGCCAGCGGGGTGCCGGGCAGCGGGATCAGGATATTGAGCGGCACCGAATCGACCTGTAACTCGGCCAGGGTGGCCGCCAGGCTCAAACGGTCGTCATCGTCCTCGCCCAGCCCGAAGATGCCGCCGGCGCAGACCTCCAGCCCGGCGGCGCGGGCGGCGGCGATGGTGGCCAAGCGCTCGGCAAAACTGTGGGTGGTGGTGACCCGGGGGAAGAAACGCTCCGAGGTTTCCAGGTTGTGGTGGTAGCGGCTCATCCCCGCCGCTTTGAAACGCTCCAGGGTAGCCCGGTCGATGATGCCAAAGGAGCCGCAGACCGGAATCCCCACCTCCTGCCGGACCGCCGCGATGGCCGCCGCCACCGGCTCCACCTCGGCCGCCGCCAGCCCCCGGCCGCTGGTCACCAAAGAGAAGCGGCCGGCACCGTCGGCCTTGGCCTGGTGGGCGGCGGCGACGATCTCCGCCTGGCTTTTCAGGGGATAAACCGGCGCCTCGGTCTGGTAGTGGCGCGATTGCGCGCAATAACGGCAATCCTCGCTGCACCGGCCGGACTTGGCGTTGATAATGCTGCAGAAGGAAAACTGCTCCCGCCGGTGGGCCAGCTTGGCCTGCAGGGCGGCCGCCAGCAGCTCGCCGGTGGACAGCGCTCGCAACTCCGCCGGTTGCCAGAAGGGGGCAACGGGGACAACTTTTGGCTGCTCGGCTGCGGTAGTCATGGGGTCATCCCCATTGTTATTTTTGAAGCGTTCACCAGGGCCAATAAGCGTTGATTTAACGGGCCGTAAACGTCACAGTGCCGCCTATTGCGGCAAGCAGCCAAGCGTCTACGTACCCCGCGGTACTTGAGGCGCTGGCTGGTCGCCGACAATCTGCGGCACTGCTGAACGTTTACTTATTTTTTGAGGCCGAAAATCCCGCCCTTGGCATGGGCCGGGGACCGGCCACCACGGGGGCGGGGACGGCTGGCGGGGCGGTCGCGTTTTTTGGCGGCAGGCGGCGGTGCCATCGCCTTGGTGATCGCCGCCGGCGGCGGCTGCTCGGCGAGGGCGGCCAAGTACAACTCGTAAAAGGCCCGGCAGCGCTCGAAATAGCCTTTACGGCTCAGCCAGCGGGGCCATTGCTCGCCTTTTGCCGGGCAATTGTGCACCAGCAGCGGCAGGTTGCTCAGCAGCACCGCCATGCCTTCCTTGTTGCTGCGTTTAATATTGAGCGGCGCCAGGATCTCGTCCAGCTCGGCCCGCAGTTGGCGGGAGAACTTATAGGCCTCGGCCCGGCTCAATTGCCGCTCGGGCAGCCCGAAACGGGCCTGGGCCCAGGGCAGCAGCAACATGGACAACAGCAGTTCCTCGCTGATCTCGCCAGTCCCGGTCGTAAGCGAATCGACCACCGTCAGCAGCTTAAAGAGCAGTTGCGCCGGCGGCGTTGGGGCCGCCAGTTCCTGGTGGCTACCGGCGGCCTCGTCGCAAGTGGGCATGATCCCCCGGTAAAACGGAAACAACTCAAAAAAGATGCCGCTGGCCAGAGCCAGTTCCGCCCAGCGCCGGGAGGCCCCGGCCCGCAGATCCTTGAACAGTTCGTCGCGCAGGCGGGAATCCGGGCAGAGGGCCAGTTTATCGACATGGCGGCGGATGGCCGCCCAGGTTTGGCCCTCGATGGCGAAACCGGCCCGGGCGGCGTGGCGGATGGCCCGCAGCATCCGGACCGGGTCCCGCAACAGCCGGCGTTCGGCATCCCCCACCACGCGGACCAGCTGGTTACGCAGATCTTCCACCCCGCCGGTGTAGTCGATGACCGTGAAAGTCTCGATCTCGTAAAAGAGGGCGTTGATGGTCAGGTCGCGGCGGAAGGCGTCCTCGGGTGGATTGCCGAAGGTGTTGTCCTGGGCCAGGGTTTCCACCTCGCTGCCGTCCAACTCAAACTCGCTGCGGCAACGGAAAGTGGAGACCTCGATAATCTTGCCGCCGGGGAAGAAGACCTGCACCAGCCGGAAGCGGCGGCCGATGATCCGGCTGTTGCGGAAGATCTTGCGCAACTCGCCGGGTTTGGCGCTGGTACTGATATCAAAATCCTTGGGTTGCTTACCCAACAGCAGATCACGCACCCCGCCGCCGACCAGATAGGCGGTGTGGCCTTCGTCCCGCAGCCGGTAAAGCACCTTCAGGGCCTCGCGGTCAATGCCGGAGCGGGAGACGGTGTGCTCGGAGCGGGGGATAACGCGGGGCTGGGGCAGAGTTTCGGATTCTTTCATCACAACTTGCAATAACGTAAGCGTTCGCCAGGACCAACGACCGCTGATTTAACGGGCCGTAAACGTTCAGTAGTGCTGTAGATTGTCGGCATCAAGCGCCGGCCGGCGCCGCCGGCTCCCGGTAGACCGACTCGGCCTGGCTGACAAACATCTCGAAGACCTCGCGGACCGAGATGATTTCCTTCATCTTCCAGACATTCTCGCCGGTGAAAAAGAGGCCGTCTTCCAGATCGCCCTGGTAGGCCTTTTGCAGGCGGTCGAGGATGCAATAGACGTGGTCGCACTTCTTGAGACATTTCCAGCGGCACTCCTTGGTCTTCATCTCGATTTTGGCGGCCAGTTTCTCGACAAAGGGGGTTTTCAGGGCCCGGCCCGGCAACCCCACCGGTGAGCGCACCAGGGTGACGTCATCGGCGGTGGCCTTAAGCATGGTCTGCTTGAAATTATCGTCCGCCGAACATTCATGGGTGAGGACAAAGCGGGTGGCGATCTGGACTCCGTCGGCCCCGTATTGGTCCATCATCTCCGCCATCTCGTAGCCATTGGTGATCCCGCCGGCGGCGATCAGCGGCACCTTCTTGACCACCTTGCGGACCTCCGGGAAGATCTCGCGCAGGGCCTGGTCGGTACCCAGATGGCCGCCGGCCTCCTTGGCCTCGACCACGATGGCCGCCGCCCCCAGCTTTTCCGCCAGGCGGGCGAAGGAAGGGGACGAAACGATGGAGACGATGGGGGTATTGTGCTCCTGGCCGATCTTGAAGATATCGCGGGAAAAACCCGCCCCGGTGATGATCATGTCGACCCCGGCCTCGATGGAGGCCATCACCAGTTCGTAGAAATCCTTCATGGCGAACATGATATTGACCGCGATCACCCCGTCGGTGGCGTTTTTGGCCTTGCGGATATCGGCTTTGAGTTCATCCACCGGGATACCGGAGCCGCCGATGGTGCCGATACCGCCACACTGGGCGACGGGAATCGCCAGTTCGGAAGTGGATACCCGGACGGACATACCGCCCTGGATCAGGGGGATCGGCGCGGTGAAGGGGCCGATTTTAAGGGGTGGAAGTTTCATGGTCAGCCAGTGACTCCGTTGTAATCTTTCGGCTTGTAGTACCCGGCGGCAATCGGCAATAAGCGCTTTTCCGCTCCCGGGGAGCGATTCCCATTGCCACCGCCGGCACAATTGTGCTTCAATGATAGCTATCGGCAACTGAACTGACTCTGTATGACAAAATGGCTAAAAAGGCAATATTTTTTGTCAGCTACCCCTGCCCGACGAGGCCACCATGGAAAAAACCCTGCCCAACGAGCAGCCTTCCCCGGACCCGGTAAAAATCCTGGCGGTGGATGACGACCCCCAGATCCTGCAACTGCTGCAGACAGCCATCACCTCTTTTGGCTACCACTGTACCACCGCCGCCGACGGGGGCGAGGCCCTGGAGAAGCTGACCGTCAACGGTTTCGCCATCCTGCTGACCGATATGACCATGCCCCGCATGGACGGCATGACCCTGCTGAAAAAGGCCAAGGATCTCCATCCCCAACTCGATGTCATCGTCATCACCGGCTATGCCGAGACCTTCAGCTATACCGAGGTGATCCGGGCCGGGGCCTGCGACTTTATCACCAAGCCCTTCAATATAGATGAACTGGAAGCCAAACTGCGCCGGGCCCTGCGGGAACAGGAACTGGTACGCAAACTGGAGCAGCTCTCGATGCGCGATTCGCTGACCGAACTCTACAATTTCCGCGGCTTTGAGCGCAAGCTGCGGGAGGAGGCAACCCGAGCCCGGCGCCAGGCTTACCCGCTCTATCTGGCCATCATCGACCTCGATAAATTCAAGGAGTACAACGACCGCCACGGCCATCAGGCCGGCGACGAGGCGCTGAAGGGCATCGCCCGATTGCTGCTGGCCAACACCCGGACCGATGTCGACTGGTGCTGCCGCCAGGGTGGCGACGAATTCACCCTGATCCTGCCCTACGCCAGCACCGACCAGGCGGCGGCGGTCTGTCAACGGATCCTTGAGGAATACCGGAAAGCCCCCTGGGGGCGAATCACCCTGAGTTGCGGCCTGGCCCATCTTGAACACCAACCGCAACAACCTTTGGAAGAAGCGCTCTCCGCCCTGATCAGCCGGGCCGACGCCGCCATGTACCGGGCCAAGGCCGCCGGCGGCGATCAATTGGTTATCGCCTCCTGAAGTGGAAAAATATTTGTGTTTGGTGCTGCCCTCTGGTATATAACCCCATCGTATTTCCATAATCTTAAGGAGGATCGTCAAGATGGCAAATCACCCAGACACAACCACAACACCCCCCACCGGCGGGGAATCCTTCGCCGATCTGTTTGAACAGAGCATCCAGGTGGCGGATGTGGGCGAAGTGGTCAACGGCGAGGTCATCGCCGTCGGCAAGGACTACGTACTCGTCGATATCGGCGACAAATCGGAAGGCGAGATCGACATCACCGAATTCCGTAACGAAGAAGGGGAAATCGACGTCAAGGTCGGTGACACCTTTGAAGTATATGTTGAGAAACGGGAACCCGAAGGCGGCATCAAACTCTCCCGGGAACGGGCCATCGGCATCAAGGTGTGGGAAGAAATCGCCCGCATCCAGGAAGCCGACACCACCATCACCGGCCGTATCGACAGCCGGGTCAAGGGCGGTTTGTCGGTGGATATCGGAGTACCGGCCTTTCTCCCTTACTCCCAGATCGACCTGCGACCGGTGCGCGATCTCGACGCCTTGATCGGCGAGAGCTTCGACTTCAAGATCCTCAAGTTCAACCGCCGCCGCAACAACGTGGTGATCTCGCGGCGGGCGATCATGGAGGAGGCCCGCCAGAAGTTGCGCGAAGAAATGCGCGAAACCCTGGAAGAAGGCCAGATACTCAGCGGCACGGTCACCAATATCACCGACTACGGGGTCTTTGTCGATTTGGGCGGCATGGACGGCCTGTGCCATATCACCGATCTCTCCTGGGGCCGGGTCTCCCATCCTTCCAAGATGTTCAAGGTGGGCGACGAGATCCAGGTCAAGGTTTTGAAATACGACCAGGAGAACGGCAAGGTCTCGTTGGGGGTCAAGCAGCTCAAGAGCGACCCCTGGGAGACCATCCAGCAGCGCTACCCGGTGGGCGCCAAGGTGCCCGGCAAGGTGGTCAGCATCACCGATTACGGCGCCTTTGTCGAACTCGAGGAAGGGGTCGAGGGGCTGGTGCATATCTCCGAGATGTCCTGGTCCAAGAAATCGCGACACCCCTCCAAGATCGTTACCGTGGGCGACGAGGTCGAGGTTTCGGTGCTCAACGTCGATCCCGAGGCCAAGCGGATCTCCCTGGGCATGAAGCAGTTGCAGCCCAACCCCTGGGACATGGTGGCCGAAAACTACCCGGTGGGTTCGATCATCGAGGGCAAGATCAAAAATATCACCGATTTCGGCATCTTCATCGGCATTGAGGAGGGCATCGACGGCCTGATCCACGTCTCCGATCTCTCCTGGACCGAACGGATCAAGCACCCCGGCGAGAAATACGCCAAGGGCGAGACCATCCAGGCGGTGGTGCTCAAGATCGACAAGGAGAACGAGCGCTTTTCCCTGGGCATCAAACAGCTGCAGCCCGATCCCTGGGAAGCGGCGGTGGAGAAATACGCCATCGGCACCAAGCTTGAGGGCAAGATCACCAACGTCACCGACTTCGGGGTTTTTGTCGAGCTGGAGGAAGGGATAGAAGGGTTAATCCACGTCTCCGAATTGAGCAAGGAGAAGGTGGAGACCCCGGTGGGACTGTACAATGTCGGCGACACCATCGAGGCCCGGGTGATCAACGTCTCGGCCAAGGATCGCAAGATCGGTCTCTCCATCAAGGCCTTGAGCGGCGAGGACGAGGAGGCCCGGCTGGAGGAGTTCAAGCAGCAGCAGGTCAAGAGCGGCCCCTCCACCCTGGGTGATCTGCTCAAGGAAGAGATGAACCGCGACAAAGACGAGGCCTAAGCGGTGGCCCGCGAGGAACCATGGCGGCGGCGCCGACCGCTGCTCAGTGGCTGTTTGTTGTTACTGGTGGTGGGAGTGGTAACCTGGGTGGCGGCCAGTTATCTGCTGGGCTCGCTGCTGGGTACCACCGGCTTTTTCACCAGCCGGAGCCATGAGCAAGGGGTCGGGGTGGTGGAGGTCAAGGGGGTGCTCACCGCCGCCGATGAACTTATCGCCCAGCTCAACGAATTTGGCCGGCAGGACAACATCAAGGCCATCATTCTGCGCATCGACAGCCCCGGCGGGGCGGTGGGCGCCTCCCAGGAGCTGTTCACCGAAGTCCAAAGGGTCAACCAGCGCAAACCGGTGGTGGCCTCCATGGGCTCGGTGGCCGCCTCCGGTGGGCTCTACGCCGCCCTGGGGGCCGAACGGATTATCGCCAATCCCGGCACCTTGACCGGCAGCATCGGGGTGATCATCAAATTCCCCAACCTCGAGGAGCTGTTCGATAAGATAGGCTACCGCAGCGAGACCATTAAAAGCGGCGAACTCAAGGCCAGCGGCTCCCCCGACCGGCCACTCCAGCCCGCGGAGCGCCGGATGCTGCAGGAGATGGTCAGCGGTGTCCACGAGCAGTTCATCGAGGCCGTGGCCGACAGCCGCGGGTTGTCTAAGGAAACAGTGCGCGCCTTTGCCGACGGCCGGATCTTTACCGGCACCCGGGCCCGGGAGCTGAGGCTGGTCGACCAGTTGGGCAATCTCAACGACGCGGCCCTGCTTGCCGCCCAACTGGGCGGCCTGAACCCCGACCGGGTACCGGAGCTGATTTACCCGCCCCGGCGGGAATTTTCCCTGCTTTCCCTGCTGCTGGGCAGCAAGGGGAAAACACAATTGACGTCACCGCTTAACCTGACCCCGGTCCTCGCGTACGAGTGGACCATCACCCCCTAACCAAGAAAGGAAAACAGACATGCTGAAACGGGATCTCATCAACGCAGTAGCCGAGGAAATGCCGGGTTTTCTGAAAAAGGATCTGGATCAGGCCGTGGATATCATGCTGGAGAGCATCCTGCAGGCCCTGGAGGAGAACCGCCGGGTGGAGATCCGCGGCTTTGGCAGCTTTTCGGTACGCGAGCGCAAGGCCCGCACCACCAAAAACCCCCGCACCGGCAAGGTCATGCACATCCCCCCCCGCAAGAATGTTCACTTCACCATGAGCAAGTCCTTAAAGGACGGCTTGATCAAGTAACAATACAGGGCTCAGGTGACGCCCAGCTCTTCCAGATCTCCCTTGCCGGGCCGCAACACCGTGAGTTCATCATCGACCAGGGAAACTACCGTGGAGGGCTGCGCCTCGCTCAGCGGCCCGCCGTCGATGGTGTAATCCACCAGTTGGCCGTAGCGTTCCTCGACCTCGAAGGCCTGCAATTGCCGGGAATCCGGATCGTCGGGGGCGGCGGAGGTGGTCAGGATCGGGTTGCCCAACCCGGCCACCAACTCCAGGCAAATCCGGTTGTCCGGCACCCGGATCCCCACCGTCTTTTGCTTGCTCATCATGATCTTCGGCACCAGCTTGGTGGCCGGCAACACAAAGGTGTAGGGGCCGGGCAGACTCTTGCGCATCACCCGGTAGCCGGTATTGGAAACGTGGGCGTAGTTGCTGATGTCTTTGAGGTCGGCGCAGATAAAGCTGAAGGGTTGCCCGAGGGGCCGGCGTTTGAGCTGATAGATCCGCTTGACCGCCTTCTGGTTGAAGATATCGCAGCCGATACCGTAGACCGTGTCGGTGGGGTAGCAGATCACCGCCCCCTGGCGCAGGGCCTCCACCACCCGTTTAATTAAACGCGGCTGGGGATTATCAGGATTGATTTCCAGTAACATCCCCCAATAATAGCTGATGATGAGCAATCCCGCAATTGGCAAGCAGCCCCGATATTTTGGTTTTGGCTTATTGGCGCCAAACCGGTTATCATGTAATATTTACTTTAGCAGAAAATACTGGCCGATCATCAGCAAGGAGTATTACCCATGGATCTTGAAATTACCGAAACCGCTTACACCTTCGACGATTTACTACTACTGCCCGCCGCCTCCGAGGTGCTGCCGGCGACGGTCGACCTCGCCACCCGGCTGACCCCGAAGATCACCCTCAATATGCCGCTGCTGAGCGCCGCCATGGACTCGGTGACCGAGCACCGCACCGCCATCACCATGGCCCGCGAGGGCGGCATCGGGATTATCCACAAGAACATGAGCATCGCCGATCAGGCCCGACAGGTGCGCAAGGTCAAGAAATCGGAATCGGGGATGGTCATCGACCCGGTCACCGTCGACGAGGAGCGGACGGTGCGCGAGGTCACCGAGACCATGCGCTACAACCAGATTTCCGGAGTGCCGGTACTCAAGGGCGGCAAGCTGGCGGGGATCGTCACCAACCGCGATCTACGTTTTGTCACCGACGAGAATCTCAAGGTCCGGGACGTGATGACCAGCAAGAACCTGGTGACCGCCCGGCCGGGGATTACCCTGGAGCAGTCCAAGGCCCTGCTCCATGAACACCGGATCGAAAAGCTGCTGGTGGTGGACGAGGTTGGCGATCTGCAGGGGCTGATCACCATCAAGGATATCGAAAAGCTCAAACGTTACCCCCTGGCCGCCAAGGACGAACTGGGCCGGCTGCGGGCCGGCGCCGCCATCGGGGTCAACAGCTCACCGGCCGATATCGAGCTACTGGTCGAGGCCGGGGTGGACGTGGTGGTGCTGGATTCGGCCCATGGCCATTCCCGCAATATCATTGACGCCCTGCGCCGCACCAAGGAAGCCTTCCCCGAACTGCCGGTAATCGCCGGCAACGTCGCCACCGGTGAGGGCACCGAGGCCCTGATCAAGGCCGGCGCCGACTGCATCAAGGTGGGGGTCGGCCCCGGTTCGATCTGCACCACCCGGATCGTGGCCGGGGTCGGAGTACCGCAGTTGACGGCGATCAACAACTGCGCCAGGGTCGCCGACCGCTACGAGATTCCGATCATCGCCGATGGCGGCATCAAATTTTCCGGCGAGATCGCCAAGGCCATCGGGGTCGGGGCCAGCGTGGTGATGATCGGCAGCCTCTTTGCCGGCACCGACGAATCCCCCGGCGAGACTTTCCTCTACCAGGGCCGGACCTATAAGGGCTACCGGGGCATGGGGTCACTGGGGGCCATGCAGCGGGGCAGCGGCGAGCGCTACTTCCAGGAGTGCGACAGCAACGAGGCCAAAATGGTACCGGAGGGCATCGAGGGCAAGGTACCCTACCGGGGGACGCTCTCCGCCATGATCTACCAGTTGATGGGAGGGCTGCGCTCGGGGATGGGTTACGTCGGGGCGGCCAGTATTGAAGAACTGCGCCGCAAGGCGCGCTTTGTCCAGATCACCCAGGCCGGGCTCAAGGAGAGCCACGTCCATGATGTGATTATCACCAAGGAGGCCCCCAACTACCGCCTGGGCTAAAGGTAACTGGAGATTAAAAATAAGATGGATATTCATAGCGAAAAGATTCTGATCCTCGATTTCGGCTCGCAGTACACGCAGTTGATCGCCCGGCGGGTGCGGGAAGCGCATGTCTATTGCGAGCTGCACCCCTACGATATGGACTTTGCCGAGGTCAAGGCGCTGGCCCCCCGGGGGATCATTCTCTCCGGCGGGCCCTGGTCGGTATATGACGACGGAGCCCCGGCCCTGGATGAACGGCTGCTGGAATTGGGGGTGCCGGTGCTGGGGATCTGCTACGGCATGCAGGTCATGGCCCGCCACTTCGGCGGCGAGGTGGTGCCGGCCGGCAAACGGGAGTACGGCCAGGCCGAGATCACCGCCGGCCAGGAGGCCGGTGAACTTTTTGACGGCTTTTTTATCGAGGCCAAAAGCCCGGTCTGGATGAGCCACGGCGATCATATCGCCCGGCTGCCCGAGGGCTTCACCGTCGCGGCGGCCACCGCCAACGCCCCGGTGGCGGCGATCCAGGACGACAAGCGGCGGCTGTACGGGGTGCAGTTCCATCCCGAGGTCAACCACACCCCCCGCGGCGAAATCATGATCGACACCTTTGTCCGCAAGATCTGCGGCTGCCAGGGCTACTGGACGCCGGGGCGGATCATCGACGACGCGGTGGCCCGGATCAAGGCACAGGTGGGCGATGACCGGGTGGTGCTGGGGCTCTCCGGGGGGGTTGATTCCTCGGTGGCCGCCGCCCTGCTCCACCGGGCCATCGGCTCCCAGCTGGTCTGCGTTTTTGTCGATACCGGATTGCTGCGGCTGGGCGAGGGCGACCAGGTGATGGCCACTTTTGCCGAGAACATGGGGGTCAAGGTGATCCGGGTGGATGCCGAGGAGCGCTTCATGGGCGCCCTGGCGGGGATCGAGGACCCGGAAGCCAAACGGCGGGTGATCGGCAATATGTTTATCACCATCTTCGAAGAGGCCGCCAGCGGGCTGGAGGACACCCACTGGCTGGCCCAGGGCACCATCTATCCGGATGTCATCGAATCCGCCGGCGGCAAGACCGGTAAGGCCCAGAACATCAAGAGCCATCACAACGTCGGCGGACTGCCCGAGCAGATGCAGCTTAAACTGCTGGAGCCCCTGCGAGAGCTGTTCAAGGACGAGGTCCGGGCCATTGGCGACGAGTTGGGACTGCCCCGGCAGATGGTCTGGCGCCACCCCTTTCCCGGTCCCGGCCTGGGGGTGCGGATTTTAGGCGAGGTCAAAAAGGAGTACGCCGATATCCTGCGTCAGGCCGACGCCATCTATATCGACGAGCTTTTTGAAAACGGCTGGTATGACAAGATCAGCCAGGCCTTTGCCGTCTTTCTGCCGGTGCGCAGTGTCGGCGTGATGGGCGATGGCCGCACCTATGAAAACGTGGTGGCGCTGCGGGCGGTTGAAACCAAGGATTTTATGACCGCTACCTGGAGCCGGCTGCCCTATGAGTTGCTGGGTAAGATCGCCGGCCGGATCATCAACGAGGTGCGCGGCGTCAACCGAGTGGTGTATGATATCTCATCCAAGCCGCCCTCTACTATTGAGTGGGAATAAACCGTAAGCGAGCACCGCTTACCTCAGGGTCACTGTGATCATTTATAAAGAGGTCGACCATGACCACTCCGGAACAGGATAGCGGCAACCCCATTGACGATCTGGCGCAGGCCAACCGGTTGCTGGACAGTTTTGCCCGCATTTCCCGAACCATTAACGCTCCCCGCAAGAGCTTTGAGCGCCGGATCCAGGAGATCCTGGAGATTATCCTGGCTTATCTGGGGGTGGAACAGGGTTCCATCATGATGCGGGAGGGCCGCAAGAAGCTGGTGGTCAAGGCCGCCAGCCGCAAGGAGCTGATCGGCTGCCAACAGCCCTTGAGCTCGGGCTCAGTGGCGGCCTGGGTGGCCGCCCACCGGGAGCCGCTCTACATCGCCGACATCAACGACGATCCCCGCTTCCCCCCCCGCCACCTGGAGAGCGGCGGCTACCGCAAGAGTTCGCTGTTGTCGGTACCCATCAGCCACCGCAACAAGGTAATCGGCATCATCAACGCCACCGACAAGATCGGCGAGATGGATCTCCAGCAGGAGGATATCAGCCGGCTGCTGGATTTCAGCAGCGTTATTCTGGCCCTGCTGGTCCAACAGGATTTGCAGGAGCAGTTGCGCCGCCAGCGCAACACCCTGCGCCAGCGCAACCGGGAGCTACAGCACCAGCAACAGCTGCGGGCCGAGCTGTCCCGGCTGCTGGTCCACGACCTCAAGGGGCCGCTGTCGGAAGTGGTGGCCAACCTGGATATCATCTCCTACAGCGTCAGCGGCGAAATGGCCGAATTCCTGGAATCGGCCCAGGTTGCCTGCCACAAGGCGGTGCGGATGGTCAGCAATCTGACCACCATCGATAAAATCGAGGATGGCGGCTTCAAGCCGATCCGCGAACAGGTGGACCCCGCCCTGCTGATCAGTGAATCGTTGAGTGATATCAAAGGCATGGCGACCATCCGCGGCATCACAGTCAAACCACTGGTGCCGGAGGAAAGGGAGGTGATCATCAAGGTGGACCGGGTCATGCTGCTGCGGGTGCTGCAGAATCTGTTGATCAACGCCCTGGGTTACAGTCCGCCGGAGTCGGAAGTACGTTTTGGCTACCGGCTGGTGGGCGACGAAGTGGAATTTTTTGTCCAGGACCAGGGTCCGGGAATCGCGGCAGACAAACTGCCGGAGGTCTTTGAGAAATACCACCGACTCTCGGAGCACCAGGACACCATGGTGGGCAGCGGCCTGGGGCTTTATTTTGCCCGGCTGGCGGTGGAACTCCACGGCGGCAAAATCGCCGTGGAGAGCACTCCGGGCCAGGGCAGCCGCTTTTATTTCACCATTCCCGTCAACCAGGATTATCGACCATGAGTAACGAGCAAGCGGCCCAGATTCTCGACCCCGGGGAAATGAATTTTCTGATTGTCGACGACGTCGATAACATGCGTCGTTCGACCCGGGCTATGCTCAAACTGGTACACTACGGCAAAGAGTTCTACGAGGCAGCCAACGGCCGGGACGCCTGGAAGATCCTGCAGGATGAGAATATCAGGATCGATTTTATCATCTCCGACTACTACATGCCGCAGATGAGCGGCACCGAACTGCTCAACAAGGTCCGCGCCAAGCGCGCCACCCGCGATGTCCCCTTTCTGATGGTCACCGCCGAGGCCAATATGGATATCGTCGCCGAAGCCGCCGAGCACGAGGTCGACGCTTACCTGACCAAGCCCTTTGTCACCGCCACCCTGGAACACAAGATCAACGAGTTGCTCAATCGACTGCGCAACCCCGATTCCCAGACCCAGCATTTGAGCAAATCCCGGGAATTGGAAGAAAAGGGTGATCTGGCCGGGGCCCTCGCCGCGGCCAAACAGGCCGCCGAGGCCAACCCTCAGTCTTCCCGGCCCTTTCGTGAGATGGGCCGGCTTTTTGCCAAAAAGGGAGATATCGTCAAGGCCCAGAGTTGTTTTGAAAAGGCCATTCAGCGCAACCGCCTGGATGTCACCTCCTACCACGCCCTGGGGCAGATCGCCTTTAAGCGCCAAAACACCGACCAGGCGATCAGCTATTTCGCCCGGGCCATGGAGATCAGCCCCCGCCATACCGATCGCGCCCTGCAATTTGCCAAACTGCTGCTCAAGAAAAACCAGCCCCAGGAGGCCGAAAAGGTGCTCAAGCTGGTGCTGCGCCACAAAACCAACGATATCGATTTCAAGGAGGAGGTGGCGGAACTGGCCCTGCGCGGCGGCTTTTACAACCTGGCGGTCAAGGCCCTGCGGGAGGTAATCAAGGCCGATCCCGAACGCTCTTACCTCAACAAGAAGATCGGCGCCGCCCTGGTCCAGGTCGGGGAATACAACGAAGGCACCCGCCTGCTGGAAACCGCCGCCGCCAGAACGCCCCAGGATATCGAATTGCTGCTGCAACTGGCCCACGCCTACATGGAAATGCGGCTGCCCATGCGGGCCGATAACTGGGCCAGCAAGGTGATCCGCATCGACCCTAAAAACGCCGACGCCCAGCAGATTCTCAAGCAGACCACCTGATCTGCCGAGTTACGACGGGCTAAAGGAGCGTTTATGTCCACCACCCAAAACGGCTTGCTGATGGCCGTCAAGGCCGACAACAGGAAGGGCGCGCAACTGCTGGGGGAACGCTGGCCGCGCTTTGTGCAGGCCCTGCAGAACGTTCTGCAGCAGGACAGCGGCAACCCGCCGGAGTTTCACGACGGTCTGCTGCTCTTCCACTTCCGCGAGCCGGAGGCCGCCTGCCGCTCCTGGTCGCGCGGCCTGGGCGGCCTGAAAAAGAAAGTCGACTGGCAGGCAATGCTGGGGCCGGTGCCGCTGCGCCTGGTGATGGACCTGGCCGGCGAACCGCCGTCAGCACCCGATCCCGCCGAAGCAACCGCCGCCGCCCCGGCGGCAGCGACCATAGCGTGGCAGGAAATCGACTGGGAACAACTGACCCCGGAGATCCCCTACCTGACCGCCGCCCTGCGGCAATACTGGGAAGAGGCCGACGCTCATGAGCAACTCGGGGAGCACCGCCTGGGAGAGCCTGAGAACGGCCTGACTCCGCTGCTGCTGGCCGCCGCCGGCCACGAGAAGCAGGCCCCGCTGTTTCCCCATCGCCACCTACCCCGGCAGGGCAAACTGCCGCCCTGTTTTTACTGCGGCATGACCAACCACGCCGCCGCCGCCTGTCCAACCAAGATGCTGACCATGCAGAGCCAGGGGCTGCCCACCGTGGGCTACCTGCCCCTGGCGACGATCAGTGAGTTGTTCCAGCAGGCGATGACCAGCCAGCAGGAACTAAACGGCCAGCTGGCGGCGGGGATCAGCCCGGCCCAGTTGCGCAAGGATGATCTGTTGCGGGTCTATGTCAGCTATTTCGATCTTAACAAGGTTTACCAGCCCCGCTTTCTGGCCGCCATCGCCCTGACCGCCCACAGCCGCTGGGAATCCTTGGGCCGGCCGGAGGCGATCAGCACCGACAACAGCAACTTTTCCCAAGGATTGGATGGCCTGCGGGTGGGCCAATACCAGCGGTCCGATGAACAGTTTGTCGCCGAGAGCCGCCGCCCCAAGGGCAAGGTGCTGTATGCCACCATCGGCCGGGCCCTGGTGGCCCTGGAACAGGAACGCCTGCAGGATATCGGCCATTATCTGGAAAGCGGACTGAAAATGGCGCTCACCGACAAGGACCGGATCTATGTCAACCTACTGCTGGCCCGCTATTACCTGCTGATGGACAATGCCTGGAAAGCCACCCAGGCCCTGGACAACATCATCTCCTTTAACCGCGACTGCCCCGAGGCCAATTACCGCCAGATCCTGTTGGGGATCAGATATGACCGGCAACACTCCTTAAACCGGCTCCGCACCCTGATCGGCCAGGAGAAAACCTATTTTATCCATACCCTGATGGAGCCGGAACTGCTGCCGGTGGCCGACTCGGTGGAAGATATCCTGCGCGGCCAACTGCAGCGCCAGCGGCAGGAAGCCGAAGAAAGCCTGGCCCAGGCCCGGGTCACTTGCCAGGAGATGGATCAATGGCTGGCACCGGAGGACGAGGAACTGCAGACCCTGCGGGGTGATCTGGAGATCATCGAACAGCACGAGGCGCGGCAGAGTTATTACGACCTGCTCGATGTCAGCGAGCAATCCCGCCAGTTGCTCCAGAGTTGTCACCGGTTGCAGGAAGCCCGCATCGACGCCCTGTATAAACGTCTGGAACAGGTGGCCAGACAGCTGGAAAGTTTCCGCCGGCTGTGGCGGGAATACCCGTATAAATCATTTTTCCCCAATTTCCAGGAAACCCTGGACAAGGTGGAGAAGACCGTGGGGCAAATCAGCGGCAGCAGCCTCAAGAACCTCACCGGCGCCCGTTATCGCGCCCTGATCGACAGCCTGGGGGAATGCGACCAGGGATTCACCACGATGTCGGAGATGACCGGCAAAATGGTCTGGGTGCGCACCCTGTTAAACGCCGCCCAGCAGTTTGTCCGCTCCCTGGTGATGGCGGAAGTGGTACTGATCTCGCTGCTGGTGCTCCTGGTCGTGGGGTTGGTCTTCTTTGCCGACCTACCGGTCGCCGCCGGTCTGGCCGAAGTAATCCGGGAAAGCGCCGTGCAGCGGCGGCTGTTGCTGGTCGTCACCCTGATCCTGGCCCCGGCCGTCGCCCTGATTCATACCCTCTGGCGCACCACCGAATCGTAACCGTCCAGCAGCACCGGCTCTTCAAGCCAGCAGCCAGGCTTACGCATACACTATGGCGGGGGTTGGCCGGGGATCGGTTCAGTGTCGCTGATGGCCGGAAGGCGGGGCACAAAGACCTCGCGGAGCGCTTCGTCCCGGACCAGGCTTTGCAAGCAACGGGAGCCGGCCTCCAGATAGGGGCTGGACCAGGAGTTATGGAGCAGCGGATTCAAGGCGGTGGACAAACCGGAGAAGGCCAGGTAAAAGATAACCAGCAACAGGTAGCCCTTGGCCAAACCGAAGGCGCCACCGGTTACCTTGTCAAACCAGGGAGTCAGGGAAACATTGACCAGCTTGCGCAGTACCAGGGCCAGCAGCCGAATCAGGACATAGGCCAGCAGCAGCAGCACCAGGTAGGTAAGCAGGAAGGCCAGCCGGGGCGAGGCGATCACCGGCGCCACCACTTCCTGCACCTCGCCGGCATAACGGCCAGCCACCGCGAAACCGGCCAGCAGTGCCACCACCAGCGACAGTTGCCGGATCAGTCCCACCCAGGTCCCCCAGGCCACGAAAAAAACCAGCACGGCGATAATACCGGCATCCAGCACAGTCATAACAGCAACCTCTAAGAAATCTTCAACCACTGGAAAAACCACGACAACAAAGCGTTTCCAGGGATAAAATGCAAGCACTTTTCGGAAATTAATCATGAATATCGCCGATTTCCTGGCTTCCGTGCCACTGTTCAAGGGACTGGAGCGCCCGCAATGCGACGAACTGGCGATGATCGCCACCGATCAGGAATATGCCAGGGGGGCCACTATCTTCGCTGAAGGAGACCCCGGCGAGGGTTTTTTTCTGGTGGTCAGCGGCCGGGTCAAGATCTACAAGCTCTCCCTGGAAGGCAAGGAGCAGATTCTGCATATCTTCGGCCCCGGCGAGCCCTTTGCCGAGGCGGCGGTCTTTATCGGCTCCCCCTACCCGGCCCACGCCCTGGCCCTGGAAAACAGCCGGGTACTTTTTATCCCCCGCCGGGCCTTTATCGAGTTGATCCACCGCCACCCGGAACTGGCCCTTAATATGCTGGCCGCCCTTTCCCGGCGGTTAAAAAAATTCGCCCAGTTGATCGAGGAGCTCTCCCTGAAGGAAGTGCCCGGCCGGCTGGCCGCCCACCTGCTTTTTTTAAGCGACCAGCAGCAGGGCGCCACCGAAATTCAGCTGCCGGTGAGCAAAAACCAGTTGGCCGGGCTGTTGGGCACCATCCCCGAAACCCTGTCGCGGATTCTGGGCAAGCTGAACAAGGGCGGCCTGATCGCCAGCGACGGCCCCCGGATCACCATCCTGGATCGCCCCGGCCTGGAAGAGCTGGCCGCCGGGGCGCAGAGCCGGACCCCCGATGCGGCACGCTGTATGGGTTTTCGTCCCCGGACGTGTCGACGTGGTTGATGAGCAAATATTGGTAAATTCGTAGCCTTTCCCTCCGGTCTCCCACTACGGGGCCCGGCCCATCAACCCTGAACCAGAGCCCCTTACAGCACCACCGGTGCCGCGGGCGGGAACCTACCAGCCATGACCATTCGCCAGGACGCCATAGATGGCAAGCTTACCCCGATTTTTCAACAATGCGCCGCCCAGGAGCAGGTCAGTGCCGAGACCCTGATGGCCGGAGTGGCCGACGGCACCATCTGTATCCCCAAGAACCGGCACCACGATTTTGACCGCATCACCGGCATCGGCCAGGGCCTTAAAACCAAGGTCAACGCCAATATCGGCTCCTCCAAGGACCACCCCGAGCTGGAAAACGAACTGCAGAAGCTCTGTATCTGCATGAAGGCCGGGGCCGACGCGGTGATGGACCTGAGCATGGGCGGTGAGATCAGCGCCATCCGCCGGGAAATCCTCCAGAATTGCCCCGTTCCCCTGGGCACGGTGCCGATTTATCAGAGTATCGCCCAGTGTGTCGAACGGGAGGGCAAGAAGATCGGCGAAGTCAGCGTCGATCATATCTTCCAGACCATTGAGGAGCAGGCCCGCGACGGGGTCGATTTCATGACCGTCCATTGCGGCATCACCCGGGACACCCTGGCGCGGGTCAACCACCACCAGCGCCAGCTGGGCGTGGTCAGCCGGGGCGGCTCGTTCACCATCGAATGGATGAGCTACAACCAGCAGGAAAATCCCCTCTACGAGCACTTCGACGAGCTGCTGGCGATTCTACGCGAACATGAAGTGACCCTGAGCCTGGGGGACGGGATCCGCCCCGGCTGCCTGGCCGACGCCACCGACCGCGGCCAGGTCCAGGAGTTGATCCACCTGGGGGAGTTGACCCAGCGGGCCTGGGAGGCCGGCGTCCAGGTGATGATCGAAGGGCCGGGCCATGTGCCGCTCAACCAGATCGAGGCCAACGTGCTGCTGCAAAAGCGGCTCTGCCACAACGCCCCCTTCTACGTGCTGGGGCCGCTGGTCACCGATATCGCGCCGGGCTATGACCATATCACCGGGGCCATCGGCGGCGCCCTCGCCGCGTCGGCCGGGGCCGATTTCCTCTGCTACGTAACCCCGGCGGAACACCTCAAGCTGCCCAGCCCCCAGGATGTCCACGACGGGGTGATCGCCTCGCGGATTGCCGGCCATGCCGCCGATATCGTCAAAGGGGTGCCAGGGGCCATGGATCAGGATATCGAAATGGCCAAACGGCGCGGCGCCCTGGACTGGAAGGGGCAAATCGAAATGTCCATTGACCCCGAGAAGGCCCGGCGTTACCGTGAAGAAGGCAATACTTACACTGGCGACGCCTGCAGCATGTGCGGCTCGTTCTGTGCTATTAAGGTCTATAAGCAGGCTACCCGCCGCTAAACCGTTCAGCAGCACCGCATCTTTGGGCGATCGGCTCCGGCGATATAGCGCTGCTATAATCGCCGGAACCGCTTGCCCAAATCTGCGGCACTGCTGAACGGTTACCAGTAAGACCGCGTCTTTGCGGCACTGCTCGCCGTTTAGTCAATGGTAGCGGCTGATTGGGTAGATGAACTTTGTGAGGTTGAGCGAATGAATTTATTGGATTCGATAACCGGTTTTATAGCCGACACCGGGATTCCGGAGCAGTTAAGCGAGGTCGAAGTGGTGGGGCTTTTCACCAACCCCTGGTTTTTGGTGCCCTTTCTGGTTTTTATCGGTTACCAGCTCTACCGCCAGTCGCTCAACACCCTGGTGCTCGTCGCCCTGCTTATCGGTCTCTGGGCCTTTTCCGGCACCCCGCTGATGGAGGATTTGATTATCGATGGCGAGCTGCAGCTGGGTAAACTGCTGCCGGTGATCGGAGTCGGCCTGGGGGCGGCGGCTATTGCCATCTATTTCTTCTTTATCCGCTCCGACTGATTCCCTACCCCAGCCATGTCCAGCCTCACCATCAGCGACATCTATCAGCGGCTGTGGGCGCATTTCGGCCCCCAGTACTGGTGGCCCGGGGATACTGCCCTGGAGATCATCAGCGGCGCGGTGCTGACCCAGAACACCGCCTGGCGCAACGTCGAGCAGGCCATTGCCAATCTGAAAGCGGCGGAACTGCTGCCCGGCGCAGCGCACCAGGCGACGGCCGCCCCTCCCGCCACCGGCCCCGACGGCCCGCTCGCTCTTCAAACAGAGACGTCCTTATCCGAGGATACCTGCCTGGCCCGGCTGGCCATCCTACCCGCCGCCGAACTGGCCGCCCTGATCCGGCCGGCCGGCTACTACAACATCAAGGCCGAGCGGCTGCAGAACCTGCTGGGCCGCATCCACGCCGAGCATGACAGCCTGGCGGCTTTTCTGGCGCAGCGGAGCGACACCCTGCGGCGACAACTGCTGGAGATCAAGGGAATCGGCCCGGAAACCGCCGATTCCATCCTGCTCTACGCCGCCCGGCGGCCGTTTTTCGTGGTGGATACCTATACCCACCGGATTTTCAGCCGCCACGGAGCGTTGCCAGAGGAGGCCGACTACCAGTTGATCCAGGAAATTTTCCACGACGCCCTGCCGGCCGAAGTCCAACTCTACAACGAATACCACGCCCTGATCGTCCGCCTGGGCAAGGAATACTGCCGCAAGAGCAAGCCCCGTTGCACAACCTGCCCGTTGGGAGAGTTTGCCGACCAGCTGGAATAAGCCCAAGCCTCCGCAGGCAGTGGGGGAAAGCCGCAAACCGCGTCAGGCAATTACAAAATTAAGCCGCCGGCGGCGCTGATCGACACTGCTCAGGCGCACCCGGATGGGATTGCCGATCTGGTAGATCCGGTTGCTGTTGCGCCCCACCAGGCGGTGGCTTTTGTCATCCACCTCGTAGTAATCATCGGTAAGATCGGTAAGGGCCACGGCACCGCTGATCATGATCTCCACCAGCTCAACAAACATGCCAAAGGAACTGATCCCGGAGACCACGGCGTCGAATTCCTCACCGATCCTGTCGGCCATATAGAGGGCCACCAGCCGCTCGGTGGCGTTGCGTTCGGCATCCACCGCCAGCCGCTCGCGGCGGGAGAGTTCCAGGCCGGCGGTGGCCAGATCGGCCGCCGGCGCCAGCCCTTCGGCGCCAACCGGCCCGGGCTTTTGCCCTTTTTTCTTACCACCCTCGGCGGCGGTGAGGCGGGCCAGTACGCGATGCACCATCAGATCCGGATAGCGGCGAATGGGCGAAGTGAAGTGGGTGTAATGGGTGGCGGCCAGGCCGAAATGGCCGACATTCTCCGGGGCGTAACGGGCCTGCTGCAGGGAGCGCAACAGCAGGCTGCTGACAATATACTCCCGGGGGGTGCCGGCGGCCAGCGCCAGCACCTGCCCGAACCAGGCGGGGCCGGGCTCACCCTTGGGCAACTGCAACCCCATGGCGCTGGCAAATTCGGTAAATTCGGCGACTTTAACCGGATCCGGGTCTTCATGGATGCGGTACAGGGTGGGCGCCTGTTGCCGCTCCAGGAACTCGGCCACCGCCTCGTTGGCGGCCAGCATGCACTCCTCAATGAGCTTGTGGGCCATATTGCGCTCACCCCGGCGGATATGGTCGATATGGCCATCATCATCAAGGACGATATCGGCCTCGGGGATCTCAAAGCCGATACTGCCCCGTTGCATCCGCACCTGGTGAAGATTGGCGGCCAGCTTGGCGATCTGCTCAAGGTCCGGCAGAATATCGGCATAACGTTGGCAAAGCTCCGGCTCCCGATCCTCGAGCATCGCCTTGACCTTGGTGTAGGTCAGCCGGTGGCGGCTGCGGATCAGGCTTTTGCCGAAACGGGCGCTCTTCCTTTGCCCTGCACTGTCGAAATCGATAATGGCGCTCATGGTGTAACGATCCTGGTCGGGGACCAGGCTGCAGAGATCGTTGGAGAGCCGCTCGGGCAGCATCGGCACCACCCGCCCCGGAAAATAGACACTGGTGCCCCGCTTATAAGCCTCGTCATCCAGGGCGCTGCCGGGTTGGACATAATGACTGACATCGGCAATAGAGACATAAAGCCGCATACCGCCTTTAGCCAGCGGCTCCACCGCCACCGCGTCGTCATAATCGCGGGCCGATTCACTATCGATGGTTACATGGGGAATCTCGCGTAAATCGAGTCGGCCGGGTTCCGGCTCGATCCGCTCACTGTAAGCCTCGACTTCGGCCAGCAGGGCCGGGCTAAAGCGATGGGGCAGTTGATGGCTGCGGATGGCGATTTCAATCTGCACCGGTGCCTCGGCGGGATCGCCCAACACCTCGACAATCCGCCCTTCGGGGTTGCCCTGCTCCTTGAAGCGGGTGATCTCCACCACCACCGCCTCGCCGTTGCGGGCCCCGCCATTCTGCGGCCGACGGACCACGACCTTGAAAGGCAGCCGATCATCCTCGGGAGTCACCAGGCCGCTGGTGGCGCCGCTGACATAGATCCCGACCAGGCTGGTAATGCCGCGTTCCAGCACCCTTAACACCCGGCCTTCGGCCTTGTCGGCCCGGCTCTTGACCACCAGCACCAGGATCTTATCGCCATGCACGGCCCCGCCCAGGGTGTCGGGGGGCAGGAAGATATCCTTGTGGTAACGGGCCGCGTCGGCGGTCTCGCTGAGCATGGCGAAACCAAAGCCCCGGGGATGCACGCTCAACTCGGCGGGACAGATCTCCAGGCCGGGAGCCAACGAATAGCGACTACGGCGGCTGACCAGCCAACCGCGACGGTCAAGCTCCCCCAGGGTCTTTTTGAGCAGTTGCCGATCAAAATCCGGCTGCTCGGCCAGGGCGGCGGCGATCTCGGTGGCGCTGGCCCCCTTTTCCCGGCCGTGCAAAAAGGACAGCACCGCTTCCATCGGGCCGGCGGCCGCGGATACCCCGCCGCCGCCCTCCGGTGAGCGAGACCGGCCCCGACGGGACTCCCCCCGGGCCTCCGGCTTTGGACTTGCCGCCCCCCGGGGGCCAAGGCCAAACACCGGCGAGCCGCCGCCCTGGCCTCCCCGGGACGAAGATTTTTTTGGTTTTCCCTTTGGCAACCTGCCCCGCTTTTTGGGGGGCTTATTTCCCGACTCTGTCATCAAGCAACTCCCTGCCGCTGGCGGCAATTAATCCTGTTTCGTCATTTCCACTTGAAATTAGCGGTCTTATCTCCTACAACCTGCCTTATCATGTTGCCGAGTATAGCTTATTGTAACGGTTTTGATAATGACAAAGCTTGATCAGAAGACCTCAAAAAAAGACCAGCACCGTGAAAGCCTCCCGTCTTCGGCGCCCGCCCCCGCTTGTCCGCTGGGCTCCCCGGGGCAAGCGGCTTTTGATATCGCCGAATATTGCCGACGGGTAGAAAAGTATCTGGGCGACCAGGAAGGCCCCAGTAAACTCTTCTGGCAGGCCCTTTCCTTCGCGGTCAACGCCCATCAGGACCAGTGGCGCAAATCCGGCGAGGCCTACATCAGCCACCCCCTGCAGGTGGCCCTGATCCTGGTCGAGGAGTTGGATGTCCGCGATCCGGAGATCCTGGCCGCCGCCGTGTTGCACGACACCATCGAGGATGTCCCGGAAATCACCCCGGAGACCATCGGCGATATGTTCGGCACCAACGTCGAGGCCACGGTGGAGGCCTGCACCAAAATCGCCGCCTTCAGCGGTGATCGCCAGCATTTTTACAAACTGGTCCACCGCAAGCTCTTTTCCGGAGCGGCCGCCCGGCTGGAAGTAATGCTGATCAAAATCGCCGACCGCCTCCACAACCTCCGCACCCTCAACTCGATGCCCCGCCACAAACGCCAGAAAATCGCCGAGGAAACTCTCAACATTTACGCGCCCCTGGCCAAGGCGATGGGTCTTTACGCCATCAAACGCGAACTTTACGACCTGGCCCTGACTTATAAGTTTCCCCGCCAGAGCCAGAAAGTCAACCACCAGATCGCCAAGCTGGCCAACAGCGAAACCATCATCGAGATGAAACGCATCCTGGAAGAGAAGTGCCGGCTGGCCTGGATCACCGCCGATATCCGGATCAGACCCAAAGGGCTGTGGGCCTATTTCGACCATGAGCACAAGTTGCTGCGCAAACATATCAACCATCCATTGGAGGTGGAAATCACCACCAACGATGTCCAGAACTGTTACCGGGCCCTGGGGCTGGTCGATCAGCATTTCCCGCCGATTCCCCGGTCTATCCGGGATTTTATCGCTAATCCCAAATCCACTGGCTATCAGAGCTTGCATGTCCGCTCCAATATCAAGGGCGAGCACGTGCTGTTCAAAATCAAGACCCCGACGATGCAGAACTCCTCCCGGGCCGGTCTGCTGCGGGGCTGGACCAGCCGAAGCCAGGACCAGGGCCTGGAAGACGCCAGCCTGACCCGCGAGATCCGCGAGATGTTCGCCCTGATGGGCAGCGACGAATCCGCTTCCTACCAGGATATGATCGCCACCAGCGGCCGCAAGGAGATTTACACCTACACTCCCCGGGGCAGGCTGATCATGTTACCCAAGGCCAGTATCGTGCTCGATTTCGCCTTCAAGATCCACACCGATCTCGGCAAACGCTGCGTCAGCGCCATGGTCGGCCAGCAACGGGTAACGCCGGAATATGTCCTCCAGGACGGTGAACAAGTCAGCATCATCACCCAGCAGGAACCGGTACGTTTTGAACCGGGCATCCAGCATCTTTGCCAAACCCCCAAGGCCCGGGCCGAACTGGCCAGAATGTTCCGCCACCGGCGCCGGGACCTGGCCCTGAGCATCGGGCGCTCCATCGTCAAGCAGGAGTTGAAGCGCTACGGCATCCCTCGCGAGATCCTGGAGAGCCCCGGCATTAATCAACTTCTCACCTGTTTCGGGGTCGAAACCGCGGATGATCTGTTACGGGCGGTGGGGGAAGGCAGTCTGCGCCTGCAGGAACTGGTTGCTGAAATCATCCAGGAATTGTGCGCCGACCGGCCCCTGCTGCAACCCCCCACCGGTTCCCTGAACCGGATTTACCTCGACACCCTGGATCCGGCCTGCGTCAAATTCTCCCGCTGCTGCAATCCGGTACCCACCGAGAAGGGGCTTTACGGGCTGCTCAGTGAACGGGGGCTGTCGATCCACCGCAAGGAGTGCCAGACCATGGCCGGCCTGGGAGTCCAACGCGAGGATGTAGTCGAAGTGCGCTGGAATCTTAAAGCCACCCGGATACACAAACCCCAGACCCTGCTGATCCTGGCGGCCCCTTCCCGCAACCGGGTACTGATGATACTAAGTGTCGCCCCCGAGGATATCCAGCTCACCGAAATCGAACTGCTCTCGCGCCAGACCCCGACCCGCAACTCGGCCTGGCAGACCCACTTCACGGTGGAAAACCTGCAGGGCCTGAAACATTTCCTGCAGCACCTGGACAAAACCGGCATAACCTACGAGTTTGTCCTGGAGCACTAGCTGCTGACAAGCAGCACAACAAGTTTCCGGTTGCCCCAAGCGGCGAAATACGTTATAAACCCCTTCTGCTTGAAATCAACAGGCACCCGTAGCTCAGCTGGATAGAGTGACGGACTACGAATCCGTAGGTCGCAGGTTCGAATCCTGCCGGGTGCACCAGGAAAAACAAGGAGTTAACCGAATGACGGTTAACTCCTTTTTGATTTCATAATATCTTTATCCTCCATGATCCTCATTAAACAAAGTTAAAAAATGCAATTTTTCACTTCCATCCTGATGGTCGCCTACATAGGTGATCGCTTCAGTAGGACAAAGATTTCCACATCCATGACAGCCATGAACACAATTCTCTGGATTACTGACAACAGGTGCAGGTAATTTTTTTAAATCATATACCCCCATTTTGCATTTATTTGTGCAAACACCGCACTCAATACATTTTTTATAGTCAATAACAGGATACCAGGTTTTTGACATATTAGAGCCTCTCTATAACCAACTTAATGAGCTAATTATAAATCAATAAATAACTAAAAGAGTTAAAAGTATACCCAATCACTGTGCAGACACTTCGCCAGGGCCTCCCTCCATGCGCAAAAGGAAGGGGGTGTCTTGCTTTTGTTCTTGGCAACTGGCTGGCTCATCCCCGGCAAGAGGCGGGTGTTGCCCTTCGCTGGCTGAAGGACAGCCAATATCCAGGCCCAGGCTGTCTATAGCTCTCGCACCGTCAGTTTCTATCGGTAACCCGGCGCTGGTCAGCGTATAAGGAACGGAAGAAGCGCCAATCCCGGCCATGAATGCCTTATTTCTCCAAGTGAGAAAATTCATCCGCCACTGCTCACTCCACGATGGCTTATTCGCTTCGCCTCGTCCGCTTTTAACAACAGCCGACCATGGCTCGCCTGCTTCGATTGCCTTTTGCATCCGGACCAGATGGGCTGTATCGCCGGGTTGCAGGGTCACCGGGTAGATGGCGATGTGGTCGGCCAGCTCGGGGAAGCTTGCCAGCTCGTCTAACTTGTCTTGGCAGGCGGGGCAAGACGGGGCAAAGAAGATGCGGAAGGTGGCGGAATCATCACCGTGGATGGCAATCGGCCCCGCGGCTTGCCGGACTAGCCCGAATAGGGCAATCAAGAACAATAACGCCCATGCCTGCAAGAGCTTGGGTGGCAATTTGCAAACCGACCTGGCCAGCCAGGCAGTCAACCCCAGAAGGCCGGCCACCACCAGACAACTGTTACACGGCACCGTGGCGGCCTGGGTGACCAGAAGACCCGCGTTGATCACCAGCCCGGCGGAGAGCCACAGCCCCAGGATGGCCTCTTTGCCACCTTCTTGTTTAGCCGAAAAAACTCCGAGTACGATGGCGGTGGTGGCAAAGAAGATCGCCCCGTAAAGATAAAGGCTTTGCCCCAGGATGCGAATTTCCCCGTGCAGTTCGCACCCGGACGTCTCGCAGAGGGGAATGCCGACACCGAGCAGGTTAAGGACACAGAAGATCGCTCCCCCGGTCGAGGCGACCGCCGCCATGTTTTTTTGGTTGTTTATGGTTGGCATTTTGCTCCCTTCAATCACCGCCGGCGGATCGTCGGCCGAGCAAGTCCGGAAGGCTGAATGGCCGGAACTACGACAGGACCGATCGTCGCCAGCTATTTACCCACGGTTTCGTGGTCTTCCGGGTCAGGAACCAGGGGCCAGGTCATCAGCAGGGCATTGACCAAGGTGGCCAGGGGGATGGCGAAGAAAATCCCCCAGAAGCCCCAAAGGCCGCCAAAGACCAGAATGGCGACGATAATGGCCACCGGATGGAGATTTACCGCCCGGGCAAAAAGCAGGGGATTCAAGAGATTACCGTCCAGGGCCTGGATGATACCGTAAACCACCAGCAACCAGGCCAGTTCACCGCCTACCCCCCATTGGAAATAACCCAGCAGCAGCACCGGAATGGTGACCACCACGGCCCCGACATAGGGAATCAGCACCGACAAGCCGGTCAGGGTGGCCAGCAGGACGGCATATTGCAGGCCCAGGATGGTAAAAGAGACGAAACTCAAGACGCTGACCAGCAGAATCTCCCAGAACTTGCCCCGCACGTAATTGCCCATCTGGGCGTCCAGATCTCGCCAGAGATCCTTGGCCGCCCGGCGTTCCCGGGGCAAACGCCGGCCGATCCAAGCCACGATCAAATCCTTGTCCTTGAGCAGGAAGAAGACCAGGAAAGGCACCAACACCAGGTAAACCAGCAGGGTCATGATATTGACCATCGAGGTCAGCGAAATCGCCAGCACATGCTGCCCCAGACTACCCACCTGGGAACGGATGGTGCCGACCAGCTCCCGGACCTGGACTTCGGTGATCACCGGGTAACGCTCTGGCAGGTTGAGCAGCACTTGCTGCCCTTGGGCCAGATAGGAGGGAAATTCCCGGAGCAGATCGGCCAACTGGGTCCAGAACACCGGGAAAACCGTCAACACCACCGCCAGCACCAGGACAACGAATAAGGCCAGCACGCAACTGACTCCGACCAGCCGCCGGATGGCCAACCGCTTCTCCATCCAGGCGATCGGCCCCTCCAGCAGGTAGGCGATGATGATCGCGGTGATCAGCGGCGCCAGCATCCGGCCGAAAAAGACCATCACCAGGGTGCCGGTCAGCAACAGCAGGGTGAGAATCACCGCCTGGGGATCGCTGAAATAACGATGGTACCACAGTCGCAGCATGGCCAACATGACAAATCCCTATGGTTTACGCCACCGGTAAAAGCGCATGGGGGGTACGTTGAAAAGCTCCCGCTCTACTTCCGGCTCCCCAAGCAAACGGCGGGCCAGCACCGCCACCCGATCCCGTACTTGATAGGCCACAAAAGCCCCGCCGGGCTCCAGGCTCTTCCAGACCTCGCCGATAATCCGCCGGCCCATGGTGGGCGGCATGGTCGAAAAGGGGATTCCCGAAACCACCACATCGGGGGCGCCCAAGCTATGTTCCTGGAGAATCGTCCGCACGTGCTCGGCGCTGCCCAGGTGGACAAGCAGCCGGGGATCGGGATGGCGCTTGAGCACCTCGACGAATTCCGGCGTAATTTCAATGCTCAACAGCCGCGCCTCGGGCTGCATGGCATCCAGAATGGCCTGGGTGGTACCGCCGGTACCGGGGCCGAGCTCCACCACCAGTTTGGCCCGGTTGATCTCGCAGTACCTCACCAAGCGCCGCTCCAGAAAGCGGGAACTGGGCACAAAAGAAGCCACCTGCTCGGGATAACGCAAAAAACCCTGTAAAAAGGCAAAGTTGCCCCGACCGCCAGAATCACCATGTTCCATCTTAATATCCTTGTCCACTGTAACTCCTTACCATCTTAAATAACTTATTAGCGCCAAGATCAGGCACCTTACCAGGCAATCGACAAAAACTTCCACCTCCGCATAAATCGTAAGCGTTCACCAGGTCCAATGACCGCTGACTTAACGGGCCGTAAACGTTCAGCAGTGCCGCAGATTACGGCAAGCAGCCAAGCGCCTCGTACCCCGCGTACTTAAGCTTGGCTGATCGCCGTAAGGTGCGGTGCTGCTGAACGTTGCCGTGAATCACTGGTGCGCCCGGGAGGATTCGAACCCCCGACACCCGGCTCCGAAGGCCGGTGCTCTATCCAGCTGAGCTACAGGCGCCTGTTTTTTTTCCTAAGGCACCGCCACGACCGCGGTGCTATTCTCCACCTCTGCCCGTGATATTAACCGGATTGCTCAAAACCCGCCACATCCGCTGGCAGATTTCGTCTATCTCGGCGGTGGTGACACTCAGCGGCAGCCAAAGGTAGATTATATTGCCCAAGGGGCGTAATATCAGCCCTTCCTCCAGGCCGGCCAGATAGATCGGCCAGCCTGCCCGCTGCTCCGGCGCAAACGGAATCTTTTGTTCCTTGTCCTGCACCAGTTCCAGGGCGGCGATCATCCCCAGACAGCGCAGCTCGCCAACCCAGGGTAAATCCTGAAAACGCTGCATCGCCTGTTGCAGATGGGCGACTTTGGCCGGCAGCCCGGCCAGGGTCTGTTCTTCCTCAAAGACCGCCAGCGACCCCAGGGCCGCCGCCGCCGCCAACGGGTTGCCGGAAAAGGTATGCCCATGAAAAAAAGTCTTGCCGGCGGCGTAATCATCGTAAAAGGCGTTGTAGATCTCATCACTGGTCAAGGTCGCCGCCAGCGGCAGGGTGCCGCCAGTCAAACCCTTGGAGAGACAGAGAAAATCCGGCTCCACCCCGGCCGATTCAAGGGCGAACATCCGACCGGTGCGGCCAAAGCCGCTGGCCACCTCATCAAGGATCAGATGAACCCCGTAACGACGGGTCAACTCGGCGGCCCGCCGCAGCCATTGGGCAGGATAGACGATCATGCCGCCGGCGGCCATGATCCGGGGTTCAAGAATAAAGGCGGCGAGCTGCTCGCCCTGGGTGGCCAGCAACTGTTCCAGGGGGGCCAGGCACTGGCAGTCGCAACGCAATTTTTCCGTCTCCGGCCCGGCCGCCGACGCCGTTCCCCGCTCCATGGCCGCCGGCGGCTCCATGCCCGCCGGGCAACGGTAACAGTTGGGGGGCGGCACCCGGTGGGAAGGGAACAGCAAATGGCCAAAGGCCTGATGGAATTCCGGCACCCCGCCCAGGCTCATGGTGCCGATGGTGTCGCCATGATAGCCCCGCTCCAGGGCCACCAGCCCACGCCGCTCCGGGCGACCGCTCTGCTGCCAGTACTGCAGCGAGATCTTCACCGCCACTTCACAGGCGGTGGAACCGTTGTCGGAATAGAAAACCTTGCTGAGCCGGGGCGGGGTCAGCGCCACCAGCTTTTCGGCCAGCAGAATCGCCGGCTCGTGGCCGGTACCGGCCAGCTGTATCTGGTCCAGCCGCGCCAGCTGGCGGCCGATATATTCCTGAATCAGGGGATGACAGTGGCCGTGGACGATACACCACCAGGAGGAGATGGTATCGAAATACTCCCGGCCATGGTGGTCATAAAGCCGCACCCCGCTGGCGCGGTCGATCAGCAGCAAATCGCGCCGGGCGTAGTCATGCATCTGGGTAAAGGGGTGCCAGAGCAGGGCCCGATCCTTCTGCTGCAGGGTGGCCGGATCCAAGCCGCCAATTTCGGGGTGTTGACTCACGACAGGGTTTCCTCGTCAAGGCGATAGATCGCCGGATAATGGCGGTGCTGCTGGGCGTAATCGAGACCGTAGCCCACCAGGAAGCCGTTGCTCACCGCAAAGCCGGGGTATTCCACCACTACCCCCACCTCCCGGCGCTCTTTTTTGTCTATCAGGGCGCAGATCGCCACCGAGGCCGCCTGGTGGGCCAGCAGGTGCTCCCGCAGATGGGCCATGGTATGGCCGGAATCGACGATATCCTCCACCAGCAGAACATGGCGCCCGGCGGGGTCGAAATCCAATTCCCCCAGCCGCACCCGGCCGCCGGACTCAGCGGCATCGCCGTAGCTGGCCGCCCGGATAAAGTCGACGGTCAGCGCCGGCAGGGAAAGCGCCCGGGCCAGATCGGCGGTCAGCATAAAGGCCCCGTTAAGCACCCCCACCAGGGCCAACTCCCGCCCCTGGTAGGCGGCGCTGATCCGCCGGCCCAACTCCGCCACCCGGCGGCTGATGGTGGCGGCATCAAACAGTATTTCCATAATCCCAGGCTCCTGTGGCAAGCCGACCAGGCCGAAAAATAGCACCGTCCACCACGGCCGACAACCGTCGATTTAACGGGCCGTAACCGTTCAGCAGTGCCGCAAATTGTGGCAAGCAGCCAAGCGCCTCGTACCCCGTGTACTTAAGCTTGGCTGATCCCGCTGTCAATCATCGGCGCTCGACGCCGATAACGTGCGGTGCTGCTGAACGGTTACGAAAAATAATCTTGACTGGCCGCTCACCTTGCAGCACCATGGCGAGTGGCGGTAACGTTATACTGGATGACACCTTTTTACCACGGGAGCTGACAATGAAAAAGTATGAATGCGATATCTGCGGCTATATCTACGACCCGGCCAGCGGCGATCCGGAAAACGGCATCGCCCCCGGCACCTCTTTTGAAGAACTGCCCGAAAGCTGGACCTGCCCGGTCTGTGGCGCCGACAAGAGCCAGTTCTCACCCGCCGATTAAACCACGTGCCACCAAATGTGGTGACTATTTGCCGATGCAGAAACGGGAGAAAATGGCCTCCAGCAACTCCTCGCCGCTGCTCTCCCCGACGATCTCGCCCAGGGCCGCCAGCCCGCTCTGCAACTCCACGGCCAGCAGTTCGGGCGCCCCGCCGTTCTGCAACAGTTCCGCCGCGCGCCGGACCGCCGCCAGGGCATTATGAAGGGCGGCTTCATGGCGGGCGTTGGGGACACAGCTATGCCCCGGCTCCCGCTGCTGGTCGCCGGTTAAGGCCGTAAAGATCGCCTCGGCCAGTTCCTCCAAACCCTTGCCAGTGCGGGCGGAGATCCCCACCAGGGGCTGGTCGGCAAAACGCTGCCGCCAGGACTCGAGGCGCTCCGCCGCCGTCTCCGCGGCAGGCCCCGGCAAATCCAGCTTGTTGACCACCAGCAGCAGCTCCTTTTCTGCCACGCTGCGGTACAGTTCCAGATCCTCGGGGAGCAATCCGGCGGCGTCGTCCACCAGCAACAGTACCAGATCGGCTTGTCGACCGTGGTGGCGGGCACGTTCAATCCCCAACTCCTCGACGGCTTCCCGACAGTCCCGGATGCCGGCGGTATCGATAAGGCGCACCGGAACCCCGTGGATATCAAGGCTCTCTTCAATGGTATCACGGGTGGTGCCGGGCACCGGCGTGACGATGGCCCGTTCCTCCCGCAACAGTCCGTTGAGCAGGCTGGACTTGCCGACATTGGGCCGTCCCAGGATCGCCACCGCCGCCCCTTCGCGAAAGACCCGCCCCCGGGAACGCTGTTGTAACAACTGGACCAGCGGCGCGCTTACCCCGGTGGCCAACTGCTGCTCCCAACCCGTATAATCAATGATCTCTTCATCCTCGTCGGGAAAATCGATGGCCACTTCGACCATCGCCAGCAAGTCGAGCAGGGCTTGACGCACCTCCCCCACCTGCTGCGCCAGCCCGCCGGCCAGTTGCTGCAAGGCCAGCCCGACCCCCTGCCCGGTTTCGGCGTTGAGCAGATCGATCACCGCCTCGGCCCGGGTCAGGTCGATACGGCCATGCAAAAAGGCCCGCTTGGTAAATTCCCCGGGTTCGGCAGCCCGCACCCCTTCCCGGGCCAGGACCAGGGCCAGGATCTCCCGCAGCACCAGGTAGCCACCATGACCATGGATCTCGACCACCTCTTCCCGGGTATAGGTGGCGGGGGCGGCCATATAGACCGCCATCACTTCGTCCAACAGGCGGCCACTGGCTGGCTCAACAATCCAGCCATAACGCAGGCGGTGGCTGGGCAATCCCGGCTCCCGAGCGGGTCGGGCGGGCCGGAACAACTCCTGCAAAATCTCCCCGGCCAGCGCGCCGCTGATCCGGATAATCCCGATGCCGCCGGCCCCCGGCGGGGTGGCGATGGCGGCGATGGTCTGCTGGTCAAACTGGGAATAGTCCACCATTATTGACGGCGGGGCCGGGGGGAGCGCTTGCGCCCCTTGCCCGGCGGCTGGATCAGCACTTTTTTAAACACCCCTTCCCCGATACTGCGACTGCGAACCTCCTTGTCCTGCTGCAGGGCCATATGGACAAAACGCCGCTCCGCCGGGCCGATGGCCGGCATACTCCGGCTCTTGCCACTGCTTTTGACCTCAACGGCCAACTCCCGGGCCCGCTGCTCCAGTTCCTCGCGCCGGCGGTGGCGGTAGCCGTCGGCGTCGATTTCCAGATTCAGCCGTTGCTGCAACTGCTTGGTCAGCATTTTACGCAGCAGGTACTGCAGGGCGTCCAGAACCTGGCCTTCGGAGCCCACCAGCCTGGCGCTCTCCTCCCCCTCCAGGTTGAGCAGCAGCTTACCGTCGGTGGGGTTCTGCTCGATGTTCGCCGTGACCGCGCTGCCGGTAAGCGTCAGCAAACGGTCGACGGTGGTCCGCACCGTGTCGAGCTCCGCGGCGCTCAGGATGGCGACGCCCGGACGCCCCCCCTCCTCGTCTGGGCCGGCTTGCCGGGAGGAATCGGGGGGTGCCGGGGCCGGGGAAGCCGCGGCTTCCTGCTCCGGGGCTGCCGGCGGCGCGTTACTGCTTACCCCTTGTCGAATATTGACCCTGATCACCGCCTTTTTGCGGCCCAAACCAAAAATTCCGCCAAAACCGGCGCTCACCACCTGGACCTCCAGGGCTTCCCGCGCCACTCCCAGGGCCTGGCAGGCGTTGGCGATGGCCTCTTCGACGTCCTTACCTTTGTATTCCATCATCGCGTTCATCGTGGTTTCCCTTAATCGTAAGCGTTCACCAAGGCCAATAACCGTGGATTTAACGGGCCGTAACCGTTCAGCAGTGCCGCAAATTGTCGGCGTCGAGCGCCGACGATTGACAGTGGCAAGCAGCCAAGCGCCTCGTACCCCGTGTACTTAAGCTTGGCTGATCCCGCTGTCAATCATCGGCGCTCGACGCCGATAACGTGCGGTGCTGCTGAACGGTTACCCTTAATCTTGCTGACGATAGATCATATATTGCTGGGAGATGGTCAGCACATTGTTGATAAACCAGTAAAGCACCAACCCCGAGGCAAAGTTGAGGAAAAGAAAGAAAAAGACCAACGGCAGAAAGAGCATGATTTTGGCCTGCATGGGATCGGAAACCGGGGTCATCTTCTGCTGCACAAACATACTGGCCGCCATCAACAGGGTCAACACCGGGATGCCACCCAGCCAGGGAATATCAAAGCCGATAAAGAGCCGATCCGGGGCCGAGAGGTCGTTGATCCACAGCATAAAGGGAGCATGGCGCAGCTCCACGGATTGCAGCAGCACCTTGTAGAGCGAGAAGAAGACCGGGATCTGCAGCAGCATCGGCAAACAGCCCCCCAGGGGGTTGACCTTGTAGGTCTGGTAGAGCTTGAGCATCTCCTGCTGCTGGCGCTGCCGGTCATCCTTGTACTTTTCCCGCAGCTTGGCCATCTTGGGCTGGATCTTCTGCATCACCTTCATCGACTTCAAGCCCTTGTGGGTCAGAGGCCAGAAGATGATCTTGATGGCGATGGTCACCATGATAATGGCCACCCCGTAGTTACCCACCAGGCCATGGAAAAAGTTGAGCACATGGAGGGTGGGCCGGGCCAGGAAGTCAAACCAGCCGAAATTGACCGCCCGCCCCAGATCGTAACCGATGGCGTTCAGCTCCTGGATTTTTTTGGGCCCGTAATAGACCAGGTAGTCATAACTGCGGGACTCGCCGGGGTTGATCACCTCGGAGGCCGAGGCCAGCACCGTGGTGGCGGTATTCTCATCATCGGCACTGAAGTGAGCGGTGGCCTGTCCTTCGCCACGGGGAATAATCCCGGCCAGGAAGTAGGAGTTGTGGTAGCCGGCCCAGCGGACCCGGCCGGTGAAACTGCGGCCGTTCTGGTCTTCTGCCAGTTCGTCGGGCTTGACTTCCTGGATGGTATTGTCGACCAGGGCCACCGGCCCGCTATAGAGATAACGGGCGAAGGGATTGTCGCCTTCGGTGAAGGGCCGGCTGGTCATGGTCAGATACGGGGCGCCCTGGAGCGGCACCTCGCCCAGGTTGCGCACCTCCTCCCGCAATTCGAGCAGATGATCGCCGTCGCGGAAGGTATAGGTACGGACAAACTCCAGCCCCAGCGGCGAGCGGGCCCGCAAGGTCAGGGTCCGCTCGCCACCCGGACTCCACCACCAGGCGGCCTTGTTGCTCGCTTTCATAAAGCAGCAAATCGGCCTGCCGGGGCTCGACCCCCCAGGAAAAGCGCAACGGCAGGCCGTGCTCGGGATCGGTACGGACCAGTTCCTTGGCCGGTGCCCGGGGTTCGACGCTTTCCCGAAACTCCTTGAGGCGGTAACTCTTCAAGGTGCCGCCCAACTCACTGATCACCGCCCGGTAGAGATCGGTTTCGACCACAATCTCCTCTCCCTCCCCCTGCCTGGCGACCAGGGAGGCCACATCCACCGGCCTCCGATTCCGGGCGCAGGCGGGCGGTATCCGCCGCCGGGGCACCCGGCACCGGCGGACTGTGGTCAGTGGCGGCGGGTCGCCGCTTCGGTCTTCGATCCGGTTTCCGGCGCTTGCGGCGGCGGCGGGGGCGAAGGCATAAAGACCAGTTGATAAACCAACAAAATCGCCACCGACAGAACGATGGCGAGCAGGGCGCGATAATTATCCATAATTGCTCGGATTTCCTTGAATGGTTACTTGAGCGGGTCGAAGCCGCCCCGGCAGAAGGGATGGCAGCGCAGAATCCTTTTAAAGGCCAACCAGCCGCCCCGCCACACCCCATAGCTGGTGATGGCCTCCCGGGCGTATTCGGAACAGGACGGGACAAAGCGGCAACTGGGAGGGAAAAGCGGGGAGATAAAAAATTGATAAAAGCGGATCAGCGCCAGCCCACAGCGCTGCCCGCCGCCCACCGGCCGGCGCCGCAAGCGCGAGCCACTCGCCACCGGAGCGCCGCTCATGAGGCCAAGCCGGCCAGTTCCCGGCGTCCGGTGATGGGCCGCCGCAGGGCGGCGGCGATGGCCGCCGGCGAATCGGGCTTGAAATCCCGCCGCACGGTGAAAACCAACTCCAATTGGGGATCAAGCTGCGGCCGTCGGAGTCGAAAAAACTCGCGGATCAGCCGCTTGAGCCGATTGCGCCGCACCGCCGAACGGACCCCAGAGACGCTGATGCCCAGACGGGGCCCCGTCGCTTCGGCCGGCGGCCGTTGCTCGGCCAGGCGATAGACCAGGGCGAAATTATCCCCCCGCACCCGGCGGCCTTGGCGATACAAGCGCCGGTACTCATCGCTCTTTCTGATCAAGGCGCTTTTGGGCAGGCCCAGATTTTTCATGGTCGCCAAGCCGTCATCCCGCGCTTTAAACCGCCAACCGCTTGCGTCCCCGGGCCCGCCGCCGGTTGATCACCGCCCGGCCGTTTTTAGTGCTCATCCGCACCCGGAAGCCATGGCTCCGATGTCGCTTGGTATTGCTGGGCTGATAAGTTCGTTTACTCATAATAAAACCTCTTTAAGAGCTAAAAATTAGCACCACGGACCGGCCACCGGCCCGAATAAACCGGCAAACTTAGCCCACCGGTGATCTTTTGTCAATCTTTACTCCCGCTCCTGATCCAGGCCGAAAACCTTGCGCAGGGCGATCAGGTTACGCTGCTTAACCTCGCCGCCAGCGCCGCTTTTCAAAAAGACCATGGGGTGGTGCAAGAGCTTGTTGACCAGGGCGAGGCTCATTTTTTCCACCGCCTGGCGCTGTTCGGGGGCAAGCTCGGGCAGGGCCGCCAAAGTCCGTTCCAATTCGGCAACCCGCAGCTCCTCGGCCCGGCGTCGCAATTCGGTAATGGTCGGAGCCAGTTGCAGATTCTCCAGCCACTGCACAAACTTGATGCTCTCCTCACCGACAATCCGCTCGGCCCGGTCGGCCTCCCGCCGGCGTTCACCCTTGTTGCCCTCCACCACCTGCTGGAGATCGTCGATATCGTACAAATAAACGTTGTCAAGATCGTTCAAGGAGGGGTCGAGATCCCGGGGTACGGCAATATCGATCAGGAATATCGGGCTGTTACGGCGCTGCCTCATCACCGGCGCCAGCTCCTCCCGGCGCAGGATCAGATCGGGCGCCCCGGTGGAGCTGATCAGGATATCGACCTCGGTCAATTTGGGCACCAGCTCAGCCAGGGAAACCGCCTCGCCGCTAAAACGCCGGGACAGGGTCAGGGCCCGCTCCAGGGTGCGGTTGGCCACCACCACCTTACCGATCCCCTGGGCCAGCAGATGCTCGGCCGCCAGTTCGGCCATCTCCCCGGCCCCGGCCAGCATCACGGCCTTGCCGCTTAACTCGCCAAAGATCTTGCGGGCCAACTGGACGGCGGCATAGCTGATGGAAACGGCGTTGCCGCCGATATTGGTTTCGGTGCGGATGCGCTTGGCGGTGGAAAAGGATTTGCTCAGCAGCCGATGGAGAATCGGGCCGGTGGTCTGCTGCTCCACCGCCAGCCGGTAGGCCTCTTTCAGCTGCCCCAGGATCTGAGGTTCGCCGACCACCATGGAATCAAGGCTGGCGGCCACCCGGAAGACATGGTTAATCGCTTCCCGGCCGGTATAGAGATAGCTGTGGCGGGCGGCCTGTTCGCCGGCCAGGCCGCTGCCGGCGAACAGAAAATCCCGGACCGCGGTCAGGGTTTGCTCCCGACCATCGGTGACCAGCAGGACCTCCACCCGGTTGCAGGTGGAGAGGAAACAGCACTCGTCGCAACCCTCGATCTCCTTGAGCCGGACCAGCGGCGTCGCGCAGTCCCCGGAGAAGGCCAATTTCTCTCGAATCTCCACCGGCGCGGTCTGATGATTGACACCCAGGCAAGCGATCCTCTCAACCGGCATAACGATGGGCCCCGCCCAGAAAGAGGTTTACTCCCCAAAGGGTGAAAAGCACCGCCGCAAAACCGACAATGGCCATGATCGCCGCCCGCCGCCGCCGCCAGCCGGCGGTAAAACGCTGATGCAGCATGGCGGCATAGATCATCCAGGTAACCAGCGACCAGATCTCCTTGGGGTCCCACTGCCAGAAGGCCCCCCATGCCTGGCGGGCCCAGATCGAACCGCTGATGATCCCCAGGGTCAGCAGGGGGAAGCCGATGGTCAGACAGTGCTGGTTCAGGTTGTCCAGGGCTTCCAGTGAGGGCAACCGCTGGGAGAAAAAGCCCATCCGCTTGTGCTTGATCTCCCGTTCATGGAGCAGATACATAACCCCGCCGCAAAAGGCCAGGGCCAGAAAGGCGTTGGCCAACAGAGAGATCATCCCGTGCAGCGGCAGCCACCAACTACGCAGGGCCGGCGGCAGTTCCACGCTCTGGGCCGGCGCCCACCAGGCGACTACCATCAACAACAGGATCAGGGGGGTGACAAAGGCGGCAAGGTTCTGCACCCGGTAGCGCCAGCGGAAAGCCAAATAGGCCATGGTCAGCGACCAGGCAAAAAAGGAGACCGCCTGATGGTGACTGGCCACCGGGGTGTAGCCGGCCACCAGCAAGCCGCCGACCAGGTAGCCGGTATGCAGCACGGCGGCGGCCAGCAACAGACCGCGGGCCACCACCTGAATCGGCCGGTGGAGCTTAACAAAGCTGACCAGGGCGGTGACGGTGGCGCCGGCGTATAAGACAAAGATCACCTTGAAAAACAATTCCATGCCGTTTAATCCTCATCCTGGAGCTTGTCGACCACCGCCATCGCCTCGGCACCGCCGATGCAGCGGGCCACCTGCTCGCGAACCAGATCCCAGCGCCGGTCACGAATCCAAGCGACCAGGTCGGCGGCCACCAGTTCCTGAAAGCAACGGCAATTTTCCGCCTGACTGCCATCCCGGGCCAGCACCAGAGGGCGCAGGGCGGCCAGCAGCCGGACCAGCCGGCGGTATTCATCGCCGAAACTGGCCTCCAACTCCCGCCGCAGCTTGCCGGCCAGCGCCGGGCTGGCGCCGCCGGTGGAAATCGCCAGGCTCAGATCGCCGCGCCGGACCACCGCCGGCAGAATGACATTGCACCATTTGGGGACATCGGCCACGTTGAGCAGCAGGTTGTGTCGCTGCGCCTCGGCATGTACCCGGGCCTGGGTCTCTTCATCATCGGTGGCGGCGATTACCAGAAAGGCCCCGGCCAGATCGCCTTCCCGGTATTCCCGTCTCCGCCAGACCACCGCGCCGGCCTGCTGGAGGCGGGCCAGTTGTTCCTCCAGTTGCGGACTGATCACCGTCACCGCGGCTTCGGCCGCCAGCAGCCCTTCCACCTTGCGGCGGGCCACCCCGCCGCCGCCGATCACCACGCAGGGGCGCTGCGCCAATTGTAAATTTACCGGGTAAAACCCCATATAATCAACCAACCCCGGCGCACGCTCTGCCGGCTCTATAATAGTTCGGCCTTTTAGGGGCCTACAGTTATGGCAACCCGCCGGCCGGAGTGCTCGCTCACGATTCCTCGGCCATGCCTCTACGCAATAACTCCCGTTCCCGCAGCCGCACGTACTGCATCAACTGCTGCTCCTCCTTGGTCTTAAGCAGAAACTGCATGCCGAAACAGGGTTCCCGCCGCTCTCCCGTGGCGCTGCGCACCACCCGGCCCTGGCGGATGGTGACCTTTTCAAGCTCGCCATCCTCGCGGGGAAAGCTCAGCGTTATATCCTGGATCGGGTCGCCAAGGGGGATCTCACTGCCCCTGCCCTCACGGCAGATCAGGCTGCCATTGGCGCTGACGTTGACCACGAAAAAATCCTCCTTCACCTCGCCCCGATGGGTAAAGGAGAGCCGGCTGCCCCGGGGCACCCCGACCCGGTAGTTGGAACGGCGCTGCAACCGAATATATCTCTCCGGCATGGAGGTAACCAGGGTATCTTCGGCTACCTCCCGCAACTGGACGGCGAACTGGTTCCAGAGCTGGCTTTTGTCCTTAAAGAGAATACGCAGGGGTTGGAGCTTCATCCCCCGCGGCCAATCCACCGGCTTATCCAGCACTATGCGGCCGTTGCCGAATTTAAGCAGGGCCACCTTGCCGGACTCATAGCCCTTGGTCACCACCATACAAAAAATATGCTGCTTTTGGATGGTGCGCAGTGCCTGTTGGATAATTTTGTCGGATCGGGTAGCATGGACCCCGTCACCAAACTCCACCCAACCGGCCAGCAGGGCCTTGTCTTGCGCTGAGTTAACTGGTTTCGTCATGGTCTCAAGTTAACATGGATTAGAGGAAAAAGCATGGAGAACCGGCCCCCACCGCCCGCCGCCGCCAGCATCTGCTTCGGCCTGGACCGCCGAACCGACGAGCAGTCACTGCATGCCCTGCTGCTCCGTTTGAGCCGGCCACCACTGCTGGCCACTCTGATCCCCCGCTTAAATGAACAGGAGATCGCCCAACTGGTGGAACTCACCGGCGGTTTACTGCATAAGCATCTAAGCCACCGGGAATACCATCAACTATTCCTCGACGACCCAGACGAAAGTACCGAGCCTCAACCACCAGCGCAAGATTAAAAAGTAACCGTTGAGCAGGGCAAATAACTTGTTGATATAACGGGCCGTAATCTCAGGAGCACACCATGAGCGAAGCACCTATTAACGATTTGCGGGAATTTTTGCAAATCCTGCGAAAGGAAGGCGAACTGGCGGTGATTGAGGAGCCGGTGGACCCCCATCTGGAAATCGCCGAAATCCATCGGCGGGTGATCGCCGCCGGCGGGCCGGCCCTGTTGTTCACCAACCCCCGGGGCGCTCAATTCCCGGTGGTTACCAACCTTTTTGGCACCCCGCGGCGGCTGGAGTTGGCCTTTGGTCGCCGGCCGCTCGATTTTGTCGCCCAACTGGTGGAGACCATCGAGAACATGCTGCCACCCAGCCTGGACAAACTTTGGGCCCGCCGGGGTTTGCTGGCCCAGGCCGCCAAAGTCGGCCTGAAAACCCGGCGCCGGGGGGCGATTCTGGAAAATTGCCAACAGCCGCCACGGCTGGGCGAGCTGCCCATGCTGACCTCCTGGCACAGCGATGGCGGCCCCTTTGTCACCCTGCCCCTGGTCTATACCGAAGATCCCGGCGGCCGGGGCCACAACCTGGGCATGTACCGGATCCAGCGTTTTGACGACACCACCACCGGGATCCATTGGCAGATCCATAAGGGGGGTGGTTACCATTACCACGAGGCGGAAAAGCTTAATCAAAGCCTGCCGCTGACCCTTTTTATCGGCGGCCCGCCGGCTTTGATGCTGGCGGCCATCGCCCCGCTGCCGGAAAATATCCCCGAACTGCTGCTGGCCTCGCTGCTGCTGGGCAAAAAATTGCCACTGGTGCGCGATCCGGCCGGCGGCCACCCGCTGGTGGCCAATGTTGAATTCGCCGCCAAGGGAGTGGTACCGCCGCGGCTGCGGCGGCCGGAAGGCCCCTTTGGCGACCATTACGGTTACAACTCGCTGACCCATGACTATCCGGTCTTCCAGGTCCAGCGTCTTTACCACCGCCATGAGGCGATCTTTCCGGCCACCGTGGTGGGCCGCCCCCGGCAGGAGGATTTTTTTATCGGCGATTTCCTCCAGGAGTTACTCTCTCCGCTGTTTCCGCTGGTAATGAGCGGTGTCAAGCAGCTCAAGACCTTCGGCGAGGCCGGCTTCCACTGCCTGGCCGCCGCCCGGGTAACCGACCGCTATCCCCGCGAGGCCTTCGCCTCGGGTCTGCGGATTATGGGGGAGGGGCAGCTTTCACTGACCAAATTTTTAATCATTACCGACGGCGATTTCGATGTCGCCGATTTCCCCAAACTCTGGTCCCATGTGCTGGAGCGGATCGACTGGCAACGCGACCTTTTTGTCTTTGCCAATGTCTCCCAGGACACCCTGGATTATACCGGGCCATCGGTAAACACCGGTTCCAAGGCCCTGATGATGGGCCTGGGTCGCCAACCCCGGCGGCAGCTGCCCGCTACCTTCAACCAACCGCCACCGGCCGACTGCGACGCCGCCCGGGCTTACCTGCCGGGCACCCTGGTGATACAGGGCCCGGCTTACGAGGCCGACCGGGAGTTGCCGGCCCGGCTGGCCGGCGACCCGCAGCTGGCCGACTGGCCGGTGGTGGTGCTGGTCGACGAGGTCGCCGCCGCCTGCCACAGCCTCCAGGAATTTATCTGGACCTTCTTTACCCGTTTTGAACCGGCCGCCGATATCCACGCCGCCGCCAGCGCCCCGGTGCGCCGTTTCCATATCGGGCTGGAGCCGCCGGTGGTCTTCGACTGCCGGCTGAAACCGTGGTATCCGCCGGTGCTGGAAGTCGATCCCGCCACCCGGCAGTTGGTGGACGACAAGATCGGCAAAATACTGCCCGGCTTTTTTTGAGCTTGCCAGCGACATTTTTTATTTTCCCGATCATGTTTGACCATCAAGCTGCCGATAGGCTACAATGTAAACCGCAATCTGCGGTAATAAACCAAGGTACCCGGCTTGTCCCAATAAGTTTGCCAAGAGGCGCGCCCATGAAAATCAACGAGATCACCCCAAACCAAAACCTGCCCGGCCAGAATCAGGTTCGGCAACCGGACTCCGGGGGCGGCAATTTTGCCGAAATCCTGCAAACCCATCTGCAGGGAAGCGAGGCGGTCGGCCAGCTATCCACCAGCCACCAGGTCAGCGCCAGCGCCGCCATCCCGGCCCAACTGCGCGTGGAAGGGCTGGGGCTGTCGGAGAGTGCCATCAACACCCTGGACTCTTTTAGCGCCGCCCTGGCCGATCCCGAGCTCAAGAGTTCCGAATTGGAACCCTATATCAGCGCCCTGGAAGAGGAGAGCGCCGCCCTGACGGCCCTGCGCGACGACTTGCCGGCGGAGGATCCGCTAAGCCGGCTGCTCAACGAGGTAGCCGCGGTTTCCCAGTTGGAAGTGGCTAAGTATCGCCGGGGCGATTATTAGCCAAGCCAAACGGGTAAACGTTGACGATCCGGCGGGGCGGCCGAATCTCGAGCAGCCGATACCGGCTGGCAATCGCCCTGGATGAGCAGATTCTGACATTATGGCCAAGGAACGTCTGCAGAAGGTATTGGCCCAAGCCGGGGTGGGCTCGCGGCGGCGGGCCGAGGAGTATATCGCCGCCGGCCGGGTGGCGGTGGACGGCCGTAAGGTCAGCGAGATGGGGCTAAAGGTCGATCCCGAACGCCAGGAAATCACCTTTGATAATCGCCCTCTGAGTTTTCCCAGCGAAAAAGTCACGGTACTGCTCAACAAACCCGCCGGCTATGTCACCACCATGGCCGATCCCCAGGGGCGTCCGCTGGTCAACTCCCTGCTCCAGGAACCCGGCCTGCGCCTCTTCCCGGTGGGCCGGCTCGATATCGACACCGAAGGGGCCCTGCTGTTGACCAACGACGGCGAGTTGGCCCATCGCCTGCTCCATCCCAGCTTTGAGATCAAACGCACCTATCAGGCCACCGTCGAAGGTACCCCTGCCGCCCAGGCCCTGCGGGCCCTGCGCCGGGGCATCGAACTGGAGGGTCGCCGCACCCGACCGGCCCTGGTCAAAATCCAGCGCCGCCAAGAGAGCCGGACCGTTCTGGAAATTATTATCCACGAAGGCCGCAAAAGACAGGTACGCAAAATGCTGGCCGCCGTCGGCCATCCGGTATCACACCTTAAACGGGTGGCCTACGGCGGTCTCCGCTTGGGCCGACTACCGGTGGGGGACTACCGGCGTCTAAACCACGAAGATATCGGCCGGATGCTGGCGGCCGCCGAGCACCACGACACCCCCTGAGCCCCGAATATATGTAACCGTTCAGCAGCACCGCACCTTGTGGCGATCAGCCAAGCTTAAGTACGCGGGGTACGAGGCGCTTGGCTGCTTGCCACTGTCAATCGTCGGCGCTAGACGCCGACAATCTGCGGCACTGCTGAACGGTTACGGCCCGTTAACTCGACGGTTGTCGGCCTTGGTAAACGGTTACGAATATATTTGCAATGCTTGCCGCTTTGTGGGTAGAATCAATCTATTATGATAAAATCTGGCCCAGCGGGTGGCTAATCAGGCATCAGTAACCAGTGTAATGGGGAAGCGGCGATGAACAAGTCAGAATTGATCGAAGCCCTGGCGGCGGCCAGCGGCATTGCCAACCAGGAGGCAGCCGCGGTTACCCGTACTGTCCTGGAAGCCATGGGGGATGCCTTAAGCAACGACGAGAATATCGAATTTCGCGGCCTGGGCAGTTTTACAATCAAAACATATGACAGTTATTGGGGACGCAACCCCAAAACCGGCGAACAGATCCGGGTGGCCCCCAAGCGTCTACCTCTTTTCAAGGCAGGCAAAGAGTTGCGGCAGAAACTCAATCCGTCATGATCGCCCCCACCAAGTCGTAGGGATGGGCCTCGTCGATCCGGACTCGGACCAGATCACCGGCCCGGCAGTGGCCTTCGGTGAGATAAACACAACCATCGATCTCCGGGGCCTGATAGCGGGTACGCCCCGCCAGCAGTAAATCGGTTTCCGCACTCACCCCTTCCACCAGCACTTCCTCCACCGTCCCCACCCGGGCGCGGTTGATTTCCAGGGAGATTTCGGCCTGCAGGGCCATCAGCCGTCCCCGCCGGTCTTCCTTGAGCTCGTCGGCACACTGCTCGGCCAAGCCGGCGGCCGGCGAACCCTCTTCCGGGAAATAAGTAAAGATACCCACCTGCTCCAACCGGCAATCCCGCAGAAAGGCGGCCAGTCGCTCATGGTGCTCCTCGCTCTCCCCCGGAAAACCAACGATAAAAGTACTGCGAATGGCCGCCTGCGGCACCAACTGCCGAATCCGGGCCACCAGTTCACGAATCTGCGTCTCGCCGTAAGGGCGGTTCATGGCCTTGAGCAGCGGCTCGGCGACATGCTGCAAGGGAATATCGAAATAGGGCGTAATCCGGGGATTGTCCGCCACCAGTTGCAGCAGCCGGGTTTCTACCCGGGTCGGGTAAAGATAGAGCAAGCGCAGCCAGGGGATGGCGGTTTCCGCCAGCAGGGCGGTCAGTAATTCGGGCAGCCGGGGAGCGCCGCGCTGGTCAGAGCCATAGGCGGTGAGATCCTGGGCCACCAGGGTCAACTCCTTGACCCCGGCACCCTCCAAGGCCCGGGCCTCGGCTACCAGGTCGGGCACCGAGCGGCTGCGCAAGGGGCCGCGCAGGGCGGGGATCAAACAGTAGCTGCAACGGTTGTTACAACCTTCGGTAACCTTGAGGTAGGCCCGATGGCTCGGGGTTGCCAATTTGCGGGGCAGCGAGGAGTCCATCAGGAACCCGGACACCGCGCTTGACCCCTGGAAACGACTGCCGGCTGGCGCGCCCTGCGGTGCCCGCTGCTCGCTTGCCAACAGGGAGGCTAAACGCTCGCCGATGGCGGGCACCTCGTCGGGGCCCAGAAAAAGATCCACCTCGGGCAATTCCCGTACCAGCTCGGCCCCATAACGTTTAACCATGCAGCCGGTGACCACCACCTTGACGGTGGACTCCCGCTTACGCTCCAGCAGCTCCAGGATGGTATCGATCCCCTCCTCCACCGCCGACTGGATAAAGCCACAGGTATTGACCAGCAGCAAATCGGCCTCCTCTGGCTCCGCCACCGCTGTCAGGCCCCGCTCCAGCAGCAGCCCCAGCATGACCTCCGAATCCACCAGATTTTTGGGACAGCCCAGACTGGTCAAATGAACTTTATACATAACTATCCCCGGTTGTGATATAGGCCAGCAGTAACCTCAAAAGTTCTCGTACCCGACGACGAAACTCCTTGTGGCTAAAGGCCGGCTGCCATGGTTGGTCTTCGTCGAGTTGATCGGAAATCAACAGGGCCGCCGCCAACTCCCGCTGCCGGAAGCGGGCGGCAGTGGCCAGGGCACCGTATTCCATGTCCACGGCCCGGATCCCCGCCCGTCGGTAGGCGCGAACCTTGGCGCGGGTTTCCCGATAGGGGGCGTCGGTGGTCCAGACCGGCCCTTGCCGGGGCGACAGTCCCCGCTGCTTCAGAAAGGCGGCCAGATTGGCCAGCAGGGCCGGCGCCGGGGTGCTGACCGCCGGTAGGGTCAGCCCCCGGGGCAGCCCACGGAGTGCCGGTAGCCGCCCACTGGGCGCCGGATAACCGCCCGGCGCCGGTGCCGGGTGCAGGTAATGGGCCGAAGTTCCTTCTTCGCTCAAAGCGGCGGTGGGCAGCAGCAGCGTACCGGTCTTTAAATCAGGCTGCAGGGCTCCGGCCCAGCCCACCGCGATAACCGCGTCGGCGCCCAGCGCCAGCAGCTTCTCCAGCAGCAGCACCGCCATCGGGGCTCCCACCGCCGGCCCGGCCAGCCAGGCCTTAGAGTTACTGTCCTGCCAAAGATCGCTATGAAATAGCCGGTGCCGACGCCAGCCGCCAACCTCCTGCAACAAGCCAACGGCCTGGCGTAAATCGGCGGGATTGAGCAACAGCAGGCCCGGCCCGGCCAAGGCCGGCTCCCCGGGCTGCCGCCGGGGCTCGATAACCACTTTTGCCGACTCCCCGTTGCTCATCGCCGCAACCCCCGCCAGCGCCGGATAACCGACGAGCGATAATTCCCGACACCCAAAAGTAACCCATCACCAGGTTGCCCGCTTACAAACAAAAAAACCCGGCAGGCGACCTAATCGGTGCCCACCGGGAATAGTCTTACCACAACTTTGCTGCCGACGCCGCTTGCTTAAAAGCGGCGTCGGACCTGGAGATTACAGACCCAAAGCGCCGCCGTAAGGATTGGCGTAGAGCAGGATCAGCGAAACGACCAGACCGAAAATGGCCAGCGCCTCGGCAAAGGCGATACCAAGAATCATGGTCACCGTGATCTTACCGGAGATCTCCGGGTTACGGGCGATACCCGCGCATGCCTGACCACTTACCACCCCGATACCAATACCCGGGCCCAGGGCTCCCAGCCCGATGGACAAAGCAGCGGCGACACAAACCAGGGCGACGGCCAACTGGTTGCTATCTCCGCCACCACCCTCGGCGGCCATGGCCACCGAAGAGAGGCCCAGCACCAGCAGGGTCGACAATGCCATTACACCCAATTTCTTCATTCCCAATTCCTCCTTGTTAAGATTTAATAGTTTGGCCTTCTTCCCAATATATAACTTACATTTAACCAGTTATTATCAAGCGTTATACTTAGATCAATGCGCCTCTTCCATGGCCATGGCGAAATACAGCACGCTCAGCAGGACAAAAACCCCGGCCTGCACAAAAGAGACCAGAACCCCCAGCAGCATGATGGGCAGCGGCACGAAATAGGCGCCGGCAAGCATGAAGAGGATGGCCAGCAGAATCTCCTTGCCCATGATGTTGCCAAAAAGCCGAAAGGACAGGGTAACTACCCGGGCCAGATGGCTGACCACCTCAATGGGCAGCATCAGCGGCATCAGCACCGGTATCGGGCCCAGAAAATGCTTGATATAGGCAAAACCGTGATGCTTGATCCCCAGGATATGAGTGGTAACGAAAACGATCAGGGCCATGGCCAGAGTGATGTTGAGGTTGGCGGTGGGAGAGGTGAAACCGGGGATCAGCCCCAACACGTTACTGATCACGATATACAGGCCAAAGGTGGCCACCATCGGCATCATCACCCGCGCCCCTTCATGGCCCATGTGCTCGTTCATGAACTCCTCGAGACCGCCGATCACCGTCTCCCAGAAGTTCTGGCCCTGATTCGGCACCAAATCCAGCTTGTTGCCCATGGTGAGCCGCGGCAGCAGGATCAGCAGCAGCATCACCAGCAGGCTATAAGTCACATGGGGGGCCAGCAACTGGGTAAAGTCCCAAAAATTACCGGGTCCAGGCAGTTCGTGGGGCACCGGCAAGCCGAGCCCTTCCAGAATCAGGGTGAGAAATAGTATCGGATGTTCCATGGTTACCTGCTTTAACCTCCCTTTTAAGCCAGAAGTCTATTGACCCGGCTGATAAAGGCCAGCATGATCCCCAGCGGGATCGTCGCCAGACCTACCAGCAAGCCCGGAATATACAGCGTCTGATAACGGATCAGCCCATAAAAGAGCAGCGCCAGCAACACCAACCGCCCCAAACACTTGAGTATAAAACGTATCCTGGCGGCCTCCCCAAGATCGGCGACCAGTTTCAGCGCGTCGCGTTTAAGCCACTGAAAGCTGACAATCACCGTGAAACCACCGACCAGCACCGAAATCGCCACCGTTGAGGAAAACAGCAGCCAGCTTACAACCACCATGGTCAACAGGGCCAGATAACTGCTGACCTCCACCCTGGTCAGCGAAATGTCGGCACCCTTGTCGCTGCCTGTCGCCGTGGCCATAAACCCTAAAGATCCTTGCGCTGGCTTAATTTATAAAGATTCTTGTAAGCGGCCGCGATCCCCACTCCCAGGAAGATCAGGGTCAGCCACGGGGCGGTCCGGCCGTCAAAAACCCGGTGATCAAGGAAATAACCGATCCCCAATCCGATAAAGATCGAGAAGGTCATGGTCATACCGATGGAACCGAAGGTGGCCAGCAGCTTCCAGGTTTCCTCTTTCTCACCGGCCATTAACGTCCACCACATCCCGGGCGGCCCAAGCACGATCAGGCCGCCAAAATGAATCGTCACTCATTAAATCGCAAAGTGCTTCGTTTCTAGCAAGGCGGCCCACTAAAGTCAACGGCTTTTTTAGTACTGGCACAACTTTTTGAATGACCATTCGGTTTTTTCCAGGGCCAGCTCCAGGTCCTGTTCGCTCTGGGCGGAGGAGATAAACGCCCCCTCAAACTGGGCCGGTGCCAGCCAGATGCCCTGCTCGCGCATATGGCGGTAATAGGCGGCGTACATCCCGGTATCGGCAGCGGTGGCGGCTTGATGATCGGTAACCGGCCCGGGATGGAAAAAGGTGGTCATCATCGAGCCCACCCGATTCAGGGTGGTCCGGCCCGGCAAATGGCGCTCAGCCAGATCGGCCAGCCGGGCGGCGAAACGGGCCGCCTTTTCCTCCAACTCCTCATAGAACCCATCGCGGCCCAACTCCCGCAGGGTAGCGGCCCCGGCCGCCATGGCCAGGGGATTGCCCGACAGGGTACCGGCCTGATAGACCGGGCCATCGGGGGCGATCTGATCCATGATCTCCCTTTTGCCACCGTAGGCCCCCACCGGCAGGCCGCCGCCGATGATCTTGCCCAGGCAGGTGAGGTCCGGGGTCACCCCGTAATACTGTTGGGCGCCGCCCAGGGAGAGGCGAAAACCGGTGATCACCTCATCGAAGATCAGCACAATACCCAACTCACTGGTCAATTGCCGCAGGGTCTCCAGGAACCCAGGGGCCGGCGGCACCACGCCCATGTTGCCGGCCACCGGTTCGATGATCACACAAGCGATATCAAGGGCGGGATCACGCAGGGTCTTTTCCAGGACCTCGGGATTATTGTAGGGGATGGAGATGGTATTTCTCACGATATCTTCGGGTACTCCCGGGCTACCGGGAATAGCCAGGGTGGTGACGCCGCTGCCGGCCTTGATCAGGAAACTATCGGCATGGCCATGGAAACAGCCGTCGAATTTGACCACCTTGCTGCGGCCGGTGTAGCCCCGGGCCAGGCGGGCGGCGCTCATGGTGGCCTCGGTGCCGGAGCTGACAAAGCGGACCTTGTCCACCGACGGCAGGGCGTTGACCACCAGTTCGGCCAGTTCTATCTCCTTGCTGGTCGGGGCGCCGAAGCTGGTGCCAAGCTCCAGGGCTTCTTTGATGGCCGCCACCACCGCCGGGTGGTTATGGCCCAGAATCATCGGACCCCAGGAGCAGACAAAATCGACGTACTCATTACCATCGGCGTCGTAAACCTTGGAACCGGCCGCCCGTTCAATAAACAGCGGCTCGCAACCCACCGCTTTACAGGCCCGTACCGGACTGTTGACCCCGCCGGGGATATATTGACAGGCCTTGGCAAACAACTCCCGGGAGCGCTCGATCCCCATATTTATTCCTCTCACTTGGTTTAGTCGTTTAAAGAGTGACGCAGGCGGCGGCAAAAGTAACACGAGCCGGGGGCGGTGTCAAAAGCCCTCTTTCTCGTAATCGTTCACCAGGGCCGACAACCGTGGACTTAACGGGCCGTAACCGTTCAGCAGTGCCGCAGATTGTCGCGCAAGCAGCCAAGCGCCTCGTACCCCGTGTACTTAAGCTTGGCTGATCGCCGCAAGGTGCGGTGCTGCTGAACGGTTACTCTTTCTCCTGCTGCCGCAACCGGGCCGCGGCCTCGTCCAGGTTGCGGTAAACCGTGGCGCTACGCCCGCATTCGGCCAGCAGGGTCAAAGAAAGAACCACCTGGATGGCGATCAGCAAAGTCTGAATCAGGGTGACGCTCTCCGCGGCAACGACATACATGGCGCTGAGCAAAAAACCGGTAAAGATCAGAATCCGCAACGGCTGAATCAACCAGCGCGGCAGCCGGGCCGGCACCATTTCCACCGTGGTACGTGGTTTTTCCCGTGTCATCCATACCCCCTCTGTTGATCATCGGCAATGTCGGCAAAGGCCACTATGTGACCAAATACGATTATACACCGATAATAACGCCGTTTGCACCCCAAAACAAACGGTGGCAAAGCTGCGACCAGGGTAACGTCAAAGTCGTACTTTTAACCACCGGGGGGCGGGGCCGTTCATCCGGGAGCGGCTCATTCTCGGCGGGCATCCTGCCCGCCTCCGAGGCGCCCGCCGCCTCCTGCACATCCCTGTGCCCGGCGGCGGGCGAAACCCGCCGCACCCGGATAAACGGCCCCGCTGCCAGCTATGGGACTTTGACGGGGCCCTGGGGCTGCGACTTTGCCGTTATGCCAAGCGCCCCTTGTCACCAATGCGGGCTTAGTCTATAGTGCAGGCTGTTAATGACTACAAGGTTACACCGGTAAACCATTTAAATACATGAGGTAAACCATGTCCATCGCTGCCGATTTAAAAATCCTGCTGGTCGAAGACGCCACCACCATGCGCAAGATGGAAGCCAAGATCCTGGGCCAGGTGGGTTTCACCAACCTGGTCGAAGCGGGGGACGGCCGCGAGGCGGTGGAAAAACTCCAGAACGAGGCGGATATCGGCCTGGTGATCAGCGACTGGTCGATGCCCAACATGGACGGCCTGGAGCTGGTCCAGTGGCTGCGCGGTCAGCAACAATTCAAGGATATGCCCTTTTTGATGGCCACCGGCCACGGCGACAAGGAATACGTGGCCAAGGCCCTGGAGAGCGGCGCCAACGGGGTAGTGGCCAAACCTTTCACCCCCGACGAACTCAAGGTCGCCATGGAAAAGGCCTTCGGCCTGGAGAAGGAGGAAGGCCCCAAGGTCGACGAAGGCCCCAAGGTCTCCAGCGAGGGTAAACTCAAGCTGAAGATGGCCCATATCCAGATTACCGACCATCTGGCCCTGGGGATGCTCAAGCACCGGATCGCCGGCGGCCAGGAAAAACCGCAGCATTTTGACCTGGAGACCCATTGCCTGGCCAGTTGGAACCCGGTCCAGAAAGCCCTGGAAGACCAGGAGGTCGACGGCGCCCTGATCCTGGCCCCGGCGGCGATGGACCTCTTCAGCTACGACGTACCGCTCAAACTGGTGATGTTCGCCCACCGCAACGGCAGCATCTGCGTGCGCAACAGCCAGGGCAAGTACGTCAAGCCCTACCAGCAGTTCTTCAAACACAAGACTTTCTATATCCCCCACAAGATGTCGATCCACAATATGCTGGCCCATATGTACTTCACCCAGATGGGCCTGCGGCCGGGGGTGGCCGGCAGCGAAGCGGTCAACGTCCTCTTTGACGTGGTACCGCCGGTGGCGATGCCGGAATTCCTGCGGGACAATCCCGAGGCCAGCGGTTTCCTGGTGGCCGAACCCATCGGCTCCCGGGCGATCGCCGCCGGGGTGGCCCATAAACAGTTCCTCTCCAGCGAGATCTGGGAACAGCACCCCTGTTGCGTGGTGGTCTTCCGCGATGAAATCATCGCCCAATACCCCCAGGCCATCCAGGAGTTCACCAATATGATGGTGGCGGCTGGCCAGGCGATCAAGGAGAACATCGAGCAGGCGGCGGAAGTGGCGGTAAAATTCCTCGACCCCGAAGGCAAGGTCGGACTGTCACCGGATTTGCTGAAAAACGTGCTCGCCGATCCGGCCGGTATTGTCTACGACGATCTCTATCCGGTCAAGGAGGACCTGGCCACCATCCAAGACTACATGACCAACAAGATGGGCATCGGCCGGCCCATCGACCTGGACGCCTTTATCGACCCCCGGTTCGCCACCGTGGCCTGCAAGGGGACGGGCGAGCAGGGGGCCGGCCAGCGAGGCGCCGCCCTGAAGCTCAACGAATTCAAGGAAAAACAGGCGCTTTCCAGCCGCGAGGGCAAATACCTGGTCTTCAACCTGGGTCAAGAGCGCTACGGCCTGGGGATCCTGGATGTCAAGGAGATCATCGGCATGATGGATATCCACGAACTGCCGCATATGCCGTCCTTCTTCAAGGGGGTGATCAACCTCCGCGACCGGGTGATCCCGGTGATGGACCTGCGCTTGAAATTCGCCATGGAAGAGATCGAACATACCGATCGTACCTGTATCGTCATCGTCGAAATCTCCGGGGTGCGGGGCTCCACCCTGACCGGTATCATTGTCGATTCGGTCTCGGAGGTGGTCAATATCAAGGATGAACAAATTGCCGACGCCCCGGCCCTGGGCGCCGGGGTCGACAAGGATATGATCCTGGGGATGGCCAAGCTCGAGGAAGGGGTTACCATCCTGCTGGATATCGACCGCCTGATGCACTCCGCGGAGGCGGTGGAAATCGCCGGGGCGGCCGCCGGAGCCGCAACAGAAACGGAGATGTTCTAAACCAGACGATGCCGGCCAACCGGGAAACGGCGTCACGGCCGGCGGCAATCCTGATCCACGGTCTCTGGATGACCGGCCTGGAGATGGGGTTGCTGGGCCGCCGACTGGGCCGGGCCGGCTTCAGCACCCACCGCTTCCCCTACTCCTCGCGCCGCGCCACCCCGCAAGCCAACATCGCCGCCCTGGCAGACTTTATCAACCGTCTGCCGCAGCCCCGGATCCACCTGGTGGGCCACAGCCTGGGCGGCGCCTCGGCGTTGCTGCTCGCTGCGCGAGCTGATCCCCCGCCTGGGCCGGGTGGTGACCCTGAGCCCTCCCTTTGCCGGCAGCCAGCTCGCCCGGCAACTGACGAGTTGCGCAGCAGCCGCCCGGTTGCTGGGAAAAGCCGGCCCACTGACCGGACCGTCATCGATCCTGGCGCCGTGCCTGCCACTGGGGTGATCGCCGGCGACCGGGGCTACGGCCTCGGCTGGTGGTTGCCCACCCTGCCCCGCCCCCACGACGGCACCGTGGCCCTGGCGGAAACCATGATCCACGGCACCACCGACCGGGTTATCGTCCCCCAAGGCCATCTGGCGATGCTTTTCAACCGCCGGGTGGCGGAACTGGTGATCGCCTTTCTCCGCCGGGGTTCATTTACCACCGGCAATTGAACTCAGCACCGCAACCGGAATCTCTGCCGCCGGCGAGAGAAGCCGTCTCCCCTCCCGACTATTATCGGCAACAATCTTACCACTTTGGCGGTTCTTGACAGAGCGGCGATGATGCTTATGTTGTTCGCCGCCAGGCGGCGATCTGCCCCGCCCAAGGAAACCGTGGCCCACGGGAGAAGAAGCCGACCGTCCGGCAATCAGACCAAGGAGGTGATCGGCGCCATGGAGAACCGCAGGCCCGCACGAACCCGGAGTTTCAGGCCGAAGTCAAACAGATGCTGGATATCGTCATCAATTCGCTCTATACCGAGCGGGAGATCTTCCTGCGCGAGTTGATCAGCAATGCCGCCGATGCCCTGGAAAAGTACCGCCACCAGCGGCTGCTGACCAGCGAGACCTTCGACGACCATTTGCCGCTGGAAATCAATATCAAGGTGGACCAGGAGAACAAGCGGTTGACCATCACCGACACCGGTATCGGCATGGATCGCGGCGAGCTGGAGAGCAATCTCGGCACCATCGCCCATTCCGGCTCCGGCAACTTCCTGGCCCAACTGGCCGAGGCCCAGCGCCAGGATCTGCAACTGATCGGCCAGTTCGGGGTCGGTTTCTACGCCGCCTTTATGGTCGCCGACCAGGTCCGGGTCCAGTCCCGCAGCTTCCGGCCCGAGGACACCGGCCACGAGTGGTCCTCGGATGGCTCCGGCACCTATACCATCGCCCCCAGTCCCGGTCTGCGGCGGGGTACCCGGATTATCCTGGAATTAAAGGAGGATGCCGGCGAGTTTGCCGATCCCGAGCGGATCAAGCAGATTATCCGTCGCTACTCCAATTTCGTGCCCTTTCCGATCAAGGTCGACGACGAGGCGGTCAACACCGTCCAGGCCCTCTGGACCCGCCAGAAAAACGAAATCACCGCCGAGGAATACACCGAATTCTACAAATTTATCGCCACCGCCTTCGACGAACCCCTCGCCCACCTCCACTTCAGCACCGACGCGCCGCTGGCGGTCAAGGCCCTGCTTTTTGTACCCGGCGACAATCTCGAGCGGCTGGGGTTCGGCCGGCTGGAGCCCGGAGTCAATCTCTACTGCCAGCGAATCCTGATCGAGCAGCACAGCAAGCACATCCTGCCCGAATGGCTGCGCTTTATCAAAGGGGTGATCGACAGCGAGGACCTGCCGCTCAATATTTCCCGCCAGGCCCTGCAGGACAGCGCCCTGGTCGCTAAAATCAACCGGGTGATCAGCAAGCGACTGCTCAAATTCTTTGCCGAGCTGGCCCGGGAAGAGCCGGAGAAATACGAAAAATTCTGGCACTCCTTTGGCTACTTTCTCAAGGAGGGGGCGATTTCCGACCACAACTACCGCACGGAGCTGGCCGGGTTGCTGCGCTTTGAGTCCTCGCAGACCGAGCCGGGGCAACTGACCTCCCTGGACGCCTATATCGAACGCCTGGCCCCGGAGCAAAAGGAGATCTACTATATCAACGGCCCCAGCCGGGAAGCCATCGAAAACGGCCCCTATATCGAAGCCTTCCGCGGCCGGGATCTGGAGGTGCTTTACACCCTGGACCCCATGGACGACTTCGCCTTGAACCATATCGACGAATTCAAGGAGTACAAGCTGGTTTCCGCCGACCGGGCCGATCTCGATCTGTCGGGCTTCGACCAGCCGGAGGAAGAGAGCAAAGAGGACGGACAGCAAGAGGCAAAGCCGGCTCTGGACAGCGAACAGGCCACGGCGCTGGGGGAGTGGTTCAAGGAAATACTGGGAGAGCAGGTCAAGGAGGTCAATACTTCCCAGCGCCTGACCGACAGCCCGGCCATGGTGGTCAACCCCGACGGTTTCATGACCTCCAGCATGGAGCGGGTAATGCGGGCCTCGGGCCAGCAAATGCCCCCTTTTGGCGGCAAGAACCTGGAGATCAACCCCAAACACCCGCTGATCACCGGTCTTGACCAGTTGCGCGGCCATGATGAACCGCTGGCCCGCCGGGTGGTCGAACAGATCTTCGACAACGCCCTGATCCAGGCCGGGCTGATGACCGAACCCCGCGACATGGTGGGCCGCAACTACGAGATCCTGACCCGGCTGGTACAGACCTAAGCGGCGGCGTAGACCGTTCGAGCAGCAGCCACAATCTGCGGCACTGCTGGACGGTTACGGCCTGTTAACTGGGCGGTTGTTGACTCTGGTGAACGCTTACGCGGCGGCCAGCTCAGGGAGCCGTCGCGACCAGCAGTTGCTCCAACCGCTCGCGCAGTTGCAGACAGGCTGGGTCACGGAGATCGCGGGGGCGGGGTTGCGGCAGCGTGATAATCTCCCGGAAGGGGCCGGGGTGAGAAGGCAGCACCGCCACGGTATCGGCCAGGGTGAGCGCCTCGTTGATATCGTGGGTGACGAAAACAATGGTCATCCGCCGGCTGCGCCAGAGCCGTAACAGTTCATCCTGCATCCGCCGGCGGGTCAAGGCGTCCAGGGCCCCGAAGGGTTCGTCCATAAAGAGTACCTGCGGCTCCACCGCCAAGGCTCGGGCAATCGCCACCCGTTGCCGCATCCCGCCCGACAGCTCCCGGGGATGCTGCTCCTCGCAGCCGGCCAGCCCCACCAGGGCGAGCAGTTCCCGGGCCTGCCGCCGCCGCTTATCCCGCCGCCAGCCCCGCACTTCCAGGCCGTATTCGACGTTACCCAGCACCGTCCGCCAGGGGAAGAGATCATAGCTCTGCATGATCATTATATACTCGGGACAGGGACCGGTGACCAGACGGCCGTCGATGGCGATTTCGCCCTGATCGGCTGGTTCAAAACCGGCCAGCAGATTAAGCAGGGTGGTCTTGCCGCAGCCGTTGGGCCCCAGCAGACAGTAGAATTCGCCGCCGGCCACCGTCAGCTCCAGATCCCGCAACACCGGCAGATCCCGGCCCCGCTTGTCATGGAAATGCTTGCCAACCCCCCGGGCCTCGATTTTCATGCTAACTCCTTTGGCCAATCAACTATTGCCACCTGCAGCCTTTTACATTCCCCAGCGGCGGCGGACCCGGCGTTCGGCCACCGCCATCAGCCGGTCCAGCGCCAGGCCTAAAGCGCCGACCAGCAGCATACCGGCAATCACCAGGTCGGTGCGGAGAAAGTTGCGGGCATCGAGAATAAAATAACCCAGCCCCGACTGGGCGCCCAGCATCTCCCCGGCCACCAGGTGAATCCAGCCCACCCCCATGGCGATATGCAGCCCCACCATGATATAGGGAAAAGCAGCCGGGATCACCACCTTATACAGCATACTCCACTGGCTGGAACCAAAGTTCAGGGCCACTTTGATATAGATGGGATCGACCTGGCGCACCGCGGCGATGGTGGAGAGCAAAATCGGGAAGAAACTGGCGATAAAGATAATAAAAATGGCCGGCAGATCGCCGATCTTAAACCACAAGACCGCCAGTGGGAACCAGGCCACCGGCGAAATGGGCCGCAACAATTGGATCAGCGGGTCCAGGGCCTGGTGCAACCGAGTAAACCAGCCCAGCACCAGCCCCAGCGGCAAGGCCAGGGCCACCGCCAGCAGGTAGGCGGCGGCAAAACGATAGAGGCTGACGGCGATATGTTCCGGCAGCATACCGCTTCGCCAGACTTCGACCAGCCCCAGTAAGACCCGCCAGGGACCGGGCAGCAGATAGGGGTTGGCGTAACCGCGGGCCGCCAGTTCCCAAAGCAGCAATAACAGGGCAATAGCCAGCAGCGGCGCCCAAAAACGTTCACCGGGCAAAGCCGGACGGCTGGAAGTAAACGGTACCGTCATGATCTTGGCAAATCGTCCTTGGCCATAATCAGCCGCCAGCCCAGCCCGGATAACCGGCCATGCCACGCTCCGGCTGGTAGTGGCCGGCGGCGGCGGTCAGTGCGGCGGCAAAGCCGGGTTCCAGATAGTCATCGAGCCGTACCCCGTCCACCTGGCGCTGCCCCACCCGCAACATCTGCTCGCGGGTGGCGGCGAAATCTTCCCGGGCCGGGTAAAGATCATCGTAAGTTACCCGTTCCGGCGGCTGGGTCAAGACAAACTCGATCACCTCCGGGGCCTGGCCCAGGTAAGGCACCGAACGTTCGGCAGCCGCCCGCCGATTGGCTTCAATATAACGGCCGGTGGCGGTCAGCCCGGCGACCAGCTCCTGTACCGCCGCCGGCCGAGCCTGGATAAACTCTTCGCGGAGATTGAGCACGCAGCAGATGTGACCTGGCCAGATCTCCTTGGAAAGGGTAAAAACCCGCCCCACCTCCTGGATTTCGGCCTGGGCGCCGAAGGGTTCGGCGACGATAAAACCGTCCAGCCGGCCGCCGGCCAGGGCCTGCACCATCTCCGGCGGCGCCATATCGATATACTCCACCGCCTCGGGCGGGAGACCGGCAGCGGCCAACAAGCGCCGCAGCAACAGATAGTGGGTGGAAAAACGGCTGGGGATGGCCAACCGTTTACCGGCCAGCCCGGCCACCGAATTGGTCTTATCGGCGGCGGCCAGGGTCAGCACGCTGCCGTTACGGTGCCCCAGCAATACCGCCTGAATGGGAGTCCGCTGGCGGCGCAAGGCCAGACCCAGGGGAGTCAGCAGAAAGGCTCCATCCACCGCCCCGGCCCGCAGGGCCTCGGCGGCTTCCGGCCAGGAAGAGAACTTGACCGGCACCAGTTCAAACCGCTTAAAAGCGCAATAATCGTGGGCCAGCAGCAACAGATGGTCGGTGATCGGCAGATAACCCAGCCGCAACCGGGGCCGCCCATTGCCGTCCCGCCGGCCGCAACCGGCCAGGGAGCCCCCCAAGCCACCGACCAGGGCACCCTGCAACCCCCATTTAACAAATTGCCGCCGATTCATTCCATCAGGCCAGCAGCAGCAGCACCAGCAGCATGGCCACCGTGCAGATGGCGGTGGAACCCACGCTGAAGAGGGAGCGGTTAAAGGTGTCCCGCAGTTGCCGCTCGGCCCCGTCGGGGCCGTCGATCTTCACCCCGGTAAGCTGCCAGAAGGGACGCACCACCAGCAGACAGAGGCGGGCCGGGCCTTCCTGGAAGAAAAGATTAAGGCGGTGGGGCACGGTACCGGCCAGGGTCTCCTGCCCCCAGCGGTTGAGCCGGCCCAGCCATTGCTCGTCGGCCAACTGGAAAACCCGTCCTCCCATGCGGTAAAACCAGTCCAAATCGAGGCTGGTCACCGGCTCCGGCGTCAGCTTCTTGAGGAAGAGGAAAAATCCCAGGGCGGTGAAAAGCAGGATCTGCATGGTTTCCAGCAAATGGTAGGCGGTATAGGGCTCGTAAGCCACCGCGTATGGCAGCATCTGATAGAGATAGGGGGTATAAACCCCGATCAGGATACAGAGAAAGGCGGCGACGGCCATGGCCAGGTTCATATGCCAGGGCGGATCAGCGGCCCTCTCCCAGGTGGTCGCCGAGCAGTTATTTTTGCCAAACCAGATAAAATAGGGCACCTTGAGGCCGGTATGGAGAAAGGTACCGGCCGAGGCCAGGGTCAACAGAAAGGCGGCCCAGTAGAGGTGATCCTCAAAGCCGGCGGCCACGATCATCGATTTGCTGACAAAACCGGAAAAGAGCGGAAAGGCCGAGATCGACAAACCGCCGATCAGGGTGAAGACAAAAGCCCACGGCATCTTGCGATACAACCCGCCGAGCTCGGTGAATTTACTCTTGCCGGTCATGTACAGCACCGAACCAACCCCCATAAAGAGTAACCCCTTGTAGAGGATATGGGCAAAGGCGTGGGCGCAAACCCCGTTAATCGCCAGTTCGGTACCGATCCCCACCCCGGCCACCATATAGCCGACCTGGCTGATGATATGGTAGGCCAACAAGCGCCGGGCATCATTCTCCAACACCGCGTAAACCACCCCGTAGAGGGCCATGATCACCCCCAGCGGAATCAGGATCTCCATCCCGGCAAAACCCCGGGCCAGCGCGTAGACCGCGGTCTTGGTGGTGAAGGCGCACATAAAGACCGCGCCGCTCACCGTGGCCTCGCCATAAGCGTCGGGCAGCCAGGCATGCAGCGGCGGCACCGCGGCATTAAGAATAAAGCCGATCATGATCAGCCAGATGGCAATGGTGGGGCTGGCGACATCAAACTGATTGAAACTCAAATCGCCGGTGGCCTGATAATGCAGCACAATCCCGGCCAGCAGCACCAGGCCGCCAAAGGTATGGACCAGCAGATAGCGATAACCGGTGGCCAAGGATTCGCTCCGGCCCCGGAACCAGACCAGAAACACCGAGGAAAAGGCCATCACTTCCCAGAACAGAAAAAGCACCAGCAGATCGCCGGCGAAAATCACCCCCAAAGAGCCGGCCACGTAGAGCCAGGCGGCCATTACTTCATATTCATTATCGACATGCAAGCCATAAAGGGTGCCGATAAAGCACATCAGGGTCATGATATAGGCAAAGACCAGGCTCAGTTGGTCCACCCGGCCAAAGGTCAACTCCCAGTCAAGAAAGGGAAAAACCGCAAAGACCCCCTGCTCCAACTGCAAGACGACGGCAAATGACAGCAGCGGCACCAGCAGCATAAACGGCTTGCGCAGCGCCCCTTTGAGCAGGGGCAGCACCAGGGCGCCGATAATCAGCACCAGGGCCGGATGGAACCAGAACTCACCGCTCATAATAATCCTCACGGGCCATAATCCCCAAGTGGCCGTACCATTTGGAAATCACAATTATCAAAACGCAGGAGACAAACCCAAAGATGGCCCAGAACCCCGGCAGCTTTTCCGCCGCGGTGTGGGCATGACTTTTATCCAGCACCAGGGCGTCCAACAGCACCAGCAAGGCCAGTACCCCGTACCCAAGGCGAATTACCAGCTTGAGCCGCCGGCGCAGCCCGTCGATCAGCTTAACAATCATGGCAGCACCATCCTGACAAATTGCATCATAACATCGGGAAAAATACCCAGCAGCACCGAAATGATGGCGGTCACCACCAGCGGCACCAGCATAATCGCCGGCGCTTCCCTGATCCCGCCGGCCGTACCGGCCCCATCGGCCGCCGGCTGACCAAAAAAGGCCTTATAGACCACAGGGGCGAAATAGGCCACATTGAGCAGGGTGGAGGCCAGCAACACCACTACAATGGCCAACTGTTCGGCCTCCAGGGCCCCGAGCAGCAGATACCATTTGGTGATAAAACCTCCCACCGGCGGCGCCCCGATCATCGACAACGAGGCCACCGCAAAGGCGGTGAAGGTAACCGGCATCACCCGCCCCAGCCCACCCATCTCGGAGATATTTTTCTTATGGGCGGCCACGTAAATGGCCCCGGCACAGAAAAAGAGGGTGATCTTGGCAAAGGCGTGGTTGACGATATGGATCAGGCCGCCCTGGATGGCGGCCGGGCTCAGCAGGGCCACCCCGAGGATAATGTAGGAAAGCTGGCTGACCGTGGAATAGGCCAGCCGGGCCTTGAGGTTGTCCTTGGTCAAAGCGATTACCGAGGCCATGATGATGGTAAAGGAGACAATATAAGCGGTGATGAGCCCCAGGTTGAGTTCATCCAGCAGGTCGACCCCAAAGACGTAGAGCATCACCCGGGTGGTACAAAAGACCCCGACCTTGACCACCGCCACCGCGTGCAACAGGGCCGAAACCGGAGTGGGCGCCACCATGGCCCCGGGCAGCCAGGCGTGCATGGGCATGATGCCGTTTTTGGCAAAGCCGAACAGAAAGGCGAAAAAGAGCACCACCACCACAGGCTCGCCAATACCGGCGGGAATCATGCCGCTGCTGATATTATCGGCAAATTGCAGACTGCCGGCCAGGGTGAAAAGGACGATCATCGCCGGCAACACCAGCCCCACCGAACCGCCCAGCAGAAAGGCGAGATACTTGCGGGCCCCGCTCCGGCTCTCTTTATCCTGGTGATGGGCCACCAGCGGGTAGGTGGCCAGCGAGAGCATCTCGTAGAAAACATACATGGTCAGCAAGTTGGCCGAAAAGGCCACCCCGATGGCGGCTCCCAGCGACAAGGCGAAACAGGCCATGAAGCGGGTCTGGGCGTGCTCGTTAAGACCCCGCATATAACCGATGGTATAGGTAGCGGCGATGATCCAGAGCAAGGAGGCGACCAGCGCGAAGACCAGGCCAAAGGGGTCCACCCGCAGGCTGAGTGACAATCCGGGCAGCAGCCGGATCAACTCGACTTCGACCACGTTGCCGGCCAGCACCCAGCCGGCCAGGGCAAGCACCATAATGAACTTGACGGCGGCGGCGGCAAAGGTCCAGAATTCGCGCAGGTTGGGCCGCCCGCCGCTAAGGGCGATCAACGGCACCGCCGCCAGCGAAGCGCAGAGCGCCACCACCGGCGCCAACTGGTAAAACGACTCGGAAAACATGGGGTTTATCCTTACTCCCTGCTAGAAACCCGCCGGCACCGACCAGCGAATGAAATAGGTGACCACTTCGTTGGTGTATAGCCCCAGCCCCAACACGGCGATGGCGGTAAGCACCATCGGCAGCAGCATCGACCACGGCGCTTCGGCCACCGCCACCGGTCCGGCAGCGCCATGGCCTCCCGCCCCGGGCGCAGCCCCGGCGGCCTCATCAAAGCGGCCGAAGAAGGCGACCTCCAGCAGACGGAAAAAAATCAGCGCCGCCAGCAGGCTGGAGATCAGCAGGGCGGCGACAAAGACCCAGGCCCCGGCCTGGACCGCCCCCTGAATCAGGTAAAACTTGGAAAAAAAACCGCAGGTGGGCGGTAAGCCGATGATAGAAGCGGCACCCACCAGAAAAACCACGGCGGTAACCGGCATTCGCTGGAAGATATGGCGCATCGCCGCGGCGGTGGTCAGGCCGGTGCGGTAAATAATCGCTCCCACCACCATGAAAAGGCACAGGGTCATCAGGCCGTCGGCCAGCAGATGATAAACCGCCCCGGTGAAACCCGCCTCGGTGGCCAGCCAGGCGCCGCCGGCCAGATAACCGATCTCGGCAACGATGATATAGCCCAGCATCTTACGCAGATCGCGCTGGGCAAAAGCGGTGAGCATCCCCACCACCGCCGCCGTCGAGGCCAGGTAGATCACCAGTTCACTCCAGGCGATCCGATTAAAAATATAGTCAGCGGAGAAGACGGTGAACATCATCCGCAGCATGATATAGACGCTGACCTTGGTCATCAACGGCGCGATCAGGCAGGCGGTGGTGGTACCCGCCTTGCTGTAGGCGTTGGGCAGCCAGGCATGCAGCGGGAAGAGCGCCATTTTGATCCAGACCCCGAGGATGATCAGGGTGAAACCGATGCGGACACTCACCGATTCCTGCAACTCCGGCCGGCTCAAGATCTCGGCCAGCTCGGCCATATTCAGGGTGCCGGTCATGATATAGAGATAACCCACCCCCAACAGGTAGAAACAGGCCCCAATGGTACCAACAATCAAATACTTGAAGGTGGCGTAATAGGCCGGCCCCCGCCCCCGGGCCAGCAGCCCGTAGCTGGACAGGGCGGAAATCTCCAGCAACACGTAGAGATTGAAGACATCGCCGGTGGCGGTCATCCCCAGCAGGCCGGTGACCAGCAGGGCAAAGAGGGCGTAATAAAGGTTGAGCCGGTCGGGATTGTCCTGGCTGGCGGGGTGTCGGGAATAGATGGCGGTAAGCAGGGCGCAACCGGCAATCAGCACCAGCACCACCCCGCTTAAATGATCGATCACCAGCTCGATCCCCAACGGCGGCGGCCAATCGGCCAGGCGGTAATGGACGGCCTGGTTACCATCCAGCACCGCCGCCAGGGCCGCCAACGCGCAGCCCAAGGAGGCCGCCAGGGCGGCGATCAACAGCCCGTAAGCCCAACGATCCCCCAGGGAGCCGGTCAGGGTCAGCAGCAGCGCCGCAACAAGGGGAATGATAATGATCAGGATGGGCGCCTGGTCGATCATTGCCGCATCTCCGCCAGGATCTCATCCTCCTCGATGGTGCCGTGCACCCGCTGGATCTTCTGAATGATGGCCAGGGCCACCCCCAGGGTCGCCACCCCCACCACGATGGCGGTGAGGATCAGCACATGGGGCAGGGGGTTGGCGTAAGCGGCGGCCTCGAGCAGCGGCTGGTGATCGGCGGTGTATTCGATAATCGGCACCGTGGCCCCGCGCTTGACCCCGATGGAGACGAAAAAGAGCAGGATGGCGGTTTGGAAGATCACCATGCCGATTATCTTCTTCATCAGGTTGTTCTTGGCGATCATCCCGTAAAGCCCGATAAAGAGCAACACCAGGGCGGCCCAGTAATTATACTTGGCGATTACTATATGAAAAATTTCATCCATAACTCTACAACCCTTCGTCGAGGTCGCCGCTGGAAGCCAGATCGTAGTAAAGCGAGACCATCACCGCAAACACGGTAATCCCCACTCCGACTTCAACGGCCAGAATGCCGTGGGAGTGGGCCGTGACTTCGGTGATTCCCAACAAACCGGCCAGGGCGGCATAACCCAGGAAATTCCACCCCAGGGCCAGGCACAACGCCCCGACCCCGGCATAAAGCAACGCCCCCCCGGCACAGCAGAACAGAACGACATGCTCCCGCAAGCGTTCCAGAACGGTTTGCAGATTGTAGCAGAGGGCCAACAGAATAAAACTTGCCCCGAAGATTACCCCCCCCTGGAAACCGCCACCAGGGCTGTAATGGCCGTGGGCCACCACATAAAGACCAAAAAGCTGCATAACCGGAATAATCAACTGGGCCGCCCCCCGCAGGACGACATCACGCCCTTCCCGCTGGGGCCTTTGCGGCAGAACCTTGCGCCGCGTGCGCGGCGTGCGGCGCAACAACACCATAACAATCAGCGCGGCGGCAAATACCACCACCGCCTCGAACATGGTATCGTAACTCCGGTAGTCGGCCAGTACCACGGTGACGATATTGGGGGTGGCGGTCTCGCCGTAACCCTGCTCCAGAAACGCCGGCGAGAGATGGCTACTGGCCGGCGAAGCCGGATCACCCCAATCGGGCAAATCCAGCGCCGCCACCAGCATAAGCAGGGCGCAGGCCGCCAGAATAATCAGGGTCAACTGTTTCAATCCTTGCTCCTCCGCTTAACGTACTGGACGGTAGCCAGCATCACCACAGTGCTGATACCGGCCCCCACCGCCGCCTCGGTAAAGGCCACGTCCACCGCCTTCATCTCGGTCCACATCAGGCAGATCAAAAAACTGTACGCCCCGGTGACCACCGCGCAACTGACCAGGTCCTTCAGCGACAGGGCGGCGATGGCGCAAATCACCATCATCAGCAGGATCAGGATATCGAATTGCCATAGCAGACTGGCATCCCAGGTCATGGTCGCGCTCCTCCCGTTAAGTCCACGATTGTCGGCACTGCTGAACGATTACTCCCGTTTAAGCTGCCGTCCCGGCATTATCGCGGCTCAGCATCATCCCGTCCGCCGGTTTTCTCACGCCGTTGCCAGTAAGGCACTCCCGCCTCGTAAGCGGCGTCGATAATGGCGTGGGTGGCGGTGGGGCTGGCCATAAAGACAAAAAAAACGATCAAACCCAACTTGACCGCGGTCAGCAGGGCTTGCCCGCTGAAATCGCGCAAATGGTAGATGATCAGCCCGGCCAGCAGCAGCAAAGTGGAGAGGGTGTCACCCTTGCCGGCGGCATGCACCCGGGTATAAAGGTCGGGAAAACGCAAGAGACCGACGGTGGTGGCAAAAAAGAGCAGCAAACCGCCCAGCATCAACAGAATCACCACACTGTTTACCAGCATCACGATACCCTCTCAACGCCATCGTTGACTTCTCCGCCGGCGTCCTTATCGTCGGCCACCGGCGGCGCCGAAGGAGCGGTTACCACCTCCTCGACCTCGACCGCCAAAGGCTGCGAGCGGCGCTGATAGAAACGGGCGGCGGCGATGGCGGTGATAAAGTTGAGCAGCGCGTAAGCCAGGGCGATATCGCCAAACATCGCCAACCGGCCATCGAGCACCCCGATAATGATGATCAGCACCACCGTCTTGATGCCGATAACATTGACCCCCAGAATCCGGTCGATTACCGTCGGCCCCTGGATCACCCGGTACAGGCTGAGCAGCATCAACAGCAACAGGGCCACCCCGATGGCGATAAGAAACTGCTCCATGGTTAGCCCTCGCCCTCTTCAAAGACCCAGGCCACCCAACGCTCCATTTTACCGGGGGTCTCGCCGCCCAGATCACCGGCCGAATGGCCAGTAATTGCATGGACGTAAAAAAAGTCATCCTGTACCCGAATGGTCACCGTGCCGGGCGTCAGGGTAATGGAATTGGCCAGCACAAAACGGGCGAAATCGCTCTTCAGGATGGTGTGGAATTTGATAATCGCTGGATCGAGCCGTTCGCTGGCCCGAGGGGAGAGGGCCAACCCGACGATATGGAAATTGGCCTTGACCACTTCGAGCAAAAGCCAGCCCACGTAGCACCAGAATCGCCAGATCACCGTAAGCAACGGCCGCCACTGCCGGGGCTGGTCGGTGAAAAAGAGGCCATGGGAAAGCCAGCTCACCAGCCCGCTGGCCAGAACCCCCATGCCCAGATGAAACAGGTCGAACTTGCCGGACATGACCAGCCAGAACCCCATCATCATGGCAAAGGTGATTATCGCTGACATCCGTCACCTACCAATAGCCGGTGGATAAAAAGCGGCGGCGTCGCAAAGCGGCGCCGCCGAAACATGCTGGCAAGAAATAATACGGGAGGCCGGGCCTGTCAACCAAAACCGGCTCTCCCGATGCCGGCCGGCTGTTAATGGCCGACCGTCAACAGGCCGCTGGCCGCCAGGATGAGAATAGCGGCGGTCGCCGCGGTCATGATCGCCATGGCCGTATCCTTGCGCTGGAACAAGCCCGGCATAATCGCCAGGTAGCAGACGATGGTGACCCCGGCCAGAATGGCGATCGGCAGAAAGTTGAGGAAATCCCCCGTCCCCAGCAGCTTCAGCCAGGCCCAACCGGTGGGAGGATGCTCCCAATGCAGAAAATTGGCGTTGATCGCCGCCAGATACTGATCCACCGGCTGGCTCCAATAGGAAGCGATCTCATTGAGAGGGACCACCGGTTCCACAATTCCCAGAATGTAAAGAATAAAGGTGACAATCATCAAGCCCAGGCCGGCATACATACCAACTTCCAGAATCTTGGCATACAGTACCTGCTCCTGGGTTGCCTTGTCTTGAATTTGCTCACTCATAACCCTGCCTCCTTATAATAAGCTGAAAATGCCCTGATTTAGAAAATACCCATGGTAGAAAGTGCCTTTTGCACCGCCTTGAGACCGGCGAAAAGCAGGATGGCGATTACCATCCAGCGGATGAAGGTCGGTTTGGCCACCTTAAGCAGCCGGACCCCGACAAAAGACCCCAACATGATGCCGATCAGTGAGGGAACCACCATCATGGCAACAATGGCGCCGTTGTTGAAATAAATCCAGGCCGCCGAAGTATCGGTAATGGAAAGCAGGAATTTGGAGGTGGCAACGCTGATCTTCAGCGGCGCCCCCATCAACAGGTTCAGCACCGGCACGTTGGCCCAACCGGCCCCCAGGCCGAACATCCCGGCCATAAAGCCGATCACCACGAACAGCCCCAACCCCACCGGGGTGCGATGGACCTTCCAATTGATTTCCTGTTTACTGGTCGGCTCGTAATAAACCCCGGTAATCCGCAGGGCCGAAGAAATGGAGTCGGCCTGCTGCACGTCCGGAAATTCCGCCTTCTTGGCGGTGAGCATGATCACCACGATCCCCAGAATAGTCACCCCCAGCAGCAACTGGACGATATGAGTGGGCAGGGCCAGACCCACCATGGCGCCGACAATGGCCATGGTGGAAGCGATCATGGCCACCGGGATGGCCAGGCGCAGGCTGGCCAGGTTGGCCTTAAGCAGCCCGGGGCCGGCGGCCAGGGCGCCGCAGAGGGCGACCAGCAAGCCGGTACCACGGACAAAATCGAGATGAAAAGGGAAAAAACCGCTGATAATCGGCACGTACAACACGCCACCGCCGACTCCGCCCAGGACCGCGATAATCCCCATGAAAAAGGTGACCACCAGCAGAACCAACGGCCACACCCACCAGGCGACCTCCTCCATGGCCGGCACCGCCGCCGCCGTCGCCGCCGCCTCTTCGGCCAGCGCCCAGGCCGGGCTGCCGATAATCACCGCTATCAGAGATGCCACCAGGATCCCGCCTCTGGTCTGCCACAATCGATACATCGCACCATCCTCCTTATAGAATACCGTTGAAAACCCCAAGGCCATTTCCCCATGGCCGACTGACAAGATGGTAACCGTGCCGGGCAGCAGACTGCTAAAAACAGCTGTCCCACGGCCACCACAGAACAAACGACCACCGACCGGTTCCCCGCCGGACAATGGCCGTCCCCGCTCCCGATGATACCGAAAGTCGGGGCCCTACCTGCAAAAGATGGGCTATCCTTAATGCTCCGGCAGTGGGGTGTCAAGTAAAAATAAGAGGAAGGTTCGCCGGGTGGGGATTAACCGGCCGGCGGGGGGAGCACTGCGGGGACTTCCTCCAGGCCGGTGACGCAGACCTCGAGATCGCGCAGCAGGCCGTCGCTGACCCGGTAGATCCAGCCGTGCACGGTCAACGGCTGGCCGGCCCGCCAGGCGTCGCGGACCACGTTGGTCTGGCAGACGTTGTTGACCTGTTCGATGACGTTCAACTCGCAGAGCCGGTCAAAACGCGCCGCCTCGTCGGCTTCGGCCGCCAGCGCGGCCTGGTGCAGACGGTGAATATCGCGGATATGCTCCAGCCAGTTGTCGATCAGGCCGTGTTCCCGCCCCGCCAGCGCCGCCTTGACCCCGCCACAGCCGTAATGGCCGCAGACGATGACATGGCGCACTTTGAGTACCTCCACCGCGTACTGCAGCACCGACAGGCAGTTGAGATCGGTATGGACCACCAGGTTGGCGATATTGCGATGGACAAAGATCTCGCCGGGCAGCAGATCGACGATCTCGGTGGCCGGCACCCGGCTGTCGGCGCAGCCAATCCAGAGGTATTGCGGCGTTTGCTGGGCGGCCAGCCGAGTGAAAAAATCCGGCTCGCGGGCCTTGAGCGCCGCCGCCCAGCGCCGGTTATTGTCAAAAAGCTGCTTTAGGACGCGCATGCCGCCACCCCTTCAAATTATAATCTATTATCGAGGAAGCAGGGTCGCTTTCTCTGTTTCTATGAATGTTTCAAGACAATCGGCAACTACCGGGTAAAAATCAAGCGCGGCATTCTTACGAATCTCGGCACAAAACGGAGGAATCCACGGCGAGAGAAGATCACCCAGGAACTCGCTACGCACCGCGGCGCAGTCCAGGGGGGGAACTCCTTCTTCCTTGTTGTCCTCAATAACCTTTACTCCGTTACCTAAATTCAGGGAGAGGAAAGCCATGAACTCCAGTTCCAGGGCAATATGATCCGGGGCCTCTATCTCCTGCAAGGCCAGTCCCGCGAACTTGTAGAGATCGCCCACCCTTACCGTGGTGTCGCCCATCAGTTTGCGCTCTTCGGGTTCGAGATAGATGGAACCGTGGGGATCCGCCAAAACCTTGAACGGTCCCAAAAAAAGGGCTGAATACTCCACCAGCAGCTCTTCCTGGGTGTTTTTGTGCAACGACTCTTCCATTTTAGTACAGGCATCCCGGGCGGAACCCCCTAATTTACCCAGGGCGGCCAGCAGATTGGCGGGAAGTTTTTCATCTAAAAACATCTCCCGCTCCGGCTCATAGAAGCAGGCGGCCAGCAGTCGGTACGCATCACTGCGCCAAAGCTCTATATCCGTACCGGCATTATCGACCTTTTCATTTGTTTTCTCGGGCATGGTTTTCTCTCTGGCTATCTTTTCTTTTATATAATCAAAAAGGGGGCGAAGCACACAAAATTTCGCGCTCCGCCCCCTTTCCAGCTAATTTGAGTTCAGCTTACTTACGAACGCTGTACTCACGAACGTAGAACACATTGGGCTTGGTGCCGGCATCCGGCTTAAGCACTTCCACGGTGTCTTCGTACTTCTTAACCAACTGAGCCACCTCACTGGAGGGGTTGGAGATGTCGCCAAAGGTTCTGGCCTGGGCCGGGCAAGCAACCACGCAGTTGGGCAGCTCCCCGTTTTTAACCCGATGCTCACAGAAAATGCACTTTTCGACGATTCCGCCACGCCGCACATCGTCGTAGTCGGGATGATCATATGCCATCTTATCGGGAGGATAGGCCCCCGCCTTCTTGGACATCTCGTCGCCGGAAGAGGTACAGCCCTTGATCATTTCGGTTTTGTCGGCGTAGTGAGCGTTGTAGGGTTTGCCGCCTTCGTTGTAGGAAATTACGCTGTAGTCCTCACTGTCCGGGGCAACCTCAGACTTGGAGTAAGGGCAGGCGTTCTGGCACATCCGGCAGCCGATGCAGCGCTCGTCGTTGTGCATGGTGATCCCGTCGTCGGTCTTGAACATCGCCTTGGGGCTTACCGGGCAGGCCGCCACACATGGGGCGTCGGTGCAGTGGTTGCAGAGCACCGGGCGGTTAGTGTACTTGGCATTGGGAAAGGTTCCCTTTACTTCGGGCAGGTAATCGGCCCAGTTATGAGTCTGTCCGTTACTGTACGGGGCGGTGTTGTTGCCGTTTTTGCAGGCCACACCGCAGGCCCCGCAACCTGAGCATTTCTGCAGGTCTATTACCATCGCGTATTGCGTCATTTTCATTCCTCCTTAAATATTCAGAGCCTTAGGCCTTCTCGACTTTAACACCGGTGAAGCCACCGTTACGAGAGGTACAACCGGAGAGACGATCATAGTCGTCCGGCATGATCTCATTGAAGTTGGCGCCCCGGGCGATCTTACCAAATTCCTCGGAGGCGACTCGACCGTAGGCCCAGTGACCCTGACCGAAGCACTTGGCCACGGTGCCGGGCTGCACACCCTCCCAGAGACGAGCCCGAACCTTGCGGCTGCCGATGGTGGAAGTGACCTTGACCATCTCTCCCTCTTTGACCCCGATCTTCTTGGCGTCGGCGGGATTGATCTGGATTACATCCTCATGGTTGAGGTCGCCCGGATCGCACTTCTTGAAACCCATGTAGCTGGTGAGGTTGGCGCTGCGACCTTCGCGGTTGAGGCGTGACTTCATGTCTACCAGATCGAAGGGGTATGCATTGGTACCACCGTGGCGCTTCGGCGACTCGTAATGGGGAACAAAAGCCTGTTCGCCGCGGGCCTCGTAGTTGGTGACCTCCAGGACCTTGTCCACGGAGACCTTGTGTTTGTCGGCGTGGCCGGTAAGGGCCTTTTTGAGGGTCTCGCTGTAGAACTCAAACTTCTTGGTTTTGGTTTTGAAACCACCGCCATCCTTCCATTTCTTGCGGAAGGTGAAGCGCTCGCTGTTGGCCAGTCCGCGATCCACAAAGGCCTGCCAGCCATGGGGCCGATCGCCTTTGTAATCCTTGTTCAGGGCCGGATCCCAGGCCTTCTGGGTGTAGACTTTCGTGGCGATCTCCGAGAACTCTTCACCATTGCGGGCCGACTTGCCGGTTTCCGGATCCTTGTAGCTCTTGAGCCAATCAATGACGTTAGTGAAACCCTTGGCGGCCAGTTTTTCACCCAGCAGCCAGACCAACTCGGTCTCCGCCGCCTTACCATCAACCACCTTGTCGACCATGGGCTGCTGAAGGGAGATGTGCCCGTAGCAATTGGCCTTGCTCTTGACCGGAGCCCACTGCTCGGTGTGGTGGATGGCGGCCGGCAGCACGATATCGGCAAACATGCTCATCTCGCAAGCCATGGTAACGACATGGGCAAAGAAGGGAACCTTGCTCATGGCTTTGTCCCAACGCTCACCTTCGGCACCGGCGAAGTTGAAGTTGTTGAAGTAGCCGATGGCCACCTTAATTTCCATGGGGTCTTCGGCCAGAATACCGTTGGCGGCATTGTTGGTTACCACGCCACCGCCGGACTTGCCTTTTTTCAGGGCCGGAAACTCAAGGGAGCCGCGCTGGTCGATCTTCTTGTGTTTAAGACCGGCCTTGGCGATGTCGTCAATAAAGGCAGCGGCACTGGGATGATCGCTGTGGGCGCCGCCCATGCCGGTGATAACGCCGCCTTCACTGTCGGTGGCGCCCACCAGACCGTTTAAGGCATGCATACACATAACCGCGTAAGAGCCACGAGGCATCATGTTGGGGCCGTACCAGACGCCGCACTGGGGAGCGGCCTTGGCAAAGCCGGTGGCCACTTCGATGATGTCTTTGGCGTCAATGCCGGTGATTTCGGCGGCCCACTCCGGGGTGTGATCCTTCAGCTCAATATTCCACCACTTGACCAGACCGTGGGTCAGGTTTTCGCTAAAGGCGGACTCATCCACGCTTTGCCCGGCCTTGAAGAGGTTCTTGCCATCCTTGAAGTCGCCGCAGAACTCTTTGTTCCACAAACCCTCGGTGAGGATCACATGGGCCATGGCGCGTGGCCACAGGCGCCGTCCTCGCCCGGCTTGACCGGCAGCCACTTGTGCCCCTTAATAGCCGAGTTGCTCATGCGGGGGTCAACGGTTACTACCGTACCGCCTTCCAGCAGGTTATTAAACTTGGTGATGGCGTTGGGGACCTGGCGGTTGGATGAAATCGGATCGCAGCCCCAGACGATGAGGTACTTCATCTTGTCCAGGTCGTAGTCGCGATAACCCCAGTACCCCTCGGTGTAGTAGGCGCCAAATTTCTCCACCTCGGCGCAGATAGAACTGTGGGAGATGTTGTTGGGGGAGCCGATCACCTTGGTGAGGTTGCCGTAAAGAACATCTCTGTTGTAGGAATAACGACCACGCATCAGCATATATTTGTGGCTTTCGTTATTTTTACGCAGCTCCAGGATCTTGTCGGCGATGGTATCCAACGCCTCGTCCCAGCTGATGGGTACGAATTTGGGGTCGACGCCCCGGCCCTTTTGGGGGTTGGTCCGTTTCATGGGGGTTTTGATCCGGTCCGGGTCATAGGTCTGCTGGGGGATCAGGTGACCGCGCACGCAGCAATAACCGCTGTTGGCCTTGCTGTATTCGTTGCCCCGGACCTTGACGGCCCGGCCGTCCTGGACGAAAACCTGAATCGGGCACCAGGTGGTGCAGCCCTGACAGGTGGAGCCCACCCATTTACCGGCCTTCTCGCCTCCAATGTCGCCTCTTTTAGCCTGGGCGAAGGCGTTGGTAGACGCCCCCTGGCTCAGGGCGACCGCTGCGCCGGTTGCAGCGCTCAATTTCAGAAAGTCCCGTCGTTTAATCTTCATGCGCATCCTCCTCGGTTAAACTGTTTCAACTGCTTCCATCCTCGCTCCCGGCTTTCCGGGGCATGGCCAAATCGTAATACCCCAAAGCATAACCCTGTCCGATTTACCTTGCAACCGTTTATTTATATCTTCGGCTTAACGCTTAATTAGCGTTTATAAAGCATTTTTCATACCAACCCGGCTACCACCGACGGGCAACCCTCACTGCTCGGCAATCAAACTACATGGTTTTTTTATCCTCGACAGTCAATATACTCGCTTTCATGGGGTAGGCTCATTTGCTTGTTTTTCGTAACCGTTAACATCGGGGGTGATCCTCGTTTTGCCCGTCATCATCCAGAAAAGGCGCGGCCACTTGCCGGTCGAGTTCGGCCAGCAACCGTTGGGGCGCGTCCACAAATTCCTCGCCGCGCCGACGACAGGCAAAAAGATCCTGATTATAGGGCGCGATCAGATTCAAAGCCCCCCAGCGGGAGAGGTAATATTCCAGCAACTGGGGCAGTTCGGTAAAGATCGTGGCTTCGGGTTTGGGATCGACAAAGCTGGAATTTCGCAACCGCCGGCCGGAGAGGGTCTGGGTTAAATAAAAATTCTCCATGAACAGCAACTCCGCCGGCATCCGGGCCTCAACCCCGATCCTGCCCAGCAGTTTAACCAGCCGGTACATGAGCCCGGCCCCGAAACGGGCCAGGGGATAGGGCAGATAAAGCTCCCGGGGGCGTTTCAATTCGAGATAGGACTTAATGGTGAGGATCAACTCGCTGAGATTCACCGGCAGCGGATCGACAAAGTGCCAGCTCTGGCCGCCGAATTCCTGGCGATTACGCAGCACATGGTGGACAAAGGGCGGCAACTTCTTGGCGTTGGAATAGGAGTGCACCGCCTGGCGGTTGGTGAACATCAGCGGCATGGTCTGGCTGGCCAGGGCAAAGAGCAGCCGCTGGAAACCCTGGATCTTATGGTCATGGGCCCCATAAACCACGGCCAGCCGGATATTGGTGTAATCCAGTCCATACTGGCGGTGCATCTCGGCCAGGGCCAGCTCGGCCAGCAATTTGGATTTGGGATAGTTGGGCAGTTGCGGGGTCAGCTCCAGGCGCTGGTCTTCGTCCAGGTTCTCGCCGGGCGGCAGTACCGCCGCCGAACTGAAATGGATATAGGGAATTCCCAGCTCCAGAGCCGCCCGGGCCAGATGGATGGTGCCCAGATAATTGGTCTCATAGGCCAGCAGCGGGCTGGAATCCAGCGCCGCGATGGCGCAGTTGATGATGAACTCAGGCCGGTAGCGGCGGCAGTAACTGCGGACATCATCGGGATCGCGCAGACTCAAACGCTTGCTGTTGGGGGCTAGCAGTTCAAATTCATCATCGGCCCGCTTCTTGAAATAGTGCAGAATCCCGCCGCCGATCAAACCGGAGCCACCCACCAGCAGGCCGCTTTTGATCACATTACCCAGACAGGTGAAATCTCCCCGCGCCATAAAACACCCCTTACCCTCATTACGATGCTCAACAGCGCCCCAGCTTGCACCATTTTTTGTCCACACGGGGAAGAGATCCCACTCACCGCTTTTCTCTCCGGCTTAAAAAGGTTATTAATGGTCGACAAAGCTAAGATCAAGCACCTTTTCACCAACGGAAACAGTTTACCCCATGTCCACCCTGCAACGCAAAGATCTTGCCGACTTATGCCAACAAATCGCCGCCGGACGGACCGCGCCGGTCTACCTGCTGGTGGGTGAGCGCTATCTCTGCCGGGAGGCGGCCGACCAACTGAGCGCCGCCCTGCTGCCCGAGCCGCAACAACGGGCCAACCAGTTGACCGTGATCGACGGTGAACGGGAAGAGCCACCCCGTACCATGGCCGCCCTTAAGACCTACAGCCTCTTTGGCGGCCGGCAAGTAATCCAGGTGGTCGATTCCCGGATTTTCTTGTCTAAAACCGTGGCCAAAACCCTCTGGCAGCAAGCGACGCAGGCCCGGGAGAGCGGCGACCACGGCGACGCGGACGCCACTCGCCTGCTGCTGGCCATGCTGCAACTGGCCGGCTTGAGCCTGGCCGAATGGCAACAGCAGCAGGCGGCCGGCCTGAGCGCGGCCGACTGGCAGCACCTTTTTGGTTTTGCCAAGCCCGATGACAGCCAGTGGGCCGAAACCCTCCTGGCCGCCCTGGAGCCCGCCACCGCGCCCGCGCCCCCCGCCGGCGGCGGCGATGGGGCCGAGACCTATCTGACGGCCCTGGAAAGCGGTCTGCCGCCGCACAACCACCTGATCCTGCTGGCCGCCACCGCCGACCGCCGCAAAAAACTTTATAAATACCTGGAGCAACACGGGGTGGTGGTCGATCTGAGTGTGGCCGCCGGCTCCTCGACCCCGGCCCGCAAGGAACAGAAAAACGTGCTGGGGGAGCTGGCCCGCCGGACCCTGGCCGAATTCGACAAAAAACTGGCCGCCGACGCCCTGGATCCCCTGCTGGAGAGGATCGGCTTTCAGCCGGTGGCGGTGGTCATGGAGTGCGAAAAACTGGCCCTCTATATCGGCGAGCGCCCGCGGGTGGAACGCCGGGACGTCGACGCCATGGTGGGCCGTACCCGGGAAGAGGCGATTTACGAACTGAGCGAGGCCTACAGCGCCGGCGAGCTGGAACGGGGCCTTATCCTGCTCAAACGCCTGCGCGGCGGCGGTATGCACCCCCTGGCCATGGTGGCCGGGCTGCGCAACCATATCCGCAAGCTGCTGCTGGCCCAAGCGGTGCTCGGCGGCGCCGATGGCGATTTTCAACCGGAGATGCCCTTTCCGGTTTTCCAGAAGAATTTCCTGCCCCGGCTCAAGGAACAACGACAGGCAGCCGGGGGGCGGGGCTGGCCGACCACCTTCCCCAACCACCCCTACGCCCTCTACCAACTTTTTCGTCAGGCCGCCGGCCACCACCCCGCCGACCTGCGGGCCCGGCTGGCCGACCTGCTGCAGGCTGAATACCGCCTCAAGGGTTCGGGACTGCCGGAGCAGGCAATCCTGGGCGCCCTCTTTTTCACCGCCGCCACCCCCACCAATTTCAAGGAATATAATGCCAGGGTGATATAATTAATGTTGGCATACTCAGGGCGGCTTTGACGTTGCCCCGTTCGGGAAGGGTGTTGCATTTTCAGGGCAAATGATTACCATGATCGTTGGCAAACAGCTGCCGCCGGCAGCGCTCGACTCACCCTTGAATTTAAGGCCAACGACTGTAACCATGGGTACGACAAAACAGCACGACCACGGAGTTGTCACCGAAAAACAACAGGATTTACGGCGACCACCGCTCTACAAAGTCCTGCTCCATAACGACGATTACACCACCATGGATTTTGTGGTGAAGGTTCTGGAGATGGTCTTCCACCACGATGAGGCCGCCGCTCATCGGATTATGATGAATGTCCACCGCGAGGGGGTGGGAGTGGCCGGGGTCTATCCCCGCGACAGCGCCGAAACCAAGGTGGCCATGGTGCACGGGCTGGCCCGCAAGCATGAATACCCCTTGAAGTGCTCCCTGGAGCAGGAATAGACGGAGCCGGTCACCGCCCACAATGGCCGATGGCCGGGGGCGGGCAAACCAAGCGAGGCAAATAACGATGATCAGCGATAAACTGGAAATGGCTCTGGTCCGGGCGATCCGGGAAGCCAAGGTCCGCAAGCACGAACACGTCACCGTCGAACATATCCTGTACGGCCTGCTCCACGACGAACTGGCCGCCGAGGTACTCACCGCCTGCGGCGGCGATATCGCCGTTATGAAGGAGAAGCTCGAGGATTTCTTTGACACCAGCCTGCCGGCGCTACCCGGCGGCATCGCCCACGACCCCATCCAGACCATCGGTTTTAATCGGGTGCTGCAACGGGCCATCGCCCATGTCCAGAGTTGCGGCAAAAAAGAAGTGGACGGCGGCGACGTGCTGGCCGCCATTTTCGCCGAACCGGATTCCTTCGCGGTCTATTTTCTCAGCCTGGAGGGGATCAAAAAACTCAATGTGGTGGAATATATCTCCCACGGCCAGCCCCGGGCCAGCACCCCCGACAACGACGACCCCGCCGCTGGCCGCGGCGGCGAGCAGACCACCCAGGCCAAACCCCAGCAGACCGACAAGAACGCCGAGGCCCTGGAAAAATATACCATCAACTTCAGCGCCCAGGCCGCCCAGGGATTGATCGATCCACTGATCGGCCGGGAAGCCGAATTAAAGAGGGTCATGCAGACCCTCTGCCGGCGGCGCAAGAACAACCCCCTGCTGGTGGGCGAGCCGGGAGTCGGCAAGACCGCCATCGCCGAGGGGCTGGCTTTGCAGATCCAGCGGGCCGCCGCCCGTCACGCCGGGGAGAACGAACCCCAACCGGTGACCATGGTGCCGGAGTTGCTGCGGGAGGTGGAAATCCGGCTGCTGGACATGGGCGGCCTGCTGGCCGGCACCAAATACCGGGGCGACTTCGAGCAGCGCCTGAAGGCGGTGATCAGCGCGGTGGAGCAACGGCCGGAAGTCATCCTCTTTATCGACGAGATCCATACCATCGTCGGCGCCGGGGCCACCAGCGGCGGCAGCATGGACGCCTCCAACCTGCTCAAGCCAGCTTTGCAGACCGGCAGCCTACGCTGTATCGGGGCCACCACCTACGAGGAATACAAGAATTATTTCGAGAAGGACCGGGCCCTGTCACGGCGGTTTCAGAAAATCGACGTCGCCGAACCCTCGGTGGCCGACACCGTGGCCATCCTCAAGGGCTTGCAGCCCCGTTACGAAAAGCACCACGCCATCAAATATTCGGCCGCCGCCCTCAAGGCCGCCGCCGAATTGTCGGATCGTTATATCAACGAGCGTTTCCTGCCCGACAAGGCCATCGACGTGGTGGACGAGGTGGGCGCCGCCTTCCGGATGCGTACCGGTAGCCGTAAACGGCGGTCGGTGGCGGTGCGGGATGTCGAGGAGCTGGTCTCGCGGCTGGCCCGGGTGCCGGCCAAGAGCGTTTCCGGCTCCGATGTCGAGCAGTTGCGGCTGTTGACCACCGTATTGAAAAGCGCGGTCTATGGCCAGGACCAGGCGGTGGAGGCCCTGGCCACCGCCGTCAAGCGTTCCCGGGCCGGGATCAAACGCCCCGACAGCCCGGTGGGCTCCTTCCTCTTCGCCGGCCCCACCGGGGTCGGCAAGACCGAGCTGGCCCGCCAGTTGGCCACGGCGCTCAATATCCATTTTGAGCGCTTTGACATGAGCGAATACATGGAGAAACACGCGGTCTCCCGGCTGATTGGCTCGCCGCCCGGCTACGTGGGATTTGACCAGGGCGGCCTGCTCACCGAGGCAATCCGCAAGCACCCCCATTGCGTGTTGCTTTTCGATGAGCTGGAGAAGGCCCATCCGGAGATCTTCAGTATTCTGCTGCAGGCTATGGATCACGCCGCGCTCACCGACAACTCCGGCCGCAAGGCCGATTTCCGCAATGTCACCCTGATCATGACCACCAACGCCGGGGCCCGTGAGCTGGCGGCCCACCCCATCGGCTTCACCGGCGACAACCGGGGCCGCGACCACAAGGCCCTAAAGGATATGTTCGCCCCGGAATTCCGCAACCGGCTGGATGCCACCATTACTTTTAACCCCTTGGACCATACTTTGATGGAACAAATCGTCGACAAGATGGTCCTGGAGTTGCAGGCCCAGCTGGGGGAAAAGAAGGTGGCCATCGAATTGACCCCCGGCGCCCGCCGCTGGCTGGCCCGCCACGGTTACGACGCCGAATTCGGGGCCCGGCCGCTCAGGCGGCTGATCATGCAGGAGATCGGTGATCAACTCACCGACGAAATCCTGTTTGGCCGCCTAAGCCAGGGGGGCACGGTCAAAGTAGGGGTCAAGGGTAAGGAATTGCATTTTACCTACCGTTGACAACAAGGCCCGGTCCCCTCCAACCACTAATTAAACCACTAAAAGGAACGTATTATGAAAATCACTTGTTACCAGGGCTCACTGATCACGATCTTGCTGGCCGCGCTGTTGCTGACCGGGTGCGACAACGCCCCGCAGGAACAATCCGCCACCGAAAACCCGCCGGCGGAAAGCAGCGGCTTCAGCCAGGCCATGCAAGAGGGCGGAGTTGATCTGGCCGCCGATGTCCCCACCGGCAGCGCCAAGGCGGTAACCCCTTATGCCGACCTGGAAGTCGCCAAGGCCAGCGGCGAGAACGCCTACACCATCGCCGAGCTATTTGCCGCCGGGGCGGAACTCAACGGCAAAACCGTGCGAGTCCGCGGCCAAGTGGTCAAATTCTCACCGGCCATCATGGGCCGCAACTTTATCCATCTCCAGGACGGCAGCGGTAATCCCGAGAAAAGCACCCACGACCTGGTGGCCACTTCCGAGGAAACCGTTGAGTTGGGCGAAACCATCACCGTGGAGGGCGTCCTGGCCGCCGACAAGGATTTTGGCGCCGGCTATACCTACCAGGTGATCCTGGAAGAAAGCCGGGTGGTGGAATAACCATTACCGAACAAGGCATCGTTATCGTCGGCCCGGGGGCCCTGGGCTGCCTGCTGGCCAGTCGTCTTTATCAGCTTCCGGAAAACCGGGGGCGGCTGACGCTGCTTGATCACCGCCCGTCCCGGGCCGCCTTTTTAAACCGCCGGGGGATCATTGCCGAACCGGCCCAGACTCCCTTGGCGATCCCGGTAAGCGCTGAACCGACGGTGGTTGCCAACGCCTGGTTGATCATCTTCGCCGTCAAGGCCGGGGCCCTGCCCGGGGCCCTGGCCGCCGTGCTGCCACACCTGCCCTTGGGCCCGCTGCCCTGTTACTGGGGCTGCAAAACGGCATTTCCCAATTATCGACTTTTGCCACTCACGCCCCCGCCGGCTCCTGGGCCTGCGGGGTCAGCACCGAAGGCGCGACCCTGCTGGAGGCGGGCCATGTCCGCCCCGCCGGCACCGGGTTGACCACCCTGGGCTTTGCCGCCCCCCCTGCCCCGCAACTCGAACCACGCCTGGCCGCCGCGGCTGAACTGCTTAACCGCAGCGGCTGCCGCTGTCGCCTCAGCCCTGATATCCGACATGAACTCTGGCGCAAACTGGTGATCAACGCCGGCATCAACGCCCTGACCGTGATTCATGACTGCCCCAACGGCCAACTGCTGACCATTCCCGCCGCCCGCCGAAGCATGGCGGCGGCGGTCCGGGAGGCCGCGGCGGTGGCGGCGGCCCACGGTATCATTCTGGAGGAAGATCCGGTGGCCAGCACCGAAGAAGTCTGCCGCCGCACCGCCGCCAATATTTCCTCCACCCTGCAGGATAGCCGCCGGGGCCGGGAAAGCGAACTCGACGCCATCAACGGCGAGATCGTCCGCCAGGGCCGGCGTTACCAGGTGCCGACCCCGATCAATGAACAACTGCTGGCCGCGGTGTAACCGAACAGCCGCCCCGCTTAACGACCGAACCCTGATCCCAAATATTTTTTATTCGATTAATCGCTAAGATAACAAAAGGTAGCCAGAAAAATCAAAGAAAACTATTGCACAAAAATATTTTTCACAATAGTATTGCCCCCGGCGCTCCCGGACAGGGGGTGTCTTTTTGCTTTAGTAACTTTGACCAGAGTCGGCATGAATAAGCACGCAACAAGCAAGTGGGAGGCAAGGAGTTTCAGTACTGAAACAGGGCCGAGTGCTCCCCGGGAACATCGCTCCCAGCAGATCTTAAAAGATTTACGGGTGATTTACCGGGCTATCCAGGCCCACTCCAAGAGTGTGGAACGCCGCTGCCAGGTCAGCGCCACCATGTTGCGGGTGTTACGGGAAATCGCCAAGGCCGGGCGGATGCGGATCTCCCAGGTGGCCAACACCCTGGCCATCCATCAGTCCACGGCCAGCAACCTGCTGGACAAACTGGAGCAACGCGGCCTGGTGACCCGCCAGCGGGGCGGCACGGACGAAGATCAACGGGTGGTCCAGGTGACGCTTACCAACACCGGCCGGGAACTGCTAACCCACCCCGAGGTGCCCGAATCCGGCCCCTTGAGCGAAGCCTTGAGCCGCCATTCCGACGAGGATCTGGCGGATCTCAACCACAGCCTGGAGAAACTGGTGGCGGCCCTGCCGGCCGGCGAGCTGCCCCGGGAAAAAGAGTTAATCGACTACGTAATCTAGCCCGGCGCGGCCAACCCGCCAGCGCGGAAGAGCAACGCCCGGCCGATGGCTGTTTCTTGACGGCCGATAACCAGCAGCAGACAATGCCGCGTTTTAAATAAAACCGGCCAAGAGCAACATAAATGTAATAAGGAGCTGAAATGTCCAACTATCTCTTTACCTCGGAATCGGTTTCCGAGGGCCATCCCGACAAAGTCGCCGACCAGGTCTCCGATGCCGTCCTCGACTCCATCCTGACCCAGGACAAAACCGCCCGGGTGGCCTGTGAAACCATGATCACCACCGGCTTTGCCCTGATTGCCGGCGAGATCACCACCAGCGCGGTGGTCAACTTCACGGACGTGGTACGCGAGACCATCCGTGATATCGGCTACAATTCCTCGGACATGGGTTTCGACTGGAACTCCTGTGCGGTACTGACCAGCATCGACAAGCAGTCCGCCGATATCGCCCAGGGCGTGGACGAAGGCACCGGGGTCGATCTCGACCAGGGCGCCGGCGACCAGGGCTTGATGTTCGGTTATGCCTGCAACGAGACCGAGGTCTTGATGCCGATGCCGATCACCTACGCCCACCTGCTGACCAAGCAGCAATCGGTAGTCCGCAAGTCGGGCAAACTGCCCTGGTTGCGCCCCGACGCCAAGAGCCAGGTAACCATCGAATACGAAAACAACAAGCCCAAGCGGATCTCCACGGTGGTCCTCTCCACCCAGCACGCCCCCGAGATCGAACTCAAGGATCTCCAGGAAGCGGTACGGGAAGAGGTCATCAAGCCGATCCTGCCGGCCAACATGCTCGACAACGATACCCAGTATTTCATCAACCCCACCGGCCGTTTCGTTATCGGCGGCCCGGTTGGCGACTGCGGCGTTACCGGCCGTAAGATCATCGTTGACACATACGGCGGCGTGGGCTCCCACGGTGGCGGTGCTTTCTCCGGCAAGGACCCCTCCAAGGTGGACCGTTCTTCCTCCTACATGGGGCGCTATGTGGCCAAAAACGTGGTTGCCGCCGGCCTGGCCGAGCAGTGCGAAATCCAGATCGCCTACGCCATCGGGATTTCCAAGCCGGTTTCGGTCAACGTGGTCACCTTCGGCACCAACAAGGTCAGCGAAGATAAGATCCAGCAGCTGATCGCCGAGCATTTTGACCTGCGGCCCAAGGCCATCGTTCAGCAGCTCGACCTGCTGCGGCCGATCTACCGCAATTCGGCGGCCTACGGCCACTTCGGCCGGGAGCTGCCCGAGTTCACCTGGGAGAAGACCGACAAGGCCGAGGCGTTGCGCAAGGCCGCCGGCTTTAGTAAGCGTCAGCAGCGCTGACGCGTCAGCAGCGAGACACCGCAGTCGCTGGTACCAAGACAGCTTACCTGCAAATGCAGCACAGGAAACTTACAGTCCTATAGTCGAATCGTCACTCGAGTGACGATCACAGTATCACGTCGACACGCAGAAGACTTATCAAAGTTAGCCGATCTCTCCCAGGCCCCCTGGGGCCGCAAGGAAATCAGGATCGCCGAGACCGAGATGCCCGGCCTGATGTCCCTGCGTGAGGAGTTCGGCCCCTCCAAGCCCCTCAAGGGCGCCCGCATCGCCGGTTGTCTGCATATGACCATTCAGACCGCGGTTTTAATGGAAACCCTGGTGGAGCTGGGGGCCGAGGTCCGCTGGTCTTCGTGCAACATCTTCTCCACCCAGGACCAGGCCGCCGCCGCCATGGTCGAGGCCGGCATTCCCACCTTCGCCTGGAAGGGTGAGAACGAGGAAGAGTTCTGGTGGTGTATTGAGCAGACCATCTTCGGCCCCGACAACTGGCGCCCCAACATGATCCTGGACGACGGCGGCGACCTGACCCAGATCATGCACGAGAAGTATCCCGAAATGATGAAGGACGTCAAGGGGATCAGCGAGGAGACCACCACCGGGGTCCATCGTCTCTACGAGATGAGCCGTGACGGCAAACTGCTGTGCCCGGCCATCAACGTCAACGACTCGGTGACCAAGTCCAAATTCGACAACCTCTACGGCTGCCGGGAATCGCTGATCGACGGCATCAAGCGGGCCACCGACGTGATGATCGCCGGCAAGATCTGCGTGGTTGCCGGTTACGGCGACGTCGGCAAGGGCAGCGCCCAGGCCTTCCGCGGCATGGGAGCCACCGTCTGGGTAACCGAATGTGACCCGATCTGCGCCCTGCAGGCGGCCATGGAAGGTTTCCGGATCGTGACCATGGATGACGCCGCTGCCAAGGCCGATATCTTCGTCACCGCCACCGGCAACATCAACGTCATCACCCGGGCCCATATGGAGAAGATGCGCGACCAGGCCATCGTCTGCAATATCGGCCACTTCGACAACGAAATCGAGGTCGCGGCCCTGAAGGATCTGGAGTGGGATAACATCAAACCCCAGGTAGATCACGTCATCTTCCCCGACGGGCACCGCATCATCCTGCTGGCCGAAGGCCGCCTGGTCAACCTGGGTTGCGCCACCGGCCACCCCAGTTTCGTGATGAGCAACTCCTTCACCAACCAGGTGCTGGCCCAGATCGAGCTGTGGGAGCGCTGCGACCAGTATAAAAAACAGGTCTACATGCTGCCCAAGCACCTCGACGAAAAGGTCGCCGCCCTCCATCTGGGCCGGATCGGCGCCAACCTGACCAAACTCAGCGACTACCAGGCCAACTACATCGGCGTAGCGCCCGAAGGCCCCTACAAGCCGGAATACTACCGCTACTAAACCACCCGCTTGTCACCATAGACAAGGCCGTTAAGGGCCAACTCCCCACCGTGGGAGTTGGCCCTTTTGTTTGTAACCGTACAAGCAGCACCGCATGTTGTCGACCCCAGCCGATTACGGTATTTTGGACGCGGCCGGGTCGACCGTAAGATCGCCGGAGAGCACTTGGTGCACCGTTCCCTGTCGGTCGCGGAGTTGGAGGAGTCCGTTATCAGCGGGGCCCAGCGCCACCCCGCGCACCGTTTGCCCGGCCGGGGTTCGCCATTGCAGTTGCCGGCCGTACAGGGCGTCCCGCCGGCGCCACTGGGCCAGGATGGCGGCAAACTCGCCGGCCTCCAGGCGGGCCACCAGCCCGTCCAGTTCGTCGGCAATGGCGGCCAGCAGCCCGCCCCGCAACCAGGGCCGACCGGTGACCAGCCGCAATGAAGTGGCCACGGTTTGCAGCTCCGGGGGCAATTGTTCAGCGGTGGTGTTGACATTGAGGCCAATTCCCACCACCACCACGGCGGGCGCCGCGTGGCCGACCGGCGCGGTGGCGGACGGCCGGCAAAGAGTGCCCTGGCCGTCATCAGCCCGCCCCCGGCTGGCGCTGCTGGTAAGCCGGGTTTCACAGAGGATACCACCGCACTTTTTACCGGCCAGCAGGATATCGTTGGGCCATTTCAAGCCGGGCTTAAGCCCGGTTTCCCGTTCCACAGCCACGGCCGTCGCCACCCCGGCGACCAGGGTCAATCTGGCCAGTTCCTCCACCGCCAAGCGGGGTCGGTAAATAAACGAGACATAGAGTCCACCGCCCGGCGGCGAACACCAACTCCGCCGCAACCGACCCCGGCCCCGGCTCTGGCGCTCGGCCACCACCAGCAACGGATAATCCATCTCAGGGCCGACGCCCACCGCGCCACCTTCAGCACCGTTATCGGTGGCCAGGGCCAAGGCCACGTCATTGGTCGAAGGGGTTTCCTCCAGGTAGCGCGCCCGGCGGTGCCCCAGCCGTCCCTCCTGGCACAATTGCCGCCAAAGCGGATCAGCCGCTGCCTCACCCCCCTCTTTCACTCCTGGCGGTCCTCCCGCAGAGTTACCAGCACCTGATGGTTGGTCATATCGAGATGCAGCGGGGTCACCGATACGTAACCGGCCAGCACCGCCTGGACATCGGTCTCCGGCTGTTCGCTCCAGCGGGGGGTGCCGCCGCCGATCCAGTAATGGCGCTGCCCCCAGGGGTCGAAGGTCTCCTGGATGGCGTTTTCATACACCCGCCGGCCCTGGCGGGTGTAACGCACCCCCTTGAGTTCTTGCCGGGGACGGTTGGGGACATTGATATTAAACAGGGTATCCGGCGGCATGCCGCTTTGCAGCACCTCGGCGGCCAACTCCGCGGCCCGGGCGGCGGCCTCGGCAAACAAACACGGCTGACCGTTATCGGCGACCAGGGAGACGGCCAGCGACGGAACCCGCAGCAGGGTAGCCTCGCGGGCGGCGGAAACGGTGCCGGAATAGTTGATATCATCGCCCAGGTTGGGGCCGGGATTGATCCCCGAGAGCACCAGGTCCGGCCGCGTGGTCATAATCTTACGCAAACCGATAAGTACGCAGTCGGCGGGGGTGCCGTCGATGGCATAAACATCATCTTCCAGTTGCCGAACATTAAGGGGCCGGCGCAGGGTCAGGGAATGGCTGGCGGCGGAATTATCCCGGTCGGGAGCAATGATCACCACCCGGCCCAGGCGGCCCAGCTCGGCGGCCAGGGCCCGCAGCCCCGGAGCCTCCACCCCGTCGTCGTTGGTCAATAGAAAAAGCGGCATCGGTTTCTCTCTTATATGGTGATTGATAGACGGCCCACCGCCGGCACGGCTGCCAGCCGGTGGTCATGGAAAATTAACAGATTGCTCTGCTCCGGCGCCGCATTTTTTTGGCTGGTTGCACTCCTTTTCTTTCCGGAGGTAAAACGCTATAGTGGCAAACGCCTTTCGGCGCTCTGCTGTGACCCGCGCCGGCCACAGCAGAGCGCCGAAGCCGTAGCAACCGGAGATTGCCCGCCTGCCGGGACTACAGCATCGCCAACCATTATTACCCAGGAGGATACCATGCCCTACGTCAACATCCGGGTGGCCGGAGAGCTGAGCAAGGAACAGAAAGCCGAGATCTGCGCCGGGGTCACCGACCATCTCGTCCAGGTCACCGGCAAACCGGCCTCGTCGGTGCTGATCTTTATCGACGAATTGCCCCACGAGAATATCGCCGCCGGCGGCCAACAACTGACCGCCCCGGGCCAATGATGGCACTGCAAGCCACCACCGAGCAGGAACGGGCCCGGCAACGGCTGGCCCGGCTGCGGGAATTGATCGCCTATCACAATCACCGCTATTACGTGCTGGATGATCCGGAGATCTCCGACGGTGAATACGACCGGCTTTTCCGGGAGCTGGAAGAGCTGGAAAGCCGCTGGCCCGAATTGGTCACCGCCGACTCCCCCAGCCGCCGGGTAGGAGGCGCCGCCGCCGCCCAGTTCGCCCCGGTGCGCCACGCGGTGCCGATGCTGAGCCTGGAAAACGCCTTTGCCGAAGCGGAACTCTACGACTTTGAAAACCGCCTGCGACGTTTTTTAAACTTTGGCGACCAAGCGATCGCCTACTACGCCGAACCCAAACTCGACGGCCTGGCGGTGGAACTGGTCTATGAGCAGGGGGTTTTCACCCTGGGCGCCACCCGGGGAGATGGTCTGGTGGGGGAGAATATCAGCGCCAACCTGCAGACCATCAACGATATTCCCCGCCGGCTGCCCCGCGACCAGGCGCCGGCGCGACTCGATATCCGCGGCGAGGTCTGCCTGACGGTGGCCGGTTTTACCGCCTTGAACGAACAACGGGCCGCAAACGGCGAGAGCCTCTTTGCCAACCCGCGCAACGCCGCCGCCGGCTCCCTGCGCCAGCTGGATCCGAACATCACCGCCGCCCGGCCGTTGGAGTTTTTCGCTTACGGGGTGGCCGACGCCGACGTTTTAGCGGTCGACAGCCAGCAACAGATCAGCGCCCGGCTGGCCGCCCTGGGGTTTAAGACCATCCCCCATGGCCGGGTCTGTGCCGACCTGGCGGCGGTGATCGCCCATTTTCAGCAACTGGCCCAACTGCGCAGCCAACTGCCCTACGAGATCGACGGCATGGTGGCCAAGGTCAACGACCTGACCCTGCAAAAACGGCTGGGCAGCAAGACCCGTACCCCGCGCTGGGCCATCGCCGCCAAGTTTCCCGCCGTCCAGGCCACCACCCGCCTGCTGGCGGTGGAGTACCAGGTGGGCCGCACCGGCGCCGTCACCCCGGTGGCCCGGCTGGAGCCGGTGACCGTCGGCGGGGTGACGGTGAGCCGGGCCACCCTCCATAACGAGGCGGAAATCCGCCGCAAGGATCTGCGCCTGGAGGATACCGTGCTGGTGCAACGGGCCGGCGAGGTGATTCCGGAAGTGGTCAAGCCGCTGGTCGACCAACGCAACGGCCGGCAACGGGAGATCACCCTGCCCACTCATTGTCCGGAATGCGGCAGCCGACTGCTGCGGTCGGAAGGAGAAGCGGTGCTGCGCTGTCCCAACCACCACGACTGCCCGGCGCAACGGCTACGGGCCCTGATCCACTTCTGCGGCAAAGCGGGCCTGGATATCGAAGGCCTGGGCAAGAAGGTACTGGAACAGTTGACGGCCGCCGGCCTGGTGGGTGATATCCCCGATATCTTCCGCCTGCGGGCCGAGCAACTGGCCCCATTACCCGGTTGGGGGGAAAAAAAGGCGGCCAACGCCATCGCCGCCATCGATCAGCGCCGCCGGGTAGAGTTGAGTCGCCTGCTGGCGGCGCTGGGCATTCGCCATATCGGCGAGGTCACCGCCCAACTGCTGGCCCGCCGCTTTGGCACCCTGGAAGAAGTGCTGGCCGCCGGGGAACAGGATTTTCTGGATATCGCCGGGATCGGCCCCCAGGCGGCGGCGGCCCTGGTCACCTATTTCGCCGCCCCTGGCAACCGGGAAATGCTGCGGCAACTGCAGGAGGAACTGGGGTTGGAAATCCAGCCGGAAGGCGCCCCGGAACAGAGCCAGCCCCTGCGTGAGCAGGTTTTGCTCTTCACCGGCAAGCTAAGCGACTGGTCCCAGGACGAAGCCAAGGCCCGGGTCAAGGAGCTGGGCGGCGAAGTGGCCACCACCCTCAACCGCCGGGTCACCCACCTGGTCTGCGGCAGTAAGCCGGGTTCCAAATTGCCCAAGGCCCGGGAAATGGGCCTGACCATCCTTGATGAAGAACAATTCCACCAGCTGCTGGCCGGCGACAAGCAGATCGAGGTCAAGGGCGAAAAGTAACGGTAGCACCCTACGCCTTGAGCCGGTAGCCGACCCCGCGCACCGTTTCGATGCAGGCCCCGGCCTCGCCCAGCTTTTTGCGCAGGCCGAAGACCTGGACATCGACGGCGCGGGGAGTGATGGCGTAATCGTAGCCCCGGACCGCGTCGATGATCTGCTGGCGGCTGAAGACCCAGCCGGGACGACGGGCCAGCAGTTCGAGGATGCCGAATTCGGAAAGGGTCAGGGCCACCGGTTCACCGGCCACCGCCACCTGGTAGCGACGGCAATCGATGGTGATATCCTGGATCTGGACCACCCCGGTCGCCCCATCGCCATCCCCCTCCGGCTCCCGCCCCCGGCGCAGGACCGACTTGATCCGGGAGAGCAGAACCTTGGGGCTGAAGGGCTTGGTGATATAGTCGTCGGCCCCGAGATCAAGGCCGGCGCTGATTTCGTCCTCATCGCTGCGGGCGGTGAGCATGATGATCGGCAAGCGCCGACTGCGGGGGTCACGGCGCAGGGCCTTGCAGACCTCGTGACCGTCCAGGCCCGGCAACATCAAATCAAGCACCACCAGGTCGGGATTTTCCTTGGCAACCCGGGCCAGGGCCTGTTCGCCGTCGTCGGCATACAGTACCTGAAAACCGGCCCGGGCCAGATTGTAACCCACCAGCTGCTGGATATTCTCGTCATCCTCGACGATCAGAATGGTGGCCCGGCTGCCTTCGGCAACCGTATCGCCGCTGGCGCTCTCCATCTTCACCCCGCCTCATGGCGCACGATTCTACCCTGAGCCATGTAAATTACATCTTCACAGATATTGGTGCAGTGGTCGGCGATCCGCTCCAGCGAGCGGGCCACCCCGATCAGCTTGGCCAGATAGACATGCTGGGCCGGGTTGTGGGCGATGGTCTCCTCGAGCTCTTCGCGAATTACCCGCTTGTCTTCGTCGACCTCATCATCGGTGAGGCGCACCTTGTAGGCCAGATCGGTATCCTCGTGGTAAAAGGCCTCCATGGTCGAGCGCAGCATGGTGACCGTTTTCTCATGCATGGCGTGGAAACGCTCCGGGATTTTCATTCCTCCGGTATCGTAAACCTCACGATCCAACTCGGCGATCTGTATTACTTTGTCGCCGATTTTGGCGGCCAGGTCACCGATCCGTTCAAGATCGGCGTTGATTTTGAGCACCGTCACCAGAAAACGCAAATCACCGGCCACCGGATGGTAAAGGGCCATGGTGCGCAGACATTTCTCCTCCAGGGTGATCTCCTGGCGGTCGATCTCCTCTTTATCCCTGCGGATAACCTCCCGGGCCAGCTCGATATCCCGGTTCATCAGGGCCTTTAAGGCCAGTTGCAGGTTTTCCTCAATCAGGGTAGCCAATTCGCCGGTGAGATTTCTGACGGCTTCCAGTTCCTGTTGTATCAAGCGATTCATGGGACTCCTCCGGGGCAGCGATCAAATGGGATCAACTCACTACTTTACAATCGTCAGGATAGGTCGTCCATATTAAAATTCAATTAAGTTTCAATTAGCAGGGAGTCAGGGCCGGCGCCAGCCGGCGGCCGCTGCCGGGACAGGAAGATGGTGAAGGTAGAGCCCCGGCCGACCGTGCTCTCCACCTCCACCCGACCACCATGGACCTGGACGATATGTTTGACAATGGCCAACCCCAGCCCGGTACCACCCAGACGGGCGCTGCGGGCCTTGTCCGCCCGGTAGAAGCGCTCAAAAATCCGGGACAGATCGGCAGCGGGGATCCCCTGCCCCTGATCCGCCACCGCCACCGTCAGCTCACCGTCGGCGCTGGCGACCTCAATGCGCACCAACCGCCCTGCCGGGCTGTATTTGATGGCGTTGTCGATCAGATTGACCAGGGCCTGTTCCAGCAGCGCCGGGTTGATCCAGGCCGGTCCGGCGCTCTCCCCGACCACTTGTAGCTCGATTTCCTTGGCCGCCGCCGCCGGCTTACAACTCTCCACGGCGGCCCCGAGGGGTGCCTGCAACGGCAGGTACTGTAACTGTACCGTTGGCGAACGTCCTTCCTGTTCGATGCGGGAGAGGGTCAGCAAATCCTCGATGATGGCGTTGAGCCGCCGGGCCTGCTGCTGGATAACGGCGACGAAACGGTGGGCCTGTTCCGGTTCCTCCAGGGCGCCGTCAAGCAGGGTTTCGGCAAAACCCTCGATGGAGGTAATCGGGGTCTTCAACTCATGGGAGACATTGGCGACAAAATCCCGGCGCAGGTTTTCCAGCCGCCGCAACCGGGTAAGATCGCTGAGCACCAGCACCGCGCCGGCCTCTTCCCGGTCATCGGCGGCCGACAGGAGCACTCCGTTGGCCCGGCAATAACGCTCCCGACCACCGGCGTCCAACAGGGTAAACTCCCCTTCGCTGGGGGCCGGATTGGCCAGGGTCCGCTGCACCAGTTCCTGCAGGCCCGGATTGGGCAGCGCCAGCCGGATATTTTGCCCTCGCACCCGTTCCGGGTCGACCGCCAACAGACGGGCCGCGGCCTGGTTAATCCCCGTCAGACGCTGATTGGCATCCACGGTGATGACTCCCTCCACCATGGCCGCGAACACCGTTTGCAACTGCTGGCGCTGACGTTCGTTGGCCCGCAGCCGAAACCCGAGCTGTTCGGCCATCCGGTTCACCGCCAGGGCCAGGGACACCACTTCCTCGACCCCTTCGGCCCGCACCGGGCTGCCGAAATTGCCGTCGGCAAAACGCTCCGCAGCCCGGCGAATTTCTTCCAAAGGGTAGCTGAGGCGCCGGGCACTGAACCAGGCCACCACCGCCACCAGCAGGGCCATAAGCAGCGCGCCGCCGGCCAGTTGCTGGTAAAGCCCCCGCGTCGCCACCCCGGTCAACCAGAAAACCACCAGCAAGGCCGACAGGGCCACCAGCAAGTAACCGGCGTAGAGGTGCCAGAACAGGCGTCGGTTTTCCCCGGCCATCAACAAAACCTCCTTGATCCTTGAGAACAAGCTCACGGCCCCGGGCCGCAGTTTTGGCAAACGCGGCAACGGTGACACAAAAAAAGCTTGCCGGCCACAAATTAACGACTCCGCCACCCACCTTAATCAAAACTTAATAGAGAAATTTTTCGATAAAAAAGAAGCTCTTAACCATAAATTAACAATTCCAAAACAAATCCTAATCAAATCTTAACAAAGAGATCTCATTATGGGGGTGTAATCCGTAATCGTTCACCAAACAGGAGGCTATCATGTCGCAAGTGAAACAAAGCATTACGAGCAATAAAGCAGCGGCCGGCGGTTCCAGGGAAAGTAATGCCAGGCGCGGCAAGGGCAAGTGGCAGCGCCTAATGGCCCTGGCCGTGGTCGCCCTTTGCTGGCTGGCCCTGATCCCCGGCGACGCCGAGGCCCGACGGCTTGACATACTCGGCGCCGGAGCCACTTTCCCAGCCCCCCTGATCACCGCCATGGCCGACGAGTACCGCAGTGAAACGGACGGCCGGGTCACCGTCAATTATCAATCCATCGGCTCCGGCGGTGGTATTCGTCAGTTTACCGAACAGACCGTGATGTTCGGCATGAGCGAGGCCTTTCTCTCCGAGCAGATCATGGCCGATATCGAAAAAAGCACCGGCGGCGCGGCCTTTAACCTGCCCATTACCCTGGGGGCGGTGGTGGCCACCTACAACCTGCCCGGCGTTGAGCAGCCGCTGGTCATGGACGGCCATTTGCTGGCCGATCTTTTTCTGGGCAAGATCGACCGCTGGGACGATCCACGGATCGCCGAGCTCAACCCCGACAGCAAGCTGCCGCCGCTACCGATCACCATCATCCACCGCTCCGACGGCTCCGGCACCACCAATGTCTGGACCAGCTATCTAAGCCGGGTTTCCGAGCAGTGGGCCAAGCAGGTCGGCTCCGCCACCAGCGTCAACTGGCCCACCGGGGTAGGCGGCAACGGCAACGAAGGGGTGTCCGGAGTGGTGATGAACACCCCCGGCGCTTTGGGCTACAACTCGCTCTCCTACGCCCTGCTCAACGATATCAAGTTTGCCCACCTGATCAACGCCGCCGGCAACGTCATCGAGCCCAGTTTCGCGGCCACCACCGCCGCCGCCGATATCGAGCTGCCGGCCGATACCCGGGTGCTGTTCACCGACACTCCGGCGCCGGACGGTTACCCTGCCGCCGGTTTCACCTGGATGCTTATCTACCAGCAGCTGGATGAAAACCGGGCCATTGACAATCGAACCCAGGCCGCGGAGTTGCTGCGTTTTCTGCTCTGGACTATTACCGACGGCCAGGAGCTGGCCAACCCCCTGGGCTATGCCCGCCTGCCCCAGGCGGCCGTGGAGCGCGACCTGGCGATGTTCCGTCAAATTAAATGGCAGGGGGAAGACCTGGGGGCGCAAATTTTGGATTCTGAATAAAAACAGCCTTGACCCGGCCTTAAAAAAATTCTAAGCAAGGCCGGACAATTCAAGCGTAACCTGCGGCGCCATTCTGCCGGTTACGCTTGTTTGCCTGTAAACGTTGAGCATTAGCGACCTTAATTGAGGGGATCAGTTTTGTCCGTTAACCCTGCCGCCGAACAGCTAAGCCGCACCCCGCCCCTGCTTTACCGCTGGCTGGGAGATCGGATCTTTGCGATCCTGGTGACCCTGCTGGGCTCTTTGGTGATGGCCCTGGCCATCTCCCTGGCGGTGGTCCTCTATTGGGAAGGCGCCGCTGCCATCCGGGAATTTGGCTTTTGGGGTTTTCTCACCGGCACCACCTGGGATCCGGCCCTGCGCCTGGAGTTTGGCGCCCTGCCCTTCTTCGTCGGCACCGTGGTTACCAGCGTGGCGGCCCTGGCCCTCTCCTTTTTTCCGGCCATCGCGGTGGCCATCTTTTCCGCTGAATACGCCCCCCGCTGGCTGTCCCATATCATCGACGGTCTGGTGGACCTGATCGCCGCCGTCCCCAGCGTGGTGTTGGGCATCTGGGGCATTTTCGTACTCACCCCCTGGTTGCGGGATAAATTTTATATGCCGATCTTTACCTGGGCCTCGGAGCACCACCCCGCCTGGCTGCCGATTATCGGCAACCCCATGGGTTACGGCATGGCCACCGCGGTGATCGTCCTGGCTCTGATGATCGTTCCCTTTACCGCCGCCTTAAGCCGGGACGCCATCCGCCTGGTACCAGCCGCCCAACGGGAAGCGGCCTGGGCCCTGGGGGCCACCCGCTGGGAAGTGATCCGGATGGCGGTACTGCCCTACGCTCGCGGCGGCATCACCGCCGGCGCCATTCTCTCCTTCGGCCGGGCCATCGGCGAGACCATGGCGGTGGCGATGCTGATCGGCAACAAGAACACCCTGCCCTTCACCCTGTTTGGACCGGCGGCCACCATGCCCTCGGTGATCATCAACGAATTCCGGGAAGCGGTGGAGAATCTGCACCTCTCCAGTCTGATGGCCATCGGTTTTTACCTCTTTTTGATTTCCCTGACGGTAAACCTGCTGGCCGCTTATATCCAGCGCCGGATGACGGTGGGAGGCCGGGCGACATGAAAAACCACGCCGAGCCCATCAGCCTTAAGCGCCGTTACCGTCGTGACCACGCCATCCGGCTATTGCTGGCCGCGGCCACCCTGCTGGTGCTGGTGCCGTTGCTCATTGTGATCAGCTATGTGGTGATCCAGGGCGTCAACGGTTTAAGCTGGGATCTTTTCACCCAGGAGTTGGGATCGCCATCCCGGGCCCGGCTGGGCCAGCCCACCGGCCTGGTGCATACCATGATCGGCACCCTGGTGGTGGACGGCCTGTCGCTGATTATGGCCGTGCCCCTGGGCATCGGGGCGGGGATCATGCTGGCGGAATACCCCGATCATCGTTTAAATCCGCTGCTGCGCTTGCTAAACGATACCCTGAACGGTATGCCGGCCATCCTGAAAGGCTTGCTGGCCTTTGCCCTGATCGTCAAGCCCATGGGCACCTTCTCGGGAATCTCCGGGGCCGTGGCCCTGGGTTTTGTGATGCTGCCGATCATCGCCCGTTCCACGGAGAGCGCCCTGAGCATCATCCCCTGGTCGATCCGGGAGGCCGGGCTGGCCCTGGGGATTCCCCGTTGGCGGGTGGTGCTGTCGGCGATTATCCCCGCCGCCAAAGTGGGGCTGGTCACCGGCACGCTGATCGCCTTTGCCCGGGCGGTGGGGGAAGCGGCGCCGCTGCTCTTTACCTCCTTTGGCAACAACTATCTGCCCGGACACTTAAGCGGCTGGCTGCTGGGTCCGGTGGACACCCTGCCGCAAAGGCTCTACAGCCTGGCCATCAGCCCCTACCAGCAGTGGCACGAGATGGGCTGGGCGGCGGGTATCGTCCTGCTGGGGCTGGTGATTATAACCTTCGTCACCGCTCGCCTGGCGGTACGCCGCCGCTAACTATCGGCGGCCAGAGCCGCACTTGATAAAAGGGAGTTTGGCAAAATGGAGCAACAAAAAACACCATCCACGGCGGAAACCGGGGAGGTGCGGCTGGAGACCAAGGGGTTGAGCGTCCACTACGGCGACGCCGTCGGGGTGCGGGAAGTCAGCATCCCCGTCTACAGCAACCGGATCACCGCCTTGATCGGCCCTTCCGGCTGCGGCAAGACCACTTTCCTGCGGGCCCTTAACCGGATGCACGATCTCACCCGGGGTGCCCGGGTAAGCGGCCAGGCCCTGCTCGATGGCCACGATATTTACGGCCCAGGGGTCGATCCGGTGATCATCCGCCGGCGGATCGGCATGGTCTTTCAAAAGCCCACCCCCTTCCCCACCATGTCGATCTTCGACAATGTGGTGGCCGGGCTCAAGCTGGTGGGGATCAAGCAAAAAGAGCTGCTGGCCGAGGTGGCCGAAAACGCTCTGCGCCAGGCCGCCTTATGGGACGAGGTCAAGGATCGCCTGAACCTGCCCGGCGGATCGCTCTCCGGCGGCCAGCAGCAGCGGCTCTCCATCGCCCGGGCCCTGGCGGTGGACCCGGAAGTGCTGCTGATGGACGAGCCCACCAGTTCGCTGGATCCCCAATCGACCATGCGCATCGAGGAGTTGCTGGCCGAGCTTAAAAAGCAGGTGACCATCATCATCGTCACCCACAGCATGCAACAGGCCTCCCGGGTTTCCGATTATACCGCCTTCTTCTTTGTCGGCGATTTGATCGAATTCAACACCACCACCAAGATATACACCAATCCCGAACAGCAGCGCACCGAGGAATATATCACCGGCCGTTTCGGCTAATGGTAAGCGTTCAGCAGCACCGCACCTTACGGCGATCAGCCAAGCTTAAGTACACGGGGTACGAGGCGCTTGGCTGCTTGCCGCTGTCAATCGTCGGCGCTAGACGCCGACAATCTGCGGCACTGCTGAACGGTTACGGCCCGTTAAGTCAACGGTTGTCGGCCCTGGTAAACGTTTACGGCTAATGAAGGTTGACGCCCGGGTCGTGGCCGAATATATTGCGCCGCGCCATGGCAAAATACACTTGGGGCGTGGCCGTCGGTTGCGCCCCGGCCTTTTTTAAGTCACCAATAACCTCCCGGACCAGCGATGGAAATCATTCCCAAAGAGCAAAAAACCACCACCCCCAAGGGCCAGTTGCAACGCCGCCTGGCCCTGATCAAGTGCCCCCACTGCGGTAATAGCGCCGATTTTCTGGAGGTGGCCGACAACGTTCTGCTGACCACCCATTACCGCCAGAACCCCGACGGCTCCTTTACCCAGGAAGGGGACGAGTCCCAGATCATGGGCGAGATCAAACTCTTCTGCGCCGAGTGCAACGCCGATCTCTCCCAGTACCACAGCCGTTTTCTGGAAATGCTCTTCTAAAAAATTCCGCCATGGGCGGCAAGGACCACGGCCATGTCCCAAACCCGGCGGCTGATCCGCGATAACGACACCCTGCGCCGCGACTATCAGGAGTTGAGCGCCGGCGATCTGGTGGTGGGCCGCATGCGGTTGGCCCCCGGCGAGGAATATCTGCTGCTCGACCTGGAAGCGCGCGGCGTCCGGCTTTTTCCGACCGCCCTGGCCCAGGCCCTTTCCCGCTCCAAGGTGATGCAGACGGCGCTTCTGGGCCCGTGGATGGTGCCCCACAGCCTGGCGATCCACGACCTGCACACCCTCCACCGGGCGGTAGCAAGCTATCAGCAGGCCGGTATCGGCCGGGTGGTCAGCAAGCTCGACCGGGCCAATGCCGGTCTGGGAGTGCTGTGCTGGCCCAGCGTGGAAGAGGTGCTCAACCAGGTCACCCTGAAAACCCTGCCTTTGCCCTTCGTACTGCAACCCTTTATCGAGCAAAGCCGCGATATCAGGGTGATAATGCTGGGTGATTACCATGAGGCCTACCAGCGCCACAATCCGCTGGGGTGGCGCCACAACCTGCACAGCGGCGGCGGCAGCGAACCCTGGAATTTAAGCGAGGCCCAGGCAGAGGTTTGCCGCCAAGTCATGGCCCGCGGCGGCTTTCCTTACGCCCACCTTGACTTACTGCTGCCCCCCGACGGGGGCTGTTATCTGGGGGAGATCAATCTCCGGGGAGGCTTGCGCGGGGCCAGCATCGACGCCGAAACTTACCGCACCCGGCTGGCCGCCATCCACCACCAGGCCGAACGCTAAAACCAGCGTTCATCAAAGTTACACTTCCCAGTTAACGGGCCGTAACCGCTTACGTGCGCTCCCGGTGCCCGCGCCTCATCCGCTACCTCCAGCTCGCCTGCTCTCCGGCGATCGGCCAGCTCTTCCAGGTCGGCCGGCGGCCGCAGAGTCACCGCCCGGGCCGGGCAGAACTCCCGGCAGAGGCCGCAACCGCTGCATTTGGCCCAGGCGAACCAGAGGCGGCTCTCGCCCTCCTCCTCCTTGCTGCTGATGGCGCCGCTGGGACAAAGACCGACACAGGCCCGGCACATGGTGCAAGCCGCGCCGATCTCCAGCATGGTCAGCAGCGGCAGCAGCAGTTGCCGCTGCTCGGCCGCCAAACACTCCCAGGCTTTAGCCAGTAAGCTCAGACCTGCCGGCAGATGCTTGTTGGAGGCCCATTGCTCCTCCTGCCGATCCGGTTCATCCCGCAGCGCCCACCAGGTTTCCACGGCGGCCTGGGTGGAGACGGTCTTGAAAGCCCGAAAGAATTCACGGCGGCCGGGAGCCTGGGTGGCGGCCGCCTTATCGTCCTGCTCGGCGGTTACGGGCACCGGCTCAAAGGACAATTCAATGGTTGGCACCCACTGCCCGCGCCAGCTGGCCAGTAGTTCGTCCAGCCGCTGCCGCACCAGCTCCGCCACCCAGGGCGAGTGGCATTGCCTGCAGGGATACAGCTGCAACACCAGGGAGCCGGTCAGCAGCGCCAGCACCGCCAGTTGCTGGCGCCCCAGCAAGCCGAGACAGGGCAGCAGCAGTTCCTTACCGGTACGCAAAGCCCGTTCACAACCGAGCACCGGCGGCTTACCCAGCTCCCCGGCCCGAATCTGCTGCCAGATTTTCTGCCACCGTTCATCCCGGCTGACCAGGGCCTCAGTGGGGCAGACGGCGGCGCAGGCCAGGCAACCGGTACAATGCTGTTCAGCGAGACGCACTTCACCCGCGTCGACCTGGATGGCCGGCACCGGGCATTCCCGTTGACAAAGCTCACAACCACTGCGGATAAATCGGCGCCGCAGGCAACGGGCCCCGATATAAGCGGGCGACTGGCCGCCCGGTCGACCGAGCCGGTTCAGCAGTTTTTCCGCTAACGTCATGCCGCGGCGGGAATGGGGCGCTCGCTGACCGCCGGCATTACCTCGATGGCCAGTCCGGCCCGGACCCGTCCACCCTTGAGCACCCGGCTGAAAATACCTTCCCGGGGCATAATGCAATCACCGGTGGCCTTCTTGATGGCGCAGCCACTGTTATGGCACTCCTTGCCAATCTGGGTAATCTCCAGCTCCACCTGCTCGCCGATCCGCAATCGGTCGCCGATCTGCAAAGCCGTCAGGTCAACCCCGCGGGTGACGATATTCTCGGCAAAGACCCCGTGCCCGAGCTGGGGCAGTTGCTCCTTGACCACGTCGATACTCTCCCCGGCCAGCAGCGACACCTGGCGATGCCAGTCGCCGGCGTGGGCGTCATCGCTGATCCCCCAGTTTTCCTTTAACTCGACCTCGTCGACCGCCTGTTTGATAATCCCCTTGCGGGCACTGATACAAACCGCTTCCACTTGCGCCATAATCCTGTCCTCTACTGTTTAACGTTCACCAGCCGGAGCCGACTGTCGTCGACCCAACGGCGCACAGCCCTCAACCGCCGATACTGGCCATCGAGGCGGCCCCTTCGCCGACCACCTCCGGCGCCTGCCGGGCGGCGGCAAAGCCGTCTACCTGGCGACGCCCGATACAATTACGAATCAGAGCCGTCAATTCTTCATCGTCGATCCCCTGCCGCAACAGCGCCTTCAAATCCAGGACTCCGTCATCATACAGACAGGTCTTGAGCATCCCCACCGGGGTAATCCGGATCTTGTTGCAGGTGGCGCAAAAGCAGCGGGAATAACCGCCGATCAGGCCGACGGCGCCGCGAAAGCCGGCCGGCCGGAAAACCTGGGCGGTGGAGCCGGGCCGGGTGATTTCGGTCCACTCCGGCAGGTTGGCCCGGAAATACTCCCGCAGCCGGGAAAGATTCCATTGGCCGGCGTTGAATTCGTTACCGCCGGCAAAGGGCATGGGCTCGATGAAACGGACCTCCAGCGGCCGCTTTTCAGCCAGCCGGGCCAGATCGAGCAGTTCATCGGTGTTGATCCCCTCCTGGACCACGGCATTGACCTTCAACGGGATATCGGCCGCCAGGGCGGTCTCGATCACCGCAAAAACGCGGTCGAACAGATCCTGGCCGGTGATGGCGGCGAAACGGCCCGCCGACAGGGTATCGAGGCTGATATTAAGGCCACCTAGCCCCAGCCGGCGCAGGGCGTCCAGGTGGGCGGCCAACAGGGTGGCGTTGGTGGTCAGGGCCAGCTTGCGCAGGCCGGGCAGGCGCCGCAGGCGTTCGAGGAAGGGCAGCATGCCATGGCGGACCAGGGGTTCGCCGCCGGTGATCCGCACCTTGTCAAGTCCCATGGCGAGCAGCAGGCGCACCAGTCGCTCCAACTCCTCGTAGGTCAACAACTCCCGGCGGGCTTCCTGGCAGGGGGTCTTGGGGCGACAATAACGGCAGTTGAGATTACAGCGATCGGTAACCGCCAAGCGCACATAATTGATGGTGCGGCCGAAATTATCGACCAGCGGTGGCGTACTCACTTATTTTATCCCTCCCTACGGCGACGGGCGCATTAAAACAGAAACGTTTACTGCCCGTTATATCGACGTTTATTAGCCCTGGCAAATTCTTACCATAACAGGCATAGCTTTACCCGAGCGACGGTTGACAGTTGCGGGATATTAACGCCGGAGCGGGAGATAATAAAGTAAAAAAATTTTTCCGCCCCCCGCTGCATTCGCAACAGACGTTGGGCGGTACGGGGCCGGGGTATGATTTCCTGCGATAGAAGCTCGCTCCATAGCCGCCGGAAAACCATTGACACCCCCACCAGCCGCTTGCTATTCACTGCGTAATCGTTCAGCGGCACCGCATCTTTGGGCGATCAGCCCAGGCTTATGTACCGGGGGCAATCTGCCCGGGTCCGCCGACACCCCGCCAACGGGGAGACTTGCTTCAGGGAGACCGCATGTACTTTCCCACCGCCGATATCGAAGTCGCCTTCTGGGTCCCGCCGCTGGTCGCCTGCGTGGTCTCGTTTTTCACCTCCATGGGCGGGGTTTCCGGCGCATTTCTGCTGCTGCCTTTCCAAATGTCGTTTCTCGGCTACACCAGCCCCTCGGTCAGCGCCACCAACCAGCTCTTCAACATCGTCGCGATTCCCGGCGGGGTGTTGCGCTACTGCCGGGAAGGCCGCATGGTCTGGCCGCTGACCGGCCTGGTGGTGGCCGGCACCCTGCCGGGGGTCTTACTCGGCGCCCTCGTCCGTATCGCCTGGCTGCCGGATCCGCGTCATTTCAAACTGTTCGCCGCCGCGGTGCTGCTCTATATCGGGCTTAAAATGGCTTATGACCTGCTCGGCCGCCGCCGCGGGCCATCGCGCCCGGAGACGCCGCCGGCCACCGGCGGCCAACCAGCCACCAGCGCCACCGACCACCCACAACCGGCGGCCACCGTCCAGATCAGCCATTGCAGCCTCCGCCGGCTGAGTTACCGCTTCCACGACGAAGAATACGTGATTCCGATCTGGCCGGTATTCTTTCTCAGCCTGGTGGTGGGCATGATCGGCGGCATCTACGGCATCGGCGGCGGCGCCATTATCGCCCCTTTTCTGATCACCTTCTTCAAACTGCCGGTCCATACGGTGGCCGGCGCCACCCTGATGGGCACCTTTGTCACCTCGGTGGCCGGGGTCGCCTTCTACCAGGCCATCGCCCCCTTCTACCCCCAGGTAACGGTGGCGCCGGACTGGCTGCTGGGCCTGCTCTTCGGCCTGGGCGGCATGGTCGGCATGTACCTGGGCGCCCGTTGCCAGAAATATGTTCCGGCCGGCCTGATCAAAGCGATGCTCGGCGCCATTCTACTGTTCACCGCCGGCAAATATATCATCTCCTTTCTCACCGCCTGAAACAGCGCCCCACTATCACTTTTCCCGTCGCTTCTTGCCTCACCTCTTCTAACCGCTACTGGCCGACGGTAAATTCTACATGGGGTGCTAACACTAAAAAAACGCCCCTGCATCAAATCATGCCTCACCACGGTGATGGCAAAAAAATATCCCGCCGGGCGCCTCCCTGTTACTGGGGGCGCCCGGCGGGACAGAGCAGTCGCGGCAAGTCGGCTGTTAGCCGCTTAGCTTAGCTGCAGCCGCAGGCCAGAGTCGGAATCCCATCGGCGACGATTCCCGGTTCCATGGGGGTGTCGAAACGGTTGGCGTATTCCCGCATGGAGCCATCGTACATCTTGACGTTCTGGTAACCCAGCAGTTCATGCATCACAAACCAGGCGTGGGAACCCAACACTCCGGTATCGCAATAGGGAATCACGGTATCGTCGGGCTTGACGCCGGCCTGGCGATAAAGCTTTTGCAGCTGCTGCCGGTCCTTATAGGTCTTATCGCCGTTCATGGCCCGCATGGTGGGCACATTTACCGCCCCGGTGATATGGCCGTTGCGCACCCATTTATTCAAGGCATAGACCTTGCCATCGTAGAAATCTTCATGCCGGCTGTCGACCATAACCGCGTTGCCGGTGGCCAGGGCATGGGTGATATCCGGCGAGTACATGGCCCGAACGCTGGTATTGGGCGGATATTGCACCTGCACATCCTGGGGGGCAACGGCGACGGAAGCGGTGCTCAGCGGCCGCTCCTGCTGCTGCCACAACCCCTTGCCGCCATCCATGATGCTGACGTTGTCATAATTCCAGTACTTGAGGGTCCAGTAGACCCGGGCCACGTGGTGGTGCTTGCCATCCCCGTCGTAGAGGACGATATGGGCCTCGGGCGGCGCCGCTTTTCCGCCCATGATCCGCTCCAGCTGGGCATGGGTAAGAACCATATGGTCGGTATTGGGGTCAAAGGTCTCCGCCCCCCACTGCATATGGACCGCGCCGGGGATATGCCCCTGTTCATAACTCTTTTGCTTGCTTACTTCGATAAGACGGACTTCATTCTGCTTGGGGTTTTTGATCCTGGCCAGATTCTTTTCCACCCAGCCGGTGCTGACCAGCGGCTGCGCGGCGGCGGACGCGGCCTGCACCGAGACGGCCCCCACCAGCAACAGCGCCGCGACTCCCACTACTACCTTTTGGACCAATACATTCTGTTTCATAGCTAACCTCTTTTGGTTGGCGTTCAGCCGCCCCTTATAAGGCGGCTCTCTTTGCTGCCTCTTTCTGCCCGGAGACAACGCAAAAAGAATGCCACTCCAGAGGCCAACCGGCCCAAAAACAATTAACACCTCAAATCAAAGGATTACCAGAGACCGGCCGACAAGCGGACCAGATGACTTGCTTTCATTTTGAAAGATTGTTTGCAAAACAAAAGAAACAGGCGCTCACGCCAGGGAATATTTTTTGATCTTGCGCCACAGGGTGGAAGGCGAAATCCCGAGAATCTCAGCGCTGCGTTCCCGATGTCCATTGGTCGCCTGCAGGGTATGGGCGATCAGCATCTTCTCCATCTCCGCCAGACTGATAAAACTTGAACACATGGCGTCTATTTCCGAGGAAGAAGCCGGTTGCTCGGAGAGATGAATCGACTGGACAAGGCTGGATTCACTAAGTAGTACCGCCCGTTCAATACAGTTCTCCAATTCTCGCACGTTGCCGGGCCAATGGTAGGCCAGCAGCCGCTCACGCACCCGGCTGGCGATGGTCCGCACCTCTTTGCCGTATTTACGGCCATATTTGGCCATAAAATGGTGGGCCAGCAGCAGGATATCGTCCTTGCGTTCCCGCAGGGGCGGCAATTGCAGGGTGATCACATTGAGCCGGTAAAAGAGATCCCGCCGGAATTTCCCGTCTTCCACCGCCGGGGCCAGCGGCAGGTTGCTGGCCGCCACCACCCGGACATCAATGCCAATCGGCGCGGTGCTGCCCACCCGGGCCACCTGCTGTTCCTGCAGGACCCGCAGCAGTTTCACCTGGAAGTTGGACGAGGTGGTGGCGATCTCATCGAGAAAAAGGGTACCCTGGTGGGCGGCCTCAAAAAGCCCCTGTTTGGTGCTGTCGGCCCCGGTAAAGGCCCCTTTTTGGTGGCCGAAGAGTTCCGATTCGAGCAATTGCTCGGCCAGCGCCCCGCAGTTAACCGCCACAAAAGGCTTATCGGCCCGCGGACTCAAGCGGTGCACCCGGCGGGCCACCAACTCCTTGCCGGTGCCGGTCTCCCCTTCGATCAAAACGGGGGTCGCAAAGGGCGCTACCCTGGCCACCATTTCCTTAAGATTTTGGATGGGCGAACTGGAACCCACCAGATCTTCGCCCGCCGACTCCTCCACCTGCCGCCGCAGGCGCCGGTTCTCCCGCACCAGACGGACGTGCTCCAGGGCCCGCCGGATGACCACCAGGAAGTCATCGGGTTCAAACGGTTTTTGGATATAATCGTAGGCCCCCTGGCGAATCGCCGCAATGGCGCTCTCGATGGTACCGTAACCGGTCACCATAATGACGATGACCTCCGGCAGCGCCGCCCGGGCCGTTTCGAGAATGGCGAGGCCGTCATAATGCGGCATCTTGAGATCGGTGATCACGATATCAAAGGATTGCTCCTGCAGCCAGGCCACCGCCTCGCGACTGTCGCCGCACAACGTCACCGGCAGGTCTTCCTCGGCCAGGATATCCCGCAGCAATTGCCGCATGCCCTGATCGTCATCAATCACCAAGATGGCCGGGGCGGTCATAACTGCTGCTCCAAGTAGAGGGTGATGGTGAAAGTGGTGCCGTGGCCGATTTCGCTGTCCACATCGATGGCGCCACCAAATTCATTAATGATGCCGGAACAGATCGACAACCCCAGGCCGGTCCCCTCCCCCACCTCCTTGGTGGTGAAAAAAGGATCGAAGATACGGGATTGGATCTCCGGGGGAATACCAGGGCCGTTATCGGCGATCGACAATTGCAACCGATTACCACGGGCGGTGGTGGCAATGGTAATGTCCCCCCCGCTTTCCTTCATGGCCTGGAGGCTGTTGAGCAGCATGTTCAGGACCACCTGTTCCAACTGTTTGGCATCGATCACCACCCGGGGGACCTCAGCCAGCGCGGTACGCACCTCGATGCCCCGCTGCCCCAGTTCGGCGGCCAAGACCTGCAGCGCCTCGCCGATTACCCGGTTGGGATCACAGCGAGATTCATTTTTACCGGCGGGAGTGGAAACCCGGGCGAAATTGAGCAGCCCTTGGATGATGGTATTGCTTTTCTTGGCCTGCTGCGCGATCAAGGCCAGGCGATCACGCTGTTCCGCGGTAAAATTATCCTGCCTGAGCAACAACCGGGCATACCCCAGGATACTGCCCAGTGGGGTATTCAACTCGTGGGCCAGGCCGGCTGACAACTGGCCCACGGCGGCCAGTTTTTCGGCCCGGTAATAGGTCTCCCGCCGTTGCTTCTCCTCGGTGATATCGCGGATGGTCAATACCCGGCCGATGGAACTGGCGCCGGCATCCTGTAACGGCACCGAGTTAACCGCCAAAAGCCGGCTACCGTCGTCACGGGCATGGGTGATTTCAAAATTGCAGATACCCTCACCGGCCGCCGCCAATCCTTTCCCATCATCCGAGGCAGACAGCATGGTAAACAGGGAGGAAAGCTCCCGGGCCATTAACTCCTCTTTGTTGCGGCCGATAATGGTCGCCGCCGCCGTGTTGGCGGAGACCACCCGCTGAGCGGTATCGACCACCAGCAACCCCTCGGAGAGACTCTCCAGCACCGTGGCAAATTTAAGCTTTTCGGTGAGATAGAAGCCGCGTTGCCGCTGTTCTTCCTGCTCGGCCCGCTTCTTTTCGGTGATATCCAGCGAGACCTCGATCACCCTGGTAACCTCCCCCTGCAAGTCCCGGGCAAAAGGGGTGCTGATCACCTGGAAATACTTGTTTCTCTTTTGCACCTCCCGGACCATCACCGGCTTGCCGGTGGCGAAAGTCTCCATGGCCGGACAATCAAGACCGGGACCGTCCCGCTGACAGTAAACATTGTAACAGTAACGGCCGGCTACCGCCGCCAGATCGCGATCCACCAACAGTTCACGCTGTTTTTCATTGCATTTGATAACCCGGAAATCGTTGTCGATGATGGAAATGCCCACCCCGGTGGCGTCGAAGATGGCCTGCAATTCATCCCGGGCCTCGCTGAGCTGGCTGATGGTATCGTTGACATGTTCCAGGACCTGCTCAAAGGAACCGGCGATAATGCCGATGGGGTCCAGGGAGAGTAGCTGCCGGTCATCGAATTCCTCCGGGCGGAGGGGCTGGGTGCCCATGACCTGCAGGAGTTGGTTGGTTTTACTTCTGATATAATGGGCATACTGGGCATTTTCCGCCCGCAGCCGTTCGATCTCCGCGCTCTGGCCGGCGGCTTCGCCGGCCTCGGCGCTCGGCGCGACGGTCGGCTCGGAGCCGGTCTCAGCCGCTGCTGATGATGATTTCATAATAACTCCCCTTTTTCCGAACCATCGTCTGGTACCCCATTTTGGCCGCCGACTCGGGAACGGTACGGGTGGTATCCCGGTGATCGGTCTTGACGACTAAAGAGGCCGCACCGTCTTTCAGTAGGTCCCGGTGCTCGTTGATGGTCCGCAACACCACCAACAGACAGGCCGGACAGACCTGCCCCAGGATATCCAATTCGATTTGCTCATTGTCAGCCATGTTCAACCATCCTCATCCGGGGATAATATAACGCCGCAGGATTTCGCTGCCCAAATAGCAACCGACCACCGCCGCCAGGGTAAAATAAATACCCTGCCAGGCCAGCAGGGGCAAGCCGCCCAGAAAAAACTTCACATTGCAACCGCCGGCCACCCGCGCCCCCAGGGCCAACAGCACCCCGCCCAACAGGGCAAAGACGGCCTGGCGCCGGGGAGGCAAACCGTAAATGCGAAATTCCCGATAATAACAAGCGGTGGCCAGCGCTCCCAAAAAGATCCCGCCGACCAGCGCCCCTTCACTGTAGGCGATATAATCCAGCTGCGGCCCCGCCCCGCCGCTGATTATGACTTCTCCCTGGCGCCAGGAAATACTCTCGGTATTGAAATAAGCCAGTGACGCCACATGTTCGGGCCACCACCAACTGGCCAGATAACCGGCCAGTTTGGCATAGGCGGTGGTAACCCCCATCGGGGTACCGGTCAGGGCATAGTAGAAGAAATTGAGCAACGCCAATCCCAACACCACTTTCCAGGGTTGCAGATAGCCTTCGGCGTAAGCTACGACCTGCAATTCGCCCCGTTGCCACCAGCGGCCAACCAGGATCCCGCCGCCCAACAGGATGGCCGCCAGCAACAAACCGCGCAGCATGGGATCATTTTCCGCCAGGGTAACCTGGGTGGTTAAGGTCGTCCAAGCGACGACCGCGCTGACCTGGGGATGGATTTCGGCATACAGCAGGCTGCCCAGCAGAATCCCGATAAAGGCAATCCCGTTGGTGAGATTACCGGCGGCCATTTTGTACAGGGTGCCCAGCACACAACCACCGGCCAAAACCATGCCGATCCCGAAAATCAGGCCGCCGCCGATGGTGGTCAGCGAAGCGGCATGCAGGTTGGGGGGCGGGTAGAGCAACCAACCGCTTGCCACCCCCAGATTAAACAAGAAAGCGGCAACAAGAACGTAGAGTACAAAAATCCGCAGTAGCGTGGTCTGCCGAAAAAGGAAAAAATCGCGCCACATGGCCACCATGCAGAAATCACCCCGATACAAAAGGTTACCCACCAAGACTCCCAGTCCCAGGGCGGCGGCGGCCAATACTATAGGGGTCGCTGTCAACATGGTAAGCTACCATCCGGCTTCAACATGATTCCGATTTTATACCGCTCGACACCACTTGTAAACACTGGCTTACAGATATTCATTTCATCGTAGCCCCACAAAAAATTTGCAAACGGTCCACGGCATCTATAGACTTAAATTCATAAGACTTAAATTCATAGGATTACAGGCAGGCGTTCCCGCCTGTGGCCAAAGAGGCCGTGGAGCAGCCAAATCAATCAGGAGAAAAGGAGGTGCGCAAAAATTTTTCGGCGGTGGAACGAACCACGTTATTTAACCAAGAGAGGAGGAGATCATGAAATACTGGATTCTAGGTCTTGCCATGGTGGTCATGGCCCTGCCGGGGATGGCCCTGGCGGGGAAGAAGGCCACCACCATCGATGAATTGGCCGAGATGTTTGATTCCTCGCGCTGTAAGACATGCCACAGTCAGATCTATAAACAATGGGAACAATCACACCACGCCAGACCCATGATGGGAGTGGCCGGGGGGCTCAAGGACACCCCGCTGGCCGTTAAAGGAGCCACCCCCTTTTCCCCCGACACTCCCGAGGAAGCGACCATAGAGACCTTCCCCTGCTTCAAGTGCCACCTGCCCCAGGCCCTGACCCACGCCGAGGATTCGGTGGCCGTGGAATACGCCAAGGCCCTGCTGGACAAGGACCGGGAAAAGATCGGCAAGCTGCAGATCACTTGTAAAGTCTGTCATAACTACAAGGCCATCGTCCACCGCCTGTCGGTGGGCGAGCCGCAACCCGACACCCTCTACAGCACCGGCGAGGTCGCCCGGCACCCGGACTCGGAATTCACCTCGGTGAAGAAGAGCGCGGTCATGGAACGGCCACTTTTCTGCGGCCAGTGCCACGGCCTGGGCCCCAACCTCGAATTTGACAACCCGGTCCAGTGCGCCAATCTGTATGGCAGCTACCTCCACGCCTACGTCCCGGCCGGCGGCACCCAGACCTGCCAGGATTGCCACATGGAGCCCATCGACGGCAAGGCCGATCACCTGATCGCCCCCAACTTCAACGACAAGGAAGATACCATCGCCCGCTACCAGCAGGCACTGGCGCTGGATGTCCAGACCCTGGGTTACGAATGGTTGCTGAAATCCGGGCACCATGTGCCGAAAGTGGTGGTCAACACCAAGATTGACTCCAGCGCCGGCCACCGCATCCCCGATGGCTGACCGTCCCATCAACGAGTGGTCCTGGAAGTGACCGCCAAAACTGTCGACGGCGAAACCATCGAGATGCAATCCCGGCATTACCATCCCCAGGCGACCAACGAGATGAATTCCAAAATGCTCTACGGCGCCCAGGTCAAAGTCGCCAATATCCGCGACACCAGTATCCAGCCTTATCGTACCAAGGAAGAGAGCTTTGAATTCGTACTGCCGGAAGGGGTGCGGACGGCCGAGATCACCGTCAACCTTTCCTATGACGTGGTGAATCCCGATATGCGTTACAATCTGCACCGGATCACCAGAGAGGTCAGCCTGGACTGATGTAACCGGCCCGCAACATCGACCTTACAAGGCCCTGACCGGAATTGCCCGGTCAGGGCCTTTTTTAATCATCCTGCGCCAGGAGCTGTTCGTGGACCCGCCGGGCCTGTAACACAAAGGCCTCCAGACGGGCCTCGATGATCTGCGGGAAAGCGTTGCCGTCGGTCTCCAGGGCCAGGAAGGGGAGCTTGCGGTCCTTGGCCAGCAAGGGCGACACATGATGTTCGCCCTCGGCGGCCAGGAGCCGCCGTTTCTCGCCGGTGGTGAACTTTTCATTCAAGATCGACTCGGCCAGCCGGGTGGGCATGCAGCCAAAGGGGCCGATGGAGATAATGCCGCAGGCCGGGTGGAGGATCTCGTGCAGGGCCGCTCCCACCGTCAGGATCGCCTCGCCGGAGAGGTAGGGCGAGATAAAACGGCTGCCGGCGGCCACCACCGGCTCCACCGGCATCCGGCCCTCGTAATGGAAAAGGTCGCAGGGGGCCAGCAGCTTGCGGATCCGGGCATCGAAATAGCGCTTGACCCAGTAGCGGGACCACCACGGCAGATCGGGCCGGCCTTCGATTGCGTGGCGTACCAGCCAGTCGGTGTATTTGATCCACTCCGAGGTCTGGGAGGTGCGGACCACAAACCCCTGGTCGGCCAACCGTTCGATCAACCGCTGCAGGGAGATGGGATCGTGACGGACATAGATTTCCCCGACCAGCGAGAGCTTGGGCAGCCGCGCCAGCGGCGCGCGCAGCCGGATCTGCCCCAGAGCCGCCGCCGAGACCTTGAGCTGCCGGGCAATCGCCGGCCAGCCCTGCTCGACCACCGCCAGGATCGCCTGATACTCCTGCTCCATGATCGCCAGCCCCTGCTGCCGATCCTCCGCCCCGGCCAGGATGGTGGAATAAATCTCGTTAAACAGATCGGCCAGGACAATGGCCCGCCAAGCCGCCAGGGTGAAACTATTACCCAGGCCGCCGTAGCCGTTGGTGGAACTGAGCGAGATCACCGCCGCGTCGGCGATCCGCTGGCGCCGGATGGTACGTTCGGCAAAGACCCGATACTGCCCGAAACGGCAGGGGCCTTCGGTGGTGGCCATGAAGTAGGCGGTGATCTCGCCGGGGGGACGTTGACCCTGAAAATAATCCAGCATGGTGCCGACGGTGGTCTGCAGCGGCAGACACTCCTTGCAGGAGGAATTGCCCCGCCCCAGCTTCAGGGCCTCTTCATCGGCCGGCGGCAGGGCTTCGGCCCGAACCCCCCGGCGGGCAAAGGCCTTGGCCACCAGGGCGGTGCCGAAACGGCCCATGGCCGGCAGCACCACCTTGACCCGAGGGTCGGTCAGCGGTACCCAGGAGCCGTCGCCGCGCCGGATACCCAGGGCGCCATTCTGCATCTCGGTAACCGCCGGGACAAAATCATCGCCGGCAACGACCGCCGCCTCATCCCCCGACCCCGACGCGGTATTTGCCGGCTGCCGCAGTTGGCGATAATAACGGACGATATCCAGAAAGGCCTCGATCCGGGTCTCCAGCCCGGCATCGGCGGTATGACTGTCCAGCTCCAGGGTCAGCGACGGCTTGTCGCCCATCATATCGCGGAAATAACTAACCAGAAAGGAGTCCGGGCCGCAGGAGAAATTGGTGACATAGGCGCCAAAGAGCTGGGGGTGGCGCTTGACCAGACAGGCCGCCTTCATGATCATCCGGCCCATCGCCCAGTACATGTTCATGTCCACGTCCAGGGGCTCATCCTCGAAGGGCAACATATCCAGCGGGATGATCCGGTAGCCGCGGGAGGCGAATTTGGCGGCAATCCCCTTGTTGGCCACCTGGGCCCAGGCGTTGTAAGGCCGGCCAAAGAGCACCACCCCGGTCTGTTGCGGCTCCTTCTCCAGTTCGGCCAGGGCTTGCTGCCCCATGGCTTTGAGATCGGCCCGCAAGGCCTCCTGCTCGGCCACCGCCGCCGTCAGGGCCGCTTCCACCCGCCGGCGGTCGGTGATCCCCACGCCCCGGGCCAATTCGACAAAGGATTGCCGGGCGGCGGCAAAACCGGCGCTGAAATCAAACACCGGGCTTAGCAGCGGCCGCTGTTCACTGGCCGGAAAGGTGGCCCGCAGATAATAAGGCTCACCCTGGACAAAGGGGCAGGTACAGGAGACGGCGGCCTCGTCGGCCGCCTTAATCCCCCGGATATGGGGCAAAAAGAGATAATCGGGCTCTTTGGCCAGCAGATCCGCCCAAAAACCGTGGGCCAACTCCACCGGATAACAAAACGGCGCGTTACGCTGCTCAACCCCGGCCGGATCGACCCGCTCGGGCAGCACCACCCGCAAACCCAATTCACTGAAAAAACGATTGAAAAGCGGGAAAAAAGTATTGATCAGAAAAGAGCGGTTGAGCCCCACCGTGGGCCGAGGGTCGGCCGCCTCGGCCGGGGCCAGATCACGAAAGACCCGGCGTTCGCGCTGCACCACCAAATCAAAGCCGCTACCGGTCACTTTACGTTGGTGCAGGATATTATCGTAGCGGTTGCAGATCCCGCCAAAGGGATAGGTCTTGCCGTCGATGATGACCCGGGAGATCTCGCAGCCCCGGTCACACTCCTTGCCGCCGCCACACCGAAACGGCTCACCGTAACCAACCTCGCGGGCGATCAATGGCGCCAGCTCAAAACGGCCCCCCTGCAGCATCCCCTGCTCCAAACGGCGCTCGACCTCCAGGGCCACGCCGAAGGCCCCCATCAGGCCGGGATCCGGCGGCACCACCATCTCCTTGCCGGTAAGCGCCGCCATCGCCGCCGGCACCGCCTGGTTGTAACAAACCCCGCCCTGCATAAAGACCTTGCGCCCCACCGGCCGGTTGCCCTTAACCCGGTTGGTATAGTTCATACAGATCGAATAGACCAGGCCGGCGACGATATCCTCCTGCGGCACCCCTTCCTGGGCCGCCCCTTTGATGTCGGAACCGATAAAGGCGGCGCACTGGTCGCTGAAGTTGGGGGGGTGCGCGGCCCGATAGGCCACCTCGCCGATCTCGGTAACCTCGATGCCCAGGCTCTCCTTGGCCGCTTCTTCCAGGAAGGAGCCGGTACCGGCGCTGCAGGCCTCGTTCATGGCGTAATCCGACGGCACCCCGTTGGTGATAAAGGTGTATTTAGCGTCCTGGCCGCCGATCTCGAAGATGGTGTCCACCTCGGGATCGAAATGGACGGCGGCGGTGGCGTGGGCGATGATCTCGTTGATCACCCCGTCGCTTAAGGCATGGAGCGCGGCGATCTGGCGACCGGAACCGGTAACCCCCAGCCCTTCGATGATAATTTCGGCGCTTAGCTCGGGGCCGAGCTGCTCGGCCAGCGAGCGGTAGACCCGGCGGGAGGCCCCCACCGGATCGCCGCTGGTGCGCAGATAATCGGCGGCGACAATCGCCTTGTCGGCCCGCCGCATGATCACCCCCTTGGTGGTGGTGGAACCGACATCCAGTCCCAGAATACAGCGATCCCCGCTTTGGGCCCGGCCCCGGGGGTGTTTTTTAAAATCGACCCGGGCGTTGAATTCACTTAAGGGTTGCAGATAGGAGAGATTGAGCCGCTGGCTGGTAAAGACCTCATCCACCCCGGCCAGCGGCCTGGTTTCATGCGCCAGGGCCCAGCGGGCGGCCCCCAGGGCCTCAATGACCGCCGCCTCCTCGGGAATAAAAAGATCGGGAATCTGCTGTTGGAGATAATGGACCATGGCCCGGTTGGCGGCGCAACCGCCGATCAGCATCACCGAATGGCAAGGCAGCTTCTGCAACAGCTCCATGATCTTGCCGGCCATCATCCGGGAAAGTCCCGCCACCACCTGTTCCTTGGGGATTCCCTTGTTCAGGGCGTGGGTGCAGTCGCTTTTGCAGAACACCGAGCAGCGGCCGGAGACCTGGTAGCGTTTTTCCGGCATCTCCATGGTTTCCATATCCGCCAGCGACAACGACATCCGGCCCAACTGCTGGAGCATAAATTCACCGGTGCCGGAGGCGCATTTGTTGCCGCTGTGGATATGCTGGATCCGGTCTTCCTCATCCAGCTGGTAGACCATAAAGGACTCACCGCCGGCGGCAACCACGGTCCGATAGGGATGGTCGGCGGGCAACAGCAGACGGCAGGCCAACTCCACCGCCTCGGGCTCGGCGATGGTGGCCAGATTGAGATGCCGGCGAAACTTGCGCCCGGTGGCGGCCACCCGCAGGGTGGGCAGATCCTCCACTTCGTCCAGCATTTCCCGCAACACCCGCCGCGGATTGCCTTCGTGGGAGCGGTTACGGCGCATCACCAGCCGCTCACCACCGTCCTGCTCCCGCGCCAGCCCCACCAGGGAAATGGTGGACGCCCCTAGACAAATACCCAATGCTTGCATAATTACCTCGTTGTTGCCAGCTTCACACAGGGCCGGCGACCCCGGCCCCCAAAACAGTCACGACAAACTCCTGTAGTATAATAAATTAGTCAAGAAGATGCTCTGCTTTTCAGGCGAAAAGACGACTCCCCGCCCTTATGGCACAATGTGCCAGCTAACCCTTTTTCTATTGACATCTTCTTTACCGGTCCGGTATAGATTATCCCAGCAGGCTACAGGCAGGGAGGAGAAGCAAATCCCTGGTTACGCTCAAGTGTTCACCGGTTCTTGCAACCATCCATTTTTATACCCCAACAAAAGGAGAACGACCATGGACTTAGACAGCATCAAACCCGACCAGACCCTGGACGCCAAAGGCTTGAGTTGCCCCATGCCGCTGCTCAAAGTGAAGAAGACCATGGGCCAAGTCGTGTGCCCGGCCAGATCCTGCAAGTGCTCGGCACCGATCCCGGTTCCAAGAACGATATGCCGGCCTGGTGCGAACGGGAAGGCCATGAGTTTCTGGGCATCAAGGATGATGACGGCTTTTTCCGGGTTTACATGAAGAAAGCCTGATATCCCGCCCAACCCTGAAACGACTTGCCAGTAAAAATACTCCCCGGCGGGCCGGCCTGCCGGGGTTCCACATTTTGCCGACGGAGGAGAAAATGGCCAAAAGTTTAGGTATCTTTGTAACCAATCCCGACAACATGCAGCATGTGCTGGGGGTAACCAAGGCCGCCAAGGCCAAGGGCGCCCAGGTCAAGGTCTTCTTTACCTGGAAAGGCACCCTGCTGACCAAGGATCCCGCCTTTACCGAGGTGGTGGAGGCCGCCGACGATGTATCGATCTGCGCCGACAGCTACAAGAAAATGGGTTTCGACGTGGCGGATGTACCCGCCGGCCTGACCCCGGAGAAGATGGCTACCCAGGCCCAGCACGGCGCCATCCTCGAGAATTTCGACCGCTACATGACTTTATAGGGAGGGAAAAGATGTCCAAGAAAATTTGTTTCATGTATCAAAACCCGGATTACATCGTCGACGGCATCCGCTCGGCCCTGGGGCTGGCGGTGGAGAACAACTACTCCTATGCGGTGGTTATGGGCGGCGAGATGGAGAAACTCGATGAACACAACATTGAGAACATCGAATGGATCCGCGACATGGAGGGTGAGGTATACTCCACGGTGCCCGCCAACTGCGAAAAGAACGAACTGACCCCGATCACCATCGAGGAGTTGGGACAAAAAATGCGGGATATGGATTTCATCGTCCCATACGGCACCAAATAAATATTGTTCACCCAGGTAAACAGGAGAAGAAACCATGAAAATCCTGCATGTATATCGTTCCGAACCCAATGCCGACACCAAAAAGCTGGTGGAAATCGTTTCCGAAGGCCGGGAAGCCAGCGAATATAAACTGTACGAAGGCAGCGTCGACTACGACAAGCTGGTGGATATGGTGTTTGCCGCGGACCAGGCCATTTGCTGGTGGTAACCCGGATGTCCTAGCCGCGGTAAACGTCGGACTAGGCACCGCAATGTTGGGTGCTGCCGAATGGCTGTAACATTTGTATAAATTCCGGGGATCCGGCTGGTCGCCAGGCAATGGGCCAGTAGATCCCCGCTTTTTTTAACGGCGGCCAAGCTGTTGACCACACCTCCTCTTCTATCGGTTATCATCCCCTGCCATAACGGGGCCGCCACCCTCGGGGCCTGCCTGGAGGCGTTACAGGCGGCGGCCCAACCGCCGCTGCCGGCTGCCACCCAGTGCCCGGACCAGGTATGGCCGTTGGGGCCGCACGGCTTTGAAGTGGTGGTGGTGGATGACGCCTCTACCGACGATACCGCCGCCATCGGCGAGCGCTATCCATGCCGGTTGCTTAAGCTGCCAAGCCAGCGCGGCGCGTCGGCGGCCCGCAATATCGGTGCGGCGGCGGCCCGGGGCAAGATCCTGTTTTTTATCGACGCCGATTGCCTGGTCGAACCCACCACCCTGCAAACGGTGATTGCCGTGGCCGATCGCCACGGGCGCCAATGGATCATCGGCGGCACCTACTCCCTGACCCCCGCCGACCGTTTTTTCTGCAGCCGCTGGCAAGCGGCCTTTATCCATCACTTTGAAAGCAAACGCCAACGCCCGGATTATATCGCCACCCACGCCATGATCATCCACGCCGCCACTTTTGCCGCCAGCGGCGGTTTCCCGGAAGATTTCCTGCCGATTATCGAGGATGTGGAATTCAGTCACCGCCTACGGCGGCAAGGTCTGGCCCTGGCCATGGAACCAAGCCTGCAGGTGCGTCACGTGTTCCACTACACCCCCCGGCGCTGGCTGGCCAATGCCTGGCGCAAATCCCGTTACTGGACCATCTATTCCTTGAGTCAACAGGATCTACTCAGCGACTCCGGCACCGCTTCCCATGAGTTGAAGCTCAATGTCGCGGTCCTGGCCACCACCGCTTTGCTGCTGCTGCTCTGGATGGTGCTGGGCTGGTTACGCCCGGAATGGCCGGCCGCTTATACACTCTGGCTGGCCGCCGCCCTGGTTCTGCTCATCGGCGGCAATCTCTGGTGGCAACGCCGGCTACTAGCCACCTTTCGCCGGGCCGGCGGCTGGGGTTTCGCCCTCGCCGCCGGCGCCTGCTATCTGCTGCTCTACCCCTGGCCGGTGGGACTGGGGGGGCTGGCGGGTCTGGCCACCTTTTATCTTAAAGGCGGCCAATTGCCGGCCGGCGTTCCGAGGCGACCATGAATGCACGAGCTCTGTCAGCCGACCGGCTGCTGCGTAGCGGCCGCTTGTGGCGCCACCTGCCGGCCATTGCCCGGCGGCGACTGCTGCATCTGACCATCTTTCTGACCCGGCGCTGCAACCAGCGCTGCGCTTTTTGCTTCTATCTGGCGGCCGACACCCCGGTGACCCAGGGCCATAAGGATGGCGAGTTGAGCCTGACGGAACTGGAACGGCTCGCCGCCACCACGCCCCCCTTGCTGTGGCTGGCCTTTTCCGGCGGGGAGATCTTTCTGCGGCGGGATCTGGTCGATATTGTAGAGGTTTTTTATCGACAGACCCGGCCGGCCATTATCCTGCTGCCCAGCAACGGCCTGGCCACCGCCGATATCGTCAGCACCAGCGCCGAAATTATCCGCCGCTGCCCGCGGAGCACGGTGGTGGTCAAACTTTCCCTGGACGGCCCGCCGCCGGTCCACGACGCCCTGCGGGGGGTGCCCGGTTCCCACCAGGCGGTCCTGGCCACCGCCGCCGGGTTGGGGGAGCTGCAGGAGCGCTACGACAATTTTGAACTGGGGATCAACTCGGTCTTCTGCCCCGCCACCGAGGACAGCATGATCGCCACCATCGACCAGGTGGCGGCCATGCCCCATATCCGTACCCACACCATTTCCCTGGCCCGGGGCGAGTTGGCCGACCGGCAACAATTGACGGCGGAACTGGCCAAGTACCAGCGGGCCTGCGAGTATCTCGCCAGCAAACTGCAAAAGCGGCAGGCCGCCACCTACAGCTTCGGCGGCGCCCGGCTCAAGGCGGCCCAGGATATCCTGCAACGCCGCTATATCCTGGGCACCGCCCGGCAACAAAAAGCGCAACTGCCCTGCCTGGCCGGCCGCCTCAACCTGGTGGTCGCCGACGATGGTACCGTTTATCCCTGTGAATCCTTTCTGGCCGATATGATTATGGGCAATATCCGCGAACAGGATAACGATCTGACCAAGCTGCTGCACACCGAACAAGCCCAGCGGGTTGTGGCCGCCATCCAGCGCGACCGCTGTTTTTGTACCCACGAATGCTACATGATGACCAACATTCTCTTCAATCCCGCCAACTACCCGGTTCTACTCAAGGAATATTTTAAATTATAGACAATTAGAATCTTTCTAACGCTGGAAGAGGCGGCCGCCGACATGGAGCCAGAAAAGGCTTTTCAGGCCCTGCCAGGCGGCCCGTAGATCGTTGACGCTGCGCAGCGCCAACAGCCGGCGGAAAAGGAATTTGGGGCGGGAATAGAAACGCTTGAAGGCCAGGCGCCGCAATTCGGCGATCTCCTCGCGGCTCATGCTGTAGGGAATAAAGGCCGCCCCCTGGTAAGTGTAATCGGCGAGATCATGGGAGACGGTGCCGTACTGCTCAAGGTTGTCCCAGAGTTCGGTACCGGGGAAGGGGGTCAGGGCGTGGAAGTTGGCGATATCGGGATCGAGCTCCAGTGCGAAGTCAATGGACTTAAGGCCATCCTCAAAGGTCTGGCCGGGAATTCCGAAGATAAAAGGGGTGTACACGGTGATCCCCGCCTTTTTGGCGGCGGCCACCGCCTTTCTGATCTGGGGGATGGTAATTCCCTTGTGGATGGTGTTGAGATCCTTCTGCACGCCGCTTTCCACCCCCAGCAGTATGGCCCAGCAACCGGCCTCCTTGAAGGCTTTGAGCAGTTTTTCGTCGACCTGATTGACACAGGCCGAGGCGAACCAGGTGAAATCGAGCCCTTCCTGCTTGATCCGGGCGGCCAGTTCCAGGGCCCGGTGGTAATCGGCGGCCAGGGTGTCGTCGATAAACTTGATCTCCCGGTAACCCTCCTTAAGACAATGGCGGATCTCGGCTAAGACATTGTCCACCGAACGGTAACGGATACCGCTCTGCCGATATTTGTCGATCTGGAAACAATAAAGGCAACGGCGGTCACAGCCCCGGGAAGTGATGATCACCGCCACCGGCCGCCGCTTGTAGGTGGCCGGCGGCGGTACATACTGATCCACCGCCGACCCCATCAAGTCCCGGGCCGGAAACGGCAGGGCGTCCAAGTCGGTGATCAACGGTCGGGGAGGATTGTTGACGATCTCCCCAGCCCGGCGCCAGACCACCCCGCGCACCCCGTCCAGCTCGAGGGCGGCTGCCAGGCGCGGGGCGGGGACCCCGCCGGCATCGCCGGGCGGCTGTCCGGCCGACGCCTCGCTGGCTTCCAAGCTGCCGGTGGCCAACAAAGGTTGCCAGCGCTCCAACAGCTCCACCACCGTCTCTTCGCCCTCGCCGGTAACCACCACATCCAGCTCCGGCGACTCCGCCAGGCACTGCTCCGGCATGGCGATGGGGAAAGGGCCGCCCACCGCCAGCAGAAAATCACCAACCCCGCCAGCCCGCAAAGCCGCCGCCATCTTCTTGGCCTTTTGCCAGCCAAAGGTGGTGGAGTAAAGGCCGATAAACGCCGGCTCCCATTCCTGTACCGCGGCCATGATCGCCGCCTGATCCATAAAGGCGCCATTGAAGAACCGGACCTCGTGCCCGGCCTGCTGCATGGCCGCCGCCACGTAAAGAGTACCCAGCGGTTGCCAGTAGTTGATCTGGCTGCCGGCGGTCTTGCTGGCAAAGATCTCCTCGGGCAGCCAGGGCGGAATTATCAGGGAGCATTTCATAACGATACCGTTGTAACCGTTAACCAGAGTCTACAACCGTCGATTTGACAAAGGGGTAGCCGTTAACATAACATCGATGACGCCAAGCGGCGTACGTACGGACTGTCTCAAGCCCGCGCCGGTAGCCACCGGCAGGATGGGGGCGTGGAGAAACCCAAAGCTTTAATAAACGCCCCTGCAAACAGAAAAGGATCACCGCCCACCGGCGATAATCCCCCTCTGTAACAGCAATCACGCCCCGCTGGCCGCCGGTATAACCGACAGGCAGCCAGCGGGGGATTTTTACATTTCCAGCACGCCTTTCTGGGTCTTTTCATTCCAGGTCACGGCCAGCCACCAGGCCGCCATAAGCCCCCAAAGAAGCGCCAGGGTACCGCCGTAGCCTAGGAAGGTAAAGGGCAGATAAACAAAGCTGCCCAGGCTGCCCTCATGGAACGGCAGCGGGTTGCCGGCCTGGTACCAGGCCATGATACCTTCGATATCGCGGGGCCCATGAATAAACTTACTGGTCAGAGAGGCGCCCATGCCGAAGAAGATGGTCACGATCCAGAGTTTGATCTGGCCTTCGCCGACCCGCCACAGGGTACCGGTCCCGCAACCACCGGCGATCACCGCCCCAAAACCAAAGATAATACCGCCCAGGACACCGCCCCAGCCGAAGACCCCGCGCAGGTAGTGTTCGGGGGCGACAATGCCGTTGGCCTTCAGGACCATGATCCCCAGCGCCAGCAGAGCGATGGCCAGGGCCACCGACTTGGCCATCTTGCAGTCGCCGGTCATATGGGGCTCGCGGAAGGCCTGGATCATGCACCAGCGGCCGCGCTGGAAGGTATAACCAAGAGCGGCGGCCAACAGCAGCACACCCCCCAGGGTACCCAACGGCGACCAGCCTTTATGACCCCAGAACTGTTCCTGGCTGCCGGCATAGGCGTAAGCGCCGATGATCAGCGCCAGCAGGGCGATAATCCCCAGCACCACCTGCACAGCGGCGGGGATTTCAAAGGTCTTGGCGCCCCCCTGGCCCCAGCTGATATTTTCCATTTCCCAGTAGGTATATTTAAGGGCCAGAATGGCGCCGATGATCAAGCCGATCCACATGGTGATGCCATGGGCGGAAAGATTACCCAGGGCGTTAAAGAAACCGCCGACATTACAGCCGCCGCCCAGAATGGCGCCAATCCCCATCAGCGCCCCGGCAACCACCGCCTTGACCAGCTCCAGCTTGGGGGGAATCCGGAAGGCAAAGTTATTGCCCAGGCAGGCGGAGACAAAGGCCCCGGCGATAAAGCCGATGCCAATCACCGAGCCACTGTGCATCAGGATGTTGCTGGGAGCCGAGTCACCGACCCCCACCCCGTACCAGATCCAATCACCCCAGTTCTGTACCGCCCCGGTGGCACCCCAGGAGGAGTACCAAGCGGCGATCACCACACTCAAAAAGGCGATTATAGTCGCGGTAATATAAGGATTCCATTTATCCTGGCAAAGAATCTTGTACAACTCCCTGGCTTGTTGCCCCAACACGCTTCCTTCGCTCATGCCCTCTCCTCCTTAGTATTTTTCCACATATAACTGATGCCCGTACTCCGGCAAGGCAGACCCACACTGGCCGCACCTTCCGGCGGGATACCACCATCGGCACAGCAGGCGCTACAAACGATTCGGGAGATGCCCTCCTCGACTAGAAGAGGGTTCATCTCCCGCAGCAATTATTCCACCCTGTAGAAAGCCGTTAGCGGCCGTAGCCCCCGGATTTGGGAGGTGCGCCATAGCCACCACCGGATTTGGGAGGGGCTCCGTAACCGCCACCAGACTTGGGAGGGGCGCCATAGCCGCCACCTGACTTAGGAGGGGCGCCATAGCCGCCACTGGATTTGGGGGGTGCGCCGTAGCCGCCACCGGATTGAGGGGGTGCGCCATAACCACCGCCCGACGGCGCTCCGTAGCCACCGGACTGGGCCAGGACCTCACCGGGACCACCGACCTGGCCCTGAAAAGCCACCAGGCCAAGCGTCCCGGCCACCACCAACATACCAAGCATCTGCCAAGTCTTCATGGGAACCTCCTGTGTTTTTATCTTACCTTGTAAGTATCGGTAACCAACATCGCCGTACAATTATAGACCGTCGCCAAAACCCGTTGTTCCCAGCCTTCCACTGCGGGAGAAACCATTACCGAGCAACGCGGCGCATTCTAGGTGATTCAATGAAGTTTTGTAAAGGAAAAAAACGCCCGTCAGCGCGGTGGTGCCAGCGGCACCGGGCCCAAAGGCGGCCCGTAAACCGTCACCAGGGTCCGATGGGCGAAGATCCCGCTGTCGGCGGTAAACCGCCGGGGTGGGCCAAAATCCTTGATTTTTTCGCTAATCCAGGCCGGTACCACCACCGGTTCGCCGGGGGTGATCAGCACCAGGGCGGCCGGGGCCACCGTCACCGGTGGCTGAAAATAAAATGGCGGTAGCGGCATCTCCCAGGTAAAACGCAGCGCCGAACTCTCCACTCCCGGCGGCGGCTGAGGGGTATAAGCCGGGCGGTAAACCAGCGGTCGGGAGGTGAAAAGATCGAGCATGGGCAGGGCCAGCCGGGGATCCAACACCGGCTCATCGGCCGGCAAAATCACCACTTCGGCCCCCTTTACCGCCAGTTGCTCGAGATAACGACCGGCCTGCTGCAGATTGCGCTCGCTCATACTCTGCAGAAAAGGCTGGTAGGCAGCGACGGCCAGCAATAACGAAGAGCCGGCCACCACCAGCAGCAGATGGCGGCGCAGGGAGGCGGGGGCCAAATCCCGCAAGCCGTAGCCCCCCATCAGGGCCAGCAGCGGCATAATGGGAATGGAATAGCGAATTCGACGGATCTCCAGCAGCACCAGCAGCAGGAATACCGGCCAGAGCAGAATGGTATAGGAAAAATCCCGGCGGCGGCCGGCCCGGTACAGGGAATAAAAAGCGGCGGCGGTCAGCAGGGGATGGCTCTGAAACAGCAGGGTAGAGACCAGGCTCTCGCTCCAACCGGCAAGCCCCGGCTTCTGATAGGTCAGCAGCAAAACAAACTGCCCCAGTATTACCTCCCGGTAATGCCAACCCAAAAGCAGGGCCACTATCCCCGCCGGCAGCAAGGCCCAAACCGCCCGCTTAAGCAGCAACCATCGGTTCTCACCCAGGCTGCATAAAATTATCGGCAGCAGACCACTGAGCAGCAGCCAGGCGGAATACTTGCTCAGCAGCACCCCCAGCACCGCCACCGCGGTCAGCAGCGGATAAAGCAGCCCGCCTCGTACCAGGGCCCGCCGCAGGGCGACCATGGCCAGCAGCAGGAAAAACATGGTCCCGATATCCACCAGCAACAGCGGGGTCTGGCTGTAGAGATAAGGAAAGCCTAAAAAAAGCAGACCGCCGGCCACCCCGGTCTCCCGGTCCCACAAATCCCGGCCCAGCACGGTGATCAACAGGGCGGTGGCGGCAAAAAAAGCGGCGTTTAATAACTGCGCCGCCAGGCGGCTTTCGTTAAACAGCTCAAAAAGCAGGCCGTAGAGCAGGGGCAGCAGGGGCAGATCGGTCCAGGCGAAAAGCTCGCGCCCCCATTGGTGAAAAAACCAGGCCGGGCCATATTCACTAAAACTTTTGGCCTGGATAAAGTAGCGGGCGGCGTCGACAATTACTTCCGGGGTATCCAGAAACAGCAAGGCGGCCAAGAAGGCCGCCAGCGGCGGCAGCAGGCAACACCAACCGGCCGGCAGCCAGACAGATGCCCGCCCGAGCCGCGGCCGGCCCCCGCCATAACCCCATTGACACCACCATTGAGGCAGCAGGGCCAGCCACCAAAGCAAGGGGGTCAGCAGCAGCAGGGCCAGCCATAGCCCCCAGGGATCAACCTCGGCAAAAACCCACTGCCAGCTGGTCAGGCTGTTGTTATCCAGGTGCCGGGCCTGGTAGAGGGCCGGGGGCAGCAGCAGGGAAAGCCCGGCAATCAGCAGATGGCCGGCCGTCAACTCGCTGCCGGCCAGCGGTGGCGGTGGCACGGCAGTGGCGGTTGGCTTATCCCTCGTGGTACTCATCGTCACTGTTGACCGCCCAGATCGGGGCCTTGTCGGCGCTGTGGTTTTTCACCGCCTCGACGGCGGCCATGGCCGCCAGCATCGAGTGATCCATGTTGTTGTAGCGGTGCATGCCATTGCGGCCGATCAAGAAGAGATTGGGTAACTGATCGGTAAAAGCGCGGATCTCTGCGAAACGGTGATAGCTGCCGAAATAGGCCGGATAGGCCTTGGGCTGGCGGATCACCACCCCGTCCAGGACATCGTCTGGTTCGATAAAGCCCAGGGTGGTCAGTTCCTCGGTCCCCAGGCGATGCAAATCACCATCGGCCATGTTCCACAGCTCATCACCCTGGTCGCAGAAATACTCCAGCCCCACCCAAACCGTGGTCGCGTCCTTTACCAGATAGGGGCTCCAGTTATTGAAGATCTGCAAGCGCCCCACCCGGACATCGCGCTCCTGGATATAGATCCAGTTGTCCGGCGGGTGCTCCTGGTCGGCGGGGCGGTGGCGCTGGTTGCCGGGGTCCCGGCGCATCCGTTTAAGCAGCAGGCCGACGGTGAGAAAGTCACGATAAACCAGACCGGCGGCCACCTCCCGCACCGGCTCGGGCACCCGGTCCAGGGCGGCGATCAACTCCCGCACCGGCATGGTCGAAAAGCAGTAATCGGCGGCCAGCTCCTGCTCACCGCCGGCGCTGTCCCGGGCCCGCACCCGGACCACCCGCTCACCCTCGGTGGCCAGCGCCACCGCCCGGCAATCGGTGCGGATCTCGCCACCCAGCTCCACCACCCGCCGGGCCACCTCTTCCCAGAGCTGCCCCGGTCCCCGTTTGGGGTAGAGAAAACGGCCGATCAGGCTGGTCTCCACCGCTTGTCCGGCCCGCCGCCGCCAGGGCAGCAGCGCCGCCAGGGCATGCTTGACGGCTCCGCCCACCGACAGCCCCTTGACCCGCTGGGCCCCCCATTCGGCGGGGATTTCCCGGCAGGGCACACCCCAGACCTTGGCGGTGTAGTCCTCGAAGAAGGTCTGATACAAGCGGCGGCCGAAACGGTTTATAAAAAAATCCTCCAGGTGGCGCTCGGGGCTGATGGGAAACAGGTGGGCGTAGAGATAACTGCCCAGGATCAGCGCCAGGCGCCGCACCCCCAGGGCCCGAACCAGTTGCGGCCCGACACTCAGAGGGTAATCAAGAAACCGCCGGTGGTGCAGAATCCGCGACAGGCGGGAGCGCACCAGCATCACCTGCTCGTCATACCGGGGATCGGGGGATGCCTGGGCAGTAGTGGTCGCGGCGGGCCCCTCTCCCCAGAGAGCCGGATCGGCGGCCAGTCCGCCTTCAATGGGCATGATCTCCCGCCACCAGGCCATTACCCGCGGCGAACGGGAGAAAAAACGATGGCCACCGATATCGATGCGATTGCCCCGATAAACCTCGGTGCGGGAAATCCCGCCCAGATGGGGAGAGGCCTCCAGGACCACCGGCACCACGTCGGTGTGGCGCAGCAACTCCAGGGCGGCGGTCAGCCCGGCGGGGCCGCCGCCAATGATCACCGCCCGGCGCACAACCACCCTTCCACCTCGGCGGGAGACGGCAGGCGGCCGGCGCAAACCACCTCGCCGTCAACCACCAGGGCCGGCGTCCGCTGCAGGCCGTAGCGGGCAATCTGATCGGGATCGGTGATTTTGACGATATCGGCGGCTATACCCCGTTTGGCCATCACCGCCAGCACATCTTCCTGCAGGCGATTGCAGGAGACGCAATCGGCCCCCAGGATCCTGATCTGCAAATCTTCATCCTGCCGCGCCTCACCGGCCAGCAACCGCCGGTACTCCCGGGCCAGAGCCCGGCGATACTCATCTTCCAGGCCGGGCGGGATATAATTACGGGCCGCCACCCGTTGATAAAGTTCGTCGACCACCTCGGCCTCCGGCCGCTGGGGAGCGGCCAGGGCCCGGCTCAAGGCGACATCCAGCTCCAGCAGACCAACGGTGGCCCGCCCGATCTTCAAACTATTGGGCAGGGGGATATCTTGTTCGCTCATAGTATAATTTTTTGTACCGGTGTAAATTTTACAACCACCGCCCAGCGGTGGTCCACCTTGCCGAACAACCTTGTTTTCTAATCATGGTCCGTTACCCGCGACCCCCATGGCTGGCCAATCATGGTAAAAAAATTTGTACCATAGTTAACCGAGCACCCTGCCGCCGCCCAACTAAGCAACCGGATTTACGTGAACTGCAAAAATATATAATAATGGCATTACAATTGCATTAGAAATCTGTGCAAGAAGCAATGCTTTCATCTCCTTTCTCCTGACGGAAAAGCCGGCCGCTCCCCCAAGCGCGCCGGCTTTTTTGTGATATCCGCCCACCCCGTCAACGCGACCCCCCTGGCCCCCACTTCGCTGAACGGTTACTCATCATTATGGCACATCCTTGAGGTTGGGCACAGCCGCCAGCCGCTCTTCAACGGCGGCCACGCTCAGGCCACCACCCCGCAAGGCGCCGGCAGCCCGGGCCGGCTCCGCCAGCAGGTCGCCGGCCACCGCCTCCTCCACCCGGAAAGAGCCGCTGGCCAGGCGCCGCAACTCCTGCAGATGGGCGCCACACCCCAGGGACTGGCCGATTTCGTGGGCCAGACTGCGGATATAAGTCCCCTTGCTGCAGCGCACTCTGAGGACCAGGCGCTGCTGGTGACGATCAAGCTCCAGCGAGGTCAGTTCATGAATCTCAATCCGGCGGGGCGGTTTGTCGATAATCTCCCCCCGGCGGGCGTAGGCATAAAGCGGTTGCCCCTGGTGCTTAACCGCCGAGAAGGCGGGAGGCGACTGCAGGATTTCCCCGCGGAACCGAGAAAGCACTTCCGGCAAGCACGCCAATTGTTCCGGGGTCACCGTGGCCTCGGCCAGCACCTGCCCTTCCCGGTCATGGGTGTCGGTAGCCACCCCCAGTTGCAGGGTGGCCAGATACTCCTTATCGCCTGCCATCAGGCGCTCCACCAGCCGGGTGGCGCCCCGGCCGACGCAAATCAACAAAAGACCGGAGGCAAAGGGATCCAGGGTGCCGGCATGGCCCACCTTCTTGACCCCCAAGGCGCGCCGTACCAGTTGCACCAGCCGGAAAGAGGTCGGCCCGGCCGGCTTATCCACCGGAATCACCAGCGGCTCCACTTGCTGCTCCCGGCTACCGTCCATGCGCCCCTGGCCGTCTCAGGGACTTACCAGGGGTGAAAGGGCCGCCAGCAATTCGGCGCGCAACTGCTCAAGATCGCTGTCCCGGCGCTTAAAACCGGCGGCGTTACGATGGCCGCCACCGCCAAAGGCGTTAGCCACCATCGACACATCACAGTCATCGCCCTTGGAGCGCAAGCTCACCGAAATCATCCCCGGCTCGGCTTCCTTCAGGAAAGCGGCCACCCGGACGCTGCTCAGGGAGCGAGGGTAATTCACCAACCCCTCGGTGTCCTCGGAGGCCGCCCCGGTTTCGTCAAAGAATTGCCGGGGGGCGCTGATCATCGCGATCCGCTCTTCGGCGTGCAGGCTCAGGGTGGTCAGTACCCGCTGGAAAAGGCGCAGCCGGGGCAGGGTAAAATTGTCGAAGAGCTTGCCGGCCACCTCCGCCGGATTAACCCCTTTATTGACCAACTCCCGGGCCACCCGGAAGGTTTCAGCGGTGGTCGAGGAATACTTAAAGGAACCGGTATCGGCGACGATGGCGGTGTAAAGGCAATAGGCGGCGGCCGGCGTGATCCCACCCCCCAGGGCCAGGGCCAGATCGTACACCATCTCGCCGGTGGCGGCCCGGTGGGGATCAACCCAGCGCAGATCGCCAAAATCGCGATGACCGGCGTGGTGATCGATAACCGCCAGCGGCTTGACGGCCAGCAGGGTCTCCAAGCGCTCCCCCAAACGGTAAGCATCACCGCAATCCAGGGCCACGGCGCAGTCAAAGGTGGACAGCTCCGGCAGCTCACAGCGGATCTCGGCGGCGCCGGGCAAAAAATCGTACAGGTGGGAAACCGGCGCCTCGCCGTAAAGATAAACGCCTTTACCCAGGCCGCTGAGGATATTACCCAGACCCAGCTGTGAGCCCAGGGCGTCGGCATCGGGATGAATATGGGTCAACAGCAGAATATTTTCCGCCCCCGCGATGGTCTCGGTGATCGACTCCAGTTCCCGGCTGCACATGGTCTTCTCCTCTATTCTTCTTCGGCTTGAATTTCCGCCAGAAGCTGCTCCATATGCTGCTGCTGGGCCAGGGAACGGTCCCGTTCAAAAAGCAGGGCGGGCACCACCCGGAGGACCAGGTTCTTTCCTAGACTGCGACGGATAAAACCCTTGGCGCTTTCCAGCCCGGCGGCCGCCTCGGCGGCCGCCTCGTCGTCTAAAACACTGTAGTAGATCCTGGCCTGGCTGAGATCGGCACTAACCGTGGCCTTGAGAATAGTCACCTGCTCCACCCGGGGATCCTTGACCTTGGATAACAATAAGGTGGCCACTTCCTGGCGGATCTCGTCGGCCACCCGCTCGGGGCGCCGCCGGGTGGGCCGGGGGGCCAGACCTGGCAAAGGGGTCGATTTGTTCTTCTTGCGGGCCGCGGCGCTCATGGTTAGCAAAACTCTCCCCAAGCCCCGCAGAGGGGCTTACCACTCGGAGCATTACAACTCCGGCTTTACTTCCTTCAGCACGAAAAATTCCAGGATATCGCCTTCCTTGATATCGTTGTAGTTACGCAACGACATCCCGCATTCGTAGCCGGTGGCAACCTCCTTGGCGTCATCCTTGAAACGTTTGAGCGAACTCAACTGGCCGGTAAAGACCACCACCCCTTCGCGCAGCAGCCGCACCTTGGCGTTGCGCTCGGCCTTGCCGCTGGTGATATAACAGCCGGCGATGGTGCCCACCTTGGAGACATGGAAGGTCTGCCGGACCTCGGCGCTGCCGATGACCTGCTCGACGAACTCCGGCTCCAGCATCCCTTCCATGGCCTTTTTGATATCCTCCAGGGCGTGGTAGATGACATCGTAAAAGCGCATATCCACCCGCTCCCGCTTGGCCAGTTCCTGGATCCGGGCGGTGGGCCGGACATTGAAGCCGATAATCAGGGCATCGGAGGCGGCGGCCAGCAGCACGTCGGATTCGGTGACCGTGCCGGTACCGGAGTTCAAGACCCGCACCTTGACGGCGTCGGTGGAGAGTTGCTCCAGCGACGAGGCGAAGGCCCCCAGGGTACCCTGGACATCGGCCCGCAGGACCACCATCAACTCCTTGACCTCGCCTTCCTGCAGACGGTCAAAGAGGTTGTCCAGAGATATCTTGCTGTCGGCGGCCAGTTCCTGTTCCCGCACCTTCAACTGCCGCTCGGCGCTGACACTCTTGGCCATCTTGTCATCGCGGACCACGACAAACTCGTCACCGGCCTGGGGAACTCCGCTCAGCCCCTGGATCTCCACCGGGATCGACGGTCCGGCTTCCTTGACCTGCTCGCCCTTGTCGTTGATCAGGGACCGGACCTTTCCGCTGTACTGGCCGGCCACCAGGGCATCCCCCAGCCGCAGGGTGCCTTCCTGAACCAGCACCGTGGCCACTGGTCCCCGCCCCTTGTGGAGCTGGGCCTCGACCACGTGCCCCTTGCCGCGGCGCTGGGGATCGGCACGCAATTCCAGGATTTCGGCCTGCAGCAGGATATTGTCCAGCAACTCGCTAATACCGGTACCCTGCTTGGCCGAGGTCTCGCAATAGATCGCCTCGCCACCCCAATCCTCGGGCATCAGCCCCAGATCGGAGAGCTCCCGTTTAACCCGCATGGAATCGGCGTTGTTCTTGTCGATCTTGTTGACACAGACGATGATCGGCACCTCGGCGGCCCGGGCGTGGTTGATGGCCTCCCGGGTCTGACCCATGACCCCGTCATCGGCGGCCACCACCAGCACCACGATATCGGTGACCTGGGCGCCGCGGGAACGCATCTCGGTGAAGGCCTCATGCCCCGGGGTATCGAGAAAGACCACCTCCCCCTGGGGGGCACGGACATAATGGGCCCCGATATGCTGGGTGATGCCGCCGGCCTCACCCTCGGCCACGTCGGTTGTACGGATGGCGTCGAGAATCGAGGTCTTGCCGTGGTCGACATGGCCCATGACGGTAACCACCGGCGGCCGCGGCCGCGCTTCGCCGCCAGCTTCCTGCTCCTCGAGGCTCATGATCCCCTGCTCCTCGGTTTTGCCCTGTTCCACTTCATAACCGAACTCGGCGGCCACCAGGCTGGCGGTATCGATATCCATGGCCTGGTTGACGGTGGCCATAACCCCCAGCCCCATCAGCTTGGCAATCACCTCGTTGGCCTTGGCCCCCATACGGTGGGCCAGATCGCCGACGGTGATGGTTTCATGGACCGTGATCCGCTTCTTGATCGCCTTGGTTTCGGCGGCATGCTGGGGCTTGATCACCTGCTGCTTGCCCCGCCGGCCGCCACTCCGGCCGCCGCGACCCAGGCGAACCCCGGCGGGCACCAGACCCACTTCATCAAAGTCATCGGCCACCACTTCGGCCTGTCGTTTGCGTTTGCCGCCGGCCCCTTTCTTGACCGGCTCCCGTTCCGGTTCAGGCTGGAACTTGACAAAACGTTTACCCTTCTTCTTGGCACCGGCCGCCTCGCCGGCCGGTGCCGGCGCGGTGGTCCCCGGCTTCTGGGTCTTTTCGGGACGGCGCGGACGGGAAGTCGTCGGACGGCTATCTGCTTCGGGGGTAATAGTAATGGCCGCTTTCTTGATCACCCGGGCCAGCCCCTTGCGGGCCGCCGGGGGGGCCGACTCGGCTTCGGCGGCGGGACTCTCCGGCGCGGCTGAGGTCTCGGCCGGCTCGGAGTCGGAAGGTTGTTCGGCCGTGCCGGCTTCGGCACCGGCGGCGGCAACCTCCTCGTTGTCGGCAGCAGGCGGTGCGGCTTCTTCCTCCGATCCGGCAACCTCGGTCGGCGCCGGGGCTTCTTCCGTTGCGGAGGCCGCAGCCCCGACCTCGGTGGCCGCCGCTTGGCCGGCGGCTGCCACGGCATCACTTCCTTCATCGGCGGCGGGGCGGCTGCTTGCCGTCGCTTCTTTGGCCGTGGCCTCAGCGTCCGCGGTGGCCGCCGGCGGCGACTCCTCGGCTGCCGCCGGTTTGCGCCGCCGGAGAATGGTGGTTTTACGACCTTCCTCCCGGGCCGGTTGTTCCTGGGCAGCGGCCGCAGCCAACCCCAGTTTGACCCGAATGGCCCGGGCCTCCCGCTCGTCCAGGGTGGAGGAGTGGGACTTAACCGCATAGCCCTCATCCTGGAGCTGGGCAACCAGCGCCTTGTTCTCCATTCCAGCTTCTTTGGCCAGCTCGTATACGCGAATCTTTTTCATTCACCTGCTCCCGAAGAGTGTGTCAACCCTTCGTTATCTCCCATGACCGGCAGCGACACGCTCCCGGCTTAAACCAAGACCTGCTGGATCAACTCTAAACCCGCTAATCTATCATGAACAGCCGCCGCTGTCACCCTCCACGAGGGGCCAACCGCAAAGTCGTGGCGGCGTTCAGCAGCAGCGGCCAGCCGGGCCCTACTGGTTCCCCGGCTCCTCTGTCTCCTCCGACTCCTCCGGCTCCTCCGGCTCCTCGGACTCCACGGCCGGCTCAGCCGCCGGGGCCGACGGCAACTCGGACTCCGTCTCGGCGGTTTCTTCCCCGGCGTCGGGCTCCGTTCCGGCGGTTTCTTCCCCGGCGACGGCTTGCTCACCACCCCCGATGGCTTCCTTCGCGGCGGCGGCCTCCTTTTCTTCGGCGCTGGCCCGGGCGGCCAAACGAGCTACCACCAGCAGGCCTTCGGTGGCCTCGTCATCCAGGTCAAAGCCTGCCAACTGCCGCAAATCTTCGGCACTGGCGGCGGCCAGTTCGGTCACCGAGCCGTAGCCGTTTTCGGCCAGCAACTCGGCGCGTTTTTCGGTCATGCCGGCAAGCTCCAGCAGGGATTGGAAACCATCCTCGATGAAACGGGCGTAACGGCTCTCGCTCTTGACGTCGATCCGCCAATTGAGCAGGGCCGAGGCCAGCCGCACGTTCTGACCCTGGCGGCCGATGGCCAGCGAGAGTTGATCATCGGGCACCACCACCAGCAGCGTTTTGTTCTCTTCGTCCACCACCACCAGCGAGACCTGGGCCGGCGCCAGGGCGTTGGAGACGAACCGGGCCGGGTCCGGACTCCAGGGCACGATATCGATTTTTTCGCCTTGCAACTCCTGCACCACGTTCTGCACCCGGGAACCCTTCATGCCGACACAGGCGCCCACCGGATCGACATCGGTCTCGGTGGAAGAAACCGCGATCTTGGCCCGGGAACCGGGCTCGCGGGCCACCCCCAGGATATTGACAATCCCTTCGGCGATCTCCGGCACCTCCAGGGCGAAAAGCTTGGTCAGAAATTCGTTGCAGGTGCGGCTTAAAATCAGCTGGGGATCTTTGGAGGACTGGCGGACATCCAGCAGATAGGCCCGGATCCGGTCGCCCTGGCGGTAACTTTTGCGAGGCATCTGTTCACGGGCCGGAAGGATGGCGTCGGTACGGCCCAGATTGACGATCATGTTACCGCGCTCAAAGCGTTGGACGATGCCATTTACGATCTCCCCCTTGCGATCCTTGAACATATCAAAGACCACATCGCTTTCCGCCTCCTTCATCTTCTGGATGATCACCTGCTTGGCGGACTGGGCGGCAATGCGGCCGAGATCGGCCACCGACTCCATCTTGCTGCCCAACTCGTCGCCCATCTCCACTTCCGGTTCCAGGGCCTGGGCGTCGGCATAGGAGATCTGGGTCTGTTCGTCCTCGACCTCGTCGACCACGGTACGGAACTGGTACAGCTCGACCTCGCCCAGTTCCTCGTTGAAACGGGCCTCAAGCTCGCGTCGCATGCCGTAACGCTTCTTGGCGGCGCTCATCACCGCCTCCTCGATGGCCTCGACCAACAACTCACGGTCGATCCCTTTATCCCGACAAATCTGATCTATGATCCTCTTCAGTTCGGATATCATCTTGCTGACTCCTGCTCCTTTTTAACGGCCTGCCGCGCCGGGGCGGGCTACCACTCCACCACCAAACGGGCCCGCTTGACTTGCGCCAGGGGCACCGCCACCGGCCCGGCGGCGGTGTGGATGGTCACCACCTGCGCCGCCAACTCGCCGATTTCGCCGATCACCACCGGCTCCCCGGCGATGGCCTCGCGGCAGACCAATTTGGCCTTCTTGCCCTTACAGCGCCGATAATCCTGTTCCCGCTTCAGGGGACGATCCAGGCCCGGCGAGGAGACCTCCAGATTGAAGGCCTGCTCAATGGGGTCCTCCACCTCCAGCAGGTGCGAGACCTCACGGCTGATCCGAGTACAATCATCCAGGGTCACCCCGTCGTCACCGTCGATCACCAGGCGCAAAACCCAACCGGCGGGTTCCCGGCGGAACTGGAGATCGGCCAGTTCAAAGCCGTGATCCTCCACCACTGGCTGCAACAGCTCGGTTAAACGAACCAGCAAAACTTTATCGGCGGCGGCCACCAAAGGCTCTCCTTTCCAATCACGTAGAAAAATTTTACCAACTCCGCGACCGACCCAAAACCGGCCGCCCCGGGGTCTGATACGACTATCGCCGGGATAACAAACAAAAAAAGCGGGCTAGATGGCCCACTTCACAAACAACCCGCCCGACTGCCAGGCGGCTCTTAAAACCGGGAAAAACTCTGGAGCGGACAACGGGATTCGAACCCGCGACACCAAGCTTGGGAAGCTTGTACTCTACCAGCTGAGCTATGTCCGCTCGCGTCTTACCCTTGCCGGTCACAGGCCAATCGCCAACTTTTGACCGGTTCGACGAATATACCGGTTTTTTTGTGGTTGTCAAGGGGTACCCACTGGGTCAAGAGGTACTGACCGGGAAGATGCTTGAACATGCCCGGGATTTTGCTTAACATCTCGCTATCCACAGCTACTACGTGTATGCTGGCTTGCCCAGGAACCGATTGGCCGCCTTGGTTCACCGGTGTCAACCAGATTGACCATGAAGCATGGCAAAACCACTGATCACAGTGTGATGTACTATAGAAACATTCAGGATCAACATGAAAAGGAAGCCACAGCGCCTGAAAACGATACTTGCCCCCTTGGCCCTGCTGATCATGATGGCGCTTTTGGTGCTGATTTTCGGGATCGATTCACTTACCCACCCAGAAACGCTGAGTGGTCATGTGACCCGCAATGGTGCTTCCGGCGTCGCTCTTTTCCTTTTAATCTTCATTGTAATCGGCAATATTATTCCCCCGGTTGTGTTCGTTGTCGTTGCAGGCTTGTTCTGGCCGTTTCACCTGGCTCTGCTCATTTCGTTCATCGGCGGCATCGGAACCGCCGTTCTGAGCTTTGTTGTCAGCCGTCATGCCGCCCGTGACTTCTTCAATCGCCATATTCCGCGAAAAATTAAGGAATACAGCATCGGCATCCGCAGGCACGGATTTGAAACCACGATCATGCTGCGCTTGCTGTTTTTTCTTTTTCCCCCCGTAAACTGGCTGCTCGGCATCAGCCAGATCAAGACACGCGACTATATTTTGGGAACGGCACTCGGTTGTCTTCCGGGCATGGTATTATACACCTATATAGGCAACGGATGGCTGACCTGGTTGCTGGAAGAACCGCTGCCGCGCGGCACCCTGATCGGCACCCTGATCATTACCTGCGCGTTTGCCAACTTCGCAATTCAACGATGGCTGAAGAACCAGCGTGGAGACACCGAAAATGGGCCTACTCTGAGCCTGGCGCTGTTTGTAGAATCAGTGCAACTATTCATCACTTTATGCCTCACGACCTTCTTCCCCCCCCGCAACCACCCGCGCCCTTCATTGAAACGTTGCCTTATAATGCTGTTTTTCCTGCCTGTCTTCGCCCTGACCCAGCTATGCCATTGGTTTGCCCTGATCATCGACGAACTGATATTTCCACGCTATCGTCGTATCCACGTCTTATCTCCGGTATTCATTGTCGGCATCCCGCGCAGCGGCACTACCCATTTGCATCGAGTACTGGCACAGGACACTGGCCGTTTCGCTCCACTTCAGCTATGGCATGTCTTGTTAGCGCCCGCAATTTGCGAGCGTAAGCTGTTACAGGCAGCCGCCCACATCGACCGGCGCCTGGGACGCCCCCTGGAGCGTTTAGTCACCTGCATCATCTCGAAATCAACATCCGGAATGGATGCCATTCACAAACTCTCGCTGCGGCAACCAGAGGAAGACTTTGTTGTGTTGATGCCCGTACTGGCTTGTTTCATACTCACCGCCGCCTTTCCGCAATCGGATACCATTTCGGAACTGGCCCGCTTTGACACGCAGGTAAGCGAAAAACGACGGCGGCGAATCATGGCGTTCTACCGTGGCATGCTGCAGCGCCATCTGTATTGCGTTGGTAACGATCGCACCATACTCTCTAAAAACGTCTCTTTCACGCCAATGCTCGAGTCGTTACTAGACACTTTTCCCGACGCCCATATCATCGTATGCCTTCGCCCTCCCCAGCAGGTTGTCCCCTCGCAGATCAGTGCCATGGAAAACGCCTGGCTGGCCTTTGGAAATCGCATTGACACCCCTGACTTTCCAGCTCGCTGGCTGAAACTGCTTGATTATTACTACCAACATCTGGCAGAAGTGATCAATCAGGCCAGGGCAGAACAAACGCAATGCGTGTTCATGACCGAGCTGAAGGTTGACCTGGAAGCCACCGTGAAGCGTCTGTATGCCGCCTTCGGCTTCACCATGAACCGCGATTTCATGCTCTATTTGAGTCAGGAAAAAGAGGCATCCAAAACCTATAGAAGTCAGCACTCTTATTCAATGAACGAATATGGCCTGAGTACCCGGGACATCAGCCAACGGTTTGCCAAGTCGTGGCAACGACTACAGCAATGCCACCCCGCACCAGCTCCCGACACCAATGAACAGGTAGAAAATTGACCAGCATCAGCCGCTTGCCCACCCCACCGTCCACGCCCGCCGATTTACGCATCGTGGTTTTCTCCGATTCTTTTCGGCATCGCAACGGAGTTGGCGCCTATTACTGCGACCTGATCGACCATCTCCGAGCACGAGTAGCAGCCATCACCCTGGTCTGTCCCGGGGAAACGCCACACGGCAAACAACAAGGCTTGTCCTTGCCGCTGCCGGGCGACCATTCCCAAAAACTTTGTCTGCCGGGCATACTAAAAGCCCACGCTGTGGTAAAACGCCTACAGCCACATGTGATCATCGCGGCCAGTCCCGGGCCTTACGGCATACTCGCCGCCACTTTGGCCCGGCTCTTCCAATGCCGATTCTGTTTTGGTTATCACACCCAGTACGACCAATTGACCAGTCTTTATTGGAATCGAATCTGCGGCACTCTCGGCAAACGTTACCTCTCCTGGCTCGACCGGCGATTCTTCAGTCGCTCAGACGCCGTATTTACCAATGGACGCCACATGGTGGACACAGCTCAGCAAATGGGGGCGCGCCGCATTGAGTTAATCGGCACACCTATTGACCCTCTTCTGTTGACCGCCCCGGTACCCATTGCCCCGCGGAAACTCGGCCCAATTCTTTTTGTCGGACGCCTGGCTCCGGAAAAAAACATTCCTTTAATCATCGACGCGGCCAAAGCATTACCCCATCTCCGTTTTATCCTGGCGGGCGATGGCCCATTGGCGAAAATGGTGCGACACGCGGCAGGTGAATTACAAAACTTGGAGTATGTGGGATGGGTTAACCGCGAAAAACTGCTGGAACTACTAGACCACCATTGCGAAGTATTACTGCTGCCATCACAGGTTGAATCTTTCGGCACCGTGGCCGCCGAAGCCATGGCCCGACAACGGTTGGCAGTGGTCTCAGACCACTGCGGCATCGTCACCTGGCCGGAGTTGGCCGATGGACTGGAAGTGGTGCCGGTGAACACGCCTCTGGCGCCAATACTTGCAAAACTAGCCCAAAAACCACCGGAAATCAGGGCTGAGAAACGTCAAATCGCCTTAGAAAGTTGTGTCAGGTTTAACGAGAAGACGATAACCGACTGGCGTAATGCCCTGTTCGACATCACCTCCACCTGAAATCAAAAAACTGAACCAATTAGCCCATGAAACCGCTTTTCAGCATCCATGATGTTTTCCCTGAAACCCTTGAAAGCATCCTGCACATTCTAGAAGTGATGGAGTCCCACGGCCTGTCCCCGGCGCCGTTGCTCGTTTCCCCGGGAGGTGATTGGACGCCACAACAATTGCAGACCTTACGGTCACTGGCCGATCGCGGACATGCTCTAGTGGGACACGGTTGGTATCATCGGGCAAGAAAGATCAGCGGTCTTCGGCATCGCCTCCATTCACTGCTGATTTCACGCCAGGCCGCCGAGCACCTGGATCTGTCCAGTGACGAACTGATCACCATGCTGCGACGGTGTCACGCCTGGTTTCCAGCGCAGGGCCTGCCCGCCCCGCGTTACTACGTGCCCCCCGCCTGGGGAGTGGGACGCCTGTCCAAAAAAAACATGCACCAACTGCCGTTTCGCTACATTGAAACCTTGACCGGCATATACGACATAGAAGCTGGCACTTTCACACATCTGCCATTGCTGGGATTTGAGGCGGACACCCTGGCACGGAAAATAGGACTCACTATATTCAACGCCATTAATCTCGCCCTCGCCGGCATCACCCGCCGCCCTGTGCGAGTCGCCATACACCCGCACGACCTGGATCTAAAATTAAACAAAAGCCTACGAAAATTTCTTGCGGGGTTTAACCCAAAAATAATCAAAAGCTGACCAAATGTTAAAAAGCCACAGTCATCATGCCAGCATGAAAAAGACGGAATCATCGCACAGCCCTTCTCAACAGCCCCGGCATTTCCGGGCTATCTGGCTTTCCGACCTCCACCTTGGTTCCCGCGACATTAACAGTGCCGCCCTCCTCGATTTCCTAAAGCGCCATAAATCGGATTATCTCTATCTAGTGGGAGATATTTTTGATTTTTGGAAGGTAAACAACGGCTGGCACTGGCCCGAGATCAATAACCAGATTGTTGACCTGGTGCTGGAGCGGGCGGAAAACGGCACGGAAGTGATCTACATCCCCGGCAATCATGATGAAATGCTACGCAAATATGTCCATACTGAGATCAAAGGGGTAAAAATTCTGCCAGAAGTACTACACCGCACCGCCGATGGCCGCCGTTTTCTAATCTTGCACGGCGACCGCTTTGATCTGGTTACCACCTATAACCGCTGGCTGGCAAAGCTCGGCAGCGAAGCCTATCAGGTTCTACTGCGGCTCAACCGTTATCACGATTTTTGCCGTAGCAAACTGGGGCTGGGGCACTGGTCCCTCTCCGCCTTTTGCAAGCACCAGGTAAAAGTGGTTGTTAACTTCATCGGCGACTTTAAACAGGAAATAGCCCAGGAAGCGCGACGGCGCCAGGTGGACGGCCTGATCTGCGGCCATATTCACCACGCCTCCTATGAAACCATAGACGAAATCATTTACACCAATACCGGTGACTGGGTGGAGAGCTGTACCGCCCTGGTAGAGGACAAGGATGGGAAACTGATTATTTTCCGCTGGCGAGACGAACCGGAAATCCTGGTGGATGAACGAGCCTTCAACTCCGGCGCCATGGAAGCCTATGCGGATTGCTATCGTAACCGAGGCCTGGCCCCCACAAGTTAGCGGGGTGGTCACCAGCTGTCTGCGGACCATCAGTCCCGCTGCCGGTTTAATAATTTGGTAAGCGTTCACCAAGGCCAACGACCGCTGATTTAACGGGCCGTAAACGTCTCAGCAGTGCCGTAGATTGCGGCAAGCAGCCAAGCGCTTCGTACCTCGTGTACTTAAGCTTGGCTGATCCCGTTGTCAATCATCGGCGCTAGACGCCGATAACGTGCGGTGCTGCTGAACGTTTACATAATTTGTTATGGTAGCAGCACCAGCGTCCAGACCAGGATGACATTGGCCAGGGCGAGAAAGACGGCGGCCGAACCCACATCCTTGGCTCGGCCGGAGAGTGGATGGGATTCCGAGCCTATTCTGTCCACCACCGATTCAACCGCCGTGTTGAGCAGTTCCACTATCAACACCAGCAGCAGGCTGCCGATCATGAGAGCTCTGGCGATACCATCCTCGCCCAGGAAAAAGGCGACGGGAGCCAGCAGGCAGAACAAAAAAACCTCCTGCCGGAAGGCCTCTTCGTAGCGCAAAGCGGAGGCCAGTCCTTTAAACGACCACCCCCATGCCTTACGCAGACGCCGCAAATGGCGCTCACCGGGTTTATTCATTCCGTGCATGTTGTATGCTTCCCGTTTTCTTGTTAGTAACCACACACCCTCTACGATGATGATCGGTCATGGGCTGGATTATAACAAAGATTAGAAACAATAAGCCACGCCTTTTATTGATGGGGCCTGAAATTCCATATAAGGGTATAAAGAAGCAACATCCGCTTTCTGATCAGCGTTACTTCAGATAGCACAGACAGCAGACAATTACAAAAAGGGGGCAGCCGGTCACCCGGCAAAAAAGGGGACGGCAAAAACAGGATGGATGGGTTATAGTGCGAAATCCGTCATGGATGATCTTTAGTTTAGATCGCAAGATGTTGATAAACCAAGGCAAAAACGCAAGGAGTAGAGCATGCTGGCCCGTATTGAGGTAGGTCTTAAAACCCGGCTTAACGATTCCTTTGGTGAGCGCACCCGACAGCGGATCGCCACCGATTTCCACTATCCGGTAAGCCAGGTGCGTACCCTCAAGGTATTTACCGTTGAGGCCGATATCGCCGCGGAACAGTTACAGGCCGCCGCCGCCGGCCCTTTTTGTGATCCGGTGACCCAGGATTTCGCGCTCTCCGGCCAGGCCCCGCTGGCCCTGGCCCAGGAACTGGCTTTTGACTGGTGTATCGAAGTGGGTTTCAAGCCCGGGGTTACCGACAACGAAGGGCGCACCGCCGCCGCCGCCCTGGAATTGCTGCTGGAAAGAAAGCTGGCCGCCGGGGAGGCGGTTTACACCGCCACCCAATATCTGCTGCAGGGCAGCCTGGAACGGCAGCAGGTCGCGACCATCGCCTCGCAACTGCTGGCCAACGAATTGATCGAGCGCGCTACCATCCTCTCTTATGACGAATTTGTCGCCGGCGGCGGGGTAGCTTCCCACGCCCCCCGGGTAACCGGCGGCGAGCAGTGGCGGGTGGCGACGATCGATCTCAAGGTCGCCGATGACGAGCTTATGCGTATCAGCCGTGAAGGGGTGCTGGCCCTGACCCTGGAAGAGATGAAGCTGATCCGCGACCACCTGGCCGACCCGACGGTGATCGCCGCCCGGCAAGCCCGGGGGCTTAATGAAAAAATCACCGATGTGGAACTGGAAGTGCTGGCCCAGAGCTGGTCGGAACACTGCAAGCACAAGATCTTCAACGGCGAGATCCATTACCAGGATACCACCAGCGGTGAGAGCACCGTTTTCCACAGTCTTTTCGACACCTTCATCCGCCAGCCCACCGCCGAAATCCGCCGCCGCCTGGGGGACAACGACTGGTGCCTGTCGGTCTTCAAGGACAACGCCGGGGTGATCCGCTTCAACCAGGATTGGAACCTGGCCTTCAAGGTGGAGACCCACAACAGCCCCTCGGCCCTGGATCCTTACGGCGGAGCGCTCACCGGTATTGTCGGGGTCAACCGCGACCCTTTTGGCACCGGCATGGGGGCCAAACTGATCGCCAACACCGATGTTTTCTGTTTTGCCTCGCCCTTTTATGATCAGCCGCTGCCGGCCCGCCTGCTGCACCCCAAACGGATTTTCGAGGGGGTGCGGCTGGGGGTCGAGCATGGCGGCAATAAAAGCGGCATTCCCACGGTCAACGGCTCCCTCGTCTTCGATGCCCGTTTTGCCGGCAAACCGCTGGTTTTCTGCGGCACCATCGGCATCATGCCGGCTCTGGTAGGCGGCCGTCCCTCTCAGGACAAGAAGGCCAACCCCGGCGATCTGATCGTCATGACCGGCGGCCGGATCGGCAAGGACGGCATCCACGGCGCCACCTTTTCCTCGGAGGAGTTGCACGAGGGTTCGCCGGCCACCGCGGTGCAGATAGGTGACCCCTTCACCCAGAAAAAGATGTTCGACTGCCTGCTCAAGGCCCGTGATCGGGGGCTTTACAGCTGCATCACCGACAACGGGGCCGGCGGGCTCTCCTCGTCGGTGGGGGAGATGGCCGAGGACACCGGCGGTTTTAAGTTGCACCTGGAACGGGCGCCGCTTAAATACCCGGGTTTGCAGCCCTGGGAGATCATGATCTCCGAGGCCCAGGAACGGATGACGCTGGCGGTGCCGCCCGACAAGAGCGACGAATTCCTCGCCCTTTGCGCCAAGATGGAGGTCGAGGCCACGGTGCTGGGGGAGTTCACCGACTCCGGTAATTTCCATGTCCTTTACCAGGGCCAGACCGTGGCCTGCCTGGGGATGGATTTTATCCATAAGGGGCTGCCGCCGCTGCAAATGACCGCCCGCTGGGAACCCCCGCTGCACGCCGCGCCGCAATGGCCCGAGCAGCCCGATCCGGGGGCTGAGCTGCACGCCCTGCTGGGCCGGCTCAATATCTGCAGCAAGGAGTACGTGGTACGCCAGTACGACCACGAGGTCCAGGGCGGCAGCGTGGTCAAGCCGCTGACCGGGGTCGACAACGACGGCCCTTCCGACGCGGCGGTTATCAGGCCCCTGCTCGACTCCTTTGAGGGAGTGGTACTGGCCCACGGCATCTGCCCCAAATACTCCGAGATCGACACCTACCAGATGGCGGCCAACGCCATCGACGAGGCGATCCGCAACGCGGTGGCGGTGGGCGCCGATCTGGAGCGAATGGCCGGCCTGGACAACTTCTGCTGGTGCGACCCGGTACTCTCGGAGAAAACCCCGGATGGCCCCTACAAGCTGGCCCAGCTGGTCCGGGCCAACCAGGCCCTGGCCGACTGCGCCCTGGCCTACGGGGTGCCCTGCATCTCCGGCAAGGATTCAATGAAAAACGATTACATGATCGACAACGTCAAGATCTCCATCCCCCCTACCCTGCTTTTTTCGGTGGTGGCCAAGATCAACGATGTCCGGCGGGCAGTCACCATGGACGCCAAAAAGAGCGGCGACCTGGTCTACCTGCTGGGGGTTACCCGACCCGAGCTGGGGGCTTCGGAATACGCCGCCCGCCACCAAGGCAGCGGCGGCATTGGCAACCAGGCGCCGCGGGTGGAACCGGAGGCGGCCCTGTTCCGCTACCGGGCCCTGCAGCGGGCGATCACCGCCGGCCTGGTGGCCTCGGCCCACGATCTCTCCGACGGCGGCCTGGCGGTGGCGGCGGCGGAGACCGCCTTTGCCGGCGGTCTGGGGCTGGATCTCGACCTGGGGCTGGTGGCCTGCGAAGGGATCGAGCGGGACGACTTCCTGCTCTTCAGCGAAAGCCCCAGCCGGCTGCTGGTCACCGTGGCGCCGGCCGACGCCGACGAATTTGAACAACTGATGGCCGGGGCCACCGCCAGTCGCCTCGGGGTAGTCACCTCGGAGCCGGTTTTGCGCCTCTTGGGCTTAAGCGGCGAGACCATAATGGTGGAGAGGATCGACGATCTGAAAAAGAGCTGGCAGCAGACCCTGGATTTCTAAGAGAGGCCTTATATGAGCAGCAAAGGCACCAAGGTTGCCGATATTGAGGAGGGCGGCAAAGTCGCCGGTATCTTTCTGGTCAAGGAGATGAGCCTGGGGGAAACCCGGGCCGGCAAACCCTTCCTGCGCCTGACGGTGATGGACCAGAGCGGCGAGATCGGCGGCCCGGTCTGGGAGGACGCCCAGAAACTGGCCCCCCACTGCCAGCCCGGCTCCTTTCTCCAGATCGAAGGGCGGGGCGAGAACTACCGGGGCACCCCGCAGTTGCGGATCAACCGCCTGCAACCGGTCCCCGCCGACCAGGTCGAGCCGGCCGACTTCATGCCCAGCGGTGATTTTGACCGCCAGCAATTAAGCGAGGAGTTGCACCAGCTGATCGCCGCCCTCGAGGATCCCCAGCTGGCCCGCTTGCTGCGGCATATCTTTAACGATCAACAACTGGCCCGCCGTTTTACCACCGCCCCGGCGGCCAAATCGATGCATCACGCCTATCTGGGCGGTCTGTTGGAACATACGGTGGCGGTGGCCCGGCTGGCCCTGGCGGTCTGTCAACTCTACCCCGACCTGGACCGCGATCTGCTGCTGGCCGGGGCCCTGCTCCATGACCTGGGCAAAACCGAAGAGTTGACCTACGAGGGTTACCCCTTTAATTACAGCAACCGGGGCAGGCTGGTGGGCCATCTGGTGATCGGGGCGGAACTGGTAGCCAGCCGGGCCGCCGAACTGGAAGATCTGCCGTCGCCGCTGCTGGAACGGCTGCAGCATTTGATCTTAAGCCACCACGGCCGCCACGAGTTCGGGGCTCCCACCCTGCCGATGATGCAGGAGGCCTTTATCCTCCATTTCCTGGATGACCTGGACGCCAAGGTCAACTATTGCCAGCGGCTGCGCCGGCAGTTAAAAGAACCCGGCTACCAGTGGAGTGATTATCAACGCAACCTGGAGCGTTTTCTCTACCTGCCAGGCCACGGCCACCAAGCCCCGGAGCCGGAAGCCGCCGCCCCGCTGGTCGCTGAAGATAAACCACCAGAGCCGGCTCCCACGACCACCGACCACGGCGATGAAGGCTGCGCCACCACCGCCAGCGGTGACGAGGAGAAAGGTGGCGAGCCCGGCCGGCAACACGACCCCCCACCGCCGGAACCAAGCCCCCGGCAGCAAGGGCTTTGGGGCTGAGCCGCCGCCATGCTGAGCCGTTTTTCCCAACTACGGGCCCAGAATCCGGCCAAGGAGATGCTAAGCCGGGCGCTTAAAAGCGGCAAACTGGCCCACGCCTACCTCTGCCGCGGCCCGGCCGGCGTCGGCAAAAAACGGGCGGCCCACGCCCTGGCCGCCACCCTCAATTGCCACCAATTACCAGCGGCGGCCGGCGACGATCACCGGGCGAACCTGGAAGTCTGCGGCAGCTGCCCTTCCTGCCGCAAATTCGCCACCGACTCCCACCCCGATCTGCTGACCGTCAGCCCCGAGGGGGCGGCGATCAAGATTCAACAGGTGCGGGAGATCAAAAAGGCCCTGCGCTTTCCGCCCCTGGAGGGGAGTTACCGGGTGGTGCTGGTAAGCGAAGTCCAGACCATGCGCCGGGAAGCGGCCAACAGTCTGCTCAAGATCCTGGAAGAACCACCGCCGGCCACCATTTTCATCCTTACCGGCGACGAGGCCGGCGCCATCCTGCCCACCATCCTCTCCCGCTGCCAGGTGATCCCCTTCTACGCCCTGGAGATCGACGAGGTGGCGGCCATGCTGAGCGCCGAGGATGAACAACTGACCCCGGCCGCCGCCGCCACCCTGGCCGCCCTGGCCGAGGGCAGCCCCGGCCGGGCCCGCCTGCTGCGACAAAAGGAGTTGCTGCCCCTGCGCCGGGAAATTCTGCAGACCCTGCTTACCCGGCAAATCGACGAACCGGCGGCGCTGGAAAGCGTCCTGGAACTGGCCGAGCGCGGCGCCGCCCTCAAGGAGGAGCTGCCGGAGTTGCTGGAGCTGCTGACCGGCTGCTTCCATGATCTGGCGGTACTGGCCGCCGCCGGCCGCTCGGCGGACCACCGGCGCCCCCTGCTTAACCGTGATCTGCAAGCCGAATTGCAACAGGGTGCCGGCCGCTGGGACTTTCCCCAGTTGGTGAGCCGGCTGCAACGTCTGCGGCAGGCCCGGCGGCAACTGGCTCGCAACTGCAATCGCGGCCTGGTCTGTGAAGTCCTTTTCTTTGACCTTCTTTAGTGGTATTTTAGCGGACTATGGAAAATATCAGCGTGGTTGACGCAGAAAATAAGGAAACCGGGGGTGGGGAAGAGAGCGGCGCAGAGACCAGCCAACTGCCCCGCTGCTGCGCCATCCGTTTCCGGCCCGCCGGACAGCCGAAAACCGCGATAAGCCGGTTGACTGACCTGGCAGGGGAGGAAATGGTGATGGCGCAGACCGAGCATGGCCTGGAGCCGGCTCTGGTCCACCACCCTCGCCACCCCTGCGGTCCGACGGTCGCCACAGCCGCGGCCGGGGCGGCCGAGCAGCCCTCCCCGGCGCGGGGGGATGAAACCGCCCCCCTGCCGGTGGTCAGCCGCCGGGCCACCGCCGAGGAAGTGACGAAATTCAACTCCCTGCAACAACGGGAAGCCGAGTCCTTCGCCACCGCCCGCCATTTGATCGCCAAACACCGCCTGCCGATGAAGTTGATCCGGGCGGAACGCTATTTCAACGGTGGTAAGATAATTTTTTATTTCACCGCCGAAAACCGGGTGGATTTCCGGGAACTGGTCAAAGACCTGGTCCAGGAATTCCGTACCCGGGTGGAGATCCGCCAGGTCGGGGTCCGCCATGAAACCAAGATGATCGGTGGCCTCGGCTGCTGCGGCCGGGAACTCTGCTGCAGCTCCTATATTCGCAACTTCGCGCCGGTTTCCATCAAGATGGCGAAAGAGCAGGGTCTGCCGCTGAACCCCAGCAAGATTTCGGGCATCTGCAACCGCCTGCTCTGCTGTTTGACCTATGAATTCGAGACCTATCGGCAGTTACGCAAGCCCATGCCGCGGCCCGGCAAGCAGGTGACCCTGGACGGCAAACTCTTCAAGGTGCTCAAACTCAACGTCCTGGAGCAGAGTGTCGAGGTCCGCCAGACCGACGACCCCGAGCGGCAAATCGTCTGGCAAGCCAGCGAATGGCAGCGTTGCGCGGCGGCGACCGGCGATGAGCCCGGCGACCGGAAAGCTAACAAAACAGCGGCCCAAAACCGCGGGAAATCATCATGATGCTCTACCTGACCACGCCCATTTTTTATGTCAACGCCCAACCCCATCTGGGCCACGCCTACACGGCGGTAGTGGCCGATGCCGTCGTCCGTTTCGCCCGGCTGGACGGCAACGAGGTCTTCTTCCAGACCGGCACCGACGAACACGGCGACAAGATCGTCCAGGCAGCCCGGGAAGCCGGGGTCGAGGTCCGGGAATATACCGACCGGATCAGCGCCCTGTTCCGCCAGGCCTGGCCCATTTTGGAAGTGGAACCGGACAACTTTATCCGCACCACCGATCCTGAACATATCCGGGTGGTCCAGGGGATTCTGCAACAGGTGCATGACCAGGGCGATATCTATTTCAGCGATTACACCGGCCATTACTGCCGGGGCTGCGAACGCTTCCTCACCGACAAGGAGCTTAGCGACGGCAAATGCCCCGATCACCAGGTCCCCCCCGAGGAGATCCGCGAGCAGAATTATTTTTTCCGGATGAGCCGCTACCAGCAGTGGCTGATCGAGCATATCAAGGAACATCCCGAATTCATTACCCCGGAACGCTACCGCAACGAAGTGCTCTCCTTTTTGAGCGAACCGCTGGACGATCTCTGCATCTCCCGACCGCTGAGCCGGCTGGAGTGGGGGATTCCGCTGCCCTTTGACGAAAATTTCGTCACCTACGTCTGGTTCGACGCCCTGATCAACTATATTAGCGGCATCGGCTACCCCGACGCCGCGGACTTCGCCCCCCGCTGGGCGGCGGCCGAACACTTGATCGCCAAGGATATTTTAAAACCCCACGCCATCTTCTGGCCCACCATGCTGCGGGCCATGGGGCTGCCCCCCTACCGCCGCCTGCACGTGCACGGCTACTGGAACGTCAACGAGGCCAAGATGTCCAAAAGTATCGGCAACGTGGTCCGACCGCAGGGCATGGTGGAGCAGTTCGGGGCCGATACGGTGCGCTACTTTCTGTTGCGGGAGATGTCCTTCGGCCTGGACGCCTCCTATTCCGACGAGGCGGTGCTGGCTCGGCGTAATTCGGATCTGGCCAACGACCTGGGCAACCTCTTCAGCCGCAGCCTGACCATGGTCAAAAATTTCGCCGACTCCCGAGTGCCGACACCCGGCCCCTTGAACGCCGAGGACCAAGAACTGGCCGACGCCTGCCTGGCGATGCTGGAGAGCTACGGCCAACACATGCGGCAATTCGCTTTCCGCCAGGCCCTGGAAGTGGTCTGGGAGGTGATCGGCCGGGCCAATCGTTACATTGTTACCAACGCCCCCTGGGAGCTGGCCAAGGAACCGGGCCGGGAAGAGCGCCTGGCCACGGTGCTCAACACCCTGCTGGAGACCCTGCGCTGTATCGCCACCACCCTGGGGCCGGTGATGCCCGGAGCCGCCGCCAAGATGGCCGCCGCCCTGCCGCTGGAGGCCGGACTCACCCTGGCCGGTCAGCGCCGCTGGGGGGTCTTGCCGGTGGGGGGAGCAGTGACGGTGGGAGACAACCTTTTCCCCCGGCTTAAAAAAGGGTAATGGCACCGCCGGGGGCAGACGAACAGCGGACCGCTTTCCTGGCCCGCATCGGCCGGGAAGCCGCCGACTGGTCTCTGCGCCCCTTATTGCTGCCCGGCGGGCTGGTGCTGCTGGCGGCGGAACTCAGCGCCGCCGAGCAACAGCGGTTTCTCCTGCTGCTGGGCAGCCGGCTCAATTCGGCCGGCGACCAGCCGGCTGGGCTGGCCGGGGAAGATGGGAGGGCGGCGGCCGAGGTCGGGGCAGCCGACGACGGGACGGCAAAGCGCCAGGACCACGACCACCCCAGCCACGGCCGGGCCGACTCCTGCCAGGTGACGGTGGAGGAGCGCCGCCAATTATTCGGTGATCTACAATGGGAACAGTAAAAGGAGTAATTAAAAATGTTTGTATTAAGCAATTTTCTTGATGCCCTGGCCAGCGTAATCAATATTGTGTTCAGTGTTTATATCTGGGTAATCCTGGGACGGGTGATTATCTCCTGGGTCGACGCCGATCGCTACAATCCCATCGTCCGTTTTCTCCACGAGATCACCGAACCGCCCTTGCACTATATTCGCCGCTATATCCCGGCGATGGGCGGCTTTGATTTTTCGCCGATCCTGCTGATTCTGGCGATTATCTTTCTACAAAGTTTTCTGGTGCCTACCCTGCAGCAACTGGCCCGGACGTTGGCTTAAGGATAATCGTTCACCAGGACCGATAACCGTGGACTTAACGGGCAGTAACCGTTCAGCAGTGCCGCAAATTGTCGGCGCTGGACGCCGATAACGTGCGGTGCTGCTGAACGGTTACACTTAAGGAGGGCAGATCATGCTGAGTGCCAATGATATTCAGTCCCAACAGTTCCATGTCCGCTTCCGGGGGTTTGACGTTGAGGAGGTCGATGAGTTTCTGGAACAGACCGCCGCCACCGTCCAGGAGTTAAGCGACACCAACGCCGAACTCAAAACCCGGCTGGAGGAGGCCCAGCGCCAGGTGGCGGCCTACCAGCGCCAGGAGAAGGACTCCTTGAGCGCCATCGTCTCGGCCCAGCAGGTGGTGGAGGAGATGAAGGCCAAGGCCCGCCAGGAGGCCGATGAAATCCTGGCCAAGGCCCGCCAGGAGGCCAGGGAGCTGGAAAACAGCGCCGGCCGGGAGATCACCGACCTGGAACGGGAGCTTGACAGCCTGCGGGCCATGAAGCAAGAGGTTAAAGAGGAAGTGCGCCAGCTGTTGCAAGGTTACCTGGCCCGGCTGGCTGACGATGCCCCCGGCGCCGTCCCCACGACCGCCACCGACCGGACCGCGGGCCCGGCTGCCGACACCCGAACCACCGCCAGCCGGGCCGAACAGGTCGCCTCCCGGGAAGAGGAAGACGCCACCCCGGCGTCCGGCATGGCCCGGGCGGCGGCGGACATGGCCCAGGTGGCCGCCGCCGACGGCGATGAGCTTTACCAGCGCCTGGAACTGCCCGATGATTGGGCAACAAAAGCGAGCCGGGAGGAACCGGCCCCGGCAGCAACCGATGCCGCGGCGGAGGAGGAGGAACGGAACCTGCCCGATCTCGACGGCGATATGATTTTCACCCTGGAGGATCCCCTGGATGAAGAGGCCGACGACGACGGCGGCCCCAACATCAGCCTGGACGATGAAGAAGAGGAAAAAGAGCCCACCGGCCGGCACTGATGATTCCCGCTTGCCCCTCACCCCAGCGGAGGCCCCTTGGCTGCTGGCCGCCGACGGCGACACCGCTTTACTGCTTAAGGTACGGGCCCAACCAGGCGCCGTCCGCACCGGGGTGGTTGGGCCCTACGGTGATCGCCTGAAGATCAGGGTGGCCGCCCCGCCGGTGGACGGCAAGGCCAACAATGAACTGCTCGCCTTTCTGGCCGCCCGCTGCCGCCTGGCCAAAAGCGCGATCACCCTGGCCGGCGGGGCCGCCGGCCGCGACAAACTTTTTCGCCTGGAAGGGATCACCCGGGAACAGGCCATGTTCTGCCTGTTTCCATCCGGAAAAACCGCTGCCGATAATTCCCGATTATGAAAATAACCCCCATGCTCCAGCAATATCTGGAGATCAAGAACCAGCATCCCGACGCCATCCTGTTTTACCGGATGGGCGATTTTTACGAGATGTTCTTTGACGACGCCACCACCGCCGCCCCCATCCTGGGCATTACCCTGACCGCCCGCGGCAGCGGCTCGGAGGGGGCCGAAAAAATCCCCATGTGCGGCGTGCCCTATCACTCCATGAGCGGCTACCTGGCCAAGCTGATCAAGGCCGGCAAGCGGGTGGCGATCTGCGAGCAGATGGAAGAGCCGGGGCCGGGGCGCAAACTGGTGCGCCGCGAGGTGGTGCGGGTGGTCAGCCCGGGCATGGTCATCGAGGAGCAGCTGCTGGATGACAAGGAAAACCGCTACCTGGCCGCCCTGTGCCACCACCACCAACTCTGGGGACTGGCCCTGCTAGATCTCTCCACCGGCGAATTCCTGGTGGGTGAACAGCAAGGCTCCGAGGTCCTGCTGGACGAGTTAAGCCGTTTCAACCCGGCGGAGATTCTGCTACCAGGCGCCGATGAGCAACCGGAGCCGGCGCCGCTGGCCGAGTTGCTGCCGGAACTGCGCGCTCAACTGCCAAACTGCTGCCAGAGTCGGCGCCCGGCGGCGGAGTTCCAGCCGGAGTTGGCCCGGGAGTTGCTGCTGGAGCACTTCGCGGTGGCCAACCTGGCCGGTTTCGGCTGTGCGCAACTGACCGCCGGGCTGGGAGCGGCCGGCGGGCTGCTGGCCTGTTTGCGCCAGACCCAGAAGGTGGAATTGTCCCACCTCAACCGCCTGCGACTCATCGAACGGGAGCAAGTACTGCTGCTTGACGAAGCCACCCGCCGCAACCTGGAACTGATCCGGACCATCGGCAGCCAGGAACGGGAAGGCTCGCTGCTGGCCGCCCTGGATTATACCCGTACCCCGATGGGGGCCCGCCAGTTGAAAAAAAGTTTGCTGACCCCGTTGACCGAGGTCCAGGCCATCAACCGCCGGCTGGACGGGGTGGAAACCCTGCTCTATGACCAGCAGCTGGCCGGCGGCTTGGACCGGGCACTAAAGGCGGTCTACGACCTGGAACGGCTCAACAGCCGGGTGGTGCTGGGCAGCGCCAACGCCCGGGATCTCACCGCCTTAAAAATGTCGCTTGAACAGTTGCCGCCGATTAAGGAGTTGCTTACGCCGCGGGACGGCCTGCTCGGGGAGTTGGGCGGAGAGTTGGACGGCATGGAGGAGCTGCAGCAATTGCTGGCCGCCGCCATCCGCGAGGACGCCCCGCTGGGCCTCAAAGAGGGCAACCTGATCCGCCCGGGCTACCACCCCGAACTCGATGAATTGCGGGCGATTTTAAGCGACGGCAAGGGGATGATCGCCGGCCTGGAGGCCCGGGAGCGGGAACGTACCGGAATCGCCAATCTCAAGGTGGGTTACAACCGGGTTTTCGGTTACTACCTGGAAGTCAGCAAGGCCCGCAGCGGCGAAGTCCCGGCGGATTTTATCCGCAAGCAGACCCTGGTCAACGCCGAGCGCTATATCACCCCGGAGCTCAAGGAATTTGAAAACAAGATCAGCGGCGCCGAGGAAAAGCAGCTGGAATTGGAGTACCGTCTTTTTTGCGAGATCCGCGACGGGGTGGCCGCCGCCGGCGAGCTGATTCTGCACAACGCCGCCCGGCTGGCCGTCATCGATCTGCTGGCCGCCCTGGCCACCGCCGCCGGCCGGCACCACTACGTACGCCCCCGGGTCGACGACGGTGATCAGATCGTCATTGGCGAGGGCCGCCACCCGGTGATCGAGCGTAACCTGCCGCCGGGGCGTTTCGTCCCCAACGATATCGAACTGGACCGCCGGCAGCGGGAGCTGATGATCATCACCGGCCCCAACATGGCCGGCAAATCGACGGTCCTGCGGCAGACCGCGCTGATCGTCCTGATGGCCCAGATGGGCGGTTTCGTGCCGGCGGCGTCGGCCCGGATCGGAGTGGTGGACCGGATCTTCACCCGGGTGGGAGCGATGGACGATCTGCGCCGGGGGCAATCGACCTTTATGGTCGAGATGAATGAGACCGCCAATATCCTCCACAACGCCACCCCCCAGAGCCTGGTAATCCTCGATGAAATCGGCCGCGGCACCTCCACCTTCGACGGGCTGGCCATCGCCTGGGCGGTGGCCGAGGCCCTGGCCGACAAGGATGGCCAGGGGGTACGGACCATGTTCGCCACCCATTACCACGAATTGACCGAACTGGCCGCCACCCGGCCCCGGATCCACAATTTTCACATCGCGGTACGGGAATGGAACGACACCATCATCTTTCTCCACAAGCTGCAACCCGGCGGTGTCAACCGCAGCTACGGCATCCAGGTGGCGGCCCTGGCCGGAGTCCCGCCGGCGGTGGTTGCCAGGGCCAAGGAATTGTTGCATAATATCGAACAGGGTGAATTCACCCGCCAGGGGCAGCCCCGGATCGCCGGCCCGGCGGCCGCCGGTTCCGCAAGCGGCCCAAAGCCCAGCCAGTTACGGCTCTTTGCCGCCGCTGATGATGATCCACTGCGTCAGCGGCTAAAGGAAATTGAGGCCGACAACCTGGCCCCGCTGGAGGCCCTGAAACTCATCTACGAGTTAAAAGAGTTGTGAACAGATTCCGCCCTGCCATCCTGCTGTTCTTTCTACTGTGCGGCTTGCCGACCTTATCGGCCATGGCCGGTTACGACCCGGGTGAACAGTTCAATCGGCTGCGGGAATATTACCAGCAGCGCTTGCTGGCCGGGGATGAACCCCGGGAAAACTGGCAACGGGCCTCCAAAGCCCTGCAGCGTCTGCAACGGGAGAACCCGCAACATGAAGTAGCCCCGTTAAGCCTATATCTGCTGGGCAACCTGCACCACCGGCTCCATCGGCGCGATGACAATCCCCTGGACCTGGCCGCGGCGATCACCTTTTTTGAAGATATGCAGGCCACCTATCCGCGCCACCCGCTGGCCGACGACGCCCTTTTGTACCTGGCCAGGATCTTCCGCCACGACCGGGACGAACCGGAGCGGGCCGGCCGTTTCCTGGCCCGCCTGGTGGCGCTCTATCCCGACAGTGAACCGGCCGCCGAAGCCCGCAAGCAGTTGCCCGAGCTACGGGCCCAACTGGGCTCCCGCCTGCCACGGACTGCCGCCCCGCGCGCCAAAGCCGGCGAGTCACCGGCCATGGTCAAACCCCTGCGCCACTGGTCCAGCCCCGATTATACCCGGGTGGTGATCGAAACCAGCACCCCACTGACCTTCCGCAGCCAGATGCTGCCAAACGGGGGAGCTTCCCACCGGCTGCGTCTCGATCTGGCCGGCGCCCGGCTGGGCCCGAAGCTTGAAGAGGGCAAGACAATGATCAACGACGGGCTTTTAAAAAGCCTGCGGCTGAGCCAGTACACCCCGGACGCGGTACGCCTGGAACTGGAGACCCGGGCCGCCATCGACGATTACAAGATTTTCAGCCTGGAAAATCCGGCCCGGGTGGTGATCGATCTGCAGGGCCAACCCCCGCCACCGCTCCAGGTGGTGCAACCGATTCCCCGGCCGCCAGGGGCTGGTCGATCACCCTCGAACGGGGCAAGCGAGGCCCGGCGCCCCCTCTCCCTGGCCCGCCAGTTGGGGCTGGGAGTCCACCGGGTGGTGATCGATCCCGGACACGGCGGCAGGGATCCGGGGGCGGTCAGCGCCAGTGGCCTCCAGGAAAAGGAGGTTACCCTGCGGGTGGCTAAACTGCTGGCCGAAGCTCTCCGCCAGCAGGGCAGCGAGGTGCTTTTAACCCGCCGGCGGGATCTCTATCTTCCCCTGGAAGAACGTACCGCCATCGCCAACAGCCGGGGCGCCGATCTCTTTATTTCGATCCACGCCAATGCCGCCGCCAATCACCAGGCCCGGGGGGTGGAAACCTACGTGCTGGACATGATCGCCAGCGACGACCAGGCAATGCGACTGGCAGCCCTGGAAAACGCCTCCTCGACCCGCAATTTCAGCGAGTTGCAGAGCATTGTCGAAGAACTGCTCAACCAGACCAAGCTCCAGGAATCGATACAACTGGCCGAAGCGGTACAGACCACCACCGTCGATTCCCTGCGTCAACGCTACGGCAATGATATCCAGGACCGGGGGGTGCGCCGCGCCCCCTTTGTAGTCCTGCTCGGGGCCCGGATGCCGGCCCTGCTGGTGGAGATGGGCTTTTTAAGCAACCCCGAGGAGGAAAAACGGCTGGCCGACGACGAATACTTAAATCAACTGGCCCACAGTATCGCCGCCGGCATCGGCCGCTACGCCAACAGCCTCGACCTCGCCACCGCCCGTTAGCCCTTTTTGGGGGAGTCTGCTTCCTCCTCGGCCAGCCTCCCTTCTTTCAGATCCCGGCCCTGGAGCAACCGGTGAATCGATTCGGCGGCCTGTTTGGCCTGATAAACCGCCTTGGCCACGGTCTGGGGGCCTTCCACCGCGTCGCCGGCGGCAAAGATCCAGGGCACCGAGGTCTGCAGCGTGGTCTCATCCACCTCGAAGGTACCCCAACGACTCAAAGCCAACTCCTGGCCGTCGGCCGCACTGACCTCGACATCCTGGCTGATGGCCGGGATAATGGCATCGGCTTCGAGCATAAAGTTGCTGCCTTCCACCGGCTCGGGCCGACAACGGCCGGAGGCGTCACAGGCGCCCAATTGCATCCGGATGCACTCGATTTTACGCAGTCGGCCATTTTCGCCATGGATTTTGACCGGGGCCGCCAGGGTTTCGATCCGCACCCCTTCTTCTTCCAAATGGTGAATTTCGGCCTTGGAGGCCGGCATTTCATCACGGCCCCGCCGGTACAGGATAAAAACGTTTTTGGATCCCTGGCGCAGAGCGGTACGAGCGCAATCGATGGCCACGTTGCCACCGCCGACCACCACCACGTTGCCGCCCAGTTCGATATTCTCGCCAAGATTGAAACGGCGCAGGTAATCGACCCCATGGAGCACCCCATCCAAATCTTCGCCTTCCACCCCGAGTTTGCGACTGGCGTGGGCGCCGGGGCCGAGAAAGACCGCCTCAAAACCCTCTTTCTGCAAGTCATCCAGGGTTTTGTCCCGTCCAATTTGCACCCCGGCGACCACCTTGACCCCGCAATGGGCCAGGGCCTCGAATTCCGCGGCGATAATCGGGCGAGGCAGGCGATAGGCGGGGATTCCCACCGTCAACATGCCGCCAACCTTGGGCAGACTCTCGAAGATCGTGCAGTCATAGCCCCCCTGGGCCAGATAGTAAGCCACCGACATCCCCGCCGGCCCGGAGCCCACAATGGCCACTTTATGGCCGTTGGGCAGGGCGCAGGACTGCACCATGTTCTTACCGTGTTGCACCATCCAATCCGTAATATAGCGCTCCAGCATACCGATGGCCACCGGCTCACCTTTTTTGCCCAGCACACAGGAACCCTCGCACTGGAACTCGTGGGGGCAGACCCGGGAGCAGATGGCCGGCAGGGTATTGGTTTGCCGATCCAGCCAATAGGCCTCCTCGATCCGCCCTTCACGCAACAAGCGAATAAAGCCGGGAATATCGTTGTGGATCGGGCACCCTTTCCGGCATTTGGGCTTTTTACACTGCTTGCAGCGTTCGGCCTCGCGCCGGGCCGTCTGATCGTCGTAGCCAGCAACCACTTCATTAAAATTGTTGATCCGTTCGGCAACCGGCAACTCACGGGGATGCTGCCGGGGGATCGTCTTGTGTTTTTTAGCGTCCATAGTAACCCCTTTTTACTGTTGATATTTGCTGATCTGTAACACCATATTCAGACAAAAAAATCGGCCCAGGTAACTTGTCAGCCATACCCCTGGTGGCGGCAGGCGGCTCGGTGCGGCGTACTTTCGTACGTAACCGACTGATCGTCGCTTGATGAAGTGTGGCCGGATAGTTACCGGCAAAATAACTTGACAAAACCATACCCGGCAACCTATTTTACCGGGTCAAAGGACCGTTGGCCCTGCCTATAATTCCGGTTACCCCAAAATGCCAATCACGCCCGGCGGTGACAACCCGCCGCGGCGAAGCAGAGGAATATGTCATATGATCCAGGCTGAGCTTATTAACCCGTTTCTTAACGCCGCCCGCAATGTCATCGAGACCATGGCCCAAACCAAGGTCAAGGCCGGCAAACCCCACCTCAAGGAAGACAAACTGGCCTACGGCGAAGTAACCGGGGTGATCGGCATGAGTTCAGAAAACATTACCGGTTCGATGATCGTCAGTTTTTCCGCGCCAGCCATCCTGACCATCGTGAGCAATATGCTGATGGAAGAAGTCCGCCCCAAAATCGACGACGAAGTGGTAGACGCGGTGGGCGAAATCACCAATATGATCTGTGGCGGCGCCAAGGCCGACCTGGCCAAGATCGACCACAAGTTTGATTTGGCCACTCCCACCATGATAGTCGGCAAGGGAGTGGAAATCTCCTACTATTCCAGTACCCCCACCGTGGTTATCCCCTTTGAAACCGAAACCGGTGGGTTTGTAGTCGAAGCCAACCTGCATTCCCGCTAAACTTGCCCTCCCATTTCCCTTAGCCAACCTTAAGCGTTGAGCACGACCATGGTCACGACAGTCGATCTTATTCACCTCTGAGCAATATCGTCGACGAAGCTGGCAAATGGGCGGGCATAAAAAAGCCGTCGCCGGTGGGGGTTCCGGAACGGCTTAATTTACATTGGGCAACCCGTTGTCGCGCCAGGGACAGAGACAGCGGGTGCTTAACGGTTTGGCGGCTTATTATGCTTTGCCGGAAGCCTTGAGCCGGGCCATTGCCCGTTGCAGAGCAGCCTCGGCCCGCGCCTGGTCAACCCTTTCCTTCTGGGCCATGGCTTCGGCCAACCGCTTCTCGGCCCGCTCCTTGGCCCGTATGGCCCGATCAACATCGATCTCGCTTCTTTTTTCGGCGCTTTCCACCAAGAAGGTGACCTTGTTGTTGGAAACCTCGCAGAAACCGCCACTGATCATCACGACATCATCACGGCCATCCTTTTTGTAAACCAGATTGCCCACTTTGATGGTGCTGAGCAGCGGGGCATGGTTGGCCAGCACCCCGAAAACGCCGGCATAGCCCGGCGCGGTGACCATCTCCACCTCTTCGCTGAGCACCGCCCCCTTGGGTGTTACAATTTCCAACTGAATTAATGCCGCCATCCCATTCCCTCGCTTGCTTAGACTTCAGACTTTTCCTTGGCTGCCTTCTCCACCGCTTCGTCGATACTGCCCACCATGTAGAAAGCGCTCTCGGGCAAATCGTCGTGTTTACCGTCCAGAATCTCTTTGAAACCACGGACGGTGTCTTCCACCTTGACATACTTACCGGGCATCCCGGTGAAGGTCTCTGCCACCGTAAAGGGCTGGGACAGAAAACGCTGCATCTTCCGGGCCCGGGAGACGGTAAGCTGATCCTCCTCGGAAAGCTCATCCATCCCCAGAATGGCGATGATATCCTGCAAGTCCTTGTATTTCTGCAGATTAATCTGTACACCCCGCGCCACCAGGTAGTGGTCCTCGCCCAGCACGTTGGGGTCGAGGATCCGGGAGGTGGAATCCAGCGGATCGACGGCGGGGTAAATTCCCAGCTCGGCGATCTGGCGGGAGAGTACCACGGTACCGTCAAGGTGGGCAAAGGTGGTGGCCGGCGCCGGGTCGGTGAGGTCGTCGGCGGGGACGTAAACACACTGCACGGCGGTTATCGACCCCTTGTTGGTGGAGGTAATCCGCTCCTGCAAGCCACCGAGGTCGGTGCCCAGGGTGGGCTGATAACCCACCGCCGACGGAATCCGACCCAGCAGGGCTGATACTTCCTGGCCTGCCTGGGTAAAACGGAAGATGTTGTCGACAAACAGAAGCACGTCCTGGCCTTCCTCGTCCCGGAAGTACTCCGCCGCTGACACGCCGGTCAGAGCGACCCGGCTCCGGGCTCCCGGAGGCTCGGTCATCTGGCCGTAAACCAGGGCGGCTCTGGGCAGAACCCCGGACTCCTTCATCTCATGGTAAAGGTCGTTGCCTTCCCGGGTCCGCTCACCAACCCCGCAGAAAACCGAAATTCCGCCGTGGTGCATGGCGATATTGTTGACCATCTCCATCATGATAACGGTCTTACCGCAACCGGCACCGCCGAACAGCCCCATCTTGCCGCCCCGGGGAAACGGTACCAGCAGATCGATAACCTTGATGCCGGTCTCCAGTACGTGGACCTCGGTGTCCTGCTCGGTGAACAGCGGGGCCGGCTTGTGAATGGGGCGCATTTTATCGGAATCGATCTTGCCCATGCCATCCACCGAACGGCCGACCACATTCATGATCCGGCCCAAGCCCCCCTGACCGCACGGAACCTCGATGGGTTTACCGGTATCTTTGGCCTCCTGGCCCCGCACCAGACCGTCGGTGCCGTCCATGGAAACACAGCGCACCACGTTGTCGCCCAAATGCTGGGCAACCTCGACCACCAGGTTGTCGGCTTCGTCGCCCAAGCCCTTATTGCTGATCAGCAGAGCATTCAATATCTCCGGAAGCTTGCCCGGCTCAAATTCGACGTCAACCACCGGTCCGACGACCTGAATTACCTTCCCCGTGTTCATCTCGCTCATTTGCAAGCCTCCTGACTGCGTTTTTATCTTCACCAAGCAATTTTTTAAAATTTCAGCCGATCATTCATCTATCGGTAAACGTTCGCCAGTGCCGCAGGTCGCGGCAAGCAGGACGGCGCCGCTGTCAATCATCGGCGCTCGACGCCGATAACATGAGGTGCTGGCGGACGTTTACCCTTTCAGGGCTTCGGCCCCGCCCACTATATCCATCAATTCGCTGGTAATCCCGGCCTGCCGGGTCTTGTTGTAGACCAGGGTAAGGTTGTCGATCATATCGTTGCAGGCCCGGGTGGCGTTATCCATGGCGGTCATACGGGCGGCGTGTTCGCTGGCGCTGACCTCCAGCATGGTATGGTAGACCATGACATTGAGGTACATGGGCTGCAACACCTGCATGATCTCTTCCTGGCTGGGTTCGTAAATATAAACGGCCTGGCCGCCGGCCGCGGCCGCAGCTTCCTCACCCTCCTCCGCCACCGGCTTTATCGGCAGCAGCGTGGTCTCTTCCGGCTTCTGGGAAGCGACACTGTGGAAACGACCGTAGATTACCCGCACCTCGTCGGCTTCGCCGGCCAGAAAATTGGCGGCGGCATCCTGGGCGATACCCCGGGCGTTGAACATCTGGAAGGTACCCATCAGGTCGGTATATTCCTTACGGATTTTACCGCTGCGCCGATAATAGTTGCGGGCCTTCTTGCCGACACAAACCAAGCTGACCTTTTTGCCTTCGCCCTCTAAAGCGGCAATAGTCTGATCGGCAAGCTTGAGGATATGGGCGTTAAAACTGCCGCACAAACCGCGATCGGAAGTCACCACCAGTAACTCCACGGTCTTGACCTCGCGCACTTCCATCAGCGGGAAGCTGCCGCCCCCGGTGCCCCGTGACAAATTGGCCATGGCGCCATGGAACTGCTCGGCGTAAGGACGGAAATTCTCCATCCGACTTTGGGCCCCCCGCAACTTGGAGGCGGCCACCATGTTCATGGCCCGGGTGATCTGCGCGGTCTTCTTGACCCCGGCGATTTTGCTCTTTACGTCTTTCAGGCTAGGCATAAACGCCCCTCCTCAAACTGTTGCCGCCCGATTACAGGCCCTTGGCGGCTTTGAAGGATTCACCGAATGCCTCCAGAGCCTTATTCAACTTAGCCTCAATATCGGCATCGATTTCCTGCTTGCTCTTGAGATCGTCCAGGATGGTGGGATCGTTCTTCTCAATATGTTCGTAAAGCTGAGCCTCGTAATCGGGGACCATTTCAGTGGGCAGCTTATCCAGGTACCCTTTGGTACCGGCGTAGATAATCGCCACCTGCTTCTCCATGGGCAACGGTTTGTACTGGGGCTGTTTGAGAATCTCCACCAGTCGGGCACCCCGGGTAAGCTGGGCCTGGGTGGCGGCGTCGAGATCCGAGCCAAAGCTGGCAAAGGCCGCCAGTTCGCGATATTGGGCCAGATCCAGGCGCAGGGTACCGGCCACCTGTTTCATCGCCTTGGCCTGAGCGGCACCACCAACCCGGGAGACCGACAGGCCGACGTTAATGGCCGGGCGCACCCCGGCAAAGAAGAGGTTGGGCTCAAGATAAACCTGACCGTCGGTGATGGAAATCACGTTGGTGGGGATATAGGCCGAAACGTCACCGGCCTGGGTTTCGATGATCGGCAGAGCGGTCAGCGAGCCGGCCCCCAGTTCATCGGAAAGTTTGGACGAACGTTCCAGCAGCCGGGAGTGGTTGAAGAAAATGTCCCCGGGGAAGGCCTCGCGTCCCGGCGGGCGCCGCAACAGCAGCGACAGCTCACGATAGGCGGTGGCCTGTTTGGAAAGGTCATCGTAGATAATCAGGGCGTGCTTGCCGTTGTCCCGGAAATACTCACCCATGGAGGTGCCGGCAAAGGCCGAAACATACTGCATGGGGGCCGGATCGGAGGCACAGGCGGCAACCACCGTGGTGTATTCCATGGCCCCATGCTGGCGCAGGGCCTCGACCACCAGGGCCACTGTAGATTTCTTCTGCCCGATGGCCACGTAGATGCAGTGCATATCGGTATCTTTCTGGGCGATAATGGCATCGACACAGAGTCCTGTCTTGCCGATCTGCCGGTCACCAATCACCAACTCACGCTGGCCACGCCCTACCGGGGTCATGGCGTCCACCGCCTTGGCGCCGGTATAGCAGGGCTCATGCACCGATTTACGGGCAATTACGCCGGGGGCCACCACCTCGATCTTGCGGGTCTCCTTGGCGGTAATCGGTCCCTGACCGTCGATGGGGTTACCCACCCCGTCCACCACCCGGCCCAACATCTCCGGGCCAACCGGGACCTCGGCGATCCGGCCGGTGCGTTTGACTATGTCCCCTTCTTTGATGTTGCGGACATCGCCGAAAATGGCACAGCCGACGTTGTCCTGCTCCAGGTTCAGGGCAACCCCCAAAATATTGTTGGGGAATTCCAGCAGCTCCAGGGCCATGCAGTTTTCCACTCCGTACACCCGGGCGATACCATCGCCCACCGACAGCACGGTACCGGTTTCACTGAGGTCGACCTTGGCCTCGTACTCCTGGATCTGGCCTTTGATGATTTGGCTGATTTCTTCGGCTTTAATCTGCATCGTCTATTCTCTCCCCTTGATGGATTCCTTTAAACTCGCAAGCTGCGACCGGATACTGCCGTCGAGCACCAGATCACCCACCTTGGCCACCATGCCGCCGATAATCGCCGGGTCTACCTGACTGCTTAATTCGACCTGCTTACCGGTTATTTTCTCCATTGTCGCCTTGACCTTGGCACTCAGTTCCTGGTCAATGGAGCCGGCGGTCACCAGGGTACCCCGCAGCAGGTTGCGGTCCTGGTCCACCATTTCCTGGTAAGCCTGGGCCACATCCGGCAGGATGGCCGCCCGCTGTTTCTCCGCCAGCAATTTACAAAAATTTACCATCACCGGCGAGGCCTTGAGGGCCTGCGCCAGACTTTCCATGACCTTCAGCCGGACGTCGTCGGGGTAGAGCGGATTGGTCAGGGCGTCGGCAACCTCGGGGTTGCCGGTAAACAATTCCGCCAACTCATTCAAGGACTCGGCGTAGGCGGCGTATGAGCCGTCCTCTTTACCCACGGCGAACAGCGCCTTGGCGTAACGCTTGGCCAGTACCGTGTTTTTCACTGGACACCTCCCACCTTGTCGAGATAACCGGCGATCATTTTAGCTTCATCAGCCGGCTGTAAATTCTTCCGTACCAATTCCTCGGCCGTCCGGGCAGCTTCGTCGGCGACTTCGCTCTTGAGTCGGAACGTGGACACCGTCAGTTCATGCTGAATGGCCATTTCCGCCTGCCGTTTAATATTGGCGGCAGCCCGTTCGGCATCGGCCAGAATCCGCTCTTTCTCCACCTCGCCCTGGCGTACCGCCTCGGCCACAATCTCCTGGGTGGAAGCCTCCAGGGTAGCCATCTTGGCCTCGCTTTCCTTATAGGCCCGCTCCACTTCCTGCCGCTTGTTTTCCAGCTCTTCCAACTCGGTCCGGACCGTCTCCCGGCGGTTGGTGAAGAAATTGACCAGCGGTTTTTTCAGGAAGTAATAGAGAATCGCCGCCAGTACGGCGAAGTTGAGCACCCGCCAGAGGAAATCGAGCCACTTGTTGTGGTCGCCACCCCCACCGGCCGCCTGGGCGGTGACGGCCAGCCCCAGCACCAGCAGCACTACTCCCAGCGCCGCGACGGCTTTACCGTTTGGATATCGCATCAAATAGCCCTCCCCAAAATCTTGGTCGCCATGGCCTCGGCAAAAACGTTGACCTGTGCCAACAACTCACTGCGGGCGGTGCTGAACTGCTCCCCAATCTGCTTGAGCTGCGCCGCCTTGTTCTTCTCTTCTTCCTCGCGCCGGGCAGCCAGCTTGCTGTTGCTTTCCTGCTGGGCGGCGCTACGGGCGGCGTCAAACTCGCTCTTGGCCTGATTTCTGGCTTCCTGGAGTTTACGTTCAAACTCCTGCAGCCGCAATTGACGATTTTTTTCGAATTTTTCGATATCGCCGTGCAAGGAATCGATTTTCTGCCGCCGCTTTTTCAGGATATCCAGGATGGGACGATAGAGGATGCTGTTGAGCACAACAGCCAGCAACAGGATGGTGATAAGGTGAAACAGCATGGTAAGGTCGACGGTGATCATATGCTTGCTCCCTCCGCTGCGTGGTCGGCAAATCGATAAAAATGAATGGTCATTCACAAACGAATGGTTTTTCTAATCCATTCCCCGGGCCGTGTCAATAATTTCCTTTTACATTTTTTCGATAATGGCCGGCACCGCCGCCAGGGCCTCGTCGAGCCGCGCCGGCTCACCACCGCCGGCCTGGGCCATGTCCGGCCGGCCGCCGCCTTTACCGCCGACCAAAGCGGCCACCTGCTTGACCACTTCGCCGGCCTTATAGCGATTCTGTAATTCTTTGCCCACCAGGGCCAGCAGCGAAACCTTGCCGTCGATCTCGGCGGCCAGCACCGCGATCCCGGTGCTGCCCAGCTTGTCCCGCGCCTTGTCGCCCACTTCCCGCAGCGTCTTGACCGAATCGGCCGGCACCCGGCAGGCCAGCAGCCGGGCGCCGCCGACATCCAGGGCCTGGGTCAGTTCCCGGTCCAGATCAAAGCCGGAGGCCTGGCTGGCCAGTTGGGAAAGTTTACGTTCCAACTCCTTCTGACGCTCCAGCAGCTTATCGACCCGGCCGGCCAGTTCGCCGGGGGTGCATTTCAGGCGCTCGGCCAACGCAGCCCACTCATCTTCCGATTGTTGGCAGCGCCTTAAGGCCTCCTCCCCGCAAACCGCCTCGACGCGGCGGGTGGAAGCGGCAATGCCGGCCTCGGTAGTGATCCGGAACAGACCGATCTCGCCGGTGGCCCCGACATGGGTGCCGCCGCAGAGTTCCTTACTGAACTCTCCCACCGTCACCACTCGCACGGTGTCGCCGTATTTTTCGCCAAACAGGGCCGCCGCCCCGCTTTGCAGGGCCTCGTCGCGGTTGAGCATGGCGGTCTCCAAGGGAGTGTCGGCCCGGATCTCGGCGTTGACCAACCGCTCCACCTCCCGGATGGTCGCCGTCCCCAGCGGTGAAAAATGAGTGAAATCAAAACGCAACCGGCCGGGCTCGACCAGGGAACCGGCCTGTTTGACATGCTCCCCCAGCACCCGGCGCAGGGCGGCATGCAGCAGATGGGTGGCGGAGTGGTGGGCGGCAATCCGTTGCCGGCGCCCCTCCCTGACCGCCAGCAGTACTTCTTCCTCCCGCTCCAGGCGCCCTTCCACTACCTCGGCCTGATGGACCACCAACCCTTCGCCCAGCCGGACGGTGTTGTCCACCCGGGCTCGGCCATGCAGCCCGGTGATCTCGCCGCTGTCGCCGATCTGGCCGCCGCCCTCGGCGTAAAAGGGGGTTTGCGGGCAGACCAGGGAAACCCGCTGGCCGCTAGTGGCCAAATCCAGCAGGCGTCCTTCATCGTCCAGCACGGCGGTTAACGGGGCGTGGTGGCGACGGCCCTGATAACCGACAAACTCAGTGGCAACCCCGCTTTCCAGTAACTCCTTGAATCCAGGGCCCAGTTCGCCCAGCCCACCGCCCTTCCAGGACTGGCGGGACTGCTGGCGCTGGCGGGCCATGGCGGCCTCAAACCCCGCCTCGTCGGCCGCCAGCCCCTCCTCCTGGGCCACGTCCTTGGCGATATCCACCGGGAAACCGTAGGTATCGTACAATTTAAAGATAAATTCACCGGCCAGTTCCTGGTCCCCGCTCTCCTTAAGGCGTTGGAGTTCGGCGGCCAGCATCCCCAGCCCGTGGTCCAGGGTTTCCAGGAAACGCTCTTCCTCGTGGCGGACCACTTTGCGCAGCAGCTCGCGACTGGCCTCCAGGTGGGGATAGGCCCCGCCCATGCTCGCCAGCACGGTGGCGCTGACCTCGCCCAGAAAGGGCTCGGTCAGCCCCAGGCTACGGCCGAAACGAATGGCCCGGCGCATCACCCGCCGCAGCACGTAACCGCGCCCCTCGTTGGCGGGCAGCACCCCGTCGGCCACCAGAAAGGCGGTGGCCCGGGCGTGATCAGCGATCACCCGCAGGGCGGTATCCTCCCGGGGGCTCCGGCCATACTCCACCCCGGCCAGCTCACAGGTGCGGCTGATCAACGGCCGGAAAAGATCGGAGTCGTAATTGTTGTATTTACCCTGGAGCACCGCGGTGATCCGCTCCAGCCCCATGCCGGTATCGATACTGGGCCGGGGCAGCGGTTTCATGGTCCCGTCGGGGCCACGTTCATACTCCATAAAGACCAGATTCCAGATCTCCAGGAAGCGATCGCAATCACAATCGACCCCGCATTCCGCGGCCTCACACGGCACCGCCGAACCCTGATCGAGATGGATCTCCGAACAGGGGCCACACGGCCCGGTATCGCCCATGGCCCAGAAGTTGTCTTTAGCGCCCAGGCGGACGATCCGGCCCGGCGGCAGACCCTCGATCCCCTGCCAGATGCGGTAGGCCTCGTCGTCCTCCTCATAGACCGAAACCCAGAGGTTGACCGGGGAGAGCCCCAACTCCCCGGTCAAAAAATCCCAGGCCAGCCGGATGGCTTCTTCCTTGAAGTAATCACCGAAGGAAAAATTGCCCAGCATCTCGAAGAAGGTGTGATGGCGGGCGGTGTAGCCGACGTTATCCAGGTCGTTATGCTTGCCACCGGCCCGCACGCAGCGCTGGCAGCTCACCGCCCGCCGGTAGGGGCGCTGCTCCTCGCCGGTGAAGACCTTCTTGAACTGGACCATGCCGGCGTTGGTGAACAGCAGGGTGGGGTCGTCATGGGGGACCAGCGAGGCGCCTTCCACCACCGTATGGTGGCGGGCGGCGAAGTAATCGAGGAATTTCTGCCGAATGGTGTTGCCGTCCATCATCTTATCAAGCCTTGCCGCCTTTTTTTGCCGGCTTCTCCAAGGACTGCTCCGGCTGTTCCCTTTCCGGCTCCTGGCCGGGCATGGCCAGCCCGAAACCCATCCGCACCTTGGCCTCGATCTCGTCGGTCATTTCCGGATGCTCTTTCAGATAGGTCTTGGAATTCTCCCGGCCCTGGCCGATCCGCTCCCCGTTGTAGGAATACCAGGCGCCGCTCTTGTCGACGATGTTCTGCTCCACTGCCAGGTCCAGCAGGTCCCCCTCCCGGGAGGAACCCTCGCCGAAGATGATATCAAACTCGGCGACCTTGAAGGGCGGCGCCACCTTGTTCTTGACCAGTTTGGCCTTGACCCGGTTACCGATCATCTCTTCGCCATCCTTGATGGTCGAAATCCGGCGGATATCGATCCGCATCGAGCTGTAGAACTTCAGGGCGTTACCGCCGGTGGTGGTTTCCGGGTTGCCGAACATCACGCCAATCTTCATCCGCAACTGGTTGATAAAGATGATGGCGGTATTGGTCCGCTGCAACAGACTGGCCAGTTTGCGCATCGCCTGGGACATCAGCCGGGCCTGGAGGCCGACATGGGAGTCACCGATATTACCGTCGATTTCCGCCTTGGGGGTCAGGGCCGCCACCGAGTCGACCACGATTACGTCAATGGCGGCGCTGCGGATCAGCACCTCGGCGATCTCCAGGGCCTGCTCGCCGTAATCGGGCTGGCTGACCAGCAACTCGTCGGCGTTGACCCCCAAACGCTCGGCGTAGGTAACATCCAGGGCGTGCTCGGCGTCGATAAAGGCCACCGAACCGCCCCGCCGCTGCGCGGAGGCGATAATCTGCAGGGCCAGGGTGGTCTTGCCCGAGGATTCAGGGCCATAGATTTCGGTGATGCGGGCGCAAGGAATTCCGCCGATGCCACAGGCGATATCGAGGCTTAAAATGCCGGTGGAAATGGCCGGCACCGCCACCCGCTCATCGGCCCCCAGGCGCATAATGGCGCCCTTGCCGAACTGTTTCTGGATCTGATTGATGGCGCTGTCCAAGGTTTTTTCTTTGTCCGCGCTCGTTACTGCCATAGCCTACTCCTCTCTATATAATATAGTTACCACCGCAAGAGTTGCCGGCGCAACATATCCAAGGCCCGTTGCACGGTCAACTCCTGGTTTTGTCGGCGACTGCCACCGAAGCTGACCAATTCGGAACTTACCTTGCCGGCCATGGCCAGGCCGATATAAACCGTGCCCACCGGTTTGTCGGCACTGCCGCCGCCGGGGCCGGCAATACCAGTACTGCTCAGGGCCAACTCGGCGCCGCTCAACTTAACGGCGCCGGCGGCCATGGCCTCGGCCACCGGGGCGCTGACCGCGCCCTGGGCGGCCAGAACCCGGCTATCCACGCCCAAAACTTTTTCCTTCAATTCGTTGCTGTAGGCCACCACCCCGCCGGCAAAGCAGGCCGAAGCCCCGGGCACGGCGGTGATTTCCGCGGCCAGCAGGCCGCCGCTACAGGATTCGGCCACCGCCAGCCGCCAGCCCCGCTGCCGGCAAAGGCGCACCACCGCCGCCGCCAGGCTCTCCTCGTCGACTCCGAAGAGATCTTCCCCCAGCCGCTGGCGGATGGCGGCCTCGACCCGGGCAAAAAGGGGAGCCAGTTCCCGGTCGTCGGCGGCGGTCACCGTCAGGCTGACCTGAACTTCAGGGAAGACGGGATAGTAGCCGATTTTAACGCGCTCGTCACCATCTTCGAGTTCGGCCAGGCGACGATTGATTTCACTCTCCCCCACCCCGGCCACGCGGAAGACCCGCTGCCGCACCCGACGAGGGGGAGTGTCGCCCCAGACCTCAAGCCGGGGCAACACCGCCTTTTCCATTAACTCCTGCATCTCGTGGGGTACCCCGGGCAGAAAAAAGACCGGTTTGCCCTCATGGACCAGGAAATAGCCGGCGCTTTTGACCTCGCTGTGGAGGGTGTGGGCGCCGTCGGGGAGCCAGGCCAGTTTCTCCAAAGACTTACGGGCCTGGGAGGAAAGATGCTTGCTGTGGTTCTCGATCTGGCGCAACACTTCCGGATAGAAGGTGGGCGGCCGGGCCAGGGCGCTGGCCACCGCTTCGTTGGTCAGATCGTCGCTGGTGGCGCCCAGACCGCCGCTGACGATGACAAAATCGGCCCGCCCCAGGGCCTGCAGCAGGGTGGCGGCGATCAACTCCTGGTCATCGCCGATGGTGACCAGCACCGGCACCTCATGGCCAGCGGCGAAAAGGCGGGCGGCGGCGAAACGGCTGGTGGAGTTGAAGACCCGGCCGGAAGTCAATTCATCGCCAATGGCGATTATCTCACCACGCATCGTCGTCCCCTTGCCGGTAAACGTCTTCGAAGTCCCGGCCGCCGGCGCCCTCCGCCAGGCGGCCACTGACCCCGGCTTCCTCCAGTTCACCCAACCGGACCATGACCTCCCGGTTACGCCAATCCCCGGAACCGGCTGGGGCGTCGAAGGTCACCGGGATATAATTGTCGGTATAACCCCGCCACCGCTCCGACTGCCCGTTCTCCGGGCTGCCGGAGCCGCCTTCCACCAGTACCCGCCGCTGCTGGCCCAGGAAACGCTGGTAAAAATCGGCCTTTTTACGTTGCCCCAACTCCCGCAACCGGGCGGCCCGCCGATCCCGGACCGGCCCCGGCACCTGCTCGGAAAACCGGGCCGCCGGCGTACCGGCGCGTTGGGAGTAGGGGAAAACATGGAGATAACTGACCGGCAGGGCGGCCAGTAAGTCATAAGTCTGCTGGAAAGCCGCTTCATCCTCGCCGGGGAAACCGGTCATCACATCGACCCCGATGGCCGCCTCGGGCAGGGTGGCGGCACAACGCTCGATCACGGCGGCGAAATCGGCCCGCCCGTAGGGGCGGTTCATGGCCCGCAGGATCCGGTCATCGCCGCTTTGCAACGGAATATGGAGATGGGGCCGCAGACGGGAGTCGGCGGCCAGCAAGGCCAGCAAGGCGCCGCCAACCTCGGTGGACTCCAGGGAACTGAGCCGGTAACGCAGCGGCAGATCCCGGGCCAGCAATTGCTCCAGCAGACTCAGCAACGAGCCCGAGGGGGTCAGATCCCGCCCGTAATGGCCCAAATGGATACCGGTGAGGACCGCTTCGCGGTGACCGGCGGCGGCAAAAATCTCCGCCTGTTGCAATACCTGAGCCGGTGGCACACTGCGGCTGCGGCCCCGGGCCCGGGGGACGATACAGTAGGAACAACCCTGGCTGCAACCGTCCTGGACCTTGAGCACCGCCCGACAGCGGTCGGTGGCGGCCTTGACCAGCAGCGGCGCGGCCTGGCGGCAATCGGCCATCTCGCCGTGGTACATTTCCAGATCGCAGCTGCGGCCGGCGGCGGCGATCTCCGCCACCCGCTCCTTATGGGCATTACCCACGATGCAGAGCGGATTGCCCACCAGTTCCAGCACCTCCTGGGGCGCCACCTGGGCGTAACAGCCGGTGACCACCAGCCGGGCCTGCCGGCAACGGGCCGCCCGCCGGATCAATTGCCGGGACTGGGCCCCGGCCCGGGCGGTCACCGCGCAGGTGTTGATGACGTAAACGTCGGCCGCTTGGTCAAAGGGCACGATCTCCACCCCTTGCCGTTCGGCCAACTCCGAAAGGAAGGCCGCCGATTCATACTGGTTGACCTTGCAACCCAGGGTGGTCACCGCCACCCGTTTGCCGCCACTGCCGGTTTCTGCTCCCATCCCCTGGAAATAACCCTTTTCAGGGCCCCTTGCAACGGGAAAGACAAGCCCGGTGACCACCTCAGATGATCTCGCCGCCGCCGCACAGGCGATCCCCCTGGTAAAGGGCGGCGTACTGGCCGGGGGCCGGGGCCCGTTGCGGTTGCGCAAAAGTCAGGGTATAAGAGCCATCGGCGGCTTCGGTCACCGTGGCCGGGGCCGGTTGGTGGCGGTGGCGTAACTGGATCGCCAAAGAAGCCGGCAAGGGGGGCGGGGCACACAGCCAGTTAAGATCGCGCACCCGGATCATGGTCTGCTGCAGTTCCTCGGACCTACCCACCACCACCCGGTTACGGGCCGCCTCCAGGGCCACCACATAATAGGGGGTGGCGGCGGGCAGCCCCAGACCCCGCCGCTGCCCCACGGTATAGCGATGGATGCCCCGATGGCACCCCAACTCCCGGCCGCTGCCATCGACGATGGCGCCCGCCGCCGGCTGCTCCCGACCAGGCTCCGTAAGCCGGGCCGCCAGAAAATCGGCCAGGGGCTGGTCCCCCAGAAAACAGACATCCTGGCTTTCTGGACCGTGCCGGTCAGCCAGCGCAAATTCCGCGGCCAGTTCGTAAACCTCGCTCTTGTGCAAGCCACCCAGCGGGAAGAGCAGCCGGGGCAGCGCCGCGGCGTCGAGTCGGCACAGGAAATAGGATTGATCCTTACCGGCATCAAGGCCCCGGCGCAGGGCCATGACCGGCGAAGCGGCTGCTTGCCCCGGTTCGGCTGAAGTCAGCCGGGCATAGTGACCGGTGGCCAGGAAATCGTTGCCCCGCTCAAGGATATTGGCCAACAGCAGGCCAAATTTAATCAAACGGTTGCAGCAGACACATGGATTGGGGGTCAGCCCGCCGCCATAGGCCCGGACAAAGGGTTGCAGAACCTGCTCCTGGAAGCTTGCGCCCAACTCCAGCACCGTCAACTCGATCCCCAGCCGGTCGGCCACCGCCTGCGCCCGCCGCTGGTGCTCGGCGGCCGCCGGCTGGGCCAGACGCATAAACACCCCTTCCACCCTGGCCCCGGCCCGCTGCAACAGGGCGGCAGTCACCGAACTGTCCACCCCGCCGCTCATCGCCACCGCCACCTTCCGGCCAGCGATTTCGGGACCGACAAAGGAAGCGTTTTGGTGTATAGCGTGGTTTGACATGATTTGTCCTATCAACTAGAAAAGAGCGCTCATGTTGTCGATGATTGCCCACTTAGCGGACAGCATAATCGAAAAAAACGCCTCCCCCAAGCTTCCCGAACTGCTGGCCCCGGCCGGTAACCCGGAAAAGCTGGCGGTGGCCATCCATTACGGGGCCGACGCCGTCTATCTGGCCGGTAAATCCTTCGGCCTGCGGGCCCACGCCGGCAACTTCAACGACGACGAACTGGTGGCGGCGGTACAGACCGCCCACGCTGCCGGGGTCAAGGTCTATGTTACGGTCAATATCTTCGCCCATCAGGATGACCTGGCACCGCTGCCGGCATATCTTTTACGGCTGCGGGCCAACGGCGTCGACGGCCTGATTATCGCCGATCCCGGGGTCCTGGCCGTGGCCCGGCGGACGGTGCCGGAGCTGCCGATCCACTTGAGCACCCAGGCCAACGTCACCAATGTGGAAAGCGCCCGTTTCTGGACGGCCTGCGGGGTCCGCCGGATCAACCCGGCCCGGGAGCTGACGCTGGCCGAGCTGGGCCAGCTCAGGGGAGGTAGCGAGGCGGAGCTGGAAATCTTCGTCCACGGGGCGCTCTGCATCGCCTACTCGGGGCGCTGTTTTATGAGCCTCTATCTCACCGGCCGCGACGCCAATCGCGGCGACTGCGCCCAGCCCTGCCGCTACCGCTACCGGCTGGAGGAAGAAAAACGCCCCGGCCAGTTCTGGCCGGTGGACGAGGATGGCCGGGGGGTGCAGATCTTCAACGCCCGGGATCTCTGCCTGCTGGCCCGGCTGCCCGAACTGCTGCGACTGCCGGTGGATGCCCTGAAGCTGGAAGGGCGAATGAAAAGCCTTTTCTATGTCGGCGCGGTGGTCCGCCTCTATCGGGCGGCCCTGGATTACTGGCGCCAGCACGGCCTGCCGGCGGCCGGCGAAAGCGATGGACTGCCGCCTGAATTCGCCGCCGAACTGGCCAGGATCGGCTCCCGGGGGCAGAGCAGCAACTTCCTGGACGGCCCGCCCACGGCCCACGACATGCTTTATGAAGGAACCACCGTCAACCGGGCCGCCGCCCCGGCGGGATTGTCCGACAGGGCGGCCAATGGCCGCTGGTGGAACTCAGAAACCCGGTAGCCATAGGCGACACCCTGGATTATCTGGCTTTCGGCCTCCACAACATTGCCTGCCGGATCACCGCCATCCACCAGGAGCAGCCCGAGTCGGCAACCCCGCTGCCGGCGGCCGGCAACCCCCGGACCCCCGCCGGCTACCCCGCCGCCGCGGCCGCGGTGACCGGCGTCGCCGTCCAGCGGGCCAACTCCGGCAACCTGGTCCGCCTGAGTTTTGAGCAACCCGGAGATTTCCTTACCCACGGCCTGTTTCGCAAACGGGGGCAAGGGCCGTCTTAGCAATATTTCGCCAGGATATCGCCGACCACTTCCGCCACCTGGGGGTCCGGATCGTCGCGCAGCGGCTGCAACGCCGCCAGCGCCTCCGGGGTGCCGATGCTCGCCAGCAGACCGGCGGCCTCGCCCCGCAGTAAGGGCGATTCATCAGCCAGCAGCGGCAGCAGGAAGGGGACCGCCTGCGCCACCTCCGCCGGCTGCTGCTCGGCCAATTGTTCAAAGAGCACCGCCATCCCCAACCGCACCCGGAAACGCTCATCGCGCAGCAACTCACCGCTTAACCGGTAATGGGAGGGGTCCCGCCGGAACATGGTCAGAATATTCTCCAGATGCCCCATCTCCAGGAAATCAGCGATTATGCCGACCAGCTCCTGGTCACTTGTCTTGCTGTCCATAAACAATCAACCCCGGCTTGTATTACAGGTTCTGTCGGCCTGGATACGACTCCGGCAGAGGGAGCAGTCTAACGGCCATGGAGAAATTTTGCACCATAAAGCAAGTGACATCAGGGTAACGTCAAAGTCCCATCGCAGGCAGCGGGGCCGTTTATCCGGGTGCGGCTCATTGTCGGCAAAACGATTTAAGTGACTTGTTTTTTGGGTTTGATTCCGCTAGTCTGCCGACAGACGTAACCGTGGTCCCATAAACAACCAGATAAATCTCCCAGCAGAAGGGTATGCCCATGCGCTGTCCCAAATGTGGTTTTATCTCTTTTGACCGCCCCGGCAATTGCGGCAAGTGCGGCCGTGATCTGGAAGCGGTAGCCGCCGAACTTGGTGGCACCGTTTTCCCCGGCGAAGCGCCCGCTTTTCTGGCCACCGCCCTGGCCGCTGCGGAGGAGACGGCGGACAACGCCGTAACCACAAGCATTTTCAACGATGACCAGGAAGAATCGCTGGATTTGAGCGAACCGGAGCCCCCGGAGCCGGAATGGGAAGCGGAAACGGAAGTGGAGCCCGCAGGGGAACCGAGCCGGAAGCGGAATTGGCCTACTCCTTGGAGCCGGAGTCGGAATCTGAGCCGGAAGCGGAGCTGGAACCGGCGCCAGCCGCGGAAGCGGCGCCCACCGCCCCCGAGCCGGCGGCGAGCGTCCCAGAACCGACCGCCGCCGCCGACCTCCCCGACTTGTCAAGCGCCGATTTGGCCACCGAGCAATCAGCCGCCGCCGGGGAACCGGCCATGGACCTGGGCCTCGCCTCATCATCCCCGGTGGCCGAACCACTTGACCCGGCCGCCGATTCGCCCCCGGCGGACAGCGACACTGCGGCGGCCGAAACCATGCTCGACCTCGACGACCTGACCGCCAACCCGGAAAGCGGCGCCGAGCCGTTCACTCTGGAGGACGATCACGGCAGCGCCATCCAAGATATCGACGATCTACTGGGCGATCCCGCTTCTTCGCCAATGCCGGCGGCAACCTCCGGTGAGAATGAGGCGGCCGCCGCCCAGGAACTGGTGTTGAGCCTGGACGACGACACCCCGCTGGGGGTGGCCGCCGAAAACGACCGGCAGACCCCGGAAATTCCCGACCTGGATCTCTCTTTGGAAAGCGAGGAGGAGCCCCCGAAAACTTCTTGACAAAGCGCCCCGTTTCCAATAAATACCTCCTGCACTTGCAAAGTGTGCCGGGATAGCTCAGTAGGTAGAGCATCGGACTGAAAATCCGAGTGTCCCTGGTTCGAATCCTGGTCCCGGCACCACTTGGTTTGTCATGGCCCGCTTTTCTGTTTTGGCAGGGAGGCGGGCTTCTCTTATCATAAGCAACAAAGATCACGGAACCAACTGAGGAAAACACCATGAGAGACCTGGCCAAATCCCGTAATATCGGGATCAGCGCCCATATAGATTCGGGCAAAACCACCCTTACCGAACGGATCCTCTTTTACACCAAGAGAATTCATGCCATCCACGAAGTCCGCGGCAAGGACGGGGTCGGCGCCACCATGGATTCCATGGAGCTGGAGCGGGAACGGGGCATCACCATCGCCTCCGCCGCCACCCATTGCGAGTGGAACGAGCATCCCATCAATATCATCGATACCCCCGGCCACGTCGATTTCACCATCGAGGTGGAGCGGGCCCTGCGGGTGCTGGACGGCGCCATCCTGGTGCTCTGCTCGGTGGGCGGGGTGCAGTCCCAGAGCATCACCGTCAACCGCCAGATGACTCGCTACCGGGTGCCGCGGATCGCCTTCATCAACAAATGCGATCGCACCGGCGCCAACCCCGACCGGGTCACCCAGCAGCTGCGCGACAAGCTCAACCTCAACGCCGTGGCCCTGCAGGTACCCATCGGCCTGGAAGCCGATCTGGCCGGCATCGTCGACCTGGTCAGCATGAAGGCCTACTTTTACGAAGGCGAGCATGGCGACCAGATCCGGGTGGGCGAAATTCCCGATAATCTCAAAGACGAGGTCGAAACCAAGCGTGAGGCCCTGCTTGATGCCGCCTCGATGTTCGATGATGAATTGATGGAAGCGGTGCTGGAAGGCACCCCCACCGAGGAGCAGATCATCAGGGCCATCCGCAAGGGCACTCTGAGCCTGGAGATGACTCCGGTAATGGTGGGCTCGGCTTACAAAAACAAGGGGGTCCAGGCCCTGCTTGACGCCGTGACCAATTATCTGCCGGCGCCCGCCGAGGTCACCAACTACGCCCTGGATCTCAACCAGGACGAGAGCGAGTTCAAAGTCACCAACGATCCCAAAGATTCCCTGATCGCCCTGGCCTTCAAACTAGAAGACGGCCGCTACGGGCAGCTTACTTACCTGCGCACCTACCAGGGCACCATCAAGAAAGGCGACAGTATCGTCAACGTCCGGACCGGCAAGAAGGTCAAGGTGGGACGCCTGGTACGTATGCATGCCGACGACATGGAGGATATCGAGGAGTCGGGGGCCGGCGATATCGTCGCCCTGTTCGGCATCGATTGCGCCTCCGGCGATACCTTCACCGACGGCATCCACAATTGTTCGATGAGCTCGATGCATATTCCCAGCCCGGTGATTTCCCTGGCCATCAAGCCCATCGACAACAAGAACCAGGTCAATATGTCCAAGGCCTTGAACCGTTTTTCCAAGGAAGATCCCACCTTCCGCACCCATGTCGATAGCGAGACCAACGAAACCATTATCTCCGGCATGGGTGAGCTCCACCTGGATGTCTACGTGGAACGGATGAAACGGGAATACAGCGCCGTCGTCGAAGTCGGCGCCCCCCGGGTGGCCTATCGGGAAACCATCACCCAGCGGGCCGAATTCAACTATACCCACAAGAAACAGACCGGCGGCAGCGGCCAGTTCGGCCGGGTGGCCGGCTATATTGAACCCCTGGAAGAAGGTGACTACGAATTTGTCGATAAGATTGTCGGCGGCGTGATCCCCCGCGAATTCATCTCCTCCTGTGACAAGGGTTTCCATAAATCCATGGAAAAAGGCGCCCTGATCGGCGCCCCCATCGTCGGGGTACGCTGCGTGATCAACGACGGCGCCGCCCACGCCGTGGACTCCTCCGATGTCGCCTTCCAGCTTGCCTCGGTGGGCGCCTTCCGGGAGGGCTATTTAAAGGCCAAACCGGTGATCATGGAACCGATCATGAAGGTGGCGGTGGAAGGCCCCACCGAATTCCAGGGGACCATCATGGGCAGCCTCAACCAACGGCGGGGGATTATCATCGGCACCACCGAAGAGGACAATTACACGGTGGTTGAAGCCGAGGTGCCGCTTTCGGAGATGTTCGGCTATTCCACCGACCTGCGCTCCCTGACCCAGGGCAAGGCGGAGTTTACCATGGAATTCGCGGCCTACCGGCCGGTGCCCAAGAGCGTCTCCGAAGAATTAATCGCCGAAGCCAAAAAAGAAAAAGAGAAGAGATAGGGGAGCCCCGTCATGCTTAAGCAGGAACTGATCGCCAAAAATCCGATCCACCACCTCAGCGCCGGCGTTGAGGGCAAGGTGTCCCCGCGGCTGGGGCTGGTTATCGCCCGGCCCGGTTTGGGCAAGACCGCCATGCTGGTCCAGATCGCCCTTGATTCATTGCTCAACGGCCAGCAAGTGGTGCATGTCAGCGTCGGCCAGAGTCTCGAGAAGACCCGGATCTGGTATGATGATATCTTCAAGGATATTGTCGAGAGCTGCCAGTTGAGCAATCCTTACGAAATTTACGACGAAGTGATGCGCAACCGGATGATCATGACCTTCAAGGAGTCCGATCTGACCCGGCCCCGCCTGGAAGAACGCTTAAACGACCTGGTTTACCAGAATATCATCCGCCCCGGCTGCATGGTGGTGGACGGCTACGATTTCACCAAATTGGACCGGCAGGTGCTGGCCGATCTCGGCGAAATGGCCAAGGCCATGGACCTGCAGCTCTGGTTTTCGGCGGTTAGCACCCGCGACAAGCAACAGGCCGCCGGCGGTCAGGTGCCGGAACCCTGCCGGGAAGTGGCCGATCTTTTCAATACCGTGGTGCTGCTGCAGCCCGGGGCCAACAGCGAATGCATCGATCTTAACATCATCCAGGATGACACCGGCGGCGCCCACCATGACCTGGTGCTGCAGCTTGACCCCATTACCTTCATGATCAAAGAAAGCTGCTGAACGGTTACCGGCCATGAAGTTTCGTCCCTGCATCGACCTGCACCAGGGCAGGGTCAAGCAGATTGTCGGCTCGACCCTGCAGGAAAACGGCGTCGGCGTAGCCACCAATTTCATCTCCGAACAGCCGCCCGCCCACTACGCCGCCATGTACCGCCACGATCAACTCACCGGCGGACATGTCATTATGCTGGGGGAGGGTAACGAAGCGGCGGCGGCCGAAGCCCTGGCCGCCTGGCCCGGCGGTTTGCAGGTGGGAGGCGGGATCACCGCCGCCAATGCCGCTGCCTGGCTGGAGCGGGGAGCGGCGGCGGTGATCGTCACCTCCTACGTCTTTCAGGACGGCCGGGTGCTGGAGGATCGCCTGCGGGAGTTGGTGCGGGCGGTGGGCCGCCAGCGGCTGGTGCTTGATCTCAGTTGCCGTAAGCGGGATGGCCGCTATCTGGTGGTCACCGATCGCTGGCAGAAATTCACCGAAATGGCGGTGGATGGTGCCAGTCTGGATTATTTTTCCCGTTTTTGCGCCGAATTTTTGATTCATGCCGTTGATGTCGAGGGCAAATGCGCCGGGGTGGCCGAGGATCTGCTGATCCTGCTGGGCCGGCAGACCCCCCTGCCCACCACCTATGCCGGCGGCGTCGCCACCATGGCCGATATGCACCGCATTCGTGAACTGGGCAATGACCATCTCGATGCCACCATCGGCAGCGCCCTGGACATTTTTGGCGGCAGCGGGGTAAAATATGCCGAAGCCGTCGCCTTTAATCAGGAGTAACCGTTCAGCAGCGGGGCACCATCGGCGATTTTTTCTGCACACTCTCCCAACGGGTGACTTGTGAGCGGCGAACAACGGGAAAAGAAGCTGCGCCATTTCATCGCCCGGATGCCCAGTCTTTCCACCACCGTCACCAAGGTGCTGGAGGTCTGCAACCGCCCCGATACCTCCCCCAACGATCTCAACCGGGTAATCTCCCTGGACCCGGTCCTCACCGGCCAGGTCCTGAAACTGATCAATTCCGCCTATTATTCCCTGCCCAACGAGATCGGCTCCCTGACCCGGGCCATTATCATGCTCGGTCTTAACACCGTCAAGAACCTGGCCCTGAGCACCGCGGTCCTGGGCAGCCTGGGCCAGGAGGAGTCCTTCCACTCCCTGGAGATGGACGCCTTCTGGACCCACTCCCTGGGGGTCGGGGTTACCGCCAAGGCCCTGGCCGCCCGAAGGGAGTTCTGCCCCGCCTGCGGGAAGAATACTTTGTGGCCGGCCTGCTGCACGACCTGGGCAAGATCCCGCTGGATACCTGCCTGCCCGAGGAGTACGCCCAGGCCCTGGAATTAGCCGGCGGCGGGATGCCACTGGACCAGGCCGAAAGGGAAGTGATGGGCCTGGATCACACCCAGGTGGGACGGATGATCGGCGAGAAGTGGCAACTGAATCCCGGCCTGATCAAGCTGCTGGCCAACCACCATCTCCCCGATCACTACGATGACAACGAGGAAACCGGCGAACCGCTGGCCGCCAGCATCGCCCTGGCCGATGCCTTCGTCAATCTGCGCCGGCTGGGCTCGGCCGGCAACCTTTATCCAGACCGGCAACTCACCCGACAATTGGCCCGGCAGTGGGGCCTGGGCAAACAGGAAATGGCCTCCCTGCTGCCCGAGGTGGAAAAAGAAATCGAGCGGGCCAAGGTATTCCTGGCAGTGGCCCGCGAAACGTAAGGGGTGATAAAATGTCTATCAAGGTCAAATTCTGGGGTGTGCGGGGTTCGGTACCCTGCCCGGGACCGGACACCGTCCGCTACGGCGGCAATACCTCCTGCCTGGAGGTCCGTTTCCCCGAACTCGATAACCGGCTGCTGATCATCGACGCCGGCAGCGGCCTGCGGGGACTGGGCAATCATCTGATGGCCAACGATTTCAAAAAGGGGCCGCTGGCTCTCAATCTTTTCCTCACCCATACCCACTGGGACCATATCATGGGTTTTCCCTTCTTCGTGCCGATCTACGTGCCCGGCAACCGGTTGACCGTACATGGCCCGGTGAGCTACGAGGAAGACACCCTGCGGGGGATCGTCGGCGGCCAGTTGACTTATCGCTACTTCCCAGTGCGGGAGGCTGAACTGGCAGCCACGGTGGATTATGTCGAACTCAAGGAAGGACGGCTGGAGTTGGGCGACGGCATCGTGGTCACCACTAAGTACCTTAATCATCCGGTCCTCTGCCTGGGCTACCGGATTGAATACCAGGGCAAGGTCTTTTGCACCGCCTACGACACCGAACCCTACCGCAATCTTTTTATCAGCGATCCCGCCGATCCCGCCTACGACCAGGACATGGCCCGCGAGGGAGATGAGGTGGCCGCCGAGCAAAATCAGGCAGTTAGTGATTTTTTTCGCGGCGCCGATCTGCTGGTCCACGACTCCCAGTATACGGAAACCGAATTCATGCCGGCCAAGCTGGGCTGGGGCCATTCCACCTACGAGCACGCCCTGGCCACCGCCGGCCGGGCCGGCGTCAAGCGATTAGCCCTTTTCCACCACGACCCGGACCGCAGCGATGACCAACTCGACCAACTGAACAACCGCTATGGCGGCACTGATGGCGGCATGGAGGTCTTCTGCGCCCGCGAGGGGTTGGAGGTGGAATTATAAAAAAGCTGGACAATTCAGTTGATATGACCGACAAGATAGGCAGGAGGAGTGCTTATGGTCATTTCCGACGAATTGCGGTTTCCGGTCGAAAAACCGGTGCCCAGCTTCCAAAAAGAACGTAAAGTCGATGAAATCTTCGAGATTCCGGCTAGTTCTCGGATCGGCGCCTTCAAACGGGAGTGGCATAAGGTGCGCGAAAAATGGCGGCAGCCGCCCCGACGGCGCCATCTCAACGACGGGGAAAAACACGATGTCCAGGAACAGGTGCGACGGGCCAACCGTAATTTCGCCGATCACGGCACTCCCCTGCGGTTGGTGCTGACCCAAACCGACGACGGTTACCAGCTCGACGTCTATGACTGTACCGGTGACACAGAGTGCCAACTGGCCCACGATATCCATATCTCTCTCGATGAGCTGCCCATCCTGCTGCGCAACCTGGAAGGGGAGATTGGCCTGCTGGTGGATACCGTTACTTAAAAATTGTTTTTTTGTCTTGAAATGCCCCCCCAAACATGATACCAGTGATCCCTAATTCTGAATTCCCATTCAGAAATGACTGCCCACCGGCGGGTAGCGGAGAATTAAACAAGGAGGGAGCGGGGGATGCAATTTTTTGAATTCCTGCGGGAAAACAAGGGGGATATCCAGGATGCCTGGGTAAACCGGGTGCTTGACAGCTACGCCCCCGACGCCGCCGCCATCTTTAAACGAGAAACAGATCGCTTCGCCAATCCCGTCGGGCACAACGCCCGCCACGCCCTTACTGCCATCTATACCCAGCTTTTTGATCATGACCAGCCACAATTTGACCAACTCCAGCAGACCCTCACGGATTTCATCAAAATCCGGGCCGTTCAGGATTTCACCCCGGCGGTCGCGGTTGGCTTTGTCTATGATTTAAAAGAGGTGATCCGCCAAGCGGTCACTGACCACCAGCGTCAGTTGACGGTGACCGCGGACGACTGGCACGCCTTCCACGACCTGCTGGACCGGCTGGCCCTGCAGGTTTTCGATCTTTACATGAGCTGCCGCGAGCGGCTTTACCAGACCCAGCTGCATGAATACAAGAGCATGAACCACATGCTCACCCAACATGGTTGTCCTTCGGCCCCACTGGCCGATCAAACTACGAAGTTTATGGCGGATGTTAATTCCCTTCCTACCCACAGCAACGAAGCGAGGTAACGGTCAATGAGAGTCCTGCAAGCCCTTATCGCGGTCGTGGCACTGATTCTGGTCGCCCTGGTGGTGTCCCAGATTCCCGGCGGGAAAAGCCTGCTCGGGATAGTGCTTCCCTACTTGGCGTTTCTCCTGTTCCTGGGAGGCTTCATCTACAAGGTTGTAGAATGGGCCAAATCACCGGTACCCTTCCGGATTCCCACCACCTGCGGCCAGGAGAAATCGTTGTCCTTTATCAAGGACAACAAACTTGATTGCCCCTCCACCAAGGCCGGAGTGATAGGGCGGATGGCGCTGGAGGTGTTGCTCTTCCGCTCCCTGTTCCGCAACACCAAGGCCTCGATCCATGACGGGCCGCAATTGGCCTATGGCTCCAACAAATGGCTCTGGATTTTCGCCATCCTGTTCCATTACAGCTTCCTGGTCATTGTCCTGCGCCATTTCCGGTTCTTTACCGACCCGGTGGCCGGCTTTGTCCCCGGCCTGGAATTTTTTGACGGCTTCCTCGAAATCGGCGCCGCCACCATCTACCAGAGCGGCTTCGTGCTGCTGGCGGCGGTAACCTTCCTCTTTCTGCGGCGCTTGGTGCGGCCCTACCTGCGCTACATTTCCCTGCTTGCCGACTATTTCCCGCTGTTGCTGATCTTCGCCATCGGCACCACCGGCCTGCTGATGCGCCACGTTTTCCGGGTCGACATCGTGGCGGTCAAGGAATTAACCGTGGGGCTGGCCACTTTCTCGCCCTCGATCAACGGCGAGATTGGAGCCATCTTCTTTGTCCACGTCTTCCTGGTTTGCACCTTGCTGGCCTATTTCCCGTTCAGCAAGTTGATGCATCTGGGCGGCATTTTCATGAGCCCCACCCGCAACATGGTCAACAACAACCGCATGGTGCGCCACATCAACCCCTGGAACGACCCCAAAATCAAGCCTCATTCCTACGCGGGTTACGAGGACGAGTTCCGCGAATTCATGGTCAACGCCGGCCTGCCGGTGGAGAAGGAATTACCCCCGGCCGCCGAGGAGCCGGCGGCGGAGGCCGGTTCGGAAGAAGAGAAGGCTTGAGCGGCTGACTTGCCCGAAGTGCAGAAAATCTTCAGATAAGGAACGACAACAATGGCAAATACCAAAGCGGACGAAATGAAGGTTAAGGTGGTCGAGGAGCCGTCGCTGATGACCGGTTCCGTGCCCACGCGCGACTGGTGGGATGTCGAGGCGATCTTCAAGCCGGGCAACTACTGTTACCCGGCCAAGCCCAGTATCGCCGAGTACCACGGCAAAAACCTGCCCGGCCTTTTCGGCGAACCCCGGGAGTGGGAAGTTGAAAGCGACGACTGGAAACTGCCGGAAAACTGGAAGGAGATCATCATCAACGGGATCAGGGAACGGCTGGACAAGTTCCGCTCGCTGAAGATCTTTATGGATTGCTGCGTGCGCTGCGGGGCCTGCGCCGACAAGTGCCACTTCTTCCTCGGCACCGGCGACCCCAAAAACATGCCGGTGCTGCGGGCCGAGCTCTTCCGCTCGGTCTACCGCAACGACTTCACCCTGGCCGGTAAGATCCTGGGAGAAATGGCCGGCGCCCGGCCCATGACCTTCAAGGTGCTCAAGGAATGGTTCATGTACTTCTACCAGTGCACCGAGTGCCGCCGCTGCTCGGTGTTCTGCCCCTACGGCATCGATACCGCCGAGATCACCATGATGGGCCGGGAGTTGCTGCACCTGGTGGGGGTCAACACCAACTGGATCCTGGAACCGGCCGCCAACTCCAACCGCACCGGTAACCACCTGGGACTGCAACCCCATACCTTCAAGGAAAACGCCGAGTTTCTGGTTGACGATATCGAGGAAGCCACCGGGGTACGGCTGGAGAGCCTCAACTTCAACCGCAAGGGGGCCGAAGTTCTCTTTATTATCCCCTCCGCCGACATCTTCGCCGACCCCGGTATTTTCACCTTTATGGGCTACATCCTGCTCTTTGAGCATATCGGCCTGGACTACACCATCAGCACCTACTCCTCGGAGGGCGGCAACTTCGGGTTGTTTACCAACAACGAGTTGATGAAGAAGCTCAACGGCAAGATGTACGCCGAGGCCAAGCGGCTGGGGGTCAAGTGGATTCTGGGCGGCGAATGCGGCCATATGTGGCGGGTGGTGCACCAGTACATGGAGACCATGAACGGCCCGGCCGATTTCCTGGAAGTGCCCAAGTCACCGATTACCGGTACCGTCTTCGACAACGCCGCGGTCACCAAGATGGTCCATATCAGCGAATTCACCGCCGATCTGATCCATCACAACAAGCTCAAGATCGATAAGAGCCGCAACGATCATCGCATCGTGACCTTCCATGACTCCTGCAACACCGCTCGGGGTATGGGGCTGCTGGAAGAACCACGCTACATCCTGAAAAGCGTCTGCAACAATTTTCACGAGATGCCGGAGAACACCATCCGGGAAAAAACCTTCTGCTGCGGCAGCGGCACCGGGCTTAACACCGGCGAGATCCTGGATCTACGGATGCGAGCCGGCCTGCCCCGGGCCAACGCCGTCAAGTACGTGGCCGAACGGCACGGGGTCAACATGCTCTCCTGTGTCTGCGCCATCGATCGGGCGACCCTGTTGGCCCTGAACCAATACTGGAATCCCGAGGTCGAGGTTTGCGGCGTGTCCGAACTGGTTGGTAACGCCCTCATCATGGAGGGAGAAAATGAGCGGGAAATGGACTTGCGTTTCGCGCCCCTGGCAGGAATGGAGGGTTAAGATATGTACGGAAGCCAACGAATCATTCCAGCGTTGATTGTGTTTGTCGGTCTGATGACCTTTGCCATCTGGTATAACATCGGCCAGACCCAACAGCCGCCGGATCCGGAGCTGCCCACCGAATATGATGAGTGTGTACGCGACACGCAGTTCATGCGGGAGAGCCATATGGTGCTGCTCCACCAGTGGCGCGACGACATTCTCCGCAAGAGCGGGCCGCGCACGGGGGTGACCGCCAACGGCCTGCGTTATGACCGCAGCCTGCAAAAGGGCTGCCTGGATTGTCATGACGACAAGGAAAAATTCTGCGACGAGTGCCACAACTACGCGTCAGTGGCACCGGACTGCTGGAGATGCCATTTCGAACCGACCAAGGAGGCCTTATAAGATGAAAAAAGAAAGGCGAGATTTTCTTAAGCTGGCCGGAGTGGCGGCGGCCGCCGGGATGGGTGGCACCTCGGCTGTGCAGTCGCTGCTGGGCGGCGAGGTCCAGGCTGCCGGGCTCAAGCGGCTGGGCGCCGAAAAAGAGCATAAAGAGGGCCTTCGGCTGGGGCTGGCGATCGATGTCCGCAAATTTGCCTCGATTCCCGGCCTGGCGGAGCGTTGCGTAGAGGTTTGTCACTCCATCCATAACGTGCCCGATTTCGGTAACCCCAAGGATGAAATTAAATGGTTGTGGCAGGAGCGCTTCGACCGTGTCTTTGTCAAGGATACCCATGACCGGCAGGCCCCGGAATTGCAGAAGCTACCGGTGCTGACCCTCTGCAACCATTGTGATAACCCGCCCTGCGTCCGGGCCTGCCCCACCAAGGCCACCTTCAAGAAAGATGACGGGGTGGTGGCGATGGATTATCACCGCTGCATCGGCTGCCGCTTCTGCATGGCGGCCTGCCCATACGGGGCCCGCAGCTTTAACTGGCGGGATCCTCGGGGCAAGGATGAGCAGGGACAGCCTTTCATTGACGAGGTCAATACCGAGTACCCGACCCGGACCGCCGGCGTGGTCGAGAAATGCAATTTTTGCGTGGAGCGCCTGGCAGAGGACAAACTGCCGGCCTGTGTCGAAGAAGCCGCCCCCTACGGTGCCATGATCTTCGGGAACCTCAATGACCACAATTCCGAGATTAGCCGGGTGCTGCGTGAGCGATATTCCATTCGGCGACGGGCAGCCCTGGGAACCCATCCATCCGTCTTCTATCTCATATAAGGTGAGCCGTCATGATTGAAAAAGCACTACATGGAAGCAAGGAATACTGGACCTGGGTGGCCTTTCTGCTGATTGTTATGGCCGTGGGCGCCGCCTTTTATGTCCAGCAATGGAACTACGGCCTGGGGATCACCGGGATGAGCCGGGATGTCAGCTGGGGGGTTTATATCGCCCAGTTTACCTTCCTGGTCGGGGTGGCCGCCGGCGGTTTGATGGTGGTATTGCCCTATTATCTGCACAATTACAAGGAATTCGGGCGAATCACCATCCTCGGTGAATTTATGGCCATTGCCGCGGTGCTGATGTGCCTGATGTTTATCATCGCCGATCTAGGGCAACCGATGCGGGCCATGAACGTCCTGCTGCACCCCACTCCCAACTCCATGCTCTTTTGGGATATGATCGTCCTCAACGGTTATCTGGCCCTGAACCTGATCTGCGGCTGGGCGGTGTTGAACTCCGAATACAAAGGGGTTAAATATTCCAGTTGGGTCAAACCCTTTATTTATCTTTCCATCCCTTGGGCAGTCAGTATTCATACCGTTACCGCTTTTCTCTACGCCGGTCTACCGGGTCGCGACTACTGGCTGAGCCCCATTGTGGCGCCGCGCTTTCTGGCCTCGGCCTTTGCCGCCGGACCGGCCCTGCTGTTGCTGATCGCCCTGATTCTGGAACGCAAGACCCTCTTTAAAGTGGGCCAGATAGCCAAGGACAAACTGGTGACCATTATCACCTACGCGGCGCTTATCAATTTCTTCTTTATAATTTGCGAGATGTTCTCCGCTTTTTACAGCCAGTACCCGAGCAAGATGTACACCAAGGCCTACCTCTTCTGGGGCCTGGTCCAGGACGGCAAGGTGTTTGACAACCTGGCTCCCTTTATGCGGATTTCGATCATCATGGGAGTTATCGGGATCGCCCTGATCCTGGTGGCCCGCTCCCGCAAGAGCGATTGGTTGCTGGGTCTCTCCTGCGCCTTGATCTTTCTGTCATTGTGGATCGATAAGGGAGTCGGCATGGTGATCGGCGGTTTTGTCCCCAACCCCTTCGGCCAGGTCACCGAATACTACCCGAGTGTGCAGGAACTGGGGATTACCGCCGCGGTATGGGCCACCGGTTTTCTGATCCTCACCGTTCTTTATAAGGTGGCCATCCAGGTCAAACTGGAAAAGGAGCTGGGTTAGCACGCATTGTAAAGTTACATAAACGCGACAAGCGTTGACATGACAGGAAGCAGGATCGCGGCACGAGCGATCCTGCTTCCTTGTTTTTGGCGCGGAACCAACCATGCCAAGGGGCGAGGGTGATGGATATAATCGCATACGATCATCTGGCGGCCCACGCCGTTCCCCATGGCTGCTGGAATCGGCGCGGCGGGGTAAGCCCGCCCCCCTGGGATTCACTTAATGTCAGCTATGGGGTCGGCGATACCCAGGAACGGGTGGCCGCCAACCGGCAACGGCTGCTGGCCGCTCACGATCTGTCATCCCTGGTGGCCGCCCGACAGGTCCATGGGCGGGAAGTTTATGTGTGCCAGCAGCCCCCGGCGAGCACGGTACTGGAAGTGGCCGGTTATGACGCCCTGGTCACCGCCTGCCCCGGCGTCGGTTTGCTGGTGCAGCAGGCCGACTGCCAGGCGGTCTTGCTTTTTGACCCCCGGCGGCGGGTGGCGGCCAATATCCATGTGGGCTGGCGAGGTAGCGTGGTCAATATTATCGCCGCTACCATCGAGGTGCTGCAGGCAGAATTTGCTTGCCGGCCCGCTGAGCTGCTGGCCGCCATCAGTCCATCGCTGGGCCCCTGTTGCGCCGAGTTTGTCAACTGGCAGCAGGAGTTGCCCGAAGCCTTTGCGGACTTCCGGGTGGCGGCCAACCATTTTGACTTCTGGGCCATCAGCCGGTATCAGTTGCAGACTGCCGGGGTAAGCGTCGATAATATCCGGACAGCGGCGGTTTGCACCCGTTGCCAAGACGCCTTTTTTTCCTATCGCCGGGACGGCCAGTGCGGCCGTCAGGGTACGTTGATCGCGGTAACTTGAGCCATGTCATCTATTAACAATATGCGCCAGGCCGCCCTGGAACTGCTGTTGGCCCGGGAACAAAGCGGGCAACCCGTGGAGTGGTTGCTGGAGCGCTACCGGCAGCAACATACCCTGGCCGACCAGCGTGATCGCCGACTACTGGAAGCCCTGGTCTACGGGGTTTTACGCTGGCAAGGACTACTGGACCAGGTGGCGGCCCAATACGCCCGTCATCCCCTGCGCACCATGAAACCCCTGACCCTGACTGCTCTGCGCCTGGGGCTTTTACAACTGTTGTTGCTGGAGCGAATCCCCGCCTCGGCGGCCCTCAACGAAACCATCAAGGCCCTACGGGCCGCCCGGCAACCGCGCTGGCTAACCGGTTTTGTCAACGCCGTGCTGCGCAAGGTAGCCGGCGAACTGGCCAGCCGGGGCCGACAACCTTATCTAGCCTACCTGATTGCCGAGGCGGCCCCGCCATCCTCGCCCCGGCCACCAGTAACACACCGTAACGAGCCACCAGACGAGCCCGCCGGCCGGTCGGCAGCCTTGACCGACCACTCGGACGACCCGGCGCTGATGGCCATGGCAGCCTGGCTGAGCCACCCTTCCTGGCTGCGCCAACGCTGGGACCAACGCTACGGGCCGGAGCTGAGCCGAGAGCTTTGCCGGTCCAACAATTGCTTGCCACCGCTGGTTTTGCGGGTTAATCTCCACCGTCTTACGGTTGCCGAGATGATCAAGCGGTTACGGCAGGCTGGCTGGAACCCCGAATACGGCCGCTACGCCCCGGCGGCCGTGGTGCTGCCGGCCGGCGGCGGCCGAATTGAAGAATTACCCGGCTACCAGCAGGGGTGGTTCGCCGTGCAAGACGAAGCAGCCCAACTGGTGACCATGCTGCTGGCCTCCCCCACCCCCGGCCGCTACCTCGATGCCTGCGCCGGAGTGGGTGGTAAAACCGCTCACCTGGCTGAACTGCTGCCCCCGGAGGCGACCATTACCGCTTTAGAACCCCAGGAAAACCGCTTTGGCCGGCTGACGACCAACCAGGCACGTCTGGGTTTTACCGCCCACCTGCAACGTTGCGACCTGGCCACCCATGCCGCCGCGGTGATGGACGCCGCCCCGGCGGCGGCAAAAAACACCACCGCTGACGCTGGCGGTGGGCCTGGCTATTACCGAGGGATTCTGGTGGACGCCCCTTGCTCCGGGCTGGGCGTGATCCGCCGCCATCCCGATATCCGTTGGAACCGCCTAGCCACGGCGCTCCAGGATTACCAGCGCCAGCAGCTCGAATTACTGACCACCGCCACCGACCTGCTGCAACCAGGCGGGGTGCTGGTTTACGTGGTCTGCAGTTTTGAGCCCGAAGAAAATGAAGAAGTGATCACGCGGCTACTCAAGCAGCGCCCCGAGCTGCGTCTGACCGCGCCGGAGTCATATTTGCCACCGGAGGCCCGGCCTCTGGTTAAAGATGATTTTTTCCGTTGCCTGCCCACCGCCGGGCTGGACGGCTTTTTCGCCGCCCGTCTGTGTAAAAATGCAGCTTAATCGTTCAGCAGCACCGCACGTTTTGTTCATCGTTGTCGTTGTCGTTGTCGTAATCGAGAAGGCGAAACAATAGGCGATTACGACAACGACAACGACAACGATACGGTCCGTTAAAACGACGGCTGTCGGCCTAAAGAAATTTAATTTATTGCCTATAAATGGAACCACAAATACTGAAAATCCGGGGTGCCCGGACCCATAACCTGAAAAATATCGATCTCGATCTGCCCCGCAACAGCCTGGTGGTCTTTGCCGGCCTGTCCGGTTCCGGTAAGTCGTCGCTGGCCTTTGACACCCTTTATGCCGAGGGCCAGCGTCGCTACGTCGAATCGCTATCCACCTACGCCCGCCAGTTTCTGGGTCAAATGGACAAACCCGATGTCGATCTGCTGGAAGGGCTCTCGCCGGCGGTCTCCATCGAGCAGCGCACCACCAGCCGCAACCCGCGCTCCACGGTGGGTACCGTCACCGAGATCTACGACCATTTGCGGCTGCTTTTTGCCCGGGTGGGAACACCCCACTGCCCGCACTGTGGCGAGACCATCCAGCCCCAATCGATTCAGGAGATGGTCGCCACCCTGCTGGGCTATCCCGCCGGCACCAAAATGATCCTGCTGGCGCCCTTGATCGACGACAAGAAGGGCGAGCATCTGGCGGTCCTGGAACGGCTGCGGCGGGACGGCTACATCCGGGCCCGGGTGGACGGCGAAATAGTCGGCCTGGAGCAGGAGATCAAGCTGGCCAAGACCAAGAAACATACCATCGAGGCGGTGGTCGACCGGGTGGTGATCAAGGAAGGCGCGGCCCGGCGTTTATCCGAATCGGTGGCCACCGCCGTGGGGCTGGCCAACGGCCGGCTGCTGGTCAACTTTCCCGATGCCCAGGGTACTGAAAGCGAACGGCTGTTCAGTGAACGGGCCGCCTGCATCAGTTGCGGCCGCAGCCTGCCGGAGTTGAGCCCCCAGCTTTTCTCCTTCAACAACCCCAAGGGGGCCTGTGGGGCCTGCGGCGGCCTGGGCATCAAGCAGGTCTTCGATCCCCAGCGGCTGGTGCCGGACCCTGCCCTGAGCCTGCAACAGGGAGCCATCGCGCCGCTGAACGGCCGCGGCCCTTCCACCTACGTGCAGGCCCTGCTAAACGCCCTGGCCAGCCATTACGATTTCGATCCCGAGACCCCTTTTGGCAAGCTACCGGAAGAGATCAAAAAAATAATCTTTTACGGCTCCGGCAAGGAGATTATCGAGTTCAGCTACAGCCGCTTTCGTCGCCGCCGCAGCCACCGCAAACCCTTTGAGGGCATTATTCCGCAGTTGAGTCGCCGTTATCTGGAAACCGAATCGGCGGCGGTGCGCGAGGAGCTGGAGCAGTACATGAACGAGCAGCCCTGTCCGGCCTGCGGCGGCACCCGGCTCAAGCCCGAAGCCCTGGCGGTGAAGGTGGATGGCTGGTCCATCGCCGAGCTCTGCGCCCTGAGTATCGAACAACTGCTGGCCCGGCTGCCGGCCCTGGCCGTCGATCCCCAACGGCGGGAAGTGGCCCGCCGGATTCTCAAGGAGACCGAGGATCGGCTGCATTTCCTCAACGATGTCGGCCTGGGTTATATCACCCTGGAGCGGCGGGCCGCCACCCTCTCCGGCGGCGAGGCCCAGCGGATCCGGCTGGCCTCCCAGATCGGGGCCCGCCTGGCCGGGGTCCTCTATATCCTGGATGAGCCCAGTATCGGCCTGCACCAACGGGATAACCAACGGCTTTTGAACACTTTACTCAAGCTCCGGAACCTGGGTAACACGGTGATCGTCGTTGAACATGACGAAGAAACCATCCGGGCTGCCGATCATGTCCTGGATATGGGGCCGGGAGCCGGGGTGCATGGCGGCGAGGTGGTCTATAACGGCGAGGTCGCCGGCCTGCTGGCCGAGGAGCGTTCCCAGACCGGCGGCTATCTCTCCGGCCGCCTGGCCATCGAAGTGCCAACCCGGCGGCGCCGGCCGGGCAAGAAAAGCGACTGGCTGCGGATCAAAGGGGCTGTCGCCAATAATCTGCAAAAAATCGACGCCGCCCTGCCGTTGGGGCTTTTCACCTGTGTCACCGGGGTTTCCGGCTCCGGCAAGAGCACCCTGGTGATCGAGACCCTCTATAAGGCGCTGGCCCGCCAGCTCCATCAAGCCCGGGAGACCCCCGCTGAACACCAACGGATTGACGGCCTGGAACAGCTCGACAAGGTGATCGATATCGACCAGAGCCCCATCGGCCGCACCCCCCGTTCCAATCCGGCCACCTACACCGGGGTGCTGACCCCGGTGCGGGAATTATTCGCCCGGCTGCCGGAAGCCCGGACCCGGGGTTACAAACCGGGCCGTTTCAGCTTCAACCTCAAAGGCGGCCGCTGTGAGAGTTGCGAGGGGGACGGAGTAATCCGGATCGCCATGCATTTCCTGCCAGATATGTTCGTCACCTGCGAGACCTGCGACGGCCGCCGCTACAACGACGAGACCCTGGATATCCATTACAAGGGAAAAAACATCGCCGAGGTGCTGGCCATGACCGTCGAGGAGGCGCGGGACTTTTTCACCGCGATCCCGGCCATCGCCAACAAGTTGGCCACCCTGTATGAAGTGGGCCTGGGCTATCTGCCCCTGGGGCAGTCGTCGGTGACCCTCTCCGGCGGCGAAGCCCAGCGGATCAAACTTTCCCGTGAGCTGAGCCGCCGGCAGACCGGCCGCACCCTCTATATCCTCGACGAACCGACCACCGGCCTGCATCCCGCCGATATCAAGCACCTGCTCCATGTCCTGGACCGGCTGGTGGCCGGCGGCAATACCGTGGTGGTCATCGAACATAACCTGGATGTAATCAAGACCGCCGATTACCTTATCGATATGGGCCCGGAAGGGGGCGACGGCGGCGGCCGGGTGGTGGCCGCCGGGCCGCCGGAAAAGGTGGCGCAGGTCGAGGAGTCCCACACCGGACGTTATCTAGCGCCGTTACTATGAACGTAACTTGGCTTTTAGCACGACATCCGCTATACTTGGCGGATTACCCAAAAAACAACCACTAAAGGAGACGTAGAGATGAGCGATGAAACAAAAGGCGGCCAGCCCCAGGGGCCGGCCCAGGGAGAACCGCAAGGCGCGGGGCAGGGACAGGGCGCCGCCGCACAGGGCGAAGCACCGGTGTTCCGGCTGCAAAAGATGTTTGTCAAGGATCTCTCCTTTGAGAATCCATCCGCCCCGGATGTCTTTCTGGAAAAAGGGACCGACCCCAAGGTGGATGTCCAGTTAAAGCTCAACAACCGCCAGCTTGAGGCCAACGACCTCTATGAAGTGGCGCTGGCGGTCACCGCCACGGTCACCAACGGCAACACCGGCAAGACCATGTTTATCATCGAGCTGGAGCACGCCGGGATCTTTATGATCAAAAACGTCCCCGCCGAACATATGCCGGCGGTCCTGGCCGTGGAGTGCCCCACCCTGCTGTTCCCCTTCACCCGCCAGCTGATCAGCCAGACCACGGTGGACGGCGGATTCGTCCCCTTCCTGATGGACCCGGTCAATTTCCTGGCCCTCTACGAGAACTCCCGCAAGCAGAGGCCCAGGCAGGAAAACGGCCAGTCAGCCTAACGATGTACTCCACGTAAAAGCGAGCCGCCAGTGTCCTCCGTACATCTCCCCGGACGCCGGCGGTTTGCCGCCTGGAAGCCGTCGTCGCGGCAGTATTCCACCCTGGCTGCGGCTACAAGGATCCCGTGGGCTGCAGCAGAGATCACCAGCTCCTTCTTTTCCGGGTAGTTCTTGGTATCGTGCCGGAAAGAGCCGGCCCAGGCCCGGGAGTATCACCCAGCAGCGGGGCATTGCTCGCTCCTCTCGCTGGTTTCGCTGTTCGTCAGATCAGGCCGCCGATCAGCAGGGTGTCGCCATTGGTTACCTGAACCATGGTCTGCATCTCCCGGATATTGATCTGGGGCAGTTGCACCAGCATATTGGCCGCCGAATCTCCCAGGGGATGGCCGGTGCAACTTGGGTGGTCATCGGCGTCATGCTGAGTATAATCTCGTCGTCATCGACAATAATCGGCAGCACCGAAAAGCTCAGGCCCGACATCACGGTATCGGTAATTACATTGTAAGGACCGCACCTTAGCTGAGGTGGAGGAGACCTCGGATATATAACGGGTGGTACTCTCCAACGTTGATCAACGCCGGCTGGCCATTCATGATACTGATTTTGGGATTGGCAAGGACGTTGGTCTCCCCTGCTCGGATTCAATCGCTTCCAGCAACAGGGTGAACGGGTTGGGACCAACGGTGATTTCACTGGTGACCCCGCCGCCGTTGGCTGCGATCCGGATGGTAAATGATGCCATCGGGGCCAAAAAGCTCAAAATCAAGCTGCTTGCCGCTTAACACCTGGGACCAGTCGATACCGCGTTCTATGGTTCTTCGCTTAAGTTCACTTCAATAATTTTGGCCTCAATGGAAATTTGTTTGAACAGCTGGCTCTTGCAGGTTGTCGAGATACTCCTCAATCTGTTGAACCAGAGGGCGCGGGGCGTTGACGGTGATGATGCCCACCGGTTTATCGATGGTGTAATAGCCCTTACCTGTAGAACGTCTGATGGTCTTCCTGCGCACGCGGTCATCGGCGGAATCCTCCTGCTGATTCCTCGGTCTTCCGCGTCGCCTTGCCGCCGGCGCGATGACCGGGATAGTCTCTTCCCAGATACCCAACAATCTGTCAAGATTCTGCTGGATATTATCCCAGATATCAAAATCGTTATCGACTGACCAATCTGGTTGATGTTGCTGGGAGCATTGATATCCTGACTCCACCCTTCGAGATCGGAGCAACAGCCTACCGCTGCCCTGAATCTCACCACCCACGCCGGTGCGGTAGGCGGCATTCATAAACGGGATGGGGACATGAAAACGCTTGGTCTCCCGGTACTTGACAAAGATGGTGTTGCCGCGCACCTGGTGGAAATAATCGAGCTGCACCAGGAGATTGGCGATGGCCTCAAAAAAATCGTCACTCGGCCCTGGATATCGACGTCCACCAAGGCCCGTTTGTCGACATCGCTGGCCCAGCTTACGGTCATCTGCTTAAGGCGGGCCAGACGGCGCATGATCTCCTGCAGGGTCACCGGCTTGCTGGAAGAAATATCGGCACCCACCGGAATGGTCATCTCGCCGGGGTCCGGAGATGCGGCATCGCCGCTGTCCCGGAGGACATAGGAGGGTTGCTGGTAATGGACCGGCAGCTGATCGCCAGCCGCGCGGCTTGAGGTCGCCATCGGGGAAGGCGCCGGTGCCGCAGCCTCCCGCTTGTCCGGGGTTCCGGTGCGGCTGGCAGACAGCCGGCTCCGGCGGCTCGAGGCCGTTTCGCAGCCGATTTCGCAGCCTCCGTGGCTCGACCTGGCGGCCGTCCCGGCGTCGAACGCTCATCCTTCGAGTCGATCAGCGGTCGCCTGCCGCTCGGCCACCGGTTGGGTACCGGCGGCGCAGCCGGCCATCAAAGTCGCGGTGAAGACACCTAATCAGCAGAGCCAGCGAGCGTGTTCCTTTCATGGTTCTATCCGTTTATTCAGGTTAATAGTGGGGAAATTTATAATTTTATGAACGTCCCCGCCACCGTTATTCATTCAGCCAGCCGAGATTCCAGATATTCCTTTAAATCGTCTGGCAACTCATAGCCCGACTGCAACAGACTGCGATACTCCGCCCGCGCCCGGCCCGGTTCGCCGAGCCGGTCGTACAGCCGAGCCCGTTGGAGCATACTGTCCGGCGTTTCCCCGTACAAGTTGGCGATGGCGCTCAAGCAGCGCCAGGGCCCCGCGAGGGCTGCTGTGCTGCTCGGCAAAGGCGGCGTAACTGAGCAGCGCCTCGGCGGCCGGCCAGGGTCCGGCGATGGCCTGATCGAAATACTCCTTGGCCTCCCGGGGGCGAGACATCTGGGCCAGACTGACCGCCGCCAGCAGGGCGGCACGGTCATTGTCCTCGTCCAACCGCAGGGCCTGGCGGGCGTAATGGGCGGCCTTGGCGTTCAGTTGGAGCCGGGTGAGAGCCAGATTGGCCAGGTACTCGGCCAAGCGATCGTTATCCGGCCAGCGCTGCCAGGCCTTTTCGTATGCCGCCAGGGCGGACCGATAATCCCCTTGTTCCTCCAGGGGCCGGGCCTGCTCGATATAATCCTTGGCGACCATAATCTCGCCCGAACCGCTGCCGCTCTGCTGCTGGACCGAAAGGCCGGCGTCCCATCGGTACCCGAGACGACGATTCTTCCATCACGCATCTGAATACCAGTCTTGACGATGCCGCTCTCTTCCCAATCGAGTTCCTTGTCGCGGGGAGCGATCACCAGGGTGTTAAAGCGTTCGCGCTTTTGCAGATCCTTGAGATTCAGAATGATATCGAGCGCGAAATCCCAAGGGACATCGTCCAGGCTCAGGGTCAGCGAACCACCCACCGCCTCGTCCACCACCACGTTGAGATTGCCGATCTCACCAAAGAAGCGGAAAACGTTATGGAGATCGGTTTTGTAAAAATCAACACTGATCCGACTCCTTGGTGAAGTCGGCGAGACTGGAAGGCAGCCGCAGAGACCGGCTTAGCCTCCGTGGCGGCGTTCGCGGTACTTGCCGCTTCCGCCGCAGCCGGCGATGGTCTCTGCATCGGCCGTGGATCGGCGTCAACGGCTGGCAGCAGCGGCCTTATGGGTCGCCAGGGCGGGAATGACCGGCTGGATCGGTTCGTCGAAAGTGGGGCGCCGCCGGTGCCGCACGGTTAGTCGGCGGCGGGCTGGTCCGGGGTCATGGCTCAGCAGGATATCGTGGCCTCGCAGTTGGCTGGTGTAGGAAAAATCGCCATCGAGTACCAATTCCAGCTGCAGCACGGCGGGGTTCTCGCCGATTTTACGACTGCGCGCTTTTCTCACCGGCCCCCGGGCAAGATCGGCCAGGGCGGCGCCATCAGGCAACTCGGCGGCGACGATATCGACCATCAGCCGGGGCGGCTCAAAGAGCTGGTAGGTGGTATAGACGGGGGTCTCGTTGCCGCTGATCCGAAGCCGCCATTGCCCGTCGTGGCTTTGCAGCTCCACTCCCTCTACCCGATAGTCGGCCCCCGCCTCGGCGGCGGCCTCGGCGCGGGCCGGCTGGCGACCACCGGCGGTCACGGTCACGACCAGCAGCAGGGCCATGATAAAGCAAGGGAAGCGTTTCATTCTTTCTCCTCTCCCTCGGTTGCCAGCACCATTTCCAGAATGCGATACTCTTCCTCGCCGGTCAGGGTACTGATTTTCTGTTGAATCACCAGGCGTTCGGGAGTGATCTCTTCCACCCAGGAATTACGGCCGATGGCGGTGCCCGGTTCGACGATATGACCATAGCCGGTGGTGTCCTGGACCATGGCCCGATAATTCCCTCCCCGCCGCACAATGGCAATCAGCGTCGAGTTGATCGGGCTCGAAGCGCCGCAACCCCTCCAGCTCTTCTTCCTCCCCTCGCGCAGATCCAGGAAGGGCATAAAAAGGGTCCGGGCGGCCCAATTGTTGATAAAAGAAACCCTCCCCCGCCGGCAACGAGGCCGGCAGGACCACGGTGCTCATGGGCGGCTGCTCGCTGGCCACCACCCCACGTCCCGCCATCGGTAACAGCAGCAGCACCAGTAGAAGCGCCGCGGCGCGGCAGGCGATGGTTGGCGTGGTCGATGGCGCAATGCTCTCCCTCCTCCCCCCGGGGGCCCGCTGTTACGAATCCGTTTCATCTTCCGGCTCCGGCTCGATAAAACGGTAAGTCAATAATGTAAAGGTGGTATTAAGGGACATCTGGTGCTCACCCCGGCTGGGTGAACCCATATTGAGATTGCTGACCGTAACGATCCGGGGCAGCTTGCTGACCCAATACGAGAAAACGCCGACGTTGTGATAAGGGCCGTTGACAGCGATTTCCACCGGAATTTCCGCGTAAAAATCCCTAGGCACTTCATTCTGCGGGCGAAAGAGGATAAATTCCAGCCCGGAATCGGTACCCCGATTGGAAATACTGGTCAACAGATCGGGAATTTCCCGTTTTCGGGCAGCATTTGGCCCAACTCCGCCAGATGCTCCTCGGTGGCCGCCAACTCCTGCCGGTGCTGCTCCAGCCGCGCGGCGGTGGCCCGCAGACGAACAAGATCGGTCTCCAATTGGCCGATATCGTCCTGCAAGCGGCCGCTTTCCTCCAGCCGGGGCATGATGACCAGCAGAACGACCAGGACCACCGGCACCACCCCAGACGCCCAGCGCGATCAGCAGCTTCTGCCGGGCCTGCAAGGCGCCGGTTTTGGCCTCCAGCAGGTCATCCAGTTTTTTCAGCCAAACCTTGATTTTCGCTCGCATCTTCCGGGTCCGCTCGGGTTAACCGCCAATTTAGCGGTAAAACTCGCCCAACTGCTTTATTCTGTCGCTTCTTCCCCACCCTCCGGCTCCGCCACCGCTTGCCGAGGTTTGATGCCAATGCGCAGGGAAAAGGCTTGCAACCGATGGCCGCCCACTTCGGTTTGCGCACTGCTGACCAAATCGGCCTCGGCCAGCAGCGGCGAGCTGGTCAGATCACGCATGTACTGGGCGACGGTGGGGTTATCAAGGCCGATCCCGGCAATCTCCAGGCTCTGTTCGTGCAACCGCAGGGAATTGAGCCACAGCCGCCGGGTGGGGGTGCGGTTACTGATCTCGTCCAGAATACGCACCGGTAACTCGGCGTCCACCTGCAGGTTTTCAATGGCGGTGATCCGGGCTTCCAGATTTTCCCGATCCTCATCCAACTGCTCGATCTGCTCCTGCACCGCCTGATAGGAAGATTTTTGCTGCTCCAACTCGGCCTTTTGGCCCTCCAACTCGCTAAGCCTCCCCCTCCAGCGCCAGGACCAGGCCGGCCAGAACCACGAGCACAACCAGCAACCCCCCGACCAGCAAAAACACTTCATTACGCCGGCGCTGGCGCTGTTTGATCTTTTTGACCGGCAACAGGTTGATCTTGATCATCGCAGCATCCTTACCAGGAAATCAGAATTCCGCCCGCCGGGTGGCCAGCCCAAAGGCCTGGGCCATTTGCGGAGCCACGGTTTGCAGGTAATCGGGATGATCGCCGGCCGGGATCGGCGGTTACCCGCACAAAGGGGTTGTAGACGCTGGTCGGCAGCCCGTTTTCCCGCTCCAGGAAGTCGGCCAACCCCGCCAACCGGGCGCCGCCGCCGCTGAGGATAACGCGGCCGATCTCCTGTTCCGGGTTGCCGCCGCGATACTTGTCCAGGGCCCGCTCGATTTCGGCGCTCCACTGGCGGCAGGTATCCAGCACCAGGGCCGCCACCTGCTGCCGGGCCTCTTCGTCGGCCGGCGCCACCCGCCCCAGCTTGATATCCTCGGCCTCGGCAAAGGAGAGATCAAGGGCCCGCTGGATCTGCTCGGTAAGGTGCCAGCCGCCCAGCACCACGTCCTGGGTCAGGGCCGAGGCGCCGTCGGCCACGATATTGATATTCATCTTGGAAGCGCCGATATCCACCAGGGCCACGTTCTCGGCCGCCTCATCGGCGGCTTCAAAGGCGTTTCCAGGGCGAAGGCGTCCACATCCACCACCACCGTGGTCAGGCCCAGACCGTCGAGCATCTCCAGGTAGCCGTCCACCAACTCCTTTTTGGCCGCCACCAGCATAACGTCGGTCTGTTCCTCGCCGGGCCCCTGGGTTTGCAGATCATGGCAATCGAGGTAGACCTCGTCGGTGTCAAAGGGGAGATACTGCTCGGCGACTTCGTAGATATAGTCCGCCAGCGCCGCCGGCTCCATCACCGGCAGGCTGATCCGCTTGACGATCACCGAATAACCGGAGACCGAAATGGCCACTCGCCGGTTCTTGCTTTTCAGGTTGGCCAACAGCCCGCCAATCACCCCGGACACCGCCGCGGGGTCTACCAGAGCGCCGTCATCAATGGCCTCCGGCGGCACCAAGGCGCTGCCCAGCGCCGCCAGCCGGTAGCCGGCAACGCTGGCTCGCAACTCGCAGGCCTTAACGGCATGGGAACCGATATCCAGCCCCAGGGCCAGGGGGCGTTTGTCGACCCCGGTGGCACCAGCCGGGCGCCGGTGGCGCCGGAAAGGCATTGATAATTGTAAACGAGGCAAGGCGATGGCCATGGAAAAAGCAACTCCCTCCGGGTTGGACGCAAAACCATCAATCTCGAAAATAAGCTTCGACATGCTATGCCGACCAGCAGCAATGTGCATATAGGACGCAAAGAACAGCGGTGTCAAGGAGAAAGCAGGGTGAAACCGGTTCCTTTGCTTACGGCTGGCTGGCCGCCACCGCCCCGGCGGCATCAATGCTCCAGGCTACGGTATTATTATCGACCTCAACGGTATCGCTGGCGGCGACAAATTCCCCGCCAGCGGTCATGGTCAGGGTTATTCCAGCTGCGGGCCCGGAGCAGTCATGCGAGGTGTTTTTATTTTCAGCGAAACTGACCGCCAACTCAGTGGCGCAAGTTTTTGATCGCCGACTCGACACTGGCAATCACCGCGTTATTCCGATACTGAGTGAACTGTGGGATGGCAATTCCCCGCCAGTATCCCGATAATCGCCACCACGATCATCACGTTCCACCAGGGTAAAGCCTTGTTGTCGCTTTTTTCTGTAACATCCTGAGCATCCTCCCTCTGCCGGGTAGTCTCTTTGCTCCGAAGATCAAGCCGCTGCCGGCCGGTCATTCTGCCGCACGCGCTCCGAACGATAACAAGTTAACGCGATTGACCGGCGTTAACAACAAGACGCCCCCGACCAGGGTTGGTTCCGGCCAGGCATTGTGTCAACTTAAGCCGACAATCTGCCAAGGGTGAGAAGGTGAGAGAAACTTATAATTTTATGAACGTCCCTCTCTGACGCTCATTACTCCTTCACTGCAAGATATCCAGCCTAGTCTCGCCGCTACCGCCTTCATCAGTAACCGCTCACTATCGTATTATTGCGCAGCACATTCTATTTGCCGCATCTGCACAACGTTACAGTGCCATTAGAGGGTCTGTACCGCACCAGCATAGCACGACAGTACAGTCAGATGTGGCGTGACCATCAGCCGCAAATGCAGCCGCAAGTTCAGTAAGCACAGTGTCTTAATAGCTCGCTTCGGCATTGGCGATCGCCGCATTCACCCGATACTGGGCGAACTGCGGGATGGCGATGGCCGCCAGGATACCGATAATCGCCACGACGATCATCAATTCCACCAGGGTAAAACCTTTTTGCCCATTCTTCCTCTGTAACATCTTGATCATTTTGCCACCTCCTGTGGTGTGTTTTGGCGGCGGCTCATCCCCAAACGGTTTGGTCAAGCCGCCAGTTGCGAAACTCCCTCTTACCTCACTGAAAACTCCCCGCAGTGCATGCCCTGCGGAAAACCTTGTGACCGGCCCCTATAGCAGGGATCGTGCCAGAACTTTCCGCATATATTCTGCCGAAATTTCTCACGTCATATCAGCGCCATAACCGGATAGCAGAAAACCGAAGCCGCTTGTCTGCAACAAAATTCGTCACCCATGCTGACGAATTTTGTCACTATAGGTGACGATTTCTGTCAGTTACGGTAGCGTCGGGCCGATTTGCGACATTTTAATCTATCCCCACAAACCACCATCTAATATGGTATAATGCACCTGGACTTAAGGAAAAGGCAACCGCCATTGGCGGCGGGGTATATTTTTTGCAGGAATTTAGCATATAATGGGTTAAGTCAGCGGCTAAGAAATTTCTACGGAGATTGACAAGCAAAATATACGGACGGCAATCGTGAAACCTGGCCAGTGGCAACTTAAAAATTTGTTCCGTCCCTTGGACCGCCCCGTTGCGTCACGGCCCAGCGGGTTACCAACCGCGCCACCCAGCGGGGTGTCACCCTGGTTGAAGTGATGCTCGTGCTCGGTATTGTCAGCATCATGACCCTGTTCACCTATCCCTATATCAGCTCGGTCATTCCCGATTACGAGCTAAAAGGCGCGGTCCGGGAGTTGGCCATTGACTTTCAAAAAGCCAAGGCCGAGGCCGTACGGCGCAACCGCACCGTATTGCTTGAATTTTCGCCAAGCACTGCCGTCGGCGAGGGGTCTTACATAATCTGCGTAGATGAGAATGACACCGGCAGTTGTGCCACCGGCGATGATATTTTGCGCAGACATCACCATGCCGCAACGGGTGCGACTGACCGAAACTACCTTCAGTAGTAACCGAACCGGTTTTGACAGCAGAGGTTTGGTAGAGCAAAATGGTTCCGTAAGCATGGCCAACCACGACAGCTCCAAGAGTTTCAAAATATTTTTAGCTACCGCTGGTCGGTCAGGATAGAGCTACAATAACCATGCAACGGGCAGACAAAGCAAAGGCAACCCAGGATGCGAAAATGGTGATGGGCCAGAAAAAGAACGTCAGCCGGAGGCTTCACCCTGATGGAAGTACTGATAACCCTGCTAATTGGCGGGATTGTCATGACTTCGGTATTGACCTCCTTTCTATCCCAGCACAAGGTTTATCGCACCCAGAAAATCGTGGCCATGCAGCAGAATCTTAGATCGGCCATGGACTTTATGACCAGGGAAATCAGAATGGCCGGTTACGATCCCGAAGGGACGGCTGGAGCCACCATCGAATCGGCAACCAACGATGATATCACCTTCACCGTGGATTGGAACAGCAACGGTACCCTTGGGGCGTGGGAAGAAAACGAGCGCCTGCAATACAGCCTGAACACCGACGGCACCCTCGGCAGAGCCACTGGCAGCGGTGGCGGCGGATTGCAACCGGTGGCGGACAACGTGGTCAAGCTGGAGTTTAATTACCTTATGGCCGATGGCACCACCACCACCTCACCGGGCACCATGTCCGATATCCGCGGCGTGCAGATCGCCCTGCTGGCCCGTGGTGATACCCCTTATCCCGGTTATACCAATAACCAGAATACGAAACCGGCTCCGGCGTCAGTTGGGATAATTTCGATGACGATTATCCCCACAAACTAATGATTCGCACAGTGATGTGCCGTAACCTGGGACTGTAGCCATGAACATACACCACAACCAACGAGGTTTTACCCTGGTCGAAGTGATGGTGGCCCTGACTCTGCTGGCGGTGGGGATCGCCGCCGCCGGCACCATGCAGATTTCCGCCCTGGGGGCCAGCGATATCGCCATCCGCATTACCGATGCCAGCACCCTGGCCAGCGCCACCATGGAAGAATTGATCAGTGAAGATTACGATGATTTGACAAGCACCACCTCCGCTACCGACGCCAACTACGACACAGCCATGAGCGATCTCTCCACCGCCACCAGCGGGGATGGGACGGACGATATGGAAGTCTTCTGGAATATAGCCGATGACTATCCCATCACCGACACCAAAGCAATCCGGGTAATCGTCCGCCGCAGTGATAAAGGTGTGATGCGAACCATTACCCTGGACTACATTATGAGGAAGCCATGACCACGCAAAAAATCATCCAGACTCCGCTGGACAACGGCCAGGAAAAGGGCTATGTCCTGGTCGGCGCCCTGCTGATCATGCTGCTGCTGATGCTGATCGGCATCTCCGCCAGCCGCTCAGCCTCCCTGGAACTGCAAATCGCCGCTGCCGACCGCGCCCACCAGAAGCTTTCTACCAGGCCGATGCTGGCGTACAATATGTCCTGGCCAAAATAAAAGAAGACCTGGAGGATCCCAACACAGATATTGATGATATAAACCCGACCACAACCACAGACTACAACGCACCTGCCGGATTCTCTTTTTCGGTTACCTCGGCGGACTTTTCCAGTACCCCATACCAATTTACCGTCACCGGCGAAGGTACCAACAACGCCGAGGCAGACATAACGGCCACCTTTGAGCTTGAAACACAACTACTACCGGCTTTCGGCACGGGTGTTGTCACTGACTGCGATCTAAAAATCAACGGCGCTCCCAATATCAACGGCGGGATGCACGCCAACGGCGGCGGCAGTTGCAACGGTGATATCTCCCAGAACGGAGCGGGGGTGATTGAGGGTAAAGTTACTGCCGTTGGCACGGCCAGCGTTGGCTCGTCCACTCCCGCAGACTCCCCTCCAGAAAGCGGAGCTGATACAATGGAAGTTCCATCAATCACGGAGGATGACTTTGACTTTCTGCGCACCGAAGCACAAAATTCGCCAAACGGTATTATGACGCCGGAGCAGGAGGCGGCGGGGGCAAAGGCAAAGGCAAAGGCGGGGGCGGCGGCTATACTTTCAGCAGCAGCGGAGACCTGGGAGGACGTATTATCTTTGTTGACGGGGATGTCACGGTTTCCGGCGATATCCACAACGGGACCCTGGTTGCCACCGGCAATATAACAGTTAACGGTTCCTCACAAATGACCGCTGGCGAGAACCATTTTGCCATGATCGCCGGCGGTAATATCTTGATAAACGGGGCCAACAACAGCCACGGGCTGTTCTGGAGCAACGGCAGTTTTGTGCAGAATGGTGCCAGTACCGTGGTCGGCTCGATTGTTTCAGGCGGCACGATAACCAGAAACGGCTCTTTCAATTTTGAATACTCCGAGGTAAACGACCCCGGCTTTCTACCCACCGAGCCACCCAATCCGGTACTGATTTCCTGGGAAGACTGAGTAAACTTTTTTGTCAATTATTTTCCATTATCGCAAACCACCAAGGCGGTAATGAGCCGTCATAAAGCTGTTCAATCTGCTGGTTCAACTCATTCTGTTCCGCGATCAAGCCCCCGGAGACGCTCTCTGGCTTCCTGCTCGGCGTTTTGATCCCCAATGTTCCGGGCTTCCTCTATTTTTTCCACTTCACGTGCCGCTTGGTCGACATTGAGCCACAAGGCGGAACGTAATTTCTTTTCTCGTTCTTTAAAATCCTCCCCCTCCACCAATGTTCCGTCATCACCATCAACGCTTGCGTCGACTCCGCTCCGTCCCCCACTTTTCCTCTTTAGGCTCGTCTCCGCCGCCGTAACCGGCTTGATAGCTTTTACGCTAGCGCGTGAGATACCAACCAGACCACCGTAACGGTAAAATTTGATTTGCCCCCCTTCTTCCCAATACTGACGCACTACCAGCTCGCCCCCGTTCTGGAGTTGCAAGTGATAATCTCCAAATGCCGGCGCTACCGGCAACATCGCAGGCCGCGAACATTAACCCGGCAAGCCATATCCACTTCATACCAAACCTCCCCTTCTTTGGGCCAAAAAGGGGTCGTACCCCTTTACCTTGGATCAAACTGAAGGTAATCGCGACATTACGTAGATGAAAATTGCTATCACGACTATAATGAAAATAATAAAGGTCAGCGAAAAGCCTTTAGGCCTATCCTTTGCGGGTGGATGCGGTTTCACTCTTGCCGCCATCTCTTCTGTGTCCAGTTTGTTCATGATGGTGACCACGGCATCAAATACCGCCATCACTTTCTCTGGTTTAGTGTCCCCGCGCGCATAGGATTTCCCGACCTTAAATATTGTTTCACCTCCTGTTCCGATACGGAATTCATCGTACCCGGCCTCAAACAGGATGGTTTCCACCGCGTCCGCCAGTTGCCTATCACGCTGCACAGCGGCAGTGAATACATTTTTATCCTTACCCGCGACAAGGACGGATTTACCGTTTATTTTAATCGCTTCGGACCCATAGAAGACACAATTACTTCCACCGTAGCGGTCTCCAAGCCTGACCAGAGTTTTACGCCCGACCCGCAGATCAAGCGCTTCATTGACGGTAAGCGGGGTGTTGACAAAAACCTTGAGCCCACCGCCGGCCCCGCCAGCTCCGGCCGACCCCCTGAACATCTGTGTCGCAAATACAATCTCACGATCTTTTCGTTGAAACTCCAGCACATCACCAATGTCCACGGCTGTAGCCGGTTTCATCCCATTCCGACCTTGTTTTATGGCCCCGCCATACTGGGAACACAACCGGACAAGGTCACCCTTCACGTCTCCGGTGTTTTCTTTGAAAAAACTGAACAAGGCAACCGGGGCAACTGTCTCTCAATCTCCACGCGCGTCAAGCACGGTCTCTACGCATGACGCATGGGTAATTCGAGACAAATCTCGGCAATGTCTGGCATGGTGAACACCGACCTGTCACAACCGCAGGCATCAAGCGCTGCGTTCCGGGTTCCAGGCGATCAGCATATCCATTGAGGACCGATTTCTCCGGGGGTGCCACGCGCTTCCAATACTGCACGAATCTCCGCGTAATGGCGATAAACACGCCAGTATCCAACGCCAGAACCTCGATGACGGCAAGGATATCTTCCACTCTGGTCGCAAGAAGCCTGGAACCCTTCTTGCGGGCCCCAAAACGCAATTCGCAGGCAACCACAATGCTGGTACAGACAACATTTTCTCCCTTGGCGGCAATTTGCTGCGCCACTCTGCCAGCCGGGTTCCGGATTAAATCGGCAATGATATTGGTGTCCAGCAGGTAAATAAAACCGTCCATCCTACAACCCAATATCATCAAGCGGCGGCAGCGCTTCATCTACATCGGGTAAATCTTCGGCCAGAGGTTCCCAACCGGCCAGCGTTGCCAGCAAGGAACGGCGCGGCACCACTTCGATGATCAGTTTGTCGCCGTCCCGGCGGATCACCGCTTCATCACCCGGTAGTTCATACTCCCGGGGAATCCGTACCGCCTGATTACGCCCGTTTTTAAAAAGTCGCACATGTCTTTCAAGCTGCATAATTTTCTTCCCTTTATATATGCCTAGGCATAGGCCAACACGGTTAAACCGTCGCCGCAAGGAGGGAAATTGGGGTCAGACACCAATTTCCTCTGACACGAAAAGGTTGCTTGTCTCATGGGATCACCTCTTTGTACACTGCTGTATCTCTCCAAAGTACATCCACGCTGGGCAAAAGTCCAGGCTCAAGGGCGGGGAGGAACAAGGAATCCTGGTCGGCCGCGTCCGGGCCAGATCGGCAGACATCCTCAAATAGGTCCAGCGATCTGAAAATCTCCCTTTCCAGCATGCTAACGCTGCCGGGAAGACTTGAAAACACTTCCTGATATCCGCCGTCCAACTCTTTGGAATCAATTCGACAGCGAAGCCGGGTACGGGCAATACAGCATCAGGATCAACAAACAGTGGCGCATCTGCTTCAGATGGCAGGGAACCGACGCTTACGAAGTAGAAATTGTCGATTATCACTAATTAAAGAGGTTGGTTATGAAAAAGAGAGATTTCCCGCCCATTCATCCCGGCGAGATCATGCTGGCGGAATTTCTGGAACCATTGGGAATAAGCCAGTATCGCCTCGCCAAGGAAATCGGGGTCAGCCCGCGGCGTATTAACGAGATCGTCCATGGTCGCCGGGCGATCACCGCCGACACCGCCCTGCGCCTTGGACGGTATTTCAACATGGAAGCGCAGTTCTGGTGCAATCTCCAGTCCCACTACAACATGGAAGTGGCCCGCGAGGCCCTGCGGGGACGACTGGAAAAAGAGGTCCGGGTTCTCGACCGGGCGGCGTGACGGGGTAAGAAGAGGGCCCAAAAGGGGTCGTACCCCTTTTTGCCCCTACTCTTTTACCGCCGGCCAGCCCTTTGCCCAATTACGGCTTCTCTTTTGTTTTAATCAGGGTATAATAGGCTGCATTCTGATCAACTCAAATAGGAGCCAGCGATATGAAAACCCTCTCCCTTTCCGAGGCAAAAATGAAATTAAGCGCCCTGGTGGAGACTCTGCAACTCTCCAACGAAGAGGTGCTGATTACCAAGAACGGTCGGCCGGCGGCGGTACTGGTAAGCCCGGATGAATTTGAAGGGTGGCGGGAGACCATTGCCATTAAAAACGATGCCGATCTGATGGCGGAGATCAGGGGTGGGCTGGCCACTCTCAAAAGAAAAAAGGCTCCGCTCTATACTTTAGAAGAACTTTTTGATTAGGCCAATGCCCCGTCCTGCTTTCCATTTGCCGGAGGATTTGGCCGTTATGATCCGCGGCCTGCACCCGGAACTGAAAAAGCGCCTGAAGGCAGCTTTTGTCCAGCTGCTGGAAAATCCTCATTGCGGCAAGATCCTGCGTGAGGAGTTGGCAGGATTGCGCAGCTTGCGGGTCAAGAAAATGCGGATCATTTACCGGCTCTCCGCCAAAGGGGATATCACGGTGGTAACGCTCGGCCCCCGCAAAACCATCTACGAAGAGACCTTCCGTCTCATCAACCGAGAATCCCGTTAAACGGCCAACCTGCCCAAAAGGGGTCGCACCCCTTCTCTCCCTTCTTTCCGGGCTTCTTCCACGGCTTGTCTTTTTGCCTGCTTTGCGGTATATCTGCCCTGATTTTGAAGTAACTGCCCATTATTAAAGCCCTTGAGGAGGAGTCCAATTGGCCGAATCAGACCGGGAGCCAGCCCGGAAAACGCGTTCGATCTGGCGGGAATACGCCGAAGCCATTATCATCGCCCTGCTTTTGGCCCTTTTTGTCCGGACCTTTGTGGTCCAGGCCTTCAAGATTCCCTCCGGCTCCATGGAGCCGACCCTGCTGGTGGGCGACCACCTGCTGGTCAGCAAATTTATTTACGGCATCCGCAACCCCTTCAACGGCGAGGTCTGGATCGATATCCACGAACCCGAGCGGTATGACGTGGTGGTCTTCAAATATCCCCAGAATCCTTCCCAGGATTATATCAAGCGGGTGCTCGGCCTGCCCGGGGAGACCGTGGAAATCCGCGACCAGCAGGTATATATCGACGGCCGGCCGCTTGCCGACCCCCACGCGGTTTTCCGGGACGGGGCGGAGCAACCCGCCGCCCGGCCGCGGGACAATTTCGGACCGATAACCTTAGACCCCGGCGAATTGTTCGTGATGGGCGACAACCGCGACAACAGCCACGACAGCCGCTTCTGGGGCCCGGTCGACTTTACGGCCCTCAAGGGGCAGGCCTTTATCCTCTACTGGTCCTGGGACCGCGAGGAGCGTCGGGTGCGCTGGCACCGCCTCGGCCAGGGCGTCAATTAACCACGAGGGAGGCGGCCATGAGCAGTGAAAAGACTTTTAGCCACCGACATATCCTGGGCCTGGCCGAACTGAGCGCCGCCGATATCGAATTTATTCTGCAGACCGCCGAATCCTTCAAGGAGATCTCCCAGCGTTCGATCAAGAAGGTGCCGACCCTGCGGGGCAAGACGGTGATCAACCTCTTTTTCGAACCCTCCACCCGCACCCGGCTCTCCTTTGAGATCGCCGCCAAGCGGATGAGCGCCGACACCTTCAATATCGCCAGCGCTGGCAGTTCTACGGCCAAGGGTGAAACCATGGTGGATACCGCCTGCAACCTGGCGGCCATGAACCCGGACTGCATCATTATCCGCCACTCCCATTCCGGCTCGCCGGGGCTGCTGGCCCGCCATATCAAGGCATCGGTAATCAACGCCGGCGACGGCGCCCACGAACACCCCAGCCAGGCCCTGCTCGACCTGATGACGGTACGGGAGCACAAGGGCGAAATCGCCGGCCTGAAGGTGGCGATCATCGGCGATATCACCCACAGCCGGGTGGCCCATTCCAATATCATCGGCTTTAGTAAATTGGGGGCCGAGGTCCGGGTGGCCGGGCCGGCCACTTTGTTGCCGCCGGGGGTGGCCGCCATGGGGGGGAGGGTTTGCGCCTCGGTGGCCGAGGCGGTTACCGAGGCCGACGTGGTCATGGCCCTGCGGCTCCAGCAGGAGCGCCAATTCGACCCGCTGCTGCCCTCCCTGCGGGAATACGCCATTTTTTACGGGATCAACGCCCCGCTTATGGAGCTGGCCCGGCCCGATGCCATTATCATGCACCCAGGCCCCATGAACCGCGGCATTGAACTGGACCCCGAACTGGCCGACGGCCCCCGCTCGGTGATCCTCGATCAGGTCACCAACGGGGTGGCGATACGGATGGCGCTGCTTTATCTGATTATGGGGGGTGAATCGTGATAAGCGTTCAGCAGCACAAAAACCGGGCGGCACGGCTTGCCGCCGACAGCAAGAGGTCGTTTTATGCGGAAATCTGAAACGTCAATTTTATTGACCAATGTCCGACTGCTCGACCCGGCTTCCGGCCTGGATGGCCGGGGTTATCTGCTGGTGGCCGACGGGCGGATCGCCGCCCTGGGGGAAGGCGAGGCGCCGGCCGAGCTGGCGGCCGCCGGGAGTCGGCAACTCGACGGTGGGGGCGGTTGGCTGACACCGGGGCTGATCGACCTCCACGTCCACCTGCGGGAGCCCGGCGAGGAGCACAAGGAGACCATCGCCAGCGGCACGGCGGCGGCGGCGGCCGGCGGTTTCACCGCCGTGGCCTGCATGCCCAACACCAAACCGGTCAACGACAGCGCGGCGATCACCGGCCAGATCCTGGCCCTGGCGGCCACGGCGGCCACTCGGGTCTACCCGGTGGGGGCGATCAGCCAGGGCAGCCGGGGCGAGAGCCTGGCCCCCTTGGGCGAGATGGCCGCCGCCGGGGCGCGGGCAATCAGCGACGACGGCTGCCCGGTGAGCGACAGCCAGCTGTTGCGGCGGGCCCTGGAATATGCCGGCGATCATAACCTGCTGCTGATCAGCCACCCCGAAGAGGTGAGCTTAAGCCGCAACGGCGCCATGAACGAAGGCGAAATCGCCACCCACCTGGGCTTGCGCGGCATTCCCCGGGTGGCCGAAGAGATTATGATCTACCGGGACCTGGCCCTGGCCGAATACACCGGCCGCCCCATCCATCTGGCCCACGTCTCCACCGCCGAAGCGGTGGCCTTGATCCGCCGGGCCAAAGCCCGCGGCGTCCGGGTAACGGCGGAGAGCGCGCCGCACTATTTCAGCCTGACCGAAGAAGCGGTGGGCGATTACGACACCCACGCCAAAATGAATCCGCCGCTGCGTACCGCCGCCGATGTGGCGGCCATCAAAACGGCCCTGGCGGACGGCACCCTGGACGCCATCGCCACCGATCACGCCCCCCACAGTATGCTGGAAAAGGATGTGGAATTCGACCTGGCCGCCAACGGCATCATCGGCCTGGAAAGCGCCTTACCGTTGGCCCTGGCTTTGGTGCGGGAAGAGGTCATCAGCCCGCTAAGGCTGGTGGAGTTGCTGAGCACCAATCCGGCCCGCATTCTGGGAATTCCCGGCGGCCGGTTGGCGGTGGGAGAAGCGGCCGACCTGACCCTGATCGACCCGGATCGCAAGTTCACCTTCAGGGCCGAGCAACTCAAATCCCGCAGCCGCAACTCACCGTTTTTGGACTGGTCAATGGAGGGCAAGGCGATCCTGACCATCATGGCCGGCCGAATCACCCACCAGGAGTAAACGACCGGCAGCGCCGCTGATCGTTTACAGGCTTTGCGGGCTCAGCTTTTGATATTCAGCAGGCTGCCCAAACGTTCGTCTTCGGTCTGGACTACTTTGAGATTGGCCTGGAAGTAGCGGCGGCTGAGCATCATATTGGGTATTTCCTCGGCCAGATCGACGTTGGATTGCTCCACCAGTTCGGGACCGTCGGCGGTCTGCTCCTGGACCATCGGGCCGGGAGTGTCGATCTTTTCAGCCCGGGCCTCGACGCCGCCGGGCGGGGTCGTCTCCGCCAGGCTCACCTTGACTTTCTTATAGCCATCGGTGTCGACGTTGGCCACATTATGGGCGGTGGCCGAACTCTTCTGCTGCAGGGCCTGCAGGCTGGACAGCGCTGCCTGGATACCACCTACCATTTCAACCTCCTCGCACAATCAACGTAAGGGGGGCTCCCTTTACATACCAAACGGTACGTATATTGTAACCACGCCACCGCCAAATGTAAAAAATTATTCCTCATCCTCCAGCTTCTCTTTATAGCGGCACTCCTTGTTGGGGCATACCAGACGGCGCCCCTGCTTGTTGGTTTTTTCCAGTAGATAGGGGGAACCGCAGAGCGGGCAGCTTTTGGCCACCGGTTTGTCCCAGAGGGCAAAGGTGCAGGCCGGGTAACGGTTGCAGCTATAGAAGACCTTGCCCCTTTTGGACACCTTCTGGACGATCTCCCCGTCGCAATTTTCCTCGGGGCAGGGCACCCCGGTGCTCAGGGCCCGGACATTCTTACAGTCCGGATACCCCGAGCAGGCCAAAAATTTGCCGAACCGGCCATGCTTGTAAACCATGGGCCGGCCGCACTTTTCGCAGCTCTCCCCCGAATCTTCCGGGGCCTCCCGCTCCAAGGGGGTAATCTTGCCTTCCTCGTCGCGGCGAAAATCCTGGGTGTGTTTACATTCCGGGTAGTTTTCACAGGCCAGAAACTCGCCGTTCTTGCCCCATTTGATCACCAATTGACCGTCACAGACCGGGCAGTCCAGGCCGGTGGGCACCGCCTTGTGCTTGAGCGACTTCATCTCCTCCTTGGCCAGCTCCAGATTCTGCTGGAACGGGCCGTAGAAATCACGCAACACCTTGACCCACTGGGCCTTGCCGGCTTCGACCTCATCGAGCTTCTTTTCCAGGGAAGCGGTGAACTCGGGGTCGATCTCCTTGGGAAAATGGGCCACCAGCAATTCGTTGACCGCTTTGCCCAGGTCGGTGGGCTGGAACTTGCGCTGGACCAGCTGGACATACTCCTTTTCCTGGATGGTCGAGATAATGGCGGCGTAGGTGCTGGGCCGCCCCACCCCGTTTTCCTCCAGGGCCTTGACCAGGGTGGCCTCGGTGTAGCGCGGCGGCGGCTGGGTGAAGTGCTGCTTGGGGGTGATCTCCAGCCACTTGAGGGCATCCCCCTCTTGCAGGTCGGGCAGCCGGGCCTCGGCTTCGGCCTGGGCGCCGGCGCCGCTCTTGCCGGTGGTCTCGGCTCCAGCCCCGCCCTGCGGCTCTTCCTCGGCCTCGACGTAAAGGGCCATAAAGCCGGCAAAGCGCATGATCGAGCCGGTCGCCTTGAGCTGGTGTTCGCCGGCGGCAACCTTGATGGCGGTCTGGTCATAGAGGGCCGGGGCCATCTGGCAGGCGACAAAACGTTTCCAGATCAGGGTGTACAGGGCCAGCATATCCTTGTCCAGAACTCCCGCCAGGCTCTCCGGGGTCCGGTTGACATCGGTGGGCCGGACCGCCTCGTGGGCGTCCTGGGCCCCCTTGCCGGTCTTGTAACGCACCGGCTTGGCCGGCAGAAAATCGGGACCGTGCTGGAGTTTGATATAGTCGCGGGCCTGGCTGACGGCCTCATCGCTGATGCGGGTGGAGTCGGTCCGCATATAGGTGATCAGCCCGCTGGGGCCCTCCTTGCCCAGCTCGATCCCTTCATAGAGCCGCTGGGCCAGGGTCATGGTCTTTTTGGCCGAGAAACGCAGCTTGCGGTTGGCATCCATCTGCATGGTACTGGTGATAAAAGGGGGGCTGGGCTGGCGTTTCTTCTTCTTCTTCTCGACCCCGGCCACCGTCGGACTGCTACCCTTAAGGGCGGCGGCCAGCTCCTGGGCCTGTTCTTGATCGGCGATCTTGTGCCGGCGGTTGTCGATTTTTTTGCCGGCAAAATACTCCAGAGTGGCGGTAAAGGGCGGCGGTTGCACCCCTTCCAGTTGGGCCGTCAGCGACCAGTATTCCTCGGTGACAAACTGCTCGATCGCCCCTTCCCGTTCGCAGATCATCCGCACCGCCACCGACTGCACCCGGCCGGCGCTCAAACCCCGGCGGACCTTGTCCCAGAGCAGCGGCGAAATCTGGTAACCCACCAGCCGGTCCAGCACCCGCCGGGCCTGCTGGGCCTGGAAAAGGTTGCGGTCAAGCTCCCCGGCCTGGTCCAGGGCGGCCAGCACCGCCTTTTTGGTCAACTCGTGGAACAGTACCCGCCGGATGGGTTTCTTGGTGGCTTGCAGGGCCTCGGCGATATGGAAGGCGATGGCCTCCCCCTCGCGGTCGGGGTCGGGGGCCAGGAAGACCTGGTCGGCCTGTTTAGCGGCGCTCTTGAGCTCGCTGATAACCTTGGCTTTGCCCTTGATGGTGACATACTGGGGAGCGAAGTCGTGCTCGATATCCACCCCGAGTTCCTTGACCGGCAGATCGCGGATATGCCCCACCGAAGCCTTGACCGCGTAATCATTGCCCAGGTAGCGTTGCAGGGTCCGGGCCTTGGCCGGCGACTCGACGATAATCAGTGATTTTCCCATAAAAAAATTCCGTGTTCGAGGTAAGCAAACGATAATTCCGCCGCATGCTTACACCGGGCCGGAACCACTGTCAATGCGTAAGCGTTCAGCCTTTAATCTTGACATCGCCCGCCGAAGCAGGGAGAGTGACAAGATGAACTGCTAACCGTAGCCACTTCTAAATCCAGCCTACCAAGAGACTGAACCATGACCACAAAGACCTGGAAAACGGAAACCATCGCCCTCCATGGCGGCCACACCCCCGATATCGCCACCCGCAGCCGGGCGGTGCCGATTTATCAGACCACCAGTTATGTCTTTGCCGATACCGACGATGCCGCCACGCTGTTTTCCCTGAAACCGGAAGTCTGGGCCCCGCGGCTCAACCTGGACAGCGAGGGGTTGCGCCCCGAGGATTTCCCCGCCGAGGCCACCGGCAATATCTATACCCGGATCATGAACCCCACCACCGATGTGCTGGAGCGGCGCATGATGATGCTGGAGGGCGGGGTCGGGGCCCTGGCCACCAGCTCCGGCTCGGCGGCCATCAGCTACGCCATCATGAATATCTGCGAGGCCGGCCAGCAGGTGGTGGCCGCCTCCAGCCTCTATGGCGGCACCTATAACCTGCTGCACCACACCCTGCCCCGCTACGGGATCACCACCACCTTCGTGTCGGCCCAACAGCCGGAGGCGTTCGCCGCGGCGATCACCGAGCAGACCCGCTGCCTGCTGGTGGAGAGCATCGGCAACCCCAAGCTGGATACCCCCGACATCAAAGCCCTGGCCGAAATCGCCCACGCCGCCGGAATCCCGCTGATCGTCGACAACACGGTACCCACCCCGGCGCTCTGCCGGCCCTTCGAGCACGGGGCCGATATCGTGGTCCATTCGCTGACCAAGTTCTGCGGCGGGCATGGCAACTCCATCGGCGGGGTGATCGTCGATTCCGGCAATTTCGACTGGGAGGCGGCCGGCAAGTACCCGATGCTCAGCGAGCCCGACTCCTCCTATGGCGGCGTGGTCTGGACCCAGGCGGTGGGCAAGGGGGCCTACATCATCCGGGCCAGGACCATCCTGCTGCGCGACACCGGGGCCTGCCTGGCGCCGATGAACAGTTTCCTGATTATCCAGGGGCTGGAAACCCTGACTCTGCGGATGGAGCGCCACTGCGCCAACGCCCGGGCGGTGGCCGACTTTCTCCAGGAACATCCGGCCGTGGAGTGGGTGCTCTTCCCCGGCCTGGCCGACCACCCCACCCACGAGATGGCCCGGCGCTACTTAAACGGCGGTTTCGGCGCCCTGGTGGGTTTCGGCATCAAGGGCGGCCTGGAGGCCGGCCGCAAGTTTATCAACAAGCTCAAACTCTTCAGCCATCTGGCCAATATCGGCGATGCCAAGAGCCTGGCCATCCATCCGGCCTCCACAACCCACTCCCAGTTGACCCCCGAAGAGCAGCAAACGGCCGGGGTATCACCGGATTTCGTGCGCCTCTCGGTGGGATTGGAGCATATCGACGATATCCGGGCCGATCTGGAACAGGCCCTGCAATAATGGTAACCGTTCAGCCGCCACGCACCTCGCGGCTCCTGCTGCCGCTGTTTCTCTTCCTGCTGCTGGCCCCCTGGTGGTGGCCGCTGGTCGGCGCCCTCGCCACCGCCGAGCAGCCCCCCCAACGGCCGGCCGCCCCGCCGGTGGTGGTGCTGACCTTAAGTGACGCCATCGGGCCGGCCAGCGCCGACTATATCCAGCGCGGCCTGCAACGGGCGGCCGACATCAACGCCCAGCTACTGGTACTGCAGCTTGACACCCCCGGCGGCCTGGACACCTCCATGCGGGCGATCATCAAGGATATCATCGCCTCGCCGGTACCGGTGGCGATCTATGTGCACCCTTCCGGGGCCCGGGCCGCCAGTGCCGGCACCTACATGCTCTATGCCAGCCATATCGCCGCCATGGCTCCGGGCACCAACCTGGGGGCCGCCACTCCGGTGGCCATCGGCGGCCCCGGCGGTCTGCCGGAACCCCCGGAACCGGAAATTCCGGGGGAAGAAACAACTGAAGAGGAAGGCGCCGCCCCGGAAGAAACCGCGAGTAAAGCCCCCGCCGATGCCATGAGCCGCAAGCAGATCGAGGACGCCACCGCCTATATCCGCGGCCTGGCTCAAATGCGGGGCCGCAACGTGGAATGGGCCGAAAAGGCGGTGCGGGAGGCGGTCAGCCTGACTGCTGCCGAGGCCCTGGAGAACAACGTCATCGATCTGATGGCCGCCGATCTCAACGATCTGCTGCAGCAAATCGATGGCCGCGTTATTGAATTGAAGGCGGGAGAAATCACCCTGGCCACCGCCGGGGCCCCCCGCCAATATATCAACCCCGACTGGCGCAACCGCTTTCTGGCCACCATCACCAACCCCAGTGTGGCCTATATCCTGATGCTGATCGGGGTCTACGGCCTACTGCTCGAATTTTACAATCCCGGCGTTTTGGTGCCGGGGGTCGCCGGCGCCATCTGCCTGTTGCTGGCGCTTTACTCCTTTCACCTGCTGCCGGTCAACTTCGCGGGGGTTGGTTTGATCCTGCTCGGGGTCGCCTTTATGGCCGTCGAGATGATGATGCCCTCCTTCGGGGTGCTGGGGATCGGCGGCGTGGTGGCCTTTGTAATCGGTTCGGTGATGCTTATGGATACTTCCGCCCCCGGCTTTACCCTGCCCTGGTCATTAATTATCGGGGTGACGGTAACCACCGTGCTTTTCGTGATGCTGATCCTGGGCATGGCCTTAAAAGCCCTGCAACGCCCGGTGGTGACCGGCGTCGAGGAGATGATCGGCGCGGAAGGCATCGCCCAGGCCGATTTCGACGCCGAACATCGCGGCTGGATTACCGTCCACAGCGAAAACTGGCGGGCCCTGGCCAACGGTCCGATCAAGCAGGGCCAACGGGTGAAGGTCACCGCCGTGCGCGGCTTGGAACTGGATGTGGACCCCATGCCGGGGCAGGGGTCTAAAGGACCACTTACTTAAGGAGACAAGCAAATGTTTGACACCTATTTTCTATTGATCGTGCTGGCGGGCCTGATCCTGCTGGCGGGCTACACCTTCCGAATCCTGCGGGAGTACGAACGAGGGGTGATTTTCCAGTTGGGCCGTTTCTGGCGGGTCAAGGGACCGGGCCTGATCATCGTGATCCCCGGCATTCAACAGATAGTACGGGTCGACCTGCGGACCATGACCATGGATGTGCCCAGCCAGGACGTGATCTCCCGGGACAACGTTTCGGTGAAGGTCAACGCCGTGGTCTACTTCCGGGTGGTCGATCCCCAGAAGGCGATCATCCAGGTGGAGAATTACCTGGTGGCCACCAGCCAGTTGGCCCAGACCACCCTGCGGGCGGTACTGGGCAAGCACGAGTTGGACCAGATGCTGTCCGAACGGGAGAAGCTCAACCTGGATATCCAGCAGGTGCTGGACCATCAGACCGACGCCTGGGGAATCAAGGTGGCCAGTGTCGAGATCAAACATGTCGATATCAACGAGTCGATGATCCGGGCCATCGCCCGCCAGGCCGAAGCCGAGCGGGACCGACGGGCCAAGGTGATCCACGCCGATGGCGAATTGCAGGCCTCCAAGCGGCTACTGCAAGCGGCCCAGGTGCTTTCCCGCCAGCCCGAAGCCCTGCAATTGCGTTACCTGCAGACCCTGACCTATGTGGCCGGCGATAAGACTTCCACCATCGTCTTCCCGATCCCCACCGATATACTGGGGGCGGTGAGCAAGGCCCTGCGCCACAGCGGCAACTCCGGCTCCGGTGCCGGTGCCGGTGCCGATGCCGGTGCAGATGCCGATGCCGGTGCCGACCCCGCCGGCGAGGCCCCCCTACCCGAGGTTGCCGCCGAGAATCTGGCGGCAGCGGCCGGGATCGATGAATCCCTGCTCTCCACCCCACCCGAGGCCCTGGCCGGCAATGGCGACCAACCCCCCGCCAGGGAGGACGACAAATAAAAAAAAGCTTAAAACAAGAAAGGGGTTTTTGCCCGTAATACCGACAAAAACCCCTGAAATCAACTGGTGCCGGAGGTCGGAATCGAACCGACATGACCTTGCGGTCGCTGGATTTTGAGTCCAGTGCGTCTACCAGTTTCACCACTCCGGCTGCTCGCTCCGCCATCGCAGAATCGAAGGGGGCAATATAGAGAGCGGTTGGCATCCTGTCAAGGGGCAAGCGTTCAGCAATGCCGCAGATTGTCGGCGTCGAGCGCCGATAACGTGCGGTGCTGCTGAACGGTTACCTTGAGAAGAGATTTTGAGCGGGCTATGCGCGGATTATTCTGGGGTCATCGTTGGAAGGCCAGACGGTGGTTACCGACCCTGTTGCTGGGGCTTTGGGCGTTAGGCGCGGGGGCGGGCGACGGCTGGGCGGCGGCGGCCAACGGGGCGCAACCGCCGGCCGCCGTTTGGGAGTCGTCACCTTACGATGATCTTGAGCTGCGCGGCCTGGTGACCGCCGCCGAGACCAGCCTGCGGATCATGGCTGGCCGGGACGATGATCACCGTTATCAATTCTGCGGCCAAAGCTATGCCCTGGCGGAGTTGCGCCAGGGTTTGGCGGCCTTTACCACCGCCGCTCGGGCGGCCGCCGACCCGGCCGAACTGGCCGCCTACGTGGAACAAAATTTTATTTTCTGCCCCCAGAACGGCCCCGGCGGCAAGAATAAGCGAGCCTTTCTCACCGGTTATTTCGAGCCGGAAGTGGCCGGCCGCCTGGAGCCCGATGAACAATACCGTTATCCGTTGTATGCCCCGCCCGCCGATCTGGTAACCACCAAAGACCAAGCGGGTCGGCTGGTCGATGGCCGCCTGGAGCCCTACTGGAGCCGGCAACAGATTGAGGAAAAGGATCTGCTGGCCGGCAACGAACTGCTCTATCTGGCCGATCCTTTGGAGGCCTTTGTGCTCCATGTGCAGGGTTCAGGCCGGGTGCGGCTGGCCGACGGCCGGGTACGGCCGGTGCTTTACGCCGCCAAAAACGGCCGGCAATATCGCAGTATCGGCCGGCTACTGGTCCGCGAAGACAAACTGCGACGGGAAGAGGCCGATCTGCCGGGAATCCTCAACTATCTGCGGGAGCACCCCGACGAGCGCCGGCGGGTCCTGCACCACAATCCGTCCTATATCTTTTTCCGCCTGGGCGAGCCCGGCACCCCCGGCCCGCTGGGCGCCTTTGGCCGACCGCTGACCGCCGGCCGCTCCCTGGCCCTGGACCAGCGGCATTACCCGCCGGGAGCGCTGGGTTGGCTGGCGGCCCGGAAACCGGAATTTGACGACCACGGTGAAGTCTCCGGCTGGCAGCCTTTGGAGCGCTTTACCTTCAACCACGACAGCGGCTCGGCCATCCGGGGAACCGGCCGCATCGACCTCTTCTGGGGCCATGGCGACTACGCCGCCCGGGCGGCCGGGGTAAGCCGGCACCGGGCCGATTTTTATCTGCTGCTACCAACGCCTGAAAAAAAGTAACCGTTCACCAAAGGCCGACAAACGTCGTTCTAACGGGCCGTATCGTTGTCGTTGTCGTAATCGTAATCGCCTATTGTTTTGCCTTCTCGATTACGATTACGACAACGACGAACAAAACGTGCGGTGCTGCTGAACGGTTACGAAAAAAACGAAACGCCGCAATAAATCGTTGCGATTATCAGCGCCCTGCCATTATCATAACAGCGAATCGCCCAATCGTTGGCCAAGGTGGACGACAACTTGTCGGCCTTAACGGCTGGTACACCTTGTGAGCATTCACCAAACAAAAAGGGTTCACCATGAAGGAAGCGGAAATTGATTACTGGATCACCACCATGCTGGAGACCTACGGCAGCGTCTCCGATCTCAACATCACCGTCGGCCGGCCGCTGCAGGTGGAGACTTCCGGGCGCCTGACCCCGGTGCCGGTGAACCCGCCGGTGGAGGAGTTGACCCCATTCCAGAACGAGGTCTTTGCCCTGAATCTGATCCGGGGCGACAAGCGCTTGTTAAACGACCTGATCGAGCACGGCTCCTGTGATCTTTCCCACACCCTGGAAGGCAAGGCCCGCTTCCGGGTCAACATCTTTTCCCAGAAAGGCAACCTGACCACGGTGCTGCGCCAGCTGGCCACCTCGATCCCCACCATTTCCCAGCTCAAACTGCCCGATATCTTCAACAAGATGACCATCGAGCGCACCGGTTTTATCCTGGTCACCGGCGCCACCGGCTCCGGTAAGTCCACCACCCTGGCGGCCCTGTTGGACAAATTCAACGATGAGCGTCCCGAACATATCGTTACTCTGGAAGACCCCATCGAGTTTGTTCACCCCCACAAGCAGGCGACCTTCAACCAACGGGAGCTGGGCAACGATTTCGATGAATTCTCCTCGGGGCTGCGGGCCGCCCTGCGCCAAGCCCCGAAAATCATCCTGGTGGGCGAGATGCGGGACCGGACCACCATGGAAATCGGTATGTCGGCCGCCGAAACCGGCCACCTGGTAGTCTCCACCCTCCATACCGTCGATGCCGGCCAGACCATTAACCGGATTCTGGGAATGTTCGAGCAGGAGGAGCAGATCCAGGTGCGCAACCGGCTGGTGGACACCGTCCGCTGGATCGTCTGCCAGCGACTGCTGCCCAAGGTGGGCGGCGGCCGGGTGGCGGCTCTGGAGATCATGGGCATGAACCTGCGGGTGCGGGATCTGATCATAAACGGCGAACAGGAGGACAAGACCTTCTAC